>CAWANH010000029.1:0-1695367 GCA_963783375.1 Candidatus Eiseniibacteriota bacterium
TGCCGTCCGGTACGACCTTCGCTACTCACTCGACCAGCTCCCGCCCGCCTGAAACATCGCAACGCCCATGGACAGCCTGCCAGCACCCCGGCTGGCGGGGGAAGCCGAGACCGCCGACCTGTTTCCCCTAAAGCAGAAGCAGGTCTACTACTTCAGCCAGATATCCTGCCAACTCGCACAAGTGACCAAGTCACCAAACCATTGGTGGGCCAATTCATGGGCGGCCGTCTTCTCATCCGCGAGACCGGCGTGGACCGTAGAGGATTGAATCAGTGTCGCAGATTGATGCTCCATGGATAGGTTTGTCTCCGCTTCGCACATGGCGTACTTGTCGAAGGGATAAGGAACCAGGAGGCTATCGTAGTACGCAAGCATGTCCCCGACATGTTGAAAGGCAACACCGGCGTCCGTTGTGTCCTCGGGAAAGATGTACCAGGTTAACGGTGTGACCGAAGAGGGTTCGTGAATAACCGCGTAGTCCGACATGACGGCGCACATTAGATATGTGGCGAGGGGGTGATCCTCGCGCCAGTGGTAGATTGAATCATTGCCGGCGGCTGTCGTGGAATCCAAAACGCCGTTGGACACCAGGATCATGTCGTTCGGGACGCGGCCGTTGAGGGTAAGGGTCGCCTTGTCCCAGGGCACATCTCGGCATGGAAACCAGTAGTGAGCGTCTTCGGGCTCCGACAGCGTGTAGGCTATGCTGTCCGCAGCATAGTAGCCGCGCGTGGTGGTACCGCCGTAGGAGATTGCAACGGTAACCGTGTCGCCTCGGGTCGGCGCAGGTACAACCGTGATGTCCAGGCCGGCCGTGTCCTGAGTAAACGATAGGGGTTGGCCTTGGCCGTCAGTCACTGTGCTGGCAGTGAGATCGTGCAGGTCGAGCTGGAGGACGTTGTCCGGATCGCTCCCCCAAACGAGCGTTAGGGTGGCGGTTCCATTCAAGGAGGGCAAGGCCGGGTTGAAGGCAAGAGACAGGTCGTAATGCTGGACATCAACCGGTGGGTCCTCTTCCGCGGCCGGCCAGTTGGAAAGAGGATTGGCGAGTAGGCAAGGATTGTGGAAATGGATGCATAGTGTTGTGAGAAGCAAGAAGAACAGGATGGATTTCAGATGCATCGCGCACCTCCAGTGAAAGGGTCTGTGCCGACAGCGTCGGCATCTTGTTCCCATACCCGCTCTCGGTCAAGAAGTAGGGGGGCTCGCCATCCAATGGGACCTTGTAATAGAGAGGGATTCTGACGTCAGCGCAAGTAGAGGCGCCGTATACGGTTAATGTGCGTGCTCGACAAGACGATTCGCCCCTGACAACCCGACGTGCGTTGTCGCTTATCTGAATTTGGAAAGCGTTGGACATGTCTTCTCTAGCGTTCGACCGAGCCGAGGAGCATAGTGTGCTTGTCAGCTGCCCTGGGAGGTGACGTGATGCGCACAGGTCCCATAGCCCTCTCGAAGTTTTCCTCGGCTCTTCGATCGCTCGTGGTACGCGGTGCGGTTGCTCTGGCTGCCCTTCTCCTTCTTCTGCCGACGGCCGCAGCGGCTTCCCCGGTCAAGCTCGCCGCCTACCTCACGAACTACTCCCCGCGCGAGGCTCCGAGCGAGGCGCTCGAAGGGATACCTTGTGGTTTGGAGGCTCAGAGCGGACGACTCCGGGGGGAGGTTGGAGAGACCTACTTTCTGTACATCGTTGCCTTGGGCGACGGCGCGGTGGATCTCAGGGCCATCTCTTTCGGTCTCGATTACCCGGGGACGGGCACCGGAGGCACAGTTGAGATCGCGAGATGGGAATCCTTTGCGGGGAGCCAGGTTCTCCGGGATGGTCCAGAGGGTGCCAGATGGCCCGAAGTGGGCTCGTCGGTCTTGCTCACCTTGGATCCCGAAAGTACACGAGGCATGGTCATTGGGGCGGGTGAGGGCCTCATCGTGGGCAGACTCACCGTTCGGGCGACGGGTCCGGGGACGGTCCGGATCGTTGGGGTCACACCCAACGGACACGTAGAGGCCCTCACCTCCAGTGAGAAGGGGCTGAAATTGCTGCCTGAGGAAGGTCTCGGATCGGTAGGGTTCGCTCTGGATGGGTACGACCCATGCAGTTCTCTGTACCTGGGTGCCCAGTCCGCGGGATCCCAGGCGGCGGTTATCGCGCCCACACTGCCGTTCGCGGTCTCCCAGGCATCCCCGAATCCCTCAGTCGGTTCGGCGCAGTGGCGGATCACGAGCGACCGGGAGCGGCGGGTCGACATCGAGGTCTACTCGGTTGCCGGGCGCCTGGTCCGGGAGTGGCCACGGTTGACTCTTCGTCCCGGAACGGCGCTCTTTACCTGGGACGGCTTGTCCGCCCCAGGCGTGCGGGCGGCAGGCGGGATCTACTTCCTCAGGCTCAAATCGGAGGGCGGGGAAGTGTTTGTCCGCGAAGTAGTACTGATCCCAGGATCGTGAAGGGGTTGAGACATGCGCAAGACGGGGTTCATCTGGATCGTGCTCGTCTGGAGCCTTGTGGGGGTAGCGGCTCAAGCGGGCACTAACGACAACGCCAAGATCGCCGCCCACTTGCAGCTGCATTCGTCGAAGAGCTCATGCGAAGATTTCGTCGCCCCTCCATGCAACCAAGGATCGGCGACCGTCGTCGTCCATGGCAACCTTGGAACCGGGTACGACCTTTACCTCGTCGTGCTTGATGCCGACTCATCCGCAGGCGTATCAGCCGCCACCTTCGGAATCAGATACTCAGGAGCATCACAGGCCGGGGTTGATATCTTCTCATGGAGTCTATGCGCAGACATGGAGTTTACCGGTGGACCAGAGGGCGTGGCTTGGCCAGACTCCGGCTCAGGAACCATTATCGTTTGGGATCGAACGTCCTCATGCCAAAGACATCCAGTGTCAGGTGACGTCGACGGCGGAGTCGCGGCCTTGCTTGGGATGTTCTATGTCTACGCCTACAGCGATGACGTGTTTGCAGTCACGAAGCGCGACTTCGTACCCACCCCAGGCTTCAGCGTGTGCGACTGCAGAGCAAAGGAACTCGAGTTGCCCTTCCCTGAGGCACGGGGCACCGTAGGATTCGGCAATCAAAGCGGGAGCGATCCATGCCAATGAAGAAATCTTCCAGCACGGTACTCGCAGTCCTGATAGCCGTCGCCTCTGCCGCTACCCTGACCGGGACGCTGGGGACCGCAAGTGGCTACGACTACGCGATACCCGTGGTCATCATTTCTCCGCAGCAATCACCAGCTGCCTACGAAATCGTCCTTGAGGACTCCCTCGGTGACCCGATCGTTGGGGCCTCGGTCAAGCTCCACTTCCCTCCCGAGCTTGTCAGTACCCTATCCTTTTGCGACGTGCCTGACACTACCTGTGAACTGGTACTAGAGGACACCACTGGAAGCAATGGAGTCGCGACCTTCGCCGTCTACGGAGGTGGATGCTGGGATGAGGTCAGCGATCCAACACTCGGCTACATGGTAGCTGTCAGCGTGAATGATAGCATCGTGGCCTACCGTGGAGTGCGAAGTCCGGACATCGTCGATCTGAATCAAGAGCGGGCCGATCAACTCTGGTGCCAAAACCCACCTGAAGGTTCAAGTAGGGCGAGCGTTGGAACGGAAGATGCGGCATGGTTTGGGGAATTTATCGCCGATGGTGTTTATAGTCCATGTGCGGACATGGACGGAGACGGTAAGGTCAGTGCGGCTGACGCCTCGACCCTAGCGCCTGCCTTGAAATACAGCGATGCGTGTGGTGGGCCATGAGAAACCCTACCGTGAGCGGCACGGATTACCAGCCAGGCCGACAAGTCGTGCTATTCATGTGCCGGGTCCTGCACACCGTGCCCACGAGGATGGTCCCTCATGGTCCGATACCTGGACTGGACGCGGGCACGGACGGCATGTCCTTCAGTACCTCAACCCACTCCCTGATCTCGGATGTGGGGGGAAATCGACCCACTCCGCGAAACGGGTGTTTGCAAAGAGTCCGTCCCAGTATCCGCAGACTGTTGGAGACGCAACCATGAAACGTACCTTCTTCCTGGCCTCAACAGGCCTAGTCGCTGGGCTCCTCTTTGCTTCGACAAGCACAGCTAGGGTCCTTAGGGTACCGTCAACAGTCCCCACGATACCGGCGGCAATCGATTCGGCGGCAGCCGGGGACACAATCCTCGTCGCTCCAGGGACCTACTACGTCAACCTGGACACCGGTGGGAAGTGGCTTGTCATCTTGAGCGAGGCAGGTAGAGAGGAGACGATCCTGGACGGCAATAGGACCGGATCTGTGGTGGTGCTGGACGGAGGTGGAGTGATCGAGGGGTTCACTATCCAGAACGGATGGGCTGAACACTACGGGGGAGGAGTATTTGCCACTGATTATGGGCACGCACCCGCAGGAGGGCGCATTGAAGACTGCGCAATCCAGCACAATCAGGCCGGCACCTACGACGACGGTGGGGGTGGTGGAGTCTTCAGCGACCTCGGCTTCGGGCTCCTGATAAGGGGCTGCAAGATTGCCGACAATTATGCCGGTGTATTCGGCGGCGGCGTAACTACCGCTCGCGGGAGCGTGATCGACTGTGAAGTTCTGCGAAACGGATGCCATGTCTCAGGGGGCGGAATCGATGGTTGTTATGACATCAAGGACAGCCTCATCGCTGGAAACTGGTGCGATTGGTACGGGGCTGGTATTTGCAATCCAGGACGCGAGGTGATAAACAACACCATTGTCGGAAATCACAACACTGGCTATGGCGTTCAGGTAAACGGCATCTATGGCGGGGCTGGCACTATTGAGAAGAATGTGATCGCGTTCAATGTAAACCACCTGTTAGGTGACTCTGGCATAGGCGTAGCGGTTAGCCTTCAGGACTGCGTGTTCAGGTGTAATGATATATTTGGCCATCCGGATGGAGATCTGGACTGCGGGATCGGTTGTGACACTACCGGGACCAACAATCTTTCGGCTGATCCCCTCTTCTGCGATCCAGAGAACGGTGACTACGGGATCCGCAGTGATTCCCCCTGTCGCGCGGCGGAGAGCGATGGTTGTGGTCTCATAGGCGCTTTCGGGATTGGGTGTTTGTCAACGCCGGTCGAGAGGACGACGTGGGGAAGTCTCAAATTGCGATACGGGAGCGGCAGATGAACCAACGGGCGGTCGTCACTACGATATTCATTCTCCTGGCAATCTGTATTCTTCCGCCGGCGATTTGGGCAAAGGATGACTATGGGTGCCCGGTGGAGGACCCTACCGCCTTCATGGCGCCGCTGACCGTCGACGGCGATACGATGGTAATTGCGATCCTGTTTGTCACGATAGATCCGGATAGTTTGACCTTACCCGCATGGGCTGATTCTGTTTCGCTGGATATCCGTGATTTTCTAGAGACGATGTCCGGCGGGCAACAGGCAGTGCGATCATTTGTAGTACACAGACCAGAGCCAAGCGCAAATCTCGCTTGGCTTGTAACTGGCGTGCCGGATTGCAGTGAAGCGTATGGCTACGCCGAGGCTAATGCCAAGGCAATTGCCGCAGTTGACAGCGTATGGCCCGGCTACTGGGTTGCTGCGGACCACGTTGTTAACTTCATCGCTTGTGTATATCTCACGTGTGTTGGTGGATGCGCTGGCGGGACTCTTGGTCTTGGCAATCTCGTGGATCCTGAAGTATATCCGCCAATGTCCACGGGATGCACGTTGACAATGAACTTTGCCGAAGGCCGCAAGAATCCATTGGAAATTGCCATGATGCATGAATATGGTCATGGTCTGGGCGATGGAGGTAGCGAACCTGGTAAATTGCACTATATGATACATCCCCCAGACACCTATAAGGGTAAACCCTGGAGCTACAAAGTTAATATGGGGCAATATATGCTGGTTATGAACAAGAGCTTTAAGGGTAATCCCCGTTCTGAAGAGGGGCTGGTCCCATACATTCCGATGAATCTGCTTCTGGTCGGGAATACAAAGCGATGGTTGCCGGACCCAATTGTTGTAAGCAGTAACAGATTCGACTTTGCTTTACCGGATCTCTACGGAACCCCTGCGAACAACCGGCGGATTGCGAAGCTGTTGTGCGCGGGAAGCAGCCAGTATTTTATAATCGCGAATCATCAAGGACAAACAGCCTACGACTCAAAGTACGGTGGAAAGGGTCTTTCAATATGGCACATACTGCCTGACACTATCGCGGGGGTTAGGCAACTTTATGACTTAGCTTGGGACCTTGAGGTTGCGAGTGGTAAGTGGTCTGTAGGCGTGGCGGATCCTGAAAGTGGGGTGGATAGTCTCGAAGCGGATTCGCTGTACACCGGAGGTGAAGGTGATTTGTTTTGTGGTGATGAAGGAGCTATGGAGTTCAATTGTAGGACAAATCCGAATTCTAATGCATACCGCTTTGGAGATGATTTCTATAGCGCACAATCAACGCCCACACATGTTGAGATTAGGAACATTCATCGAGATCTTAGTGATACCACGGTTATGCGGATGGATATATTGTTTACGCCCGTGCAAAAGGTGTTGCAACCTAATGGTGGTGAGGAAGTTGATTGGGGCGACACGGTGATTGTGGAATGGGATGTTCGGGAATGTGCCAGCGTGGATGACGTTGGGATTTGGATTATCTCGGACAGTGGTCTAAGGGACTGTCTTGGGGTAGTGGGGAACACTGGCTCCTACTCGTTTCCGGTTCACGAACCATGCGGCGAGCAGTACCGCGTAGTAGTCGAGAGCTTCGGCCCTGACGGCACGGGGTACGCGGACAGCTCGGATGCGACGTTCACGATTAACTCTCCCTTGCAGCGAGTCCTTGAGCCAAACGGAGGGGCGGATTCTACGTATGCGCGGGGTGACGTGATGACGGTGCGGTGGGATGCCTGTGCAGATGCTCCGTTCGTTGATATCTTTCTCACGGGAGGCTGCAGTGGCGAGGAACGGGTGCTTGCGACGGTGGAGAATTCGGGTACAGCGTACTTCAGGGTTCTGCAACCCGAGGGGAGTGATTACAAGATTGGGGTGAGAACTGCTGTTCAAAACAACGTGTATGCCGACGAATCGGACGGGCCATTCAGAATAGAAGATCCCAGGATCTGCGGCATCCAGCAACAGCAGTAGTTTCAGCGCTGATCAAGACATGCTCTTGTTCAGGAGCTGATCGAGCACTGTGGTGTCGAAGGCAGTACTTGGTCGGACCGTGACTCTCAAGCGGTCAGTGTTTGTCACATCACGCGCTGTGCTGCGTGTAAAAGAGCAGGCGTCACCTGGCGAGGCGATAGGGGTCAACGTTTCCTTCGTGCCCACCCGAAAACGCCCCGAAATCGAGGGACGCGCATGTACCCGCTTGAAATCGGACGAAATCGCGGCGCCGCTAATCTGTTGCCTGCAATGACTTGTAGACCCCCCCGAGCGGCGTGCAGCCTGACGGCTCCCACCGTCAACGTTTGTGCCCACTCGAAATGAGAAGAGGCCGCTCCTCCTGTCAGCATTACTCCCACAACCCAGGGGGGTTGCGAGCAACAACTGCACACCGGAAATCGGCCTTGGACGGCCGGAATTCACATCTTCCTGACAACTCGCCCAAAACCCGCGACCCCGCTAACCCATTGATATCAATAGCTTATACGACCCGCCCGAACTTGAGTGCAGCCTACCGGAACCCACGAGTTGCGGGAGTGCATACTCAAGAGCCGCGCGCGATCCCCACGAAGCAGCCAAAGCGGGCGGGCACCGCCCGGCCCGGCGGACTCCGCCGATCAGGCGCTGACCACCGTCAATTCACCCTCGACCGCCTCGTTGACGGGAGTGTCGTAAGGATCCGCCGACGACTCGTCGGGCATCGGAACGGCGACCATTCTCGCGAGTTTGCCCGGAGCCAGCGACCCCGCCTGGTCCTCGAACCCCAGGGCGCGGGCGCCTCCCATCGTGGCCATGCCCACGATGGCCTCCGCGGGAGCCTGGGGCCAGAGCGCGCGCACCCGGCGCATTTCCCCCCAGATGCCAAGATCCCGGTTGCTCGCCCGGCTGTCCGTCCCCAGACACAAACGAACTCCCCGCTCGAACATCGTCCGCACCGGGGGAGCGGGAAGGCCCAGGAACTCGTTGGAGCGGGGACAGAGGCAGAGGAATGCCCCCGAGTCCGCCACGCTCCCGATGTCGGTGGCGGTGAGATGGACGCCGTGGACCAGTAGGGCACGCGCATCCAACGCGCCCGCCGCGGCCAGCATCGCCGCCGCCGGCTCTCCGGGAACCGGGAACCTCCCGTCCCATACTCCAAGGGATTCCAGGTACTTGCGAACCGGCCCGGTGCCCTCGGTGAGGAACCGGTCTTCACCGGGGGGCTCTCCGACGTGGCTGGACCAGCGCAAACCCCGATCCCGGCAGAGCGCCGCCATCTCCGCCCAGAGCGGCGGCCACACCGAGTAGGGGGCATGGGGGGAGAGGCCGGGGCGGACACCCCCGTCCGTCGGCAGGGCTCCGGCGCGCTCCACCGAGGCCTCGAACCGGGTCCGCCCCCGTTCCTCGCTCACCCCCAGGAACTCGAAGTACACCCGGGCCAGGATCCAGGGATCGGCGGCCAGCGCCGCCACCCCCTCCGCACGGGTCGTGATCTCGCCGACCAGCGCCGTCCCCAGCCTCCGGCACTCGGCCAGGCCCGCCTCCACCCCGGCCACGACCGCTTCCGGGCTCATCTCCGTCGCCGCCCGGGCGGTGCTTCCAAGCCAGCCGAAGAAGTCGCCCTCCCGCGCGCGCGGTTCGATCAGGGCGCTCAGCGAGAGGTGGGTGTGGGCGTTCACCAGGCCGGGCATGAGGATCGCGCGGCCGAGGTCGTGGACCTCGGCCTGGGGGGACGCGGCGAGCACCGCGGTCTCGGGGCCGACCGCGGTCACCCGGTCGCCGGAAACCGCCACCGCGCCGTGCGCGATCGGGGGGCTTACGATCGGCAGGACCCATCGGGCTCGATAGATCTTCACACTCTCCTCCACCGGCGCCGGGCCGGAAAGCCGCTCCACCTTGCCAGAGGGCGTGGGGGCGGGCAACGGGAGAACGGCGCACAATTCTCTGGCCTCCGGCCTGCCGCGCTTGTAACATATTGCCCCCTAACATCTTGTATTCTGAAAGCGAGTGGAGTGGCCAGCATGTCCGAACCGGCAGCCCCGCCCCCTGAGTGGGAGGCCCGCGAAGCGCAGCGGATCTACCGCGCGCTTTTCGGCGGGGCGATCCCCGAACCGGTGCGGGAGCGTTTCATCCGGGCCTCGCGCCGGCTCGACGCGTGCGCCGAGCCGTCCGACATGGCCACGTACCGCCGCGCCCTGGATCGGGTGGGTGACCTGGAGGCTCTGGAGATCGCCTGCCGGTACCGGCGGATGCTTCCCCTCCTCAGCCGGAAGTTCCGGGTCATGGTGGCCGTGGCCGAGACCGTGCCCGAAACCCAATCGCACTTCGTGAATGAACACTCGAGCCTCCTTCGCGGGCTCGCCGTGCTCGCCGCCGGAGGGTTCCGTTCGGTGGGAAAGCTGGCCAAGGGGCTGATGCTCCAGGGGAAGCTCGGCCGTGATTGACCGGACCGCCCCCGACCGCGCGGGAGGATCGCCCGGTGCATGACGTGATCGTTGTCGGCTCGGGGGCCGCCGGGGTGGCCGCCGCCCTGGAACTTGCCGAGCGCGGCCGGAAGCCGCTCATCCTCGACGTGGGCCACCGCAAGGTCGAGCGCATTCCGCGGGTGGAGGAGAACCTCTACCTGCACCGCCGCCGCCACGACACCTACCGGCTCCTGATCGGGGACGAGCTCGAGGGGCTCTCCAACCTCCTCACCGACCGCCACGTTCCGGTCAAGCTCACCACCCCCAACATGGCGTACGTGACCCGGGACGCGGAGTGGCTCTCGCCGATCGAGGAGACCGACTTCAGGACCGTCCAGAGCTTCGCCGCCGGGGGGCTGGCCAACGCCTGGGGCGCGGGCCTCTATCGGTTCGTCGACGAGGACCTTCAGGGTTTTCCCATCACTGCCCGGGACCTGGACCCCTACTTCGACGCTCTCACCCGGGAGATCGGGATCGGCGGAGAGGAGGACGACCTCACCCCCTTCTTCGGTTCCACCCGCGATCTTCGCGCGCCGCTTCGCCTCTCCCATAACATCGAGAAGCTCTACCGCGGCTATCGCCGGCGCCGCGAGGCGTTTCACCGGGATCGCTTCTTCCTGGGACGCGCGCGGGTGGCCGCGCTCGGCGAGCCCATGGACGGCCGGCCCGCGATCGACTACTCGAACCTCGAGTTCTGGCAGGACACCCCCGCCATCTATTCCCCGCGCCTCACCCTGGACAAGCTGATCGCCGCCGGCCGGGTGGAGTACCGGAGCGATATCCTGGTGGAGTCCTGGCGGGAGACCGGTGAGGGGGTGGAGGTGTGCGGACGGGACCTCCGCGACGACACCGGGGCGGTCTTCTCCGCCCGAAAGCTCCTGCTCGCCGCCGGAGCGGTCAATACCACCCGCATCGTCCTTCGCTCGTTCGAGGACACGGAGACCGAGCTGACTCTTCTCGAGAACCCCGCCCTCCAGGTTCCCCTGGTGCTTCCGGGAAGTCTGGGTCGGGCCCTGGACGTCCACGCCTTCGGCCTCGTCCAGCTCAACCTGGTCTGGAAGTCCGCATCCTATGGATGCACGGTCCAGGGGAGCATCATGGAGATCACCTCCCCGGCGCGGGCCGAGTTCTTCGAGAGCCTGCCCCTTGCCGGGCGGGACAACCTGGGTCTCATGCGGATGCTCCTTCCCGCCATGATCGTCCTGCAGCTCTTCTTCCCCGGCCGGGCCCACAAGCCCTCTCGGATCTCCCTCCGCGCCGACGGGGGATTGCGCATCCAGGGCCATCCCAACACCATCGACCTCGGTGGTCTGACCCAGTTTCTCGCCCATCTCCGCCGGGCCGGGGCCTACACCGTCCTCCCGCTCATCGTTCGCGTGCCCATGGGGCACGCCATCCACTACGCGTCCACGCTCCCCATGCAGGTTGCGCCGGAGCGCTACCAGTGCGACCCGGCAGGACGCCTGGCCGGGACCCGCGAAGTCTTCGTGGGAGACTCGGCTTCGTTCACCGATCTTCCGGCCAAGAACATGTCCTTCGCCATGATGGCCAACGCCATGCGGATCGCTGCCGGGGTGGCCCGCGAACTCGAGGAGGGCGCATGAAGACCGTGCTCGTGACCGGGGCCGGCGGGTTTATCGCCCGCGCCGCCGCCCGCCGCCTGGCCGCCGACGGGTTCCGGGTGATCGGGGTGTCGCGCGCGGGAACGCCGGTGGAAGGCTACGCGCGGGTGGCGCGGGCCGCCCTCGGCGACTCCCTGGAGCCTCTCCTCGCCGAGGAACCGGTGCATGCGGTGGTGCACGCCGCAGTCCACACCGGCGAAAATGAGTACCGGATCAACGTGGAGGGCGCCCGGCGCTGGCTGGCCGAGACCCGCGACCGGGGAAACCCGCTCCAGGTTTTCCTCAGCACCCTCTCCGCCAAGCCCGACGCCCTCTCCGCCTACGGTCGCTCCAAGTACGATCTGGAGAAGCCCTTCCGGGAAGCGGGAGGGGTTGCGCTCCGGCTCGGCGTGGTGGTGGGGAACGGAGGCATGTTCGCGAAGATGCGTGACGCCCTGGCCGGACCCCCGGTGGTGCCGCTCTTAGACGGCGGCCGGTCGCGGGTCCACGTCCTGGGCGTGGACACCCTGGCCGCGATCCTCTCCCGGTTGGCGGCCGGGGACGGGGATGGTTTCCGGGGCGAGACGCTCCATGCCCAGGAACCGACCTCCTATACCCTCCGCGAGGTGATGGAGTCGATCCGGCGCCACTACGGTTTCCGCTGCCGGTTCCTCCCGGTCCCGTCCCTGCCGGTCCTCTGGGCGGTGTCCCTGGTCGAGCGGATCCCCGGTCTCCGGCTCCCGGTATCGAGCTCCAATCTGAAGGGGCTCCGCCAGAGCCGGTTCGAGCGCTTTCCCTCGGATTTCCCGCGTTTCGGGCTCCCCGAGCAGGGGTTGGAAGCCCTGGTGGCGCGGGCGGCGGTCCGGGCCTCCCGCGGCACTGTGGTAAGCTGATCTCCCGGTTCCTGTCCGCGACGGTCGAAAGTTCGGCGCCAACCGTCCGAAAACCGGGTGAACGGAGGCGGGCGCCTCCCCGGCTACGAGTTGGACGGCTTCCCGGGAGCTTGGGTGACCACAGCGCACGATTTCAAACCGGTGACGGGCGAGGCCATGGCGGTGTGGGTGGTGATGGCCGCCTACAACGAGGCCTCGGTCATCGCCAAGACCATCCGCGAACTCCTTCCCCGCTTTCCCAACGTGGTGGTGGTTGATGACGGCTCCCGCGACGCCACCTATGAGTGCGCCCGCGAGACCGGGGTCCACGTGGTCCGCCACCCCATCAACCTCGGCCAGGGGGCGGCGCTCCAGACCGGGATCCGCTACGCGCTCCGCCGGGGTGCCGGCTACGTCGTCACCTTCGACGCCGACGGGCAGCACGACGTGAAAGACCTTCCCCGCATGTTGGGGGTGCTCAAGGACCGCGGGGTGGACATCGTCCTGGGAAGCCGGTTCCTGGGTTCGACCACCGACATGCCGCCCGCCCGCCGGCTGGTACTGAGGGGCGCGGTCCTCTTCACCAACCTCACCGCGGGGGTGAAGCTCACCGACGCCCACAACGGCCTCCGGTTCATGACCGCCGAGACCGCGGGCCGGTTCAAGATCACCCAGAACGGGATGGCCCACGCCTCGGAATTCATCGAGCAGATCGGCCGGTTGAAGCTTCAGTACGTCGAGGTGCCGGTCCACATTCGCTATACCGAGTATTCCCTCGGCAAGGGCCAGCGCCTGTCCAACGCGGTCCGGATCCTGGGCGAGCTCTTCTCCAACTGGGTGGTGCGATGGTAATCAAGGTTCTCCTCACCCTGGGACTCATGTTCGCGCTCCTCTACGCGAATCTCCAGCAGTCCTCGACCCGGCTTCTCAAGCTGGCCATGTCGGTGATCGTCCTCCTCGGGACCTACCTGGTCTGGTTCCCGGACCGGACCATGACCCTCGCCCACTGGATGGGGGTGGGGCGTGGCACCGACCTCATCCTGTATCTCTGGATAATCATCAGCATCATCTTCATCCTGATCCTCCACCTGCGGGTGAACCGGCTGAACTCCACCATCACCGACCTGGTCCGCCACATCGCCCTGAACGAGGCGGAGCGCGACGACCCGTCGGCCGGCCGGTCCTCCGACTAGCCCGGCCGGAGTCCCGGCCCCCCGATCGTCCCCGCGAACCCTCCCCGTCGCCCCGACCCGCCGCTCCCGTGGGCACAACCGGGCCCGATCCCGCGATCCGCGGCCGGCCGCGTTGCGGCATTCCGGATCCCGCCGGTATGATGATGCCCTCAACCGGGGAGGATGTGTCATGAACGAGGAGATCCAACGGGACGAGCTGGAACTGGACGTGGTGTTCGTGGGAGCGGGGCCGTCGGGACTGGCCGGGGCCATTCACCTCGCGGATCTGGTGGCCGCCCACAACGAACAGGTGGAGAAGAGCGGCGAGGGGCGAAAGCTCGAGCCGGCCATCGCGGTGATCGAGAAATCGGCGGAGATCGGCGCCCACATGCTCTCGGGCGCGGTCATGGACCCTCGCGGCCTCGATGCCCTCATCCCCGACTGGCGGGATCGGGATTGCCCGGTGGAGTCCCCGGTGACCGACGACTCCATGCACTACCTTACCGCCGGCGGTTCGCTCAAGGCCCCGCTCACCCCGCCCCCCCTCCAGAACCACGGCAACTTCGTGGTCTCGCTCTATCGCCTGGCCCGATGGCTGGGGGAAGAGGCGGAGAAGCGCGGGGTGGACGTGTTCCCCGGCTTTCCCGCGGTCGCGGTGCTCACCGACGGACCGCAGATCGTCGGGGTGCGGACCGGGGACAAGGGGATCGACAAGCACGGAAACCGGAAGAGCAACTTCGAGCCCGGCGTGGACATCAAGGCCAAGGTCACCGTGTTCGGCGAGGGCACGCGGGGGAACCTGGTGAAGCAGCTCACCCTGGACCGGGGTCTGGCCGGGGTCAATCCCCAGACCTACGGCACCGGGGTGAAAGAGGTCTGGCAGGTCCCCGAGGGGCGGATCGCCCCCGGCGCCGTCTACCACACCCTGGGCCATCCGCTCGACGCCTCCACCTACGGCGGCGGCTGGATCTACGGCATGGCCGACAACAAGGTATCGGTGGGCTTCGTGGTCGGCCTCGACTACCGGAACCCGACCACCGATCCCCACCACGAGTTTCAGCGCTACAAGGCGCACCCCTTCGTTCGATCGATCCTCGAGGGGGGGAGATGCTGGCCTACGGAGCCAAGACCGTGCCCCTGGGGGGCTGGTTCTCCATGCCCAAGCGGGTGCTCCCCGGCGCGCTGATCGTTGGCGATGCCGGCGCGTTCCTGAACGCGGAGCGGCTGAAGGGGATCCATCTGGCCATCGAGAGCGGGATGATGGCCGCCCGGACAACGTTCGAGGCCCTGAAAGCCGGGGACTACTCCGAGACGTCGCTCGCCCTCTACGACCAGATCTTCGCCCGAAGCCCGGCCCGGGACGAACTCTACGGGGTGCGGAATTTCCACCAGGGGTTCTCCGGCGGGCGCTGGGCGGGGATCGTGAACGCCGGGCTCCTCATGATCACCGGCGGGAAGGGGCTGGGCGACCGCACCGGCGTGGCCCGGGACCATACCCACATGCGGAAGCTCTCCCAGATCGACGGCCGCCCCCCCGAGCGGCTCAAGTTCGACGGCAAGCTCACCTTCGACAAGCTGACCGACGTCTACAAGTCGGGGGCCACCCACGAGGAGGATCAGCCTTCGCATTTGGTGGTGAACGACACCGACATCTGCGCCGGGCGCTGCGTGGAGGAGTACGGGAATCCTTGCCAGCATTTCTGCCCGGCCTCGGTCTACGAGATGGTGGAGGGGGAGGCGCCCTCGGGGAAGAAGCTTCAGATCAATGCCTCGAACTGCGTGCACTGCAAGACCTGCGACATCATGGATCCCTACCAGATCATCACCTGGGTCCCCCCCGAAGGGGGCGGCGGGCCCAAGTACACCGACCTGTAGTCCGCGCCCGGTCTCCGCCGCATCGCGCGGGCCGAGGCGATCGTTCGAACATCACGGAGGCGCCATGCCCGACGTTCAGCACGCCGAAATCAAGCCGGGGAAACTCTTCATCGGGGGGGAATGGGTCGAGGCGGTCTCGGGGAAACAATTCGAGACCGTGAACCCGGCCACCGAGGAGGTGCTCACCACGGTGGCCGAGGCCGACGCCGCCGATGTGGACCGGGCGGTGGCCGCGGCCCGCGCCGCGTTCGAGGGTTCGTGGTCGGACCTCCCCGCGGCGGGCCGGGCTCGGATCCTCCGCCGGATCGGGGAGATCATCCTCGCTCACCGGGACGAGCTGGCCGAGCTGGAGTCCCTGGACCAGGGGAAGGTCATCTTCGAGGCCTCGAAGGTGGACGTGCCCATGGCCGCCGATACCTTCGAGTATTATTCCGGATGGGCTACAAAACTCCACGGCGCCACCATTCCCGTCCGCCCCGACATGCTGAACTACACCCGGGTGGAACCCTACGGCGTGGTGGGCCAGATCATCCCCTGGAACTTCCCCCTCCTCATGGCCGCCTGGAAGCTGGCTCCGGCCCTGGCCGCGGGAAACACCGTGGTGCTGAAGCCGGCGGAGCAGACCCCGTTGAGCGCCCTCCGTCTGGGGGAGCTTCTGACCGAGGCCGGTCTCCCCGCCGGAGTGGTGAACATCGTCCCCGGTTTCGGTCCCACCGCCGGGGAGGCCCTGGTCCGGCATGGTGGGGTGGACCGCGTCGCCTTCACCGGCTCCACCGAAGTTGGCCGGGCGGTGATGCGCGCCGCCGCCGAGGCCCCGAAGCCGGTTTCCCTGGAGCTCGGCGGGAAATCCCCCAACGTGGTCTTCGCCGACGCCGACCTCGACGCCGCGGCCAAGGGGGCGGTGCTCGGGATTTTCTACAACAAGGGGGAGACCTGCACCGCGGGGAGCCGCCTTTTCGTGGAGGAATCGGCGGCGGACGAGTTCGTCGCGCTCCTGGTGAAGCGGGCCCAGCGTTCCCGGCCCGGCGATCCCCTGGACCCGGCCACCAAGATCGGCCCCCTGGTCTCCGCCGCCCAGCTCGCCCGGGTGGAGCACTACGTGGCCGTCGGGCGCGAGGAGGGGGCTGAGGTCCTGATCGGCGGCGAGCGGGCCCGGGTGGGGAACGGCAAGGGCTACTTCTACGAGCCCACGGTGTTCACCGGGGTCACCAACCGGATGACCCTGGCCCGGGAGGAGATCTTCGGCCCGGTGCTCTCGGTGATCCGCTTCCGCGACGTGGAGGACCTGGTGGCCCAGGCCAACGACAGTTCCTACGGTCTCGCCGCCGGGGTGTGGACCCGGGACGTGTCCAAGGCCCACCGGGTCGCCGCCGCGCTCAAGGCGGGAACGGTCTGGGTCAACACCTACGGCCTGTACAACTCCGCGGTTCCCTTCGGCGGCACCCGGCAGTCCGGTTTCGGCCGGGAGCTGGGAGAGGACGGCATCCGCGCCTACACCCGCCCCAAGTCGGTGTGGGTGAACCTGGGGTAGGGACGGAGTGGGGCAATAAGCGCCCGAGCCGGGGTGGGCGAGCCTGGGGGGGCGGGATCTTCCCGGCCGTGGCCCGATGCCCACGCTCACCTGGTCGATGTGATTGCCGAGCGGTTCGGTAGGGTTTGCAATCCTATCGGCTGTCGGCCGCAGGAAATCCATACATCCATATTGAAGACTTGCGCCGGGTCCCTCCTGGTGGGAGGCTTGATACGTCGAATTTCCCCCTTCGACTTCGGGGGGCGATCTCCCTCGGACGTCCTAAATCCTAGCGCCGCTACCGCCCGATTCTCTCGCGGGCCCGACGGCCTTGTGCCGACCTATTCCCGGAGGCAGTACTATGAACCCTGGCAACCGCATCCCGTTCATCCTCGTGGCGGGCGTGTTCCTTCTCGTCCTCGCCGTGGCCTCGGCCGCGGCGGGCCCGCCCGTTCCCGGAACCTACAAGAGCATCGACCTGCCCGGAGGGACCATCCTCCTCGGCCACGCCAGCGAGTCCTGGCCGGCGACCGGAACCGGCGGCCAGATCGGCAACACCCAGCACGGCGCTTCCTGGGACGGAACCACGCTGGCGACCCAGTGGGAGGTCTCGTGCCCGGCGATCTGCGTCGCCCCGGTCATGATCCTGAATACCGTGAACGGAAACGGCGACGGGCAGGTCATCTACCAGACCGGCTACTGCGGAGGGACCATCACCCTGAACGGAACCGGTGAGGCCTGGGACGGAGGCGACGCGGTCTACACCGCCACCATCGAGAGCTACACCGACATCACCACGTTCCAGTACCAGGGCGGGACCATCACCGGTTCCGTGACCAACATCAACGTGCAGGCATCCATCGACGGATACGACGACTGCGTGGAGTTCGCCATCGGGAACGCCGCTGGAATCGCATCCACCGACTATTTTCCTTTCCCGGCCGACTACCCCTGCCTGCTCGACCCCGGTACCTGCACCTGTGGGCGGACCCGTGGGGGATGGGGTGACGCGACCGGCATCACCCTGAACATCGTCGGTGGTTGCACGGTGCCCACGGAAGCGACGACCTGGGGACAGCTCAAGGCGCGGTACGAGTAGACGCGGAGACCGCCGCAGGGCGATTGCCGGTCGAATGAGTTTGGCGCGGGCGGGGTCTTTCGAGGCTCCGCCCGCGCGCGTTGAGGGGGCGGGGGCCGCGCCGCGCCTAGGTGTCGAGAGGTCGGTGACGGCTCCGCGGGTGCGTGTTGAGCGGTCGTGGGGGAGGGTGCGGTGCGGACGCCGCGCCGGCGGGGGCCGCGCGACCGCAACAAGCGGGGTGGCAGCCGACACCGATATCCCCGTTCCCCAGGAAAAAGTTCAGTTCCGGTGAACTTCCTCTTGACGATTACCAGCCATACGAGTAGTATCACCCCAAGAGGCTTCCACCGGCCGACTTGGGAGATCCAGGATCATGGCGAGCCAGCCCTACATCCCCATCCGACCGCGCGATCCGGCCGAGCGCTACCGCTTCAAGTGCCGCCGGCTGGTGTGGCGGATGGTGCACGGCACCCGTGCCGCGCAGGTGGTGGAGCGCGAGCTAACCCTTCGGCTGGCCCAGACCCTTGCCGGTCTCCGCGCGGAGGAGCGCTACCGGAGGCTCGGCCACGTTCGGTTTGCCGACTTCTGCCTCGAGGTGTTGCAGCTCCATCCCCGCACCGCGCGTCGCCACGTGGCGCTCTGGGATGTTCTCTCACGTGTCCCTTCAGCGAGAACGGCGTTTCTTGCCGGCCGGGTGGACGTGAGCCGCATCCTGGCGTTGCGCACCGTCCTGACCGGGGCCACGGCCCCTGCTTGGCTTGCCCGGGCCCAGGGCGTGCCGGTGCGCGAGCTTCGGGAGTTGGTGAAGGCAGCGCGGTCCGGCCTGGAGGGGGATGGCGGGGAAAGTGGAGAACTGACTGGAGGCGAAGAGGAGAGGGGAAGCGGAGAGACAGGCCCGACCGGGGGGGTGACGGGTAACGGAGAGGTGGCGGGAAGCGGAGAGGGGACGAGGAGCAGCGAAGCGACGGGGAGCGGAACTGCGACGGCGGGCGAAGTTGGACATTCGAAGACATCGCCGGAACCGCCGCCGGTCCGGTTCACCGACCAGGATCTCGAAGAGCCGGAGCGGGAACGGATCACGTTCCTGGCCCCTCAAACCTCCGGCCTCGCCTTCGAGCACGCGCTCGAGACGGGTCGGCGGTTGCTCGGGTGGGATGCGCCCGCCGATGCCTGCCTGGATGCGATGCTGGCCGAAGCGGAGACTTCGGCGCCCTGGCTCGTGGGTGGGGTCGGCGATCCTCCCGGGGAGAACGAGGCTCCTGGGAGTGGGGGAGTGGGCGCGGCCGCGCCCGTCGATGACACGCACGGCCATGAAACGCCGATGACCCGCGTAGGGGATGAGCCGCCGGCCACGCCGGGCTGGGCTCCCGGCGGGCGGTTGCCCTGGGCGGATCGTCCGTTCGTCTCCGCGAGGCGGTGGCGCGTGCTCCGGGGGCTGGAGGCTCCAGGGGTGCGGCGTCGGATGAACGGGGGTCCGGGCGCCTGGGATCCTTCCCGGCACCGCTACGACTACAAGCGCGCCGCCCACGCCTTCTCTAGCTTCCGGCGGGTGCTTGGGAAGGCGGAGCGGTTGGCGGCCGCCCGGCCGGATGACCCCCCGGTGACCGAGGCCCGGGCGCTTCTCGCTCGCTACCTGGAATTGGAGGCTCTGGGGCGGCCCCTCTTCGTGGCCCGGACGAGGCTCCTCTACCACCTGGACGTGCTGCACGCCGGCGCGCTCTTCGGGCTCGACACCACGGACGCCCTCGCGTCCCGGTTGCTCGGTCTTTCCGAGCGTGCCGCGCTCGAACACTACTGGGCGGGATGCCAGTTCCAGTTCGACCACACGATCGCCGACGCCTACATCCGCGGCGACATCGGCCTGAGCCATGTCGTCAACTGGAAGTTGCAGTCGGCGTCGACCGGGACGGGCTGGATCCGGCGGGCCCGGTCGGTGACCTGCCGTCAGCTCCGGCGCGAAATGCAGTTCCTTCGCCGACTCAACGAGGTCCTGACCGCGGGACCCTTCGGGCCGCCGGAGCTGCTCCCGGATCCCGCGGTGGAGGCGGCCCTGCGGAAGCGACTCTTCAAGGCGGGATGGGGTCCCGGCAAGCTGGATCGGGAACTGGAGCAGCGTGGTCTCCTGGATCCCCCCGGTGCCTCCAAGGACCCCGCCGAGAACCCGGCGGTGATGGACCGGCTCGAAACGATGCTCGACATGGTGATCCTCTCGATATGCCGGACCGTCTCGGACGACGACCCCGAAGTCCGATACCGGAAAACGTTGTCCACCCCGGGGCGCCACCACCGGGTGGTGATCTGGGCGCGACCGGAGATCCGCGAGCGATGGGGACGAGCCTGCCGGGCGGTCCGTCGGGTGACCGGGGCCTGGCCCGAGTGGGCGGTGGCCGTTCTGGTCGCGCGGGTGGCGATGAATGAGTGGGAGCGCCAGGATCCCGACCGCACCCCCACCGAACGGCGGATATTGGAGCGGGACGGCTACCGGTGCCAGGCTCCCGGATGCAGCAGCCGGAGCGGCCTGGAATCCCACCACATCCGGTTCCGCTCCCAGGGTGGGTCGAACACTCCCTCGAACCGGGTCACTCTGTGCCATGCCCATCATCACCACGCGATCCACGCGGGCACGTTGAGGGTCAGCGGCCGCGCGCCCCATGCCCTCCTCTGGGAGTTCGGGTGCGCTCCCGGGGCCGGACCGCTCTGGGTCTACCGGGGCGAGCGCCTGGTACGAGGACCGGGGCGGGTCTCCCGGGGTCCGTCGAGGCGGGAGCCGGATCGGGCGGCCCGGCCGGGGGGACGGCCGGACCGCCGATCAGGCTTGGATCGAACCGCGACCGGTCAGGTTCCCACCTTGACCAGCCGGACCGCCGCGGACCGCCCCTCGGTCTGGATCCTGCAGAAGTAGATCCCGGCCGGCATCGCCCGGCCTCCCTCGTCGCGACCGTCCCACACCAGGGTGTGGTGGCCGGGGGTCTGGGCGCTCCGGGTGAGGACGCGCACCTCCCGCCCATTGGCGTCGTAGACGGCCAGGTGGATCGGGTCGTTGCCCAGGACCTCGTAGCTGATCTCCGTCCGGGCCCCGAAGGGGTTCGGGGAGGGCATGACTCGCGCGGTCACCCCATTCCCGGGAAGCTGATCGCCCACCCCGGTTACCACGAACCCGTGGGGTCCGGCTCCGGTCGGGGTGTAGCCGTGGCACACGTCGCAGCGACGCAGGGTGCCGGTCGCCCCCTGCAGCGCCACGGTCTGCCGGTTGTCCCGCTCCTCCCGTGAAGGGAGGATGGCGTGGGGGCTGTTGTGGCAGGTGGGACAGTACAGGTTTCCGTGGCCGTTGTTGGAATTCCGGTAGAGGGTGTTGGCGGCCTCGGCGTAGGTGGAGCCGTGGCAGGTCTCGCACCGGGGCTCGTCGAGCCACGGCCGGCGGCCGTCCTTGATCGATTCCGCCACGTCCCGCACCGACCCGTGGCAGTTCTGGCAGACCAGGTGGAAGTCGGTGGCCATGGTTCCGCGCAGGCACTGGGTGTTCGGCCCGGGATGACACTGGTAGCAGTTGTTGGTCTCCTCGGCGTGCTGGTCGTGCATGGCCTCGGACAGGCTGGGGAGGCCCGGGGTTCCCGGCGCCCCCAGGGCGTTGCTGGCGTGGCAGCTTGCGCAGAGGACCGGGGTGCTGGTGGCCAGATGGGTCCCATTCTCCTCGTCGTGAAGCCGGAGGATCGAGTGCTCGACGGTTTCTCCGGTCCGCGGATGGTGGCAGTTGGAGCACATCATTTCGGTGGAGATCGGGGCCACGATCTCCGTAGACGCCAGGAGCGCCTGGGAGGCGTCCCGGGCCTCGAGCTCCGCGAGCTGGAAGGGCTGCTTGTTCACCAGATCGCTGTCGGTGTATTCGGTGAGCGGAATCCCCTCGGCATGGAAATGATCGGGGGCGGCGTCCATGGTGCCGGTGAGACCCCGTCCGGTGAGCCCGATGTTCGGAGGGATGGTCGTCCCGAAGATCTGGGAGGCGTAGGTCCAGAAGTCGGTCTTGCCCACCGAGTAGGTGTTGTCCTGGAACCGGTAGCTCACGGTGATGTCCGAGGTCACGACCTCGGGGAGGCGAGCCGGGTCCCCTCGGCGGATCACCGTTGCCCAGAGAGTGTTGTAGGGGGGTAGAACCGTGAGGTCCTGGAACCGCGCGTTGGCGCAGTGCATCCCCAGGTCGTTCCAGCCGATCAGGATGTAGTCGCCGGTGGCTGCGGTTGCGAGGGTGGGAGTGGGGGCGTTCTGAGCTCGGGACACGGGGATCGGGAGGGTCTGGAGCAGGAGAATCGCGAAGAGAGGCAGGAAGTAGCGGGCGAACGGGCTCGGGACACGCATGGTTGTCTCCTCCATGAAGCGTCGACGGTCTGGCCCGCGGTCAATCCGCGGGCCCGGCTTGGAGGGAGTGCCCGTAACCCGCCAAGCGCGCTGAAGCAGCTGCCGATGAACAGACGCACGACCCTGAATTGAGTCACGGAAATTCGGCGACCGGCTTTCTTCAAGACCCGGGATTCTCCAAGACCCGGGATTCTTCAAGACCCTGGATTCTTCAAGAACCGGGGTTCTTCAATGACCAGCACTCTTCAACAACTAGCCTGGGGGAGCGATCTGGACCGGAAGAAACAACTAACCGTAGGAACGGCTTGGGCGCCGGGTCAATGACCCGGAACAAGATCACGGCGGGAGGTTTAGCAATCCGCTGGATCAGTGACCCGGAACAAGCTCATGGCGGGAGATTTGACAAGCCGCTGGATCAGTGACCCGGAACAAGATCACAGCGGGAGGTTTGACAAGCCGCTGGATCAGTGACCCGGAACAAGATCACAGCGGGAGGTTTGACAAGCCGTCGCTTGCAGGATGGCGGGGGTACCCACGAAGGGATAGGCCGAGCTCCCGGTCATCCAACGGAGGCTCGAGGAGCCGCCGCCGGCAGAGCCTGCCCGGTCATCACGGCCCGGACTGCTTCTCCGGCGTCGGGTCCCCTTCGGTATCGCGCGGGGCGGCCCCCGCCTCGCGAACCAGGGTCTCGAGAACGGCATAGGGTTGGGCGCCCACCACCACCCGCCCGCCGGCGGTGTAGGTGGGGATGCCGGTAACCCCGGCGGCCACCGACTCCGCCCAGTCCCGGTCGATCGCCTTCTGGAAGGTGCGCTTCTCGATGACCTCCCTGGCCTCGGCTGGGTCCAGACCCACCGACCCGGCCAGCCCGGCCAGGACGTCCTCTTCGGCGATGTTCTTCCCGTCCACGAAGTAGGCGTGGAAGGCCGCGCGATTGAACTCGGGCCCCCTCCCCTGGGATTCGGCCCACTTGCCGACCTCCTGGGCCAGGCGGCTGTTGTAGGTCATGGTCCGCTCGGACATGGGGAGCCCTTCCTGGGCGGCGAGGCCGCGCAGCCGTTTCTGGCCGGCGCGGATCCGCGCTTCGGCGTCCGGACCGCCGCCGAAGAGATCCGTCAGGGACTGCCCCTTCATCGGCGTATCGGGATGGAGGGGGAAGTGGACGTAACGAACCCGTACGTCGTACTCGCGGATGAGTTTCTCAACACGGACCGTGCCGAGGTAGCACCATGGTCAGACGTAGTCGGAGTAGACGACGAGTTCCACCGGCTCGTGGTTCGTCGGGACGGCCATGGAGACCTCCGGTCCGAGAAGAGCGATCAGGAGGAACGCCGCGCCTCCGGCCAGGGCGGGGCGCAGGTTTCCGGTGAGACGCATGGTGGCTCCGTTCGCTGGAGTTGGGTACTCCGGCGAGTATAGCAGCCCGGCCGGCCCGGCTCGCGCCCGCCTCTCCGGAGCTTCGTCTAGCCCGCGTCGATCCGCTCTACGCCGGAGTACACGTTGAACCTTCCGTCACGGAGAAAGCCCACCAGGGTCATCCCGAACTCCCGCGCGGTCTCCACCGCCAGGCTGGTCGGGGCGCCCACCGCCGCCAGCACCGGGATGCCCGCGATCAACCCCTTCTGCACCAGCTCGAAGCTGGCCCGCCCGCTCACCAGGACTACGCGCTCGGACGCCGGAAGCTCCCCGGCCAGGAGCAACGTCCCCACCATCTTGTCGAAGGCGTTGTGACGGCCCACGTCCTCCCGAGCCAGGAGCAGCTCGCCCGAGGCGTCGAAGAGGGCGGCGGCATGGAGCCCCCCGGTGCGATCGAACGCCCCCTGGGCCTCCCGGCACCGCTCCGGCAGCGTGTGGAGGACCCCGGCGGCGACCCGGAACCCGCCGGCGAGGGGGGACGGGCAGACCGCGCGGATGAGTTCCAGCGACGCCTTCCCGCAGATCCCGCAGCTCGAGGTGGTGTAGACGTTCCGGGTGAAGCGGGCCGCGTCGAACTCCACGCCGGGCGCGAGGTGCGCGTTCACCACGTTCCTTCCCGCCCCGTTCCCGTCGCCGCAGGGGGCGACCCGCTCGAGGTCTGCGGGTCCGGCGATCACCCCCTCGCTGAGGAGAAACCCCGCCGCCAGCTCCTCATCGTCCCCGGGGGTGCGCATGGTGACCGCCACCGCGTGGCGGCGCTCCACCCCGTGCGGACCAAGCACGACCACCCGGACCTCCATCGGCTCCTCGACCGCCACCTGGTCCTCCTGGGGTCGCGCGCCGGTGCCGCCCACCGTGACCACCGTCACCGTTACCGAGGCCTCGGAGTGCGAGCGAACGCCTCGGCGGACGGGCGCGGTCACCGGGAACCCCTCCGGCCGTCGTCCCCCACGATCTCCACCACCGCGTCCCGATAGGCCGGGATCCCGCATACCGGGTCGGATACCCCGCGGGGGATCAGCACGTTGGCCTCGGGCCAGTGCAGCATCACCGACCCGGGATGAAGCGCCCCCGCTCGCGCCCGTCCGCGAACCTCCCCGGCGTCCGAGCGCACCGTCACCCGGTCACCGTCGGCCAGCCCGAGCTGCGACATGTCCTCCGCCGCAAGCACCACCGCGTCGCGGACGTTACCGGTCAGCATGTCCCGCTCCGCGAACACCATGCTGTTGAACTGCTTTCCCCGGCGGGTGGTGAGGCGGAACCGTCCGGGGGGAACCTCCCGCTGGGGCGGCTCCACCACCGTGAACCGGGCCCGGCCGTCGGGAAGCCCGAAGTGTCCGCCTTCCCCGAGCCGCTCGCCGCCCCACTGGAACTGGTCCCCCTTCCGCGACAGGCGCTGGATGCCGTCGTAGGTCGGGATCACCCGGGCGATCTCCGCCCGGATGGCCGCGGTGGAGTCGAACTCGAGGTGTGCCGCCGCCTCGGGCTTGACCCGGCGGGCCAGCTCCACCAGCACCCGCCATTCATCCCGCGCCTCCGCCACCCGGGGGCCGGGTATCTCGGGGTTGTAGATCACCCGCCGCTCGGTCGACGTCTCGGTATTTCCCCCCGCCATCTCGTAGCGCGTGGTCGCCGGAAGCACCAGCACGGTGTCCGCCGGCTCCACCAGCATCTGCGGGTTCATGACGATGTCGTGGTGCACCCGGAGGGGGATCCGGCCCAGCGCCCCGCGCACGTAATCCGGGTCGGGGAGGACCCCGAACAGGTTGCTCCCCACGCAGTAGAGCGCGTCCAGCTCCCCCTCGGCCGCCGCGTCCACCATCTCGGCCACGAAGCGGCCCCGCCACGCCGGGATCGGGAATCCCCAGGTCGCCGCCAGCGCCCTCGCCCCGTCCTCGCCCACCGCGGCCCCGCCGGGGAACTGGTTGGGAACGCAGCCCATTTCCGCCCCCCCCTGGACCCCGGAGTGCCCGCGAATCGGCATCAGCCCGGTCCGGGGCCGTCCCACCATACCCCGGGCCAGGGCGAGGTTGGCGATGGCCTTGACGTTCTGGATCCCGTGCCGGTGCATGGTGATGCCCATGGACCAAACGAAGATCGCGGTGCGGGCGCCGGCGTAGAGCCGGGCGAACTCGTGCATGCTCTCCCGCGAGGCCCCGGAGTGGCGCTCCAGCTCCTCGAAGCTCTGGCCGCCCAGCGCGCGCTCCAGCTCCTCCCACCCCGCGGTGTGGTTGGCCACGAAGCCGCGATCCACCGCGTCCTCGGCAATCAGGTACTTGAGCGCCCCGTTCAGGAACGCAATGTCGCCTCCCACCTGGACCGTGAAGTGCCGGTCGGCGATGGTGGTCCCGGCCAGCGCGGAGTCCACCGAGGAGGGGACCCAGTACCGCTCCATGCCCGGCTCCCGGAAGGGGTTCACCATGGCGATCCGGGTGCCCTGCTTCCGGGCCAGGTGGAGGTACTTCATCATCACCGGCTGGTTGTTGGCGGGGTCGCTCCCCAGGAACACCACCAGGTCGGAGCCGATCAGGTCCCGGTAGCTCAAGGTGGTGGCCGCGAACCCCACCGACTCCTTGAGCCCGGTGGTGGAGGGGGAGTGGCAGATACGGGCGGAGTTGTCCACGTGGTTGGTGCCCAGGAACCGCGCCGCTTTCTGGGCCGCGTAGTAGGTCTCGTTGGCGGTGCCGCGGGAGACCAGGTAGAAGGCCAGACGACGGGGATCGATCTCCCGCAACCGCGCGGCCGAAAGCTCCAGCGCCTCGTCCCAGGAGATCCGGCGGAAGCCCTTGTCGCCGCGGCGGCGGAGCATGGGGAAGGGGATCCGCCCCAGGCCCCGGAGTTCCCGCTCCTTCAGGCGGACGAGGCGCGCCGCGTCGCCCAGAACCGAGGTATCCAGGGCGGGCATGGTGTTCAGCCGGAGGAGGTTCAGGCGCACCCAGCACAGGTGCACCTCGCTCATGGTCCAGTCGCGGAGCCCGTTGGTGCCCAGAGCGCACCCGTCGCACACGCCGTCGGTGAGGATCCGCCAGGCGTAACCGGGACGGTCGCGGTTGTTCCAGAGCGCGCGGGCGATTTCCAGGTAGGGCCCGGTCCGCCGCCTCAGTGAATTACCCACGCGCGAGTCGGGCTAGAGGAACCGGGTGAAGGTGACGTCCAGCTGCCGCCTCTGGGTCCGGGCGTTTCGCCACTGCACGAGGATCGGGCTCTGGTAGGTGCCCTCCACGATCGCCCCCGGGCCCCGTCCTTCCGCTTCGCTCACCACCAGGCTCACCGACCGCTTCATCCGCATGATCCGAGCCACCGGGAAGGCCAGGAACTTGTCCACCGCGCGCTCCAGGCTCGATCCGCTGATCCCCAGGGCGTCCATGACCTCGTTCAGCACCTGGACGAAGTCGTACTTCGCGTAGTTCAGCGTCTTCCCGGGAATGGCCCGCGGATCCAGGAGCATGTTCCGCCCCTTCTCGGCCATGAACCGGAGCGGGTCCCTGAGCACCTCGGCGAAGTCGTGCCGCATGAGGAGGGTCTCGTACTCGTTTACGGTGAGCGCGGCGTTCCCCTCCCCGGGGGCCAGGGCGATGTCGATCCGCCCCCGGCCGATCTCGAGCTTCCGGACCAGGTGGCAGAGCTCCTCGTAGAGGCCGAACCGGGGGTCCTTCAGGTTCACCGAGTCGATGGGGTGGACGGAGGTCGGCACCTCCATCCGGATCCGCCCCACCGTTTCCTCGCGGTTGAACCCGATGATCGTGGTCCGCCGGCGGCGCTGGGCGCGCCCGTTCACACCGTCGAGATCGATGAAGTAGACCGGGGTGTCGGAGCGGTTGAGGTAGGTCACGCAGCTCCGGAGCCCGGACCCGATGAAGGTCAGGTGCGAGTCGCCGTTTCGCGGCTCCACCCGGCGCTGGGCCTCGGAGAGCTCGCTTCGCAGGTGGAGCTGATCGTGCTGGTACTCGGCTCCCGGGGGGAAGAACTTCTGGAACGTCCCGATGAACTGGCCCAGGGACTCCCGGTCGTGATTCAGCCGGGCGCAGAAGCTCTGTTCCAGGTATCCGGCAGTGGTGTGATGGGAGCAGTACACGGCTTTCCGGTAGCGCTGGAAGAACCCATCGAAGTGGGTAGCAAGACGCTGGCCGACGTCGATCACGTCGAAGCGCGCTTCCGGCCGGAGCTCGAGGCTGATCTCTGCGGGTGGCGACATTGAATGTGGGGTCTCCGGGGATGAAATTCTACGCTTTTTGTCGGATGGAGTCAATCCATCCTTGCCTCGACCCTCGGGACCCCGGAAGGGCGCCCCCCCGCCGCGTGGTCATCGCCGGCCGGGTCTGGCACAATCACGGTGGCCCCAGCCGCCGGATGCGCCCGGCAACCCGGCTATTCCCAATAGACTCAGCGAGGAGCTTTCCATGCGCGCGGTGGTTGTTCATGAGCACGGCGGTCTCGATGCCCTTACCATCGGGGAGCGCCCCGATCCCGAGCCGGCCCCGGGGGAAGTCCGGGTGCGGATTCGCGCCGCCGCCCTGAACCACCTCGATCTCTGGGTGCGGAGGGGGGTCCCCGGGGTGCGGTATCCGCTCCCCATCATCCCCGGTTGCGACGGGTCGGGAATCGTGGATCGGGTGGGGGAGGGGGTGACGGGGATCGAGGCGGGCTCGGCCTGCGTGCTGGCCCCCGGGGTCTCGTGCGGCCGGTGCGAGGCCTGCTCGCGGGGCGAGGACCATCTCTGCCGCTGGTACGGCATCCTCGGCGAGCACCGGGACGGCGCCTGCGCCGATTTCATCACCGTTCCCGCCCGGAACATCCTCCCCAAGCCCGAGAATCTCTCCTTCGAGGACGCGGCGGCCTTCGGGTTGTCGTTCCTCACCGCCTGGCACATGGTTTTCGAGCGCGCGCGGCTCCGCCCCGGCGAGACCGTGCTCGTACACGCCGCCGGGAGCGGCGTCTCCACCGCGGCCATCCAGATGGCCGATTTTCTCGGCGCCCGGATCATCGCCACCGCCGGGAGTGAAGAGAAGCTCTCCCGGGCCCGGGACCTGGGCGCGACCGAGACCATCAACTACCGCACCGCAGACTTCGCCGACGAGGTCCGCCGCTTCACCGGGAAACGCGGGGTGGACGTGATCCTGGACCACGTGGGCCGCGACACCTGGGAGAGGAACATTCGAAGTCTGGTCAAGGGCGGCCGCCTGGTGATCTGCGGCAACACCAGCGGGCGCGAGGCAGTGACCTCCCTCCCGCACGTGTTCTTCAAGAGCCTCTCCCTGCTCGGTTCCACCATGGGTTCCCGGGCCGAGCTCTACGACATCATCCGGCTCATCGAACGGGAGGTTCTCACCCCGGTGGTGGACCGGGTGCTCCCGATGTCCGATATCGCCGAGGCCCACCGGGTGCTGGAAGACCGCGAGGCCTTCGGCAAGGTGGTGGTCACCCCGTGGTAGGGTGGCGGGGGATTCGAGCTCTCGAAGACCCCGGAGCACGCAGGTCGCCAGGAGGATACGATCCCTTTGGTGGAGGTAACCGATGACCGAGGTCCTTCTCCGCGAGCGCCGCGCCACCACGGAGATACTCACGCTCAATCGCCCCTACGGCACGGAGTCCCGATGACCGAGGTCCTTCTCCGCGAGCGCCGCGCCACCACGGAGATACTCACGCTCAATCGCCCCTACCGCACGGAGTCCCGATGACCGAGGTCCTTCTCCGCGAGCGCCGCGCCACCACGGAGATACTCACGCTCAATCGCCCCTACCGCACGGAGTCCCGATGACCGAGGTCCTTCTCCGCGAGCGCCGCGCCACCACGGAGATACTCACGCTCAATCGCCCAAAAAAACGCAACGCCCTGAACCTGGATCTGGTCCAGGCGCTTCACCGTGCCCTCGACGAGCTGGGCGCGGACCGTAGCCTGGCCGCGGTGGTGGTGGTCGGAGCGGGGGAGCACTTCATGGCCGGGGCGGACATCGCCCAGCTCCTGGAGCGGAACGCCGCCGATGCCCTCGATTCCCTGAACGGCTCCCTATTCACCCGCATCGAGGAGCTCGCCGTGCCGGTGGTGGCGGCGATCCGGGGCTACGCCCTCGGTGGAGGCTGCGAGCTGGCCTTGGCCTGTGACATCCGGGTGGCCGGGCGCTCCGCCCGGTTCGGCCAGCCCGAGGTGGGGCTGGGTATCGTGCCCGGCGCGGGGGCCACCTATCGCCTCCCCAGGCTGGTCGGCCTCGGCCGGGCCAAGGAGCTGATCCTGACCGGGCGGGTGATCGCGGCGGAGGAAGCGGAGGCCATGGGCCTGGTGAATCGGGTCGTGGACGATGCGCGGGTTCTGGACGAGGCTCTCGGCGTGGCCGAGGCGGTGGCCGCTCAGGGACGGGAGGCGGTACGCTTGGCCAAGCTGGCCCTGAACGCCCAGCGGCACGGAACCGAAGCGGGAGCGGCAATGGAGCGCTCGGCTCAGGCCCGGCTCTACGAGACCTCGGAGAAGACCCGGCGGATGACCGCGTTCCTGAGCCGAAAACGCGGCCGCAATTGAGCCTCCAGGCCGCCCCGCCGGGGTCCCCGGCTGACCGAATCGGTCCTAAACTCGCTCGCCCGCGACCCGATCACTGGTAAATGGGCCCGGACCGTGGAATCTCTCCGTCGGGTATGGGTCTTAGTGTTTTACGCTGTAATTAGTTACGGCGTCCGTCTCGGGTGACTTCGAGAGGATCGCTCCCATGATCGTCAGGCACCGCGTGGGACCCATGGCCGACCTCCGCGACTCCGAAGGGGTCCGGGTCCGGCTGGGAGAGCGGATGGTGGCCGTCTTCCGCCGGGGGGATGAGGTCTTCGCCCTCGGCGACTCCTGCCCCCACATGGGCGCGTCCCTCTCCGAGGGCTACCTCGATGCGACCTCGGTAGTCTGTCCGTGGCACGGCTGGGCGTTCAATCTCCACGACGGAAGCTCTCCATTCGACGACGAAGCCCTGGTTGAGGTGTATCGTGTGACGGTGGAGGAGGGCATTGTCTACGTCCTGGTGGATGAGGAGGCCGCCGACCGCGCCGGCCTTCCCTGCTCGGAGCGGGACCGGGACTGATCCCCCGGAGGTTCCTTGAACGCGCCCAGACCGGACATCGTCCCGGTGTTTCCCTTGCCCAACGTGGTGCTCTTCCCCAACGTCACCCTTCCCCTCCTGGTGTTCGAACCCCGGTACCGCCAGTTGGTGGAGGACGTGCTTCGGGGTGACCGCTGGTTGGCCATACCCCTCCTCCGTCCCGGACGCTCCGACTCCGACGATCCGGAGTTCGAGGAACTCGGGGGCGCGGGCCGGATCGGCCGCTACACCCGCCTTCCCGACGGCAGGATGAACATCATGGTGGAAGGGGAGGAGCGAGTGCGCCTGGTGGAGGTGCCCTCGGACCGGCTCTACCGCCGGGCCAAGGCGGTTTCTGCCCCCGAAGACCCGGTCTGGCTCTCGGGACGGGATGCCGCGCGGACCCTGAAGGAGATCCTCGTCCTGGGGATCGAGTTGGGGGTTCTGGATCGCGAGGCAGTGGGGAAGGCGCCGCCGCGGGGCCGGGACCAGCGCGCGCTCTTCCTCAACCAGCTCGCCTCGGTGGTTCTCGCCGAACCCGCCGAACGCCAGGCCATGCTGGAGGCGCACGACTATGGGGCGCGCGCCGGGCTTGTCCTCCACCAGCTCCGTCTTGCCGCAAGCATTGTCACCAGCCTCGGCCGCCTGCCCCGGCCCGATGATCCCAGCCGGAACTGAACTCCCGAGGGATCACCCGGCGATCCCGCTCGGGACCGCAACCGGCCCGGGGAAGCCGCCCGCTCAGGAAACGGACCGGCCCGGGGAAGCCGCCCGCTCAGGAAACGAACCGGTAGTGCGTTCCAGCCCGGTAGCCCCGTTCCTGAAGCAATCCCTCCAGGGTCGCGCGGGACTTCATCGTCCCGTAGGCGAGGATCCAGTAGATCTCGGCCGACCCGTTTCGGGCCCGCGCCGCCGGGGTGATGTGGGGGCATCCGACCCTCTGGGGTGGGGGTAGGTGGGGGAGGCCGTCCCCGCCCCGGACCCCGCGCGGGTTCACCTCCACCGACCGCACCCGGAACCCGCGGCTCCGCATGCCCTCATCCCAGTCTTCCAGGGATCGTCCCCAGCCCCAGATGAGAAGTTGCCGGTCCCTGGAGCTGACCTCGGCGCAAGCGTCCATGGCCACCCTGCGGAACCCCTCGCGGGAGAGGCGCGGATCCCGGCGGCTGGTCCGTTCAGGGCCGTCCCGCCAGAGATAGAGCTCGCGGTTCACCTTCCCGAAGCGCCAGCCTGCCGCCGCCCCCCGGAGCCACAGGTCGAGGTCCTCGGGGCCGTCGACCTCTCGCCAACCCCCGATCCGTTCCAGCGCCTCCCGTCGGAACAGCGCAGTGGCGTGGGTCAGGGGGCTTTCCACCAGGAGGTTTCGCACCAGGGCGCGGTGGGTGAGGAGCCGGTTCTGCCAGCGAACGTAGTCCTTCATGTTCGCCGAGATCTCGGTCTCGGGGATCATGCGCACCGCGGTTCCCACCACGTCCAGACCCGGGTGCCGCTCCATGTGGCGAAGCTGGCGCCGAAGCCGGTCCGGCATGCACAGGTCGTCGGCGTCCATGCGGGCGATATAGCGCCCCTTCGCCTTGGCCAGAGCCGTGTTCAGCGCGGTGACCAGCCCCGAGGGGGGGAGGGCCACGATGCGAACCCGGGGGTCCCGGCACCCGGCGAACTGGGCGATATCGAGGGTGGCGTCCTCCGAGCCGTCGTCCGCGACCAGGACCTCCATGTCCAGGCCGAATCCCTCCTGTCCCAGAACGCACTCCAGGGCGGCCGGGAGGGTGTCGGCGGCGTTCCGTGCGGGGAGGAGGACAGAGATCGAGACCATGGTCAATCGGGTTTTCCCATCGCGGCGGATTACGTATCCTGTTGGTTCCGCATTCCGCTCCGGGAACGCGCGAACCCTGCGGATCGCGGGGGAGCGGTCCGTCGTTTCGGGTGCGTTTCGGGGAGAACCGGGGGCACGGTTCCCGAATCACGATTTCGCATCATCAAGGGGACAACGCACAGAGCCAGTCTGGCAGGTTTTTCGGCCCGAGTCCAGGAGATCCCATTTGCCTACAAAAGCGACGGTTCTGACCCTGTTCGCGCATCCCGACGACGAGACCTTCGGCCCCGGGGGCACGCTGGCCCGCCTGGCCTCGGAAGGCCATCCCGTGCACCTGGTGTGCGCCACCCGAGGCGAGGCGGGCACCATCGGCCGCTCCGCCGCCATGGGACGCCGCCGGTTGGCCGCCCTCCGTGAACGGGAACTCATCGGAGCCTGCCGGGCCCTCGGGCTTCTCCCCCCGCACATCCTCTTCCTTCCCGACTACGGTCTCGGACGCCTGGGGGCGGAAACCCTGGTTCGACCCTTCGTGCGTTGGATCCGCGAGGTCCGCCCCTCGATCCTCGTCACCTTCCACGCCAACGGGATCAGCGGCCATCTCGACCACCGCACGGTTACCGACCGCGCGGTCGCCGCCTTCGAAGCGGCGGGCGATCCGGCCTACGCGCCCGACCTGGGTCCGGTCCACGCCCCGGATCGACTCTGGACCTACGCCCTCCCGGAATCCCGGGCGCGGCGGATCGACTATCGCCGGATCCACTCGGTCCCCGATGCGGAGATCGACGCCCTGATCGACGTGAGCGCGTCCATCGGGGCCAAGCGCGGCGCGGTGGCGGCTCACGCCAGCCAGAAACCATTCATCGACGACATGGAGGCGCGGTTGGGGGACCTGACCGGGTTCTGGAGCCCGGAGGCGTTCGTGCTGGCCGCGGCGCGGACCCCGCTTCCTCCGGGGGTGCCGCGCCCGGTGACGGACCTCTTCGCGGGAATGGGAGCAGGCTCCTAGATTTCCAGGTCGCCGGAGCCGGACCCCCGTTCCCGCACCGTCCCGTCCCCGAAGTCCAGGATGTCCTCGAAGCGGCGCCGGAACGTGTCGGGGTCCATCCGCTCCGGGCCGACGCCCCGTTCGCGCGCCTCCTCCAACAACGCCAGCACCCGTTCGTTCACCGGAGCGTCCAGGCCGTGGGCCCGGGCGAGCCTCACGATCTCGCCGTGATAGAAGTCGTTCTCCAGCCGCGGACGGCGGTGATGGAGGTTCTGCCAGGTGGAGTTGTACACGCCCCCGGTCGTGTCGGGGGGGGAGCCGCCGGCGCGAAAGCGGGCGAGAAGCTCCTCCACGCCCTGCCCCAGTCCCGAGGCCGGCTCGGGCCGGTACCCCGCCGCCCTGAGCGCCCGGCGGCCTTCTTCGAGCACCGCCACCTGCACCCGGGCCAGAGCCGGCTCTGCCCCGGTGCGCTTCATGAGCACCGGGGGACCGCTCACCAGGTTGACCAGGAGCTTGAGCGCCTTGTCCGCCCCGATCTCCGGCGACTCCGCCGCGGTGAATCCGGCCGCGGCCAGATCCTCCACCAGCGCCTCGGCAAGCGCATCCCGCCCCCGCGGATACCGGCCCACAATGAGCTGGCCGGGACGGCGGAGCCGGACCTCCCCCGGATCGAGCAGGGTGGCGGTGAACCGAACCACCCCGCCGTAGAGCCGGGGACAAAGTGGGGCGGCGGTCTCCTCGGCCCGGATGCCGTTCTGCCAGGTCACCACCGCCCGGGTGCGGGCGGCCTCGGAGACGGCCGCCGCGGCGTCGGCCGCGTCGGGAGCCTGGACGGTGATGAACAGCACGGCGTCGCCGGGAAGCTCCGCCGGGAGGGCGGTTACCGCCAAGACCGGGGCGATGAAGGTCTCGTCCCGGGAGACCGTCCGGAGTCCCCGGCCGGCCCGAATGGCCTCCGCGTGGGCGGGGCGGGCGACGACGGTCACCGGGTGCCCCCGCCGGGCCAGGTAGGCGGCGAGCGCCGATCCCACCGCCCCCGCTCCGTAGACGACATAGGGTCTCATTCCCCCGATTGTAGGATCGGGCCTCGAACCGTGCTACCGTGTAGTCGGGCTCACCACCCGCGAGGGCGGCACCATGAACCGGTTTCGAGCGGCAATCCTCTTCCTCATTCTCTTCCTCTCGTTCAACGCCTCCCCCGCCCCCGGAGAGGTACCGTCGGGGGCGTTGGATCCCGCGCTGCGCGCCCTGCTCGATCGCTCGCCCGAAGCGGCGGGGGGAGTTCTCTCCGAGGCCGCGGCCGGACGTCCGTCGGTCATCCCGCTCAGCCTGGGCTCGGCGGTGATCCCCGGGAATCCCCCCCGGCTCGAGGTCTTCCTGCGTGGGACGGACGGGGGGGTTCCCGGCGGGCCCGGGGTGGACGTCATCCCGCTGGGGGACGGCCTCTACGGAGGTCTCGTCACCCTGGACGGCCTCCGCCGACTCCTGGCCGGGGAGGGCATCGCCGCCGCCCGCCTCTCCCGACCGGTTCAACCCGCCCTCGACCGGAGCGCCGCCTTCCTGGGAATGAACCTGATCCGGCGTCAGAACCCCCAGACCGGCGGATTCAGCGGCATCACCGGCAAGGGGGTGCTGGTGGGGCTCGCGGACAGCGGCGTGGACTGGAACCACCCCGACTTCCGCAATCCGGACGGCACCACCCGGTTCGCCTGGTTCTGGGACCAGACCGTACCCTTCGGCCGACCCCCCCAGGGCTACCCGGTGGGGGAGGAGTACGACGCGCGCCTGCTCAACGGCGGCATCGGCGCCGCCTACGATCCCTCCGGCCACGGCACCCACGTGATGGGGATCGCCGCCGGAAACGGACGGGGTTCCCTGGTTCCCGGACGGGGGGCGCTCTACGTGGGCATCGCCCCCGAGGCGACCCTGATCGGGGTGCGTATCTCCTTCACCGAGCTGGGGGTGGCCATGGCCGCGAAGTACTTCTTCGACAAGGCCGCTGAAATGGGCATGCCCGCGGTGCTCAACCTCAGCCTGGGAAACCAGTACGGTCCCCATCTGGGGGACACCCCCCTGGAGAATTCCCTCGAGAGCCGGGTCGGGCCCGGGCGGCTGATCGTGGCCGCGGCGGGCAATGATGGCGACCGCGATCTCCACGCCTGGATGGAGGTCGGGACCGGCGAATCCGACACCCTCACCGTGGACCTGCCCCGCTACTCCAGGGACGGTTCGTTCAACTACGTCGACTTTGCCGGATGGTTCGACGTCCGGAACCGTTACCGATTCACCGTGCTCGACCCCGCCGGGGAGGCGGTGGGGGTCCTGAACTGGGGAGACACCGACGCGTCCTTCCAGAGCGGTTTCGGGGAGGTCCGGGGTTGGAACACCGAGGATATCGGGTACGGAAGCGTCCTGGTGGAAATCGCCGATGACGACAAGAGCCCGAGCCTGGCCGTGGGGGAGTACAAGCTGGTGGTGGAGGGGGTGGACGTCACCACCTCGCCCCGGGTCGATTTCTGGCTCGTGAGTTGGGTCAACAACCGCGACCGGGAGCCCAGCTTCCTCGACCACGCCGACCGCCGGGAGACCGTGCTGAACCCGGCCACCGCGCCGCACATCCTCGCGGTGGGCGCCCTCTCCACCCGGTCCTGCTGGACCGACGTGACCGGGAAGGAGCGTTGCTACACCACGCCCCCCGCCTACGGCGCCGTCGCCTACTTCTCCAGCCTGGGTCCCTCCGCCGACGGGCGCGTGAAGCCGGAGGTGCTGGCGCCGGGTTTCGGGGTGGTCTCCGCCCGGTCCTCCAACATCGACCCCGACGCCTACGATCCGGACCTGCTCAAGACCCTGAGCACTCCCGATCGTCTCTACTGGGTGAATCAGGGCACCAGCATGGCCGCGCCCCACGCCACCGGCACGGTGGCGCTTCTGCTTCAGCGCTTTCCGCGCATGACCTACGAGCAGATGGTCGGCCGGCTGACCTCCCGCTCCGAGCCCACCCTCGATCCCCGCACCGGGGATCAGGACCGCGCGCTTTTGACCGGGGAGGCGGTGGCCCCCATGGTCCGGATTCTCCTGTCCGAGGTCGAACCGGATCCGGCCGGCGTTCGGATCCGCTGGTTTGCGGGCAAGAGCCGCGGCGAGACCCACTATCGGGTGTACAAGGGGTTCTCGGACCGGGGCCCCTTCGAGGCCCTGAACAGCGCCCGCATCGAGGGGGAGAATCCCTACGAGGTGGTCGACTCCCATCCGGAGCCGGGGCGGACTCAGGTGTACCGCATCGCCGTGGCCGACCGGAGGGGCCTGGAAGAGGACCTAGACACGCTCCGGGTGGACGTCACCGGCACCCCGTCCCCCGTCCTGCGCGCTCCCGCGCCCAACCCCGCCGCGGGCCCGGTGTCGGTGAGCTTCTTCCTTCCTCCCGGCGGCGCGGGGGGGAGTGGCGTCTCACCGCCTACGACGTCGCCGGGCGGCGGGTGGCGGTGGCGGCGTCGGGGGAGTTCGGGCCCGAGGGGACCGAGGCCAACGCGGTATGGGACCTCCGGCGGGACGACGGCCGGCGGGTGGCCGGCGGCCTGTACTTCCTGCGCCTCGACGCCACGACCACCCGGGCCGACGGATCGACGGCGTCCCGTACCTTCAGCCGGCGGGTGGCGGTGCTTCCGTAGACCGGATCCAGGTCGGTCCGCTGGGTCTGCCCGGGCCCTCGAGCTCTTGCCCCGCGTTGCCCGTCACCAACCGCACCGCCCGCGCACCCTCGGTGAACCCGGGAGCGCGGACAGGACAGGCTCCCGGAAAGGCAGTCAGTCCAGGTCGCGCTCCAACACCAGCAGGGTCACGTCGTCCTGGAACTCGGCGCGGATCAATCCCGAGGCGGTTCGCAGCACGAAGTCCACCGATTGATCGAGGGGAACTGCATGTGCCTCGTCGAGGGTGCGGGCGAGAAGGGATGTCGAGAAGATGGAGCCGTCCGGGCACTGTGCGTCGATTATCCCGTCGGAGTAGAGCCACAGTCGGTCCCCGGGCTGCAGGAGAAGTCGGTTGGACCGGATGGGCTCGGGGACGGCGAAGTCGGGACCGATGAGGGTTCCGCTCTCTTGGTCGCTCATGATCTGCACCGAGTTGCGCCCGGTCAGGATGGGGGGTTCATGACCGGCCGACGCCCAGGCGACCTCGCCAAGCGAGACGTCCAGAACGCCGTAGATCAGGGTGAAGAAGAGGCCCGTGCGTTCGGTGTCCGTGAAGTGTGCCCGCAGGGACGAGAGAACATTCATGGGAGTAGCCACTTCATAGTAGGGCGGGCCAGGTAGTTTGCATTTCACGAGCGTGTTTTGCCCGGGCACCGGAATCAGGAGGCGAGACACTGTAATCGCAAGCATGGCCGCCGCCGCCCCGTGCCCCGAGACATCAAGGATGAAGAAGCCGATTCGTCGCTCATCGAGCCGGAACACGTTCAGCATGTCCCCGGACACATGCGTGCACGGCTTGAACCGCCATGCGAACCGGTACGCTCCCAAGGTTGGAGCGTCGAGTGGCAGCAGGGCTCGTTGGAGGGTCGCCGCCGCCGTGAGATCTTCCCCGAGTGTCCGGTTCTGCTCGAGGAGTCGCCGGTGTAGGTGGACGATTCGCTGCCCGGCTTGGATGCGTACCCTCAGCTCCTCGGTGTTGAATGGCTTCGCCAGAAAATCGTCTGCTCCCGCCTCGAGGCCTTCTACCAGGTCGTGGTCGTTTCCCCGGCCGGTGAGGATGATGGCATAGACGGACTCTCCATCTCTCGTAGCGCGGATGCGGCGGAGAAGGCCAAGCCCGCTGAGCTTCGGCATGTTCCAGTCGGTGATGACGAGACTGAACCGTTCTCGTTGGAGAAGGTCCCAGGCTTCCTCTCCATCCGTGGCCGTGAAGACGGAGAACCCGAGTTCACCAAGCATGCCGGCCAGGACGTCGCGGACCCCAGCGTCATCATCGACGACCAGGATGTGATCCAGATCGCCGCCGGGCAGACGTGACGAAGATTCGGGAAGGACGTGTCCGCCCAACTCGGGATTGGGGGGGGACAGTTTGGGCTGGGGCATCACCTCGGTCTTCGGAACAAGAGAGCCGGGCCATTAGGTGTCTTTCGGACCTGCAATTGCCTGGCCTCCCGACCGGATAACAATGCAGTGTGATAGGACCGATCTGGTGCCTACGCGCGGATCCGATCCCCGGGTAGGCACCCGTCATCGGTCCTTCGGCAATGTCTCCCGCGCGCGGGTCGTAATAGCCTGCTGTAGCTAGGGGCGGCTGAGGGTGGGGGCGGGCGAAGGCCGTATCGTTCCAATGCGACTTCGATGTACCGGGTGATCCGCGTGGGGCGCAGTCGGCGGGTTCCGTCGGTTGCGTTTTTACTGAACCCAGACCCAGAACTGTCTCATATGGGTTGACGACGTGCAGATCCTCCGATCTCGTGGAGCTTGATTCAATCAGGCTCGACACCACTACTGCCAGGCGTTATACTTCTATCGGCAAGAGTGCCATCGTATCCCCAGGTCATCCCCTTTCACCTAGGAGGAACGATGTTCAACAAGCTACGTGTCCTCGGCCTCTCTGTCGCCCTGGTCCTCTCATCTGCATGTTTCGTCGTCCCTTCGACCTATGCCTCCTGCCCCTGCGTCGCCCCCAACGTGGGTGGAACCGTCGCGCTGATGCCGGTGACCTGCACCACGGGGTACGTCGGGTTCATGCAGATCACCGACGGGTTGCCTGTCGGTACCACCATCGACTGTCAGGCGGAACTCGGCGGCTTCTATCTCACCTCCGAAGCGGTCGGTGGGACGCTGGGTGGTTATATTCAAACCTGGAGCGCCTATCTCCACCTGGAGATGACTGGAACGGGAGCCCTGGCCGGATTCAACCGTTCGCTGCAGATCCCGGTATCCGGCCTAACCAATTCCGCACCCCGGACGTTCGGAGACGCCGTCCAGTCGTTCGCCCACAATCTGATGACCCTGGACGGCCAGCTGGTCGGTGATCCGGATTTCGAAAACCTGGCGGTGAAAGCGGGCCCCAATGAGAGTCTGCCGCCCAGCCCCGGGTACACCTCCCTGACCCGGGTAGGCCCCCCGGGCAGTGACTTCCAGGTGGACAGTTTCTTCGACGTCACCTATACCCTCGATTTCACCGGTGCGCCCGGAAGTGTCCTGGATGGCCTGTCCGGGATCACCCAGGACGCCCAGCGGCTCCAGCTTTGCGACAACCCCGTCCCCGTTCAGAACGCGACTTGGGGTCTTATCAAGGCGCTCTATCGGTTCTGAACCGTAGTCGGGCCCACTGGAGGCTCCGACGACGGGTGGAGATCGGGTCGTAAAGCGACACGCTGCCGGTGCTTGAAGACGGTCTGGAAGCGGCGCTTCGAGAGTCGCTGGGACGCCGGGTTGCGGAGCAAAGGCGCGTCCGGGGCCACGAATTCGCTCGATCGCAGCTTGTGCCCCCAGGACCGTTGCAGCTTCCCTGGAAGAGTATCGGGAGGAATACGTCGCCGACCCGGCCACCATTGGCGATCTCGCGGCGCAGGCGAACCCGTCCTCGAGCTCTCCCGTCGGCACTGCATGCGGTAAATCGGCCACGGACCGCACTATCGCCGGCTGATGTTCAGCCTCCGCCGCCGAAAGGGGCACCTGGTGAGCGGAGGATCGCGCCTTCCCGGTGGGTCAGTCCTCGGGGAGAATCTGCTCGGGCCAGCCGACGATCAGGTGAAGCAACGCTGGCTCGGCGGTATCGACCACGCGGTTGATGAGGACGCGCTCGCCGTCGGGGGCGAGCGCGTAGATCCCCGGCTCGGCGAACACGTGACGCCGCCCTTCGACGCGGAACAAAGGGCGGACGGCGCCCAGCACGGGACGGTCTCCGCCGAGTTCCGCGCTGACCGCCAGGAGCCGATAGTCGGGGGAGACGAAAAAGAGCTCGCCCTCCCTTGGATTCCACTCGGGGCGGATGCCGCCGTTCGAGGAGACCTGCCAGGCGCGGCCGCCCTCCGGAAAGCGGGCGAGGTATACCTCGTAGCGCCCCGAGGCGTTCGAAGTCTAGGCGACCCAGCCGCCGTCGGGAGAAACGGCGGCGTCTTCCTCGCTGAAGGGCGACGACCGGATCGGAAACGGCTCCCCGCCGCCGCTCACCGGGGCGGCCCAGAGGTCGGGAGATTCATCCCGATAGAACGTGCAGTAGACCAGCAGCGAGCCGTCTCCGGCCCAGTCGAGGGGGAAGGCCCCCGCGATCGCCGGAGCGTCCGCGGGCCGGTTTCCCCCGTACTCGGCCACCCCCCCCGGGAAGAGCGGCTCGGCGTCGGTGCGGCCGAGGATTTGGACGTAGACCTCGAGGGTCCCCGAGCGGTCCGAGCTGAACGCGATGCGCCGGCCGTCCGGGGCGGGGACCGGGACGGGTTCGACGATGTGGTGGTGGGCGCGGTGGGTCACAATACGGCCTTCGCGGATGCGGGCCGCGTTTACGTTCTCGGGTTCAACCGCTATCACCTGGTGAACCCGGCGGCGGGGGAGACGTGGAACGTGGGGGCGGCGGAGGAGATCTCCTGGCTGGGCGCCGAGCCGGCGGACGTGTGGCTTTCGGTGGACGGGGGCAACAGCTACTCCCTGCTGACCACGGACGCGGGGGGCGCCGCGCTGAGCGCGGTGAGGTTGACGGTGCCGCATCAGCCGACGCGGTTCGCCGAGATCAAACTGACGCCTTCGGATCCCTCGGTGGTGGGGAGTGCCACGACGGACTCGCTGTTCACGATCGAGGCGTCGATCGCGCTGCTGAACCTGAAGGCGGCGCCGGTGGACGGTGGCGGCGTGCTCCTCAGCTGGGAGACCGATCCCGGCCCGGAGGATCTGGCGGGGTACAAGGTGGAACGTTCGCCGGTCGCCGGCGACTCCTGGCGCGTCCTGGCGACCCAGGTGCGGGAGACCGAGTACCTGGACGCCGGTGGCGGCCCCGGCATGCGGTACCGGCTGAGCGGCATCAACGGTCTCGGGGAAGAGCTCCTCCTCGGCGAGACCGCGTTGACCCCGCGGGTCGCTCTGGCGGCCTGGCCGCTGCCCTACCGGGGCGGGGATCTCACCCTCTCCTTCGCCACCTTCGGGGGTCAGGGGGGTGGGACGGGCCTGGCCCGGGTGGCGGTCTACGACGTGCAGGGCCGCCTGGTGCGCACGATCGCCGACGGGAGCTACGAAGCCGGGCATCAGGTCGTCACGTGGAACGGGCGCGACGAAAACCGTCGCGCGGTTCCGAGCGGCGTGTACTTCATCCGGTCTTCCAGTGCCGGGGTGAGTCACCAGATCAAGCTGATCGTGGTGCGCTAGGAAATCGATGTCCATGATGCGGAGGGTTGCGAGTCTGGGTACGGGGCTAATGGCGCCGCCCTGGTCGCCGCAGGGCCGCTGGAGGCGACCACGCTCTACGCGCTCGTCGACACCGGGGAGATCTTCGCCTCCGGCGACGGCGGGGCGACCTGGCCGTCCGGACCGACGGAGCGCTGCTGGCGCTCACGCATTCCGGAACGGTCTGGATCTCCACCGACGGGGGGATGACATTCTCGGCGGAGGCCTCACTCGGCGCCTCGGACCTGGTCTCACCGGCGCGCGACCCGAGTGGCGCGTTCTACGCGGTGACCGGGACAGGCACCGTCCGCCGGAGTGTCGACGGCGGCGCGACGTGGATCGCGGTGGGCACAGCGCCGGTCTCGGACGCGGTGGCGGTGCGGTCGGGAGGCGATACGAGCTACGTTCTCGCCGGGACCGGGCTCACCTACCGAAGCCAGGATCAGGGCGCGAGCTGGTCCGCGGTGGGCACGGTGAGCCAGGTGGGCATGGTCGCGCTCACTGTCTCCGAGGGCGAGCTGGTCGCGGTGAGTCGGGAGGGGCTGGTCGCCCGGAGCCCGGATGGCACGGCATGGACGTGGGTGGGTGCGGTGAACCAGCTGAACGTGGTCGCGCTCGCCGATGACAGGCCGCAGGCCGTCGGAGTGCCGAAGAGGCCGGGGACAGCGCTCCGGCTTCGGCTGGCACCGCCGCGACCCAACCTGCTTCGGTCCGGCGAGACGCTCGCGCTGGAGGTCCCGCTTCCCGAGGACGACATCCTGAACGTCGCCCTGTACGACGCGGAGGGGAGGCTCGCGGCCGCGCGGGCTCCGGAACCGCTGCCGGCGTCGGAGGGCGGCATTCTTCGCTGGAGCCCCGGCCCTCTTCCGGCGGGGGTCTACTTCGTCCGGGTGGCCGGTCGACACGGCCGTTCGAGTCGAAGACTCGTCGTCGTGCCCTAGAGGAAACAGAAAGGGCGGCCCCACCTGAGGCCCGGAGCCGCGTGCCGCTACTCGGGTAGATGTGGAGGGGAAGAGCAGGGGGCCGGCGTTTCCCTGGTACCCACCCGAAAACGCCCCGAAAGTGCACACCAACCGGCCATCAGGATCCGGCCCCCTTTGCGCGCTCGAAGGGACGGTTCCCGGCCCCGGCGTTCTCGGGGCCTACCCGCTCCCACCCGTCCCGGACGCCTCGTCCCCGGCCTCCGGCCCGCGCCAGAGATCCTTCGTCATGGCCTCGGGGCCGGCGCGCCGAAGCGCGCGGCGTGCGGCACGGTCCAGGGTCCACCACGCCCACCCCGACCGCCACGCGGTGAGCGGACGACGGCGAAACCGTTCACGGTGATAGACGGATAGATTGTGCAGGAAGCCGGGATGGTCGGGACGGAGCCGCCGCGCCCGCTCGGTGGCCGCCACCGCCCGGTCGAGATCCCCCTCGTAGAACCGGGCCGCGCCGAGGTCGCACCAGAAGCGCGGGTTGTCCGGCTCCGCGGCCACCGCCCGCTCCAGCCACCGGCGGGCCGCGCCGGGGTCTCCCCCGCGGAGCGCGGCCACCCCCCGGAGGTAGTCGTGGCCGGGAAGGGGAAGCCAAGGGTCGATGTCGAGCGCCCGGCGGTAGTGTTCCAGCGCTCTGACCGGCTGTTCCTCCACCTCGAGATCGCCGAGGCCCCGGTGGCCGAGCGGGGAGCGCGGGTGGCGTTGGACCAGCACCTTGAACAGGCCCTCCGCCTCCACCCGCCGGCCGGAGCGCCGGAGGAGATCGCCGAGGGCGTATTCCAGGACGGGGAGCGGCCCGCAGACGCGAATGGCGTCCCGCAGCCGTCGCTCCGCCCGGTCGCGGCCCTCCCGCAGCTCGTCCAGGCGGGCCAGCATCTCGTGCGGAATGGGATCTCCGGGCCGGGCCTCCACCGCGTCGGTGAGGAGTCGGGCGGTGGTCTCGGGAGGAGCCAGCCGGAAGAGGCCGGGGCCGGCGGTGGCGAAAGCCGAGGGCGGCACCAGGGAAAGCGGCCCGTCGAAGACCGCCCGGTAGGCGTCGAGGGCCTCCTCGCCGCGGCCGAGCTGTTCGAGGGCCTGGCCCCGCGCGGCATGGAGGAGGGGATTGCGCGGACGCTCGGCCAGGCGCTCGGCCAGGAACGACTCGGCCTCCCCGGCCCGGCCGGTCCGGCGAAGCAGCGTGGCCAGGGCCACCGCGGCGGGGGCGTGTTCGGGGTCGCCGGTGAGGGCGCGCCGGAGCAGGGGCTCCCGCTCCGCGTCGTCCACCGCCTCTCCCGGCCGGATGGCCCGGGTGAACAGAACCTCCGGATTCTCGGGAAAGGCGGCGGCCAGGGCTCTCCAGGCGCGGACTCCCGACGCCTCTTCCTCCGCGGACTCGGCGAAGGCCTTCGAGGCCGCGCGGAGCCGGGTGGGGGCGGCCTCGGGCGGGGCGGAGCGGATCTCGTGGCGCCAGAGCCGGGCCACCGCCTGGACCCGCGGATGACGGGTGAGCCGCTCCAGCTCGTCCAGGGCCTCCTCCCGCCGTCCCGCTCCGGCCAGGGCCAGGGCGTGCTGGAGCCGGGTGGGAGCGTGGGACGGGGCGACCTCCAGGGCCTCGCCGCTCAGTCGTTCGGCCTCGGCCCAGTCTCCCTCCCGCGCCGCCAGAACCCCCAGCGCGACCAGGGCGGGGGCGGCGTGCGGATCCTCGTCCAGAACGCCCCGGGCCACCGCCCGGGTGAAGGTGGGGTTTCCCACCGCGAGGTAGCGCTCCAGGTCGGCGTACCGGGGCCAGACCCTCAGGAAGCGCTGGATATCCACGTCCGCGGCCATCTCGGGCTTCTCCCCTGCGGCCCGTTCCAGCGCGTGGGCCAGGCCCTCCAGGGAGGCGTGGCGCGCCTCGGTCTCCAGGAAGGGGGAGTCCGCACCCACCGGAACGTAGACCCGGCGAGGGAGCCGGAAATAATCCGAGGTTCCCGGGTCGAGCTCCAGGGAGTACCAGAGGGGTGGGGAATCGACCACGTCGTGCCTCGGGGGTGGGGTTTCGCCGGGGCCGGTCGAAGCGGCCCCCGGTCCCCGGCGACGTCGGTGACGATCCGGCCCGGACGGCGCCGGAGCCACGGGCCCAGGATCGTCAAGAACGAGCCAGGGTTAGGCCAGCGAGTATATCGCGGCCCCCGGTCCCCCTCAACCGCGGCGCGTCCCGCCGGCCTTTCTTCTTGACAGCTAAGTTGTTGTCTCGTAAGGTTTTTTGAATTCTGCCAGCGGGGAAGGGAAGGCTTGACCGTGGACCACATCCGGCTCAACGATATCGTGCTGTTCGCGCACCTCGGGGTCACCGAGGCCGAGCGGGAAGTGGGCCAGCGGATCCATCTCGACCTCGATCTGGAGCTCGATCTGGGCGCGGCCTCGGGGTCCGACGTGCTGGTGGATACGGTCAGCTACGAGGCGGTGTACCGTTTGGTGGAGTCGGTGGTGGCGGTTTCACGACACCGGCTTCTGGAGTCCCTGGCCGGCGCCCTCATCACGAAAGTCCTCGATGCGTTTCCGGCGGAGCGGGTGCGGGTCCGGGTGCGAAAGCCGAACGTGCCTTTCGCAGGGAATCTGGCTTCGGCGGAAGTGGAGATGATGCGAGAACGATGACCAAGGCATTCATCGGCCTGGGCTCGAACCTGGGCGATCGGGAGCGTTTTCTGCGCGAGGCGGTGGAGGCCATGGAGGGCATCCCCGAGACGGAAGTGGAGCGGGTGTCCTCGTTCTACGACTCCGATCCCCAGGGAGACCCGGCCCAGCCCGCCTACCTGAACGCGGTGGCGGGGGTGGAGACCGACCTCCCCCCCGACCGTCTGCTCTGGAATCTCCAGCTCATCGAGTTCCGGCTCGGCCGTCCCCGCGCGCGGCGGAACGGACCGCGCACCCTCGATCTGGATCTCCTGTTCTACGGAGACGAGGTGATCGACCGGACGGGTCTCACGGTGCCGCATCCGCGTTACGCCGAACGTCCCTTCGTGCTGGTGCCCCTGGTGGAGCTGGAGCCGGGCCTGGTGGACCCCCGCACCGGGATCCGGGTGGACCGGCTTCTGCGTGATCGCCGGAACGTGGCCTCGGTCCGGTGGGTGGGTCGCTTCCGCCCATGAGCACCACGCGCGCCAAGCACTTCGTGGTCATCGAGGGGGTGATCGGGGTGGGCAAGAGCACCCTGGCCCAGTACCTCTCCGAAGCGTGGGACGCCACCCTGGTCATGGAGGAGGTGGAGGAGAACCCCTACCTGGAGGAGTTCTACCGGGACCGGCGGCGGTACGCCTTCCAGACCCAGATCACGTTCCTTCTCAGCCGCTACCAGCAGCAGCAGAAGCTCCTCCAGCGCGACATCTTCTCCCCGAAGGTGGTGAGCGATTACCTGTTCCAGAAGGACCGCATCTTCGCCAACGTGAACCTGAGCGACAAGGAACTGGGGCTTTACGAGAGGCTCTTTCCCATCCTGGAACGCGACGTTCCCACCCCCGATCTCGTGGTCTATCTCCAGGCCACCGTGGAGACCCTGCTCGGACGTATCCAGAAACGCGGCCGGAGCTTCGAGCGCGACATGTCCCCCGAATATCTGGAGGCCCTGGCCGAGGCCTACAACTACTTCTTCTTCCACTACGACGCCGCCCCCCTCCTGGTGGTGGACACCAACTCGCTCGATTTCGTGAAGAACGCGGACCAGCGGGAGGACCTCCTGGCCCGGGTCGAGGAGCACCCCGGCGGGACGGTCTACTACCGGCCCCTGGGCGAGGGGGAGCCGGCGTGAGCCGCGGGTTGCTCGGGTCCCGGACCGCGCGGGAGCGACGTTCCGTGGAAGGCCCGCCGTCATGAGCCGCCGGATGACCGCCCCCGATTTCCGGGCGAGCAAGGGCAAGCGCCGCCTGGCCTGCCTCACCGCCTACGACGTGCTCACCGCGGGGATTCTCGACGAGGCCGGGATCGATCTGATCCTGGTCGGCGATTCCATGGGGAACGTGATCCTCGGCTACGAGACCACCCTCAAGGTCACCCTGGACGACGTGCTGAGCCACGCCGCCGCGGTGATGCGGGCCCGCCCCCGCGCGTTGGTGATCGCGGACATGCCGTACCTGACCTTCCACATCCATCCCGAGGAGACGCTCAGAAACGCCGGCCGGCTGATCCAGGAGGCGGGGGTCGACGGCGTCAAGCTTGAAGGCGGGCGTGAACGCGTGGATCACGTCCGCGCCCTCGTCCAGGCCGAGATCCCGGTCATGGGCCATCTGGGGCTCACCCCCCAGTCGGTGCTCAAGTTCGGCGGGTTCCGGGTGCAGGGCCGGACCGAGGACGCGGCGACCCGGCTGATCACCGACGCCAAGGCTCTCGAGGAGGCGGGGTGCTTCGCTCTGGTCCTGGAGGGCCTTCCCGGCCCCATCGCCGAGCGGCTGACCGGAGCGGTGGGCATCCCCACCATCGGGATCGGCGCCGGCGCGGGATGCGACGGGCAGATCCTGGTGGTTTCGGATCTTCTGGGGATCCCCGCCTCGGTGCCCAAGTTCGTGCGCCGGTACGCGGATCTCCGCGGGGTGATGGGGGAAGCGGCGCGTCGCTACATCGAGGACGTCCAGGCCGGCCGCTTTCCGGGGACCGAGGAGACCTATTCGGAATGACCGTGGCCGGGCGCATGCGCGTGATTCGCTCCCCCGGTGCGGTGCGGCGGCAGGTCCGGACCTGGCGGGCCGCCGGCGATCGCATCGCGTTCGTACCCACCATGGGCTACTTCCACGAAGGGCACCTGAGCCTCTTCCGAAGGGCCCGGAGGCACGGCGGCCGGGTGGTGGCGAGCATCTTCGTCAACCCCGCCCAGTTCGGTCCCCGCGAAGACTTCCGCACCTATCCCCGGGACCTTTCCCGGGACCTCGATCTGGCCCGCGCCGAAGGGGTCGACCTCTGCTTCGTGCCCGAAGCCGAGCGCATGTATCCCGCCGGCCACCGCACCGAGGTTCATGTAACCGGCTTCGAGGACGTGCTGGAGGGAGCCACCCGCCCCGGACACTTCGGTGGGGTGGCCCTGGTGGTCCTGAAGCTCCTCCACCTGGTGGAGCCCGACGTCATGGTTCTGGGCCAGAAGGACGCCCAGCAGGCGGTGGTGCTGGAGAGGATGATCGCCGACCTCGATGTTCCGGTCCGGGTGGTGCGCGGGGCGATCGTGCGCGAGCCCGACGGGCTGGCCATGTCGAGCCGCAATGTGTACCTCTCCCCGGAGGAGCGGCGGGCGGCCACCGTGCTCCGGCGCGCTCTCATCCGGGTGGTTCGCACGGCGGGGGAAGGGGAGCGCTCGGCGGCCCGGCTCCTGGCCCTGGTGCGGGAGGAGTTCGCCGGCGAGCCCCTGGCGCGCCTGGACTACGCCGCGGTGGTGGACGCCCGGAGCCTCGCCCCGGTGAAGCGTCTCGAGGGACGAACGCTCGTGCCCCTGGCCGCCTGGCTCGGCCGCACCCGCCTGATCGACAACGTTGAGCTCGCGGCGCCGGGGGAGGGACGATGAGCCTCCGTCCGGGCACCGCCGCCCTGGTCCTCGCCGCGGGGAAGGGCACCCGCATGCGGTCGGACCTGGCCAAGGTGCTCTTTCCCCTTCGGGGCCGCCCCCTCATCCGGTTCGTGCTGGATGCCGTGGCGGGGGCGGGCTTCGAGCGCACCGTGGTCATCGTCGGCCACCAGGCGGAACGGGTGCGGGAGGCGGTGGCCGGCCCCTCGATGCAGTTCGCGCTCCAGTCCGAGCAGCTGGGGACCGGGCATGCCGTGCAGTGCGCGGCCCCCCTTCTCGCCGGGTTCGAGGGCGACGTCGCGGTGCTGGCCGGGGACGCGCCGCTCATCCGATCGCGCACCCTCGGTGAGCTCATGGATCGTCACCGGGAGTCGGGCGCCGCGGTCACCGTGCTCACTGCGCGCCTTCCCGACCCCGCCGGCTACGGCCGCATCGTACGGGATGCGTCGGGAGGCATCACCGCCATCGTCGAGGACAAGGACTGCACCCCGGCCCAGCGGAAGATCGACGAGATCAACTCCAGCATTTACGCTTTTCGCTGGCCGTACCTGGCCCGGGCCCTTCCCCACCTCCGGAACGAGAACCGGCAGGGGGAGTACTACCTTACCGACACGGTCGGGATGGCCTTCGTCGAGGGCCTGCGGGTCGAGGGGATCGTGGTCGGGGACCACCACGAGGTCGCCGGGATCAACACCCCCGATCAGCTGGCCGATGCCGAACGGATCCTGGAGGAACGAGCATGAGTGACCGGCTTGGGATGGTTCGCCGCGTCCGGGGGCGCCGTCATGACTGACCGTCTGTGGGCGGGCTGGCGCATGCAGTACATTCGTGACGCGAACCGCCGTCGCGCGGACGCCGCCGGCGAAGCCGGGACGGCCGCCCCCTGCCTGTTCTGCGGCCTGGCCGGCCGCGAACCCGCGGTGGAGAACCTCGTGCTCGAAACCTACGAGCGGTCGTTCCTCATGCTGAACGCCTTCCCCTATACCACCGGCCACATCATGGTGGCCTCCCGCCGCCACGACGATTCGCTCCTGGGCGAGGGAGCGGAGGAGCGGTCGGAGATCATGGCCGCGGTGGAGCGGGCGCGCCGGGCGCTGGCCGCCGAGTACCGGCCCGACGGGTTCAACCTGGGGGTGAACCTGGGGCTCCCCGCGGGCGCCGGAGTGCCGGGGCATCTCCACTGGCACGTCGTGCCCCGCTGGACCGGGGACACCAACTTCATGCCCGCGTTGATGGAGACGCGGGTGATCCCCGAGGCGCTTCCGGACACCTATGCCCGGCTGGCCGGGGCGCTCTCGCGGATGGAGGCGGCGGGGCTTCGGGTGACGGGTCGCGGTCGTGCCTCGTAGGCGTCGGCGGGCCAATACCGTGACCCTGGTCGCGGTGCTCATCGTCGGCGCCGTGCTGGGCGCGGTGGCGTTGAGCGTCTTCCTCCGGGCCCGCGAACCCGGTGCGCCCCCGGCGGGGGCCCCCGATCTCCGGGTGGAGGTCCTGAACGGCTGCGGGATGGAGCGGGTGGCCGACCGGGTGGCCTCGTTGCTCCGGCGGGGGGGATTCCGGGTGGAGAACGTGGGAAACGCCGACCATTTCCACTACCGCCAGGACATCGTGGTGGCGCGGACGGTGAGCCGGGAGCGCGCGGAGATCCTGGGGCGGTGGCTGGACGGGGCGGTGGTGGTGGAGCAGCGGATCCCCGGATATCCCTACGATGTCTCGGTGATCGTGGGAAAGCCCCACTCCCTGGTCTCGGAGCCCTGATTCCCGCGTTCCCCGCCCGTCCGCGACGGGCCGGCGGCTAGGACGTGCGGTAGTCCTCGATCTTCGCCTTCTTCCGGATGTCCCCCAACCAGGCGCTGTAGAACTGGTTCTGCTTCTGGGTGAGCAGGGTCTGCCGGAGCTGATCCTTCTGCTTGTCGAACTCGGCCCAGTCCACGTCCGGCCGCGCGTCCACCCGGAGGATCACCCAGCCCCGGAGGGTCTTGATCGGTTCGCTCACCTGGCCCACCGGGAGGCCGAACGCGGCTCCCACCACCTCGGGATCCCGCCCCAGGCCGGGGACGCCGCTCTGTTGGGTGAACTCGGGCGATTCGGTCACTTGAAGGGATTCGGCCTGGGCGGCCTGGGCCAGATCCTCGCCCGATTTGATCTGCGCCTCGACGCGGTCGGCGACCGCCCTGGCCGCGGTGAGCCGGCGGTCGCGGAGGATGTCGTTCTTCACCCGGTCCTTGACCTCGTCCAGCGGGGCCACCCCGGCCGGCTTGGAGGAGGCGATCTGCACCACGTACCAGGCGTTGTTGGTGGCCAGGATCCGGCTCAGCGTTCCCACCGGGTTGTCGTGGGCGAAGGCGGTGATCTGGGGGATGGAGGCCAGGCCGGGGACGATCCCGGTCGGGGTCACGTCCTTGGCTTCCCGCACCTGGAGCCCGTGGTCCTCGGCCGCTTTGGCCAGGTCCGAGGACTGGGCCTCCTGGTGGACGGTCTCCAGCTGGTCCTGGACCGCGCTCACCGTGCTGTCCGAGGGGGCGATGCGCATGGCCAGATCGCGAATCTCGTAGGTGGGCTCGCTCTTCTCCTCCTTCGTGTCCACCAGCTGGACGATGTGGTAGAAGCTCCCGTCCTGGTAGGGCGCGCTCACGCCGCCCTTGTCCAGCCCTTGCACCGCCTGCCGCAGCGGCAGGGACATCTCGGCCGGAGTGAGAAAGCCCGCACTCAGGCCCCCTTTGTCGGCGTTGGGTCCCTGGGAGAAGGTCTGGGCCAGGATATCGAAGGTGCTGTGCTCGACGTCGGATTCCCCCTCGCTCTTGGAACGCTCCGCAGCCCGGGCCTCGACGGCCAGGTCCCTCAGGTCCTGGAGGATGGAAGCGGAGTCGGCGGCGGTGGCCACCCGGGGCACGGTCACGTACTGGAGGTCCACCCGCTCGGGGACCCGGTAGTCGTCCTGATGGTCCTGGTACCAGGCGGCGATTTCCTCGTCCGTGACGTTCGGATCGGCCTGGAATCGGGAAGCCTCAACCACCGTGTAGGTCACCTTGGCCTTCTGGCTCCGGTCGGCGTAGGCGTTCCGGAGCTCGTCGTCGGTCACCTTGACCGAGGCGGTGATGATCTCCTGCAGCTTCTGCAGCGGCAGGTCGCGTCGCACCAGGTTCTCGATCTGCACCAGGGTGTTTTCGGGGACCGAGGGGTCGTTCAGGAAGGACCGGTACGCGGCCATGTCGAACTGGCCCTGCTGGTTCCGGAAGCTCGGGTTCTGGGTGATGAAGGGGGGCGGGTTGTTGTAGAGGATCGAGCGCACCTCGCTGTCCTTGGCCCCGAGGTTCCGCTTCTCGGCCTGCTGCCGAAGGAGCTTCCGCGCCACGATGTTGCTCCAGGTCTGCTCCGCGATGATGAGTTCGTCGGAAGGCTGGAGATCCCGCCCGCCCTGGCGCGCGGATTCCCGGTTTTGCGCCAGCTCCTGCTGGTACTCCATCACGGTGATCGGTTCGCCGTTCACCATGCCCACGGAGCCCTGCGGGGCGTTGTGTCCTCCGAACTGGAGGTCGGCCCCCCAGACCAGGAAGATGAGGAGCACGAAACTGATGACGGTGATCCAGAGGATCACCTTGGTGTTGCGACGCAGAATGTCGAGCATCGAGGGAACTCTCCTGTAGCTGGATGGCGCGTGACCGGTCGCCACGGAATGACCGTTGGCGTCGGCGCCGCCGCCTCAGGCGAAGAACCCTGAGGCTAGAGACGGAGCCAAAAACAATAGCAGACCCCGGGAGGGCGAACAAGAGCCTCCGGAGGGGCGGTCCGGAGGCCGGGAGGCCGAATCCAGCCCAGAAGGGCTTGCGCCCGCCCCCCCTTCCCCACGAAGATTGTCCCACACGTTCCCGGGAGGTCCGTTACCGGTTTGTCCGCACCGACTTTGGTACTCATCGTGGGCTTCGTGGCCCTCTTGGCCCTCTCGGGGACCTTCTCCGGAAGCGAGACCGCGCTCTTTTCCCTGGATCGGATCCAGCTTCGCCGGTTCGAGAGGTCCGCCTCCCGGCGGGAGCGCCTGGTGGCGGCGGTGGCCGCCCGCCCCGAACGGCTCCTGGCCGGAATTCTCTTCGGCAACACCCTGGTGAACGTGGCCGGTTCCAGCGTCATGCTGGCCATCGTCCGCCGGCTCCACGACCATTTCTGGGGCCTGGATCCGGTATCGACCTCGGTGGTCCTGGCCAGCGGGGTCATCCTCCTCCTGGGGGAGATCCTCCCCAAGGGCCTGGCCGTCCACTGGCCCACCTGGTTCGCGCCGTTCTTCATTCCCGTTCTGGCCCCGATCCTCAAGATCTTGGCCCCGGCTACGGGGCTCCTGGAGCGGGCGGCCCTGGGGTTCCTGGGCACCCTGGGGGAGCAACCGGGGGTGAGCCTGGGGCGGCGCGAGCTCCAGGTCCTCTTCGAGGACATCCAGGCCGGCAAGGAGATCACCGAGGACGAGGGGGAGATCGCGGCCAACATCTTCGAGTTCTTCGAGACCCGGGCCCACGAGATCATGACCCCCCGGGTGGATCTGGCCGGCGTGCCGGTGGACATCTCCCGCGCCGAGCTTCGCGACCGGGTGGTGGAGGCCCGCCACAGCCGGCTCCCGGTTTACCGCGACACCCTCGACCAGATCGTGGGCTTCATCAACACCAAGGAGTTCCTTCTCGATCCCGACCTTCCCCTGGATGCGCTGCTCCGGCCGGTTCACTTCGTGCCGGAACGGGCCCGGCTGCACCGGGTCCTGGCCGATGTCCAGGCCCGGCGTCTGAACCTCGTGGTGGTGGTGAACGAGTACGGGGGCACCGCCGGCCTCATCACCAAGGAGGACCTGGTGGAGACGGTGGTGGGGGAGATCTTCGACGAGCTGGAGCCGGACCAGGCCCCGCCCCTGGAGCCGTTGGAGGACGACACCTGGCGGGTGGATGGGCTCTATCCCCTCGACGACCTGGCCGGGGAGATCGCGGTCCGGCTGCCCCCGGGGCCGGTCCAGACCGTGGCCGGCCACGTGGCCCATCTCCTCGGCCGCCCGCCCCGCCCGGGCGACGCGGTCACCGACGGGCCGGTCATCTACCGCGTGCTCTCGGTCCGGCGCCACCGGGCGCACCGGATCCTGGTCCGGGTGAGACGCCACCGGCCCGAAGAGGGGCGGCCGTGACATGATCCCGTTCCTGATCGTGCTCGCGGTGCTCGGATCGGCCCTCTTCGCCGGGCTGGAGACGGGCGTGGTCTCGCTGAACCGCATCCGGCTTCGCGTGCGGGCCCGGCGGGGAGACGCTCCGGCCGCCCGGCTGCTCCAACTTCTCCAGCGCCCGGAGCGGGTGCTGTCCACCTTCCTGGTGGGGAACACCCTCTGCAATGTGGGGGGCGGGGCCCTGGCCAGCTACTGGGCCGTGCAGGGCCTCCGGCTCGGGGAAACCGCAGGCTCGCTCGCCGCCACCGCGGGCATGACCGCGATCTTCCTGGTGTTTTCCGAGCTCGGGCCCAAGGCCTACTTCCGGGTGCGCGCCGAAGACGCGGTGCCGCGGTTCCTCTGGTTCATCCGCATCGTCACCGTCGTCCTGGCCCCGATCGAGTGGGTCTCCTCCGCGTTCCTGCACCTCCTGATCGGGCGATCCGGGAAGAGCGCGTTCGTGAGCCGGGAGGAGCTCCGGCAACTCGTGCGGGAGGCGCGGGAGCGGCTCGGCACCGGTCAGCAGCGGATGCTGGAGAGCATCTTCGACTTCGGTCACACCGTGGCCCGCGAGGTCATGATCCCGCTCCCCGAGGTCGTATCGCTCCCCGAGTCGGCCTCGGTGGAGGAGCTGTTCGAGCTGGTCCGCCTCCGCCGCTACACCCGCATTCCGCTCTACCGGGACCGGGTGGACGCGATCGTGGGCCTGGTGAACGTGTTCGACGTCCTCTACGATCGGGAGCAGGCTCCGCGGGTGGCCGCCTACCGCCGGGACATCCACATCGTGCCCGAGACCTCCCTCGTCCACCGGATCCTGGTGGAGCTTCAGCACCGGCGGGAGACCATGGCCCTGGTGGTGAACGAGTTCGGCGCCTGCACCGGCATCGTCACCGTGGAGGACATCGTCGAGGAGATCATGGGGGAGCTGGTCGACGAACATGAGGAGCTGACCCACCCCATCCAGAAGGTGAGCGACGGCTACGTGGTGGACGCCGCGCTCGACATCGACGACCTGAACGAGGAGATGGGTCTCTCGTTGGCCAAGGACCGGTTCGACACCTTGGGGGGGCTGGTGCTCCGGAGGCTCGGGCGCATTCCGGGGGTGGGCGAACGCGTGAAAGTCGGTAATCTGGAGATCGAGGTGGTGGCCGTCCACCCCTACGGGTTGAAGCGGGTCAAGATTCGTCTCCTTGAAGGAGGGCCGGGAGAAAAGTGAGGGGTCGCCGTCGGGTTTCAGTTCGTCGGGCTCGTTCGTTCTTCGCGGTGATGGGCGTCGCTTGGCTCTCGCTCGTCGCCGGCGCCGCCTTGGCGCTGGAGGACGCCCCGGCGCCCCCGCGCTCGCCGCGCCCGGGGGTGGGGCCGGAGCCCTGGGCGGACTTCCGTCCCACCGAGCGTCCGGTCACCGGGTTCGTTCCGCTGAGCGGCGCGGTGGCGCCGTCGGTCTGGGAGGGATGGATCCGGGCGTCGGCATCCCCCGGGGCGCCCCGGCCCGCGTCGGGACCGACCGGAGCCGGGGTAGCCGCGTCCCGGTCCGCCGCATCGCCGGCCGGGGCCGCGTTTCTCGATCGGGAGCGCCCGGCGTTCCGGGATGCGTGGGAGGCCGCGCTGGCCGCCGCCCGCCGGAACGACCCCGCCGGCGTGCGTCGTGCCCTGGCCGGGGCCGAGCCGTCCACCGCGGAAGGGGCGCAGCGCGAGGCCCGCCTCGCCTTCGCGGCCGCGGTGGCTGCGGAGGACCGCGCCGCCGCCGACTCGGTCTTCTATCGCATCTCCTGGGACGACGCCGGCCGCACCGGGGCCCGGCTCGCCGCCTGGCGCGCCCTCGAGGAGGGAAATTTCTCCGAGGCGGCCCGGGTGCTGGCCGGCCTCTCCGCTCCCACGTCGGGGGAGCGGGCCGCCGCCGCCCTGGCTCGCTGGAGCGCCGATCCGTCGCGACCGGACGATTCGCTGTTCGGGGTGGAAGCGGGGGGCGCCGCCGGAACGGCCCTGGCCATGGCCCGGGCGCGGAGCGCGCTCATCCGAGGCGATTTTCCCGCCGCGCGGGACGCCCTCGCCGGGATCGACACCGCCGCGGCGCCGGAGACCTGGCGGCCGACCCTGGCACTTCTCCGGGCCCGCACCCGGACCGGAGAGACGGAAACCCCCGCCGGGGCCGGGGAGGACGCGACCGCCTACCACGAGGCGGCGCAGGCCTTCGTGGAACAGGACCTCCGGCGGGCGGGCGAGCTTCTCGATCGCTGGCTGGTGAGCTTTCCCGCCTCGCCCTACCGTCCGCAGGCGTACCTGTTGCGAGGCGGGGTCCGGCTCGCCCAAGGGGAGGTCGCTCGCGCCGCGGACGATCTCACGGTGGCCGAGCGAAGCGGCGGGGGAGAGACCGCGGAACGCGCGCGGCTGGCCCGGGCGTTTCTGCTCGCCCAGCGAAATCGCGGCGGGGAGGGGCTTCGGCTCTTCGAGGCGGTGCAGGCCGGACCGCTGGGCGCAGACGCCGAGCCCGAGCTCCTGTTCGACCGCGCGCGCCTGGCCCGCCTCCTCGGGGACGACTCCACCACCGTCCGCGTCCGCCTGGAGTTGGAGGAAGGGTATCCGGACGCGCCCTGGGCGGTTCGGGTCGAGTCGGACACCGAGGCCTCGAAGTGGCGCGCACCATGGCCGGCGCTTCCACCCGAGCCGGCGGGAGCGCGGACCGTGCCCGCCCCCCGGGGCGGTCCGATCGGAGCGCTTCTGTGGGGGGAGGCCGAGCTTCCCCGCGCCGCCGGGCGGCTGAGCGTGTCCGCGTCGGCGCCGGCTTCATCCTCCACGCCGGCGGTTCCGCCCCCGGGGGTGATGGCGACCTCGACTCCGTCCGCGGCCCCCTCCGGAAACCGGCCCCGCCTCTTCGGCGGAGTGGCGGGCGGGGGACCCGCCGCGGTGCTCCTGGAAGGCGCGGGCGGGGGACGTGTGGGCGGACTCCTCTATCGGGGATGGCTGTCCCGGGTTCTCTCCTCCCAGCCGGATCACCTTCCCGATCTCCGCCGCACCGACGGCGAAGGCGCCCTGGGATGGCGGGACGGGAGCGCGCGGCTCGACCTGGCCGGCGAGGGAGCCTGGCGCCACGACGACCCCGCCGGCGGGGTCGGGCTCACGGGCCGGGGGGTGACCGCATCCTGGAAGGGGGTTCGGGGAAACGCGGCCTACGACCCGGGGGGATCCGTCCGCGGTTCGGGGTACGTGGCCTGGGCTCGCGGAGCCCTCGACACCACCGGGAACCGCAACTGGCGCACCGACCAGGTCTTCTTCGGCGCTTCCGGCGTCGCGAGCCGGGGCGGTGTCCGATGGAGCGGACGCCTGGACGTCGGCCGACTCGACCAGCGGCAGCCCGACTTCGAGCCGTTCCGGTACTGGTACCGGGATCTCCGGGTGGCCCGTCGCGCCCCCGGAGGCTGGTACCTGGGTGGCCGGCTCTCCGCCTATCACGATCGCGCCCTGTTGATGCCGGTGGCCGGGGTGGAGCGGGGCCTGGGCTCGGGGTGGACGGCCTGGGCGGCCACCGAACCCGGCATGGAGCTTCCCGCATTCGACCGCACCTTCGTCCGGGACGGCGATTGGAACGTTCCGGATCTCAGCCTCCCCGCGGAACGGCGCGACCTGGATCTTCGCGGGGGGATCCGCTGGCGCGGCTTCGGGGCCGACTCCGCCGGGGTACGGGTGGAAGCGTTCCACGCCGGCTCCTACCGGACCTGGAGCCGGGTGAACGGCGTGTTCGCCGAACGGGCGCTGGACGGAGCCACCGGGTCCCGGCTTATCTTCACCGGAGGAACGGGGGGTGGGACGGCGCGCCTCTCCGGGCGGCTGGCCGTTCAGAGCATCCGCTCCGGTGGCCGCGACGTACCCTACGTTCCCCGCGCGGAAGGCCGGCTGGAACTGGCGGTGGCCTCGCGGGGTTGGCAGGGTCACGTGGCCGCGCTGGCCGAGGGGGGACGCAAGGAGGAGGCGGGAACGAGCTACGGCTCTTTCCTGCGCTTCGACCTCGGGGTGGCCTATCGCCTCGAGGAAGGGGATCTTCCCTTCGGCGCCCGGTGGGTGGAGCTGACGATCCGGGTGCGAAACCTCACCGACCAGGCCGACCGCCGTTGGCCCGGGGTGCCGGGCGCCGGCATCGGAGTCTACGGGGGCGTCCAGGCGCTGTACTAGTTCGGCAGATCGATCTCACACGGCTTATCACGGAGGGCTCATGTTCGAGTTGTTCACCCGGGGCGGGCTGGTGATGTACGCCATCCTGCTCTGCTCCATCGCTTCCCTGGCCATCATCCTGGAGAAGCTCTTCCTGCTTCGGGCCACCAAGCAGCGGATGGACGCCTTCCAGGCCCGCATTCAGGGCATCCTCAAGTACGGGCACCTGGACGAGGTCGAGCGCCGGGCCCGCGAACAGCCGAATCCCCTGGCCCGGATCTTCATCGCCGGGCTGGAGAAGCTCGGTCAGGGCGAAAACCGCATCAAGGAGGCCATCCAGTACGCGGGAGAGAAGGAGGCGCGCCGCCTCCGGTCCCACGTGGCCGGGCTGGCCACCATCGTGGCCGGGGCGCCGCTCCTCGGTTTCCTGGGCACCGTTCTGGGAATGATCGAGGCCTTCCGGCAGATCGAGATGCTGGGCGGCAACGTCAACGCCTCGGTCCTGGCCGGGGGCATCTGGCAGGCCCTGCTCACCACCGCCGCCGGGCTCACCGTGGCCGTGCCCACCCTCTTCGCCCATAACTGGATCGTGAGCCGCATCCGCGCCATGGTGGAGGAGCTCGAGGAGGCGTCGCAGACGCTGCTCGATTCCCTGCATCCCGCCGCGGACGATCCGAAACGGGGGGCGGAGTAGTGTTCCACTTCGAGGATCAGGATCAGACCATCGGCGGCATGGAGACCGCGGCCTTCGCCGACATCATTTTCCTGCTTCTCATCTTCTTTCTTCTGTCGTCTTCGTTTATATTGCCAACAGGGATTCCCGTGAACCCGCCGAAGTCGGACACCGCGGTGACCGCCAAGGAGCAACCGATCGTGGTGACGATCACCCGCTCCGGCGACGCCTACGTGGACGAGGACAAGGTACCGTTCGCGGATCTGGCCACCACCCTCGGGGCGCGGCTCTCGAGCGCGCCGATCAAGTCGGTGGTGGTGCGGGGCGACAAGGCGGTGAGCCTGGGCCGGCTGGTGGAGGTGCTGGACATGGCCCGCAGCGCCGGCGCGGAAAAGCTGGCCATCGCCACCGAGCAGAAGAACTCCCGCCGTCCGTGACCGGGCGCAGGTCCCCGGTCTCCGGCCGCGGTCGGATGGGGCCGTTCGACGGGCCGCCCAGGCGGGGCGCCAGGAGGCTGAGAACGTAACGATGGCTGGAGCAACCACGACCCGTTCCTGGGGAGAGCTGGCGTTTCTCGAGATGCCGGTGCCCGCGGTGGTGCTCGACGCCAAGCGGCGCGTCCTCGCGGCCAATCCTCCCGCCTGCGCCGTGTTGCGGGCCACCATCGACGAACTCAGGGGTCGCGATCTCACCGAGGTGATCAAGAGCGACGACCCCACGTGGTGGAGCACCGACCCGGTGGACCGGCTCGGCTCGCCCTCGATCGGGCGGCGGCTCCGGGCCCGGATCAAGGGCCGGCGGCGCCTGCTCAAGGTCGGGGTGTATCCCCTCCGCGACGGCGAGGAGGAGGTCGGGGCCCTGGTCACCGTGCGCGACGCCCGGACCGCGGATCGCGATCCCCACGAGGAGAACGACCACCTCGCTTCCCTGGGTGAGCTCTCGGCCTGCGTGGCCCACGAGATCCGGAACCCCCTGACCGGCGTCCGCACCACCGTCCAGTTCGTGGATTCCAAGCTCGAACGCGACGATCCCCGGCACGAGGACCTGGAGGAGGTGATCAAGGAGCTGGATCGGATCGAGCAGATCATCGGCGATCTCCTGCTCTTCGCCCGTCCCGCCGAGGGGCACAAGGCACTGAGCGATCTCAACGGTCTGGTGGGCCGGGTCCTCGACTCCATGGAGGCCCAGTTCGCCGAGGCCGAGGTCGAGGTGAAGCGGAACCTCTCCGCCGACCTGCCCGAGTTCGTGTTCAGCCCCGACAACCTGCAGCAGGTGCTTCTGAACCTGATCCGGAACGCCCTGGAATCCATGCCCGAGGGGGGGCGGCTCCGGGTAACCACCACCGTGCGCCGCTTCCGGTCCGGCCGGCCCCCGGCGGCGGAGATTTTCGTGAGCGACACCGGACACGGGATTCCCGAGGATCTCCTGGATGAGATCTTCAAACCCTTCTTCACCACCCGGCACAACGGCACCGGGTTGGGGCTTCCCATCTCCGCCAGCATCGTCCGGGGCCACTCGGGACGCATCACCGCCCGGAACCGGCGGCCGGGGGGGGCGACGTTCCGGGTGTCGCTTCCCCTTCCCCCGCTCCCCGAGGAACCGGCCCGGCCGTGATACCGACCGTTCTCATCATCGACGACGAGCCCTCGGTGGGGCGTTCCCTGACCCGGGTGCTGACCGACCGGGGCTGGCGGGTTTCGGTGACCCATGCCGCGGCCGAAGGGCTGATACGGGCCCAGGCCGAGCGCCCCCAGGTGGTTCTCCTGGATCATCACCTCCCGGACGCGGACGGTCCCGACGTGCTTTCCTCGCTCCTGGAGCTGGACCCGCGGGTTCGGGTGATCGTGATCACCGCCTTCGGGGACACCTCCCTGGCGGTTCGCTTCATCAAGGCCGGGGCCTTCGATTTCCTGACCAAGCCCTACGAGATGGAGCAGCTCGTGCATGCGGTGGAAGCCGCCCGCCGGGATTCCGACGCCCAGCTCCGGCTCTCCCTCTACCACCTGCGGGAGACCCGATCGGGCTCGGTGACCCGGATGGTGGGGGAGAGCTCGGCCATCCTCGAGGTGCTCTCGATCGTGGAGAAGGTAGCCCGCTCGGACGCCACCAGCGTTCTCCTGAGCGGGGAGAGCGGCACGGGGAAGGAGCTGGCGGCCCGGGCCGTCCACGAGCTGAGCGACCGGGCCGGGGCCCCGTTCATGGACCTCAACTGCTCCACCTTCTCCGAAACCCTGCTCGAGAACGAGCTGTTCGGACACGAGAAGGGGGCCTACACCGATGCCCGGGAGACCAAGCTCGGGCTGGTCGAGCTCACCGACGGGGGGACCCTCTTCCTGGACGAGGTGGCGGACATGCCGCTCATGACCCAGGGAAAGCTCCTCCGGTTTCTCGATTCCCGCCAGTTCAAGCGGGTGGGTGGAACCCGGGACCTGGACGTGGACATCCGCATCGTGGCCGCCAGCAACAAGGACATCCCCACGGCGATCGAGGCCGGGACCTTTCGCGAGGATCTCTACTACCGGCTCAAGGTGGTCTCCATCCACCTTCCTCCGCTTCGCGAGCGGGGAGAGGACGTCCTGCTCCTCGCCACCCACTTCCTGGAGCAGTACGGCCGGAAGTTCAACCGCCGCTTCGACGGGCTGAGTCCCGAGGCGGCGGAGGCGTTGGCAAACTACGCCTGGCCGGGGAACGTGCGCGAGCTCAAGAACGTGATCGAGCGGGCGGTACTCCTGGAGGACGGTCCGGTGTTGAAGGTCGAGCACCTCCCGCGGGAACTGGCCCGCGAGGAACATGGACTCCGTTTCCCCGAGGGCGCGGTCCCCACCCTGCAGGACGTGGAGGATCAGCACGTGCTTCGGGTGCTCGAGCACACCGGCCGCAACAAGTCCCAGGCCGCCCGCCTCCTGGGGATCTCCCGCCAGAGTCTCCTCGACCGACTGAAGCGCCTCGATGACCGGACGGAGGGCTCCGTTTCCGGCGACTACCCGCCCGCGTCACCCTCCCTGGACGCCCCCTCCCGGCCATAGCGCCGGCTTTTCGACGTTTATTTTGGCGAATATGGCGGTTGCCCCCGGAATGTCCACGTCGTTGCCGGCCGCGTGCTGTCCAGAACCTTGGCGGTGCCCAAAATCTGTACAGTCTTTGCCGATATGCCGCGCGCACGACTTAACGCATAACAGCACAATGGATTACACGTTTCGGACTCGGGTAGGAATCCTGTAACTATCCAAGTAATGGACACTTGCGAGGGGTGGGAATCCCCGTTTCCGAGACGAAATGTCAAGTCATTATGGCTTAACGTGATGCAGCATAGTGTGTTATGTGTGTTTCGGTGTTGATGGCACGAATAATGCTTTATGTCTTACCGTCGGAGGACTGGGGGTTTGTTGTGGCGAAGACGGTTCTGATCGTCGAGGACGAGCGGCTCTTGGCCCGGACGCTTGCCACCGCCTTGAAGGAAGTCGGATACGACGCCGTCGTGACGAATTCCATGGATCAAGCGGAGGAGAAGTGGTTCGGAGAGTGTTCGTTCGATCTCGTCATCCTGGACAACCGTTTGCCGAAGGGAACCGGACTGGGCCTGCTCCAGTCGGCCCGGGAGCATGGGCGTGAGTCGAAGATCATCTTCATGACCGCGTTCGGCAACCGGGAGATTCGGTCGGAGGCCCGCCGGCTCCAGGTGGACAAGTACGTCCGCAAACCGTTCGACCTCGACAAGATGATCCGAAGCGTGACCGAGCTCATCGGGAGTCCCAATAACGGGGCGTCGGTGAATCCCCAAAAGGAGGGGGTGAGTAAGCATGGCGAAGAAGAAGGCGACTAAGAAGAAGACCGCGAAGCGGAAGACCGCCAAGAAGAAGACCGCCAAGCGCAAGACCAAGAAGAAGGCGGCCAAGAAGAAGACCGCCAAGCGCAAGACCAAGAAGAAGGCCGCCAAGAAGAAGACCGCGAAGCGGAAGACCAAGAAGAAGGCCGCCAAGCGCAAGACCAAGAAGAAGGCCGGCAAGAAGAAGACCGCGAAGCGGAAGACCAAGAAGAAGGCCGCCAAGAAGAAGACCGCGAAGCGGAAGACCAAGAAGAAGGCCGCCAAGCGCAAGACCAAGAAGAAGGCCTCCAAGCGCAAGACCAGCAAGTCCGCGTCGAGCCGCATGGTCAAGATGTAGCTTCGACAAAGGCTGCGATCCCACGCTCAGCCGAGGGATCGAGGTCGAGAGGGGTCGGACCGGGATGTGTTTCCGGGCCGGCCCCTTCTGTTTTTTTCGCTACAATCCTCTCCATGTCCGAGCGCCCGCCCAGAGCCGACGCCCCCAGAACGGTCATTCGGGTCCGGGGCGCCCGCCAGAACAACCTCAAGAACATCGACGTCAGCCTCCCCCGGCGCGCCCTCACCGTGGTGACCGGGGTGAGCGGCTCGGGGAAATCGAGCCTGGCCATGGACACCCTCTACGCCGAGGGGCAACGCCGCTACCTCGAGGGGGTTTCCGCCCACGCGCGACGTTTCCTGGAGCGGCTTCCCCGGCCCGAGGTCGACCGGGTGGAGGGACTTTCCCCCGCGGTGTCCCTGGGCCAACGCTCCGGGGTCCGAAGCGCCCGATCCACCGTGGGCACCAGCACCGAGATCCACGACTATCTCCGGCTTCTCTTCGCCCGCGCCGGCCGGGTCATCTGCGACCGGTGCGGGACGGAGGTATCCCGGTGGACGGTGGAGGGAGTGGTGGAGGCGTGGTCGGGGGACCCGGAGCGCGGCCGGCGTCTCCTGATCTCGTTTCCGTACCCACGGGATGCCGGCGATCCCCGGGCGCTTCGCCGGGCGCTCATGGCCCGAGGCTATCTCCGGGCGGTGGTGGCGGGTGTAGCGGTGGACCTGGCTGAGGCCCCCGACCGGGCGGCGGAGTGGGACATTCTCCAGGACCGGGTTCGGGAGGGACGGCGGGGGCGACTCGCCGAGGCTCTGGGCGCGGCCTTCGCCCAGGGCCGGGGGCGGGCCACGGTGCACGCCGACGGGGAGCCGGCGGCGCGATACCGGTTGGGGCGGGTGTGCGCGGGCTGCGGCGGGAGCTATCCCGACCCCCATCCCCTCCATTTCTCCTTCAACAGCCCGGTCGGGGCCTGCCCGGCCTGCCAGGGGTTCGGCTACATCCTGGAGTTCGATCCGGAGAAGATCGTCCCCGATGCGGGTCGCACCCTCGACGAAGGCGCGGTGGTGCCGTGGGCGGGGCGCTGGAGGAGCTGGGCCCTGAAGAAACTCGCCGCCTCCCCCCGGGCCCGGTCGATCCCCCGCGACCTCCCGTTCCGGGAGCTCGCGGAGGAGGACCGGGGCTTCCTGTTCGCCGGTGACCGCACCTTTCCCGGGGTCATGCGTTTCCTGGAAAGGCTTTCCCGGAAGGGCTACAAGGCGGGGGCGCGCTTTCTGGTCAAGCGGTACCAGAGTCCCCGCCTCTGCCCGGACTGTGGCGGAAGCCGGCTCCGGGCCGAGGGACGGCGGGTGCGGGTGGGGGGAAAGAGCCTCCCGGAATGGTCCGAGCTGCCCGTGGCCGATCTGGCGCCGTTCCTCGAAGGGCTCGACCCGACCCCGCGGGAACGGGAGACGGTGCGCGCGCTCCTCGGTGACCTCGTTCATCGCCTCGGGGTCCTGGACCGGGTCGGACTGGGATACCTAACCCTGAGCCGGCTCACCCGAACCCTCTCCGGCGGCGAGGCCCAGCGGATCGAGCTGGCTCAGGCCCTGGGGGCGAGCCTGGTGGATGCGCTGTACGTTCTCGACGAGCCCACGGTGGGTCTCCATCCCCGCGACACCGGCCGCCTCCTGGAGGTGCTCCGGGATCTCACCGGTCAGGGAAACACCGTGGTGGTGGTGGAGCACGATCGCGAGGTCATGACCGCGGCGGACTGGCTGGTCGATCTGGGGCCGGGGGCCGGGGCCGCCGGGGGGAGCGTCGTCTATTGCGGACCCTCGGCCGGCCGGACCGAGGCCCCCTGGTCCCCCACCGTGGACGTGCTTCGCGAGGCGCCCCCGACCGCGCGCCCCCCCCTCTGCGAACCCCGGGGATGGCTCCGGATCCGGGACGCCTCCCTGCACAACCTGAAGAGCGTCGACGTGGATTTCCCCTGGGGCGTCCTCACCGGGGTTTGCGGGGTGAGCGGGTCGGGAAAGAGCACCCTGGTGGCCGAGACCCTGGTTCCCCTTCTCGAGCAGGCGCTCTCCGCAGGGGGGAACGCGGCCACCGGCCGGGAGTCCGCCCGCGAGGGTCTGGGGCGGCTCCACATCGAGGCCCCGGTGGCGGGGGTGAGGGTGGTGAGCCAGGACCCGCTCTCCCGGTCCGCCCGCTCGGTCCCCGCCAGCTACGTGGGGGCCTGGACCGGGATCCGCTCGGTTTTCGCCGCGCTCCCCGAGTCCAAACGGCGGGGATTCACCCCCGGCACCTTTTCCTTCAACGTCTCCGGCGGGCGTTGCGAGGTCTGCCGGGGTGAGGGAGAGGTGACGGTGGACATGGACTTCATGCCCGACGTCCGACTTCCCTGCGATGCGTGCGGGGGGGCCCGCTTCGGACCGGAGGCCCGGGCGCCGCGTTATCGGGGTCAGAACATCGTGGACGTGCTCGGACTCACCGTCGACCGGGCCCTTTCCCTGTTCGCCGCCGTGCCCTCGGTGGCCCGGCCGCTCTGGTGGATGCAGCGGGTGGGGCTCGGCTACCTCACCCTGGGCCAGGCCGCACCGACCCTCTCCGGCGGCGAGGCTCAACGCCTGAAGCTCACCCGGGAGCTGGCCACCGGACTGACCGGCCGCCTCGTCGTCCTCGACGAACCCACGGTGGGGCTTCACGGCTCGGAGGTGGCCCGGTTGGTGGACATCCTCCGTGACATGGTGCGATCGGGAAACACGGTTCTGGTCATCGAACACCACATCGATGTTCTCGCCGCGTGCGACTGGCTGGTGGAGCTGGGACCCGACGGCGGGGAGGGGGGAGGATGCCTGGTGGCCGGGGGGCCCCCGGAGATCGTGGTCCGGGCGCCCGGCTCGCCGATCGCTCCGTTCCTGGCCCCGCTTCTCGCCGGAGGTCGTTCCGGTTAGCGGTCGTGGAGGAGGCGCGCGGCGGGTAGAATGAGCCCATGAGCTTCGAACTGTTCCCCGGCGCCCACGACGCCGGCCCGGACGACTCCGGCGCCACCGACGCGCTGCCCGCTCCCGGCGCCCCCCTGGCCGAACGGCTTCGCCCGCGCGCTCTCCCGGAGGTGGTGGGCCAGGAGCACCTGACCGCCCCCGACCGGCTCCTGGGTCGCATCCAGGCCGGGGGCGTCCTCCCCTCGCTCATCTTCTGGGGCCCGCCGGGGACCGGGAAGACCACCCTGGCCCGCATTCTGGCCCGAGGCCGGGGGGCCGAGTTCATCGGCCTCTCTGCGGTCTCGGCCGGGGTCAAGGAGGTGCGGGCCGCGGTGGAGGAGGCGCGGCGGAACCGTCGCGCCGGCCGACGCACCGTCCTCTTCCTGGACGAGATCCACCGGTTCAACAAGGCCCAGCAGGACGCGCTCCTTCCCACCGTGGAATCGGGGCTCCTGGTTCTCCTCGGCGCCACCACCGAGAACCCGTCTTTCGAAGTGAATGCCGCGCTCCTCAGCCGCTGCCGGGTGGTGGTGCTGAAGGAGCTCGACGCGGCGGCCCTGGAACGGCTGTTCGATCGTGCCCTGGCCGACCGCGATCGTGGTTTGGGGGAGCGCGGGCTCCGCTTCGACCCGGAAGCCCGCGCCGCCCTCGTTCGAGGCGCCGACGGCGACGCCCGCCGGCTGCTCAACACCCTCGAGGTGATCGAGGGGCTGGCCCCGGAGACCGCCGGAGAGGGAACCCTCGTGGGCGTGGACGCGGTTCGGGAGGCGCTCCAGGCCGCGGCACTCCGCTACGACCGCGCCGGGGACGAGCACTACAACCTCATTTCCGCCCTTCACAAGAGCGTGCGGGCCAGCGACCCCCAGGGAGCCGTCTACTGGACCGAGCGCATGCTGGCGGCGGGGGAGGATCCGCTCTACGTGGCGCGACGCCTGGTGCGGATGGCGGTGGAGGACGTCGGCCTCGCCGATCCGGACGCCCTCCCCCGGACCATGGCCGCCCGGGAGGCGGTCCACTTCCTCGGCCTTCCCGAGGGCGCGGCGGCCCTCGCCCAAGCGGCGATCTACCTCGCCCTGGCCCCCAAGAGCAACCGGGTCTATCGGGCGGAGCTGGCGGCCCGGGAGGTGATCGAACGGACCGGGACCCTTCCCGTCCCCCTGGCCTTTCGGAACCCGGTGACCGGGCTCATGAAGGGATTGGGGTACGGCGGCGGCTACCGCTACGACCACGACGTCGAGGGAGCCGTATCCGGACAGAAGGGGCTTCCCGAGGAGCTGGCGGGAACCCGGTTCTACGAGCCCTCTCCCCGGGGGTTCGAGCGCGAACTCACCGATCGCCTGCGGATGCTGGACAGCGTGGGGCCGCCCCCGGATTCTCCGGACCCCCCTCACCAGGACTGACCCGAGAGCCTGTCCGGACCACCGGGGCCCGGATCGTTCGGGACCGCCACCGCCGGGATCAGCCCGCCCCGCCCAGTGTCATCCCGGACCGCCACCGCCGGGATCAGCCCGCCCCGCCCAGGAGTGTGACGCTCAGGAACCTTCCTGAATCTCTACCCAAAGAGATCTCTCCCCAAAAAAACGGAGCCTGACCCGGTGGGGTCAGGCTCCCTGAAATTGCGCTACGGCCGGTTCGGGCTCCCGGTTACTGGGCCGTGCAGGACTCGCTGTTCTTGATGCCGGAGCCGGCCAACGAGGCGTCGTCGATGGCGACGATGCCGTCGCTGTTCAGATCGGAGCAGTAGTTGAAGGTGCCGCTCTTGAAGAACTCCCCGTGGAAGGACGCATCGGTCAGACTCACGCCCGAGGTCGCGCCCGGATTCCACCCCTGCCAGGGGAGAAGTCCGGCGTTGTCCACGGCATCAGGGCTCACCCCGCCGACTTCGTTCAACTTGATCCCGGCGGCGAAGACCTCCACTGCCGGAGGTGCGGCGACCTGGGAGGGATCGATGCAGCCGCCGGCCCCGATGAAGAAGTGAGCCTGTCCGCCGGCATCGGTAATCGCCTCGATGGTCGGATGCGTCTGGCCGACACACCACTGAACCAGGGAATCCGCCTCGGTGGAGAAAATGACCTGGACGGTGGCGCCGGAGATCGGTCCCGAGGAGCCGTTGACGGTCACGATGTACTCCAGGTTCCCGCCGGGGCTGTAAATAACGTTGGGAGCATCGCTCAGGCTTGGATCGGGGATCCCGGCGTACACTGCGACAGGTACCACCATAGCCGCCACGAGCACACCCAGAAGGAGACGAAAACTGCGACCCATCGGTGCACCTCCTATAGTCAGTTTCGGGCTAAAAAAGCAGCTCCACCCTAGCCACCGCTGGAGTTGGATTGCAGTTAGTCTACCAAGTCGCTGGACCTGGAATCAACAGTTTCTTAACATTTCTTAGAAGTTGTTGGTAGATAACGCATTCCAGGGCCGTTGCCGGCGGGGAGCCGACGGTCAGGGCTTCAGGCCCTCATCGGGTTGCTTTCCCTTGGGGGGGCTCTTGAGAGCCTGCCGGGATCCGGCCTGGTTGAGCCGGGTGGCGATGGCCTGGGGGAATTCGAGGGACTGGGGGGCGCCGCACACCGTGCAGTTGAGCCAGTAGATGTGTGAGAGGCTCCCGCCCTCGTGCAGCTTGGATTTCTCCTTGACCACCTTGTAGGTGCCCCCGTCCTTGGGACAGCGCATCCGGAGGACCACGGATCCTTCGCGCATGGACTCGGCCTGGGCGGAAGTGATCAGGTCGTTCTGAGCGCTCACATAGAGGTTGGTCGCGTAGCGTATGAGCCTGAGCGCCAGCTCGGCCGCGTTCTCCGGGGGGATCTCGTTTCTGGCGATCAGGGTGTCCGCGGCCACCAACGCCGCCTCGGCCATCCCCACCACCATGAACGCCACCGGCTTGTTCCCGAGCGCGGGGACCCCGGGAAGTGCCTTGTTGAAGAGGACGGCCTGGGCCTCCGGTGGCAGCGTGGTGTCCGCGGCCACCGCCTTGGTCGCGACCCCGTGGAGGGCCTCGACCACGCTCCGGTCGAAGCGGTCCTGGGTCTCGATGCCGTCGAAGGTGGTGAGCGGAAGCTTCTTCCCGAGCACCACCAACCCCGCCTCCCGTTGCAGGAGAAGACGATGGGTCAGCTCGAGGGCAGCGGTGGGGGACGCGGGGGCGCCCCCCCCCGCGTGGAGAAGGGAATCGGTCAGGGCCGCCTGATCCTCGAGAAAGGCCTTGTCCACCTTGGCCGTTTCGGCCCGGGCGGCGGGGGCCGCCCCCAGACAGAGGACCACGGCGAAAAGCCCGGCGCTGGTGGCACGGGTTCGGATCTGATTCATCGGTGCCCTTCCTCCTCCGGTTCCGGGATGGGGAGGAGCGTCCGGCGGTCGGGCCGGGTGCCCCCCGGGGATGGGGATTCAGACTAGCATCGCCCGCGCGACCGGCCAACCGGCCGCCGTCCGGACGAGCAATCCGGACGAGACAGGTTCTCTTTTGACACGGTACACCGCCCCTGATAAACTCTAATACTCAACCTGGGACCGATGATTCCGCATCAGGATCCTCGCGCCGAGTTCCGGAGTTCAATGGAGCCGACGCTTGGGTGCCGTTACGGAACCGTGCCCAGGGTCGGCTCTTCGTGTCCTAGCAGCAACTGAGGTCCCCCTCACTCCTTTTCCCAAGGAGGCCGCCTCGATGCACCCTTCCCCCAGGGTCATCCTCTGGATTCTGTTTGCCTCGCTCCTGCTCCCCCTTGCGCCCATGGCGCCCCGAGCGTCCGAGACCATCCTCCACGTCGACCGTCGTTACGATGCGGGGCGACTGAGGGTGGGGGCGGGAGCCGCCGGGGTGAGCGTGTCCCTGGAAGGACTCCGGAACCTCGAGGAGCCGGGCCTCCCCGCCCTCCCCGTGGACCGGGTCACCGTCGAGGCTCCTCCCGGCATGCGCCTGGCCGACATCGGGGTCCGGGTGTCCGGGGAATCGCAGGCGGCGATCACCGCCCCCCCCGCGGCCTTCCGGGCCGACGCCGGGCCGGACCGGACTCCGGTGGGGGCCGACCCCTCGGTCTACGGCGGCACGACCCCGTTTCCAACCCGGACGGCGGAAATCCTCCCCGGCGGCTACTTCCGCGGACGGCGCATGGAGACGGTGGAGATCCACCCCGTACGGTGGCTTCCGGCGGTGGGGCGCCTGGTCACGGCGGGACACGTGGAGCTGGAACTCCGGTTCGAGCCGGACAATTCGACGAATCGCCTCCGGCCGCGGAACGTGGCCTGGGAGCCCGAAGACCGGTTCGCCGAGGCCGCGCGTGCCCTCGAGTCGGTCTCGAGCCCGGAGGTGTCTCTCGATCATCACCGCCGGCTGAGCCCGCTCGTGAACGGAGGGGAACCGTTCTCGCCCCGCTTCCTTCCCTCGGAGGACGGGTCTCCGGTCCGGTACCTCATCATCACCACCGATTCCATGGCCCCCGCCTTCCAGGATCTCGCCGACTGGAAGACGGCGCTCGGGTTTCCCACCGTGGTGAGGACCACCGCCTGGATCTATGCCAACTATCCGCGGGGGGTCGATCACGCGGAGGACGTGCGGAACTTCGTTCGCGAGGCGGTGGAGAAGTGGGGCGTGGAGTACGTGCTTCTGGCCGGTGACCTCGGGCAGGTTCCGGTGCGATACGGAAAGTCGTACTACTACACCGGAGACCTCATACCCACCGATCTCTACTTCATGTGTCTGGACGGCAACTGGGACGGAAACGGCGACGATCTATTCGGTCAGGCCTACGTCAACGCCACGGTCAAGGGCGACGGCGCCGATCTCTACCCCGACGTGTGGGAGGGGCGGCTTCCGGTGCGAAGCGCTGCTGAGGCCAGCCAGTACATCGCCAAGGTCAAGAACTACGAGACGAAGGCCCCCCTGGGGCCGGGATTCGGCGACGAAGCGCTTCTCCTGGGCGAAATGGTCGTCCCCCAGAACTGGAGCCAGGGGGACACCGTGCTCTACGACGGAGCCGGACTCTGCGAGAGCGCCGGGAGCTACATGACCCCCGGGATCGCCAGCCACCGCATGTACGAGAACTACACCCAGTACTCGGGGGCCTTCTGGGAGGTCAAGCCGGACGTGGTCGCCCAGATCAACCACGGATACAACATGATCCTCCACGTGGGTCACGGGTACCGGAACACCATGTCGGTGGGCTACGACAGCCAGAGCCTGGCCAACGGCGACGTGGACGCCTTCTACAACGGGAACCGCCAGGGCCTGCTGTACGCCATCAACTGCACGTCGTCGGCCTTCGATTTCGACTGCATCGCCGATCACTTCATCCGGAACCCGAACGGGGGCGTGGTGGCCTCGATCGGATCCACCCGGTACGATTTCCCCTTCACCGGCCGCCACTATCAGGACGAATTCTTCCACCAGGTCTACGACGCGGGGATCACACGGCTGGGCGACGTCGCCGCCCTGCAGAAGGTGCCCTTCATTCCCCTGTCCTCCAAGGACGGCGAGTACCGGTGGACCCAGTTCAACCTCATCCTCATGGGAGACCCCACCCTCGACCTGTACACCGGACCGGTGGATACCCTGAGCGCGACCCTGCTGAGTCCGCCGGTGCTGGGACAGAACGCCTATACCGTCCAGGTATCCGCTTCCTCGGGCCCGGTGGAGGGAGCCACGGTCTGCTTGAACAAGGCCGGGGACTCCTACGGCTACGCGGTGACCGACGCCGCGGGGCAGGCGGTGATCCAGTTCGACCCGGACCTCCCCGGAGCGGCCACCCTGGGGGCGCGGGCTCACAACTTCCGGTCCCGGGTGGACACGATCCAGGTCGCGGCCCCCGCGGGGCTCCATCTCTTTGCCGGTGACGTGGTGATCGACGATGCCGCGGGAGGGGACGGGGACGGAATCCTCGAGGCGGGGGAGACCGCCCTCCTCTATCCGGTCCTGGGGAACCAGGGGGGCTCGACCGCGACCGGCGTCACCGTAACCGTGGTCCAGGCCCCGGCCGGGATCACCGTGCTCGACGGATCCGCCTCCTGCCCGGAGGTGCTGCCCGATTCCACCGCTGCCTGCACCGATCCGCTCGAGGTCCTCGTGGACCCGGCCGCGCCCGACGTGAGCCTTCAGACCCTGGATCTCCACATCTCCGCCGGGGCGTACGTCCGGGATCTTCCCATGGCGCTCTACGTGGGTGCCCCGAGCCTGCTCGTGGCCGGTAGCGCATGGCGCGACACCGTGGGGAACGGGAACGGCGACGGGATCGTTCAGGCCGGCGAGGACCAGTTCTTCCGGGTGACCCTCGAGAACCTGGGGCTCGGGGTGGCCGCCGGTCTCACCGCCTCCCTGACCAGCGCCGACCCCGCGGTCCAGATCAGCGACGGGACCTCGTTCTACGGCGACCTGGAGCCGGATTCATCGGCGACCGGGGACGGTTTCCTGTTCCGGTTCAGCGATTCCGATCCCACCCATGCGATGCGGCTCACGGTTGCCGCCCAGGGAGGCGTCCTCCTGGACCGGGACGTGAACATCGTGCCTCCGGCCGCCCCCGTCGGACTCGCCGCCCAGGGCGGGGCGGAGGACATCGGTCTTCGCTGGTACCCGGTCACCAGCTCCGACTTGAGGGGGTACAACATCTATCGGGCCCTCCAATCCGCCGGACCCTTCGCCCGCGTCAACCCGACCCCCATCGGGCGCATCTCCTACTACCGGGACGAGGATCTCCCCCCGCTCACTCGCTTCTACTACAAGGTCGCCTCGGTGGATTCCTCGGGGAACGAGAGCGGAACCTCCGGGATCGCCCAGGCCACCACGAGCCTGCCGGCGGATCCCGGTTTTCCCCTGGCGCTGGGGGGGGCCACGTCGTCCTCGCCCTGCCTGGCCTATCTGAGCGGCGATACTCGCGCGGAAATCGTCACCGGTGCGGAGGAGATCTACGCCGCCCAGTACGACGGGAAGGAGCTCATCGACGGGGACCACGACAGCCGCACCTACGGCGTCTTCTCCTCCACGGGGTTCGGACCTTTCTGGAGCCCGCCCGCGGTCGGGGACCTGGATCACGACGGGGTGGAGGAGATCGTCAGCGCGGGGTGGAACAGCGGGTATCTCTACGTCTGGGAATCCCACGGCCAGATCCGCCAGGGATGGCCCCGCCAGATCAACATCGACGGTAGCGCCGCCCCTTCCATCTGGGGAGCGCCGGTGCTGGCCGACCTGGACGGGGACGGTCGCATGGAGATCATCATCAACGCCGGCCGCTACACGTTCGCTTTCCGCGATGACGGCGCCGAGTTCGTCGACGGCGACAACGACCCATCCACCTACGGAGTCCTCATCCGCATGGGGTCGGCGGCCAACTACAGCACCCCGGCGGTGGCGGACCTGAACCAGGACACCATTCCCGAGATCATCGTGGGATCCCGGGACGGAAAACTGTACGTGGTGGAGCCGGACGGCGCCCCGTTGCCCGGCTTCCCCTTCGTTTCCGGAGGGGACATCAGCAGTTCCCCGGCGATCGGAGACCTCGACAACGACGGCCTCCCCGAGATCGTGTTCGCCAACGGCAACCTCCAGGCGTTCGCCCTCAACGTCAACCTGCAGCAGCCTCCGGGCTGGCCCCAGGGGGCGAACATGAACCGGGACTATGATTCCTCGCCCGCCCTGGCCGACATGGACGGCGACGGCTACCTCGACGTGGTTATCTGCGCGGGGAATGGGACCCCCTTCATGTGGCACGGCCAGAACGGGCAGAAGTTCCCGGGGTGGGGATTCGTGCTCTACGACAACGAGGGAAGCAAGCTGGGACTGTCCAGTTCGCCCGCGGTGGGGAACCTGGATGACGACCCCGAACTGGAGGTCTGCTTCGGGGCCAACGACGGCAATCTCTACGCCTACAACGTGGATGCCACCCTGGTGCCGGGATTCCCGATCGGCACCGCCAACCGGATCGAGGGAGGCCCGCTCCTCTGGGACATCGACAACGACGGGTACACCGAGGTGGTGGTGCACGACCTCGACCAGAACCTCTACGTCTGGAAGTCACCCGGAGCCTTCGATCCCCAGAATCAGCCCTGGCCCATGTTCCATCACGACAGCCACCGGACCGGCGTGGCCACCAGCCCGATCTGGGTGGTCACCGGGGTGCCGGCGGAGAAGCCGGCCCCGCGCCGTCCCGTTCTGGCTCCGAACTTTCCCAACCCGTTCTCCTCGGCCACCCATATCGAGTACCGGATTCCCGAGGGCGCGCCCGCCGGGGCGAACGTCGATCTCTCGATCTACGATCTCTCGGGCCGGGAGGTCCGTACCCTGGCTCATGGGCTTCAGCCCGCGGGGACGCACGTGGCGCGTTGGGACGGCACCGACGGAAACGGTCGGAGGGTGACCGCCGGTATCTACTTCTATCGCCTGCGGGTCGGATCCGAGCGCCTGACCAGGAAGCTCGTGCTCATTCCCTGATCGGGCGATGGCGCGCGGACCCTGGCCGGGTCGGGTCACTCCTGCTACCCTCTGCCCTCGGTCCGCTCCGCCGGTGCTCCGGACGGCGCGAGGACCGGGGGATCCTCCGTCCATCAGGAATTCGAGATGACCGCTCGCGCCACCCAATTGATGCTCGCGATCGCCGCCGCAATCTTCGTCACGACTCCCACGGATCTGCCGGCCTCACGGTCCATCGATGCCGTGGATATCCGGATCGATCCCCGCGGTCTGACCTGGGAGAGGTCCGGGAGCGGGGTCGGGGCGCGGCTCGAGGGCGCGGCGCCGGCGAACGCGCCGGGGGCGTTCGATCTTCCCCTGCTTCCGGTCACCGTGGTCCCCCCTCACGGTTCCCGCCTGGCCGGGATCGAGGTGCTCGACGTCGAGACCACTCCCGTCTCCCCCCCGGCGCCGGTGCGCCGGGTGTCCATGGAGACGGCGGGCAACTCGGCGGCGGTCGATCTCGCCGCCGGAGAGCCGGCGGTGAAGGCTCCTGGAGGGTACCTGAGGGGACAGCGGCTCGACGCCGTCGTGCTCTCCCCGGTGCGTCAAGAGGCGGACGGCTCCTGGAGCCTGGTGACCCGGATTCGCCTGGGGCTCAGCTTCGAGACGGACTCCGGAAACGACGTGGCCCTTCCCCTGCGCGGACCGGTGGGAATTCCTCCCGAACACCTCTCCGGCCGGTTGATTGATCTGTCGGGGGGGGCTCACGGGATCCTCGGGGGCCGGAGCGCCCCCACCGAGGCCCCGGGGGAGACGAGCGGCGAGCCCTACGACCCCCGCTTCAGTCCGTCCCTGGACGGGAGCCCCGTCGCCTACGTCATCATCACCAACCAGGCGATGGCCGGGGAGTTCCAGCGTCTGGCCGACTGGCACACCCGGGAAGGGGAGCCGGCGGTGGTGCGTACGGTCGAGTGGATCGCCGGCGCCTACACCGGAGTGGACCTCCAGCAGAAGATCCGGGCGTTCATCCGCGACGCCATGGTCCACTGGGGGACGGAATGGGTGGTGCTGGGGGGCGACACCCCGGTCATCCCCGTTCGCTACGGCTTCACCACCTATGTGTACCGATCCGGTTCGGAGATTCCCACCGATCTCTACTACCAATGCCTGGACGGCAACTGGAACGCGAACGGCAACATCGAATTCGGCGAGGCGGACGTCACCCGGCCCGACCGGGTGGACGACGCCGACCTGCTCCCGGACGTGTGGCTGGCCCGCATGTCCGCCTCCAGTCCCGAGGAGGCGCGAGTCCTGGTCGACAAGACGCTTCGCTACGAGATTCATCCCCCGGTGGCCGCGGACTATCCGGCCTCCGCCCTTCTTCTGGGGGAGGTGCTCTTTCCCTCCAGCTGGAGCCGCGGGGACACCGTGGTCTACGACGGCGCGGATCTGGCCGAGGACGTGCGGCAGGAGCTGCCGGCCTCGATGATCATGAAGCGCCTCTACGAGAACTACGCCAAGTTCCCCGGATCGGAGCCCGAATCCCTCTCCGCGGTCCGGCGGGAGATCAACCGGGGCTACGGGATCGTTCACCACGTGGGCCACGGCTACGTCAACAACATGTCGGTGGGGATCGACGGACACTCCCTGGTCTACGGCGACGCGGACGGGGCCGTGAACGGGGATCGCACGTTCGTCCTTTACGCGATCAATTGCGCTTCCGCCGCCGTCGATTACACTTGCATCGACGAGCACTTCCTTCGGAATTCCCACGGAGGGGCGGTGGCGGCGGTCGGGGCCACGCGCTCGCTCTACCCGGGGACCAACCACTTCTACGACCTGAAGTTCTACCAGCTCGTCTTCGGCGACCTGCCGGAGGCGGGGGACGATCTCGATCGCCTCGGGAAGGGAACCGCGGTGGCCAAGGCGGCCTTCACCTCCCTGGCCGGCTACAACAATTCCCATCGATGGACCCAGTTCACCCTTACCTGCCTGGGTGACCCGGCCCTCCGGATCTGGTCCGCCTCCCCCGAGTCGCTCCAGGTCACCCATCCCGCGGAAATCGCCGCCGGCGAGCGAACGGTCACCGTGACGGTGCAGAGCGCCGGTGCGCCGGAGCCGGGGGCGCGGGTCACGCTCTTCAAGGACGGGGAGACCTACGCCAGCGCGACCACCGACGCCGCGGGGGAGGCCCGGCTCGTCGCGCGCCCCCGAACCGGTGGAACCCTGGCTCTCACCGTCACCGCCCGGAACCGGCTTCCCGTTCTGGAGGACATCCCGGTCGGCGGCGCCGACGGCCCCCTGCCCTCCTTGACCGCGACGACGGTGGACGACCCGGTGGCGGGCGGAGGGAACGGCGACGGAACCCTCGAGGCCGGGGAGTCGGCCCGGCTCGTCTTCACCCTCCGGAACCTGGGTACGGGAACGCTCACCGGCATCACCCTCTCCGCGCCGACGTCGGCGGGCCCGGTGAGCTTCGGTCCGCCCTCCGGAGGCCCCGGCGCCCTCGACCCCGGCGCCTCCGGCGAATATGACTTTGCGGTGAGCGTCGACGACCAGGCGGAGGATCTCACCACCGCACCTCTCGTTCTCACCGCGAGGGCGGATCAGGGGACCTGGTCCCTGCCCGCCGCCCTGCGGGTCGGCGCTGCCGCCCTGGAGATCTACGGCCTGACGGTGACCGAGGTCTCGGGCGACATGGACGGGATCCCGGAAGCGGGGGAGACGGTGGACGTTGAGCCGGCGATCCTGAATCGCGGGGGGGAGCCGGTTTCGCAATGAGCGGCGTACTCACCCTGGAGGCCGGGTCGGCCAAGATCGCGGTGGGGGAGACGGACTACCCGGACGCATCCCCCGGAGAGGTCGTCGTGCCGGCGGTTGCCTTCCGGGTGGCTCTTCAGGACCCGGCCGCCTCGCTGAAGTTTCGGCTGGTTCTCTCCGATGCCGCGGGGGTCCGGCTCGACATGCCCGTCGACCTCGTTCCCCCCGCCCCGCCGATCGGAGTGGAGGCGCGGGGAGTCGCCTCGGCCATCACCGTGAGCTGGGCGGCCAGCCCCGACACCGACGTCGCGCGCTACGTCGTCAGCCGTTCCGAGGATGCCGCCGGGCCGTCCCCCTTCCTCCGCATCAACGGGTTCGATACCCAGGGATTCCGGTATCACACCGACGCGGGGTACCAGGGATTCGCCGTCCGCTACTACGAGATCCGCGCTCAGGACTCGAGCGGCAACCTGTCCGCGCCCACGCCCCCGGTTCGCGGCACCACCAGCCTCGAGCTCCTGCCCTCCTTCCCGATGGAGGCCGAGGTGGGGACCCAGGCGTCGCCCACCGTGGCCGACGTGGACGGCGACGGGGTTCTCGACATCTTCACCGGCCGGGAGGAGGTCTACGGCTTCCATGCCGACGGCTCCGAGCTTCGGGACGGGGATGGCCAGTCCCGCACGCTCGGGGTGTGGTCGAGCGCCTCGTTGCAGGACTTCCCGCGCTGGGGCTTCATGGCTTCTCCTTCCATCGGCGATCTCGACGGGGACGGCCGCCTGGAGGTGGTGGACGTGAGCTTCACCAGCGGGACGCTCTACGTGTGGGACTCCCTCGGCCATATCCGCCCGGGCTGGCCGCGCACCCTGGTCAATGGGACGGCCGCGGCCATCGCCAGCCCCCTCCTGGCCGATGTCACCGGCGACGGACGGCTGGAGATCATGGTTCAGGCGGGAGGGGCCCTGTACGCTTTCGAACCCGACGGGAGCGAGGTGGCCGATGGGGATCACGACCCCTCCACTACCGGGGTTCTCTACCAACACGGGCTGTCCGGTTCCTACGGCACTCCCGCCGCCGCAGATCTGGACGGGGACGGAAAGGTGGAGATCGTGCTTCCGGTGCGGGGGCTGAGCGGTCAGCATCAGAGCGCCGGACGGGTGGTCGTTCTCCACGGTGACGGCGCCGTGCTTCCCGGCTGGCCGGTGATCTTCAGCGGAGCGATCAGCTCTTCCCCGGCCCTGGCCGATCTCGACGGGAACGGGAAGATCGACATCATCGTCTCCACGGGCTCGGATTCCCTCGAGGTTCTCGACGTCAGCGGACACCGCCTCCCCGGGTGGCCCCGGTACGTCCTGATGGACCAGGACATCATGTCTTCCCCCGGAGTGGCGGACGTGGACAACGACGGGTCCCTCGACGTGGCCGTGGTTTCGGGAGACGGGAACGCCTACCTCTGGCACGCCGACGGCACGTCCTTCCCGGGGTTCCCCTACCGGTTCGGCGACGCGCTGGGGAACCGTATCTCCGCCCGCGGCTGCCCCACCCTGGCCAACCTGGATGACGACGAGGATCTCGAGATGGTCTTCGGCAACAACCAGGGGTGGGTGGTGGGATTGAATCCGGACGGGACCTTCGTCGAGGGGTTCCCGATCAAGGTGGACGCCGAGATGAGCGGCGGGGTGCTGGTCTCCGATCTGGATGGGGACGGCTTGAACGAGCTTTGTTTTTCGGGCTACGATCCCAAGATCTTTCTCTATAAGACGGGCGGTCGCGTGACCGCGAACCCGGGGTGGACGATGTTCCACCACGATCCGCGGCACACCGGCTACGTGGGAACCCCCCCCCTGGAAGGGCGGGTGCCGCGTCTCACCCTGACCCTGCTTCAGACTCCCCAGGCCCCGGAGACCGCGGTCGCATACCTGGTTTCCACCCGCGCTCTCGACGGACTCCCTTCGGTGACCCTGGACGGCTCCGCGCTCGGCGTCGCCGAACCGGACCCCTCGCGCCGGCTCTATCGCGCCGCGGTGTCCCTGACCGCGGGCTCCCACCGATTGGCCGCCTCGGCGGTCACGGTGGACGGGGTCGCCGGGAACGCCGAGCGGGATTACGACGTGGTGGTGGCTCCGGCCCCGGGAACCTGGGTCGACGCCCCTGGCTCGGGGGTCGCCATCCTGTCCGGGGGAGCGCTGAGCGCCCCCCTGGCGCTCCTCCGCCTGGACCCGGGAGAGACCGTAGACCCCGCCTACGCTCCGGCGGGAGCCGGGGTGCGGGTTCTGGTCGGGAGCCCCGGCCCCGCGCCGAAGGGAACCCGTGTGGCGTTCGAGGTTCCGGAACGCTGGCCGGGGGCCTCGGTCTTCCGCTGGGACGGATCGGCGTGGCGGAGGGAAACGGTGATCGGGTTCCGTCCGGGGCGGGCCACCGTCGCGATCGCCGGCTTCGGCTGGTTCCGGCTCACTTCGGCGCCGGCGGCGGAGCCTCGGGCGGCGATCACCCTGGCCCCCCCCGCCCCGAATCCCTTCGTGGGGGCGACGCGGGTGGCCTTCACCCTGAGCGCGGCGAGCCGGGTCCGGGTGGACGTGTTCGATCTTCGAGGCGCCCGGGTGCGTGGACTGGCCGACCGGGACTTCCCGGCCGGGGAGACCGCGCTGGGCTGGGACGGTCGCGACGATCTCGGACGGGCGGTGGCCCCCGGGGTCTTCTTCGTGCGGATCACCGGGGGCGCGGGGGCGGCGTCGGCCAAGGTGATCCGGCTGTCCCGGGGAGACCAGCGATGAGCCGCATGTCTCCCTTTTGCTTCGCGCCGCTCTGCCTGGGGCTTCTCGTTCTGGGATGCGGGGGGAGCGGCGGACCGGTCGTGCCCCCCGAGCCCACCGCGTCCGGCCTCACCGCCGAGGGGTGGCGAAGCTTCGAGGCCGGTTCCCTGGACGAGGCGGCGAGCCGGTTCTCGGACGCCGCCGACCTGGACAGCGCCTACGCCGATGCCCGAACCGGCCTGGGTTGGGTGGCGCTTCGCAGGAGCGACTACGCCGGGGCGGAGATCCGCTTTGCCGAAGCGCTGGATCTCGACTCCACCGCGGTCGGCGCGCTGGGGGGGAACGTGGTGGTCGCGGCCGCTCTCGACCGCCCCGCGGAGGTGCGCGACCGGGGCCAGGCGCTCCTGGACGACCACCCCCAGTTCGAGTTCGCCCACGACCGGACCTTCTCCGCGTCGGACGTCCGGTGGTTGGTGGCCCGGGCCGCCCTCGATCTGGGGGACGACGAGACGCTCCTGGCCCAGCTCGGAGTCCTGGCCCCGGGCAACGCGCTCGACCCGGCCGCCGCCGACTTCTCGGAACAGGCGCTGGCCCTCCTGGAAAGCCTCCGGCGGTCGGTCTGAGGTGATCCGCTTCACCCTCGCCCTTTCCGGCGCGCGGGGCACGGTGGGGCAGGTGGTGAACCCGGTGGGTCGTCTGGTGGACGCCGAACCCGGGCTCCGATCGGTGGCCGGGCTCGTGCTGCCGGGGTTTCCGAGGCCCGTCCGAGGCCCCGGCCCGCGCTCCCCGCGCCCTCGGGTTCCGTGGTAGAATCCTCCGCTTCGCATTCCAAGTCGTTCGACGCGAGCCGCGATCGAGGTGGTCATGTCCCAAAAACCGGTGCGAACGCGGGTGGCTCCCTCGCCCACCGGCGATCCCCACGTGGGGACGGCCTATCAAGCCCTCTTCAACTACGCCTTCGCCAAGGGCCGGGGGGGCTCCTTCGTCCTGCGCATCGAGGACACCGACCGCGCCCGCTCCACCGCCGCCTCCGAAACGGCCATCCTCGATTCCCTCCGCTGGCTGGGACTTTCCTGGGACGAGGGTCCCGACCGGGGGGGGCCCCACGCCCCCTACCGCCAGAGCGAGCGGCTCGCCATCTACCGGGAGCACGTGGCGCGGCTCCTGGACGCGGGGACGGCCTATCGCTGCTTCTGCACCCGGGAGCGCCTGGAGGAGATGCGGAAGCGCCAGGGGACAGGGACGGGGTACGACCGTCACTGCCGCGACCTCCCCGCCGCCGAATCCCGGGCCCGCGCCGAGGCGGGGGAGGCGCACGTGGTGCGGATGAAGGTGCCGCTTTCCGGCGTGTGCGTGATCCACGACCTGCTTCGCGGGGAGATCCGGAAGGACTGGGCGTCGGTGGACGACCAGGTCATCCAGAAGTCCGACGGGTTTCCCACCTACCACCTCGCGGTGGTGGTGGACGATCACCTGATGGAGATCAGCCACGTGATCCGCGGGGAGGAGTGGATCAACTCCGTTCCCAAGCACCTCAAGCTCTATGAGGACTTCGGCTGGGAGCCCCCGGTCCACTGCCACCTGCCGCTCCTCCGGAACGACGACGCCAACAAGACCAAGCTCTCCAAGCGGAAGAACCCCACCTCGATCAACTACTACCGGCGGGCGGGGTTTCTCCCGGAAGCGCTCCTCAACTTCCTGGGTCTCATGGGTTGGTTGATGCCGAACGGGGAGGAGAAGTTCTCCCTCGACGACATGGCCCGGAACCTGAACCTCGAGACGATCTCCCTGGGGGGACCGGTGTTCGGCGCCGCCAAGCTCCGATGGCTGAACGCCCGCTACATCCGGGAGAACTACACCGCGCCGGGTCTTCAGGCCGCGCTGGAGCGCTGGGCGCTGAATCCGGAGACCGTGGCGCGGATCGTCCCCCTGGTCCAGCCGCGGTTGGAGACCCTGGGGGACTGGGGGCGGCTCACCGCTCCGTTCTTCTCCGACCAGGTGACCTTCGATCCGGACGCGCTGCTCATCAAGGGCCACGACCGGGACGAGACCCGGGCGATCCTCCAGATGGCGGCCTGGCGCCTGGACGGGATCCGCGAGTTCACCGCGCCGGTTCTCGAAGCCGGCTTCACCGAGTTGGCCTCCGCCCTCGGTCTCAAGCTTCGTGACCTGTTGGCTCCGCTCTACGTGGCCCTGAGCGGATCCAGGGTCTGGACCCCCCTCTACGATTCCATGGAGATCCTGGGAGCGGACATGGTCCGGGTACGGCTCCGGCGGGCTCTGGAGGAACTGGGCGGGGTGTCCGGGAAAGAGACCAAACGGCTGGAGAAGCGCTACGAGAACCTGTTTTCCGGGAACGATTCCCCGCCCCCCGTGAAACCCGACCCCCGTGAAGGGACCGATCCATGAGCGACCCTCGTGACGCCGCGCCGGCCGGCGCCCCCACCGACTTCATCCGCGAGATCGTGGCCCGGGACGTGGCCGCGGGTAGGAACGGGGGGAAGGTGGTCACCCGCTTCCCCCCCGAGCCCAACGGCTACCTGCACATCGGGCACGTGAAGGCCATCGCCGTGAACTTCGGGGTGGCCGCCGACTTCGGCGGCTCCTGCAACCTCCGCATGGACGACACCAACCCCATGAAGGAGGAGGCGGAGTACGTGGAGTCCATCCAGACCGACATCCGCTGGCTGGGTTTCGACTGGGCGGACCGGCTCTACTTCGCCTCGGACTACTACCAGCGCCTCTACGAGCTGGCCCTGGTCCTGATCGAGCGCGGGAAGGCGTACGTGGACGACCTCTCCGCCGAGGAGATCCGCGAACACCGGGGTACCCTCACCGAGCCGGGCCGGGAGAGCCCGCACCGGGAGCGATCGGTCGAGGAGAACCTGGATCTCTTCCGACGCATGCGGGCGGGGGAGTTCCCCGACGGAGCCCGGACCCTGCGGGCCAGGATCGACATGGCCTCGCCCAACCTCAACATGCGCGATCCGGTCCTCTACCGCATTCTCCGGGCCCATCATCTCCGCACCGGGGACGCGTGGTGCATCTACCCCATGTACGACTACGCCCATCCGCTCTCCGACGCCGTCGAGGGGATCACCCACTCTCTCTGCTCCCTGGAGTTCGAGAATCACCGGCCCCTCTACAACTGGGTGCGGGACGAGACCGGGGTGGAGGGCCGTCCCGAGCAGTACGAGTTCGCCAAGCTGTTCGTGAGCTACACCGTCACCAGCAAGCGCCGGCTCCTCCGACTGGTGCGCGAGGACCGGGTGGACGGATGGGACGATCCCCGCATGCCCACCCTGAGCGGGCTGCGGCGGCGGGGCGCCACCCCGACCGCGCTCCGGACCTTCGTGGAGGGGCTGGGGGTGGCCAAGCGGGAGACCCTGGTGGACGTGTCCCTCCTGGAGTACGCCCTCCGCGAGGATCTGAATCGCACCTCGCCCCGGCGGATGGCGGTGCTCGACCCGGTGAAGCTCGTGATCACCAACTACCCCGTGGGAAACACCGAGGATCTGGAGGCGGTCAACAACCCCGAAGATCCCGCCGCCGGCACCCGGACCGTGCCCTTCTCCCGGGAACTCTGGATCGAGCGGGAGGATTTCCGTGAGGTGCCGCCGCCGAAGTACCACCGGCTCTCCCCGGAGAAGGAGGTGCGGCTCCGCTACGCCTACATCGTCAAGTGCACCGGGGCGGTGAAGGATGCGGACGGGAACGTGATCGAGGTGCATTGCACCTACGATCCGTCCAGCCGGAGCGGGGAAGGATCCGGGCGGAAGGTGAAGGGCACCATCCACTGGGTGTCCGCCCCGCACGCGGTGGCGGCGGAGGTGCGCCTCTACGACCGGCTCTTCACCGTTCCCGAGCCTCTCTCGGACAAGAGCGTGGACTTCACCGAACATCTGAACCCGGCCAGCCTCGAGGTGGTGCCGCGGGCGTGGATCGAGCCTTCCCTGGCCCCGGCGGAGCCGGGAAGCCGCTGGCAGTTCGAGCGCCTGGGCTACTTCTGCGTGGACCACCGCCATTCCGAGCCGGGGGCTCCGGTGTTCAACCGGACGGTGACCCTGCGCGACACCTGGGCCCGGATCCAGAAGGCCCAGAGAGGGGCGTGAGGCCGCCGGCCTCCGGTCCCGGCGGCTTCCCGGTGACGCGAGCCGCGAAACCCGGTTGAAGCGGGGGGATCCCCTTTGCTACAGTACCTCGGCGCTGGTGCCCCCCGGGGCTCGGCGGCGGTTTCGACAAGTTGTTGGGGGATCGTCCAATGGTAGGACATGCGGCTCTGGACCGTAGAATCGGGGTTCGAATCCCTGTCCCCCAGCCAATTGACTCGGCCCCTCGGAGCGAATAAGTCGCCTCACACCAGGGGTTTAAGTGGTCCGCTCTCCGGGAGCGGCCGCTCTGCAGGCTCGAGTGGCCCGTTCGTCTAGTGGTCAGGACAGATGGTTCTCAGCCATCAGACAGGGGTTCGACTCCCCTACGGGCTACCAACCTTGCCGCCGGGAGGCGCCGATTGCGGCGCAGCCCGGCTGTTTTTTTGGGATCCTCACCTCTCTCGCGGCCGGGGAACGCCCGCCCGGCGGCAAGGTATTAGACTGGGCGGTGGGAGCGGCCACGGGGCCGCCGGGCGGGACCGCCGCCCGGACCATTATCCTCAACCCGAATGCGTGAACTCATGAGCAAGACTCAGGATCCCTCCCGCGTCGTGAACGCGCTCCTCGATTCCCTGGGCACGAACGCCGGATACGTCATCGACATTTACGACCTCTACCGGCAGAGCCCGCAGACCGTGAACGCGGCCTGGCGGGGCTATTTCGAGGGGCTGGAGCGGGGGGAGATCTCCCCCCACGAGCTTCCCGCGGGCGTCCCCCCCGGGGGGGACGGTGCCGAGGCGGCGGGCCCGGCCCCGGTGGGGTCCCCGTTCCCGGGGACCGGCTCCTCGGGGATTGCTCCGCCGGCGGGTTCATCGGCGGCGCAGCGGCCCGTTGCCCAGGAGGACGGCTCCGCGGAGCCCTTGCGGGGGAGCGCCGCCCTCATCGTCCGCAACATGGAGGCCAGCCGGGAGATCCCCACCGCCACCTCCTACCGGAGTATCGCGGTCAAGGCGTTGGAGGAGAACCGCCGGTTCCTGAACCATCATCTCGATCTCGCCTCGGGAGGGAAGATCTCCTTCACCCACGCGATCGCCTGGGCGGTGATCCGCGCCCTGGTGGAGCATCCGAACCTGAACAGCGGGTTCGCGGTGGTCCGGGGCGAGCCCCACCGCCTCCGCCGCCCGCGGATCCACCTGGGGATGGCGGTGGACCTGGAGAAGAAGGACGGCAGCCGCACCCTCCTGGTTCCGAACCTGAAGGACGTCCAGGCCATGGACTTCCGGAAGTTCCTCGAGAGCTACAACCGCATGATCGAGAACGCGCGGACCGGGAAGCTCCTGCCCGAGGATTTCCTGGGAACCACGGTGAGCATCACCAACCCGGGGACGGTGGGCACCGGGTCCTCGGTGCCCCGGCTCATGCCCGGCCAGGGAGCGATCGTCGCGGTGGGGGCCATCGGCTACTCCGCGGCCACCCGCGCCATGTCGCGGGAGATCCTCTCCCGGCTCGGCATCTCCAAGAGCATGACCCTGTCCTGCACCTACGATCACCGGATCATCCAGGGCGCGGAGTCGGGGGAGTTCCTGGGCCTGGTGGAGCGGCTCCTGCAGGGGGAGGAAGGCTTCTACGACCGGCTCTACGAGGACATGGAGGTGCCCTACCATCCGGTGCGCTGGACCCCCGACGCCGGGGCCGCGGGCCTGGGGGGCTCCGCCAATGTCGAGGAGATCACCCGGCAGGCCCGCGTATTGCAGCTCATCAACGCCTACCGGGTGCGCGGCCACCTGATCGCCCAGCTCGACCCCCTCGGCACCCAGCCCCAGTACCATCCCGAGCTCGATCCCGAGCACTACGGGCTCACCTTGTGGGATCTGGACCGCACCTTCATCACCGGGGCCGCGTCCGGGGAGGAGTCGGCCTGGAGCCGGCCCCAGAGCGCTCTCCGCGAGATCCTCGAGACGATTCGCGGCGCCTACTGCGGAAAGATCGGGATCGAGTACATGAACATCCAGGACCCGGAGCAGAAGGCCTGGATCCAGGACCACGTCGAGCCGGCGCGGGAGCGGGAACCGCTCGATCCCGGGGCGAAGAAGCGCATCCTGGCCATGCTGGTCAGCGCGGAGGCCTTCGAGCGCTTCCTGCACGCGAAGTTCATCGGCCACAAGCGGTTTTCCCTTGAGGGAGGCGAGGCCCTGATCCCCGTTCTGGACATGCTCCTGGAGGCGGCGGTATCCGACGGGCTGGAGGAGGTGGCGATGGGTATGGCCCACCGAGGTCGGCTGAACGTCCTCACCCAGATCCTTCAGGTGGACTATGCCGATCTCTTCTGCGAGTTCCAGGGCACCCGCGATCCCAACGTGACCCAGGGCTCCGGCGACGTGAAGTACCACCTGGGGGCGACCGGGGTCCATCCCACCCGGGACGGTCGCGAGGTGCGGATCACCCTGTCCCCCAACCCGAGTCACCTGGAAGCAGTGAACCCGGTGGTGGAGGGAATTGCCCGGGCCAAGCAGGAGCGGATGGGGGCGGAGGAGGGGCGCCGCCGCATCCTGCCCATCCTCATCCACGGCGACGCCGCCTTCGCCGGTCAGGGGATCGTGGCCGAGACCCTGAACCTCTCCCAGCTCAAGGGCTACCGCACCGGCGGCACCGTGCACATCATCGTGAACAACCAGATCGGCTTCACCACTCCGGTGGAGTCGGCGCGAAGCTCGCCCTATCCCACCGACGTGGCGAAGATGGGTCAGGCGCCGATCTTCCACGTCAACGGGGACGATCCCGAGGCCGCGGTGCGGGTGGTGCGCTGGGCCCTGGCCTTCCGCCAGGCCTTCCAGAAGGACGTGGTGATCGACATGGTCTGCTACCGGCGCCACGGCCACAACGAGGGGGACGAGCCGAGCTATACCCAGCCGCGTCTCTACGCCAAGATCCAGAAACACGCCTCGGTGGCCGCCCTCTACGCGGAGAAGCTCCTGCGGGAGGGAACGGTGACCGAGGAAGAATTCCGCGCGTTCAAGGCGGGCGCGGCCAAGTGCCTGGATCTTTCCTTCGAGCGGGCCCAGCACGAGGCCACCGCGATGAAGCCGGCGCCGATCGAGGTGCCGAACCCGCGCCCGGGCGCGGCGCCGGTGCCCCGGGCCACGGCCACCGCGCGCGAGACCCTGGAGCGGATCACCGAGGCGATCACCTCCACCCCCCCCGACGTGGACGTCCACCCCAAGCTCAGGAAGGGGATGGCGGAGCGGCGGCGGGTCATGGAAACCGGAGGGGGGGTCGACTGGGCCTTCGCCGAGACCCTGGCCTTCGGAAGCCTGGTCCTGGAGAAGGCTCCGGTCCGGCTCTCCGGTCAGGACAGCGTGCGCGGCACCTTCAGCCAGCGGCACCTGCTCCTGGTCGACGACGACACCGACGCGAGCTGGATGGCCCTCCAGCACCTCGCCCCCGACCAGGCGCCGATGAGCGCCATCGACAGCCCGCTCTCCGAGCTGGCGGTCATGGGGTTCGAGTTCGGTTACAGCCTGGGGGACCCGACCGCGCTGGTGCTGTGGGAAGCCCAGTTCGGGGATTTCGTGAACGGGGCCCAGACCCTGATCGATCAGTTCATCGCCGGCTCGAAGGCCAAGTGGGGCCAGCCCAGCGGCCTGGTGCTGTTGCTTCCGCACGGGTACGAGGGGCAGGGGCCTGACCACTCCAGCGCCCGTCCCGAGCGCTTCCTCCAGCTCGCCGCCGAGGACAACCTGCAGATCGTGAACGCCAGCACCCCGGCCCAGTACTTCCACGTGCTGCGCCGCCAGATGTGCGAGGGGATCCGGACCCCCCTGGTGGTGTTCACCCCCAAGAGCCTCCTGCGTCATCCCCGGGCGCGCTCCGCGGTGCGGGAGCTCACCGAGGGCCGCTTCCACCGGGTGCTTGCCGACCCGGCCGATCCGGATCCCCGGAAGGTGAAGCGGTTGCTCTTCTGCACCGGGAAGGTCTACTACGACCTCGAGGAGGCGCGTGAGAAGGCGGTCCGGACCGACGTGGCCGTCTACCGGGTGGAGCAGATGTATCCGTTCCCCGAGGCGGAGATCCGCGAGGCGCTCTCGGTCTATCGCGGGGCCGGGGCTTTCTGGGTGCAGGAGGAGCCGCGGAACATGGGGGGCTGGCACTTCATGCACGACCGCCTGGCCACCCTCCGGGGGCAGGAGGTGTCGCTCGGCTACGTGGGGCGGAAGGAAAGCGCCTCGACCGCCACCGGGTATCACGACGTTCACGCCCGCGAGCAGAAGGCACTGGTCGCCGAGGCCCTGGGGCTGTGAGCGCGGTTTCATCGCTGATCGTGATCCTGGCCGGGCTGGCCGCCGGGCTTCCGGCGGTGCTCCCGCAGGCTCCCCGGGTCAACGATCCCGTATTCGCGGTGCTGGTGGGGCTGGTGGAAAACAACCTCTACGGCGATCTCCCGGAGGCCCGCCTCCGAAGCGAGGCGCTCCGGTCGGGCCGGCCCACCAAGCTTCCCCTGGGCCGCCTGCGCGACGTTCGCCGGCTTCCCATGATCGGCCGCGGGCGGGCCCGGATCGTGATCACCGCCGACGGGCCCCTCGATCTTTCCGCCCCCTACGACATCCTCGGCTATCACCCGGGGCGGTTTCGGGCCTCGCCGGTCCTGGTTCTCGACGAGTGGAACCTGGGGACGGTGCGGCTGGGGGTGCGCGGGGACCGGGGCGCCCCGGACTCGATGGCCGAGCTCGAGGACGTGCACCTGTGGGGAATCCAGCAGGGCTACCTGGACATGGACGTGGACGGTTGGCTGGACGCGATCATGGGCGACCGGCTCGACGACACCCGGGTCGCCGGCTTCGTCCTCTTCCGCTACCGGGGGGAGCTGATCGGGATCGCCACCGGCTACAACAAGGACGGAGAGGGCCGCTCGGGGGCGTTCCGGTTCCGGGACGACACCATCGTCTTCCCCGCCGAGCCCGCGTTCATGGCCGCGGGGGCCGCCTTTCGCGCCCGGCTGGAACGGTTGATGCCGGCGATCTCGCGCTTTCGCCGCAGGTAGCGGCGCCGGGATCGCCCCGGCTATCCGCCGACCTTCACCAGCCGGCGGGACGTCGAGGCGCCGTCGCTTTCCACCCGGATGAAGTAGATGCCGGCCGGAGCCTCGGATCCGGTGTCGAGGCGGCCGTCCCAGACCATCGGGCCCGTCCCCGCCGGAAGCGCGAGCCGGGCGACCACCCGGCCGCTCATGTCCACCACCCGGGCCCGGACCGTGGCACCCGCGGCCCAGGTCACCTCGATGGCCGCCCCGTTCCGGGTCGGATTGGGATAGGGGAGGCCGGCCCGTAGCCGGAAGACCGGCACCTGAACGGCCGCCGGTCCGAAGCGTTCCCGGGCGCCGTCCCGCTCCACCGCTTCCAGCCAGTAGCGATAGCCCAGCCCCGGCGTCGCGGAGCGATCGACATATTCGCGCGCCGACGCGGGGAGGAGCCCCTCGTGGACCGGGCCGGGATCCCCGCCCTCGTCGCGGAGCACCCGGAACCCGGCCACGCCCCCGTCCACCGCAGCGCTCCAGGTGAGGCGGACCCCGCCGGCGTCCGCGCTCGCGTTCAGGGTCACCGCGCGGACCGGGACGACCTGCCCCCCGGGAGCGGTCACCGGGAGGGAGGTCCCGTCGCTGTCGGCGGCCGCGGCCTGGGTGAAGGCGAAGGTGAGGTTTCCGGACGGGACGTCGGGGATCCGGAAGCGCACCGAGGCCACGGTACCCGAACCGGGGGGGAACGCGTTTCCGGGGGAGCTGGTGAAGGAAACCCGCACCTCTCCGGCCGTTCCCAGATCCACGGTCATCGGGCGGCCTTCGCTTCGCGGTCCCGGAATCACCGAGAGCGCGGTCCCCCGGCCGGGGTCGAACCCCAGGGTGAACTCCAGGCTCGCCGCCTCCAGGTTGCTCTTGAAATCGACCGGCACCCAGACGCTGTCCCCGGGTCCGGCGGTGAGTCCGGAGGGAACGCAGAAGGGCCAGATCGGGGACCACCGCCGGGAGCACGGCGAAGGAGAGATCGTTGACGTCGCTCGCCGTCCCCCCCTCGGAGTCCTCCGCGGTCACCCGCACCCGGGCATTGGCGGTGGGGATCGCGGGAACGGTCCAGGAATAGGAGCCGGAGTTGGCCAGGAGCGAATCCACCGGCGCCCAACTCACCCCGTCGTCGTCGCTCCACTCGATGCGGACGGTCACGGCGGCGCCGTCCTCCGGATCGGAGGCGTTCCAGGCGATCGCGTGCACGGAGCCCGCGGTCCACGATTCCCCGCCGTTGGGGGAGAGCACGGTGACCGAGGGAGGCTCGTTGGCCGCCGGGAGGAACTCCGGGGTGAGGGTGTAGCTATCGAAGTCGGTGGACCCCAGGACGGACTTCACCTTGATCCAGAACGGACCCCCGGCGGTCACCGGCACCGTGATGACCTCGGTGGTGTCTTCGCGGCTCTGGGAGTCCGCGTAGATGCTCCCGTTCTGGTCGGTGAGGAAGAGATCGTAGTCCCGGCCGGGGGGAATGTCGCTCAGGGTGACGGTCATGTCTCCCTGGCCGGCTTCGAGCCAGTACCAGTCCACGTCGGACTCGCTGGCGATGGTGGCCTGGATCGCCACCCCGCTTTGGAGAGGGCCGTAGGCCACGCTCAGGGAGTCGTTGGGCTCGAACGCGTCCGCGCCGGCGGTGGCGGGGGGAAGGATGACGGCCAGGGTGAGCGCGGCCAGGAGGCCGGTCAGTCGTTGTTTCACGGCGAGCGTCTCCGTCCTCCACCGGCCGCGCCTGGGGCTCGCGGGGTCAGGGTTTGTCGAGCATCCGGACCGGCCGCGGTCCCTGGAGCGACTGGAGTCCCGGAACCGCCAGCACCCGGAAAAGCGCCTTCGGAGGCGCGGCCAGGGTGGCCACCGGACCCGCCACCGTCCGCACTTCCGCCCCCGCCGCCGTGAGCGCGCTTCGGGCCGCTTCCGCCCCTCCGGAGAACGTCACGGTGACCGCGATGGCGGTGGTGTCTCCCGCCGCCCATGCGGTGAGGAGCCGGCGGCGGAACCAGCCGTCGATGCGGCCCGCCGCCTCCCCCGGCGCCCAGTACGCCGCGTCTTCGATCCCGGGGATGGCGTTCAGCTCCGAGACGTCCCGGTGGAGGATCTCCACCAGCAACGCATCGGGAGTGCGCATGATCTCGTGTCCCTTTTCTCCCAGAGCGGGAAGCGCCTCCGGAATGGACTCGGCGCGAACCGAGACCAGAACCGTGGCGTCTTCCGGAATGCCCTGGAGGCGTTCGCGCGAGACCCGGTCCATGTTCTTCACGACCCCCTCCTCGGCGCACGAGGCCGCCGCCGCGACGAGAGCCATCGCGACCGCGAACCCGGCCAGTCCCATCCTTGGTTTCGGCAGTTGCATGTCCACTCCTGAGTCGGTGCCGGTAGCTTCACCCCGTTCCTCCCGGGCCCGCCCGCGGTCCATGGTAGGCATGTCCGCGCGGGATGCGCCACCCGGGGAGTTGGCGGTTGACCGCCTACCGGCCTCCCGTCATGCTTTCCCGGTTTCCCGGACCTGGCGGTCCCGCCCGGGCGAACCGCCGGAGGTGGTTGTGATTCAGCTTCTGGCCGCCGCGCCCCTGGCCTTCCTGGTTGGAGTCTCCCTGGGCCTCCTCGGCGGGGGAGGCTCCATCCTCACCGTCCCCATTCTGGTCTACGTTCTCGGCCTGGACCCCAAATCGGCCATCGCCACCTCGCTCCTGGTGGTCGGCTTCACCAGCCTGGTGGGGGCGCTCCGCCACGGTCGCCACGGAAACCTCGACCGCAGGGTGGGGTTGAGCTTTGGGGTGGCGGGGATCGTGGGCGCCTCGGCGGGGAGCCGGGTGGCCGCGCTGGACGCGGTCCCGGGGGGCGTGCTCCTGGCCGCCTTCGCGCTCCTCATGGTGGTGGTGGCCGCGCTCATGCTCCGCCCCCGGACGCCCCGGGACCGCTCCGGAGCCGCCGCCGGATCGCGGCCGGCTCCCGCGCCCGCGGTAGCCGGCTACGGGCTCCTGACCGGGCTCCTGACCGGGCTCCTCGGGGTGGGGGGAGGCTTCGTCATCGTTCCCACCCTCCTCCTGGTGGCGCGCCTTCCCATGCACCTGGCCGTCGGCACCTCGCTCCTGGTCATCGCCCTCAACTGTGGGGCCGGTTTGACCGGGTTTCTGGGCAAGGTCCACATCCACTGGGGACTGGCCCTGATCTTCGGAGTGGCCAGCACCGCGGGAAGCGTGGTGGGAGCGAACTGGGCCGCGCGCACCCGTCCGGAGCGGCTGCGGCGGGGATTTGCCGTCTTCGTGCTCCTGGCCGGGGTGGCCATGCTGATCGAGCAGGCGGTGGGGGGCTGATCGAGCAGGCGGCGCGGAGAGAACATCTTCCGGCGCTTCCCGCGCCCGCCGCCGGCAGCCAGCCAGCCAGCCAGCCAGCTAGCTGGCTAGCTAGCTAGTCCTTCAACAACCTGAACGCCGCCGCCCCCACCAGCTTCCCCTCGGACTGCATGGGGTGGAGCAGGGATCGGACCCGGTCGGCCCAGACCCGCCGGGTCTCGGGATCGCCGGTCAACCCCCACCGCCTCGCGTCACCATCGAGGCGACGCGCTCCCTCCTCGAGAAAGAAGCCCGCCCATTCCGGCCGGAGGCGCCCCTCGAGGTCGACCACCAGGAGCCGGAAGTCGGGACCGCGCTTCACCACCCCCACGATCCCCGCCCCCCCCGTCCCGGCGTGCGGAACGTCGATCAGGGCCACCTGGCCGCGATGACCGTCTTCGAGCTCCTGAAGGATGGCCTCCACCAGGGGATGCCCGGAGGCGAAGAAATCCAGGGTTTCCCGCGCCGTCGCCTCCTCGCGATTGAAGGTGCCGAGCCAGCGGCTTCCCTCGGGAATGCCGGTCAGATCCCGCACCGTGGCCTCGGGTCCGAACTCCAGGTACCAGGCGTTCAGCCCCGGCTTGGGGACGACTTCGAAGCCGAACTGCCGGCACGCCTCCAGGACCACGTCGGTGGTTCGCTCCTCCAGATCGGGGGGGATGCGGTCGAGGATGCCCTGGGCCAATTCCGGGCGGTAGCGGTTCCGGTGGAGATCCTGGTACAGGGCGCGGTTCATCCGGCGCCGCTGGGCGTGGGTCTCCTCCACCACCGCCTGGATGTCGATGGCGGGGGAGGACTCGGCCACCGCGGCCCGGATCGCCTGCTCCACGTGCTCCAGCGATCGATCGAGCCCCCCCAGGGGCTCCCGGAAGATCCCCAGCTCCTCGTAGAGCCGCGCCACCCGGGAGGCCAGCCCGGCCTCGGGGACGAAGTAGTGGATCTCCACCGGACGCTTGCGATTGATGCGGTCCAGCCGGCCGATTCGCTGCTCCACCAGGACGGGGTTCCAGGGGAGATCGAACAGCACCAGGCCCCGGCAGAACTCGAAGTTCCGCCCCTCGCCCCCCGATTCGGTGGAGATGAGAAGGGTGGGACCGTCCGCGGTCGCGAACTGAGCCACCTCCAGATCCCGGGCGGCGGGAGAGAGGTCCTCGTGGAAGATCCCGATCCGGCGGAAGGTGGCGCGCTCGATCTCCGCCTTGAGGAATTCCAGGGTGTCCCGGCGGCGCACGAAGACCAGGATCTTCTCGCCGTCGCGCCGCCACGCCGGCTCCCGTTCGAGGATCCAGCGCAACCGCGGATCGTCTTCCCCGGTAGGGTTCTCCAGCGCCCGCTCGACCGCCTCCGCCTTCCGGCGGAGTTCGAGGGGATTCCGGACGGGAAGGGCCAGGGCCTCGGCGGCCGCGCGCTCGAGCCCCGGCCAGGGCCCGATCGGCTCGGGATGAGGCACCCGGGGAGGGAGCCCCCCGATGTCTCCACGCCGGGTGGAGCTGGTGCAGGGATGGAGCGGCGCCCCCCGATCGAGATTGTCCCGGAAGGTCTCCCAGGAGTCGTACTCGGCGGGGCGCAGCAGCTGGAGAAGACGGAAGAACCCGTGGGCGTCCGCCTCCAGGGGAGTGGCGGTCAGGAGCAGCACGTTTCGCGCCTCCCGGCAGAGCGGCTCGATCGCGCGGTAGGCCGGGCTTCCCGGGTGGCCGGGGCGGCGCTCGAGCCGGTGGGCCTCGTCCACCACCAGGAGATCCAGGCCGGCCGCCTCGGCCCGGCGCGCCAGGTCCGCATCGTCGGTCAGATCCTCGAGGGAAATGACCGAGCGGGGGTGGACCTCGAACGGGTTCCACTCCGGGCCGAAGTCCTTTCGCACGTCCTTCCGGCGCTCCTCGTCCAGAAGCACGAATATTTGATGAAATTTCCGGTATAATTCACCTAACCATTGTACGGTCAGCGAAGCGGGGGCCACCACCAGGACCCGCTCCGCCCGTCCGGTCCGAAGCAGCCGGTTGAGGATCAGGCAGGCCTCCACCGTCTTCCCCAGCCCCACCTCGTCGGCCAGGAGCCAGCGCACGGGATCGGTGGACACCGCCTGCTCGGCCACGTGGAACTGGTGGGGGAAGATCTCGATCCGGCCGCCCAGGAATGATCCCAGGCCGTCGGCCTCGCGGAGGCGGGCCAGACGGAGGCTCTCCAGGCGGTTCTCCCAGGAATCCCTCCGGTCGGTTTCCAGCCGGGCCAGGCGCTCCACCAGGTCCTCGTGGAAGGTCTCGTGCCATCGTTCGGGATCGGTCCCCTCGGGGAGGACCAGCGGGGTGAATGCGTGCTCCCGCACCGCGAACACCAGGGTTTCCCCGGTGCGGGGAAAGCGGACCTTCATCCGGCCCCCGGAGACCGCCACCACTTCTCCCGGGCCCAGCTCGCGGTTGTAGCGATGGAGGACCTTGTCTCCGGCCGCGAAGGACCGGTGTTCCCGATCGTGGATCAAGGAAGGGCCCGGGCGAGGGCGGGGAGCGAGACCTCGTAACGGTAGGAGATCGACATGTGGCCGTCGTCGAACTCCCGGTGCTCGTGGCGCACGCCGTGCCGGGCCAGCTCCTCCCGAAGCATGCGGGCCCCCAGGTGAAGGTTGAACTCGTCCCGGTTCCCGCAGTCCACGAAGAGGACCCGGAGACTTCGGAGCGCCTCGGCCCGCTCGGCCACCCGGCGAACCGGGTCGAAAGCCAGCCATCGTTCCCAGACCGCCGGGCGGAGGCGTCCGGTCGCCGGCTCGAAGGGGAGGTCGAAGCTCCCCGGGCGGTCCGGATCGGGGGAGTAGCACGCGGCCATGGCCACGACGTTCATCGCCCCCACCAGCTCGTTGGTCTTGCGGGGGGCGCGGTCGAAAGCCTCGAGAAACCCGTCGAGGCCGCCGTGCTTCTCCAAGGTGGTCACCGTCTTCGGGAAGTCGGGGAGGTAGCAGTACTCGAAGGCCATGTCCCCGCTGTGGCAGGCCGCCCCCCCGAACAGGTCCGGGCGGTCCATCACCAGGGAAATCGCTCCGAACCCGCCGCTGGACTTTCCGAACACGAAACGCCGGTCGCGGTCGTCGGCGGCCGGATACCGGCGCTCCACCTCGGCCGTCACCTCCTCGCACAGGTAGTCCCGGTAGCGCCCGGTGGCGGCGGAGTTCACGTACTGAGAGCCGCCGTAGCGGGTGAAGCAGTCGGGGAGGGCGACGATCAGGGGGGGGATGGCCCCCGCGGCCAGCATGGCGTCCAGCCGGCGACCCAGCCCCGGATTCCAGGGCGCGTCGGAGAGGGCCATCGCCCCGGTGCCGGTGAAGCCGGTGAGCGCGTAGAAGACGGGAAACGGGCCCGGCCCCGCCGAGGCGGGAGGTTCCCATATCCAGACTTCCCGCTCCACGGGGTCGCCGGGGGCGTTCCCGGCGAGGACCCGGCTGGCGAAGGTGAACGAACTGAGGCGGCCGTGTTCCATGGCGACTCCCGGAAAGGAAAGCCTCTAGGCTACTCCAGGCCGCGCGGTCCCGCCAGGGGAGGCGGGGGAACGGCGGCGGCGGGCGGGACCCCCCCCCGAGGGCGAGACGCCGTCGCCGCCGCAGGCGGCGAACCCGGCGGAAACCAGGACCGGCGCCGCGAACCGGGCCAGCTTCACCGGGTGCCGTCCTCCGAATCGTCCTCTTTCAGGTACTTGTCCAGGAATTCCACCGTCCTCCGGTAGACCGTGAGCACGTTGGGTCGCTTGGCCACCCCGTGCCCCTCGTCGGAGAAGATCAGCGTATCCACCTCGCCCCCGGCCGCGGTCACCGCGGCGGCGATCTGGCGGGCCTCGCCCACCGGGACCCGCGGATCGTTCTCCCCGTGGATCACCAGGAGGGGGGTCCTGATGCGGGCGGCCTTGGTCAGGGGAGAGATGCTCTCCAGGAACGGCTGGTCGGTCAGCGGTCCGTACTCGGACTCCCGCAGGGCCCGCCTGTAGTCGGCGGTATTCTGGAGAAAGGTGACGAAATTGGCGATGCCCACCTCGTCGATGGCCGCGGAGAACAGATCGGGATACTCGGTCACCGCGGCCAGGGTCATGTAGCCTCCGTAGGAGCCTCCCTTGACCGCCAACAACCCCGGGGCGGAGTACTTCTTCTCGATCAACCAGTCCGCCCCCGCCTTCAGGTCCTTCACCGAATCCAACCGTTTCTTGTAGTTGTCCATGTCCATGTAGGCCTTGCCGTAGCCGGCCGAGCCCCGGACGTTGGGGGCCAGGATCCCGTACCCGTTCAGGAGCAGGTACTGGAAGTGGCGGATGAACCCGGGGGTGAACTGGGACTCCGGCCCGCCGTGGACGTGGACGACGAAGGGGACGGGATGTCCGGGCCGGTAGCCGGGAGGCAGGTACAGGAACGCCGGGATCTCGGTGCCGTCGAAGGAGCGGTAGCGCACCAGCTCCGGGGCCACGAACCGGGAGGGGTCCACTCCGGCATAGGTGACCCGGGTCACCTTGCGGAGCTCCGGGGCCTTCCAGTCCCAGACCCAGACGTCGGGGCTGTTCACCGCCGAGCTGAAGCCCACCGCCACCCGGCTTCCGGCGGTGAAGGAGAATCCGCCCACCTCGCCGTCCAGGGGCGGCGCGGGAATCCCGCGGTCCCGGACCAGATCCCAGAGCCTGAGGCGCGCGTAGCCGTCCTCGTTCACCGTCCAGCCCATCACCTTCCGGTCGGGGGAGAGACCCAGGGCCGCGACCTCCCACGGTCCGGAGGTGTCGAGAAAGCTCAGCCGTCGGCTGGCGAGGTCCAGCTCCGCCCGGCGCGGGATACCGTCCGCATTGGCGTTGGAGATGAGGTAGATCTTCCGCCCGGAGCGGTCGAATTCGGCCGCCTCGTAGACCGCCTCGCCCCGGTGCTCGGTGAGCAGGGTTCGCGAGCCGGTGGCGGTATCGACCAGGTAGATGTCGGTGTTGGTGTTGGACTCGGCGTGGGTGACCAGGAGCTTCGAGCCGTCTTCGCTCACGTCGCCGGCGGCGTTCCACCCTGGAATGTCGGCCAGCCGCGACTTCTGCCGCGCGGCGAGATCGAAGCGGTAGATGTAGAAGTTCTTTCCGTCGGCTTCGGTGCTCGCATAGTAGATGATCCCGCCGTCCGGGCTGAAGGAGGGGCTCCCGTGGCGGGCCTGGGGCAGCCGGGTCAGGTTCTCGGTCTGGCCGGTGCGGGAGTCCATCAGCCAGAGCTGGGCATTCTCGTCGCCGCCCCGGGCCACCCCGCAGATCAGGTAGTCCCCGGAGGGGGAGAGGTTGTAGAAATTCACTCCCTCGGTGAACACCGAGAGCTGGTAAGGCCAGCCGCCCTCGCCGTCCATGCGGTAGATCTGATTGACCCCGGAGGCGTTGGATGTGAAGAAGAGGGTGTTTCCGTCCCGGGTGATCTGCGGGTTTCCCGCGTACCCGATCTGCATGAAGGTGTCGATGTCCGGGGGCGGGGCCTTGGCGAACAACTCCGGTTCAGCGGCGGCGGCGGGGACCGAGAGGCTGACCGCGAGGAGCATGGAAGCGAGGACGGGTGACCGCATGGCTGGATCCTCCGGGAAAGGCGGATGGTTCGGGGGGACCGGGGGAGGTGCCGGGAGTCTAGAAGCCGGGAATAGGCTTGTCAAATCGAGAGATGCGAGGTGCGGGGCCGGTGGAGGCGCTGGTATAATTGATGTGCCGTTCACCGCCTCGCGCCGTCGTCCGATCGGGCCCCATCCGGTCGTTCCGGAGTCCCCGAAAGGAGCCTCGATGCCCCTCGGTCCCCGAGCCTGGAAGCGACCCGATGCGCTCCGGCTCGCCGCGTTTCTCCTCCTGATCGCCGCCTTGGCCAGCCTGCCGCGCCGGCCCCCGGTCCCCGAACCCTCGCGAAGCCTGGATTGCGCGGCGGACCTTGCGTTCCCCTTCGACGTCCGCGTGGTGCCCCTGGATCCCCTCCGCCCCGGGAAGGCGCTCCGGGCGCGGGTCGAGGTGACCTCGCGCCGCCTCCTGGACCGGGTCGCCGTGACCCTCCCCGGACCCGGGTCGGTGGGCCCGGTGGAGAACCCGGGGGGCCGTCTGGGCCTGATGCGCGCGGGCGAGATGCGGTCCGCCGTGGTCACCGTGACCCTTCCCCCCGGGCGGGTGCGGCGAACCCTGGACTTCCGGGTCCAGGCGGAGATCGACGGGTGGCCGGTGGTGCGCGGGGCCAGCCTGAACCTGGTCTACGACGCGGAGCCCTCGCGGGTGGTGACCGCCCCCGGCGGGCGCCGGATCCGCGAGGTGCCGGCGCGGAGGATCGGGTGATGCGCGCGCTGGCGCTGGTCCTCGGCTTCCTCGCCCTGGCCGCCGAGGCCTCGGCCGCCGACTTCACCGTCCGGGGGTCGTTTTCCTACGAGGATCGGATCTGGGACCAGTTCGGGTACACCGGAGACGTGCAGAACCTCCCCATTCGCCGCGCCGACGTGGAGGTGGTGAGCGCGTCGAACGGCGCGATCCTGGGCGCGGGCTCCACCGCCGCCGACGGGAGCTACAGCATCCCGGTGACCGGCCTGACCGGTTCGGTGACCCTCTACGTCCGGTGTCTGAGCGCGACCGACAACGCCGCCGACTATCACGTGAAGGTGGTGGACACGTTCGACCGGGTGAACGGCACGGTGGATCTCACCGGATCCACCGTCCACGCCATCACCACCTCCAACCGGACCCACGACACCGCGATTCCCCTCCTGGACGTGGGGATCTATCTCATCCAGGACACCACCGGCTCCGGGGTCGCCCAGGCCTTCAACATCCTGGACGCGGGGGTGGATACCTTCGACTACCTGCACAGCTCGGCCGGGATCGGACGCTTTCCCACCGGAAGCGAGTTCCTGGTGTACGGGTGGGACGGCACCTCGGGATCCAACGGCTCCAACTATCTTTGGCAGGGGATCTACATCGCCTCGTCCACCACCGACACCGACGGGTGGGCGGATGCGGTGATCCTTCACGAAACCGGACACTGGGCGTCGGACATGTTCGGGAACGATCACAGTCCCGGCGGTATCCATTACATCGGGGACATCGATCAGGACCCCCGGCTCTCCTACGGCGAGGGTTACGCCACCTTCTTCATGGGCCAGATCCGCGAATTCCGGGCCGCTTTCCTGAACGGTTCCGGGCAGCCCAAGGACGATCACGTCTCCTTCTACGCCGATCTGGGCATCCCCCCGCCGGTGGGGACCCCGGGCGGGCTCGGGTTCGCTTTCGACTTCGAGACCGGCCTCTACCAGAACGGGAGCCCGGTGAACCAGGTGGGCACCGCCTCGGAGACCAACGTGACCGCCGCGCAATGGGATCTCGTGGACGGGTACGACACTCCCGATGAAACCCCGGGGGCGGATGACGAGTCCGCCGACGACACCGGCGCCCTGAGCTGGCAGGTGATTACCGGGTACATGACCGAGCTCAACCCTCCCGCCCACTGGATCACCGTCGAGGACTACTACCGCGGATGGTTCTCGGTGCACGGGGCCGGTTTCATGAAGACCGCGGTGGACTCCGCGTTCGTGGGCCTGGCGGGGATGGACTTCTTCGCCGACGGCTACGAGCCCGACGACGACACCACCGACGCCCCCACCGTGGCCCCCGCCGGATACGTCGTGCTTCAGGGCGGCGGGGTGGTCCTGAACGAGCTGGATCTCGGGTCCGAGGACAAGGTCGAGCTCTTGAACCGGGGAACCGACCCGGTGGTTCTCACCGGCTGGAAGATCAAGGTCTATCGGAACGAATACCCCCTCGACGCCACCCGGATCTACACGTTTCCCGCGTTCACCCTCTACCCCGGGGGATTCGTGGTGGTGCACGAGGGCGGGGATCCCGCGCGGAACGGGACCACCGACCTCTTCGGCGGGGACTTCTCGATCGTCTGGGCGAACGGCGACGACGGCGCCGGCGTCCTCGAGGACGCCGGCGGCGTCGCGAAGGACTTCGTGCGCTGGGACAACCCGAGCGGCTCCGATCCCAACACCACCCCCACCCCCTCGGGGACGGGCTGGTCGGGGACCCTTTACGCGCCTCCTACGGGGAAGAACCTGGGACGCGACGCGGACGGGACCGACACCGACACGGCGGTCGACTTCAGCTCCGAGGGCGCCACCATGGGCGCGCCCAATTTCGGCGACGTCCGCTTCCACACGATCTTTCCGGAGGGGGATCGCGACATGGTGCGGGTGCAGGTGGCGTCCGGGGATCTGGTGGTGATCCGGGCCTACTCCCCGCACTCCGCGGGGGAGCCCCGGGTGGAGCTCCTTGACGACGTGGGGAACCTCCTGGGAAGCGCCCAGGGAACCCACGGCTTCTCCACCCTGGGGGAGCTTCAGGCCTACTTCCCGAGCGCCACCCACGTCTTCGCCCGGGTGAGCCACGTGGGACCCTATACCGACTGGGCCCCGATCCAGCTCATGGTCTACCGGCGGCCGGTGGCCGCCGTCCTGAGTCCGCCGGTGGCCTTGAGCGCGATTCCGGCCAACCAGTTCGACGCGGCGGATCCGGTGGCCCTGAGCTGGTTGAACGGTGGGGCCTATGACGAGCTCCGGGTGAGCCGTGACGGAGGGGCGCCCACCGTGCTCTCCGGCGCCGCCACCTCGATGAACGACACCGCCGATCGCGGACCCCACACCTACACCGTCACCGGGTGGATCTCGGGGGCGTCGTCGGCGCCCTCCACGGTGAAGGTGTTCAGCGGCGTTCTCGACTGCACGGTCGCCGACGGGCTGGAGTCGGGGACCGCGGGTTTCCAGCTGGACGCTCCCTGGGGCCGCACCGCGACGCGCGCCGCCTCGGGCATCTGGTCGTTGACCGACAGCCCTTCGGGGGATTACGCGGTCAACGCCGACGTCTCGGCCGTGTTCGCGACGCCGGTCCTCCTCACGGCGTACCCCCGCCTGGAGTTCGATCACATCTGCATCACCGAGGAGGGCTACGACTACGGGCGGGTGGAGATCTCCACCGACTTCGGAAACAACTGGAACGAGCTGGCCCGCTACGACATGGGCTCCTACCCCGAGTGGACCGACGGCGTGGCCAATTCCGGGGATTGGAAGCACGAGACCATCGATCTGAACGACTACGTGGCGGAAAAGGTGATCGTGCGATTCCGCCTGGTAAGCGATCCCTACGTCGTCGAGGACGGCTGGTACGTGGACAACGCGTCCATCTCCGATCCTCTCTGCCGGACGCTGACCGGGGTTCCCGACGCGGAGGCGGACGGCCGTCCTCTCCTCTCGGCCGGCCCCAACCCGTTCTCCGGGCGGCTGGGTCTCCTGCTCTCGGTGCGCCCGGGGGGGCCGGTCCGGGTGGAGGTCTTCGACGCCTCCGGCCGGCGGGTCCGCACCCTCTTCGACGGAACCTCGACGCGGGGAAGCATGGACCTCGCCTGGGATGGGCGGGACGAATCGGGCCGGCGCACCGCGGCGGGGGTGTATCTGATCCGTGCGCGCACCCCCGGGGCGTCGTCGGTGCGGCGGGTGGTCCGGCTTCCCTGACGGTTCCCGTGCTGAGTTAGATAAATCTTGTAACATTCTTATCGTCAGTCATTTAGCAGTTGTTCATTCGAGCGGTGCACTCCCGTCCGCCCCTGGAATCCGCTAATCCTGCGGTTGCGAGCGCCGATACCTCCAGGACAGTCGAAATTCAACCCCCAGCGAGGTACCGCCCGATGAACCGTGAGCCCGTCCTCGATCCGTCCGGTCTCGCTCGTGCCGCCGCGCGTATCGCCTCCATCATCCCCGGCTATTCCGGCTACAAGAACCGCGAACGCCTGCGGGAGGAGGATCGGGCGGTCCGGGATGCGGTGGTGCGCCAGCTCGGTCTCACCATGGGCCGTCTGGAGCGCGCCTTGAGCGCAACCATCCGCTCCCTGGCCCCCGCCGAGGTGGAGGAGGCGGATCGGGTGCTCCGCGCCCTGAGCCGTGACCGCGACCGGATCCGGTTCGCTCCCGCCGGCTACTCCTCGCTCTTCGCCCGGAAGAAGATCCAGTCCAACGAACTGGACGGTCTGTTGGCTCTCGATGCCCAGCTCTGGGCCGCCCTGGACGCGCTGGACCGCTCCGCGGGGGACTGGGACGAGGCCACCCGGCGCGGGGAAGGGAAGTGGCCGGGCCGGGATATCGATGGCGCCATTCGCGAGCTGGAAGATGTCCTCGACCAGCGTGAGTCCACCCTGAGGAGCTGACCATGTCGATCTTTCTTGAAGTCATCCAGGCCCATGATCCCACCGGGAGCGAGATGATCCATCGGGTTCCCGAGGACGGAACGGGGGCGATCAAGTTGGGCGCGGTGTGCATCGTCCAGGAGAGCCAGGTCGGGGTGTTTTACCGGGACGGCCAGGTGCTGGACGCCCTGGGTCCGGGACGCCACGTTCTGTCCACCGCCAACCTGCCGCTGTTGAGCAGCCTCCTCTCCATCCCCTACGGGGGCACGAGCCCGTTCCAGGCCGCGGTGTACTTCGTGAACCAGAAGGTGTTCACGAACCTCAAGTGGGGTACGCGCCAGCCGGTGGCGTTCCGGGACCGCGAGCTCGGGGTGGTGCGCCTTCGCGCCCACGGCGTCTACGCCATGCGGATCGCCGACCCCGTGCTCTTTCTCAACACGCTGGTCGGCACCCAGGGAATCGTGGCCACCTCCGACCTGGAGAGCTACCTCCGGGATGTGGTGGTGGCGCGCCTGAACGACCTCCTCGGCGAAAAGCTCACCAGCCTGCTCGATCTGCCCGCCCTCTACAACGAACTGGCCACCGAGGCGCGCCTGGAGCTGAAGCACGACTTCGGCCGGTACGGCATCGACCTCATCGATTTCTTCGTCACCTCGGTGACTCCCACCGAAGAGGTCCAGAAGGCCCTCGACGAGCGCGCGGGCCTGAACGCGGTGGGACCGCTCCAGGCCTACCTCCAGTACCAGGCCGGGAAGGCCCTGGGCCGCCCCGGATCGGCGGGCGAGAACCCGGGGGGGAACGGTGCCGCTTCGGGGCTGGGGCTCGGAGTGGGGGCCGGCATGGGTCTCCTGTTGCCGCAGGCATTTCTCGGGTCCGCCGCGCGGGCCCAGGGCGGAGGCTTCTGTCCCCATTGCGGGGCCTCCCTCGGCGGCACGACCTCCTGCGTCTCGTGCTCCGTGGAGCTTCCCGCCGGCGCGCGGTTCTGTCCCAAGTGCGGAGCGGAGCAGAAGACCGCGCAATCGTCGTGACCGGCGGCGCACGCTTCGAGCTCGAATGTCCCCGGTGCGGGGGGACGGTCACCTTCCTGGAGGGGGCGGCGGCCCTGGATTGCCCGAGCTGCCGGGGCCGGTTCTTCCTGGGCGAAGACGGCTCGGCGGGCTGGTTGCTCCCCCCCACGGTCGACCCCGAAACCGCGGCCGGCGCCGCCCGGACCTGGCTCCGCGAGAGCGGGCGGCGGGTCACCCGGATCGATCCCCCCCAGGGGGTGCTGATTCCATTCTACTGGACCCGCGGGCTCCGTTTCGTGTGGCGGCTGAAGGACCCGGCCCGAGAGCGGCAGGCGGCCTACGCCCGCTCCGAGCACGCGCTCCGGCGCGTTCTCGGCGCGGCGGATCCGTCGTGGGGCGCGGGCGATCCCGACGACTGGGAAGCGGGTGCGTCGGTGGAGGCCTTCACCTACACCTTCCCCGCCCATCCCCTGGCCCGCCCCGGCTTCGGGAGTGCGGTGCGTTTCCAGAGCCTCCCCCTGTCCCTTCTCGACCCCGACCGGCTGCCGTCGGGATACCGGCTGCTGGACCCGACCCTCGGGCCGGAGGACGCCGGGAGTCGCGCTTCCCGGCGCCTGGCCGCCCGGGAGCGGACCCGGGAAAGCGGGCGGGGAACCTCGGCCGGGGTGGACCTGCATCGCCGGCTCAACCTCGCCGCCGTCCCCGCGGTGCTCGTGCCCTTCGGGTTTCGCGACGTGGAGCGCGGGGCGGTGCTGGTGGACGGGGTGAGCGGCCGCGCGCGGGAAGCGGTGGATGAGGCGCTCCTTCTCGCCGCCGAACGGCCCATATCCCCCGGGCGGCTTCGCTATCCCGAGCTCCTTCCCCTGGAGTGCGGGGAGTGCGGGTGGGAGCTGGACCTGGTGGAACGGGACCGGCTTCATCCCTGCCCGAACTGCGGCGCGTGCTGGGAAATGGTCGGTCGCGACCGGCGCCGGGTTCGGCAGTGGTTCCTCGACGTGGAGCCGGACCCCTCGGGGCGGCTTCTCCCGTTCTGGGTGTTCGGGGCCGGCTCGGGGACCGAAAACCCGCCCGCCGAACCGCTCTTCGTTCCCGCCTATGCCGCCCGCCACCTCGAGGCCCAGATGCATCTGGCCGCCACCCTCACCCGCCGTCCGCCCTCCGGGGACTGGTACCTCGACCCCGACCGGGCCCCCCGCGGGGCCGCGGTGGGGAGCGAGGAGGCTCGGGGTTGGCGCTGGGCGGTAACCGGCTCTCTTTCAAGGGAATCCTATTCGGACTTCGCGCGGTTTCTGAAAGACTCCACCTCCGGCGCCGCCTCCGCCGAGCCCCCGGCGGGTCTGGCTTGGCTTCCGTTCCGGCGGGAGGGCGGCGATCTGGTGGAGCCGGTCACCGGCGCCCGGACCCGCGCGGTGGGCACCACCCCCTGGGAGCTCGACCAGGCGGTTTGACCCGGTTTCCCGGCGTCCTTCGGGTAAGATACGGCCGGAAGGGGGGCGCCATGACGGCCGGTCCCGGACGCCGATTCCATTACACGCTCTCTGCGTTGGGCCTGGCGGCGTATCTCTGGGCGTTTCAGGCTCAGATCGGCCTTGCCCGGCTCCCCTTGGGATTTCCCCCCGCCGCGGCGGGCTACCCGGCGAGCTTCCAGGGTGTCCCGGCAGCGACTCGCGAGGAGGTCCGCTTCCTGGCCGAAGGGTTTCCCCCCGGTACGACGGTGACCCTGGTCGACTCGAAGGACCGGACGTGGATCACGTCCCTTCCCGCCGCCTTCTCCCGAACCTATCTCGTCATCACGCTGGTGAGCGGGCTCTTCTTCTGGGGGGTGAGCGCCTTCGTCTTCGCCTCCCGGGCGGCGGACCCCACCGTGCGCGACTTCTTCTGGTGCACGTTTCTCTACGGACTGACCGTTCTGGCCGGGGGCGTGTACTTCGCGTTTCATCCCGGCCCCGGGGTGCTGGCCCGGAGCTGCATCGAGCTGGCCGGCCTGGCCGCGCTCCCGGTGATCTTCGTGCACCTCACCCTAAGCTTCCCCCATCGCCACCGGTTCCTGGATCGAAGGCGCTGGGTGATGCCGGCGCTCTGGCTCGCCGCCGCCGCGGTCTTCGCCGGGCAGGCGCTCGCGTTCCTGGGCTACTACCGGAACCCCGGCCCGGCGGCGGCCCGGTTCCTCGCCCTACCCCAGAAGGCGGCGGATCTGCTTCTGGTGGCCGAGGTGGCTGCGGGGGTGGCGATCCTCTTCGCCCGGAGCCGGGGCCTGGTGCTCACCCGGGAACGCCAGCAGACGAAGTGGCTCCTGTGGGGGTTCACCCTGGGGGTCACACCCTACGTGTTCCTGCGCACCTTCCCGGCTCTCCTGGGTTTCCGTCCTCCCTTGAGCGCGGAGTTCGACCGCGTGTTCGAGCTGGCCATTCCGGTGGCTTTCGTCTTCGCGGTGGCGCGCTATCGCTTTCTCGACATCGACATCGTGATCCGGAGGAGTCTCATCTACGGGATCCTCGCCGCGGGGGCGGCGGCCCTGGTGCTTCCCTTCGTGTACCTGGCCCACCGACAGGTCGAGACCCTGGCTCCGCGACTCGAGTGGCTCGTGCTCATGGGGTTCGGCGCCCTGGCCGGCATTCTCTTCTTTCCCCTTCGCCGGATCATCGGCCGGTGGGTGGATCGCACCGTGTTCAAGATCAGCCACAACTACCGCCAGCGCCTGGCCGCGTTCGAGCCGGTGCTCCTGGAAGCGGCCAGCCCCGAGGAACTGGCCGGGGAGCTGGTGGAGTTCCTCCGCGACACCCTCGGCGCGGGGGCGGTGGGGGTGTTCATGGAGGGGGTGGATGCTCCGGCGGCGGTGGGGGATCTGCCGGCCGGCGCGGCCGCGGCGGCGAACCGTCTCGCCGAGGCCTCGGAGCCCGCGCGAAGGACCTGGGCCGCCCCCGGCGCCACCAGTCTCCCCGAGACCGAAACCCCCGAGTTTCCGGCGGACCTGGCCGAATCGGGCGCGGTCCTGATCCGGGCGCTGGAACGGGGAGGGGCGCGCTTCGGCTGGATCGTTCTCGGCCGGCGGGTGAACGAGCGGTGCTACGTGGAGACCGACCTGGCCGCCCTGGATCGCACCGCCGAGGCGGCGTCGGCGGCCCTGGAGCGTCTGCGCCTGGTCCGGCGGGCGGCGGAAGAGGCCTCGGCCCGGGAGCGGCTGGACCAGCTCGACCGGATGAAGAACGACTTCCTCTCCCGGGTCGCCCACGATCTCCGCACCCCGCTCACCTCCATCACCTGGTCCACCGAGAACCTGCTGGACGGGGTGACCGGCGCCCTCACCCCCACCCAGGTCGATTACCTGGAGTCCATCCGGGCCTCCGGCGGACACCTGAACCGCCTGGTGACCAATCTCCTGGAGATCGCCCGGCTGGAAGCCGGGGAGCCGGCGTTCACTCCGGAGCCGGTGGATGCGGCGCGGGCGGCGCGCGAGGCGGCGGCGGCGCTCCGGGGCGCCGCCGGGGAGAAGGAGGTCGGGATCCGGGTGGAGGTCGCTTCCGATCTTCCCCGGGTGCTCGCGGATCCTCACAAGCTGTTCGGGATCCTGATGAACCTCATCGACAACGCGGTCAAGTACACGCCTCCGGGGACCGCCGTGGAGGTGCAACTCGAACGCGATCCCTCCGGCGGCGTCCGCCTCGGCGTCCGCGATCAGGGAGCCGGCCTGGGCCCGGGGCCGCCGGAGCGGCTCTTCGAACGCTTCCAGCAGGGGTCGCCGAGCCCCCACGCCTCCCGGAAGGGCTTCGGTCTGGGCCTCTACATCGCCAGGTCCTATGCCGACTTCATGGGAGCCCGGCTCGCCGCGGGCGACCACCCCGAAGGCGGCGCGCTCTTCACCTGCGTGCTTCCCCCGGCGCGCGAACCCGACGAGGTGACCGCATGAAAGCCGACGTGCTGATCGTGGACGACGACGAGGGGCTTCGCCGCGCCCTCCTCGACCGCTTTCGCTTCTGGGGGCACGAGGCCCTGGCGGTTTCCGGGGGCGAGGAGGCCCTGGCCGCCGCCCGCGACAGGGCGTTCGACCTGGTCCTTCTGGACCTGGCCATGCCCGGCATGTCCGGACTCACCGTGCTCGAGCGCCTGCGGGAATCGGGGTGCAGCGCCGACGTGGTGGTGCTGACCGCCCACGGTTCGGTGGAGAAGGCGGTGGAAGCGATCAAGAAGGGGGCGGACGAGTTCCTGATCAAGCCCGCCGACTTCGAGGTGCTGCGGAAGTTCCTGGATCGCGCCCTGGAGAAGCGCCGCCTCCAGCGCGTGAACCGGGCCCTGGCCGACCATCTCACCGAAGCCGCGCCGCGGATCCTGAGCGGGAGCGCGGTCATGGCCCGGCTCCTGGAGACCGCGGACCGCGCCGCCGCCTCCGACGCCACCGTGCTCGTGGTGGGGGAGAGCGGCACCGGGAAGCAGGTCCTGGCCGAGCACATCCACGCCCGGAGCCCGCGGAGCGATGGGCCGTTCATCTACGTCAACTGCGTGGCCATCTCCGACGAGCTCATTGAGTCCACCCTGTTCGGGCACGAGAAGGGGGCGTTCACCGGGGCGGTGAACCGGAAAGAGGGACGCCTGGAGGCGGCGGGTGGGGGGACCGCGTTTCTCGACGAGATCGGGGACATCAGCCCGAGGCTCCAGACCAAGCTCCTCCATTTCCTGGAGTCGGGGGAGTTCGAACGGGTGGGGGGGAGCCGGACCTTGAACGTGGACTGCCGCGTCCTCGCCGCCACCGGGAAGGACCTCACGACCGAGGTGCGGGAGGGCCGGTTCCGGGAGGACCTGTACTACCGGCTGAACGTGATCCGGCTGGAGCTCCCGCCGCTCCGCGACCGCCGGGAGGACGTGCCCATCCTGGCCGAGGCGTTCCTCGCCCGGTTCGGCCGGGAGCTGAAGCGCGAGGGGCTGTGCTTCGTCCCCCGCACCCTGGACGTCCTCCGGCAATACGCATGGCCCGGCAACGTCCGCCAGCTCAAGAACGCGGTGGAGCGGATGGCGGTGCTGGCCCGGGAGAGCGAGCTCACCCCCGATCTCCTTCCCCCCGAGATCCTCCACCGCGCGGAGGACGGATCCGGAGACGCGGAGGACCTTCCCTACCGGGAGGCCCTGAACGCGTTCAAGCGCCGGCTGGTTCGGCGCACCCTGGCCCGGACCGGGGGCAACCAGACCAAGGCCGCGGAGCTCCTCGGGCTCCAGCGGACCTATCTCAACAAGCTCATCAAGGACCTGGACATCCAGGCGTAGCCCGGGCGGCCGGCCGGGGAGCCGTCTCCGGCCCCCCGGCCCGCGGTTCACGACGGGTCGCTCAGACAGTGGACCTGGCTTCGCCAGCGCTCCTGGCCGTGGTTTCCCACCTGGAGCCGGCTCAGGAAGAGCTCCGTCCCCCCCCTTCCGGGGCCACCCGCCGGTCGATCGCGGTCACCCGGAAGTTCCCGGTCTCCCAGAGGCCGTTCTGGGATCCGGTGACCCGGAGGGTGAAGGGTTCGCCGACCGGGGCCGGCGGGTTCCGGGTCACGTCCACCGGGGTGGCCAGGAGCATTCCCGAGTACCCGTTGTGGTAGGAGTAGCTCCCGTCCGCGGTCACGGTCACCGCTCCGGTGAATTCCAGCGGACCGGAGAGCATGAAGTATTCGTACCCCGACTCGTTGCAGAACGGCTTGGGGACGAGCTGTCCGAAGGGCGTGTTGAACGAGTAGCTCGTGGTGCCCTCCGCGATCGGCGCCTCCAGGGCCAGGCTCAGCACCGTGGCCCGCCCGTCGTTCATGATCCCCACCGGCTCGGTGACCTGGCCCGCGGGCCCGCCGAAGATCTGCTTCAGCCCCTCGGGGAGCAGGTTGTAGATCATCGGGTCGATGGCGCGGTAGGTCGGCCCGGCGTTGATCGGGTTCGTGACCATGACCGGCGCGCCCGGGTCGAGAAGGCCGGGCCGCAAGAGGTCGAGCACCACCATCTGCTCGGCCAGCTCCCAGCTCAGGGGCTGGTGGTTGGAGGTCCCCGGAATCAGGAACTCGAAGTGGGCCGCACCCAGGGTGATCGCCCCGCCGTCCCCCCACGGGATCCCGGTGGAGAAGAGGCGGAGGTGGATGCGGAGCGGCTGGTAGTCCCCGAGCTGGAGCTGGACCACGCTCCCCGTCCACCCCGCGCTCTCGACCCACGTGGTCTGGACGTCGCCGACCGCGTCGGACCAGACCGCGTTGAAGGGATCGATGGGGAGCGAGAAGGGGAGGGGATAGCTCTGGCGGTTCCCGTCCAGAGCCAGGAGCGCGGCCCGGATGCGGACCGGGTCGGCCTTTCCCACGAACACCAGGTCGATGGGATCGACCTTCACCGTGTCCAGGGAGGCGCTGGTATAGGGCCAGAGGTCGAGGGACGTCCCCGGGCCCCCCGCGGACGAATCATGGAAGCGTCAATTCAAGCTTCGTGCCGAAGAATGGATCCGGACCCGTCGATCGTGAAACCCGGTCCGGCGCAGGGGCTTCTCGCTCGCCGACCGGTTCGGTCGGGGGAGTGCCGGACGCGACGCGCTGTACCGCCATGCGTACAGTCCGCGACCGGGGTCAGTTTTCCTCCAGGAGCTTCCGCACCTCGTCCGCGGTCTCGCCCTCCGGAGCAAGCTTCAGGTAGGCCCTGAAGTGTTCCTCCGCCTCTTCGGGGCGCCCCGCCCGCTGCGCGGCCAGGCCCAGGTTGAAACGGACGGCGGGATCGTCGGGCCTTTGATCGGCCAGGGCTCGAAGGAAGGGCAACGCCGCCCCCGGTTCCCCGTGGTGGAGGTGCCAATCGGCGAGGTGGGTGAGGGCGGCGGGGTCGGCCGCGTCCAGCTCGTGGACCGCCTCCCACTCCTTCCGGGCCTCCGCATCGCCCCCCGAGGCCTCGGCGAGGAGCGCCAGCTCCCGGTGGGCCTCGATATGGCGGGGATCGCGCGCGAGGCACGCGCGAAAGTCGGCCCGCGCTCCCGCCGTGTCCCCGGCCAGGCGCTCCCGGGCCAGGCCCCGGACGTACCAGGCCTCGGCCAGGTCGGGGTTCCGGGTGAGGACGGAGTCGAGGAGCGCGGTTCCCGGCCCGGCCTTGCCCGCCTCGAGCAGGGTCTGGGCGCGAAGCAGCAGGGTCTTCGATACCTGGAGCCGGGTCCACCGGGGGAGTTCGTCTTCGGGGTCCGGGACCGCGGCGTCCGTTGCCGGTCCGGCGTCCGTCGCCCCCACGTATCCGAGGCTCCGGAGCATCTCCCGCCGCTCGGGGTCCGCGCCTCCCGCCGCCCGGGCGAGGACCGCGTCGGGGGGATCGGTTTCGGTGATCGCGTCCAGGAAGCGCCGGAGCCGGTCCGCCTCCGGCGCGTCGGCGACCGGATGGACTTCCCCGGGATCGGCGGCCAGGTCGTAGAACCGATCCTCATTCCCGCGTACCAGCTTCCACCCGCCGAGCCGCGCGGCGCGAAGCTCCTTCCAGCGATAGGAGACCCGGGTGCGGAAGGTCTCGGCGTACTCGATCGGGGGATCGGGATCGGGGCGATTCCAGGCCAGCGTCCGTCCGTCCGGCGGCGGGCCCCCGTCGGCCAGGCGGAAGGTCCGCGCCAGGGTGGGCTCCAGGTCGACGAGGCTCACCAGGTCGTTCCGCACCGCGCCCTCCGGCACCCCGGGCCCGGTTGCGATGAGCGGGACGTGCAGCGTGGACTGGTAGAGGAGGAAGCCGTGCTGGGGCTCGCCGTGCTCTCCCTGGGACTCCCCGTGGTCGGCGGTCACCACCACCAGGACGCCGGCGCGCTTTCGCACCTCGGCCAGGAGCCGCCCGATCTCCGCGTCCACGAACGAGATCTCGCCGTCGTAGGGGCTTCCGGGGTGCATGGCGGCGTAGGCCGGCGGCGGATCGTAGACCATGTGGACGTCGAAGTAGTGGACGAAGAGGAAGAACTTCCGGTCGCCGAAGCGGGTGAGTTCCTTCAGGGCCAGGTCGGTGACGGTGTCCGCGCGCCGGCGGGTGGCGGCGAACTCCGGGGCTTCCTTGTGGTAGACCGGGTCGTAGACCGGGTACGGCCCGTGGAAGTCGGCATCGTAGGTCTTGAATCCCCGGTCGAGGCCCCGGTCGGGGTTCAACACCGCCGAGGCCACCACCGCCCCCGTTCGCCATCCCCGGTCCCGGAAACGCTCGGCCAGGGTGGTCTGGTCCGGCTGGAGCACGAAAGCGTCGTTGTCCCGCACCCCGTGATGGAACGGCAGCCTTCCGGTCAGAATGCTGGACACCGCGGGCAGGGTCACCGGGACGGGGGTCATGGCATCGGCGAAGCGGGTGCCCGCCGCGGCCAGGGAGTCCAGGGTGGGGGTGACCGCGGGGGCGTACCCGTAGGAACCCAGCCGGTCCCCGCGCAGGGTGTCGATCACGATCAGGACGAGGCTCCGGGGGGCGTCCTTCGGCCGGCCGGGGGCGCAGGAGAGCGCCGCGCCGGCGGCGAGGGCGAGGAGCGCCGCCAGGGCGACGATGCGCACCGCGGGACCGCGGGAGGGGGGCAACCCCGTGTTCCCGGCGGTCACCTCGAGGAAATGGGTTCCCGATCTCACCGGGTTTCCCGACCGGTCCTGCCCGTCCGCTCGTACACCCGAAAACTGAACGCGTGGTCGTGGCGGGAGTCCGCCTCGCGCCGGTCCTCGGAAACCAGCGTCCAGGCTCCCGGATCGAGCGCCGGAAAGGTCACGTCCCCCTCGACCGTCGCGTGGACCCGGGTGAGATACAACCGGTCCGCCCGCGGCATCGCCTCGGCGTAGAGCATCGCCCCGCCGATCACGAAGACCTCGTCCTCGCCGGCGCAGAGGGCCAGCGCCTCGTCCAGGGAAGCGAACACCTCCGCCCCCTCTGCCGCGTACCCCGGGGTGCGGCTCACCACCAGGTTCCGCCGGCCGGGGAGAGGCCGGCCGATCGACTCCCAGGTCTTCCTCCCCATGATGACCGGATGCCCCACGGTGAGCCGCTTGAACCGCTTCAGGTCCTCGGAGAGATGCCAGGGGAGCTTCCCCGCCCGGCCGATGACGCCGTTCTCCGCCGCCGCCACGATCAGGGAGACGATCACACCGAGACCTCGGCCTTGATGTGGGGATGGGGATCGTAGGCCTCGATCGCGATGTCCTCGTACCGGAACGCGAAGAGATCCCGCACCTCGGGGTTCAGCGCCAGCCGGGGGAGCGGCCGGGGCTCTCGGGTGAGCTGGAGGCGCGCCTGCTCCAGGTGGTTCCGGTAGAGGTGCGCGTCGCCGAAGGTGTGGACGAACTCCCCGGGCTCGAGTCCGGCGGCCTGGGCGGTCAGGTGGGTGAGGAGCGCGTAGGAGGCGATGTTGAACGGAACCCCCAGGAACACGTCGCCGCTCCGCTGGTAGAGCTGGCAGGAGAGCCGGCCGCCGGCCACGTAGAACTGGAACAACGTATGGCAGGGGGGGAGCGCCATCTGCTCGATCTCGGCCGCGTTCCAGGCGGTCACCACGATGCGGCGGGAATTCGGATTTCGGCGGATCATCTCCACCGCGCGGGCCATCTGGTCCACCACCCGGCCGTCGGCCCCGCGCCAGCGCCGCCACTGGACTCCGTAGACCGGACCCAGCTCGCCCTGGTCGTCGGCCCACTCGTCCCAGATGGAGACGTTGTTCTCCTTCAGGTACCGGATGTTGGACTCGCCGCTCAGGAGCCACAGCAGCTCGTGGACGATGGAGCGGGTGTGGAGGCGCTTGGTGGTGAGGAGCGGAAACCCCTCGGCCAGGTCGAAACGCATCTGGTGGCCGAAGACGCTCAGGGTGCCGGTCCCGGTCCGGTCGTCGCGGGCGGTCCCCTCCTCGAGGATCCGGCGCAACAGATCCAGGTACGGCCGCAATACGCTACCCGCGGCCGAGCCGGCGGCGCATGACCTGTGCGATGGCCTCGGGGGTGAACCCGAACTCCTCCTGGATCTTCTCCCAGGGGGCCGATGCCCCGAACCGTCGGATGGCCACGATCTCTCCGTCCAGGCCGGTGAAACGCTCCCAGCCGAAGGGGGCGGCCGCCTCCACCGCCATCCGGTTCGTCACCTCCGGGGCCAGGACCTCCCGCCGGTAGGCCTCGTCCTGCTCGAGGAAGATCTCCCAGGAGGGGACCGACACCACGCGGATCCTCGCGCCGTCCTTCCGAAGCCGCGCCGCGGCCTCGATGGTCACGTGCACCTCGGAGCCGCTGGCGAAGGCGATCAGCTCCGGCGGTTCCTCGCCGTCGCTCACCACGTAGGCCCCGCGCGAGACGTCCCCCCGCGCCCCCAGCGCCGCGTAGTCCAGGACCGGTACGTTCTGGCGGGTCAACGACAGCGCCACCGGACCCTTCCGCGCGATCGCCACCTCCCAGGCCTGGACCGTCTCCACCGCGTCGGCGGGGCGGATCACCGTCATGTGCGGGATGGCCCGGAGCGCGGCGAGCTGGGCGATCGGCTGGTGGGTGGGACCGTCCTCTCCCAGGAACACCGAGTCGTGGGTGAAGACGTAGATCACCGGCGCCTTCATGAGCGCGGCCAGCCGGAGCGAGGGCCGGAGGTAGTCCGAGAAGATCAAGAACGTGCCCCCGAAGGGCAGGAGCCCCCCGTGAAGGGCCATGCCGTTCATGACCGCGGCCATCCCGTGCTCGCGGACCCCGAAGTGGAAGTACCGCCCGCCGGGGGTTTCCGGAGAGAAGGCCACGTCGCCTTCGTTGTGGGTCTTGTTGGACGGCTCCAGGTCCGCGCTTCCCCCGATCAGCGCCGGGACCCGCGGCTTCAGCCACCCCAGGGCCTTTCCCGAGGCGGAGCGGGTGGCGATGCCCTTCCCGGCCTCGAAGGTCGGCCGGCCCTCGACGGGAACCGCGACCTCCCCGGCGAAGAGCGCGTCCCAGAGCGCGGCCTTCTCCGGGTGTTTCTCCCGCCACGCGCGGAACCCCGCCTCCCAGGCCTCGCGGGTCTTCAGGTGCCGTTGCCCGAGCGCCCGGAAATGCTCCCCGACGTCGTCGGGAACGTAGAAGGTCTTCTCCGGCGGCCAGCCGTAGGCTTCCTTGGTTCCGCGGATCTCCTCCTCGCCGAGGGGGGAGCCGTGGGCGTCGGAGGTGTCCTGCTTGGTGGGGGCTCCGAGCGCGATGTGGGTGCGGGCCACGATCAGGGACGGGCGTTCGGTCTCGTCGCGGGCCGCCTCCAGAGCCTTCTCCACCGCGGCCCGGTCGTGTCCGTCCACCCGCTGGACGTGCCAGCCGTAGGCCTCGTAGCGCTTCCCCTTGTCCTCGCCGTCGAAGGCCAGGGCGGTGGTGCCGTCGATGGTGATGTGGTTGTCGTCGTAGAGAACGGTGAGCTTTCCGAGCTTCCACTCGCCGGCCATCGACGCCGCCTCGGATTGCACCCCCTCCATGAGGTCGCCGTCCGAGGCGATGACCCAGGTGCGATGGTCGATCGCCCGGAAGTCGTCGGTGTTGAGCCGCGCGGCCAGGTGCGCCTCGGCCACCGCCATCCCCACCGCGCTGGAGAGCCCCTGGCCCAGGGGCCCGGTGGTGGTCTCGATCCCCGGGGTATGCCCGTGCTCGGGGTGCCCGGGGGTTCGGCTACCCCACTGGCGGAACTGCTTCAGGTCGTCGAGGGAGAGATCGTAGCCGGTCAGGTGAAGAAGGGCGTACTGGAGCATGCAGGCGTGACCCGCGCTCAGGACGAACCGGTCCCGGTCGGGCCAGTCCGGATGGCCGGGATCGAAGCGCAGGAACCGCGACCACAGCACGTAGGCCATGTCCGCCATGCCCATGGGGGCGCCGGGGTGGCCGGAGTTCGCATTCTGCACCGCGTCCATGGCCAGGCAACGGATGGCGTTCACGCAGCGCTGCTCTAGATCCTGGGAGGCCAATTGCTGCTTCAAGGTCGGGCTCAGGGTCGGCAAGACGATCCCCCTTCAATTCATTCGGGACCTACTTCTTGTAGTAATCCGTGTTGATCTTCAGCCACTTGGCCCACTCGTCCTCGCTCACCCCCTCGATGGGGGCGTCCTCGGGGCCGATCGCCGCCACCGGGCAGGCCGGCTCGCAGGCTCCGCAGTCGATGCACTCCTCGGGATCGATGTAGAGCATCTTGTCGGTCTCGAAGGAGGCCTCGTCCTTGCGGGGGTGGATGCAGTCCACCGGACAGACGTCCACGCAGGCGGTGTCCTTGGTGTCGATGCACGGCTCTCCGATGATATAGGTCATGTGCTTCCTCTTTTGGCCAGTGGGTTCAACCCATCCAGGATGTGCGCGCGACCCCGTTCCCGCGCCGCCCCTCCCGGGACCGGGGGAGCGACGACCCACGGGCCGCAACCGCAAACCGTACCATGGTAATGCGTGCCCTCGGCCCCCGGCAACTGCGGCAAGCGCGCCGGGGTGAGTCTCAGTCGCGAGGGGGGGAGGGCGTCCCTTCCAGGGCCCGCCGGAGCGCCTCGGCGGTGATCGGGTGCGGGCCGGGTTCGACGCGGATCCGGTCCCCCAGGACGAGCCCCGCCCGGCCGACCCGCATGCGGTGGGCGATCACCTCCACCCCGGCATCCAGAACCTCGCGGAGGAGCCGCCCGTACTCCGGATCGATCCCGTCGGCGGGGCCCGCCGCGGTCACGTCGGGGCGGGACACCGCGAAGAGGAGCACCGCGCGCTCGCCGGCCCGGGCGCGGGCGGCCAGGACCCGGAGATGTTTCCGCCCCCGCTCGGTGGGGGCGTCGGGAAAGAGAGCCAGGCCGGAAAGCGCCAGGGTGACGTTCTTCACCTCCACCCAGGTGGAGGGCCGCCCGGGCGTTTCCAGGCGGAAGTCGGCCCGCCCGCCGTCGTCCCACCGCGCCTCCCGGCGAAGCCCGGTGAACCCGGCGAGCGCCGGCACGAGGCCTCGGGTGAGCGCTTCCGCCACCACCGGGTTGGCCCGGACGGGGTGGATCCCCACCCAGATCCGTCCCACCCGGATGGCCTCCAGGGACCACTCGAGCTTCCGCGACGGCTTGGGATCGTGGGTGAGGTACACCGCCGACCCCGGCCGCGACACCCCCAGCATGGAGCCGGGGTTGGCGCAGTGGGCCACCACGGTGCGTCCGTCGGGAAGCGCCACGTCGGCCAGAAACCGCTTGTAGCGACGGAGGAGGCGGCCCTGATGCACGGTTCCGGGAAAGCGCATGGCGGCAGAGGCTAGCACGCCCGCGCCCCGCGGGACCGTCTGGCCCCCCGGTGTCCCGGCTGTTAGGCTCTGCTCAACCGCGCCGGCGCTCCTCGAGTCGCGAGGGCCGCCCCGTCGGGAGGAGGGACGGTTTGAAGGATCTCCTGGCCCAGCTGGACTGGTCGAGCTTGAGCACCCGGTTCGTGGAGTTTCTGCCCAAGTTCCTGAGCGCGGCGGTCATCCTCCTCATCTTCTGGCTGGCCTTCCGGCTCACCCGGGCCGGGCTCAGCGCGGTGCTCCGCCGCGCCGGTTTCCACGAGACCCTGGTTCACATGCTGGTGGACAACGTCTACCGGTTCGTCCTCATCATCTTCGGGCTGGTCATGGCCGCGGACCAGGTGGGGATCGACGTGGGGGCGGCCCTGGCCGGAATCGGGGTGGCGGGCATCGCCATCGGCTTCGCCGCCCAGGACTCCCTGGCCAACATGATCGCCGGCTTCCTCATCTTCTGGGACAAGCCGTTCCAGGTGGGGGACTGGGTCACGGTGTCGGAGCAGTACGGGCGGGTGTCCTCGATCACCATGCGCACCACGCGCATCCGCACCAACAACAACACCTTCGTGGTGATCCCCAACAAGAACATCATCGACGAGGTGCTGGTGAACCACTCCAAGCACGGGGAGACCCGGATCGAGGTACCGGTGGGGATCGCCTACAAGGAGTCGATCCCCGAGGCCCGCCGGGTGATCCTGGACGCGGTCCGGAGTCTCAAGGGAGTCGCCGAAGAGCCGCCGGCCGACGTGGTGGTGGAGGGGTTGGGATCCTCCAGCGTGGATCTCAAGGTCCGGGTGTGGATCGACGACGCCGCGGTCGAACGGCCGGTCACCTTCCGGGTGCTGGAGGCGGCCAAGCTGGCCCTGGACGCGGCGGGGATCCAGATCCCGTTCCCCCATCTCCAGCTCTTCGTGGACGACGTGGAGGAGCGGGTGATCGACAAGGTGTCGCGCCTTCCCCGGCTGGCCGCGCCGGCAGGGGAGGGAGAAGCCGCGGCGGAGGAGCGGACCGACGCGTGAGTTCGGCGCGGTGAGGCCCGCTAGTGCGGCTCTTTTCCCTCGGGAAACACCACCCCCAGCCAGAACCACTCCTGTCCCGACGGGTGCGCCTCGGCCAGGTTCACCTTGAACTCGCGGCGGCCGTGGATCACGCGGGTCTGGGTGATCGTACCGGGGAGGTAGCGGTATTGCGCTTCGATGGGGCCGCCGGGGCGGGTGGGATCGAGATCGCGGGAGAGCTTGTGCTGGACCCGGACCTGCATTCCCACCTTCAAGGGCTCGATGTTGATGTGTTCGATCATCGCTTCACGATCCTCCTGGGCGGGAGAGGATATCACGGCGGGGGAGCGGGGGGGAGGCGCGACGGACCCGCGACCGTGGTGAATTCAATTTTCACCGGGATCCGGTTCCCCGGCCGCCGGACCGGCGAGCTCCCATCCCGAGGCCAGCCAGGCCGCCGCCCTCCGGTCCTGGTCGGGGCCGAGGCGGTGGCCTCCGGGAAAGAGAGCCAGCTCGGCCTCGTAGCCCGCGCGCCGGAGCGCCTGGTGGGAGCGATGGGCGGCCTCGACCGACACCGCGCGGTCGGCCTCGCCGTGGAGGATCAGGGTTCGGAGCGGCCCCGGACGCTCCAGGGCCCCGGCCACGAACTCCTCCTTGAGCCGCCCCGCCGCCGCCACCAGGTGGTCGAAGAGACCGGGTGGGGAGAGGGCGGCCACGTACCCGAAGTAGGCCCCCTGGCTGAACCCCACCAGGGCCCGGCCGCGGGGGCGCCAGCCCCGGTCCGCCTCGACCCGCCGGATGAGCGCGCTCAGCCAGGCCGCCGACGCGGTCACCGTTTCCCGGAAGAGCCGGTCGCCGCCGTCGTAGAGGTACCAGGCGCGGCCGATCCGGAAGCGGTCCCCGGTCCGGATCTCGTAGGGGAGGGGACCGGCGGGGGCGATCACGTGCGCGGGCAGGGCCGACGTGCGCGGCCACCCGGCCAGGGCCCGGTCGGGATCCTCCCCCTGGCCGTGACAGAGCACCACCAGCGGGGCCTCGGGGGACGGGCCGGAGCGCACCCGGGCGGGCACGGGCCGGGTGAACGGCGAGGTCACGGTCTCGAAATCGGCGGGGCTCATGCCGACAGTATAGCCGGGGAGGACCGGTGAGCCGATCGGTCCTTCCGGTACCGGCGAGCCCCCGCCCGCTCTGGCCGCGGTTGATCGGCGAGCGGCACGACCTCCTGGTGGTGGGGGGCGGAATCCACGGGGCGGGGGCGGCCCGGGACGCCGCCCTCCGCGGCCTCAGGGTGGCGGTGATCGAGCGCGACGACTGGGCCTCCGGCACCAGCAGCCGCTCCTCCAAGCTCTTTCACGGCGGACTCCGTTATCTTCGCCAGGGCGCGGTAGGCATGGTGCGCGAGGCGCTCCGGGAGCGCGACCTCCACCTACGGCTGGCCCCCGGGTTGGTCCGCCCGCTCCGGTTCCGGGTTCCGCCCACCCCGCCCGGGGCCCCTCCGCGCGCCCTGGTGCGGGCGGGGATCGCCCTCTACGGGCTCTTCTCCGGAGATCCGGGCGGCGCGCGGTTCTGGGAGTCGGAGCCGGTCTACACCGACGCGATCACCGACGACGCGCGATTCTGCCTGGAGGTGGTTCTCGACGCCCGGCGCCACGGCGCCCTCGCGCTTTCCTACGTGGAGTGGTTGGAGTGGGTGCGCCGGGGGGAGCGGATCGTGGGCGCCAGGGTCCGCGATCGCCTGAGCGGGGAGGAAGGGGTGGTGGCCGCCGAGGCCTGCCTGAACGCCACCGGGCCGTGGGCGGAGATCGTGGGCGGTTGGGGCCGGGACCCCGGGCGCGAGCTTCGCCTCACCCGGGGCACCCACCTGGTCCTCGACCGCCGCCCCGACGACGACGCCCGGCTCTTCTTCGCCGCCGCCGACGGGCGGGCGCTCTTCCTCCTCCCCTACGGGGAGCGGGGGAGCCTGCTCGGCACCACCGATCTCGACGAGACGGTCCCCACCCTGGACCCGGTTCCGCGCGAGGAGGAGATCCGCTACCTCCGCGACGCCTTCCGGGCCCAGTTCCCCGAATGGAACGGATGGCGCGCGGTGGGGCTCCAGTGTGGGCTTCGCCCTCTCGTCGCCGCCGCCGGCCGCCCCTCGGACGTTTCCCGCGAGGAGCGGATCGTGAACCACCCCGCCGGTGGGCTGGTCTCCATCCTGGGCGGGAAGTACACTACCTATCGCGCCACCGCGGAGCGTGCGGTGGACCGGGTGGAGGTCGATCTGGGCCGGACCCTTGCCGGGCGCCCGACCCGAAGCACGCCGATCCCCGCCGCAGAGGAAGGGGGGGATGCCTCCACGCTCATCCGGCGGGCCTTCACCCACGAGGACGCGGTTCGCCTGGAGGACGTGTTCCTCCGGCGGTCCCGGCTGGGCCAGTTCGGACCGGCGGATCCCGCGCTGCTCCGGTTGGCCGGGAAGCTCTGGCGGGTGCGTTGGGGCCTTGGCGATCGCGAATCCGAGGCCGAGATGGAGGCCTTCCGGGAGTTCGAGGCGCGCCGGCTGGCCCCCCTCGCCTCATGGGAGCCTTGACCCGCGTCGCCTCGGCAAGTAAAACTTGCCCGGATTTGTGAACTTTTCAACCCGGCACAAACGAGGAAACAACCCCCCCATGCTCCCATGCAATTTCAATCACATGTACTACTTCTACCGGGTGGCGGTGCACAAGAGCGTGAGCAAGGCGTCCAAGGAGCTCCTGATCGCCCAGTCCGCGCTCAGCACCCAGCTCAAGCAGCTGGAGGAGTCCCTGGACACCACCCTGTTCAACCGGACCAAGGGGGGCATGGCCCTGACCGAGACCGGGGAGCTGGTGTTTCGGTACGCCTCCCAGATGTTCGAGACCTACGAGGAGATGAAGCGGGCGATGGTCCTGGCCGAGAAGGAGGTGCGGGGTCCCCTCAACATCGGGGTGGTCAACTCCATCGGCATCTACCTCCTGCCCGAGATCCTCACCGCGTACCATGGGAAATTCCCGGACGTACAGATCAACCTGGAGATGCACAGCTCCAACCTGGTGCTGGAGATGCTCCAGGAGAACCAGGTCGATCTCGCGCTCATCGCCTGGAACCGGCAGTACCCCCAGCTCGAGTCCGCGGTGATCATGCAGAACAGCATGATCCTGGTGGGCTCGGCCAAGCTTCCGCTGGCCAAGCGGCGGAAGCTCACCCTCAAGGATCTCGCCGACCAGAAATTCATCGGTTACGAGGCGGGCACGCCCACCCGGATCATGATCGACTCCCACTTCAAGAGCATGGGGTTGAACCTGGACTACGTGCTCGAGCTGACCAACATCGCCACCATCAAGCACCTCGCGGTCACCGGGATGGGTCTGGCCTTTCTCCCCAAGATCGCGGTGGACCACGAGATCAAGGACAAGATCCTGAAGGCGGTGGACATTCCCGAGACCCGGATGGAGCGACCGGTGACCGTGTACTGGAAGGAACGGCGGGTCCTGAGCCGCCCCGCCCAGGAATTCATCGATTTCCTCAAGCACTGGCCGGTGCCCGCCGGCGAGGGCGAACCGGGTAAGGCGAGCAAGAGCAAGACGGCCTGATCCGGGTCCGCGTGATTCGGGCCCGGTTGTCCGGAGCCCCGGCGGTCCTCCCGCCCCGCCGGCGAAGCGTTTTCACCCCGTGCCCGGGGAAGCGGCGGGAAGGGAGTGAGTGGCGAGGATGTGGAAAGCCAGTGAGGGTTCGACCGGCCGGCTGATTCAGCTATGTATCGGGTATTTCTTCTTCTACGTGATCACCGGGGTCACGGTGAAGTACTTCCTGGGGAGCGCGGACAAGGGGCTCCCGGGGATGACCGGGACCCAGTTCCTGGTCTACAGCACCATCGGAGGGACCTTCCTGGCCACCGGGGTGGTGCTCGTCTGGCGCTGGTACCGGATCCGATCGATCCGGCTGGTCAGGGTGGCCGGTCTCACCGTCCCCAGCGAGCTCTTCTACATCATCCCCTCCGGCCTCATGACCGCAGTGGTCATCCCCACCACCACCCTCATGTACACCCTTCCGATCTCGGTCATGGTGGCCATGGTGATCATGCGCGGGAGCGTGATCCTGATCGGCCGGGTGGTGGACGCCATCCAGAGCCGGCAGGGCCTCCTGGACAAGAAGGTGTACTGGCAGGAGAACGTGGCCGTCCTCTTCGCCATCGGCGCGGTGGCCATGAACACCGTTTTCGCCAAGGACAAGAACGGGTTCGAGTTCATCCACTCGCTCCCCGCCATGATCATCTTCGGAAGCTACATCACGGCCTACGCCATTCGCATCTACATCATGAACTACTACAAGAACACCCGGGGAAAGGGGAAGCCCCTGGACAACAAGGGCTTCTTCGCGGTCGAGCAGATCTCCTCCACCACCGCGCTCCTGATCGCGGGGTTCCTGGTCTACAAGTCCCCCTCGCTCTTCGGCTGGAGCGGTTCGGTGATCGACCAGTTCCGGGGCGCTCTCGCCCACCCGCTTCCCCAGTGGTCCGGAGCCGTCCTGGCCGGCATGGCCTTCGGGGCGGTGGCCTTCTTCTCGGTCTTCCTGTTCATGTTCAAGGGGCGAACCGCCACGTTCGCCGGACTGGTGAACCGGCTGACCTCGCTCATCGCGGGTACGGTGTCCACCCTCCTCTTCGCCCTGTTCTGGGTCGGCAGCTACCCGAGCCTGGAGGACTGGATCTCCCTGGTGCTCATCTTCATCGCCATCTACTTCCTGAGCGGGTCGGAGCGGCGCCGGGTGAAGGAGCTCCGCGCCCGAAACGAGCTCATCGAAGCCAAGGCCGCGGCCGGAAGTTGACGGCGTGGAACCGAACGGCCTTTTTCTAGGGCGCACCCTCGGGGATCCGGGCGCCCCGATGAGCGTCGATCCCGCCGATCTCACCACGCACGGCGTGGTGGTGGGAATGACCGGGAGCGGGAAGACCGGTCTCCTGGTGGGGCTCCTGGAGGAGTGCCTCCTGGCCGGGATCCCCGCGGTGGTGGTGGATCCCAAGGGAGATCTGGCCGACCTCTTCCTGACCTTTCCGGACCTGGCTCCGGCCGACTTCGCCCCCTGGGTGGACCCCGAAGAGGCGCGGCGGGAGGGGATCGAGCTGGCCGAGTTGGCCGAGCGGACCGCCGCCCGCTGGCGCGAGGGCGTGTCGCGGGACCCGGGCGGAGTCGACCGCATCCGGCGCCTGCGTGAGGGATCCCACCTCAGGCTCTTCACCCCGGGATCGGACGCCGGCCTTCCGGTGAACGTGCTCTCCGGGTTCGATCCTCCCGACCTGGACTGGGACACCCAGGCCGAGGTCATCCGGGAGCGGATCTCCGCCGCGGTCACCGCGCTCCTCACCCGGGCCGGGGAGAACGCCGACCCGCTCCAGAGCCCGGCCCACATCTTCCTGGCCAACCTGTTCGAGGACCGCTGGCGGGCGGGGGAGCATCCGGGCCTGGCCGAGGTCCTGGGCTACCTCATCCATCCGCCTTTCGCCAAGCTGGGCGTGCTCCATGTCGATACATTCTATCCGCCGGAGAAGCGGCGTGAGACCGTGGCCCGGCTGAACGCGCTCCTGGCCAGCCCGTCCTTCGCGGCCTGGCAACAAGGTCCGCCTCTCTCCATGAACCGCCTCCTCGCCGCTCCGGCGGGGAAGACCCCTCTAGCCCTCTTTCATACCTCCCACCTCGGCGAGGAGGACCGGCAGATGTTCGCCACCCTCCTCCTGGGGGAGGTCATCGCCTGGATGCGTCGCCAGACCGGAACGGGGACGCTTCGCCTGGTGGTGGCCATGGATGAGGTGTGGGGCCTCCTCCCGCCGCATCCCGCCAACCCTCCCACCAAGGCGCCCATGCTCACCCTGCTCAAGCAGGCGCGCGCCTTCGGCGTCGGCCTGGTGGTGGCCACCCAGAACCCGGTGGATCTCGACTACAAGGCGCTGACCAACGCCGGCTTCTGGTGCGTGGGCCGGCTCTCCACCGAGCGGGACAAGGCGCGGCTTCTGGACGGGCTCGACCTGGGAACCGCGGGGAGCACCCGGGGCGAGGCCGACGCCGCCATCTCCGGCCTGGGGCCCCGGCAGTTCCTGGTGAGAAACGTCCACGACCACGGCGGGAACCGGGTCTTCGCCACCCGATGGGTCCTCTCCTACCTGCGCGGTCCGATCACCCGGGAGGAAGTTCGCCGGCTGGTCACGCCGGAGGACCGGCGCGCCTGGTCCGGGGTCTCGGAGCCCCGGGCGGAGCCGGGTCCGGCTCACCGCGACCCGGGGAATGCGGGCGCCGATCTCTCTCCCGCCGCCGCCGCGGAGCCCACTCCGAGCGTTCACTCCCTACCCGCCGGAATCGACGTCCGCTACCTGGAACCGCGCGCCCTCCAACCCGACCGGCCCGGGGGTGCGGTGGCCGGGGTGCGCCCGGGGCCTCCCCGACGGTATCGTCCGGGGCTCCTGGGGCGGGCCACGGTGCGGTTCGACGAGGCGCGGGCGGGGCTGGATCTCACCCGGACCGAATGGCGGCTCATCTTCCCGCTCGAAGGCGCCGGGGGATGGCGCTGGCCGGAAGGGGATGCCCCCGACCTGGAGAACGATCTCTCGGAAGCCCCGGTGCCGGGCGTGCCCACCGACGCGCTCCCTCCCGCCCTGGAGGAGAAACGGACCTTCTCCGGGTTGGAGCGGGATCTCAAGGAGACGCTCCTCGCCGCGGAGCGGTTCGAGCTCTACCAGGCGCCGGCGCTCAAGCTCTATTCGGGGGTCGGAGAGACCCGCCAGGCCTTCGAGGCGCGCGTGCGGGCCCAGGTCGAGGACGACGCCGACCGCGAGGCGGCGGGGCTGCGGGAGAAATTCCTGGAGAAGCGACGCCGGCTCGAAGAACGGATGGAGAAGGAGGAACTGGACGTCGAGCGGGTCCAGGGCCAGCTCCGCGCCCGGAAGCAGGAGACCCTGCTGGCCGCGGGGGAGGGCATCCTGGGCATGTTCCTGGGCGGGCGCCGCTCCACCCGGGTCCTGAGCCGCACCCGCTCCAAGCAGCGGATGGCCGGGACCGCGGCGGCGCGCCTTCGCAAGGAGGAAGCGGACGTGGAAAACGCCCGGGCCGACCTCGCCGCCCTGGAAGCGGAGTTGGAGCGCGAGCTGGGGCGGATCCGAGCCGCCCATCAGGCGAAGGCGAAGGAGATTCGGAGCGTGCCGGTGAGCCTGGAGCGGAACGACGTGCGGGTGGACGCGGTGATGCTGCTTTGGGTGCCGGACGCGGCCGGCGCCTGAACGGGCCGCGGGTGGGCTTCCAGCTCGCGTCTAGCTCGCGTTCTCCTTGGAGTGCGTGCTCTCGGGAGCCGGAGGGGCCTCCCGGCGGGGGGCGGTGGAGGCCGGGTCACGACGGCGCGCGTTTCGGCCCGGATCCTCGTCCCGGAGGTTCAGATCGTCCTCGATGTCCCGGGTGGCGCGCTTGAAATCGCGGATGCCCCGGCCGAGTCCCCGAGCGATCTCCGGAATCCGGTTTGCTCCGAAGAGGAGGAGGACGATCAGGAAGATGATCATGAGTTCCTGGGCGCCGATTCCGAACATGAATGCTCCCTTCGGGGCCGTAAGGGCCCGCTCGAACCGCACGTTTCCCGTCCTCTGCCCGTCCAACCCGCGAGTTTAGCACAACCTCGTCCGGACCGCCGGTCGGTTAACCGCGCTCGATACCCGTCGGATCCGCGGCGGAGTCCGGCGCGTCCGGCCGACGCCGCTCGACGCGCCATCGTGCCACGTCGGCCAGGATCTTCCGGTGATCGAAAGCGATGGGGGAGGGCAGCCGGTCGGCAGGGAAGAAGCGCGCGTCCGCGGCATCGTCCCCGCCCCGGGGCGTGCCCTCGGCCCGGACCAGGAACACCACCGTGACCGTGGGGTGGCGGGGATCGCGGGCGGGATCGGAATAGACGTGGAACTGCATGAGTTCCCGCGCGCGGAGTCCGGTCTCTTCCCGGAGTTCGCGGGCCGCCGCCGCCTCCACCGTCTCCCCCGGATCCACGAAGCCCCCGGGCAGGGCCCAGCCCCCGGGCTCGTTCTTCCGCTCGACCAGGAGCGTCTCGCCGCGATCGTTTTCCACCACCGCGTCCACGGTGAGCCGCGGCTGATCGAACCGGTCGAGTTGCCGCCCGCAGTGGGGACAGACCAGGCGCTCGCCCATGCGGAGCTACCCCGCCAGGAGTTCGGCGACCCGGAACAGCGGCCGGAACTCCACCTCGTGCTCGGCGCAGGCCGCGTCCCCTCCCTGCTCCCGGTCCACCACGCAGACCAGGCGCGGCACCTTGGCGCCTTCGCCGCGGGCCACGGCCAGCGCCCGGAGCACCGAACCTCCGGTGGTCACCACGTCCTCCACCAGCGCCACCGTCCCGCCCACCGGGAAGTGACCCTCGATGAGCTTGGCGGTGCCGTGTCCCTTGGCTTCCTTCCGCACCAGGAAGGTCGGAAGCGGCCGTCCGCGCCGGAAGCTCTCCGCGGCGATGGCCCCCACCAGGGGAGCCGCCCCGAGGACCGGCCCCCCCACCGCGCTCAGCTCCAGGTCGTCCAGCTCGTCGAGGATCAGCTCGGCGCAAAGCGCCGCCCCTTCGGGGTGCATGCTGGTGCGGCGGACGTCCAGGTAGAACGAGCTCTTGGCCCCGGAGGCGAGGGTGAAGTCGCCCCGCATGAGGCTTTCCCGGACCAGGATTTCCTTCAATCGGCGGCGGGCTTCGGCGGACATCGGGACCTCCTCGTAAAGCGTCTCGCCAAGCTAAGCCGCTCTCCGGCCCCCGTCAAGACCCGGCGCCGCCGGCGCGAGCGGTGACCTGCCCCGCCGGATGGTCTAAACTTGTTCCCATGCAATCCGCGGGTCGCGCGCGTCGCGCTGTACGGGGAGGGTGGCGGTCCGCGCCGGGTCGCGGTGTCCGCATGCTCCGAGGCCTCGGGGTGCCGGCGCTGGCGCTTCTGGTTTTCCTGGGCGCCGTTTCCCCCGCCGCCCGCGCCGCCGCCGCCGACGAGGTCCCCGGCCGGCTGGTGCTCGAGCTGACCGACGCCGCGGCCAGGGCGCTTCGGGCCGGCACCCTGGATCTCCCGATCCCGGTGGGGGGGAGGCGCTGGAGCCGCACCTGGAGCCGTTGTTCCGGAATGCCTCCCCGCGGCTTCGCCGCTACGCCCTTCTCACCTTCCATGCCGGGCGCGTCCCCGATCCGAGCGGCTTGAACCGCGAATGGCTGGACGCCTTGTCGGTCTCTCCCGAGGTGGTGCGCGGGGAGCCGGACCGGGTGATGGGGATGTCCGCCCTCCCCGACGACCCGTATCTCCTGGGCGACGGTGGGCTCCCGCGACAGCTCAATCTGGTGAACCCCGGCGGGCCGTCCCTGGCGGCGTCGCGGGCCTGGCCCTTCGTTCCCGCCGGCCGCACCGTCACCGTGGCCATCATCGACAGCGGGGTGGACTGGAGGCACCCGGACCTGGGCGGCCCCGATCCTCCCGGCACCGGCGTGTTCTGGGTCAACGTGGCCGAACGGGACGGCGTCGCCGGCGTGGACGACGACGGGAACGGGTACGTGGACGATTTCATCGGGTGGGACTTCGTGGATCTTCCCCGCGATCTTGGCGGGACCCCGGTGAACCCCGGCGAGGACGCGGCCACCGAGGACAACGACCCCTCCGACTTCGCCGGACACGGGACGCTGGTGGCCGGCTTCGTGAACGCCCTCACCGGAAACGGAGTCGGAATCGCCGGGGCCGCCCCTCCGGCCCGGATCATGGCGCTCCGGTGCGGATGGAAGGCCACGACCTCGACCCAGCTCGAGGCCTCGATCTACATGACCTACTGCGCGCGCGCTCTCCACTACGCGGCGGTGAACGGCGCCCGGGTCGTCAACTGCTCCTGGGATAGCCAGGATGTCCTGGGGCTCGGGGCGGCCGTCGACGAGGCGGTCATCGACTACGGGGTGGTGATCGTGGGGTCGGCGGGGAACCAGGGCACCTCGACGCCGGTCTACCCCTACCTCCAATACGTCGCCCAGCGAACCGACTGCCTGGGGGTCGCGGGGGTGCTGAGTTCCGGGGTGAAGGCGGGGGGGAGCAATTTCGGATCCTGGGTCGACGTGAGCGCGTTCTACACCGGGAACCCGAGCACCCTGTTCCGCTACTCCGACCGGCAGTCCAGCTACGGCGTGTACTCCGGCACCTCCTTCGCCTCCCCCCAGGTGGCGGCCGAGGCCGCGCTCCTTCGCGCGGTGGCCCCCGGCGCGGACGCGGCCCAGGTCCGGTCATGGATCACCGGCACCGCCGGGAGCCTCGACGATCTCAACCCCGGCTACGTGGGGCTCCTGGGCGCCGGGCTGGCCGACTACGCCGCCGCGGTCCAGGCCGCGGGCGGGCGGATGGGACCGCGCGGATCGCCGCCCGGGGACTGGTCCCGTTCACCGCGACCGGAGCCGCCCCCGGCGTGGCCTACCGGAGCGCCGATTCCGTGGGCGTGGTGGAGACCGCCGGCGGCTTCCACCCTCCGGACTGGGGGCGGTCCCAGATCGCGGCGTTCCCGCCGGAGCGGCCGCCGCTCCCTGCGGTGGCGACCTGGACGGACGGCGAGGATCTCCTGCTCTGGCGCTCCCCGGGACTGGTCCAGGCCACCCGCGCCCCCGGCCTGCTCCTCGCCGGCTGGCCGCAACCGGTCCCCGCCGGGGCGGGGGAGCCGATCGTGTGGGGGGGGGACGCCGCCGCGCGGATCTACGTCCCCGCCGCGGACAGCGTGGTGCTCGTCACCCCCGGCTCCGGGTTCGACGTGGCGGCGACCTCCATCGACCTTCCGGTCTCCTCCCTCGCCGTGGGCCAGCTCGACGCGGACACCGAACCCGAGCTGGCCGGCCTCGATACCCTGGGAACGCTCCACGTGCTGGATCCCGCCCCCGGCGGCGGCTCCACCGCGTGGGAGGACGCGGTGGGGGCGGGCCCCCTCCCTCCGGTGATCGGGGAATTCGACGGATCGGGCTTGGGACGGATCGTCGTGGCCGGACCCGACCCCGCCCTGCCCGCCGCCCGCCAGGTCCTCCATTTCCGGGGCTCGGGGGGGAACTTCCATCTTGATGTGACGCTTGAAGCGTCGGCGATTACCGCGTTGTCCCTGGCCGGTTTCCATGACGCCGCCCGCATGGAGGCGGTCGCGGTGGACGCCGGCGGCGGGATCCACCTGGTCGGGGTCGACGGCGCGGTGCGCAGCGTTTCGGCGGGGGGGCCGGTGGCCGGCGAGGCGCTCTGCGCGGACCTCGACGGGGACTGGGAGTCGGATCTCCTGGCCCTGCGCCGGGACGGGATGCTGGTGGCCTGGGACCGGAACCTCGTCCCGCTGCCGGGTTTCCCCCGGCGTTTTCCCGACCGCGCCGCCGAGACCCCGCTGGTGACCGACGCCGGCGACCGCCGCTACGTGGTGGTGGCCGACACCGCCGGGGGACTCTGGTCGCTTCCCGTGGGGCCCTCGAACCGGCCCGCCCCCTGGCCCATGGCCCGGGGGAATCGCGGCCGGACCGGGTTCCTGGACCGGGAGGCCGCGGTCCCGGTCGAGCCCGTCCTGGTCGGCCTTCACTGGAACGGGGCGGACGCCTCGGTCTGCTGGGAGGGGATCGGCCTCGAAGCCCTGGCCTCCCTCCGGGTGATCCGCGAGGACGGGGGGGCGACCCTCTGGAGCGGGGCCGCGGTCGATCGGGGGTGCGCGGGACTGGGGGATCGACCCCCGGGGGAGACCTTGGCGCTACAGGGCGCGGACCGAGGCCTCGGATGGCGGACCCTGGGGCGCGTGACCGTCGCCGGCCGGACGGGGATCCGCCTGGCCGCCGGATTCCCCAACCCCTTCACCGCCTCCACCCGGCTCACGTGGTCGGGGTCACGAGGAGCGGTGCGGATCGAGATCTTCGACGTGGCGGGGCGCCGGGCGGCATCGTTCCGGTTCCCGGCGGAAGCCGGGGGCTTCACCTGGACCGGCGACGACGACACGGGCCGGCTGCTTCCTCCCGGACTCTACTTCGTGCGGGCGGCCGACCGTTCCGGGTACGCGGTGACCCGGGTGCTGAAGCTTCCCCGCTGAGGGCCGGTCTCCGGCCGGAGCAACCCCGGGGAACGCGCGAACGGGACGCGGCGATGAGCGGCGTCCCGTTCGAACGATGCTCCCGGTGCGGCTAGCGCAGGGAGGACTTGTCGTCGACGCCCTCGATCGGGCTCCGGTTCGCGCCCCCCAGGGTGAGGGTCACGACCTTGGTCGCCGAGGGGCTGCTCTCGTTCCCCGAGACGTCCGAGGCGGTGATGTAGAGGGTCACCAGACCGCTGTTCCTGACGGGAACCGACATGGACGTGCCCTGGATCGGCCGGTCGTTGACCCGGTGGGTCACGCCGTCCATGGTGGCGTAGACCGTGTACCCGGCCAGGTCCGGCTCGATGTTCCCCTGCCACCAGATCTGCGCCACGTTCCCGGCGCCGTTCGCTCCCATGACCACCGGGGCCAGGGGAGGCGTGGTGTCGGGACGGGAGACCGACGTTGAGTCGCCGCATCCCATCAGGACCATGCCGAGCATGAGGGTGACGGCGACCAGGGATGCGAAGCTCTGCTTCATGTTCCAACTCCTTCTTGTCGAGCGCTCGGACCCGGCGATTCACCGGGCCCATTTCGTCTTCCGCGGGCGTTCCGTTTCCCCACCCCCCGGGTCCCTTCGCTGCGCGCCGGTGCGTTCGAGAAGCATCGAAGGGGAAACTCGTTCAGTGCCATTCCGTGATCGGAAGTTCCGCCGGGGGCTTGAGCGGGGAGATGGGGGTTCGGTGGGAAAGCGCCCGCGACGGACGGTCGTCTGCCCGTCGGGGGGCCGCGGCGTTGCGTTCTGCAAGGCGCGCCGGTTTGACCGTGCCGGAAACGCGTGCTAGTTTCCGCCGCTTGTGTTCTTGCAAGAAAGGAATTGCCGGATGCGACGAATCTCGGCGTGGGGGGCGGTTCTGGGGGTTTTGACCCTCATCCCGGCCGCGGCGGGCATCGCGGCGGGAACCGGTCCCCGTCTCGCTCCGGAGAAGGACGAGGCTCCCGCGGGACCCCTCCTTCCCCCCATGAAACGACCCCTGGTCCTCACCTCCTCCTTCGGGGAGTACCGGTCCGGCCACTACCATGGCGGGCTCGATCTCTCCACCGGCGGGGCGGCGGGGGAGCCGGTGCTGGCCCCCGCTTCGGGCTGGGTGTGGCGGGTTCGGGTGAGCGGGGTGGGCTACGGGCGCGCGATCTACTTCCGCCTCGAAGACGGGCGCACCGCGGTCTTCGGTCACCTGAGCGCGTTCGCTCCCACGATCGAGGCCGCGGCGGAAGCGGAGCAGGACCGTCTCGGCCGCTACGAGGTGGACTTCCAGCCCCCGCCGGACTCCCTGCGGTTCGCGGCGGGCGAGGTTCTGGGCCGGTCGGGATCGAGCGGCGCCGGGCCGCCCCACCTCCACGCCGAGATCCGGCGCGGGGAGAGCGCCTCCATCGCGGTGAACCCGTTCACCCAGGGGTGGAGCGTTCCCGATACGGTGGCTCCCTCCGTCACCCGCCTGCGGGTGGAACCGGCCGAGGCCGGTGTGCGGGTGAACGGCGGTCTCGATCCGGTGATCGTGGATCTCGCCCGGCCGGCGTCTCCGGCGTTTCGTATCGACGGGCCGGTGCGGGTGTGGGTCGAGACCTCGGACCGGGGGGAAGCGGGGGAGTCGCGGGTCGCCCCCTACCAGGTGCTCTGGTCGGTGGACGAGCGGCCGGTGAGCGCGGTGCGGTTCGACCGCTTCGACTGGAACTGGCCGAGCGAGGTGGAGTGGACCTTCGACGAGGCCCTGGCCCGGAGCCGGAACGAGCGGTGGATCGCCCTCGATCCCCCTCCCCAGGCCCACCAGGACCTGACGCAGTGGCTGGCCCGGGACCGGCCCTTCGGGTCCGGGCTCGTCCCCGGCGTGCACCGTCTCCGTTTCGAGGCTCGCGACGCGGCCGGAAACGTGACCCGAAGGGACGTGGACGTCGAGCGGGTGGAGCCGCCGCCTCCCGGGACGCCGTTCGAAGGCCGGCGGGTGGAGCGAACCGGGCTCAGAAGCCGTGGCCCGTACCTGGTCTGGCGAGCGGCCGGGGAGGGGCTCAAGACCGTGGTCCTCGCCGGAAGCACCCCGGCCGGGGACACCCTCGGTGGTGGATGGAGCGGCGCCGCCGCGCCGGGGGGATGGGAAGAGGAACTGGAGCGCCCGGTCCCGCCCCGCCGCGGAATGTGGAGCTTCACCCTCACCCTTCCCGGAGGGACGTCCGAAACCGCGCGGGCGGCGTGGGCGGGCCGCCTCTTTCCCGCCCTCCCCGCCGAGCCGGTTCTCGTCTCGGCCCCCGGGTTCCGCATGCAGGTTCCGCCGGACGCGGTGTACGGATCCCTTTGGATCACCGTGGACGAGGGTGACGCACCGGCGCGGACCTCGAAGACCCGACCCGAGCTGGAGCCGGCCTCCCCCGAAGTGCGCCTCGGGCCCGGGGCCTGGCCCCTTCGTGAGGAGGTGCGGGTCACCCTGACCCCGCGCCCCGATTCGTCCCGCCGGGGACTCGCGGTCTACCGGTGGGACGACGGATGGAGCTGGGTCGGCGCCGACACCAGCGACGACGGCGTTTCGGGAACGGTGGGAAACCTCGAGACCCTCGCCCTCCTCCGCGACGACACCCCGCCCGCGGTGACCCTGGAGACACCGGACGCCGGGTCCAAACCCTCTCTCGTCGCCCGGGTCGCCGACCGGGGCGCGGGGGTGACCTGGCGCGGGCTCACCATGACCCTGGACGGCGCACCGGTCATCGCCGAATGGAATCCCGAGGCGGCGAGTTTCACCGCCCACCTCCGCCGCGGTCTCGAACCGGGCCGGCACGTCTGGAAGGTGGTGGCGGCGGACCGGGTGGGGAACCGCGCCGAGCGCTCGCTCACCGTGACCGTCCAATGATCGGATCGTCGCCGCCCACCGCGCTTGCCCGGGGAACCGGCGCGGCGGTATAACCGGGGCATCGAACGCTCGCCGAATCGAGGCGGTCCGGTTAGACTTCGTCCCTCGCCCGCGGGCCGGGTCCGGCCGTTCAGCCCGTCCCTCACCCGGTCACCCTGACAACGGAACCCAGGATCTTGGCAGAGCCCTTCGTCCACCTTCACGTCCACTCCGACTACAGCCTCCTCGACGGGGCGGCCAAGGTGTCTCGTCTCGTCTCCCGGGCCGCCGAACTCGGGATGCCCGCCGTCGCGCTGACCGACAGCGGAAACCTCTTCGGGGCGGTGGAGTTCTACCTGGCCGCGCGGCGGGCGGGGGTGAAGCCGATCCTGGGCATGGAGATCTTTCTCACCCGGGGGAGCCGCCACGACAAGACCCCGCGGAACGCCCGCGGCCTGGACCACCTGGTACTCCTGGCCCGGGACCGGACCGGGTTCAGGAACCTGATGAAGATCTCCACCGCGGGCTACCTGGAGGGCTTCTACTACCGGCCCCGGGTGGACTACGAGTTCCTGGAGGAGCACGCCGGGGGACTCATCGCCCTCTCTTCGGGAATGAGCGGCGCCCTGGCCCGGGAGCTCCTGGAAGGACGCCCCCGCCAGGCCCTTGATCTGGGCGGCCGTTATCGTGAGATCTTCGGGGACCGGTTCTACGTGGAGATCCAGGATCACGGGATCGCCCACCAGCGTCCGCTCATTCCCCAGCTCAAGGACGTGGCCGGCAAGATCGGCGCCCCCCTGGTGGCCACCAACGACGTCCACTACCTGAGCCCCCAGGACGCGGAGGCCCAGGAGATCCTCATCCTCATCCAGCAGCAGCGTACGGTGGCGGACCAGAATCGCTTCCGCGCCGGCACCGACCAGCGGTACCTGAAGAGCGCCGGGGAGATGGAGGCGTTGTTCGGGCGGATTCCCGGGAGCCTCACCGCCACCCGGGAGATCGCCGAATCGATCGAGCTGAAGCTGGACTTCGACAAGCTGCTACTCCCGGACTTTCCCCTCCCCGAAGGGTTCGTCTCCCCCGACGAGTACCTGGTGCACCTGGCCCGGGAGGGCATGGGGACCCGCTACCGCGAGATCACCCCCTCCCTCACCGAGCGCCTGGACTTCGAGCTCGGCATCATCCGGCGGATGGGCTATGCCGGGTACTTCCTCATCGTGCGCGATTTCATCCATCACGCCCGGGAAACCGGGATCGCGGTGGGACCGGGCCGGGGCTCGGCCGCGGGGAGCCTGGTGGCCTACTCCCTGGGGATCACCGACATCGACCCCATCCGCTTCGGTCTCCTCTTCGAGCGGTTCCTGAACCCCGAGCGGGTGTCGATGCCGGACATCGACGTGGACTTCGACTACCGCCGGCGGGGTGAGGTCATCGAGTACGTCAAGGGCAAGTACGGCGAGGACTCGGTGACCCAGATCATCACCTTCGGCACCATGGCCGCCCGCGGGGTCATCCGCGACGTGGGCCGGGCGTTGGGGATCGAGTTCGCCGACGTGGATCGGATCGCCAAGCTGGTTCCCTCCGAGCTGGGGATCACCCTGGACCGCGCCCTGGAGCAGGTCCCCGAACTCCGGGAGATGGCCTCCTCGGACGAGGCCCACGCCCGCCTCATCCGGGTGGCACGCACCCTGGAGGGCATGTCCCGCCACGCTTCCACCCACGCCGCCGGCGTTCTCATCGCCCCCGGACGGCTGGACGAGATGGTGCCGCTCTTCAAGAGCGGGAAGGGGGAAATCTCCACCCAGTGGGACATGAAGTCGGTGGAGAAGGCGGGGCTCCTGAAGATGGATTTCCTGGGGCTCCGCACCCTCACCGTGATCGAGGACGCCCTGGATCTCATCACCGAGCGCACCGGCGCCCGCCCCGACCTCGCCGGGCTTGCGCTCGACGATGAGCCGGCCTTCGATCTCCTGAGGCGGGCCCAGACGGTGGCGGTGTTCCAGCTCGAATCCTCGGGCATGCGGGACCTGTTGCGCCGGTTGGCGCCGGAGACCTTCGAGGACATCGTGGCGGTCAACGCCCTCTACCGGCCCGGCCCCATGGGCTCGGGCATGGTGCAGAACTTCATCGACCGCAAGCACGGGCGCGAGCGGATCGCCTACGAGCACGACATCCTGGAGCCCATCCTCAAGTCCACCTACGGCATGATGGTCTACCAGGAGCAGGTGATGCAGATCGCCAGCGCGATGGCCGGGTTCACCCTCGGCGAGGCGGACCTCCTCCGGCGGGCCATGGGGAAGAAGAAGAAGGAGGAGATGGACGCCCAGGAGAAGAAGTTCGTCTCCGGGGCGGTGGAGCGCGGGATCGCCGAGGCCGTCGCGCGAAAGGTCTTCGAGCTCATGGCCTTCTTCGCGGGCTACGGGTTCAACAAGAGTCACAGCGCGGCCTACGCCATGGTCTCCTACCAGACCGCGTACCTGAAGGCCCACTATCCCGCCGAGTTCATGGCCGCCACCCTGACCAGCGAGATGGACTCCACCGACCGGGTGGTGGTGCTGGTGGAGGAGTGCCGGCGCCTCGGCATGGCGGTCCTTCCCCCCGACCTGAACTCCTCCCGCGCCCCGTTCCACGTGAGCCCGGAGGGAATCCGCTTCGGCCTGGGAGCGGTCAAGAACGTCGGCGTCCACACCATCGAGGAGATCGTGAAGGAGCGGGAGCGTCGCGGACCCTTCACCTCCATCTTCGATCTCGCGAGGAGGGTGGCCCACGAGGTCATGAACCGGCGCGTGCTGGAGAGCCTGGTGGCGGCGGGGGCCATGGACGGCCTCCAGGCCTCGCGGGCCTCGATGTTCCACGCCGTGCCCGCCGCGCTGGAGGCGGGGGCCCGCCACCAGCACGACGAGGCCATGGGCCAGACCTCGCTCTTCGGCGGGGGGGAAGGCGGGGGGGCGGCGTCGACCCTGGTCGAGGTCGAGGACTGGGACCGGAACACCCGCCTCCGCCGGGAGAAGGAGGTGCTGGGGTTCTACCTCTCCGAGCATCCCCTGGACGCCTACCGGGACGAGATCTCCGCGGTGGCCTCGGGGGACTCCGCGCGGATCAAGGAGATGGGAACCGGGGTCGAAGTCGGGATTCTGGGGGTGGTGACCGCGGTGGTGCGGAAGCTCGACAAGAAGGGCCGCACCATGGGGTTCCTGGTGGTCGAGGACTACGCGGGGACCCTGGAGTGCGTGCTCTTCAACGAGGTGTTCGAGAAGGTGAAGGACTTCCTGGAGCCCGACCGGGTGGTGCTGGCGCGGGGGAGGCTGGACCGGCGGGATCCGGAGGGGGACCCCAAGATCGTGACCAACGAGGTGTACGATTTCGAGGCCAGCCGCGGGGACCTGGAGCACACCCTCTATCTTCGTGTTCCCCTGGACGGCCTGGACGAGAGCCGGCTGGCCGGTCTGGGGAGTATCCTGGAGCGGTACCCGGGCCGGGGGGAGGTCGTGCTGTTCATGGAGACGACCACCGGCCGCCGGGTCCGCATGAAACTGGGCCGCTTCCGGGTCGGGGTCGAACAGGACCTCCTCCTGGAGCTTCGCGGCATGTTGGGAGACGCCGCCGTCCGCCTGGGCGAGGCGGTGAGCGGGAGGAACGGCCGGTGAGCAGTTTCTGGCTCGATTTCGAGAAGCCGGTGGTGGAGCTGGAGAACAAGATCAAGGAGATCCGGGAGTTCGCCGTCACCTCCAACATCGAGGTGGGGGACGAGCTCGGCCGCCTGGAGAAGAAGGCGGACAAGCTCCGCCGGGAGATCTACTCCAACCTCTCCCGCTGGCAGCGCGTCCAGCTCGCCCGTCATCCCCGCCGGCCCTACACCCTCGACTACGTGGGGTTGCTGTGCGACGAGTTCACCGAGCTTCACGGGGATCGGGCCTACGGCGAGGACCCATCGATCGTGGGGGGGCTGGCCCGGCTGGAGGGACGTCCCCTGGTGGTGGTGGGACACCAGAAGGGGCGGAACACCAAGGAGAACATCCACCGGAACTTCGGCATGCCCCATCCCGAGGGCTATCGGAAGGCCCTGCGACTGTTCCAGATGGCGAACCGGTTCCATCTGCCGGTGGTCACCTTCGTGGACACTCCGGGAGCCTATCCGGGGGTGGGGGCCGAGGAGCGCGGCCAGTCCGAGGCCATCGCCCGGAACCTGCGCGAGATGGCGCGGCTCGAGGTGCCGGTGGTCTGCCTGGTGATCGGCGAGGGGGGAAGCGGCGGGGCGCTGGCCCTGGCGGTGGCCGACCGGGTCTACATGCTGGAGAACGCGATCTACTCGGTGATCTCACCCGAGGGGTGCGCGGGGATCCTGTGGAAGGACAAGGCCAAGGCCCCCGAGGCGGCCGAGGTCCTGAAGCTCACCGCCCGGGACGTGCTGGCCTTGAACGTGATCGACGGTCTGGTCCCCGAGCCCCTGGGCGGGGCCCACCGGGATCCCCAGAAGACCGCGGAGGCCGTCCGGCAGACCGTGAAGACCGCCCTGGACGAGCTCTCCGGACTCTCCCCCGACGTCCTGATCGCGGATCGGATGGAGAAATTTCAGGCCATGGGGGTATTCCAGGATGCCGGGGCGAGCGCCCCGGACCGTTGACCTCCGGGTCATGCTCCTGCTAGCCTGTTGCCTTCGAACAGGTTATAAGACCAGCAGGGAAGGAGACATCCTCGATCCCAGGCTAGAGGTTCCATCGAGCTCGGACCGGCGCCGGCGCCCCGCGCCTCCGATCCGGTCCCGCCCCGCCGGTGCGCGAACCCCCGTCGCCGCCGGCATGAACCCAGGACGTTACTCCAACGACACGGACGGTCGAGGATGTTGGCAAACTTCATGAACAGACGTCTTGCACGGGTTGCAGGGATCGCGGTCGCGACGCTCGCGCTGGCGGCTCTCACCCCCCTCCGCTCCCGGGCCGCGGTGACGGGGCCGGTGACCACCCTGGTCGAAGAGGCTCCCGGCGCGATTCGCTTCGAGGTGACCTTCGACCCTCCCCGGTGGGAAGAGACGACCCTGAACGGGGTCGACTATCGCTTCCCGAGCTGGCCGACCCTGCCCGGAACCGGCGATTCCGGAGATCCCGCTCTGCCGCTCACCGTGGTCCGGGTGGCCGTCCCCCCCGGCGCGGTCTCGGTGAGCGCCGCCACCCGGGAGCGGGGGCGGGCGATGGGGGTCCGGTTCCCTCCGGTGACGAGCTACCAGCCGATCGATCCCCGGACGCGGCTTCGCGATCCCATGGTGTTGCACACCGAATCGGTGGAAGGGCCGCTCTTCACCGCCGACCGGGCTCTTCCCCCGGCCGAGATCCTCTCCGACGGGATCGAGCGCGGGGTTCGGATCCTGAACGTGGGCGTGCGGCCGGTGAGTTTCGACCCGGCCACCGGGTCCGCGGTGTGGGCGAGCGCGGTGACGGTGACCGTGAGCCTCCCTCCGGGCGCGGCGGCGCTGCCCGCGCGACCGGCGGTGGACCGGGTGGGGCAGGCGTCGTTCGAACGGGACCTGGTGAACCCCCGGGACGCTGCCCGCTGGTCGGGGGCGGCGGCCGACGAGGCGCCCGCGCTTCCCACCGCCACCGGCGTCCCTGCCACGTGGTTCGACGACGCCGACGGGTGGGCCAAGATCCGGATCGAATCCAACGGGGTTTACCGGTTGGATCGGAACGTGCTCGAGAACATGGGGGTGCCGGTCGGCACCGTCGACCCGCGCACCTTCCGGCTCTTCGCCGGCCCCCTGGTGCCGCACCTGGCCTGGACCGATCTGGGTTGGGTCGGCAATCGCCCGGTCTGGCAGCACGTCTACCAGCGCCCGGAGTTCGCCCAGGGATTCGACGGCGGGTTCGGTGAGATCCCCATGCTGGTTCGGGGGAACCTGGACGACGGCACGATGGACGCCTCCGACGCCCTCGTGTTCTACGCGCTCGGCCCGGACAATTACCGCGAGCGCTTCGGCCTCGCCCCCGACTCGACCGGCGAATACGTCATGAACCCCTATACCTCCCAGACCGTCTACTGGCTGGCCTGGGGAGGGGACTTCGCCGGTTCGCCCCGGCGCATGGCGGTCGAGGACGCGACCCCGGCCCCGGGGGCGCCGGTGGTGACCGACGGCCGGACGCGCATCCACTTCGAGAACATCAAGAACCGCGACAGCATCTACGACCCCTCGATGTACGACGGCGGCTATCCGTGGCCGCAGTGGTTCTGGGCCTCGATCTCCACCTCCAATCCCGCGGGCCAGGGATTCCTCCTGAACCTGCCCCAGGCCCTTTCCGGCTCCACCTTCGACGTCAGGATCCGCCTGTGGGGTTCGCAGGTTCCCCTCGCCGGGGGGGGCACCCTGGAAGAGGCGCGCCACCACGTCCACGTCAGGGTGAACAGCGTGGATCTGGGAACCCCGGCCTGGGGGGGCAGCTTCTTCACCTCGTTCACCCATCTTGACGTCACCGGCGAGGGCATCCCCACCGGCACTCCCGACACCCTCAAGCTGGTGGTGCCGCAGGTAGGGACCAACCCCGACCGCTACGATCAGGTCTACCTCACCTGGGTCGACGCAACCTATACGCGCCGGTTCGACGCCGGGGGGAACCCGGCGGAGTTCTCGGTCGGTGCCGGGGAATCGGGGCGGATGGTGCGGGTGTCCCGCCCGCCCTCCGGCGCCCCGCTGGTGCTCGACGTCACCGATCCGCGAAATCCGCGCCGGCTCACCGGGGTCCGGATCTCGGGATCGGGGACGGGAGCGATCGGGGAGTTCGCGGTCGGTTCGGACGCGGCCCGGACGGTGGCGGTGGCCTCGGACGACGATCTCCTGACCCCCGCCGCCGGCTCCTATCGGGACGATCCGCCGGCGGGGGAGAACGGAAGCCCGACCTGGCTCCGGGACGCGACCTCCGCCGTGGACTACGTCCTGGTGGTGGGGGACGGATTCGAGGACGCGGCGGAGGTTCTCGCCCAGTGGAGGCGGAACAACCTTCTCGGCATCACCGAAAGCCGTCCCGCCAGGGTCCAGGTGGTCCGGGTGAGCGACATCATGGACGAGTTCACCTGGGGGATGTGGGACCCCATCGCCATCCGCTACTTCCTGGAGTACATGTACCGGTACTACGGACCCGGTGAGGACCGGCTCTCCTACTGCGTCTTCCTGGGGGACCACACCTACGATCCGCGGGACTTCCACCAGAACGGGATCCCCGACATCGTGCCTTCCTGGGAAGACAACCGGAGCGGCATCTCCGACATCCGGTACGGAAACATCCAGTACGCCACCGACGATCCCCTGGCCCGGTTCGACGGCTACGACAGCGGACTCTACGACAACTACACCGATCTGATCCTGGGGCGGATCCCCGCCCGGACCGCGGCCGAGCTCCGGGGCGTCATCGAACAGAAGATCAAGCGGGCGGAGGAAGCCCCGTCCTACGGACCCTGGCGGACCAAGGCGATCCTGATCGCCGACGACAACTGCCAGGGACGCGACTCCGACTCGGCGGGGTCGACCCACATGCCGATCTCCGAGGAGGTGGACGCGGTCATCCCTTTCGTTTTCGATCGATCCAAGGTATACCTGTACGAATACGGGGAAACCTGCACCTATGACTCCAAGCCGGCGGCCAAGCGGGCGCTCCTGGACGCCTGGGACGACGGAGCCTGGCTGGTGAACTACGTCGGCCACGGCGGAAACGTGGTCATGGCCGATGAGCACGTGTTCGACGTAGCCGACGTGCCCGTTCTCACCAACGACGGGCGCCTTCCGGTGCTCGGGGCCTTCTCCTGCAGCGTGGGCAAGTTCAACAAAGCGACGCAGGAAGGGATAGGCGAGGCGTTGGTTCTCCAGCCCCGGACCGGAACCATCGTCTCCGCCGCCGCCACCCACCTCACCAGCCCCGGGAACAACAAGCTCCTGAACAAGGATTTCATGCGCCGGCTCTTCCCCGGGGGGAACCCGGTGCCGCCGGTCCCCATCGGGGCCGCGCTCATGGAGGCCAAGCGCCTCCAGGCCAACGAGAACGACCGGTACATCTGTCTGGGGGATCCGGCCAGCCGGTTGAACGTGCCGGGGTCCGAGCTTGCGGTGACCGGCCCCGATACCCTGAAGGCCGGGGTCACCCCCGAGTTCTCGGTCCGCCGGGAAGACGGCGCGGGGACCGGCGGGACGCTGGACGTCCTGGCCCAGGGCCCGATGATCCTTCGCTCCAAGAACTCCCAGGGGCAGCCGATCCCCGGCTTCGCCGCCGGATCCGGGTACCGGCTTCCCGGGGCGAGATTGTTCAGCGGGCGGTCGGCGATCGCCGGGGACAGCGCATCGGTGGCCTTCACCGTGCCGCGCTCGATCCGCGACGGCCAGGACGCGCGGGTGCGGATCTACGGTTCGGGAACCGGTTGGGACGGGGCGGGGATCGTCGGTCCGCTGCCCACCGATCCCCGCTCGACCGGGGCGGTGGACGACACCACCGGCCCGACCCTGAGCTTCAGCTCGCCCTCCACCGAGGTGTCGGCCGGCGACGAGATGGAGCTCCGGCTCGAGGACCCGTCGGGGATCAACCTCACCCGGGCGTTTCCGGTGTTCTCCATCCTGCTCAAGGTCTTCGATCCCGACGGGCGGGAACTCCTGCGTCTGGACCTGACCGACCGGTTCCAGTACGACGAGGGGAGCCACACCCGGGGCCGGGTGGTCTTCAACGTTCCCGATCTCGTCCCCGGGACCTACGACTTCGTGGTGACCGCGGCGGACAACAACGGGTTCACCTCCCGATTGACCGCCACCTTCCAGCTGGGCGCCGCCGCGCGGGGGGCGGCGTTCTCGGGCGTGCTGGCCTATCCGAACCCGTTCGACCCCGAGCGGGAATCCACCCGGGTCATGTTCACCCTGAACCGGGGGGCCAAGGTCACCGCGCGGGTCTACTCGGTGGCCGGGCGCCTGGTCTGGACGGACGAGAAGACGGTCTCCGCGGGGCCCAACGCCTTCCTGTGGAACGGGAGGGACCGGGGCGGGGACCGGGTGGCCAACGGGGTCTACCTGGTCCAGCTCGACGCCCGTCCGAGCGCGGGGGGAGGCCGCGCCAAGCATCTGGAGCGGGTCGTCGTCCTCCGGTGATGCCGACAAATGGTTGTCGGGCAAGGAAATGGCAGGTTCGCTCTGGACCCGGTCGGCGGACCTCTGGTAGGCTCTCCGGCCGCCGCCCTACGGCAACCTTTTGGGAACCCGGCGTCCCCGCCAGGGTTCAACCAGCCAGTCCGGGGCACCGTTGTGCCCCGCCCAGGAGGACCGCGCCCATGAGACTCTGGTACCGTCTAGCCCGCCCCCTCGCCGTAGCCGTCGTGCTCGTCACCGCCCTGGCCCCGGCCACCGCCTTCGCCGGGAGCACCGCGGGAGCGGCCTCGCTCCAGATCCCCCCCGACGCCCGCGCCGAGGGGATGGGTCGGTTCTTCAACGCCGTCGCCGACGACGCCTTCGCCCCCTGGTGGAACCCGGCCGGCCTCGCCTTCCTGAAGGGCTGGAACGCCGGCCTCATGCACGCCAAGCTCGTGCCCGGTCTGGCCGACGACGTCTACTACGAGTACCTCGGGGTCACCAACAGCGTCCAGGGATGGGGCGGGGTGGCCGGCACCTTCACCTACCTGAACTACGGGACCAGCCAGGCCACCAATCCCGGGTCCTCGGAAGCCATCGGCACCTTTTCCTCCTACGAGTTCTCCCCCTCGATCGCGCTCGGAACCACCATCCTTCCCAACGTCGGCGTGGGGGCGAATCTGAAGCTGATCCACGTGAGCCTCGCCCCCGAGCAGTACGCCGGCCAGGGCGCGGGCAGCGGAACCAGCTTCGCCGTGGACCTGGGCGGCCTGTACCGGATGCAGCACCAGTCCGACAACATCTTCGGGATGGGCGCGGGAACCATGAGCCTCGGCCTCGGGGCCACCGTGGCCAACCTCGGTCCCGACATCTCCCTCACCCAGGGAAAGAAGTCCGACCCCATGCCCCGGAATCTCAAGGTCGGCGTGGCCCTGGGCGCGAAGATCCCCGAGTCCTACTCCTTCCTGGCCGGGTTCTCGGTCGAGAAGAACCTGGTGTTCAGCGACATTCCGGACAGCATCCGCGCCAAGCTCAACTTCGCCGACAAGCACGACGTGATCATGAGCGGAGGGTTCGAAGTCGGTCTCATGGACCTGGTGTTCGGCCGCGTCGGCTACATCTACGACGACCCGGGCGAGATCAAGAACTGGACCTTCGGGGCCGGTTTCCACCTGAAGGAGTTCGGGCTCGACTTCGCGTCGATCCCCCAGGCCAAGGACCTGGACCGGGTGAGCAAGATCTCGCTGGTCGCGGCGTTTGATTGAGAGGGTTCGCCCCGGGGCCCGGTTCGCGGTAATCGTCCTGGGGCTCCTCGTCCCGGTCCTGGCCGGGGCCGACACGCCGCGACACCTGGTGGTGGTGGGCCGGTCGCACGACGCTCACTCCCGGGCGGAGCGGCTGGTCACCCTCGAGGCCCCGGCAGGCCGCAAGCCGGCGCCGCGGGGATCCGGGACCGCCCTCGAACCGCGGGCTTTCCCCCACGACCTCTTCCAGCCCGGGGCCGCGCGCCCCTTCCTCCGGCCGGTTCGCGAGCTCCTGCGGGACGGCCTGGCCGCCGCCGCCGCCGATCCCGGCCCCGACACCGTCCGGGTGGCCCTCATGCGGGTGGACTTCCGGAAGGATTCCCGCGGGGCGACCACCACCACGACCGACGGGCGCTTCGATCTCCGGACCGGGACCGGCGCGCTGGTCGATCCTCCCCCCCACAACAAGGCCTACTTCGAAGCCCACGCCCGCGCCCTGGCCGCCTACTACCTGGCCCAGTCCTACGGGAGCATGGTGATCGAGATCACGGTGTTCCCGGCGGAGGAGGACAGCGCCTACCACCTTTCCGACACCGGGGACTACGGCCCGTGGGAGGTGGCCCAGAACGCCGAGGTGGTGGCCAACGCCAGCCGCCTGGTCATCGACGCGGTGACCGCCGCGGCGACGAGCGGCGACTTCCGGTTCGACGACTTCGACGCCTACGTGGTGGCCCACGCCGGGGCCGATTACCAGAGCGACGTGAACCGGGACACCCCCGACGACATTCCCACCTTCACCCTGAGTCTGGCCGATTCCATCACGACCGGGACCGGGAAGGTGGGGCGGGTGCTGGTGCTTCCCGAGACCTCGGTTCAGGATGACTATCTCGGGGCGTTGAACGGGACCTTCGCCCATGAGTTCGGCCACGTGCTGGGGCTCCCGGATCTCTACAACATCTGCAACGGGCTCCCCCAGGTCGGGTGGTGGAGCCTCATGGACAGCGGGGAGAACATCCGCTCCATCATCGCCGACGTGGCCGACGGGGACACCCTGGAGTACGAGGCGGCCGGGGTCTTTCCCACCAGCTTCGACCCCTGGTGCAAGCTCCAGCTCTTCCCCAAGGCGGTGGCCCCCCTCATGATCGGGGAAACCTGGCAGCAGGCGATGGAGGCGGTGGAGCTGAACCCCCACATTCCCTACGTCTCCCTCGATCCCACCGAGACCTTCCTGATCGAGAACCGGGCGCTGGACCTGGACGGGAACGGGTTCCCCTACGTGCGCGCGGACTCCACCACCGGGGTTTTCCTGGGCCCGGTGGACGATCCCGAAGGCTCGGATCCGGTCGGCCACCTGGAGTACGACGCGGTGCTCCCGGGCGAGGGCATCCTCATCTGGCACGTGGACGACAAGATTTTGGGCCCGGCCCTGGCCGGCCAGGACCTGGGGGACGGCTGCCCGGGGGGCATCAACCTCTACACCGGCTTCCGGGGGCTCTCGGTGGTCGAGGCCGACGGGATCTCCGACCTGGGGCGTCCGGCGCTGCTTCGCTACCTGGGGAGTCCCGAGGATCCGTTCTTCCTGGACAACAACCCGCTCTTCGCGCCCGGCACCGTGCCCGGGACCGCGGCCAACGACGGCGCCTGGACCGGGATCCGGGTGGAGATCACCTCCAACCCGGGCCGGGTGATGGGGATCAAGATCGAGCGCCCCCTGGCCCGGGACGGCTGGCCGCGGCTCCTGCCCTATGACGACGAGGTGAAGAGCAACGTGGGGAAGCTCGCGGTGCTCGACCTCGACTCCGCGACCGGCGGCTCGAGCCCCGAGGTTCTCTTCACCCTCGACCAGTCGCGCACCGGTCCTCCCCCCGCCACCTTCCGCGGCCTGGGAGCGGTCCGCGCCGACGCCACCCCCTACGTGGACACTCTCTTCGCCCGGGCCAACGCCCGCATCCTGGGGATGGCCGTCTCGTCGTCTTTCGTGTTCGGCGCGGGGCGGCCCGGGGAACGGGTGATCGCGCTGACCGTGAACGGCGGCGCGGTGGAGCTCTACCAGCCCGGCGGACGGCCGCTCATCCGGGTGGCGGGGCCGAACGTGACCCGGCCGGCCCAGACCCCGCCGGTGATCTTCCTTCGTGGGAGCGACTCCAGCCTGATCCTGTACGGCACGCAGGCCGGGCTGGTCGCCCTGCGTCCCCAGGACGGAACGGCGGCCTACGAGACCCAATCCTGGCCGGTCACCGGCACCGCGGGGGCGATTCCCGTGGGCGCGCCGGTCGTCACCCCCTACCGCACCTACTCACTTCCGCTGGGTCCGCCGGGGCCGTCGACTCCGCCTCCCCAGGTCGCCGCCCAGGCCTACGCCGGCGGCCGGGTCGAGTTCTTCGATCTCAATCAACCCGGAACCACCCCCTCGTCCCACCGGTTCTCGACCGAGGTGGCCCACATCCTGGGCGCCAACTGGCCCTCCGTCGACTCCGGTCTTCTGGACCCGAACCTGTCCGGCTTCGGCGATGCCTTCGCGGTGTTCACCGCGGACACCGTGGCGGTGATGAACGGGAACATCGTCACCGCCTGGAAGCTCCCCGCGCCGGTCAGCGTCCCGCCGGTCCTGGGCGACCTGGACGGGGACGGCGAAGTCGAGATCGTGGCGGTGACCGACGCCGGCGATCTCCTGGCCTGGAACCCCGACGGAAGCCCGGCGGTCGGGTGGCCGCGCCCGGTCGAGGCCCCGGTGCGGGACCTGAAGCTCGCCGACCTCGACGGGGACGGCGACCTGGACGTGCTGGTGCTGGATCACCATGGACGCTTCGTGGGACTCGACGGCCGGGGGAAGCTCCTTCCGGACTACCCCCGCGCCTTCGGCACCTATCCCGTACGCTTCGCCTGGTTGGCCGCGCTCGATCCCGCCGATCCGACCCGGGGGCTGACCTGGGTGGCCACCCTGGACAACGGGGCGCTGGTGGCCCAGCGTTTCCCCGAAGCCCGGGTGCTCACCGGCGATTGGCGGATGCCCGGCGGCCGCCCCGAGGGGGGAAACGTGCAGGAGCATTCCGTGCGGAGCATGGACGCCGCGGCCCCGGACCTGGGCAAGGACCGGTTGCTGGTCTATCCCAATCCCGCCCGGGGGGACGGGGTGGAGATCCGTTTTCTCCTCGACCCGGGAGAGACCGCCGACCTCACGATTCTGGATCTCACCGGCCGCGAGCTGGACGGGCCGCGGCTGGACAATCGCGGCGGATTCCACCCCGGGGAGAACGCGGTGCGCTGGACCCTGAACGGGGTGGCGCCGGGGCTCTACCTCTGTCGCCTGGAGCGGGAGGGGACCGGGGGAAAGCACGTGGATCTGGCCAAGATCGTGGTCGTGCGTTGACCGGGATGGGCGAGGCGGTCCGGGGCCGCGAGCCGAATCCGCACTCCGGCCCGGTCGTGAAACCCCGGGCGATTCGAGGGGTATGGAACACCATGAGACACTCCGGGATGAGATCCTCGTGGATGGGGGCGGCGCTTCTGACCGGAGCGGCCCTGGTTCTCTCCGGGGCGCCCGCCGGGGCGGCGGACGACGGCGGCCGGCTCTATGCGGTCATGGCCCGGGGGGACGCGCGGCCGGGGCTCGGGGCCGGGACGGCGCCGGAGCCCCGTTGGGGACCCTCGGAACTCGGCGGGGTGGGGGGCGCGCGGAGGGGCCGGTCGGTCTCCCCGGCGGTGGCCGGTTTCCTCTCCGCCCTGGTGCCGGGGGCGGGACAGCTCATCCAGGGCCAGTCCCGGGGGTGGGCCTACCTGGGGGTCGAGGGGGCGGCGTGGTTCTCGGTGCTCTCGCTTCACGACGCGGGGAATCAGGCGGAGACGGACTACCGGGCCTTCGCCGGGGACCCCAACGACACGCACAGCCGGTGGGCCTTCCATCGCTACGAGACGGTGACCGACTGCGGGGAGGGGTTGGGCCCGGTGGACTTCGAGTCCGAGAGCGAGGCCATCCACCGGGTCTACGTGAACGCGCGGGACGACTACTTCGATGAGATCGGACGGCTCAACGTCTACGCCTGCGGATGGACCACCCAGGCCGACCGCGCGCGGTACCTGGGGATGCGCTCCCACGCCGACGCGCTCTTCTCTTCCGCCCGATGGGTGGTGGGAGCGATGTTCCTGAACCACGTGGTGAGCGCGGTGGACGCGGCCAAGTCGGCTTCCAACCGGCGGAAGGCGGAGGCCGGGTTCTCCTGGGATTGGCGCGTGGCGCCCACCCCGCGCGGAGACCTGGCTTTCAACATGGAGCTCAGCCGCAGATTCTGACCGGGATTCCCGAACTTTCCGGGCCTGTCGGACGCGCCGGGACTCATGGGCGTGCCGGCGCTTCCGGAATGACCTGCAACACGGAGAACAGATTGCCATGCGCTGGATAGGTATCACCTTCGGCTCCGCGATCCTCGTCGCGCTCCTCGCCACCGCGGCCTCGGCGGGCGGGCGGGACCGGCCGGGACCGGCCCCGAACCTGTTCCCCGATCGCCTCTACGATTCGGGGCGCATCCTGGAGCAGGCCGCGGAGACGCCCGGGGTCTCGCTACCCAAGGCCTCGGGGAACAAGAACGCCAAGCTGGCCATGCTCTACTCCCTGGTGCTCCCCGGCCTGGGGGAGCAGTATCTGGGGCATACCGCCCGGGCCAAGGGCTTCTTCGCGGCCGAGGGGGGGATCTGGACCGCGTTCGCGGTATTCCGGACCCAGGGTTCGCACCGGAAGGAGCTCTACCACGAGTACGCCGAGGTGAACGCGGGGGTGAAGCAACGGAGCGACGACGACTTCTACCGGATCGTGGGGAACTACGTGTCGTCCGACGGTCCCTACAGCGCCAACGAGTTCGTGAGACGCCAGGCCCGGGCCCTGTGGCCGGGGGTGGACGAGGCGAGCCGCCAGGCCCGGGAGCAATACCTCCAGGAAAACGGCTATTTCGGGAGCAATGCCTGGAACTGGCCGGACGTCCCCACCCTGATCGCCTACCAGAAGATGCGCAAGTCCAGCCTGGACGCGTACCACCGGGCCGACCTGAGCGTGGGTCTCCTCCTGGCCAACCGGCTCCTGTCGGTGCTGGACGTGGGACTTCTGGCCAAACGGAGCGGCGGTGATTATTCCGGCTTGTCCTGGGAAATCGACGCGGGACCCAAGGGCCCCGGGGCCCAGCTCACCCTCGCGCGCACCTTCTAGCCGCCGGCCCATGAACCGGACGCGCGCGCAGCGGGGGATGGGCGCGCTTCTCCTTCTCACCGCGGTCGCGGCGGGCTGCGCCTCCCGGGCCGGAACGCCGCCCGCCTCCGGCCTCTCCGCCGGGACCGCGATCTGGTGGCCGGCCGGGCCCCCCGCGGATCGATGGTTTCCGGTGGCCGCGCTCTCCCTTCCCAACGGAAAGCTGGCGGTGGCAGAGACCAACCAGAACCGGATCTTCCTCCTGGACGACCCCGGCGCGGTTCCGTTCCGGCTCCCCGCTCCCGGTCGCTCCCCGCTGGAGTGGACCGCCCTCGCCCCGGCTCCCGGCCTCTCCTTCTACGCCCTGGACGGACCGGGGCGGTTGATCCAGCAGTACGACCTCCAGGGAAACTACCTGGGGCTGGCCCTCGACCTGAACACGGTGGCCCTGGACCACGATCTCGGAACGGTGGAGCCGGCGGGGCTGGCGGTGGACCGCACCGGCCACGCGGTGGTGACCGATCGGGTCGGGGACCGGCTCCTGGTGTTCGGCCCGGGGTGGATCTTCCTGGGAGTGTGGGGGCAGAGCGGCTCCGAGGCCGGCTCGTGGCGCCGGCCGGGGCGGGTGGCGGTGGGAGACCGGCCGCCCTTCCTGGTGGCCGACGAGGGGAACCGGCGGGCGGTGCTTCTGGACGGTCTCGGGGAGGTGCTGGGCGTCTGGGAGAGCCCGGACGCGCCCCGGGGGGTGGCGGTGCTCGGCCCCGGCCTCTACGCGGTGAGCGAGGGGAGTCGCGTGCATCTCTTCGGTCGGGGCTTCATCCCGGATCGGACCCTGGAGCTTCCCGTCGCGGACGGTTGCGCGGGCCGGGGATACGCCACCACCGCCCTCACCGGCAACGACGAGAACCTGTTCCTGGGAGACGGCTGCTCGGGGCGCGTGGCGGAGCTCCGGCGACCCGGGAGTTGACGGTGTCGGCCCGCGCCTGGATGGGGGGGGCGATGATCGCGGCCGGCGTGCTCGGCGCGGGCGCGGCCCGGGCCCAGTCCGGCCTCCCTCCGCTGGTCACCGACACCCTCTTCGTGGATCCCGGGGAGCGGGTCGTCTGCCTGAACCGCCCGTTCATCCTGGCCTCGACCTTCTCGCTCCGAGACCGGGGGCGCACCCTGGACCCGGGCGCCGACTACCTCCTCGACGCCGATTCCGGCTGCTTCACCCTCATGGTCGCCGATACCCTGGTGGGCGCGCAGGTCCTGGTGGCCTCGTTCCGGGCGCTCCCCATGACCCTCCAGGGAATCTACCGGCTCCGCGAGGATCCCCATCTCCGCGAGACCGGGACCTCCGCCCCCACCGACACCCTCGCCCGCCCCCCGACCCCGTTCAATCCCGAAGAGGAGACCCGGGGTCTCGACATCTCCGGGAGCAAGACCTTCGGCGTCACCATCGGGAACCGGCAGGATCTGAAGCTTCGCCAGAGCCTCGACCTTCGCCTCTCCGGACAGGTCACCCACGACGTATCGCTGTTGGCCATCCTCTCCGACCAGGACCTGCCGTTCCAGCCCCAGGGGAACACCGCGGAGCTGAGTGAGCTGGACCGGGTGCTGGTGCAGATCCGGTCTAACCGCGCCGCGGCCAGCCTGGGGGACGTGAGCCTGGGGGTCACCGGGTATTCGTTCCTGGAGCTGAGCCGGGAGCTGGAGGGCCTGACCGCGGAGGCGACCCTGGGAGAGACCCGGACCCGGGCCGCCGCCGCCTCGGCCAAGGGCGAGTTCACCAGCCGGCAGTTCTTCGGGGTGGACGGGAAGCAGGGGCCCTACCTGCTCACCGACCGGGCCGACTCCACCGACATCGTGGTGGTGGCGGGTTCGGAGAAGATCTGGCTGGACGGAACGCTCCTCTCCCGCGGGGAGGAGGCGGACTACGTCGTCGACTATTCGTTGGGAGAGATCTCCTTCACCAGCCGTCACGTCATCACCGCCAACTCCGAGATCACGGTGGACTACCAGGTGGCCAGCTCCCGCTACCGGCGCCGGGTGACCTTCGCCGAGACCCGGACGGCGATGGGGCGGGCGGGAACCCTTCGCGCGGCGTACTTCGGCGAGGGGGACGACGCCAACAACCCGTTCGGGGGGGAGCTCACCGCCGGGGAGCGGGCGGAGCTGGCCGCCCTGGGCGACTCCGCCCGGATCTCGGGGGGTACGCGATACGTGGGCCCGGGGAACGGCGGTGACTACCAGCTGGTGGTGGACCCCGAGACCGGCCACGACATCTACGTCTACGTGGAGGGCGCGGGGGACTACCAGGTCACCTTCGTGGACGTGGGAGAGGGGAAGGGGGAGTACGAGGTGGATCCCGAATCCCCGACCGGGAAGACGGTGTACCGGTACGTGGGTCCCGGCCAGGGGAGGTTCGTCCCCCGGCGCGATCTGCCCCCCCCGGAGCGGAAACGGCTGACCGATCTCCGGTGGGAGCTCCGTGGGACCGGCGGCCTGGTCACCGTGGAGGGCGCGGTTTCCCGGGCCGACGCCAACACCCTGAGCCCCCTGGGGGACGGGAACAACCAGGGGGGCGCGCTGATCGCCGAAGGACGGCTCCGGTCGGTGGAGACGGGTGCGCTCTCCTTCTCCCCCGGCTTCAAGGTGCGCCGGGTGGGGGGGGACTTCCGAAGCCCCGGCCGCATCCACCCCGCGTTCTACAGCCGGGAGTGGAACCTCACCGGCTCGGAGGAATTCCGGGACGAGTCGCTCCAGGAGGGATCGCTCACCACCCGATGGGGGGAGCGTCTGCGCTGGGAGGCGACCGCCGCCCGCCTGGCCGCCGCCGACACCTTCAGCGCGGTGCGACAGAGCCAGACCCTCACCTGGAGCGACGCGTGGGTGGCCGGGAACGCGGGGTGGCGGACCGCCGACAACCGGGTGAACGGGACGTCGGGGAAGCTGGTGAACACCGGCGGGGAGATCCTGCTCCGGCGCTGGACCGTCCAGCCCCGGGTGAGCGGTCTGAACGAGACCCGACGGCGCGCCCTCGGCGGGGGCGAGCGGCACCGCCAGTGGGACGCGGCGCTGCTCTTTCCCTCGGCGTTCTGGCCGGTGGACGCCGAGGTCGGCGCGGGACGGCGCCTCGACGATTCCCTCGCCGTGGTCGACGGTTCCTGGCGTTCCGCCCTGGACACCCGAAGCATCCACGGAAGCGTCACCGGCCGGACGGGGAGCGTCGGCTTCCTCCTTCGCTACGAGGCGCGCCGGGTGACCCGGGACGGGGTGGGAACCGAGCGCCGGGACCTCGGGCGGTTGGACCTCCGCCAGCAGGCGGTGGAAGGGGCGTGGTCCGCCGTTCTCACCGCGGACATCGGGACCGAGGGGGTGCGCCGCCGGACCAAGGAGATCGTGCCCGCGGCCTCGGACAGCGCCGGCTACTTCGACCGCTTCGGAAACTATGTGGGACCGGGGGGCGGCTACGACGTGGTCTACGGTCCGCGCGGGGACGAGGTCCTCTCCGGCACCGTGAACCTCACCTCGCGCTTCCGCTGGTCGCCGCCGGGAGGAAAGAGCCGCTTACCGGCCTGGCTCACCCGCCTGGCCTGGGAAGGCTACCTGAACCTCATCGAGTCCTCGACGTTGCCGCTCACCACCCCGCGGTATTTCCTGAACCCCGGGTCCTACCTCTCCAAGGCCACCACCCTGAACGGACGGCTGGCCGAACGGCAGACCCTGGACCTCTTTCCCCTCCATCGCGGCGCCGGGCTCCGCCTGGCCCAGGCGACCGACCGGACCCTCACCCAGAGTCCGGAGAGCACGAGCGGCGACACCCGCCTGGTCGAGACCTCGGTGGAGGACACCTACACCGCGACCCTGCGCCTGAACCCCGGTCCGGGCTGGGATACCGAGGCCGAAGCCTCCTACGGCGATCGCCGCGAAGGGGTGGACCTGGGAGTGGGGGGCTCTTTCGAGCAGGCGACCCGGCTTCGCACCGCCACCGCGCGCGGGGGGCGGAAGCTCGCGGTGGGCGGGGGGAACGGCCGCGCGTCGGGGGAGGTTTCCTACAGCGTGGAGAAGGGCTCCGGGCGGGAAGGGCGGGCCTGGGTCTGGCGCCCGAGGCTCCAGTGGTCGCTCCCCCGGGTGGGGCGCCTCGACGCCCGCTACACCCGAACCGACTTCACCCTCCGCGAGGGCTTCACCGGCTTCCGCGGTCCCGGCGCGCCCGCCCTCACCGAGGGGTGGCGGCTGGACGTGATCGGCGAGGCCCGGGTGAAGGAAGGGGTCACCCTGACCCTGGCCGTGGCTCTCGATCATCCCACCGGGTTGAGCGAGGTGCGTGAGGGGCGGATGGAAGTGAGAGGATCCTTCTGATGCGGGGGGCGCGCCGCGCGGCCACGGCGCTCTTCCCGGTCGCCGCCGTGGTGGGGGCGCTCCTCCTCGCCGTCCCCGCCCGGGCCGACGAAGTCCTGCGCTGGGGTGGGGTCGAGGTGCGCTGCTCCTCCCCCGCGGACTCGATCGCGTTTCTGGAGGCCCTGGATCTCGAGGGCCGGCCGGTGGCCGGGGCGTCCCTGGACGCCGCGATCCGCCGGGGGCTCGACGCCCTGGCCGAACGGGGGCATCCCTTCGCCGAGGCGCGGCCCGGAGGTTTCGCGCTCGAAGATGGCCGCCTCACCGGGCGTATCCGGCTCGATGCGGGCGTTGCCGCCCGGCTCGACGGCCTGGTGCTTCCCGGGGCCGAGGTCACCTCGGTCTCCACCGCCCTCCGCCTGGCCGGAATCACCCGCGGCGAGCTCTATACCGGAGACGCCGATCGGCGGGTGCGCGACCGCCTGGCCCGGTCCGGCCTCTTCACCTCGGTGGGGGAGCCGGTGCTCGAGCCCGGCCTCGCCCCCGACGCGGTGCTTCTGAAGCTCCCGGTGACCGAGCCCCCCTACACCCGGTTCTCGGGGATCCTGGGGGTGAGCGGGCGGAACTCGAAGCTCACCGGGCTGGTGGATCTCGATCTGGCCAACCTCGGCGGGACCGCCCGCCACGCCGCGGGCCGGTGGGAGAGCCGCGGAAACGGGCTCACCCGCTACAACCTCTCCTACCGCGAGCCCTGGCTCCCCCTCATCCCGGTGGGGGTGGAGGGAGCCCTCGCTCATGACGTGAATGAAGGCGTGTATTCGCATACCACATGGGAGGTTAGTGGTGTCGTACAATGGGCGGGAATCTGGACCTTCCGCCTGGGGCGGGGGGAAGCCGGGCGGTGGACGCCGGCACCGCCGCCGGCGACGTTTCCGAGGGATTCACCCTGGCCGGAATCGAGCTCGACCGGCGGAACTCGGTCCTCGTCCCTACCGCGGGCTACCGGCTGGGGCTCACCAGCCGCCGGGGGATCAAACGCTACACCCCCGCCGGCGACTCGCTCCGGGTGCGGATCGACCGGACCCGTTGGGACGTCGAAGGGGACGGGTACCGGCGGGTCGGCCGTCGCTGGCTGGCCGCGGTCACCGCGAACTTCCGGTACCTGGAGACCCCCGAGGACTCCCTTCCCCGCTACGACCTGTTCGCGGTGGGGGGGGCGGCTTCCCTTCGGGGCTACCGCGAGGAGCAGTTTCTCACCCCGGGAGCCTTCGTCCTCCAGGTGGAGTGGCGGTGGCTTCAGGATGACCGGGGCTCCGCCCTGTACCTCTTCGACGACCTCGGTTTCATCTCGCCGCGGGAGGGCCGGAGCCTCCGCGACACCTTCCACACCTTCCTCATGGGGACCGGGGTGGGGGTCCGTCAGGCCTCGAAGCTCGGCGTTCTCGGGGTGGAGTACGGGGTGGCCAAGGGGGAGAATCCCCTCGACGGCCGCATTCACCTCCGGGTGGACGCGGTGTTCTGATCGCGGGCGGAGCGGCGGCTACTTGGGCGAAGCGCCGGCGCCGGGAAGCTCCTTCAGCGCCTGCTCGGCCACGTTTCGCACCTGGGGCTCGGAATCGTGGACCGCCCGCTCGAGGGCCGCGCGGACCGCGGGATCCTCGGGGGCGATCTGGGGGAGCACGCGCACCACCGACGTCCGGACCGCGGCGTCCTTCCCCGTATCCGCCAGCCTGATCAGCGCGGGGATGGCGCTTTCGGCCCCGGGGCCGATCCGCCCCAGGCACACCGCGGTCATCATCACCAGGCTCGGATCGGGATCGTCCAGGACGTCGATCAGGGTGGGGACCGAGGGCGCCGCTCCCGGCCCCATCCGGGCCAGCTCCTGGGCCGCGCGCATGCGGTCCATCTTCGCACCGCTCTTCATGATCTCGGCCAGAGCGGGGCCGGTCCGCCCGTACCCCTCGCCCAGGGTCGCGGCCACGTCCATGGCCCGGTACCGGGTTCCCCAGTCCGGGTTCTTGAAGTCCGCGATCAGCGAGTCCAGGGTGATGTAGGGCACCGCGTCGGAGCCGCTCGTCCACTTCGGCTTCCCGAGCCGGTAGAGGTCCGCGGTCGACGAGAGCGCCCGGTTGGTCCGGGTGCAGTCGTCGGTCCAGAGCACCCCGTCCCGGTCGTAGGCGAACACCAGGTAGACCTCACCACCGATGAATTCGGAGCCGCAACCCTCGACGTCCCGGTAGCTCCGGACCCGGAGCGTATCTGCCGCCCGGCCCTTCCACACCCGCTCGGTCCTGAAGACGTAGTCGAAGACGAGGCCGGTGGGGGGGACGGGGGCGGAGAGCGGGATGGGATCCTTGGAACGGAGGAAGGTCCCGGCGAAGATCGCGGCCGCCTTGTCGAGGCAGTCCTTCACCGGTGGGCGGGGTTCGCCGCCGATGCCGTAGGACACCGACATCGGGATCGCTCCGATGCGATGGGACGCCTGGGTGGAGTCGGTCGGGGTTCTCGCCGCGCAGTTGCACTGGGCGGCGGCGCGGCCCGGCCCGAGAACGGCCAGGAAGGCGACGACGAGGGCGAACGCTTTCATGATCGAGGATCCTCCCGCGGCCCCTCACCGCGGGGCCCGGGAGAGTGTATCATCATCGCCGGTCGATCATTCCCGGAGGATGCGCGTTGAGTCGAACGGATCTCGAGAAACGGGTGGAGGAACTCCGATCCCGGATCCGCCGCGCCGATCATGAGTACTACGCGCTCGCCCGCCCCACCCTCTCCGACCGGGAGTACGACCGGCTGCTGGCGGAGCTCTCGCGCCTTGAGGAGGAGCACCCCGAGCTCGGCTCCCCCGATTCCCCCACCCGCCGGGTGGGAGGAGAGCCCCTGGAGGAGTTCCGGACCGTCCGCCATTCGAGCCCCATGCTGAGCCTCGACAACACCTACAACGAGGAGGACCTGGCCGCCTTCGACGAGCGGGTGCGGCGGGGGCTCGGGCTCGGCCCCGACGACCCTCCGGTCGCCTACGCGGTGGAGCCCAAGATGGACGGGGTGGCGGTGACCGTGGTGTACGAGGCCGGCCGCCTGGTTCTCGGGGCCACCCGGGGCGACGGCGCCCGGGGGGACGACATCACCGCCAACCTCCGCACCGTCCGGTCGATTCCCCTCGTGCTCCACGACGTGGCTTCGCCCCTCGAGGTGCGGGGCGAGGTCTACATGACCCACGCCGGCTTTCGCCGCCTGAACGAGGGGGCCGAAGCCGAAGGGCGCGCGCCCTTCGTGAACCCGCGAAACGCCACCGCGGGAACCCTGAAGCTTCTCGATTCGCGGATCGTGGCCCGCCGGCCCCTCCAGGTCGCCTTCTACAACCTGGTGGACGGCGAGCGGCACGGGGCGGGGACCCAGCTCGAGGCCCTTCAGTACCTGGAGCGGATCGGCCTCCCCACCCACGGCGGCCAAGGCGCCGAGGGCCCGGCCGGGCTCATGGAGCGGGTCGCCGAGTGGGAGTCGCGCCGGAGGGATCTCGACTTCGACGTGGACGGTCTGGTGATCAAGGTGAACGCCTTCGCCCTCTACCGGCGGCTGGGGACGACCAGCCGCTTTCCCCGCTGGGCCATCGCCTTCAAGTACGAGGCGGAGCAGAAACCCACCAAGCTCCTGGAGATCGTGGTCCAGGTGGGACGCACCGGCGCGGTCACCCCCACCGCGATCCTGGAGCCGGTGTTCGTGAGCGGCACCACGGTGAGCCGGGCCACCCTCCACAACGCCGACGAGATCGAGCGGCTCGATGCGCGGGTGGGGGACACGGTGATCGTGGAGAAAGCCGGGGAGATCATCCCCAAGGTGGTGCGGGTGGTGAAGGATCTCCGCCCCAAGGGGACGAAGCGGTTCGTGTTTCCGACCCGGTGCCCGAGCTGCGGGAGCGAGCTGGTGCGCGGGGAGGGCGAGGTGGCGATCCGCTGCGTGAACCTCGCCTGTCCCGCCCAGCGCGACCGCGCCATCATGCACTACGCCTCCCGGGGGGCCATGGACATCGAGGGGCTGGGGGAGAAGGTCGTGCTGCTTCTCACCGGCGGGGGACTGGTCGAGGACGTGGCGGACCTCTACCGGCTCACGGTGGAGGACCTGGTTCCCCTGGAGCGCATGGGGGAGAAGAGCGCGGAGAACCTGGTGGCGGGCATCGCGGAGAGCCGGGAGCGCGAGCTCTGGCGGTTCCTCTTCGCGCTGGGGATCCCCAACGTGGGGGCCCACGTGGCCCGGGTCCTGGCCCGCCGCTACGGGTCGGTGGCGAAGCTGGCCGCGGCCGGGGAGGAGGAGCTGACCGCGGTGAACGAGGTGGGCCCGGTGATCGCGCGGAGCGTGGTGCAGTTCTTCACCCGGCCGGAGAACCGGGAGCTCATGGGGCGACTGGAGCGGGCGGGGGTCCGGATGGAGGCGGAATCCACCGGCAGAGCGGAACGGGTGCTCGAAGGGCAGACGGTGGTGGTGACCGGGACCCTGGAACGCTTCGCGCGGGATGAGATCAAGGAACTGATCGAGGAACTCGGGGGACACGCCGCGGGGAGCGTCAGCAGGAAGACCTCGTTCGTGGTGGCGGGGGAGTCGCCGGGGAGCAAGAAGGCCAAGGCCGAGAAGCTCGGGGTGCCGGTCCTCTCGGAAACGGATTTTCTGAAGCGGATCGGGCGGTCGTGACCGGCCGCCCGCCCGTCGATGCCCACGCTCCCGTCCGGAAAGCGAGCCGATCGTGACCTACAACGCCGAGCTCATCCCCGATCTCCTGGGGCCGGAAGGGCCTCTGGCCGCCGGGCTCACGCCCTACGAGGACCGCCCCTACCAGCGGGAGCTGGCCCTGGAGGTGGCGCGGCTCCTGGAGGACGGCGGGTATCTCGCCGCCGAGGCCCCCACCGGGATCGGGAAGTCCCTGGGCTACGGCCTCCCCGCCGCCGCCTGGGCCGCCGCGGGTCACGGGCCGGTGGTGATCTCCACCCAGACCAAGGCGCTCCAGACCCAGCTCCTGGAACTGGAAGCCCCCCGGCTGGCCCTGGCGGTGGGGGGGACCCTGGCGGTGGAGGCGCTGAAGGGGCGCGCCAACTATCTCTGTCGCCGCCGCTACGAGGCGGCCTCCGCCGAGGCCTCGGGGGAGGCGACGCAGGCGCTCCTCAACCGGCTACGCCGGTGGGTGGAGACCACCCGAACCGGCGACCTGGCCGAGGCGGGGGAGCGGAACCCGCGCGACCTCCAGTTCCTCCACTCGCGGGTGGCCGGGGATCCGCGCTTCTGCGCCGGGCCGTCCTGCACTCCCCAGTCCGGCTGCTTCTTCAAGGCGGCGCGGGCGCGGGCGGCCAAGGCGGACCTGTTGGTGGTGAACCACGCGCTCTTGGCCATCCATCTCTTCGGCGGGGGGAACTCCTCCCCACCCATCGGGCGCTCATCGTGGATGAGGCCCACGCCTTCGTGCGGGTGGCCCTGGACCACCTCGGGGTGGGGGTGGGGCCGGCGCGGGTGGCGGCGCTGGTGGAGAGCGCCCCGGGCTCCGACGGCATCCTCCCCGAGGCGGCGCGGGATGGGGTGGGGCAGTCGCGCCTCACCGCGCTCCGCCGTTCCCTCGCCGCCATGGAGCGCGCGTCGCGCGAGTACTTCGGAAAGCAGAACGGCGGCCGGGGAGCCGGGGACGACCGCCGCCGCTACCGGTCGCCGGAGGATCTGGTCCGGCTCTGTCCGCTCACCCCGGAGCCGCTGGTGGACGCCCTGGGGACCCTTCACGCCGACGCCCGATCGCTCCAGGGTTTCGCGGACGGCGAGGGCGCGGGCGGCGATCCCGAGGGCGCGTTCCTGGTCGAGGTCCAGCGGTTCGTCGAGGAGACCGCGGCCTTCCGGAAGGATCTCGACGATCTTCTCCATCCCGATTCCTCCGACCGCGAGCGGGTGACCTGGAAGGAATGGGGCGCCGACGACGCCTTCTCTCTCAACGCGTCGCCCCTGGAGATCGGCGGCCCCCTGGCCGCGGCCCTGGAGGAGGGCCCCGACCGGGTGGTCTTCACCTCGGCCACCCTGGCCGCGGGGAAGGACTTCTCCTACTTCGCCCGGGAGGTGGGGCTCTTCGACCGTCTCCACGCGGTGGCCTACCCCTCCCCGTTCCGGTTCGAGGAGCAGGCGCTGGCGGTGGCGGTTCGCCGCGGTCCCGATCCGCGGGAGCGGGGATGGGCCGAGGCCACCGCTGCGACCCTGGACGCCCTGCTCCGGGATCCGGCCCGGAAGACCATGGCGCTCTTCACCTCCTATCGCGACCTCGATCAGGTGCACGCCGCCCTCACCGGGCGCTCCGGAGGGAAGCGCGCGAGCTACGAGGATCCCTTCGCGGGGTCGGGGGCCCAGATGACCCTGGACGAGGCCGGCAAGCCGGCGCCGCCGGAGCGCGCCCCGAACCGGAAGGGCCGCGAACCGGACTACCTGGTGCTGGCCCAGGGCTCGGGGGGAACCGCCGCCGATCTCCTCACCGCCTTCCGGCGGGCGGAGCGGGCGCTCCTCCTGGGGACCGCGAGTTTCTGGGAGGGGGTGGATCTCCCCGGCGACGACCTGGAGGTGCTGGTGCTGACCCGGCTCCCCTTCGGCGTTCCCACCGATCCCCGCTACCAGGCCCGGGCCGAGCGGCTGGAGGCGGAGGGGGGGAAGCCCTTCATGGATCTCTACCTCCCCGAGGCGGTGCTACGTTTCAAGCAGGGCTTCGGGCGCCTGATCCGCCGTCGCTCCGACCGCGGCATCGTGGCCGTGCTCGACCCGCGGTTTCTGGGCAAGGGGTACGGCCGCCGCTTCGCCGACGCACTGCCGCTTCCGGTCACCGCGGTACCCGACGGGACCGCCCTGGCCCGCGCCGCGGCCGCGTGGTGGGCGCGCGGAGGGGAGGCGGGCCGCCTTGGAGGGACGGAGCCGCTTCGGTAGACTGGAACCCCACCGGTCTCCGGCCGGAGGCCACGAGAAAGGACAGCTTCCCATGAGCGACGCGACCACCGCGCGCATCGTGCGCGCTCCCCGCGGCACCGCGATCTCCTGCAAGGGCTGGGCCCAGGAGGCGGCGCTCCGGATGATCATGAACAACCTCGACCCCGAGGTGGCCGAGCGCCCCGAGGACCTCGTGGTCTACGGCGGCACCGGCCGCGCCGCCCGGAGCTGGGAGGCCTTCGACGCCATCCTCCGCACCCTCAAGAGCCTCGGGTCCGACGAGACCCTGCTCGTCCAGAGCGGGAAACCGGTGGCGGTGTTCCGCACCCATCCCGACGCCCCCCGGGTCCTGATCGCCAACTCCAACCTGGTGGGCAAGTGGGCGACCTGGGAGCACTTCCGTGAGCTGGAGCGGAAGGGTCTCATGATGTACGGCCAGATGACCGCGGGGTCCTGGATCTACATCGGGACCCAGGGGATCGTCCAGGGCACCTTCGAGACCTTCGCCGAGGCCTCGAGGCAGCGATGCGGGGGCGACATGAGCGGGCAGATCCTGTTGACCGCCGGCCTCGGCGGGATGGGCGGCGCCCAGCCCCTGGCCGTGACCATGAACGGGGGGGTGTGCCTGGCGGTGGAGGTGGACGCCGAGCGCATGCGCCGCCGGATCGACACCGGCTACCTGATGGAATCCACCGAGTCCATCGACGACGCGGTGAAGCGGGTGGAAGCGGCGCGGGAGGAGAAGCGAGCGGTTTCGGTGGGCCTGCTCGGGAACGCGGCCGAGGTCCTCCCCGAGCTTCTCCGGCGGGGGTTCCGGCCGGAGTACGTGACCGACCAGACCTCGGCCCACGACGAGCTGAACGGCTACGTCCCCCACGGGATGCCCTACATGAACGCCCTGGCCCTCAGGGAATCCGATCCGCCCGCCTACGTGGAACGCTCGATGGCCTCGATGGCCGAGCACGTCCGGGCCATGCTGGACTTCCAGTCCGCGGGCGCGGTCGTCTTCGACTATGGAAACAATATTCGCGGCCAGGCCGAAAAAGCCGGGGTCGCGAACGCGTTCGATTTCCCCGGATTCGTCCCCGCCTTCATCCGCCCGCTCTTCTGCCGGGGGAAGGGGCCCTTTCGCTGGGTGGCCCTCTCCGGAGATCCCGAGGACATCCGCGCCACCGACGAGGCGCTCCTGGCCGCCTTTCCCGACGACGAGGTCCTCGCCCGCTGGCTCCCCCTGGCCGCCGAGCACGTGCGCTTCCAGGGGCTCCCCTCCCGGATCTGCTGGCTGGGGTACGGCGAGCGGGCCAAGGCCGGGCTCCTCTTCAACGACCTGGTGGCAAGCGGGCGGGTGAAGGCGCCGATCGTGATCGGGCGCGACCACCTCGACACCGGCTCGGTGGCCAGCCCCTACCGCGAGACCGAGGCCATGAAGGACGGCACCGACGCGGTGGCCGACTGGCCGATCCTGAACGCCCTCCTCAACACCGCTTCCGGAGCGACCTGGGTGTCGTTCCACCATGGCGGGGGGGTGGGGATGGGGCTCTCCCTTCACGCCGGAATGGTGATCGTGGCCGACGGCACCCCCGAGGCGGCGGCGCGCCTCGAGCGGGTGCTCACCAACGACCCCGGGACCGGGGTGGTGCGCCACGCCGACGCCGGCTACGAGGAGGCGCGCGAAGTGGCCCGGGCCAAGGGCATCCGCATGCCGATGGCGGAGGGGTAGGGCCTTGGCCGCCGACCTCCTCGTCACCGGCATCGGCGAGCTCTGCCGGATGGGTCCCGGTCCCGGCCCCCAGGCCGGCCCCGCCCAACGGGACGTGGGCGCGGTTTCCGACGCCGCGCTGGCCGTGGCCGGCGGGACGATCGTCGCCGCGGGGTCTCGGGACGACGTGCTTCGGGCCGCGGGAAGACCCGATCGCACCCTGGACGTCGGCGGGGCCGTGGTTCTCCCCGGCTGGGTGGACGCCCACACCCACCTGCTCTTCGCGGGCACGCGCGAGGACGAGTTCGCCATGCGGATCCAGGGCCGGACCTACCAGGAGATCGCCGCGGCGGGGGGGGGGATCCACGCCAGCGTCCGTCACTTCCGCGAAGCCACGGACGAGGCGATCCTCGACCGGGCCCGGAAGAACCTGGACCTGGCCCTGGCCCTCGGCACCACCACCATGGAGGTGAAGAGCGGGTACGGCCTGGATGTCGAGCAGGAGCTCCGCGCCCTTCGCCTCATCCGCCGGCTGAAGGACGAGCACCCCGTGGACGTCGTTTCCACCTTTCTCGGCGCTCACGAGATCCCCGCCGAGTGGAAACACGACCGGGCGGGGTACGTGAAGCTGGTGGCCGGGACCATGATCCCCCGGGTGGCCGGGGAGGGGCTGGCCGAGTTCTGCGACGTCTTCTGCGAGGAGGGGGTCTTCACCCCCGCGGAGAGCCGGGTGGTGCTCGAAGCGGCCCGGGCCCACGGCATGAAGCTCAAGCTCCACGCCGATGAGTTCGGGGACACCGGCGGCTCCCGCCTGGCCGCGGAGCTCGGCGCGGTGAGCGCGGACCATCTCCACGGCACGCCCCCCGAGGCGGCCCGGGCCCTGGCCGCGGCGGGGACGGTGGGGGTGCTCCTTCCCGGGACGTCCTTCTTCCTGAACCTGGCCGCGAAGGCTCCGGCCCGGCAAATGGTCGAGGGCGGGCTCCCCCTGGCGGTGGCCAGCGACTTCAACCCCGGGTCCTCCATGTCCCAGAGCATGCCGCTCATGGTCACCCTGGCCGCGGTGGCGCTCCGGCTCGACCCCGAGGAGGCGCTGGTGGCGGCCACGGTGAACGGCGCCGCCGCGCTGGCCCGGGGCGACCGCGTCGGCCGCCTCCGGCCCGGCTATCGGGCCGACTTCCAGGTGCTCGACGTCCCCTCCCACCGGATCCTTCCCTACCACTACGGGGTCTCCCACGTGCGCGCGGTCTTCCGGGAGGGGAGACAGGTGGCGGGGGTTCCCCTGGTCTGACCCCGGCCGGTCCGGTGGCTGACCCCAGCCGGCCGGCCTCCTCAGGTGCTCGCCAAATGCCCCCCCCGCACCGGATTCGGGCAGAAAAAAACTTGGTCCTCGGGGGTAACGTTCCGCCCCGGTCCGACGATAAAGAATGAGGGCGAGCGCTCCTCCGCGAGGGTGGTGGTGTGCGCCCGCGAGCAGCGTCGATCTGTCCACCCGGCAATGGCCGCCGGAGATCGGGATAGGGGGCTTCCTCCTTGGATCAGAACGCCAGTATCAAGCGAAGGGTCCAGAGCCTGATCAAGAAGGGTTCCTACGCCGAGGCCGCCGCCACCTACGAACAGTTGGCGGAGGCCGGCGATATGGATCCCTACGATTATGTGGTTCTGGGGGATCTGCTTATCCGGACCGGGCGCCGGCGGGAAGCGGTGGGCCGGTACGTGGAGGCGCTCAACAGCTACGCCGAAGCCGGGTTGAATCGGAACGCCATCGCCCTGGCCAAGAAGGTGCGGCGCCTGGCCGCGGACAAAACCGTGATCCAGCGGCGGCTCGGCGATCTGTACGCCGCCGAGAGCCTGGAGAGCGAAGCGGCCCTGCACTACCTGGAATTCCTGGAGAGAGTGGACATCGAGGCCGAAGATGCCCCCGAGGAAGTCGAGCACGTTTGCCACCGGCTCCTGGACCTGGCCCTGCCCTCCTTCGACGTGGTGGAGCGGGTGGTGGAGGCGGGGAAGCGGGTGGACCGGGAATCCCGGCTCGCCGCGGGGGTTCTGGAACAGGCCCGGCGGGCCGCCGCCCTCGACGAACCCGAGGTGGAGAAGCGGCTCACGGCGCTGGCGCTCTCCCTGGACGCCGAGCTCGACACCACCGCTCCCCCGTCGCTTCCCGCGGCGCCCGGGCGGGAAGAGACCGAAGACGCCCCCGGACCGGAGTTCATGGACCCCGGTGCGGTCCATCTCACGCCTTCCTCCCCCGATCCGCAGCCGGAATCCCCGGCGGAGCCCGCGCAACCGGCCGGGCCGCCGGTGCTCTCCCTGGACGATTTCTCCTACGACGATCCTCATACCGTGCACCTCGAGGCCTCGCCCGGGTCGGGGAACGGCGCCGGGGCGGAGATCGAGGATTCCGAAGCCCCGTCGAACCTGGCTCCCGACCTGGAGCTGGAGTCCCCGCGGCAGGAGTAGCGAACCGATCACGGAACCCTCCCCTGGCGCTCCCGCCGCGATATCCCACGGCTTCGGCGGAGCCTCGGAGGACGAAGCGGAAGAGGAGGAGGATCCCGCCGCGCTGCGCGCACGCGCCCTGGAATTCCTGGAAAAGAACGACCCACTCCGGGCCCAGCGGGAGCTCATGCGGGCGGCCCGCGCCTACTTCCAGATCGGGCACAGCCACGACGCCGAGGAACTCTACCGGCGGGTGGTTCAGCTCGACCCCAACCATCTGGACGCCCTGCGCGGCCTGGTGGAGCTCGCCCACATCAACGGCGAGAGCGGGAAGATGGCCCACTGGGGATGCGAGCTCGGCGACGTGCTCCTGGCCCGCGAGATGTATCCCGAGGCCAAGTTCCAGTTCGAGCGGGTTCTCGCCTTCGACGCGGAGAACGTGAAGGCCCGATCCCGGGTGAACCGGCTGAACACCATCGCCGGGGTGGAGGGGTCGTCCTTCGGCGCCCTGGCCCCGGACGCCAGCGAGGTGGCCGGCGCCCAGGTCACCGTCCGGAACGATCCCCAGAACGAGAGCCAGAGCGCCTTCGATCTGTCCCAGATCCTGGACGAGTTCCGCAGCAAGGTCGAGGAGCAGATCCCCCGGGACGACCATCAGGGCCACTACGACCTCGGCGTCTCCTACAAGGAGATGGGGCTTTTCGCCGAAGCGGCCCAGGCCTTCGAGACCGCGGCCGAGGGGGGAGACAACCCTTCCCGGTCGCTGGAGATGCTGGCGGAATGCTATCTTCTTCTGGATCGGCATTCCGAGGCGCGCGAAGTTCTCGAGCGCATTCTCCCCGAGGCCGAGGGCGAGACCGAAGCGCGCCACCGCCTCCAACTGGGCCGGGCTCTCGAAGGCATGGGTGAATGGGACAAGGCAGAAGACGCATACTTCCAGGCCCTCGAACTGAACGAGGACCTGGTGGAAGCCGTGGAGCTCCTGGAGAGCATGGAGCAGCGGCGTGAGCGGGGAGCCGCGTAGCCCGGCTCCCGCCTCCTCCCGGGTCGATCTGCACTGCCACAGCTTCTACTCCGACGGTGAGCATGCCCCCGCCGACGTGGCGGCCATGGCCCGTCGGGCCGGCCTCTCCGCCCTCGCCCTCACCGATCACGACTGCCTGGAGGGCCTGGCCGAGTTCGTACGCGCCGCCGACGGATTCGAGCCCATCCCCGGGGTCGAGGTGAGCGCGCGGCGGAACCACACCGACGTCCACGTGGTGGGGCTCTTCGTCGATCCCGGGGACGAGCGGTTGCGCCGCCGCCTCCTGGATCTGGCCGAGACCCGGGCGGAGCGCACCCGGGCCATGGTGGCGCGGCTCCGGACCGCGGGCATCCGCATCTCCGAGGAGGAGGTCATGCGGTTCTCCACCCGCGGCACCGTCGGCCGCCCGCACGTGGCCATGGCCCTGGTGGCTGTCCAGGCCGTGCAGTCGGTGGAGGACGCCTTCCGGAAGTACCTCCGGCCCGGCACCCCCGGATACGTGCCCAAGCCGGGGCCGGCGCCCGAGGAGGCGGTGGCCTGGATCCACGAGGCGGGGGGCGTGGCGGTGCTGGCCCACCCCGGGCCCATGCACCACGACGACTGGATCGCCCCCCTGGCCCGCGCCGGCCTCGACGGTCTCGAGGTCTGGCACCCCAAGCACAATTCCCGCCAGCAGGAGGTCTATCGGCGCCTGGCCGCCGATCTCGATCTGGTCCCCTCGGGAGGTTCCGATTATCATGGGGCGAGCGTGGGCGATGCCCTCATCGGTCAGGAACCGGTCCCCGCGGAGACGGTGGAGCGGTTGCGGCGGCGCCGCCGCCCCCGGTGACCGGGTTGTCCCCCCGGCCCACGGCCCGATGGGTCGCGTTCCCGGAATGACGCCCGCAGTCGATTCACCGCCATGACCGAACTCGAACGGCTCACCCTGACGACCGCTTTTCTGGCCGCCGTGGTCGCGGCGGGGCTGGCCCTGTCCTGGGTCCCCCACGTGGAACTGGTCACCCTTACCGTGTTCGCCGCCGGCATCGCCCTGGGGAGCGCCCGCGGGGCGCTGGTGGGCGCGGTGGGGATGCCGCTGTACGTCTTCGCCCTGAGCGCGCTCCGGGGTTTCCCGCCCTCTCCGCTCCCCATCCTCGCCGTCCAGGCCGCCGCATTCGCCCTCCCCGGGGTGGCGGGCGGGGTGTGGCGCCGCGTCTGGCTCGTTCACCCCTCCCGGCGGCGCCTCGGCCACCTGCTGCTCCCCGCCCTGGGGTTTCTCCTGGCGCTCCTCACCCAGGCCGCCCTGAACGTGGCCTACGCCTGGTTCCTGAGCCCGGGAGCCGCCTCACGCCTCGCGGTGTTCCTGTCCGGCATGGCCTTCGGGCTGGTGGACATGGCGGTGAACGCGGCGGTGTTCGCCGCGGCGGGGCCCCCCACCGCGGCCATCCTCCGGCGTACCGCGCGAAGCCGTGGGTGGTGGGGGAGGGCGACCGCCGCGGCCGCTCTGGCGGTTCTGGCCCTGGCCTGGGGCGCTCCGGTCCGCCTCGCCGAAGCCGCGCCGGCGGACTCCCGGGCCACTCCCGTCGATGCCTTCGCCGCCCCGGTCGACACCTCGAGCGCTCCCCTCGACACCCTGGCCGCCCCGGTCGATTCTCTCGGCGGCGTGAAAGGGGACGTGGCGCTCCCCGACACCCTGGGACTCCCCGGCCCCGAGGCGGTGGCCGAGAGCCTGGGCGTTTCCCGGACGGCGGGGGCGCCGCTCCGCCGCCTCCGCCTGCTTCCCGAGCCGGTGTGGCACGGCTTCTCCGCGCTCACCGTCTCGCCCTCCGGCGCGCCGACCCTCGAGGACGCCGACCTCTGGGACGGCGGGTCGCGGTCCTGGACCACTGCGCCCGCGGTTCCGCGGAGCCTGGACCGGTGGGGCCTGGGTTGGGGACGGGTGCGGTACAGCTACGACGGGCTTCCCCTGGCCGGACCGGTGCACGACGACGGCGAGCCGCCCGATCTGCCGTTGGCCTGGCGGGGGGCCTGGCGGGAGCGGTGGACGGCGGCGGGGACGGCGATCGATCTCTCGAGCCCCCGGCCGCTCGCCGTCGAGCCGGTGAGCCAGGTCTCCCTCACCTCGGGGAGCCTGGGGCGGCGGACCGCGGAGTTCGGGCTCTTTCGGAACCTGGGTCCGGTGAACTTCGGCGGCGATCTCCGGGACCGCCAGGAGCAGGGCTACACCCTTCTCACCCAGGGGGACCAGAGCCGGCTCTGGCTCCGGCTGGAGTCGGTCCCCGGCCGGCGACCGGACTGGACGCTGGACGTGGCCAGCGGGAAGGAGAAGGACCGGTACCTCTCCAGCGGAACCCTCATTCGCTCCTCGCGACGGATCCAGGGGAGTTTGAGCGGCCCCTTCGCGGGGGGGAGACCCGGCTCGCGCTCCAGCTCCGGCGCCGGGCCCTGGCCCTCTACTCGGGCCCCGGGGCCTTCGGCGAGGTCATATTCGACGGCTACACCTTCCAGGCGGACTGGGCGCCGCCGGGGATCGAGGGGCTCGACGCGCGACTTCGCTTCGACCGCGACCGGCGGCGAAACGTCCTGGCCGACGACCGCACCCTGGACGGGGGGAGCGCGGGGGTCTCCTGGGGGCGTGCCGGGACGCGCTGGAACCTGGGCGCCGAGGCCTCGGCCGGCGATCAGGAGCCCTACGGGTTCACCTGGAACGGGACCGCCGCCGCCGAACTCCACCACGAGAGCTGGGGGGGACGGGTCTCGGTGAGCCACGAGGAGGACTTGCCGCCCCTGGTGATCGGGGTGGACCGGCCGACCCCCGAGGCGGGGTTCGCGAGCTTCCTCGAACTGTACGAGAATGCCCCCGATCCGGAATCGCGGACCGCGATCCGGGTCGAGGGGGGGGTGAGGGGAGAGCGCGCCGGGGTGAAGCTCGGGGCGTGGGCGGGGCGGATCCGCCACTATCTCCTGGGCTCGAATCCGCTCTGGACCCCATTCACCGATTACACCCCGCTCGTCGTTCCTTCCACCTCCGCCGATGTCCTGGGGCTCTACGGCTCGGTGCGGCTGAGCGCGGGGCGGGGGATCTACGGCGAGGGCGCGGCGCGGGTGCAGAACCGGGAGGCGCGCGCGGTGCCCTACCTGCCGGCCTTCGACGCCGACGGGGCGATCCACTGGCGCCGCTACTGGTTCAAGCGCTCGCTCGACCTCGACGCCGCAGTGGGCGGCGTCCTGATCGGTCCGCGCACCAACCCCGAGGGAGAGCGCTATCCCACCACGGCCCTGGGCTACGCGAAGCTGGTGGGCCGGGTGGACAACGGGCTCCTCATCCTCATGTTCCAGAACCTGGGGGGCGCGTACATGGAGTCCGACTTCCGCTCCAGCGACACCGTGACCCCGCTTCCCATCGCCGGCCAGACCTTCGTGATCGGGCTCACCATGTTCCTGGCCCAGTAGGGGATCGGGCCCCGGCAGTCTCGCTCGGGTGCTAGACTGAACACCGCGGCCCGCCTCCCAGAGCCCCCGCCGGAAAGGGGGCTTCATTGCGCCTCCTCGATCCCTTCACCCCCGCCGAGCGCCGCCTCGCGCTCCTCTGTTTCGTCCTGGCCGTGCTGGGATCCGTCGTTCACACCTCGCGCCGGCTCTCGCCGGAGGTGGAGGCATGGCTCGAGCGCGGGCCCGCGCCTCCGGGGGAGCCGCCCCCCCCGGCCGCGGCGGATTCCGTTCCGATCCCGCGGAAGTCCGTCCCGGCGCCCCCGCCGGCCGCGGCCGGCGCCGCCCCGGCCGGGAAGATCGACCCCAACACCGCCGGCCCGGAGCGCCTCACGGACCTCCCGGGAATCGGTCCCGCCCTCGCCGGGCGGATCGTGGTCGACCGGGAGCGACACGGCCCCTATCGCCGCGCCGAGGATCTCCTCCGGGTCCCCGGGATCGGTCCCGCCACCCTGCGGCGGATCCGCGCCGGGTTGAGCCTGCCATGAGGCAGTTGCCGCCGTGGACCGGAGCCCGGGACCTCCTGTGGGTCGGTAAACCCACCCCGGCCGGTTCCTGCAAGGCGGACGGTCTTTCTCCCTTCAAGTTCCGGCTTCTCCGCCGATACCTACCTTGCAAAAGGCACGACCGGGGGGAGCAATCTGCGCAGACGCTTTCCCGACCGCACCCGGTCACTTCGGGGCAGACGGATTCTCATGTCCGTCTGCGGAGGCATCGCTTGCAGGACACTCTGAACCAGCGCCTGATCGAAACCAAGAAGATCGCCAAGAACCACGTCGCCGACGCGGAGCGTCTGTCCAAATCGAACGGCGGTTCGGTGGCCATCAACCTGGTCAAGGTCGGCGCCATCAGCCAGGACGAGCTGAACGAGTTCCTCCAGAAGTTCTACTCGGTCCCGGTGGTGGACATCGCCACCGTGGACGTCGATCCCGCAGTCATACGGCTCATCCCCGCCGACGTGGCCAGCCGGTTCCAGGTCGTCCCCTACAAGCGGAACGGGCGGAAGCTCACCGTGGTGATGGCCAACCCCTCCAACATCTTCGCCCTGGACGACATCAAGTTCATCACCGGATGCGAGGTGGAGACCTGCGTGGCCCCGGACGACGCGGTCAAGAAGGCGATCGACCGCTTCTATGATTCCGCCGAGTCCCTGGCCAGCGTGATGAAGCAGTTCGACGACGATCTGGAGATCGTCGAGGACGCCGAGGAGGAGGGGGTCAACCTTTCCGACATCACCGCCGAGGAAGCCCCGGTGGTGAAGCTGGTGAACTCGCTGCTGTCCGACGCCATCCGCAAAGGGGCCTCGGACGTTCACGTCGAGCCCTTCGAGCGGTCGATGCGGGTGCGCTTCCGCATCGACGGCGAACTCTACGAGATGATGAGCCCGCCCACCCGGCTCAAATCGGCGATGATCTCGCGGCTCAAGATCATGGCCGAGCTGGACATCGCCGAGCGCCGGATTCCCCAGGACGGACGTATCCGCCTCCGGATGCTCAACAAGAACATCGACCTTCGCGTTTCCACCCTCCCCACCATCTTCGGGGAGAAGGTGGTGATGCGTATCCTGGACAAGTCCAACCTCAACATCGACCTCACCAAGCTGGGTTTCGACGTCGAATCGCTGAAGAAGCTGATCAAGGCGGTGGAGATGCCGTTCGGGATGGTCCTGGTGACCGGTCCCACCGGAAGCGGAAAGACCACCACCCTCTACTCGGCTCTTTCCAAGGTGAACAAGTCGAACGTGAACATCATGACCGCCGAGGACCCGGTGGAGTACAACCTGGATGGGATCAACCAGGTGAACGTCCACGAGGAAATCGGCCTGACCTTCGCCGCCGCCCTGCGCTCGTTCCTGCGCCAGGATCCCAACATCATCATGGTCGGCGAGATCCGCGACATCGAGACTGCGTCCATCGCGGTCAAGGCCGCCTTGACCGGCCATCTCGTCCTCTCGACCCTCCACACCAACGACGCCCCCAGCACGCTGAACCGCCTGGTCGACATGGGGGTGGAGCCCTTCCTGGTCGCCTCGTCGGTGAACGTCATCATGGCCCAGCGCCTGATCCGGCGGATCTGCAAGAACTGCAAACAGGCCACCGTGCTCCACCCCGAGATCCTCGAGGAACTGGGGTTGACCGAGAACGATGCGCAGGATCTGGTGGTCCAGGAGGGGGTTGGGTGCGTGGAGTGCAACAACACCGGCTACAAGGGCCGGGAGGGGGTGTACGAGGTTCTTCCCATCACCCCCGCAGTGCGGGACATGATCCTGGACCGCGCCCCGACTTCGGAGATCCGGAGATTGGCCATCCAGGAGGGCATGCTGACCTTGCGTGCCCACGGGCTCACAAAGCTCAGGCAGGGGATCACCACGGCGGAAGAGATCCTCAAGGAGACCACAAAAGATGAGTAACCCCGGCTATCCGAACTCCGGAAACCGTCCCGGCGCCCAGCGCCCTGGCCCCCCCCCCTCGCCCGCGGGGGCGCCCGCCGGTCCCGGCGCCGTCCCCGGCGCTGGCCCGTCCGCTACCGGCGGTGGACCGTCCGCTCCCGGCAAGGGCGAGACCAACATGCACGACCTCCTGCGGGAGATGATCACGAGGAAGGCCTCGGACCTTCACCTGACCGCCGGGGTTACCCCCATGTTCCGGGTGGACGGCCAGCTCATGGGCAGCAGCTACAAGGTGCTGAAGCCGGAAGCGTGCGAGCGTCTGTCCTACTCGGTGCTGACCGAGGAGCAGCGCAAGGGGTTCGAGATGAAGCGCGAGATGGACGTATCCTTCGGGATTCCCGGCCTCTCCCGCTTCCGCGCCAACCTCTTCCTCCAGCGCGGAGTGGTCAGCATGGCCATTCGCCAGATCCCTTACAACGTGCAGACGGTGGAGCAGCTCGGTCTCCAGAAGACCATCGTGGATTTCGCCCACAAACCCAAGGGCCTGGTCCTGGTCACCGGTCCCACCGGCAGCGGCAAGTCCACCACCCTGGCCGCCCTCATCAACCTGATCAACGAGGAGCGCCACGGCCATATCATGACCATCGAGGACCCGATCGAGTTCGTGCACCAGCACAAGAGCTGCATCGTGAACCAGCGGGAAGTTCACGCCGACACCGACAGCTTCGCCAACGCGCTCAAGTACGTCCTCCGGCAGGATCCGGACGTCATCATGTTGGGAGAAATGCGGGACCTGGAGACCATCGCCGCCGCCCTCACCATCGCCGAGACCGGCCACCTGGTCTTCGCCACCCTCCATACCAACTCCACCTTCGAGGCGGTGAACCGCGTGGTGGACGTGTTCCCTCCCTCCCAGCAGAAGCAGGTGCTGTCCCAGCTCGCCTTCGTGCTGGAGGGGGTGGTGGCCCAGCAGCTCCTGCCCCGGGCCCGCGGGGCGGGGCGGGTGTTGATCCCGGAGATCCTGGTGTGCACCCCGGCGGTGAAAGCGGTGGTTCGCGAGGGGAAGACCCATCAGATCTACACCCTCATGCAGGCGGGGAGCAAGCACGGCATGCAGACCATGAATCAGGCCCTATTCTCGGCTTACGCCAACCGCCTCATCTCCTACGAGGAGGCGATCGGCCGTAGCTTCGATCCCCAGGAGTTCGCCCAGATGACCTCGAAGAGCGGGCTCAGAGCGGCCTAGGCGGCCAAGGAGAGGAGTGAACCGTGCCCACCTACGTATGGAAAGGTAAGACGCTCTCGGGGGAGATCCAGAGCGGGGAGATGACCCTGGGGAACCAGGAGGAAGTTCTCTCCCAGCTTCGCCGGAAGCGCATCATCGCCACCTTCGTTCGGGAGAAGCCCAAGCAGGTCTCCTTGAGCCTCCGGCTCAAGGGATCGAGCGGGGTGAAGACCAAGGACCTGGCCATCTTCACCCGGCAGTTCGCGACCATGATCAACGCCGGGCTGCCCCTGGTGCAGTGCCTGGACATCCTCTCCCAGCAGGTGGACAACCCGGCCTTCAAGACCGTGATCGGGAGCGTGATGCACGACGTGGAGTCGGGATCCACCCTGGCCGAGGCCATGCGCCGGCACCCGAAGGTGTTCGACAAGCTGTTCACCAACATGGTGGAAGCCGGCGAGGCGGGCGGTGTCCTGGACGACATCCTTCTCCGTCTGGCCACCTACATCGAGAAGGCGGAAGCGCTCAAGCGGAAGATCAAGAGCGCCATGACCTACCCGATGGTGGTCCTGATCGTGGCCGTCGTGGCCACGTCGTTCATGCTGCTCTTCATCATTCCCACCTTCGCCAAGATCTTCCTGGAGTTCGGGGGCGACCTGCCCCTGCCCACCAAGATCGTGCTCGGACTGTCGGGATTCCTCCGGGGCTACTGGTACATCCTGGTCGGCGGGATCATCGGGGCGGTGGTGGCCTACCGGCGTTACGTGGCCACGGAGGGCGGACGAAGGACCGTGGATCGTCTGAAGCTCCGCCTGCCGATCCTGGGCGACGTGCTCCGCAAGGGCGCCATCGCCCGCTTCACCCGCACCCTCGGCACCCTGATCTCTTCGGGGGTGCCCATCCTCGACGGCCTGGAGATCACCGCCCAGACCTCGGGCAACAAGATCATCGAGGAGGCGATCATGTACACCCGGGGCTCCATCCGGGAAGGCGAGACCATCGCCGCGCCCCTGAAGGAGTCGAAGGTGTTCCCGCCCATGGTGGTGCAGATGATCGGGGTGGGCGAGGAAACCGGCGCCCTGGACGAGATGCTCAACAAGATCGCCACCTTCTACGACGACGAGGTGAATACCGCGGTCGACACCCTGACCTCGGTCATCGAACCGGTCATGATCGTGGTCATGGGGCTCATCGTCGGCGGCATGGTCGTCGCCATGTACCTGCCGATGTTCAAGCTCGTTTCGGTGGTGGCCGGTGGAGCGAACTAGGTCCCGCGTTTCTCCCGGGTACGGTGTGCCGGGCCAGCGCTGGCTGGCCCCGGCGCGCCTGGCCGCCGCCATCCTGCTCCTGGGGCTGACCCTGTTCGCGGGGGATGGCTACCGGTGGCCGGGGTTGGTCTACCTGGCCGCGGGAATAGCGGGAGCGACCGCGCTCCTGGGGGGGTGGGTCCGTGGCGGCAGGAACGTGATCAGCCTGCTGTTCCTGGCCGATCTGGGATGGATCGGCCTGGCGGTGGTGGCCAGCGGGAGTCCCGAGGTGGGGTTCACCCTCCTCTTTCCCCTGGTGGCGTTCGGGGCGGGTCTTACCGTGGGAGGGAAACGGGCGCTGGGCCTGAGCCTTCTCGCCGGGGCCGCCCTGGTGGTTTCGGTCACCCGGCTTTCCGTGCCCCCCGCCGACCCGGCGTGGCTGGCCGTGCAGGGGCTCCTGGTCCTGGTGCTGGGGGTGGTGAGCGACCGCACCCGGGCGCTGTTGCTCTCGAGGGAGCGGGCGCTGGTCCACGCCTCCCGGGCCCTGGAGCGGATGAGGCTGGACACCGACACCATCGTCCAGAACCTGGGAAGCGGTCTTCTGAGCCTGGATCGCGTCGGCTGTGTGGGGCACCTCAATCGGGCGGCGGAGGAGACCCTGGCGATTTCCGCGGAGAAAGTGCGGGGGAAGCGCTGTGTCGAGGCGCTTCCCGACTACCTGGCTCCGCTCCGGGATCTGGTCCTTTCCAGCCTGGCCGAGGGACGGTCCGCCCTCCGGTGCGAGATGGATCTTCTGGTGGACGGCCGCCGGGTGCCGCTCGGGGTGAGCACCACCATCCTCTACGGCGCCGAGGGCGAGACGACCGGGGTGGTGGCGCTCTTCCAGGACCTGACCGAGGTGCGCCGCCAGGAGGCCCTGGACCGCCGCCGGGACCGTCTGGCCGCGGTGGGCGAGCTGGCCGCGGGAATCGCCCACGAGATCCGGAACAGCGTCCTTCCCCTGGGAGGATCGGTGCAGATCCTGGCCCAGGAGCTGACCCTGGATGCCGAACAGAAGAAGCTTTTCGAGGTCATCAGCCGGGAAATGGAGAACGTGGAGCGATTCGTCGGCGCGCTCCTCTCCTACACCCGGACCCAGACCCTCCACGCGAACCGGGTGGATCTCCGCGCCCTGGCCCGGGAAGCCGCGGATGAAATCCGGCTTTCCCGCCCGGACCCACCGGTGGTGGAGACCCGCGAGGGCGAGGCCTGGGCCTGGGGCGACGCCGACCAGCTTCGCCAGGCGGTACGGAACCTGGCCCTGAACGCCGCCGACGCCGCCGGGGACGCGGGGAAGGTGTTTCTTTCCAGCGGGTCGGCCGCCGATGGCCGGCCCTGGATCGAGGTGGAGGACGACGGTCCCGGCGTTCCCGCCGCCGACCGGGACAGGGTGTTTCAGCCCTTCTTCACCACCAAGCCGGGGGGGACGGGTCTGGGCTTGGCCATAGTCGCCCGGATCACCGAGGACCACGGCGGCCAGCTCCAGCTTCTCGATTCGGCGCTGGGCGGGGCCCGTTTTCGCATGGTGCTCTCGGAACCGGCCGAAGACCCGTCGCTCCTGACGACGGCGGCCTGAGTGTTGGCTTCGACGACGAAAGGACTCTAGGAGATGGCGCAAGAAAAGATCCTGGTGGTGGACGACGAACAGAGCATGATCCAGTTCCTCTCCGCCCTGCTCCGGCGCGAGGGGTACGAGGTACTCGCCGCCCGCTCCGGAGCCGAGGCGCTGGACGTCGCCCGGGAGCACGCGCCCGATGTGGTCATCACCGACATCAAGATGCCCGGTATGGACGGGTTGGCGCTCCTGGAAAGCCTCAAGCAGCAGGACGAGAGCCTTCCGGTGATCATCATGACCGCCTACGCGTCCCAGAAGTCGGCCATCGATGCCTTGAACCTGGGGGCGTTCCAGTACATGGAGAAGCACGCCAAGAACGACGAGATCAAGCTGGCGGTGCGAAACGCCCTGGAGATGCGGAAGGTCCGTTCGGAGAACTCGTACCTCAAGCGCCAGCTCAAGAAGAGCCACGCCACCAAGGAGATCATCGGGAAGTCGGACCAGATGATGCAGGTGTTCAAGATGGTGGACAAGGTGGCCGAGACCGACTCCACCATCCTCATCTCCGGCGAATCCGGCACCGGGAAGGAGCTGATCGCCCGGGAAATCCACTACCGGAGCCGCCGCTCCGGCGGGTCCTTCGTCTCCATCAATTGCGGGGCCCTGCCCAAGGATCTCCTGGAGTCCAATCTCTTCGGGCACGTCAAGGGGTCCTTCACCGGTGCGGTGCGCGACCAGTTGGGGCTCTTCCAGGTGGCGGAGGGAGGCACGTTCTTCCTGGACGAGGTGGGGGAGACGCAGCCGGCCACGCAGGTGAAGCTCCTGCGCGCGCTCCAGGAGCGGGAGATCATACCGGTGGGCGGAACCAAGCCGATCAAGATCGACGTGCGCCTGGTGGCCGCGACCAATTCCGACCTGGAGCGGGACGTCCGCGAGGGCCGGTTCCGCACCGACCTCTACTACCGTTTGAACGTGATCCCGCTCCGCCTGCCGTCGCTCCGCCAGCGGCTGGACGACATCCCGATCCTGGCCGACCACTTTCTCCGGCGGTTCCCGGGCCCCAACGGCCTGAAGCGCCTCAGCAAGCAGTGCCTGGAGGTTCTGGGCCGGTACAACTGGCCCGGGAACGTCCGTGAGCTGGAGAACGTGATCGAGCGGGCGGTGATCCTCTCCGAGTCGGACGAGATCGACGTGGAGGACCTTCCGGAGAAGGTGGTGCGTGGGGACGCCACCCGGGGGAGCCTGGTGATCGACCAGCCCGACTTCACCCTCGAGGAACTGGAACGGGAGTACATCCTCAAGGTGCTGGAGCACACCGGCTGGCAGAAGAAGCGGGCCTCGGACATCCTGGGGATCAACGCCTCCACTCTCTACCGGAAGCTCCAGGCCTACAAGGCCCAGGGCCTGATCGCGGAAGGGGCGGATCACGAGGGAGACGACGAGATCCTGGACGCGGCCGCCTAGCCGGGCCGATCGCTCCATCGCTCCATCGATTCGGCGCCCCGGAAGACCCTTCCGGGGCGCCTTTGCATGTGAGCCGGACGCTCGCATGCACCCTGCACGATCATGCAACCGGCATGCGCGGGATGCACGACGCACGAAAAGACGGGCCCCCGGGGCGTCCGGCGGCGGACGAGCCCGGGTTTGAGGTTCCGCAACCGTCGACCGGACAACGAATTGAAAAAAAGAAATTCGGACCGTGACGCTTGGCACAGCGAGTGCAATTACCTGGTGCCGTCACTGGTTTCGAGCTCAAGTAGGTCGCTCGGAAGCCGAAAAACCCAGACAGAGTCAACCACCCGGTTCACAAAGTCTGCTTCAGGAGGTCAAATCCATGCTTCGGAATTCCAAGGGTTTCACCCTGATCGAGCTGATGATCGTCGTGGTCATCATCGGGATCCTGGCGGCCATCGCCATCCCGAACTTCATCTCCATGCAGGACCGTGCCCGTGAGGGCAGCGTGAAGGCCAACATGCACACCATCCAGCTCGCGACCGAGGACTTCGCGGTCCAGAGCAACGGCGTGTATCCGACCGCGGCCGCCGACGCCACCCCCAACGGCGACACCGTTGTGGATCTCTGCGCCAACGGCGTGTATCCGAACAACCCCTTCACCGGCGCCGCCACCGCGGTCAGCTGGGGTGCCGCCCCGGCGGCCCAGGGCGAGGTCGGGTTCAGCACCGCCACCACGACCCAGTACGTGATCCAGGGTTATGGGAAGAGCGCGCTTCTGAGCCTGCAGCTCACCAACGGTTCCTAGTCCTGACCTGATCGTTCGAAGCGGCGGCGGGGCCCATCGGGTCCCGCCGCTTCTCTTTGCCCGGCGGGCGGCGGGAACCGGCGGAGCGATCGGCGCCCGGGTCAAGTTCCGGCTGAGATCAGCCGATAACCCATCCGGTGACGCTCGTCTCGAAGGGGGAGGATACATGCCCATGCCCGCGCTCTCCATACACACCGCGCCGGCCCGGGCCGCGGCGATCTCCGTGGCCCGGCTGGCCAAGACCTATCGCGATTCCTGGGGGCGGCGGATCGTTGCCCTCCGGGACGTGACCTTCTCGGTGGCCCCGGGGGAGATCTTCGGTCTCCTCGGTCCCAACGGGGCGGGGAAGTCCACCACCCTCAAGATCATGCTCGGTCTCCTCCCGCCCACCTCCGGGCTGGGTACCCTGCTGGGCAAGAAGCTCGGGGACGTGGCCACGCGCCGGCGCCTCGGATTTCTGCCCGAAAACCCCTACTTCTACGACTACCTGACCGCCCGGGAATTCCTGGACACCTGCGCCGAGCTCACCTCCATGCCCCGGGCCGGCCGGCGGGACCGGATCGAGGGGACCCTCGCCCGGGTGGGGCTCGACCCGGGCGAGAACCGCCGGCTCCGGAAGTTCTCCAAGGGGATGCTCCAGCGGGTGGGTCTGGCCCAGGCCATCCTTCATGATCCGGAGCTGGTGATCCTGGACGAGCCGATGTCCGGGCTCGATCCGGTGGGCCGGCGCCAGGTGCACGATCTCATCCTGGAGCTCAAGGCGCGGGGAAAGACGGTGATCTTCTCCTCCCACGTGCTTCCCGACGTGGAGGCGGTCTGCGATCGGGTGGGGATCCTGGTGGAGGGCGTCCTCCGCCGGACCGGCTCGGTCCGGGACCTGGTGAGGAGCGACCAGGCCGATTTCGAGATCGAGGCGCGGGACCTTCCCGCCTCGCTCTGGCAGAGCTGGTCCGCGGAAGGGATCGCCCGGAAGACCGGCGACCGGACGGTGGTGACCGCCCCGGGCCGGGTGGAGATGGAGGAGCGGGTCCAGCAGGTGATCCGCTCGGGAGCGGCCCTCCTGGCCGTCCGGCCGATGCACGCCTCCCTGGAGGACGTGTTCCTGGCCGAGATCCGGGAACCCGCTCCCCCCGCGGACCCGGGGCATCACGAGAGGAGGGGCGCGGCATGAGGACCCTGGCCATCGCCCGGAACACCTTTCGAGAGGCCCTGCGGGACCGGGTCCACTGGATCCTCATTCTCTACGCGGTGGTGGTGGTGGGCGGCGCCTTCGTCCTGAGTCCGCTCTCCATGGGGGAGGGTGGCCGGGTCACCCGCGACCTCGGTCTGGCCGCGATCTCGTTGGTGGGGGCGCTCCTCATCATCCTGGTGGGGGCGGGCCTGGTGCAGAAGGAGATCGAGCGCCGGACGGTCCTCACCGTCCTGGCCAAGCCGCTCCACCGCCCGGAATTCCTGGTGGGAAAATACCTCGGCATGCTGGGGATGGTGGTGGTGGTGTTCGTCCAGATGGTCGCGCTCCTGGTGGCGGTGATCTGGATCCGGGACCGGACGGTGACCCCGGCGGTCCTGGTCGCGGCCGGGTTCACCCTCGGGGAGCTCACGGTCATGACCGCGGTGGTGGTGGCGTTCTCGTCCTTCGTCTCGCCGGCGCTCTCCGGCGTCTTCACCCTGGCCGTGTTCGTGTTCGGGCATTTCGCGGGGGATCTTCTCCGGTTCGCCGACCGGGCCCCGTCCGTGATCCTGGCCGGGGCGGCCAAAGGGGTCTACTTCATCCTTCCCCATCTGAGCCTCTTCAATCTCCGGGCCGAGGCCGCCTACGGCATTCTCCCCGATCCGGGCCGGGTGGCGGCGGCGGCGATCTACGCGGTGCTCTACAGCGCCAGTCTCCTCGCCGTGGCCTCGGTGATCTTCTCCCGGAGGGAATTCCGATGAGGTTCCGGCCCGCCGCGGCGGGGCTCGCCCTGGCCGCCGTTCTCTGGGGCCTGGCGGTGACGGTGTCGCCCCGGGCCGAGGCCGACCGCGCGCACGGGCAGGAGCTCCTCTACTATCCCAACGGACAGTTCCTGAAGGAGGCCGCTCTCGGGTACGACCAGGCCGCCTCCACGATGGCCTGGCTGCGCACCGTCCAGTACTATGGCGAGCACAAGCGGGGGGACCAGGAGTTCGACTACATGTATCATCTCTGTGACGTGGTCACGGATCTGGATCCTCACTTCGAGGAGCCCTACATCTTCGGGTCCTTCGTCCTCCACTCCGAGGGCGGACGCCCGGCGGAAGGGATGGATCTCCTGGCCAAGGCCCGGCGGGCGAACCCCGATTCCTGGCGGATCCTGTTCGAGACCGGATTCGAGAACTACATCTTCTGGAACCGCTACGCCGAGGCGACGCGCTACTTCCAGGCCGCCGCGGTCAAGCCCGGGGCCCCGGAGTACACGACCCGGTTCGCGGCCTACGTGGCGCAGAAGGCCGGAGAGCTCGAGACCTCGGCCCTGCTCTGGAAGGAAATGGCCCAGCGCACCGACAACCCCAAGCTCCGGGATCTGGCCCTCGAGCGGGCCGGGGAGATCGAGGCCAGGATCGCGGGGCGGGACGCCGGGACGGGCGCCGCGAACCCCGGCGCGAAGCCCGGCGCGAAGGAGAGCCCGGACACCTTGGGAACCGACCGGTGACCCTCGCCATGTATCCGATCTGGTTCGTCCTGGCCGCCACCGGTCTCTTCGGTGCGGTCCTGGGTTCGTTCCTGAACGTCTGTGTCTACCGCATCCCGCGGGGGCTCTCGGTGGTTTCCCCCCCTTCCGCCTGCCCGAGCTGCGGGAAGAGGATCGCCCCCTACGACAACGTCCCCGTCCTGGCCTGGCTCTGGCTCGGGGGAAAGTGCCGGAGCTGCCGGAGCGCCATCTCTCCGCGCTACCCGGTGGTGGAGGCGCTCACCGCCGCGGTGTTCCTCGGCCTGGGCTGGCGCTACGGGCTCCGGTGGGAGCTTCTTCCCGCGCTCTACTTCGCCGCGGCCATGATCGCGGTCACCCTGATCGACTTCGACGCCCGCATCATCCCCGACGCCATCACCCTTCCCGGTATCCCCCTGGGGATTCTGGCCGCCCTGGTGACCCCGGTCACCGTGCCGAGCGCGGTGATCGGCGCCGCCCTGGGCTTCGCGCTCCTCTGGGGGCTCGGCTGGGCCTACCGCCGCGCCACCGGGATCGACGGCATGGGTGGGGGCGACGTCAAGCTCGCGGCCATGCTGGGGGCGTTCCTGGGCTGGCCGGGACTCATCCTCACCGTGTTCGGGGCCTCGTTCCTGGGCACGGTCACCGGGGTGGCGATGATGGCCCGGGGGCGGGGGGGACGACGCACCGCGCTTCCCTTCGGCACCTTCCTGGCTCCGGTGGGCCTCCTGGTCTACGTCTGGGGCCCCCAGATCATCCACTGGTACCTCGCCTTCTCCCGGCGATAGGGGAGAGGACGCCGAGGCCGCTCCGGGCCTTTCCGGCGCCGTTTCCGGGACCGCGGCGACCGGCTGAGACGGGCCGCGGTTGCGCCAAATGACCTCGTCCCTCTCCCCACTCGTCCCGCCTTCCATCAAGACCCTCCCCCCGGACGCCGAAGTCTGGGTTGCGGATTTCACGGTCGGACCGCGCAGACTGCGCTCCGGGTGACCTAACCCATTGATTCACCGTGGGTCTAACCCTCGCTCTTTGAGACGGTTGGTGGGTAGGTCGCTCGAACCCGATCGATGGCACTGGTCTTGCCTGCTAAGGGGGCGGCAAACCCTGTGCGGAGATCCATGACTCCGGGAGGTCCCTATGCGTACGCCGAGCCGGGAGGCCGGCTTCTCGATGGTCGAGATTCTGGTGGTGCTCCTGATTCTGGGCATCACCCTGGCCGCGAGCGTCCCCGCGTTCACCCGGTACCTGGCTTCCAGCACCCTGGACAACGCCGGCTCGGAGTTCGCGGGACGGCTCCGGTTGGCCCGTCAGACCGCGGTGGCCCAGGAAGTGCCCCAGATCGTGTCCTGGGACACCGTCGCCAAAACCTACACCATCGTCTCCGACACCAACGGCGACGGGATCGTCCAGGGGGGCGAACCGATTCTGGGTCCGTTCACCCTTCCCGACGGCATCGACCTGGCCAACGACACCGGCGATCCGTTCGGCGGCACGACCCTGACCTTCAACGCCAACGGGAGCGCCTCCGAATCGGGATCGATGGTTCTCTCCAACGCCAAGAACGGATCGGTAACTCTTTCGGTCCTGTCGCCCACCGGGCAGGTCCGCCTGCATTGAGGGAGATCGTCATGCGGAAATTTCGACGGCATCGGCTCGGGTCGAACCGGGAAGGGTTCAGCCTGATCGAGGTGATGATCGCCCTGACCTTCCTGGGCATCGGCCTCCTGGCCATCGCCCAGCTCATCCCTCTGGGGATGGCGGGGATCAGCGAGGCCCGGGTGCGCACCATCGCCGTGCAATCCGCGCAGCAGCGCATGGACGAGCTCAAGGTGAGCTCGTTCTCCTCGCCCGCCCTCACCGCCGGCACCTACACCGAGACCGCCGGCCGGTACACCATGAATTGGACGGTCACCGACGACGATCCGGTGCCGGGCAGCAAGCGCATCGACATGACCGCAACCTGGCCGCATTTGAGCGGCACCCGGTCGGCCCGGTTGACCACCTACGTGACCGCACGTCGTTAGGGAAGGAGTCATCACCATGGTCTCCAGGAAACGCTCCCGCGCCCGCCACCCCCGAGGCTTCACCCTGCTCGAGCTGATGGTGGCCCTGGTGGTGTTCGCCATCATCGGGGTGGCCATCTACCAGATCCTGGTTCACACCACCCACAGCGAATCGGTGGGCTCCAGTGTGGCCGAGGCACAGCAGAACGCCCGCGCCGCCCTGGACGTCATCCTCCGGGACCTCCGGCAGGCCGGCTACGGCATCTCCAGCGACGACAACCCGCCCATCGAGACGGCCAGCCAGTACCGGGTGACCTTCGTGGTGGACCAGAACGCCGACGGCGTGGTGGACCCCGGGGAACGGGTCACCTACTTCGTGGACGCCGACCAGAGCGACGCCATGGTCGCCGAGACCGTGAACCCCGACGACTTCGTCATCCGGCGGATCATCTCCAGCGTGAGCGACTCCCTGGCCAACCCCGGAGCGGGGAAGGGCGACGTGGTGGCCTACGGGGTGACCCAGCGCACCGCCAACCACTCGGGTTGGAACGTTCCCCTGTTCGACTTCTTCGCCGGCGACGGCACCTCGCTCGTGGGGAGCGGCGACGACCCCTCCGGCGCGACCTACGGAAAAACCGTGGCCGACTCCGCCCTGGGGAAGCCCGCCGGATCGGGACTCGAACCCGAGGTCCGGTCGGTCCAGGTGCGGGTGGTGACCGAAACCTCGCAGCGTGACCCCGAGACCCACCAGTTCCAGCAGGTCCGGGTCAGCGGCACCATCTTCCCCCGGAACCTGGGGCTCGGCTTCGGAGGCGCGATCGCCAGCGCCGGCACCGGGACGGGCACCGGGACCGGCACCGGGACCGGCACCGGTACCGGCACCGGGACCGGCACCGGGACCGGCACCGGGACCGCGACCACCACCACCCTGCCTCCCCAGGAACCGCCCATCCGCATTCCCACCGAGAAGGTGCTGAGCCTGGTGGTGGCCGACTTCCACGAGGCCGATTCCCAGGAAGGGTCCGCGGTGACCACCGACCACCAGCACGACTGGGACCTCGCGGTGGGAACCTCGACCGGCGGCACCAACAACCTTCCGGTGTGGTTCGAAGGATACCCAGACAAGTACTCCGGGGACCGGCTCTACAACTCGACGCCCAACTACTGGGGAAACAGCTCCCGCGACATCAACAGCCTGGTCGCCGGGAACATCGACGGAAGCGTGGCCAAGTACACCGACCTGGTGGCCGGGGTCTCGGTGAGCGACGTGTCCGGCGGGTTCGAAACCTGGCTGAACCAGGCGACCGTCCACGAGGGCTGGATCGGGGCCGGAAACCCCACCACCTCGGCCAACGGCTTCTACTCCAACGGAAGCGGCAAGGGGAACGCGATCGCTCTCGCCGACCTGGACCTGGACGGCGACTACGACGTGATCCTGGGCACCCGGACCGGGGCCCAGGCCGGAAAGGTCGAGATCTGGCTCAACAACGGCGCCGGCGGGTTCACCCCGTCCACGGTTCTGAATGCCTCCGGCGAAGTGCTCACCGTGGTGACCGGCGACTTCGACTCCGACGGCTGGGCGGACATCGCCGCGGGGACCGTCACCTCCAGCAACAACAAGAACGGTGACGTTCAGGTCTGGCTCAACAACCATGCCGGAGCCTTCAACCCCCGGGGTCCCTGGACCTCCCGGGGCCGGGTGAACTCCCTGGCGGTGGGGAACATGAACGCGGACTTCTACCCCGACCTGGTGAGCGGGACCCAGACCAACAACCACAAGGGAGAGGTCGAGCTCTGGCTCAACAACGGGAGCGGGGTCATGTCCCTCTCGGACTATGCCGCGGCCGACGACGCGGTGCTCTCGGTGGCGGTGGGCCAGCTCGACTTCGGGAACAGCTCACCGGACATCGCCGCCGGAACCGCGGCCCGCTCGGTGCAGGCCTGGTTCTGCGATCCCTCGGCGTCCCAGCCGAGCGGCATCATTCCATCCAACGAGTCCTGGGCCGACGCCAACACCGGCGGGGTGGTGAACGCGGTGGCCATCCAGAAGGTCGAGGCTTCGCGAAACGACCCCTACAACGATCCCCTGAACGACATCATCTGCGGGACCGCGGTGAACTCCACCAGCGGCGAGATCGTGATCTATCTGAACCCTTACGTCTGGACCCTCACTCCCTAGGAGCGTGAAGCATGCGAGGGATCGAACCGCGAAACGACCAACGTGGAAGCGCCATGGTGATCAGCCTGTTGGTGCTCCTGGTGCTCACCATGGTGGGCACCTTGTTCCTGGCTCAAACCAAGACCGAGACCCAGATCTCCGGCCATGACATGCGCTCCACCCAGGCCCTCTACAACGCCGAAGCGGGCTACGGAGAGGCCCTGGCGCGCATGAGCAACATGACCGATTCCACCAACTACATCGGCCAGGCCCAGGGCGCCTGGTCCACCGAGCCCGGCTGGGGGGCCTACGTGGTGGCGGCCAACGGTGACGCCGCCCTGGACCCCGACTACGCGGCCACCGGGACCGACGGCCTGGACAACGACGGGGACGGCCAGGTCGACGAGGCCGGCGAACGCTACCCCGAGGTCGCGTCCAAGCAGGCCGGGAACGATGCCATCGACTACGACTGGATCAAGATCCGCTACAAGCTCAACGCGACCAACCAGGTGGTCCTGTTCGGCGACCACGACAGCGACGTGACCACCCCGCCCCGGCTGAACCTCGTCCGGGGGGTTCCGGTCCTCGTCGTGACTTCCCACGGAGCCCAGGGGTCGGCCAACCGCACGGTCGAAGTCGATGCGGTGAAATACCCGATCGAGGCGGTCGACGCGGCCATCTACACCGAGGACGACAACTTCAAGTTCAACGGGGTGTCATTCCTGGTGAGCGGGGAGGACTGGGACCCGGACACCGACAGCCGGATCGCCGGCAATCCCGACGTGCCGGGGATCATGACCACCAAGGATCCCAACAACATCGCCGGCGCGCTCAAGGGAAACCAGCAGAACAACGTCGAAGGTTCGGGGGCCGAGCCCTCGGTGACTGCGTCCAGCGTCGACCTCGATCTCCAGGCCATGGCCGACCAGTTCGGAGCCATGGCCGACATCACCATCGGGAGCGGCACCTACTCCAACGTGAGCTACGGCGACTACAACGACTACCACGTCGTCCACTGCACCGGGGACATCCACGTCGCCGGCCAGATGGTGGGCGGCGGCATCCTGGTCATCGACGGCGACTTGACCTGCACCGGGCAGATGACCTGGTACGGCATGGTGATCGTCCTCGGAGACATCACCTTCTCCGGCGGCGGCGCCGGGACCCACATCTACGGCTCGGTCCTGGTCCAGGGCGGAATCACCGACCAGACCGTGGGCGGGAACGCCGACATCAAGTACTCGAGCGCGGCCCTGGCCAAGCTGGCCATGCTCTCCCCCTACGTGGTGGCGAGCTGGCACGAGCTGTAGACCGCGGCCGCAGGTACGCAGCCCGGTCCTCGGACGCGCGGCCGCTCTTCCCTCGAGGCGGTTCAACGAGACAGGAGGGCCCTCCCCCCGGGGAGGGCCTTTCCGTTCCCGGGGGGGCCCGGGTCAAGCCCGGCCGCGGGGCTGCCGACACCAGACCGGGAGGTTCATGACGTGTCCCGGTCCGTGAAGCGCGCGCTCCAGGTGCTGGTTCCCGCCGCGTTCGCCCTGGCCCTCTATCTTCCCACCTGGTCCCCGGTCATCACCTGGGCCCACGCGGGGGAGGACGGCCCGGAGCTGGAGGCGGTCGGGAGAACCCTTGGCGTGGCCCATCCCTCCGGGTACCCCCTCCTGACCCTCCTGGTCCGGGCGGTCTCGATCCTGGTCCCTCCTCCGGTCTCCGCCCTCAACGTGGTCACCCTGCTGGCGGCGATCGGGGCGGTGGTGGCGGTGGCCGCGGCGGGACGGGCCCTGGCCGCCCGGCTCCGGCCCGGGGACGGAACCCTGGCCGAGGCGACCGGTCTCCTCGGCGCCGCGCTCTTCGCGGTGTCCCTCACCTGGTGGCGGCAGTCGGTGATCGGCGAGGTCTACCCGCTCCACCTCGCCCTTGTCGCCTCGGCCCTGGCCCTGGTCTGGGCGGGGGGGACCCGCCGAAGCCTCCTCGCCGCCTGGATCCTGGGCCTGGGGCTGGCCCACCATCTCCAGACGATCCCGTTCCTGCTGGTGATCGCCGCCTACCTGGTCCTCACCCGGCGATTCAAGCCGAACCTCAGGGTGCTCGCGTGCCTGACTGCACCCTTGAGCCTCTACCTGGTGCCGTTGATTCGCGCCCGGAGCCGCCCCGCCATGGATTGGGGGGATCCGGCGACCCTTCGCAACCTGTGGTGGTCGATTTCGGGGACCCCGTACCGCGGGAACCTCTTCGCCGAGGGCACGGGACCGGCCCTGGCCCGGTGGGCCGACGCCGCGATCAAGGGGCCGGTGGAGCAGCTGGGCTGGGGGGGCGTGGTCCTGGCTCTGGCCGGTCTGGCCGTCCTGGTTCGGAAGGCTCCGCGGGAGGCAGCGGCCCTGACGCTTCTCTACGTCGGCACCACCTTCACCGCCGCCGCCTACGCCATTCCCGATTCCGCCGCCTATCATCTGCCCGCCGTCCTCGCCCTGGCCCTGGCCGCGGGGGCGGGAGGGGGTTGGATGCTCGCCGCGGGCCTCGGCGCCGCCCGTCGCGGGGGAAGGCTGGCCCTGGTCCCGGCGGGGGCGACCCTGGGCGCCCTGGCGGCCATCGTGGCCGCCCAGGGGGTCCGGACCGCGCCCCTGGCCGACGCCCGCGCCGACCGGTCGGGATACGAATACGCGAGGCAGTCCGCCGCGATCCTCCCTCCCGACGCCCTGGTGCTCTCCCACGGCGACGGCCGTACCTTCTCGCTCTGGTACGCGGTCACCGTGCTGGATCCCCGCCCCGATGTGGTGGTCCTCTACGACAACCTTCTCGACTGGCCGTGGTACCGGAAGTCCCTCCGGGACCGCTACCCGGACCTCCCCCTGCCTCCGGTCGGGCTCTCCCGCCCGATTCTCCGCGGCGCGATCTTCGAGCGCTTCCTGGACGAGCGCCCGGTATTCACCACCGAGCTCGAGCCCGAGCTCCAGGATCTCTTCACGGCGGCGCCGGCGGGGCCCTTGTTCCGGGTCCGGCGGCTTTCCCGGGAGCGCGCCGGGCCGGCTATTGCAGGAGCCAGTAGTGGAACGAGGCGTAGGAGGATTCCGGGTCCCCCAGGGACCTCATCTCGAACGAAGCCGAGTTCCCGGTGAACACCGAGTCGGGGAGCTGGAACATGGCCTCGGTCCACACCTGCGGGGCGCGGGGGATCGTCCAGACGCCCTGATCCATCCCGTTCACCCGAACGCCGATCCGGAAGTCGCGGAAGGACTCCGTGCGCAGGATCAACACCCCCGGCCGGTGGGGAACCGCGCGCAGGATGAACCGCTCCCCGCGCTCGGGTTGACGGCCGCCGTCGATCACCGTGACCCGCTCGTCGCCGGCGAGGGGAAACTCGCGCAGGGTGTCCCGCCAGGTGTCGAAGGCCCGGTAGTCGTGGGCCTCTTCGCTCTCCAGGTCCGCCGGATCGACGTCGTCGGATACCCGGAACCCCCACGTGCTCACCAGCTCGCTCTGCTCCAGGAGCTGGTCGCTCCGATCGGCGGCGCTCCACTCCGCCCGGTATAGCCCCATGGTCTCCGCCCCGCTGATGGTGTTGTTGAGGAGGGTGAAGTGCGTGAGGCGCGTTCCCAGGAGGCTGGTGTGGCGGATATAGGGGAACCAGGTGGGGAAGACCGCGAAGTAGTCGGGGCGCGCCGCTTCGGGGAGGTCGCTCAACCACTCGAAGAGCGAGGCCTGTCCGGCGCGGCCGGCCAGCGCCGAGCCGTTGGTGACCAGGCCCACCAGGTCCACCACCCGCCGCTTCCCGTAGTAGGCGATGGCCCCCGCGTCGTTGATCCCCACCACCGCGTCGGCGGGAAGGTTGGCGTCGATCCACCGTCCCATCGCCACCTGCTGATCGTGGATGTTCCCCGCGTTCAGGGCGGTGAGCTGGACGTAACGGTGGAGGCCGGGAAGGAGCAGGAGCGCGATCAGCGCCGGGGGAAGGATCCTGAGCCCGGTCGGGATCCGGCGGGGAACGAGGCGCCACCACCCCGCGGTCACCAGCAGGAGAAAGAGCGGCAGGTAGGGAATCTGGTAGCGGTGGTGATGGGAGTTGAAGCCGGCGGGGATGAGCCCGGCGAGGAGGCCGGCCATGAGCACCAGCACCAGGACCCGTCCGGCGAGGCCTCGGCGCCGGGCGAAGAGCCCGAAGATCACCCCGGCCGCGGCCCCCGCGATCAGGAGCCCCTTGAGCACCCAGGCCGTCCCGAATCGGAAGGCGCCGGAGCCGAAATCGGTGAAGAGCGGCATCACGATCTGCCCGAACACCCAGGGGAGGCGCCGGAAGATGGCGAGGCGCACGTCGGGCCGCTGCTCGCTCCACACCGCCTTCGCGGCCAGGGTATTGGAGCCCGCATGCCCGAGGGCGGCCAGGTCCACCCCGAAGGTGATGGCCGCGGCCAGGGTGGGGGCGAGGATCAGCGCCCACCGGGCGCGGGCGGAGTTCGGGGCGCTTCGGGCCAGGGCCACCGCCACCGCGATCACCCCGGCGATGAGCATGCCCTCGGGGCGGGCGAGGCCGGTGAAGAGGAGCCAGGCGAAGAGCGCGGCCAGGCGGCGCCCACCGCTGCGGGGGTCCGGGGCGTCCTGGTACCAGGGAACCGCGGCCACCGCCCCGGCCAGGGCCAGGCCGTAGAGCGCGATGTCCATGCCGCTCACCGCACCCCACAGGACGTGGCCGGAAACGAGGGTCAGGAGTCCGGCGGCGAGGCCCGCGCCCCGTCCCAGCCGGAGGTCCGCCCAGCGGTCGACGGCGAGGGCGGTCAGGGCCCAGCAGAGGACCCCCAGGCCCCAGGCCGCCCAGACCAGGGCCTCCCGGTCCAGGATCCGGGCCCAGGGGGCCAGGAGGAAGGGATAGAGCAGGCTGGTGGCCCCCCGGGTGGGGGGGGCTCCCGGCTGGTACTCGAAGGGGTGCCCCGCCGCCGCCGCGCGGGCGTACTGGAGGTAGATGTAGGTGTCGTCCAGGGGGGGGACCAGCTCCCCGCCGCAGGCCCCACGGGTCTCCCGGACGGCCAGGAGCCCCAGAATCAGGGCCAGGGCGAGATAGCCCAGGGCATGCAGGGTGCAGGTCCGACGCGCGCTTTTTCCTAAAGCTTCCATACCTCAATCCGATTGTTCAGAGCAGAACCCTGGAGAGGGGACTCGGAACCGCGGGGCGTTCTTCCCGGCTGCCATGCAGGTTGCACGGGACGTCGGCGCCCGGCCCGATCCGATGAGATCACCACCGGCCGGCTCGTGGCCGGAGGCGGTAAGGATCAGGGGCCACGGGGAACCGGTCAAGGATCCAGGCCGGATCGACGATAAGACGACGGGTGACCGACCGCGGGCGGGACCTCCGACCAGGCGGCATCCGGGTGGGCCGGGGGCGCGACCGGCGCGCACGGCATCTCGGGACCACAAGAGGGCTGGTGACCAACATGCTTTTCAATCGGCAGAAACCCATGGTCGGTCTGGACATCGGATCCAGCTCGGTCAAGTTCGTCCAGGTGGAGCAAGTCGGGAGCGAGGTCCGGCTCAAGGACTTCGGCATCGCCGAACTCCTCCCTGAAGCCATCGTGGACGGCGAGATCATGGACCGTCAGCTGGTGGTCGAGACCATCCAGAACCTGTTCGAGTCCAAACGCATCAAGATTCGAAACGTGGCCTCCGCGGTATCGGGACGCGCGGTCATCGTGAAGAAGATCCAGATGGACCGGATGACCCCCGAGGATGCCCGCGAAGCCATCAACTGGGAGGCGGAGCAGCACGTCCCCTACGACATCAACGAAGTGTGCCTGGACTTCCAGATCCTCGACGGGAGCTCGGACCCGAAGCACATGGAAGTGCTCCTGGTGGCGGCCAAGCGCGAGATGCTGGTCTCCTACGCCGACCTCGTCCGCGAGGCGGGGCTCTCGCCCCTGGTCCTGGACGTGGACGCGTTCGCGGTCCAGAACGTGTTGAGCCTGAACTACGACTTCGCTCCGGAGGAAGTCGTGGCCATGGTCGACATCGGTTCCGAGATCTCCAACATCAACATCGTGAAGAACGGAATTCCGCTCTACACCCAGGACCTGAGCGTCGGTGGCACCAACTTCGTGGACGCGGTCCAGAAGACCTTCAACCTCAGCCAGGCCGAAGCAGAGGCCGCGGTGCGAGGGCGAGGAGCAGGTCGAGTTCGACCTGGATCAGGCCGTTCGCGCCACCGCGGAGGAGCTGGCCATGGGGATCGAGCGGTCGATCCTCTACCTCCAGACCTCGGGTGAGACCGAGCCGCTGAGTCGGATTCTCATCACCGGCGGCGGGGTTCGGATCCCGGGGCTCCTGCAGTTCCTCTCCGAGCGTCATCAGGCCCCGGTGGAGATCGCCGATCCGCTTCGAAGAATCCAGTTCGACCCGTCCCTGTTCGGAGACAAGAGGCCCGAGGAAGTGGCCCCGAGCCTGTCGGTAGGCTTGGGACTCGCCCTGAGAAAGGTCGATGACCGATGATCCGGATTAATCTGCTTCCCAAGGAAGAACGCGTCAGCACGCGCACGTTCGCCTTCCCCAAGGCGGCGTCCTTGGCTCCGCTGGCTGCGCTGGTGGCGGTGGCGGCCATCGTCGGGGTCACCGCGGCTCTGGAGCATGCCAAGGTCGCGGCACTCCGGAGCGACGTCGGCGATCTGCGCGAGGAAGTGCGTGCCATCCAGCCCCAGGTGGACCGAGTCAAGAAGCTCACCGCCCAGCGCGAGGAGCTGGAACGCCGGCTCGACGTCATTCGCCAGCTCGACGAGGGCAGGTTCCTCTCGGTACGGGTGATGGACGACATGAGTCGCGAGGTCCCCAAGTACATGTGGTTGACCAACGTCAACCAGCAGGGAACGGGCCGGGTGACGGTGAACGGGATCACCTTCTCCAACCTGATCGTCGCCGACTACATGAAGCGCCTCGAGCGCTCATCCATGTTCACCGGGGTGGATCTGGCCACCGCCGAACGGGGCGAGATCGATGGACGGACGGTGGTGAAGTTCGCGGTCTCGGCGACTCTCACCCCTGACGAGCTCCCCGATGACTTCAGCGCGGAGGCGATCGCGCCGGTCGCCCGAGAGGAGGAGAACTAGGCCATGGACTTCCGGGACAAGAAAACCCAGCGAATCCTCCTCTTCGGTATCGGAGCGGCGGCGATCCTGTACCTCTACTTCTTCAGCACGTTCCTCCCGTTCGGTCACCGGGCGGTGGCGGCGGAGCGATCGGAGCTGGAAGCGGACTACCGCCAGCTCTCCTCCGACCTCAGCAAGGCCCGCCAGACCCTGAACAACCTGGCCGAGGTCGAGCGGCAGTACCAGATCCTGAACAAGCGGTGGGACGTGGCGTCCCAACTCCTCCCCGAGGACAAGGAAGTGGCCGAGCTCCTGCGCAAAGTCACCCTGGTCGGCCAGCAGGCGGGGGTCGAGTTCCTTCTCTTCAAGCCCAAGCCCCAGGTCTCCGGCGACATCTACAACGAGAACCCGGTGGACGTGAAGGTGGCGGGGGGCTACCACCAGGTCGGCGCGTTCCTGGCCGAGGTCGCCAACCTGGAGCGGATCGTGAACGTGTCCAATCTGTCCCTGGTCACCAACCCGGACGACAAGGCGCCGAACGATCAGACGGTGGAGGCGCATTTCATGGCCACCGCCTACACCTTGAACCCCAACCCTCCCGCCCCGGCCTCCGAGGCTTCGGACAAGAGCGCGGAGACGGCGGGGAAAGGAGAGAAGAAGCATGTGGGCTAGGCAACTTCGAGGCGCTTTGACTGTGGTCGGGGTGTGTCTGGCCGCCGGCACCGTCTTTGCGGCGCCGCCGGCGTCGGACGCGGCCGGAACCGCCGGGAAACCGTCGGTGACCGCGCCCACGCCGCCCGGCGACGATCTCCTGATCAGCCGGGAGCACTACTTCTACTCCAGCTTCGCCCGGCGCGACCCTTTCGCCTCCCTCCTGAAGGGGAAGTTCGCCAGCACCGGCGAGGGTGAACTCCTGGACGTGGGAGAGATGACCCTGGTTGGGGTGGTCTGGGGTGAGAACGACAAGTTCGCGGTGGTGCAGGACAAGCGGAACAACGTCCATACCATGAGGGTGGGCGACCGGGTCGTGAACGGCAAGGTGATCGACATCACCCGGACCACTCTGACCGTCCAGCACTATTTCTTCGGAGAGACGGCCAACGTCACGATCCATATCAGCGAAGGAGACGGTGACAATGAGACACGGTAAGTTGAGCGCTGCGGCACGCACCGCCGCCCTCTGTCTGTTCGGAGTGGCGATCTTCGCGGGATGGTCCGCCGCCGCGACGTTGACGGGGATGTCGGTGTCCGCCGATGGCGAGGTGACACGGATCCACGTATCGCTCGATGAGCCCGTGGAATTCAGTCACTTCACCGTAAAGGACCCGGCCCGCCTCTACGTGGATTGCCGCGGGGTGGACCAGATCGGCATGGAAAGCCTGCCCCAGGGCGAAGGCCTGGCCGGCCCGATCGAGGCCAGCATCTGGAAGGGTGACACCGAGCACACCCTGACCCGGATCGCGATCGACCTCGAGAAGTCGGTGACGTCCGAGGTGCGGCAGGTGGACGACGGTCTCCTCATCACCCTCCGGCCCAAGTCGGGGGATGAGTGGACCCTGGGGGCGGTCCCCGAGGCCCAGCCGGAGGCGGCCGAGAAGAAAGCCGATCTGACCCCGGCCGAGGAGAAGTTCGAGTACGCGATGCCCACCCGGCCGGACTACGCGTCCGGCTACGTGCGCACCGAGCCCACGGTGACCAGCTTCGGCGAAGCCGAGACGAAGGGTCTCGCCGGCCGGGGCGGGGCGCGGGTGAGCCTGGACATCCAGGGCGCCGACATCTACACCGTGCTACGGAGCATTTCCGAGTACGCGGGCGTGAACATCGTCATGGGCTACGACGTGAAGCAGAAGGTGAAGGAGCCCCTCTCCTTCCATCTGGAGAGCGTGCCCTGGGGCGAGGCCCTGGAGATGGTGCTCCGGAGCGCCCACCTCTGGTACAGCGAGAACAACGGCATCATTCGGGTGGACACCGAAGAGAACCTCCGCAAGGAGGATCTCGACCGGGGAAGCGCCGCCCGTCAGATGGAGCAGGTGATGCCGCTCACCACCCGCATCGTCCAGGTGGTCTACGCCAACGCGGACGAGCTCAAGGGCGCGGTGGAGAAATCCCTCACCAAGCGGGGGATGATCGACGTCGACCAGCGGACGAACTCCCTGGTGGTGACCGACATCGGTCCCCGGGTGGAGTCGGCGGTTGAGATGATCCAGCACCTGGACTCCCAGACTCCGCAGGTCGAGATCGTGGCCAAGCTGGTTGACGTGGACGCCCGCTTCTCCCGCGACCTGGGAATCCTGTGGTCCGCCGGCGGCATCCACAACAGCGCAGGTGCCTCCGCCGAGGGGACGGCCGGCTCGAACTCCGTGATCGATCCCGGCGGAGCGGTCCGCTTCGGCCTGGTGAAATCGTGGGGGACGGTCTCGGCGCTCCTCTCCGCCCTGGAGCAGCAGAACAAGGCCAACATCATCTCCAACCCCCGTATCACCACGGTGAACAACCGCGAGGCGCGGATCCTGGTGGGGAAGAAGATTCCGTTGATCGTACTCGACGAGGCCGGCAACGCGGTGACCCAGCTCACCACCATCGGCATCGCGCTGCGGGTGACCCCGCACATCAACGACAACAACCGGATCACCCTGGACCTCCATCCGGAGGTCTCGGATCTGGCCAGCCAGGCCACCGTCCAGGGCGGCGTCATCATCAATACCAGCGAGGCGGACACCCGGGTGATGGTGGACAACGGACAGACCGCGGTCATCGGCGGTCTCATCCGCTCCAACACCACCAGCGTGAACCGCGGCGTGCCGATCCTGAAGGACATCCCGCTTCTGGGCGGGCTCTTCCGTGGGACCTCGGAGATCAAGGAGAAGCGCGAGCTCCTGATCTTCGTGACGCCGCGGATCATCAATTCCTTCGCGGCCGACAGCGGGAACTGATGGCCTGAACGTCCCATTCTGAGGGTGCGCCGCCGGTGCTGGAGGGCTCGGCGGCGCTTCCTTTTTGGGGGACCCCGGGGCGTCGATCCGGGTAGCATGAGGCCCATGTTCGCCCAGCCAACCCCGCGCCGGCTGGCCCTGGTGGGCCTCATGGGGGCGGGAAAGACCCGGGTGGGCCGGCTGGTGGCCTCGGCCCTGGCCTGGCCCTTCCACGACGCCGACCTCGTCCTGGCGGCGGAGGCGGGGCGTTCCGTGCCCGTGGTGTTCGCGGAAGAGGGTGAGGCGGGTTTCCGGCGCCGGGAGAGCGCGGTGCTGGCCGGATTGGCCGGCCGGGAACCTCCCATGGTGGTGGCGACCGGCGGAGGGGTGGTGGTGCGGCCGGAGAACCGCCGCCGGTTGTCCGAGGCCTTCCTGGTGGTCTGGCTCCAGGTGACCCCCGAGGAGGCGGCCCGCCGGCTGGCCCGCGGGCGGGGACGGCCGCTCTTGGCCGGGTCGAATCCGGTCGAGGTGCTCCGGGACCTGGCCGCCGCCCGAAACCCCTTCTACGCTCAGGTGGCCCGGGTGACGCTCAATACCGGCCCGTTGACCCGTCCCGAGGACATCCGTGACGAGATCCTGGCCGCGGTGGGCGAGTCCTGATGCGTGGAGCGTTGACGGTCGTCCGGCCTTCTGATAACTTCAATCATTCAATGCGATTAGCTAGGTTGCTCCCGCGGACCCGCTTCGGGTGGGCGCTTCGGGAGATCCCGGGTGGAGGCCGCATCGGGCAGGGGGCCGAACGGGCTTCGCCCCGGCTGTGGGGAGGACCATGACGCGAGGGGGGACGTCCCGCACCGGGGTCCGGGTGATCGGGGGTGCGTTTCGGGGCCTTCGCCTGGCCACCCTCCCCGGTCTCGAGGTTCGACCCACCGCCGATCGGGTGAAGGAAGCGCTCTTTTCCATGCTGGATCCCCGGCTTCCCGGGGCCCGGGTCGTGGATTGCTTTGCCGGAACCGGAGCTCTGGGGATCGAGGCCCTCAGCCGGGGGGCGGCCCGGGTAGACTTCGTGGAGCAGGATCCGGCGAGCCTCGTTCTGTTGCGCGGTAACCTGGCGCGGCTCGGCGAAGGGACGGACGCCCGGATCCGGGTCTTCTCCCGCGACGCCCTCGCGGCCGGGACATGGAAGGGGGGTATCCTTCCCCTCGATCTGGTCCTGGCCGACCCGCCGTACCGGCGCGGGTTGGGAGAGGGGCTCTTGGGCGCTCTGGCCGAGGCGGCTCCCTGGCCGGCCGGCGCGACGGTGGTTCTGGAACACGAATCGGCGCGATCCCCGGCCCATCCGGCCTGGGTTCGAACCCGGGAGCGCCGGTACGGCGATACCGCGCTCTCGTTCTTCGAGCGGGCGGACCTGGAAGCGAAAGGGGAGCGTGATGAGAACGGGGATCTTCCCGGGCACCTTTGATCCGGTCACCCAGGGTCATCTGGACATTCTCAAACGGTCGCGCAAGGTGCTCGACCGGATGGTGGTGGCGGTGGCCGCGGGCTACCACAAGGACACCCTGTTCAGCCTGGACGAGCGCCTGGACCTCTGGCGGCAATCGGTGGACGACATCGAAGGGGTGGAGATCATGGCCTTCGAGGGCCTTCTGGCCGACTTCGCCCGCGACCACGGAGCCTCGGCCATCGTGCGGGGACTCCGGTTCGTGAGCGATTTCGAGTACGAGTTCCAGCTGGCGCTCATGAACCGGCGGCTGGTTCCCGAGGTCGAAACCCTGTTCTTCATGCCCAGCCCGGAGTACTCGTTCCTGAATTCCAGCGTGATCAAGGAAGTGGCCCGCCTGGGGGGCGACGTTTCCGGGCTCGTGCCCGCGGCGGCCGTCAAGGCCCTCAAAGAGAAGCTCCGCTCATGAAGCCGATCAACGTCTCACCGCGTCTCCTCTCGCTGGCCGAGTCCCTCACCCTGGCCGTCGACGTCAAGGTCGCCGAGCGCGTGGCCCGGGGTGAGGACATCGTGAACCTCGGAGTGGGCCAACCCGATTTCCCGACCCCCGCGTTCGTCCGCGAAGCGGCGGCCCGGGCGGTGGAGGCGGGGGCCACCCGCTACACGCCTCCCGGGGGGACGATGGAGCTTCGCGGGGCCGCGGCCGGGTTCTTCCGGGAGCGGAATGGTGTGGCGGGAGCGACCGCCGGAAACACGGTGGTCACCTGCGGAGCCAAGCATGCCCTCTACGAGGCCATGGCCGCCGTCCTCTGCCCGGGCGACGAGGTCCTCCTGCCGGTGCCCTACTGGGTGAGCTACCCGGAGCAGGTGAAGCTGGCCGAAGCGGTGCCCCGTCCGGTGGTCCCGGCCGACGGGCTCAAGATCACCCCCGCCGACCTCAGCCGGGTCGCCGGTCCCTCCACCCGGATGCTGGTCCTGAACAGCCCCAACAACCCCTCGGGACAGGTCTACGAGCGGGCGGAGATCGAGGCGCTGACGGAATGGTGCCTCGGGAACGATGTATTGATCCTGTCCGACGAGATCTACGACCGCCTGGTCTTCGACGGCGCGGTCCCGGTGAGCCCGGCCTCCCTCGGACCCGAGGCCGAGGCGCGCACCATCACCGTGAACGGGGTGTCCAAGTCCCACTCCATGACCGGCTGGCGGATCGGTTTCCTCACCGGTCCGGCCCCGGTGGTGAGCGCCATTCTCCGCTTCCAGGGCCAGACCACCGGGAACCCGGCCGCCGCCTCCCAGGCCGCGGCCCTGGCCGCCCTGGCCGGTCCCGACGAGGTGGTGGAGGAGATGCGCCGGGCCTACCAGGCGCGGCGGGACCTGGTGGTGGAGGAGCTTTCGGGGACGGCGGGGCTGGAACTCTCGGTGCCCCGGGGCGCCTTTTATGCTTTTCCCAAGGTGGCCGAGGCGGTGCGGACGGCCGGGGGCTCGGTGGCCCTGGCCGGGCGCCTGGTGGAGGCCGGGGTGGCGGTGGTGCCCGGGGCGGGGTTCGGGGCCGACGACCACCTGCGATTGTCGTTCGCGGTGGGGGAGGATCGCTTGCGGGAGGGGATCCGCCGGCTCCGGCGCGGCCTGGAGGCGGCGCTCACCCAAGCGGAGACCGGTTCCAAAGGAGATTGAAGCCGACCATGCCGACCTACGATTACGAATGCCGGAAGTGCGGACATCGTTTCGAGAAGTTCCAGGGGATCAACGACCCCGTCCTCAAGACCTGCCCCGAGTGCCGCTCCCGGAAGCTCAAACGCCTGATCGGGACCGGGGCCGGGATCATCTTCAAGGGGAGCGGGTTCTACGCCACCGACTACCGGAGCCAGGGCTACCGGGCCGCGGCAAAGTCGGACAACGCGGCAAACAGCGCCTCGGAGAAGACGCCCAAGGCGGAAAAGGGCGCCAAGAGCGAGAAGCCCGCCAAGCAAGCCAAGGAGACGGGCAAGAACGCCTCCAAGTGATCCCCGTTCATCCGTCCTTTCGCGCCCCCGGGGCGCCGATCCGAGGAAACCGTGGCCTACTTCGTCGATGAAGTCCGTTGTCGCGTGACGGCCGGGAACGGCGGGCACGGCCTCATCGCCTTCCGCCGGGAGAAGTACGTCCCCCGGGGCGGTCCCTGCGGGGGAGACGGCGGCAAGGGTGGGGACGTGGTGCTCCTGGTGGACCGGAACCTCCACACCCTCCTCGACGTCCGTTACCACCGGGAATACCGGGCGCCCCGCGGGCAGCACGGAGGCGGCTCGGAGCGGACCGGTCGTTCGGGGGAGGACCGGGTGCTCCGAGTTCCCCCCGGGACCGAGGTGCGGGATGCCGGGACCGGCGAGCTCCTGGCGGACCTGACCGAGGACGGCCAGCGGCTGGTGGTGGCGCGGGGAGGAAAGGGAGGTCGCGGAAACCAGCACTTCGCCACCCCCACCCTGCGCGCCCCCCAGACCGCGGAGGACGGAGGCGTGGGGGAGACCCGGGAGATCGTGCTCACCCTGAAGCTTCTGGCCGACGTGGGGCTGGTGGGCTTCCCCAACGCCGGAAAGTCCACCCTCCTGGCCTCGATGAGCGCGGCCCGGCCCCGAGTGGCCGACTATCCGTTCACCACCCTGGAGCCGCACCTGGGCATCGTCGCCGCCGGGGAGTACGCCTCCTTCGTCATGGCCGACATCCCCGGGCTCATCGAAGGGGCGAGCCGGGGAAAGGGGCTGGGGATCCAGTTCCTCCGCCACCTCGAGCGGACCCGGGTGCTTCTCTTCCTGGTCGATTGCCTCGACCCCGAGCCCGACGCCGCCCTGGCCGCACTCCGCAAGGAGCTGAGCGCCCATTCCAAGACCCTCGCCGCCAAGCCTTCCCTGACCGTTCTCACCAAGACCGACGTGCTGCCTCCCGGGGAGGACCCGCCGGGCCTGGCCCGGCTCTCCGCCGTTCCCCGGCTCATTTCATCCCATTCGAGACGGGGACTGGAGGAGCTGGCCCGGGAGTTGTATCGTTTGGTCCAGGACGCCGCCGACCCGGAAGACGAATCCGATCCGGCCGGCTGGTCGCCCGAGTGAACCCCTTGACGCGGGATCGAGACCGCCGCCCTCTCCCGTCACCGGAGCGGAAATGGATGACTTGAACAGCGTCTTACCCGATCAGTTCATGGACACCCTCAAGCGGCGGAACCTCGAGGGCAAGCGGGCGTTGATCGCCGACCTCCGTCGCCGGAAATCGGAGAAGGCGGCGGAGATCCTGGTGGACATCCTGGAGGAGGACTCCTGGTACCTGCGCGAGCTGGCGGTGGAGGCCCTGACCGACGTGATCGATACCGCGGCCCCCCGGCTCACCAAGCTCCTCGATTCCGGACTCTGGTACACCCGGGCCGCCGCCGCCCGCGCCCTGGGAAAGGGGGGGCACGTGGCCAGCCTCCCGCGGCTGGTGGGCTTGCTGGGCGAGAGCAACAAGACGGTTCAGGGAGCGGCCCTGGCCTCGGTGGCCGATCTGGTGCGCGAGGGCCACGCTCCCGAAACCGCCCGGCTCATCTGGGCCCAGGGCGCGCGCCGCGCCGAGGAGCTGAAGCGGCTCCTCCTGGCCGTCCACCCCGACGCCGGGGGGCCGGTGGCCGAGCTCCTGGCCGACCCCTCCTCGTTCCTGAAGGAGGTTCCGGTCCGGGAGGAAATCCCTTCCGAGGATACGGCTCGCCGGAACGCCTGACCCGTCCGTTCCCCGCGATCCAGTCCGCGCCTCCCCCCGCGGCCCGAACACACCTCTCCGTCCATGGAGTCAATCCATGGAAGACGCCCGCATCCGGCTCCTCGAGGGGGAAGCGATCCCCCCATGCCTTCGCGCCCTGGAACGACCCTGCCGCCGGCTCCACGCGCTCGGCGCCCTCCCCCCCGCGACCCTGCCCCGGGTGGCCATGGTGGGAAGCCGAAGCCCTTCTCCCGGGGGGCGCCGGACCGCCTACGAGATCGCCCGGGGCCTCGCCCGGGCCGGGGTGGTGGTGGTGAGCGGCCTGGCCCGAGGCATCGACGCCGCCTCCCATCGCGGAGCCCTGGACGGTGGGGGGATCACCGTGGCCTTCCTCGGGAACGGCGTGGACGTGATCTACCCGAAGTCGAGCCGTGATCTCGCCGCCGCCATCCCCGCCCGGGGAGCCCTGGTGAGCGAGTACCCTCCCGGAACGGCGCCGGTGCCGTGGCGGTTCGTGGCCCGGAACCGATTGGTGGCCGCCTACACCGTGGGGACGGTGGTGGTGGAGGCGGGGGCCCGGAGCGGCGCGCTGATCACCGCCGGGCTCGCCGCGGGGTTGGGCCGGGAACTGTGGGCGGTGCCCGGTGATCCGGCGCGCCCGGGGACGCGGGGGAGCAACCGCCTGCTCCGGGACGGGGCCGGGGTGGTCCTGGACGCCCTCGACGTTCTGGCCGGGCTCGGGCTGGCCGGCTCCCCGGATCCGGAAGGGGAAGGGGCTCCCGGGCCTCCCCCCGGCCTCTCTCCCGCCGAGGACTCGGTGTGGCGCGCGCTGGCGCGGGGGGGTACCGCGGATCCCGAAGCCCTCACCCGGCGGACGGGGCTCCCCGCCGCCGCGCTGCTCGAGACCCTCTCCATCCTGGAGCTGGCCGGTCACGTGGAGCGGAACGAGGAGGGATACGGCCTGGCTTCCCGTCCCCCCGGTTTCTGAGGACGACGTGGCCGGGCCCGTACCTTCCGGGGGTGAAAAAAAACGGCGAGACGGCCGGAGCCGTCCCGCCGAAGAGGCGGGGGACGTTCCGCTTCGGCGATGCTACCGGTACAGCGCCTTCACGCGGCCCCAGGTGGTGGACTCGGCGGGCACCGGACCCGCGGGCGCCGTCACTCCGGCGTCGGATCCCGAAGTGGAAACGGCGTCGTAGTTCTGGGAGCCGGGGAGTGCGGGGCACCCCCAGGTGAAGTCCACCGAGAACGCGGTTTCACAAGAGCTCTGGGCTACGCGGGCCGCGGTGACCAGGGTGCGGAACCGCATCCGCCAGTTGTTGTCCGGGGCGGTGGGACCCACCTGGGTCGCGGTCCAGCTGGCGGGGGCCGAGGTTCCGGTGAGACTGGCGCAAAGCACGTTGTTGGAGTTGAAGAAGACGTCGAGCTCGCGGATGCCGGTGGAGAATCCGACATTGCAGAGTTCGTAGGTGTATCGCCACTGGTTGGTGCCGGGCTGGTCCCCGCCGGCCGGGAACGGATCGCCGGCACCGTACTCAACCCAGCTGCCGCTCTCGTAGTGGAAGAGATGATAGGTGACGCCGGTCTGCTGGGCGACGGCCGAAGCGGCCGGGATCGCTCCCAGGGCCATCGCCAGGACCAGGGTCGTTAGCCGGATCTTCATGTTCTGCCTCCTCCGATTTCTGGGACCCTCGTGCAGCGTGTCGCGCGCGGGGGAGGTGTGGAGGCCGGGCGCGCCGCCCGGCCTCCGTCGATCTATCTGGCCAGGAGCAGCTTCTGGGTGAAGACGCCGCTCTCCCCGGTCAGGCGATAGAAGTAGAGCCCGTTGGCCAGCGCGCGCCCGTCGGCCGCGGTGCCGTCCCAGCGCACGGTGGTTTCACCGGCGGACACGATCCCGTCCACCAGGGTTCGCACCCTCCGTCCCTGGACGTCGAAGATGTCCAGGCGCGCCGCGCCCGTCTCAGAGGTCCGGAACCGGATCTGGGTGCCGGCGGCCCGCACCGGGTTCGGGAAGTTGGGGAGGAGCTGGGTGTGGTCGGGAAGCCGCGCGATGTCGACTCCCGGGGACCCGTAGGTGTAGTTGGGGGTCGCGGGCGGGATGAGTCCCGCCGCCACCATGTGGCCGTTGTTGATCTCGTCGGCGATGGTCTTGGCGGTCTCGTCGTTGGCCGAGTTGCCGTCCGCGATCAGGTCCCAACAGTAGGTGACGGCCTGGGACACCGTGGAACCGTCCGAGCTGATCACCTGGTCCTGGCCGATCCCCAGGGACACCACGTTGAGCAACAGGGCCATGAGCTGCTGCCGGGCCCGAAGCTCCATCTTCTTCCCGCCGTGGACGGTGAGGATCTCCTGGGCGGTCTCGAGCTTGGTGGTGGCGTCGGTGGCCGCGGCGAGGGCGTAGACGCCGACCGGATGGACCGGGTTCTCGGCGAAGTGGGCGGTGATGGCGTCCAGGTAGCCGAGGAACGTGGAGTAGGGAACCTGGGCCTTTCCCTTGCCGACCAGCCACGCGTTGGCCTGGTGCTTCCAGTAGCCGATGGTTCGGGGTGAGTTCTCGGCCTCCTGGCAGGCCAGGGCCGCGTCGACCGACTGGCCCTGGGTCGCGGACAGGTCGCCCGGATCCTCGTAGCCGATGGGGGTGGAGAGGCTCACGGAATAGGTGCCGGGGGGCAGGTTCTCGAAGGAGTAGCTCCCGTCGGCGGCGGTGATGGTGGAGGCCACCAGTTCGTTGAGGGAATCATAGAGGTCCACCACCACCGGGGAGAGCGGCAGGCCGCTGCAGTCCGAGGTGATCACCCCGCTCACCGGCGGGAAGTTGACCTCGACCACCGTCGAGCGCCCTTCGTGGGCGTAGCCGTCCAGCGCCTCGAAGAACTGGTCGCCGGGGATGCCGGATCCCTTCCATAGGAAGGTCACCGAGAATCCGGTCCGGGTCTGCCCGGGAAGGATCGCGCCCGACCCGCTGGCGTTGAAGAAGTCGACCACCCAGGGGTTGGGATCGGGATCCTCGAACACGTCCGCGGTCCAACCCGAGGGGCCGGCAGCGCTGCCGGAGAACCCGACGGAGTTGTTGAAGTCGGTGTTGTCGCCCAGAAAGACCACGCCGCTGTCGGGGTCGCTGTCGAAGAAGACGAGGAGCTCGATCACCGACGGGGTCACCGCGTTGTTGGTGAGGCTGTAGTCGTACCGGTAGATCGAGGTGGACCCGGGTCCGGGGCCGACGTAGGTGAGGGTGGCCTCCAGGGTTGCGTCCTGGGCGGAAGCGATGCAGGGAAGCGCCACGAAAACCAGCAGGGCAAGCGCGATCCACGCGCCGGGGCGGCGAAGCATACGGGACCTCCTTGGCGAGAAAACAAAGCAGCAGCGCACGAAGCAATTTCCCGGTGGGGAGACCGGACACATAGAGTGTAACATGATTTCAATAAGACAGCAAGGTTTTGCAATGAGCCGGAAATTGCGGAATACCGCGCCGTCCGGATCCCGCGGAACGGCGCTGCGGCGCCGGGCCCCGCGGCGGGCTTTGACACGACTTTCCAGGGTCGGCTATTCTCGTTCGTTCGCCCCCCCGATTCGCCGCGGGCATGGTCTGGTCGGAAGGTGTTTTTCAGCGGGAGCCGATCCCCCAGGGGGTGCCGGGCCCCGGGAGCTTGGAACGTGTCGTCATTGTCTGCACCCCCCGGGGGGCCCACCCCCGGCGCCTCGTCCCGGTCTCTCACCCCCCTCATGCTCCGGCGGCTGGAGCGGGCGGGGCTCGAACGGCTCGGCGGGAAGGTCCGGGCGGGCGAGCGCCTCGACTTCGAGGACGGGGTGGCCCTCTACGCCGCCCCCGACGCCGCCGCGGTGGGCATGCTGGCCAACCTGGCCCGGGAGCGCCTCCACGGCGACCGGACCTACTTCGTCCGGAACCGCCACCTGAACCCGACCAACGTCTGCGAGGCCGACTGCCTCTTCTGCGCCTTCAAGGCCGATCCCGGCGATTCCTCGGGATGGACCCTGGGCAAGGCGGCCATCCAGGAGCGGATCCGGAAGCTCATCACCGACGACGTGCGCGAGGTGCACGTGGTGGGGGGGCACAACCCCGAGGTGGGCTACGACTACTTCGTGAACACCATCCGCTGGATCAAGGAGGTCCGTCCCGAGGTCCATGTCAAGGCCTACACCATGGCCGAGATCTTCTTCTTCTCCCAGATCTCGGGAAAGACGATCGAGGAGGTGGTGGCCGACCTCAAGGCCGCCGGCCTCGACGCCTGCACCGGGGGCGGGGCGGAGATCCTGGGCGAGAAGATCCGGAAGAAGATCGTCCGCGGAAAGGTGGACGGCGCGGGGTGGCTCGAGACCGCCCGCCGCGTTCACCGGGCCGGGGTGAAGTCCAACTGCACCATGCTCTACGGCCACATCGAGAAGTCCGAGGACCGGGTGGATCATCTCCTGAGGCTCCGCGGGGTCCAGGACGAGACGGGGGGGTTCCAGGCCTTCGTCCCTCTCGCCTTCCACAACCAGAACAACCGCCTCCGCAAGCTCGATCCCCCCACCGGCATCGACGACCTCAAGAACCTCGCGGTGGCGCGGTTGATCCTCGACAACGTCCCCCACATCAAGGCCTACTGGCCCATGCACACTCCCAAGCTGGCCCAGACCGCGCTCTGGATGGGGGTGGACGACGTGGACGGAACGGTGGTGGAGGAGCACATCTACCACATGGCCGGCGCCCGCACCGACCAGGAGATGTCGGTGGAAGCCCTGGTGGAGATGATCCGCCGGGCCGGCCGGCTGCCGGTGGAGCGCGACGCCCTGTACGCCACGGTGCGGGAGTACCCCGAGCCGTGAGCGCGCGGCGACTCCGGGTGGGGGTGGTCCGGTTCACCAACACCCTTCCCCTGGCCACCGGCCTGGAGGAGCACCTTCCCCAGGCGGAGCTGATCCGCACCACCCCGGCGGAGATCGCCGACCGGCTGGAGTCGGGGGAGATGGGGGTGGGGCTGGTTCCGGTGGCCTCGGTGGCCGCCCACCCGAGCTGGTCGGTGGTGCCGGGGCTGGGGATTGCCGCCGAGGGCCCGGTCCGCTCGGTGCTCCTGCTCTCACGGGTTCCGGTGGAGGAGATCCGGGTGCTGGTGGCCGATCCGGCCTCGCGCACCTCCAACGCCCTGGCCCGTCTGTGGCTTCGCCACCGCCTGGGCCGGGAGGTGGAGATCACCCCGGGAGCGCCCACCCTGGACGAGCGCCTGGCCGGTCACGACGCCACCGTGGCCATCGGCGACGACGCGCTGTTCTGGGACGGCGAGGCGCGGGAGCGGATCGATCTCGGGGGGGCGTGGACGGCCTGGACCGGGCTTCCCTTCGTGTTCGCGGTGTGGGCGGGGCCCGAAGCGGGAACCCCCGAGCTGGCCCGCGCCTTTCACGCCTGCTACGAGGCCAACGCCTCCCGCGCGGCCGAGCTGGCCGGGGGGGCGTCGCCGGACGATCCCGAGCGGGCGGCGGTGATCGCCTCCTATCTTCGCGAGAGCATTCGCTACCGGCTGGGGGAGCGGGAGCGCGAGGGGCTCCTCAGGTACATTCAACTGGGTCGCGAGGCGGGGCTGTTCGTCCCGCGGCCCCAGGGGACGCTCAATGCCGACCTCCACTGAAGCCCCGATCCGGGACCTGGACCTCGAGGCGCGCATCACCGCCGGCCGGCGCATCTCCGAGGAGGACGCGCTCCGGCTCATGGAACGCGCGGAGCTGAACTGGCTCGGCGCCCTGGCCCATGAGGTGCGCTTCCGCATGAACCCCGAGCCCCGGGTGACCTACAACATCGACCGGAACATCAACTACAGCAACATCTGCACCGCCCGCTGCCGGTTCTGCGCCTTCTACCTTCCCGAGACCTCCCCCCACGGTTACGTCCTCACCTGGGAGGAGATGCGGGAGAAGATCGCCGAGCTGAGGGCGATCGGGGGGAACCAGGTCCTCCTCCAGGGCGGGCTCCATCCCGATTTCACCGTGGAGTGGTACGAGGGGATGATCCGGCGGATGAAGGCGGAGTTTCCCGGGCTCTGGGTGCACGCGTTCAGCGCCCCGGAGATCGTGGCCATCGCCGGGCTCTCCGGGCTCTCCTATCGCGAGACCCTGGAGCGGTTGAAAGCGGCCGGGCTCGACTCCATGCCCGGCGGGGGCGCGGAGATCCTGGTTTCCCCGGTCCGGGACGAGATCGCGGTGGGGAAGTGCAACGGCGAGGAGTGGATCGAGGTGCACCGCCAGTGCCACCTTCTGGAATTGCCCACCACCGCCACCATGATGTTCGGGAGCCTCGAGTCGACCGCCGACCGGATCGGCCATCTGAAGATGCTTCGCGACCTTCAGGACGAAACCGGGGGCTTCACCGCGTTCATCGCATGGCCGTTCCAGCCCGACCACACCTCGCTCAGGAAGCGGGTGCCGCGTCCGGCAACCGCGGCGGAGTATCTCCGGGTCCAGGCGGTGGCGCGGATCTATCTCGACAACGTCCCCCACGTGCAGTCCTCGTGGGTGACCATGGGGGAAAAGATCGGCCAGCTGGCCCTCTTCTACGGGGCCGACGACTTCGGGAGCGTCATGATGGAGGAAAACGTGGTCTCCGCCGCCGGCACCACCTACAACCTCGACGAGGAGCGGATCCGGCGGGCGGTGGAGCGGGCGGGCTTCACCCCGGTCCGTCGGGGCATGCGCTACGACCTCCTGGAGGAGGAGGCGGTCCCCGCGTAGGAACCATGGAGACGACCTCCGGCGGGGGGATGGCGGAACGCGTGCTGACCTTCGGGCACATGGTCCGCTTTTCCCATTCGGTCTTCGCCCTTCCTTTCGCGCTCTCCGGAGTGCTCTTCGCCATCCACCGGATCGGCTTCTGTCCCGGCCCCATGGTCTGGCTCTGGGTGGTGGTGGCCATGGTAAGCGCCCGCTCGGCGGCCATGGCCTTCAACCGGATCGCGGACCGCCGGCTCGACGCGGCCAACCCCCGCACCCGGAACCGGGAGATCCCCCGCGGGGCCATGAGCCTTCCCACCGCGTGGGCGTTTACCCTCGGCGCCGGCGCGGTCTTCGTCTTCGCCTGCGCCATGCTGAACCCCCTCGCCCTGGCCCTCTCCCCGGCGGCCCTGGCCATCGTGGCGTTCTACTCCTTCACAAAACGCTTTACGTGGTCCAGTCATCTCTTTTTGGGTCTTGGGCTTGGGGTTGCTCCGGTCGGGGGGTGGGTGGCGGTGGCCGGCCGCCTCGACGCGGCCCCGTTCCTGGTCGCGGCGGGGGTGATCGGGTGGGTGGCCGGGTTCGACGTGTTCTACGCCCTCCAGGACCTGGAGTTCGACCGGCGGAGCGGCCTCCACTCCATTCCCGCTCGATTCGGCCCCCGCGGCGCGGTCATCGCGGCGCGGATCCTCCACGCCGTCGCGGTGATCGCCCTGGCCTCGGTCTACCTCGCGCTGGACCTTTCTCCCTGGTACCTTGTCGGGATGGCGGTCATCGCGGGGTTGCTCTTCTACGAACACCGGCTGGTCCGGACCGACGACCTGAGCCGGATCGACAAGGCGTTCTTCGACATGAACGCGGTGATCAGCGTGGTGTATCTCGTCACCGCGGTGGCGGGGACCCGGCTGTGATCCGGGCGTCTCGCGCCCCCCGGCGGGAAGACGGGAGCCCACGGTGAGCGCCCGGCGCATCGTGCTCGCGGTGACCGGAGCCAGCGGCGCGGTCTACGCCGAGCGTCTTCTCCGGGCCCTTCTCGTCGACGGCCACGCCGTGGACCTCGTGGTCTCGGCCTACGGGGCGCGGCTCCTGAAGGAGGAGCGCGGTCTCCCCGGGGAGCCGCGGAAACTCGCCGAGGCGGTGTGCGCGCGCTACGACCTCGGGGAGGCCGCCGGCCGGGTGACCGGGCACGGTAACCAGGACCTGGGGGCCGGAATCTCCAGCGGCTCCTTCCCGGTTCACGGGATGGCGGTGGTGCCGGCCAGCATGCGCACCATCGGCGCGACGGCGGCGGGGCTCGGCGCGACCCTGATCGACCGCGCGGCCATGGTGACCTTGAAGGAAGCGGCGCCCTCTGGTGCTGGTCCCCCGGGAGACGCCCCTGAGCCGCATCCACCTCGAGAACCTCCTCCGCCTCCACGACGCCGGCGCGGTCATCCTCCCCGCCGACCCCGCGTTCTACCAGCGGCCGAAGACCTTCGAGGACCTGGGGGACTTCATCGCCGCCCGGGTCATGGAGCAGCTGGGCATCCCCCCCTCCCGGGACCTCTTCCCCCGGTGGGGGTTGGGGGAGTGACCCCGGGGTGGCGGGCGCGTTGAGCGCGGAACGGCCGGGGGGAGAAAGCGCCGAGGCCTCGGCGCAGAAGCGGCGGGTCCGGGGGATGTTCGACGCCGTCGCCCCCCGATACGACCTCCTGAACCATCTCCTGAGCCTGGGGATCGACCGGCGGTGGCGGAAGCGCGCGATCGCCGCCCTCGAGCTTCGCCCCGGCGCGCTGGTGCTCGACCTCTGCGCCGGGACCGGCGACCTGGCCCTGGCCGCGCTGGCCGGGGCGCCGGGGGTGCGGGTGATCGGGGTGGACCTGGCCCGGGAGATGCTCGCGCGCGGGAGCCTGAAGCGCGCGGGAGGGCCGTTGCTCTTCGTCCAGGGGGACGCGGAGCAGCTGCCCCTGGCCGACCGCTCGGTGGATGCGGCCTCGGTGGGGTTCGGGATCCGGAACGTGGCCTCCCTCGGCGCCGCCTTCGCGGAAACCGCCCGTGTGCTCCGGCCGGGCGGGCGCTTCGCGGTGCTGGAGTTCACCACCCCGCCGAACCCGGTGTTTCGCGGGCTCTACCACGCCTACTTCCACCGGGTGCTGCCGGCGGTGGGGGGCATGGTGAGCGGACGGCCCGAGGCCTACGCCTACCTGCCCGAGTCGGTGGCGCGGTTTCCGGACCCGCCGGCCCTGGCCCGTCTGGCCCGGGAATCCGGCTTCCGGGAAGCGACCTGGGAACTCCTGAGCGGCGGGATCGCCGCGCTCCACGTGTGCCGGCGGTGACATGGCGCGTCACGAAACCCCCGATCTGAACGATCGCCTGGAGTTCGCGGCCCTCTGCGCGCTCCTGGCCGCGCTCCGCCTCCCGTCGCCGGCCCGCGCCCGGCGCCTCGGGCGGGGGATCGGCCGCCTCGCCGCCCGGTTCGTGCCCCTCCGCCGCGAGGTGGCGCTCGAGAACCTCCAGGCGGCGTTTCCGGAGATGGACGCGGCGGCGCGGGCCGCGGTCTACGCCTCCATGGTCGAGAACCTGGGCGAGGTGCTGGCCGGGTTCGCGCGTTTCGGAAAGCGGCGCCCCGAGCCCATCACCGAAACCCTACGGGTGGCCAACCCCGAGGTCTTCGCCGAGGCCCGCCGCGCCGGCCGGGGGGCGATTTTCCTCACCGCCCACTACGGAAACTGGGAAGCGTTCGGCGCAGCGGCGGCCGCCGCCGGCTATCCGGTGACCGTTCTGGGCGGGCGCCAGCGGAATCCCCTGGTGGAGTCGCTCTTCGCCCGGTACCGGGGGAACATGGGACTCGGGACGCTCACCGTGGGGAAGAGCCTCAAGCCGTTGGTGAAGGCGCTCCGCGAGGGCTCCTTCGTGGCGTCCCTGGCCGACCAGGACGGCGGCCGCGACGGGTTCTTCCTGGACTTTCTGGGCCGGAAGGCCTCGGTGCAGCCGGGCCTGTTCCGGCTTCTGGCGCGAAGCGGGGTGCCCCTGGTCACCGGGTTCGCGGTCCGGGACGGCGCCGGTTGGCAGGGGGAGCTTCAGTCGCCGGTGTGGCCCCGACGCGCGCGGGACGAGGCCTCGGTGGACGCCGAAGCGAGGCGCCTGGCCGCGCTCTACACCCTGCGGGTGGAGCAATACGTGCGCGCCCGCCCCGATCACTGGTTCTGGGTCCACCGCCGCTGGCGCACCCGGCCGCCGGAGGGATCCGCGGGGACGGTTCGCGGCTGAGTCCCGGACGAATTGACGGGACCGGCCGGGCTCCGGCTAACGCGCCGCCGGTTCTTCGTACACCACCCCGTCCTTGATCACCGTCCTTCGGCTGAGCAGGTTCTGCGGGTCCTCGATCGGGCTCCGGTCGAAGAGCACCAGGTCCGCCTTCATCCCGGGTTCGATCGCCCCCACCGAATCCTGGATTCCCATCGTCTCCGCGGTGTTCCAGGTGGCGATGGTGAGCACCGCGGCCATGGGAATCCCCGCCTGGTGGAGGAGCAGCATCTCCGAGAGGGCGGACTTTCCGGGTTCGGCGCTGTCGGTGCCCAGGTTGAGCCGCACCCCGTCGTCGTACATCCGCTTCACGGTGCCGAGCATCACCCGGAAGCCTTCCCGTCCCTGGGCCATCAAGGTGTCCGAGTATGCGGAGAGGTCGTCGAAGTTCCCCACCGGTGGCGGCGCGAAGTAGGTGAATCCGTAGAGCCGGCCGAAGACGTGAAGGGTGGGGGTGACCGAGGTGCCGGTCGCGGCGAGCCGCTCGATGAGGGCGTTCATGCGCGGGTCGTCGGGGCCGAGGTGGGCGAGGTAGCCCATGGTCTGGGCGAAGAAGAGCCCGTTCCGGCTCTCGCCGGCCAGGGGCTTCACCTCGTGGAGCCACACCGCTTCCTGCTCTTCGGGGGTCAGCACCTCCTTGACCAGGGTATAGGCGTGTTCCACGTCCCGAAGCCCCAGATCCAGCGCCTTCCCGATCGAGAACACGTTGAAGTCGATGTGGGCGAAGGGAATCATGCCGAGCGACTGGGCCTCGTGGATGGCCGCGGTGAACTCGGGCTCCCGAAGACGCCAGTAGAGCTTCACGAACCGGAACCCCAGCTCGTGGTACTGGCGGACCTTGGCCGCGGCCGCCTCGGGACTCGCCACCTCCACGTGGCCGGGATAGGGAACACGCCCCTCCTCGTGGGAGACCAGGGCCCCGCCGCAGGGATAGAAGTCGGGGGCCCAGGGAACGGAGCGCATCCAGGCCACGAGCATGGGTAGGTCGCGTTCGTCGTCCCCGGCCGACCGGACCGAGGTCACCCCGTAGGGGAGATAGGCGCGGGCCCACCGGTGGCGATAAACGGCGATCGAATCGGGGTCCATGCTGAGGTTGACGACCGGCCCCCCGGTGGCGGTGACCGAATCGGCGAGGACGAACGCGGTGTGGTGGTGGCCGTCGATCAGGCCGGGAGTGAGAAGTCGGCCTTCGGCGTCGATCACCCGGCGGGCCCGGGGGGCCTTCTCCGAACCGGAACGCACCGCGGCGATCCGCCCGTCATCGACGATCACCGTCCGGTCGGGAAGCACGGCCCCGGTCCGGGCGTCGAAGACGTCGGCGTGAATCACTGCGAGCTGGGCCGGGGGAGAGCCTCCGCAGGCGGCGAGGGCGGCGGCCAGGAAGAGAGCGGTCGGGAGTTTCGGACGAGAACTCTGGGTCACGGCTTCCTCCCCCGGGGAACCCGGCCGGAGCGCGGAAACGGCCCGCCGGCGGCCGATACGGGGCCCGGAGGGGTTCCCCGGGCCCCCAGCTCAGATCCGGGCGTCCATCCGCCGATAACGGGTCAGCTCTTGAAGCCGATTCCCTTTCCCGCTTCCGGCTGGCCGGTGGTGTCGATCGGGCCGTACTGCGCCTCGAACTTGGCCAGGTTCTCGCCCAGGGCCCGATGGAGCGCCTTGGCGTTGGGGGCGGTGAGGATGATGCGGGCGTGCACCTTGGCCTTGGTGATGCCGGGCAGGGTTCGCGCGAAGTCGACGATGACCTCGGAGTTGGAGTGGGAGATGAGGGCGAGGTTGGAGTAGATCCCCTGGGCCTCGGCCTCGTCGATGCTGAGCTGAAGCCCCGGGCCGGAGGCGGGTCTCCGCTCCGGCGATTTGTCCTCGGACATGGATAGGTTGCTCCCGTCTCCGGCCCCGCGACCGGTGAAGTGGACGACGCATGAATGCGAACGATGAAAGTCTAGAACCCGCTTCCGGGAGCGTCAACGCGGACGCCCTCCCGGGAGGGAAATCCGGCGCCTCCCCCGAGATCGCCGCGATCACCGAGGGGCTCCTGGCGTGGCTCACCCGGCCCGAGGACGCGCGTCGGATCGCCGAGCGCGTCACCCGGGCCGCGGTCGAGGCGGGCGGAGCGGAGCGCGCGGTGATCCTGGTGCGGGATCCCGACCGCGACGAGCTTCTGGCCCTGGGGGCGGTCGGCTTCGAGGACCCGGCGGTCCGCGCCGAGCTCCTCCGGTTCGCCCGGCGCCTCGGGCGATGGTTGGAGCGCGCCGGAACCCCGCTCACCGTGCTCCACCCCGCCGACGATCCCCGCTTCCCCCCCGCGCCGGCGGATGAGGGCTCCGCCCACGGGCTCCCGCTACTCGCTTCGGGACGGTATCTGGGGGCCATGGTGGTGTTCGAGCACCGGGACCTCGATCCCGGTACCCCGGTGGAGAGCCGCGTCGCCCGCTTCGCCCCCCTGGCCTCGGTCTTCGCCCTCGCCCTTTCCCGCGAGCGCATGCAGGAACGGATCGAGCGGCTCGCCCGGGACCTGGAGGCCGGCGAGCGCCGCCGGCTCCAGGCCGAGCGCCTGGCCGCGGTGGGAAGGCTGGCCGCGGACATGGCCGGCGAAGTGCAGGCCCCCCTGGCCTCCCTGGGTGGCCTGGCCGCCCGGCTGGCCGGAGAACTCCCCGAGGACCACCCCCATCGCGCGCTCCTCGAGGTCATGATCGTCGAGGTCGCGCGCCTGGAGCGCCTGTTGGGGGACCAGGTGGAGCTGGCCCGCGCGCACGAGGAAGGTCCCCGGCCCGACGACCTGAACCGGATCCTGGCCGAGTGCGTCATGCTCCTGGAGCGGGAGACCCGGGCCCGGAAGGTCCGGGTCACCCGGCGCCTGGCCATGAGCCTTCCCACCCTGCTCCTCAACGCCGGGTTGCTCCGCCGCATTCTCCTGAACCTCCTCCGCGGAGCCCTGGAAAGCACCGAACCCGGGGGACGGATCAAGGTCGAGACCAAGCGCAAGGGCGAGATGGTGGAGATCCTGGTGGCCGCGGAGAGCCGGCGGGAGCCGGGAGGCTCCCTCGACGCGATGTGGAAGCCGTTCGCCGCCGAGGCGGGGGACCAGGCGGGAACCAGCGCCGCGGCGGTCCAGCAGATGCTGAAGGAGCACGGCGCCACCTTGCGCGTCGCCGCCACCCGGGACTGGCCCGTCGTCTACTCCCTGACCCTCCCCATCCCCGGGAACCAGGATCGCCGGCGGATCCACCGCGACCGCCGCTCCGGGGGCGATCGCCGGATCGCCTGAGTCGATCGCCGCCGCCCGCGCCGGGCCTTCGTGCCGGCCGTCCCGACAAATCATGATTGATATTGTCCCACTTCCACGTCGCCGCGCGGGCGCCATGCGTGGAGTATTGCAAGAAAAAGTGATAAAATGCCATCGGACAGCCTCTCTCACCAACCGGGACCAAGGAGGCGTCATGATGACACGCTACATGTTTCTCCTCGCCACGTTGATCCTGGGCAGCGTCGTGCTTGGGGTGATCGCCCCCCCCGCGGCGGCCCAAACCTGCAACGTCAGCGGCGTCAAGATCGTCGCCCACATCTCGAGCACCGTGACCAAGTCCCCCTGCATCTACCCCGCGTCCGGAGTCACCGGGTTCGGGTGCTCCCCGACCCAGGCCTCCAGCCTGGTCACCTCCGGCGACCTGAACACGGAGTACCAGGTGTACCTCATGGCGGTCGACGTCCCGGTACTCCAGGGTCTGGCCCGGATCGAGGTCGGCCTGGACTACGACGGGGTGGACAACCAGGGGGTGGACATCCTGAGCTGGACGCTCTGCGCCGATCAGGGCCAGGACCTGAACGGCTGGCCGGCCAGCGGGAGCGGCATGGAGTTCTCGTATCAGGGTTGCGCGGACACCACCGCGGATCCCACCGATCCGGAGGGGGACGCCGGGGCGCTCCTGGGAGTGTTCAACCTGATCGCCTACTCCCCGGACCGACTTGCCGTTCACCGGCTGGACTACCGGTCCATGCCGCTCCTCAGGTACACCGATTGTACCGCCACCGAGTACTACCTCCTGGACGGCAACTTCGGGTACGCCTCGTTCTCCGCGTCGGCGAGCGCCTACGGGTCCGACCCCTGCAGGGTCGTGGTGGACTACATTCCCGGGATCTGCTGCTATCCCGACGGGTCCTCCGGATCGGCCTACGAGTTCTGCTGCACCGCCGCGGGAGGCGTCTTCATTCCCATGGGGAGCGGTGAGACCTGCGCCACCCCGGTGGAGCGCGACACCTGGAGCCGGCTGAAGGACCGCTACCGGGACTGAGCGGGGTCCGGGCTTGCGGGCGGTTTTGCGCCCGTGGTAACCTCCGCGGCCTGTTTCCGGTGCGACCCTAGCTCAGTTGGTAGAGCACGTGACTGAAAATCACGGTGTCCCCAGTTCAATTCTGGGGGGTCGCACCATTTTTTTCCCCTCGCCCCGCGCGGCCCTCCCGCGCCTCACCGGACCTCCACCCCCTCCGGCCGGCCACTCCCGCCGGAAGCCGCCATCCGCCGCCCCAGGACAATGAGAATCGGCGCGGCCAGGAGCGGGACCAGCTCGGCGTGAACCCGCATCTCGTCCAGGATGGCCACCGGGAAGAGGACGACGAGATAGAGGGGCACGAGCCACAGGGCCCGGCGGATGAACCGGGGTTGCCCCCGAAGCACGAAGGGAACCACCCAGGTGAGGCCGCCGAAGGCCAGGATGAGCTTGAGCCAGTCGTGAACGCCGTGACGGGTCAGGAGGAGCATCCCCCGAAGGGTCTGCAGGTTCGTGGCCAGGGCGAACTCCACCGCCGGATGCCCGCGGCCGACCGCGGCCCACAGGACGACCCGCGTTCCCAGCCAGAGGGCGAGCTGGGCAACGGCGTGGAGCGCCAGGGACCGGTCCGGCATGCGGCCGCCCTCGGTCAGGACGAACACCATGGCCAGGAAGAGAATCGTTTCGCGGTTCAGGCACCCCGCGAGGAAGACCGCGTAGTAGAGCGCCCATCGGCGCCGCTGGAGGAGGCGCAGACCCGCGGTGAAGAAGAGGACCGAGGGGAGATCGAAGGGCTCGTAGAGGGTGGAGAGGAGACAGTAGTTCCAGAGGAGGGGCCAGAGAATCCCCAGGGTCAGGACGGACGCGGCCGAGCCCCCCACGTACTCGCCCAGAAACCCCCGGTAGGCCAGGAGGAGCAGGACGACGGTGACCACCCCGGCCAGGGTGAAGCCCAGGGCCTGGGTCGCGGGGGATACCGCGGTCAGCGCCCGGACCAGCCAGGGGACGAGCATCCGATGGCCGAAGGGCGGCGGCACCACCTGGCGCATGAACTCGTCCGCGGTGTACGGGCTCCAGATCGTGCGCCGCTCGTAGAGGAGCACGAACAGCACCGCCGCCGCGAGGTAGACCGCGAGGCGGATCCCCGGACGGGCCAGGAGCCCGGCGGCGCGTTCCACCGGCGATCTCCGCCGGGCGGTGGAAGTGATCATGGTTCGGTTTCCCCCGCTCCGGACCGGGCGGTTTCCGCCGGCCCGGGCGGCCGGCGCGGCTCGGGGGAGGATACCGGTCCCCGGGGGCCAGGGGTAGGGCCGGGGCGGGCCGGTCGCGCTTGCCTTTTCTCCGCGCGGTTGGGTAAGCTATTCGCCCTTTGTGACCGCGTTCCTGGACCGGCGAAACGCGGAATGGAATCGTGATTCGGGCTGGTGTAGCTCAGCCGGTAGAGCAACGCACTCGTAATGCGTAGGTCAGCGGTTCGATTCCGCTCACCAGCTCCAGCTTTCCCATTCCCCGGCCCAGGGGGACGCCCGGCCGCCGGCCCCGGGAACCCTTCCCGCCCCGGTTTCTACCGGACGGCCGCCCCGGCCGGCGAGGAGGGAGGACCCCTTGGCGTCCCAATCCAAGCTCATGACCGGGGTTTCCGGCGTTCGTGGTGTGGTGGGGGAGTCCCTGACCGCCGAGATCCTCCTCCGCTACGCCGCCGCCTTCGCCGCCACCCTGGGACCCGGCCCGGTGGTCTTCGGCCGGGATTCCCGCCCCTCCGGGCCCGCGCTCCGGCACGCGGTCCTGGCCGGGCTCCTGGGCGCCGGCCGAAACGTCCTGGAGCTGGGGATCGTCCCCACCCCCACCGTCCAGCTGGAGGTCGAGCGCCACCACGCCGCGGGGGGGATCGCCCTCACCGCGAGCCACAACCCGGTGGAGTGGAACGCGCTCAAGTTCGTGGGGCCCTCGGGACGGTTCCTGGGGCCGAAGGAGGCCGCCGCCTTCCTGGCCTCGGTGGACCGACCGCTGCCCGCGGTGCGGTGGGACGCCCTGGGGACGCGCACCGACGTTCCCGACGCCGTCCGCCATCACGTGGATCTGATCCTCGAGCTTCCGGAGGTGGACGCGGAGCGGGTGGCCAAGGCCCGGCCCCGGGTGGTGCTGGACGCGGTCCACGGCGCCGGGGGGGCGGCCGGCCGCATGCTCCTGGAGCGCCTGGGGTGCGACGTCACCGTGCTCTTCGAGGAGCCCACCGGCCTCTTTCCGAGGCCGCCGGAGCCCCTGGCCGAGAACCTCACCGCGCTGGCCGCGGAGGTGAAGCGCCGGGGGGCGGACCTCGGCCTGGCCTTCGATCCCGACGTGGACCGGCTCTCCCTGGTGGACGAGCACGGCACCGCGGTGGGGGAGGAGTGCACCCTGGCCCTGGCCGCCGACCACGTCCTTTCGGTCCGCCCCGGCCCGGTGGTCACCAATCTCTCCACCAGCGCCCGGCTGGAGGCGGTGGCCGCCCGCCACGGGCAGACGGTGACCCGCACTCCGGTGGGGGAGGCCAACGTGGTGGAGGGGATCCTGGCGCGGGACGCCCGGATCGGAGGTGAGGGGAACGGGGGGGTCATCCTTCCCGCCCTCCACCTGGGGCGGGACGCCCCCGTGGGCGCGGCGCTGATCCTGACCGGGCTGGTCACCCGGGGCACCACCCTCTCCCGCTGGGTGGGCGCCCTGCCGGAGCTTCACATGGTGAAGGCACGCATCGACCTGACCCGGGAACCGGACTGGGAGGCCGCCGAGGCCGCGGTCCGGGCCCTCCTCCCCGGCGCCGGGGCGGACCGGCGCGACGGTTTGCGGCTCTCCGAGGGCCCGGAGTGGGTACACTTGAGGAAATCGGGCACGGAGCCGATCATCAGGGTTATCGCCGAGGCCGCCACCCCGGGCCGGGCTGGGGAGCTGGTCCAGGCGGCGAAGAACGCATTGAGCTGATACGAATCCGTTCGGGGGAAGCCCCGGATCGGTTTCGCGCGCTGGACGGGGCCCGACGGATGTCCGGCCGGGGTCCAGCCCGGGCAAGGAGGCGACCATGTGCGGCATCGTGGGCTACGTCGGTGGGCGGGAGTGCCAAACCATCCTCATGGATGGCCTCAAGCGCCTGGAGTATCGGGGCTATGACTCGGCCGGGGTGGCGATCATCAACGGGACCGGCGTCCAGGTGCAGAAGCAGTCGGGAAAGATCTCCGGGCTGGAGACCCTGCTCCGGGACCATCCGATTTCCGGGACCACCGGGATCGCGCACACCCGATGGGCCACTCACGGCGAGCCCAACACCCTGAACGCCCATCCCCATGTGGACGGAAGCGGGGAGATCGCCCTCGCCCACAACGGCATCATCGAGAACTACCGGACCTTGAAGAGCAAGCTTCAGTCGGAGGGACACACCTTCCACACCGACACCGACACCGAGGTCCTCGCCCACCTCATCCAGAAGTACTACACCGGCAGCCTGGAAGAGGCGGTGGCCAAGGCGCTGGCATTGGTGGAGGGGACCTACGGGATCGCCGTCCTCTCCAGCCGCGAGCCCCGGAAGGTGGTGGGAGCCCGCCACGGAAGCCCCCTGGTGGTGGGGGTGGGGGACGGGGAGTACTGGGTGGCCAGCGATGTTTCGGCCATCCTCCGTTACACCAAGAACGTGGTGTACCTCGACGACGGCGAGATGGTGGTCATCACCCCCGAGTCCTTTCAGACCACGACCATCGACGGCCGCCACATGGACAAGCAGGTCCAGGAGGTGGAGTGGGAGCTGGAGCAGATCGAGAAGGGCGGCTTCGATCACTTCATGCTCAAGGAGATCTTCGAGCAGCCGCAATCGGTGCAGAACGCATTCCGGGGACGTCTCATGATGGAGGAGGGGACGGGCCGTCTGGCCGGGCTCAACATGGAGAAGAACGCGCTCCGGTTGGTGGACCGCATCATCATCCTGGGCTGCGGCACCTCCTGGCACTCGGGCCTGATCGGCGAATACATGCTCGAGGAGTACGGCGGCATTCCGGTGGAGGTGGAGTACGCCTCGGAATTCCGCTACCGGAATCCCATCGTCAAGGCCGGCACGATCTGCCTGGCCATCAGTCAGTCCGGGGAAACCGCGGACACCCTGGCCGCGATGCGGGAGGCCCGCCGGCGGGGGGCCCCGGTCCTGGGGGTGGTGAACGTGGTGGGAAGCACCATCGCCCGGGAATCCGACGGCGGGGTCTACGTCCACGCCGGACCCGAGATCGGGGTGGCATCGACCAAGGCCTTCACCAGCCAGGTGGCGGCGCTGGCCGTGCTCACGTTGAGCCTGGCCCGGCTCCGGGGCATGAACGAGGAGGACGGCCGCCGGATCGTTCGCGCCCTCATCGAGATTCCCCAGAAGATGGAGCGCATTCTCGAGAACAACGAACCGATCCGCGAGATCGCCAAGGCCTACGCCCACCACAACAACTTCCTCTACCTGGGCCGGGGATCCAACTTCCCGGTGGCCCTTGAAGGGGCGCTCAAGCTCAAGGAGATCTCCTACATTCACGCCGAGGGCTACCCGGCGGCGGAGATGAAGCACGGACCCATCGCGCTGATCGACGACAACATGCCGGTGGTTTTCATCTGCCTCCAGGATTCCGCCTACGACAAGGTGCTCTCCAACATGGAAGAGGTGCGGGCTCGGCGGGGCAAGATCATCGCGGTGGCCAGCGAGGGGGATACCCTGGTCCGGGAGAAGGCCGATCACGTGATCTACATCCCCCACACCGAGGAGATGCTCTCCCCGCTTCTGAGCGTGATCCCCCTCCAGCTTCTGGCGTATCATGTGGCCGTCCTGCGCGGCTGCGACGTGGATCAGCCCCGCAACCTGGCCAAGAGCGTGACCGTGGAGTGAGCCGATGAACCTAGTACAAACCGACGCCGCCCCCGAGGCGGTGGGTCCCTACAGTCAGGCGGTACGGGCGAACGGGTTCCTGTTCACCGCGGGGCAGGTGGGCCTCGATCCGGCCACCGGGAAACTGGTGGCGGGAGGGGTGGCCGCCGAGACCCGGCGGGTGCTGGCCAACCTGGCCGCGGTACTCCTGGCCGGAGGGTCAGGCCTGGACCGGGTGGTGAAGACCACGGTGTTCCTGGCCGATCTGGCGGATTTCAAGATCGTGAACGAGGTCTACGCCGAGATGTTCGGCGGGCACCGGCCCGCCCGCTCCACCGTCCAGGTCGCGGCCCTTCCCCTCGGGGCCCAGGTGGAGATCGAAGCTGTCGCCCTGGTCTGACCGCCAGCCGGACGGGTGGCCGGCGGACGCGGGCGATCTCACGGTCGTGGACAGGCCCGGGGCTTCCCCTCTACACTCTTCCGCTCGTTCGAGGAGACGAATGGGTCCTGGTGGGCCCCGAGGACTTCAAATCCTTCAGTCGGGCGCTGATACCGTCCGGGGTGGGTTCGATTCCCACGCGTCTCCGCCAGCCTGTTTCCGGGTCCTGGTGACGATAGGGCTCCTCCTCGCCTTGGGGGGATGGGGGACGGCCCGGGCCGAGGACCCGGAAGGGACCCCGGCCGACACCGTGGCCGGAGCCTGGATGGGGATCGCTCCCGCCGATTCGGCGGCGTTCGGAAATCCTCCGGCCCCCGCGGACACCGCGGCGGGGGAGGAAGCTTTCCCGCCGCCGGCCCGTATCAGGATGGGAGCAAAGGCCGCGGCCCCCCTCCGCCGGGGGCCCACGCCGGGAGGGTCGGCGCTGCGCTCCTTCGTTCTTCCCGGGTGGGGCCAGGCCGCGAATCACAAGTGGATCAAGACGGTGGGGTTCCTGGGGGCCTACGCCGGCTTCTGGGCCTGGTCCATCTCGCTCCACCAGGAGCGGATGGACGCGGTGGGAAGCCTGAACGTGGCTGGGACGGACAGCGCCCGGACTTACTGGACGGCGGAGATCGACCGAGCCACCAGCGCCAGGAACGGCAAGTACTGGATGGCGGGACTGACCCTGCTGCTCTCGGTGGCCGACGCCTACGTGGACGCGGCCCTGACCAACTTCGACAAGCGCATGGACGCCGACGTCGGCTTCGTCCCCTCCGGAGAGGATCCCGCCCTGGGAGTCCGGCTCTCGGTGGCCTGGGACGGGCCCGCGGTGAACCGGCAGAGAAGAGAACCGACCCGATGAGGGAGAACGTCCGCAACTTCTGCATCATCGCCCACGTGGACCACGGGAAATCCACCCTGGCCGATCGCCTGCTGGAGCTGACCGGCACCCTCACCGCCTACCAGATGAAGGACCAGGTTCTCGACAGCATGGATCTGGAGCGGGAGAAGGGGATCACCATCAAGTCCCACCCGATCACCATGGACTATCGGGCGGACGACGGGGTCTCGTACCGGTTGAACCTGATAGACACCCCCGGCCACGTCGATTTCTCCTACGAGGTGTCCCGGAGCCTGGCCGCCTGCGAGGGCGCGGTCCTGGTGGTGGACGCCGCCCAGGGAATCCAGGCCCAGACCCTGTCCAACCTCATCCTGGCCCGCGAGGCCGGGCTCACCATCATCCCGGTGCTGAACAAGATCGATCTCCCCGGGGCCCGGCCCGACGCGATCGCCGAGGAGCTGGCGCTCCTCACCGACCGGAATCCAGAGGACATCCTCCGCATCTCGGCCAAGACCGGGGAGGGGGCGAAGGCGGTGCTGGCGCGGGTGATCCGCGAGATTCCGCCGCCGTCGCCCGGGGGCGAGAAGACCCGGGCCCTCATCTTCGACTCCGTGTTCGACCAGTTCCGGGGGGTGGTGGCCTACGTGCGGGTGGTGGACGGGGAACTCGCGGTGGGCCGGCAGGTGAAGTTCTTCGCCAACCAGAGCGAGGTGTACGACGTCCTGGAGGTGGGGATCTTCCGGCTGGACATGATCAAGAAGGACCGCCTCCAGGCCGGCGACGTGGGCTACCTGATCGCCGGGGTCAGGCAACTGGGCGACGCCAAGGTCGGGGACACGGTGATGGATTTCCGGGATCCCGCCCCCGAGCGGCTTCCGGGTTACAAGCCGATGAAACCGATGGTGTTCAGCGGACTCTACCCGGTGGATACCGACGACTACGCCGCCCTCAAGGCCGCGCTGGAGAAGCTCTCCCTGAACGATGCCGCCCTCTCCTTCGAACCGGAGAACTCGGAGGCCCTCGGCTTCGGATTCCGCTGCGGCTTCCTGGGCCCCCTCCACCTGGAAATCGTCCAGGAGCGGCTGGAGCGGGAGTACGGGCTTCACCTCATCGCCACCGTCCCCAACGTGCGCTACCAGGTGCTGCTCACCGACGGCGAGGTGATCATGGTGGAGAACCCGGCCCGGATGCCGGAGCCGGGGGAGCGGGAGCTGGTGGAGGAGCCCTTCGTCAAGGTGACCGTCCTCGTTCCCGCCGAGTTCGTGGGCAACATCATGAAGCTGGCCCAGGAGCGGCGAGGGGTCTACCGGGAGATGCACTACCTGGACACCGAGCGGGTCCGCCTGGACTACGAGCTACCCCTGAACGAAATCGTGCTGGATTTTTATGATAGGTTGAAGTCTTTGTCCAAGGGATACGCCACCCTGGACTACGAGTACATCGGTTACCGGGAATCCGACATCGTCAAGTTGGATATCCTGCTGAACGATCTCCCGGTGGACGCGCTCTCGGTTCTGGTGCATCGTGACAAGGCGTTCGAGTGGGGACGGGGCGTGGCCTCGAAGCTCAAGGAGCTGATCCCCCGGCAGATGTTCCAGGTGGCCATCCAGGCCGCGGTGGGAAGCCGGGTGATCGCCCGCGAGACGGTGGGGGCCATCCGGAAGAACGTCACCGCCAAGTGCTACGGCGGCGACATCACTCGAAAGCGGAAACTCCTCGAGAAGCAGAAGGAAGGAAAGAAGCGCATGAAGCAGGTCGGGAACGTGAACATTCCCAAGGACGCCTTCCTCGCCGTCCTCAAGGTGGAACGCTGATGTCGGGGGGGACCCGCGCCGGAGAGGCTCTCGGCGGCAAGGAAGAGAAGCGGGGCCGGACCAAGGTCCAGAGGAAGTCGACCGTCCGCGAGTACGCGGAGGCCATCGTCATCGCGGTGATCCTCACGCTGTTCATCCGAACCTTCGTCATCCAGGCCTTCCGCATCCCCACCGGTTCCATGGAGGACACCCTCCTGATCGGGGACTTCCTCTTCGTGAACAAGTTCCTCTACGGAGCCCATGTCCCGTTCACCGACGCGGTCCTTCCCGCGGTGCGCGATCCGAAGCGGGGGGACGTGATGGTGTTCAAGTTCCCCAAGGACCCGACCCGCGACTTCATCAAGAGGTTGATCGCGGCGCCCGGCGATACCCTGCAGATCATCGACAAGACGGTCTACCTGAACGGGGAGCCCCAGGACGAGCCGTACGCCCTCTTCTCCAACGCGCGCGTCCGCCCCAGCACCTACAAGAACCCCCAGATCTATCCCCCCGGCGCGGGGAATCGCGACAACTACGGCCCGATCGTGATTCCTCCCGGGCACTACTTCATGATGGGGGACAACCGGGACAACTCCGACGACAGCCGGTTCTGGGGATTCCTGAGCCGGGACCTGATCAAGGGGAAGGCCGAGTTCATCTACTGGTCATGGAACAAGGAAAAGACGCGGCCCCGGCTCGGCCGGATCGGTCGGATCATCCGCTGATCCAGGGTCGCCCGGCTCGTCCCGCCGGCCCGGTCGGGCTCTACGTACACGTTCCCTTCTGCCACGCCATCTGCTCCTACTGCGCCTTCGCCAAGGGGGAGTACGACGCCGGACGGGCCGATGCCTGGCTCGACGGCCTCGAACGCGAGATCGGGGTTCGGTCCCGCGGAGGCTGGGGGCGCCCGGAGGTGGACACCGTGTTCCTCGGCGGAGGGACGCCCTCGTCCCTGGGCCCGGCACAGTGGGACCGGCTGGGGACGCTGCTCGCGGGCGGCTTCGAGATCCGCCCCGGGGCGGAGTTCACCAGCGAGGCCAACCCCGAGAGTTTCACTCCGGAGATCGCCCGGGCCATGGCCGTGGCCGGGGTGAACCGGGTGAGCCTGGGGGCTCAGAGCACCGACCCGGAGGAGCTTCGGTTGCTGGGCCGCATCCACGGGTCCGAAGCGCCCGCCCGTGCGGTCCGGATCGCTCGCGAAGCCGGATTCGAAAACCTGAACCTGGACCTCATGTACGCCCTTCCCGGCCAGGATGAGGAGACCTTCCGGCGGAGCCTCGGCGCGGTGCTGGACCTGGAGCCGGAGCACCTGTCCGCGTACTGCCTGGGGCTCGAGCCGGGGACCGTCCTGGCCGAACGGGTGGCCTCCGGGGCCCTGCCCGCCCCCGAGGACGACCTGGCCCGCCGCCACTACGATCACCTGGTGGCGGCCTGCGAGGCGCGGGGCTATCCGCTCTACGAGATCTCGAACTTCGCCCGCCCCGGCCGGACCTGCCGACACAACCTGCGCTACTGGGAGCGCCGCGACTTCCTGGCCCTGGGGCCTTCGGCCCACGGGCTCCTTGACGGCCGCCGCTGGGCCAACCCCGCCACCCTGGAGGGCTGGCTCGCCGCCTACGCTCCCGGGGGACGGGCCCCGGTCCCGAAGCCGGTGCCCGTGGCCGAGGCCCGGTTCGAGTGGGTGTTCCTGCGACTTCGCCTGCGGGAGGGGTTCGCCGAAGCCGACTTCGCCGCCGCCTGGGGGGAGCCGGTGGAGGCGGTCTACGGGGAAATCCTGGCCCGGCTCACCGGGGGGGGGCTCCTGGAGCGGGCCGGGGGACGCGTGCGTCTCGGGGCCGATGCCCGTTTCGTCAGCGATGCGGTCATGGCCGAGTTCGCTCCGGAGCCGTGAGCGCGCCCGCCGAGGCCTCGGAGGGGCGCACGCCGGGGGCCGTGCTCTACCGCCACCGGGGCTGGGTGCCGGTCCTTCCCCTCGCCTTCGCCCTGGCCCTGGCCCGGTTCCGGCCGGCGGGGCTCGTGGCCGGGCTCGTCCTCATGGCGGCGGGGGAGGCACTCCGGCTCTGGGCGGCGGGGCACCTCGGGCGGACCGCCCGCTCCGCCCGGGTCCGTGCGGAGAAGCTGGTGACCTGCGGTCCCTACGCTCACACCCGCCACCCCCTCTACGCCGGGAACTTCGCCCTGACGGTGGGCTACGCCACGGCTTCGGGAGCGGGGTGGCCCTGGTTTCCCCCGGCGGCGGCCCTGGCCTTCATCGCGCTCTACCGGGGCCACGCCCGCCGGGAGGAGGCGGCCCTGGGCGCGGCTCATCCCGCGGCGTTCGTCGCCTACCGCGCGGCGGTCCCCGGGGTGGGTTGGCGGATCCGGGCCGCGCGGACCCCGGAATCGGGGGAGACCGGGCGGGCCGGCCTCCGGCGCGCGGTGGGGGTGGAGGCCCTGACCTTGAACGCCGAGCTATGGCTCATCGCGGCTCTCCTCGCCCGATTCACCCTCTTCGGGTGAGGGCCTCCCGGTCGCAATCGTGGAAGTCCGGCCGGGGCGGGCGTTCGAGATGATCGAATCATCAATTCAGGGGTAAATCGGCTCCCCGCCGCCTTGTGCGGGGTTTCACAAGCCGATATACTGCCTCGCTGATCCGGCGCCCGGACGCCCGCCGCAGCGGGTTCGTGAACAGGTCGGGCTAGAACCTTCAAGGTGCGAAAGAAGGGACCCGCATGGGACTCGAGAAGGAAGTGCTGAGTCGAATCTTGACTACAAGACTCGATTTTGCCCTGAAGTGGGCCCGAAAGAACTCGGTCTGGCCCATGCCCATGGGCATCTCCTGCTGCGCCATCGAGATGATGGCCGTGGCGGCGAGCCGTTACGACATGGCGCGGTTCGGTTCGGAAGTCCTCCGGTTCTCGCCGCGCCAGGCCGACCTCATGCTCACCGCGGGCACCCTGGTCCACAAGATGGCCCCGGTGGTGAAGAAGGTCTACGAGCAGATGCCCGAGCCCAAGTGGGTGATCGCCATGGGCACCTGCCTCTGCACCGGCGGCATGTTCCATTCGTACTCCACCGTGCAGGGGCTGGACCAGGTGATCCCGGTGGACGTGTACGTGCCCGGTTGTCCGCCGCGCCCGGAAAACCTGATGTCCGCCCTCCAGCACATCCAGAACCTGATCGGTTCCGACGAGCCCCCGAACAAGGCGCGGGCCGCCCACGAGGGGCAGTGGGAGCTGAGCAAGGTTTTCTACGACAAGTTGTCCGCGGTTCGCGCGAGCCGGCCGGGTCGGGTGATGAAGAGTCCGGGCCGGAGCCTGGAACTGGCCGAGACCCTGGACGAGACCGGGAACCGGATCCCCCTGGCGAACCCCATGGGAATTCCCGAGGCCGCGGTCAAGGGCGGTTCGGTGGACCTGGCCTCGAGCCGGTTCCAGCGGCGCCAGGTGGCCGAGCTCCTGAAGAAGGGCGAGTAGACGCGAGTGCGGACCCCGCGGCGACGGAGGAGCTTCGTCCGAATCTCCTCCGGGGTGCCGGCGGCTTCGAAGGGGAAGATCGGAGGACAGGCAAGGTGAGCGTCACGGATTTGAGGACCGGACAGGGGCCGGGGACGGGCGGGGGCGGCCTCCGCACCAAGACCTTCACCCTCAACATGGGTCCCCAGCACCCCAGCACCCACGGGGTGCTTCGACTGGTGCTGGAGCTCGACGGGGAACAGGTGGTGCGCTGCACCCCCCACTGCGGGTATCTCCACCGGGCCATGGAGAAGCTGGCCGAGGAGAAGACCTTCCACCAGTTCGTCCCCTACACCGACCGCCTGGACTATCTCTCCCAGCTCTCCAACAACACCGCGTTCATGCTGGCGGTGGAGAAGCTCCTGGGGATCGATGCTCCCCCCGGGCCCAGTACGTGCGCACCATCGGGGTGGAGCTGGCCCGGATCGGCTCCCACCTGGTGGGACTCGGAACCTGGGCCCTGGACGTGGGGGCGATGACCGTCTTCTTCCTCATGTTCCGCGAGCGCGAGATCCTCTACAACCTATTCGAAATGCTCACCGGGGCCCGGATGATGACCTCGTACACCCGGGTGGGCGGGGTCGCCTTCGACATGACCCCGGAGATCGCTACCGCCATCCGGAACTTCCTGGCCTACATGCCGGACAAGATCGACGACTACGAGAGCCTGCTCACCACCAATCGGATCTGGGTGGACCGCACCAAGGGAATCGGCGCCCTCACCGCGAGCGAGGCCATGGACCTCTCGCTCACCGGTCCGAATCTCCGGGCCAGCGGAGTGGCCTGGGATCTCCGGAAGACCATGCCCTACATGGTCTACGACGAGCTCGATTTCGATATGGCCCTGGGCCAGAACGGCGACATCTACGATCGGTACCTGGTCCGGATCGAGGAGATGCGTCAGAGCCTCAAGATCATCCGGCAGGCCCTGGACGGGCTTCCCGAGGGCCCCTATCAGATTCAGGATCCCAAGATCGCCCTCCCCCCCAAGGACAAGGTCTACGGGTCCATGGAGGAACTCATCCACCACTTCAAGATCACCTGCGAAGGGGTGGCCGCTCCTCCCGGCGAAGTCTATTTCGCCGCCGAGAACCCGAAGGGCGAGCTCGGTTTCTACATCGTGGGGGACGGCACCAGCCATCCCTACCGTTGCCACATCCGATCCCCTTCGTTCATCCATCTGAGGGCGCTTCCCCCGATGGTGGAGGGTCGTATGCTCTCCGACATCGTGGCCGCCATCGGTTCCATCGACATCGTGCTGGGTGAGGTAGACCGCTAGCCGACGCGGCGGGAGGCCCGGGAGTTCCATGCCAAAGGTCAAGATCGACGGACGTGAAATCGAGGTTCCCGCGGGAACCACCATCCTCCAGGCCGCGGAGCGGCTGGGGTTGGAGGTGCCGCAGATGTGCTATCACCCGGGGCTCCGGGTGGTGGGGGTCTGCCGGGTCTGCCTGTGCCAGGTGAAGGGGATGCCCAAGATGACCCCGGCCTGCGCCACCGAGATCCGCGACGGGATGGAGGTCGGCCTCTATACCCCCGAGGCGGAGAAGGCCCGGAAGTCGGTGATCGAGTTCTGGCTCTTGAACCATCCCCTGGACTGTCCGGTCTGCGACCAGGGCGGGGAGTGCCCGCTCCAGGACATCGCCTTCGACCACGGTCCCGGGACGAGCCGGCTCCTGGACGCCAAGGTGAAGAAGCAGAAGCGCGTGGACCTGGGGCCCCACGTGGTCCTCGACGAGGAGCGCTGCATCCTCTGCTGGCGCTGCACCCGTTTCACCCAGGAGATCTCCGGTTCCAACGGCATCATGCTCTCCGATCGCGGGGTCTACACCACGGTGGGAGCCCCGCCCGGCCAGGTTTTCGACGATCCCTTCAGCGGCAACGTGGTCGACCTCTGCCCGGTGGGAGCGCTCACCAGCAAGGACTTCCGTTTCAAGAGCCGGATCTGGGAGATGGCTTCGACGGAGGGGATCTGCACGTCCTGCTCGGTGGGGTGCGACACCTACGTCTGGTCCAAGAAGGGGAGCGTGGAGCGTCTCACCGCCCGTCCCAATCTCCGGGTGAACGACTACTGGCTCTGCGATCGCGGGCGCTACGAGATCGATTTCGTCAACGACGCGAACCGGCTGACCCTCCCGCGGGTGCGGGTGGGCGAGAAGCTGGTGGACGTGGAATGGCCCGAGGCGATCCGGGCGCTGGCCGACGGGCTCCGGACCGTGGCCTCGCGGGGGCAGAACCAGGCGGGGGCGCTCTTCACCCGCCACCTGGCCAACGAGGAGTACTGGGCCTTCCAGAAGTTCGTGCGGACCGCGCTCGGAAGCAACCACCTGGCCGCGGGGCGGCAGGAGGTGATGACCGCGGCCCGGGCGGATCTCGGCCGTCGGGGCCGTCTCCTGGAATCGGCCACCCGGCTGGAGGAGATGGACGCGGTTCTGGTCCTGGGAGGGAACCTCGAGCGGACCCACCCGGTGTACTCCCTCCGGATGAGGAAGGCGGTGCGCGACAAGGGCGTGACGCTTTTCCTGGCCACCCCCGAGGCGGGCGGGCTCGACGCCGAGGCCGCCCACGCGGAGCGGGTGCCTCCCACCCGGGCCGCCATGTGGCTGGCCGAGCTGGCCCAGAACCTGGTGGACGGGAAGACCCACGGCATGGCCGGCCGCCTGGCCGGGGTGAAGAAGCTGGCGCTGGTGGTGAACGCCGGCATCCACACCGTCGAGGTGGCGGAGGGCGTCGAGTCCTTCCTGGGCGCGGGTCCCAAGAACTCGGCCTGGAAGGCGTTCCTGCTCGACGACGGGGGTAACGTGGCCGGGGCCGCGGCGCTGGGCGTGAGCCCGCACTATTTCCCGGGCCTGAAGGCGATCAGCCCCGACGCGGCCCAGGTGTTGAAGACGAAGTGGGGGGGGCGGGTCTCCGGCGAACCCGGTCTCGAGTGGCGGGGAATGCTGGAGGCGGCGGCGGAGGGCAGGATCCGGGTGCTCCTGCTGGTCAACTCGGGGCGACCGGCGAAGTGGAAGTTCTCTCCGGAAGAGCGGGCCCTCCTGGCCCGCGTTCCGTTCGTGGCCGCCTTCGACCTCTTCGCCGACGAGATCGAGGAGTTCGCTCACGTGGTGCTTCCCACCCCGTCGTTCGCGGAGATCGACGCCACCTACACCACCGCCGACGGCCTGGTCCAGCTGGCCCGGAGGAACATCGTTCCCCGGACCCCGACCAGTCTCCAGACCCTGCACCGCGTGGCCTCCGCCCTTGGGGTGAAGCTCAAGGGACCGCAGCCGATGGACGTGTTCCGCGAGCTGGCCCGGGACGTCCCGGCATACGGCGGGCTGGACTACGGCAAGGTGGCCCGGCAGGGGGCCCGCGGAGAGTCTACGAAGAGCCCGACCATGGTGGGGGTGCGCTGAACCGGCGGCGGCAGCGGGCCGCGGCCGGAGGAACCCCGAGGTCACACGGAATTTCAAGGAGCGAGGTCGAAACGTGGTAGCCAACAAGGAGCGGAAGAAGACCCTGGGGGAGAAGCTCATCCTTCCCGAGCTGGTGAAGGGCTACGCGGTCACCCTGAAGACCCTGATGTCCAAGCCCTCCACCATGCAGTACCCGGAGGAGCGCTGGAAGATGGCCCGGCGTTACCGCGGCTACCCCAAGCTGGTCATGGACGAGACCGGGGAGCCCAAGTGTGTGGCCTGCGGCCTCTGCGCGGTGGTCTGTCCGCCCAACGCCATCGAGCTCCAGGCGGGCGAGACCGACCGGGCCAAGGAGCGGTTCCCGGTGGACTTCAAGATCCACATGGGCCGCTGCATCAACTGCGGCTACTGCGAGGAGGCCTGCCCCAAGTTTGCCATCGAGATGAGCAAGATGTACGAGCTCAACACCACCTCCCTGGACGAGATGATCTATTCCAAGGAGGTCCTGCTCCAGGACTATTGATTCCGGGCGGCGGGGGTGATCCCGCGGAGCGGCTGGATCGGGCGGCCTTCCCGGAGCGGGGGGCCGCCTTCGCGTGACCGGTCGGGGCTCGGGGTCGGCGGAGATACGGCGCCCCGTCGGGCCGGGGTGACCGAGGTCCGGAACGGGACACCAGGAGACCGGCATGGAGGACGGAGACGGCCGAGGCGCCCGCGCCCACCGAGCCGAGGCGGCACTCCTCGCCACCACCCTGGCCTGGGGGCTCACCTTTCCCATGATCAAGGGGGCCGTCGCCGACGCCCCCCCCTTCGCGTTTCTGGCCCTCCGGTTTCCCCTCGCCCTCCCCCTCCTCTGGCTCCTCATGCGCTTCCGACGCCCAAGCCGCAAGGCGGTGGTGCCGGGGCTCGTGCTCGGCCTGGCCCTGACCGTTTCGTTCTACGCGCAAACCCTGGGGCTCACCAGCACCACCCCCACCCGGAGCGCGTTCATCACCGGGCTGAGCGTGATCCTGGTGCCGCTCCTCTACCCGGTCTTCACCCGGCGGCTCCCCGGCCGGTGGCCCGCCGCCGGGGCGGCGGTGGCCGCGGCCGGGCTCTACCTGCTGACCGACCCCGGAGGGGGAGGGATCAATCGCGGGGACTTGATCACCCTGATCTGCGCGGCGGGCTACGCGCTCTACATCATCCTCCTCGAGATCTACTCCCGGCGCCTGCCGTACCGGGACCTCCTCCTGATCCAGCTCCTGTTGGCCTCGGTGATCTTCATTCCCCCCGCGCTCATCCAGGGGGGGACCGTCCACGTCGGGCCCGGACTCGTGTGGGGACTTCTCACCACCGGACCCATCCTCGCCCTGACCCTCTACCTCCAGAACCGCTTCCAGAAGGACACCACCGCCACCCGGGCCGCGGTCATCTTCTCGGGGGAGCCGGTCTTCGCCTCGATCTTCTCCTACCTCATCTACCGGGAGACCCTGGGACCGGTGCAGTGGGGGGGCGCCGCGCTCATCCTGATCGGGATTCTGGTGGCGGAGAAGCGATAGGCCGTCCGGGGCGCCGCCGGTTGACACGCCAATCCCCGGATCCTAGCCTCAATCGAAGGATACGCATCGATCCATCGTCCGAAACCCGATCAGGAGTCTCCAATGAAACTCTTCAGCGAAAGCGTCAAGGACGGGGAGTTCATCCCCGCCCGCTACGCCATGGGAAGAATCGACCCGAACGTCCACGCCGCTCCGTCGGAAAACGTGAGCCCCCACCTGGCCTGGGACGATCTCCCTCCGGGTACCCGGTCGTTGGCGCTCGTGGTCTGCGACGTGGACGCGCCGACCGACCGGACCGACGCCAACCAGGAGGGTAAGACCATCCACGAGGACTTCCCCCGGACCGACTTCTACCACTGGGTGATGGTCGACCTCGCCCCCGACGCCTCGCCGCTCCGCGAGGGGGAGTTCTCGAAGGGGATCACCGCCAAGGGCAAGCCGGGACCGGCCGGCCCACGGGGAACCCGGCAGGGCCTCAACGACTACACCCGGTGGTTCGAGGGCGACGCCGGCATGGAAGGGGAGTACTACGGCTACGACGGTCCCTGGCCCCCCTTCAACGACGAGCGGGTCCACCGCTACCGGTTCACCCTCTACGCGGTCGATCTCGAAAAGGCGCCGGTGGGGGCGAACTTCACCGGGGCCGACCTGCTGAACGCGATCGCCGGGCACGTGCTCGCCGAGGCGACCCTGACCGGGATCTACGCCCTGAACCCGGAGAAGGCGCGATGACGCCGGCGGGGCGGGCGGAGGCCGCGCCCCGGGAAGGCGATTGTTGAACCCCGGCCCGGCGACGTAAGCTCCCCGACATGATCGGACGCCGGATCGCTCAATACGAGATCCTGGAGCAACTCGGCGCGGGGGGGATGGGCGTGGTCTACAAGGCGCGGGACACGCGCCTCGATCGCCTGGTGGCGATCAAGTTCATCTCCCCCCGCTGGGGGGGCGATCCCGAGACCCACGCGCGGTTCCTCCGCGAGGCGCGCGCCGCCTCCGCCCTGGACCATCCCAACATCTGCGCCGTCCATGCCATCGAGGAGACCCCCGAGGGGGAGGTCTACATGGTCATGGCGTACTACGAAGGAACCCCGCTCGACCGGCTCATGAGTGCGGGTCCGCTGTCCCTGGGGCGGGCGGTGGGGATCGCCACCCAGGTCGCGGCGGGCCTGGCGCAGGCTCATCAGAAGGGGGTGGTTCACCGTGACGTGAAGCCCTCCAACATCCTCCTCACCCCCGAGGGCACGGTCAAGATCGTCGACTTCGGCCTGGCCATGATCGCCGGGGCCGAGGTCCTCACCCTGAGCGGGACTTCCCTCGGCACTCCCTCCTACATGTCCCCGGAGCAGGCGGCGGGAAAATCCGGCGACCGTCGGGCCGACGTGTGGGCCCTGGGGGTTCTCCTCCACGCCATGCTCGCGGGCGCTCCTCCCTTCACCGGCGAGAGCATGCAGTCGATCCTCTACGCCGTCCTCACCGCGGAGCCGCCGCCCCTCACCGGAGCCGGTATCGAGGCGTTCCCGCTGCTGAAGGAGATCCTGGACCGGTGTCTGGTCAAGGACCCGGCCCGGCGCTATCCCGACGCGGGCGCCGTCCTCGCCGACCTCCGGCGGCTGTCCGCCGAGATCGACCGGCGGGGGCCGGCCGGCGAGGTTCGGTCGGCCGCCCTGAGCGCCGCGGGAACGGTGGTTCTCGACGGCTCCTCCCGGCCGAGAGCGAACCGCCCGGGCCGGAGGCGGTGGATCATGGGGGCGACCACCCTGCTGGCGATCGCGGCTCTGGGCTGGGCGAGCCTCCGCATCGCCCAGCGAGGCCCCTCCGAAGCGCTCCGGGTCGCGGTGCCGCTCCCCGCGGTTACCGCCGATCCCGCCGACCCCGACACCGCCGCGGTGGCCCAGAGCGTCCGGCTCGCCCTCACCCGCGGGCTCCTCTCCCTGAAGGGGGTGGTCCCCATCGATCCCTCGTCGTACCGGGACCCCGGCACCACCCCGATCGAGATCGCCCGCACGGTGGGGGCCGACGAGGTTCTGGTCGCCGCGGTGACCGGCTCCGCCCAGGACTGGCGGGTGGTGCTCCGGCGCATCGACGGAACCACCGGCGGCGACGCCTGGGCCCGGGAATTCACCGTTCCCAAGGACGCCTCGCCGCTTCAGCTTCCCAACGTGGTCCTGGCCCAGTTCCGAAACGGCTATCCGAAGCTCGAACCCAAGCCGGGGGGAACCGTTCTCGACGTACGGTCGGAGGATTACGACACGTTCCTCCGCATCCAGACCGCGTTCCATCGTACCGGTGGAGCCGGGGCCGATCCGGCGGACCTGCTGGAGAAGATCGCGGCGGTCGAGAAGTCCTCGCCGGCCTTCCTGGAGGCGTATCTTCTCGAGGCGGAGATCGCGCGCTACCTCTACGACCTGAACAAGACCCCGGCGATGCTCGATCGCGGAGCCGAGGCCGCGCGCGCCGCGGCCCGGCTCGCTCCCCAGGATCCCCGCCCGGTGGCCGACCTCTTCGACCTCGCCCTGCGGACGTCCGACCTCGACCGCGCGAAGGCCGAGCTCGACGATCTGGAGAAACTCGATCCCGGCAATCCCGCGCTCCTCCTCAAGCGCTCGGTCCTGGCCGAGCGGGCGGGGGATTCGGAGCGGGCGTACGCCCTCATGCGACGGGCGACCGCCCGCGCCCCCTTCCGAGGCTACCTCGAGGCCCAGGCCGAGCTGGAGTACCGGCTGGGGAAGGTCGAGGAGGCCCGGGCCGATCTGGAGCGGATCCTGGGCATGGCCCCCGGCTATCTCTTCGCCGAATCCAAGCTGGCCCAGATCGAGCTTCTGTACGGCGATCCCCGGCGCGCCGAGATCCTTTACGAGGACCTCGTGAATCGCTCACCGGGGAACTCGGCGCGGCATACCAACCTCGGTCTGGCCCGCGAACTCCTGGGCAAGTACGAGGCCGCGGCGGATGAATTCCGGGCCGCCCTCGCCCTGGCCCCGGGGAATTCCACCATCATGCTCAACCTGGCCGATTCCCAGGCGATGCTTCACCAGGACCGCGCCGCCGACTCCCTCTATGCCCGGGTGATGGTCCTCGCGGCCCAGGATCCCGATACCTCCAGCGCGGACAACCTCCTGATCCGGGCCCAGTGTCTCGCGCATTTGGGCCGGAGCGAGGCGGCGGTCGCCACCACCCAGGAGGCCCTCCGCTCCGCCGCCGACGATTCGGAAGCGCTCTACATCGCCTCCCTGGTCTACGCGGTGGTGGGGGACCGCGCGTCGGCCCTGGTGAACGCCCGGAGCGCCCTGGAGAAAGGCGTTCAGGGAAGATGGTTCGGGTTGCCCTTCTTCGATCCGCTCCGCTCCGACCCGGCGTTCCGGGCGCTTCTCGGGAAGGACTCCGCCGGAGGCGCTATCCCTTGAACGGACCCGAGGAGGGATCGTTCTGGATCTTCGGGTCCCCGAGGAACGGCGCGCCGTTGTAGTTCACCTGAATGGTGTATTTGTACTCCTGGGGATCGGCTCCCACCGGGAGGTGATTGTTGTCCAGCACGATCAGGTCCGCGCCCTGCCGGTGGGGCTCGAAGAGTCCATGGGGCGGAGACGGACTGAAGCTGATGCCGGACAGACTGGCTCCGGAGGTGCTGTCGGTGGTGAGCGTGAAGGTGATCCTGGCGCTCTGGCCGGCGGGTTGGGAGGCGATCACCACGTCGCCGCCGTTGGCATCGGGGAAGGTCACCGTGCCCTGGCCGTCGGCATAGGTGAACTTGACCTGGATCGTGGCCTGGTTGACGCCCCTGCCCGGCGCGCCGGGCAGGTCGCTCTTGAGATGGGGTGCCTGAGGCTTTTCCATGGGGGTCTCCTTCTCGGAACGGGTGGGATCCGGAGGGCGCGAAGTCGGGGGAAGAGCCTCAAATAGAATAGCACTTGAAATGTCGGAATCGCGTCATTATTGACCGAGGGCAAAGAAAACGGCCCCGCCCCCGGACCGGGGGAGCGGGGCCGACACGGTCTCGCCGGGCGGGCGGCTACATCCGGTCGATGATGGCCTGCCCGAACTCCGAGGACTTGAGCTCCCGGACGTCCTTCCGGCCCTCGGCCACCATGAGCCGGGCCAGGTCGTAGGTGACCTGCCCGTCGGCGATCGCCTTCTGCATGCCGGAGAGCACCATCTCCGCCGCTTCGTGCCACCCCATGTGGTGGAGCATCATCTCCGCGGAGAGAATCAGGGACCCGGGGTTCACCTTGTCCTGGCCGGTGTACTTGGGGGCGGTCCCGTGGGTGGCCTCGAACACCGCGACCTCGTCCCCGATATTGGCGCCCGGTCCGAGGCCCAGGCCGCCCACCAGGGCGATGGCCGCGTCGGAGAGGAAGTCCCCGTTCAGGTTCGGCGTGGCCAGCACGTCGTACTCGCCGGGACGGGTCTGGATCTGCTGGAAGATGGAGTCGGCGATCCGGTCCTTGACCAGGATCTTCCCCGCGGGCATCTTCCCGCCGAGCTCGTCCCACAGCTTCTTCTCGGTCACCGTCCGGTCCCCGAACTCCTCCGCCGCCACCTCGTAGCCCCACTTGGCGAAGGAACCCTCGGTGAACTTCATGATGTTCCCCTTGTGGACCAGGGTCACGGTGGGGAGTTGGTTGTCCACCGCCCACTGGAGAGCCTTCCGCACCAGGCGCTTGGACCCGGTCACCGAGATCGGCTTCACCCCGATCCCGCTGTCCGGACGGATCTGGCGGCCGGTCTTCTCCTTGATGAGCTGGATGATGGCGGTGGCCACTTCGCCCCCGCGCTCGAAGTCGTGGCCCGCGTAGACGTCCTCGGTGTTCTCCCGGAAGATCACGAAGTTGACGTTCCTCGCGTACTTGTTGGGGGCGGGCACCCCCTCGAAGTACCGGATGGGGCGGATGCAGGCGTAGAGGTCCATGGCCTGGCGGAGCCCCACGTTGATGGAGCGGAAGCGTTCGGCCACCCCGTCGGACTTTCCGCAGGCGTCGCAGGTTTCCCCGTGATACTGCTGATGGGCGCAATGGAGGCAGACGTGGGTCTCCTCGCCGATGGGGGTCGTGAACGGCCCCTTGATGGCCACCTTGAGATGCTTGATGACGTCCACCGACTCCTGGGGGAGGACCTCTCCGTAGTGATGGAGACCCTCCAGGCCGCAATAGACCGGGCACCATACGATCTCCCGGTCCCCGCCGTAGGCCTTCTTCACCGCCGCCTCGACCACCTTCTCGGTGACCGGGAAGATGTCGAGCCCGATGCCGTCGCCCCTGAGTTTTCCGATGATGGGACGGCTTCCCACGTTGAGATTCCCGTCCTGGACGGTGATGAGATCCCCCTCGGGGATGGTGACTTCCTTGAATGTGGGCATGATGATCCTCTCCAGATCGAGTGGGTTGACGACGCCGGGATCCGAATCCATGCGGATCGACCGGCAAGCCCGGGTGAATCCTCTGCGCCGTGTTCGGACGCCCCTAGTGGAGAACCCGGAAAGTAAAGACCGATTGAGTGTGCCGGGCCAGGGGAGCCGCGTCAAGCGGCGGAAGCGCCCCATGGCGTTGATAATCAATATCCTGCGAGGCGGGAGCGCCGGCGCCCGCCCCACCGGCCCGCCCGGTGAGATCCGGTCGCATTGACCCCGCCGGCCCCTATCGCTAGACTCTTTCGTCCTATGAACGTACCCAACCCATCCTCTCCCGCGCCGGACTGGGAGGCCATCGCCCGGGCCCTCGACGACCACCACCGGTTCCTCATCACCACCCACGTGAATCCCGACGGGGACGGTCTGGGGGCGGAGCTGGGTCTCTGGGCCCACCTCCGATCCCGGGGGAAGGACGCCCGGATCCTCAATCCGGATCCGCTCTCCGAGCGGTATGAGTTCCTGGGCGAGGAGGGGGAGTACGAGGTGTACGACCCGGCCCGCCACGATCCGGCGATCGCGGAGAACGAGGTGGTGATCGTCCTCGACATCTCCCGCTGGGATCGCCTGGGGGAGCTGGGGGCCCGGCTCCAGGATTCGAAGGCGCTCAAGATCTGCATCGATCACCATCCCTTCGAGGGGAACGGGATGGCCGATCTCTACGCGGTGGACCTCCAGGCCGCGGCCACCGGCCAGCTGGTCTACGAGATGATCCGCGATCGCGGTCACGCGGTGGACCGGCGAATGGCCACCGGCTTCTACGTCTCGATCCTCACCGACACCGGATCCTTCCGCTTCACCAACAGCGACGCCCGGGTGCATCGGGTGGCCGGAGAGCTTCTCGACCGCGGGCTCGATCCGAACGAACTCTACGAATGCGTGTACGGAAACTCGAGCGTCGCCCGCATCCGTCTCATGGGCCGGGCCCTCGACGGCCTGCGCCTCGAGGCGGAAGGACGGCTCGTCCTGATGGAGATCCCACGCTCCACCTGGGAGGCGGTGGGGGCGGTCCCCGCGGACACCGAGGGCTTCGTGGACGTGGCCCGTACCGTGCGGGGGAGCGAGGCGGTGGCCCTGCTCTTCGAGCGCGCGGACGGCATGATCAAGACCAGCCTTCGCTCCCGGGGACGCATGAACGTGAACCGGGTGGCGGCATCGTTCGGGGGGGGAGGGCACCGGCTCGCTTCGGGGGCGACGCTTCCGGGCCCCCTCGCCGAGGCCTCGGCGAAGCTGCTTGCCGCGCTCCGGGAGGAGCTGGCGGCCAGCGTCACCCCGTCCCCCGAAACGAGCCCCCGGTAGAGCCGCGATGAACCAGCGAGACTACTACATGGTCCTGAGCGTGGACCGTGACGCCACCGCGGTGGAGATCAAGAAGGCCTACCGGGTCCTGGCCATGAAGTACCATCCGGACCGGAACCCCGGCGATGCCGCCGCCGAAGAGCGCTTCAAGGAAGCGGCGGAGGCCTACGAGGTCCTGAGCGACGCCGAGAAGCGGAGCCTCTACGACCGCTACGGCCATGCCGGGGTGAAGACGGGAGCGGGAGCCGGATTCTCGGGGGTGGAGTTCGATCTCCAGGACGCGCTCCGTTCCTTCATGCGCGACTTCGGCGACGCCTTCGGCATGGGGATGGGCTCGGCCCGGAGCGCGGGTCACGATCGGGGCGCGGATCGCCAGATCGCGCTCAACATGACCCTCCACGAGGTCCTGACCGGGGTGAACCGGAAGCTCAAGGTGAAGCGCGCCGTTCCCTGCGACGCGTGCGGGGCCACCGGGGGCGAGGGGGGATCCGAGCCCGAGGTCTGCGGCCTCTGCAAGGGGAGCGGCCGCGTCCAGCGGGTCCACCGTTCGTTCCTCGGCCAGTTCGTGAACGTGGGGGTCTGCCCCCAGTGCAACGGTCGGGGGAAGCGCCAGGAAAAACTCTGCCCGGTGTGCCGCGGAGAGGGTCGGGTGACCGGCGACGTCGAGGTCAACGCGGAGATCCCGCCGGGAGTGAGCACCGGCGACTACCTCAATCTCCGCGGCCAGGGGGATGTCGGTTTCCAGGGAGGTCCTCCGGGCGATCTCCAGGTCCTGGTCCAGGTCGAGGAGCTGGCCGGCTTCGAGCGCCACGGCCACGACCTCCTGACCGTGCTCCGGGTGGGGCCCGGCCGGGCGGCCCTGGGCGGGAAGATGACCGTCCCCACCCTGGAGGGAACCGCCACCCTCGAGGTGCCGGCGGGGATTCAGCACGGAACGCTCCTCCGGTTGAAGGGAAAAGGGCTCCCCCGCCTCCACGGGGGATCCCGGGGGAGCCAGCTGGTGCGGGTGGACGTGGTCGTCCCCGAGAAGCTCGACAGGAAGACCCGAAAGCTCTACCAGGAGCTTCTCCAGATGGAGGACGACGCGGGCGGGGGGAGGTCCTCGTGACCAAGCGCGCCCGGGGGCCCCGGAACCCCGCGTCCCTCGTCGACGAACCCGAGCAGGTGCTCTACGCCGGGACCGCCCCGCTTCCCGGACACCCGATCCGCCTGGAGGGGAGCGAGGCCGAGCACGCGCGCCGAAGCCTGAGGCTTCGCACCGGCGATCCGGTGAGCCTGGTGGACGGGCGCGGCGGGCGCTACCACGGCCGCATCGTGAACCTGGACAAGCACGGGCTGGAGGTGGAGGTGGCGGCGACCGAGCGCATACCGGCCTGGCCCGGACGCGCCCTTTGGCTGGGAGCCGGAGTGCTCCGTTCCACCCGCATGGATTTCATCATCGAAAAGGCGAGCGAGCTGGGGGTGACCCGCATGGTTCCCCTCCTCCTCAAGCGCTGCGTGGCCCGCCCCGCCGAGGAGGGGGCCAAGCACGAGCGATGGCATCGCCTGGCCGTCGAGTCGCTCAAGCAGAGCAAGCGGGCGAACCTCCTGGAGCTGGCCCCTCCCTCGAGCCTGGACGAGTTCCTGGCCGGGCTCCCCGCGGGGGCGACGGTCTGGGTGGCCGATCCGTCGGGGGAGACCCCGACCGAGGCCGCGTCGGCGACGGCGGAGGGCCTGCTGGCCCTGGTGGTGGGGCCCGAGGGGGGCCTCTCCGAAGAAGAGCGGGGGCTCCTGGAGCGGCACGAGGCCCGGTTCGTGGGCCTGGGAGGGCACCGTCTCCGGGCGGAAACCGCTGTGGTTACGTTACTTGCGGCCGCGCTGAGCGCCCTGGGGGAATTCGGGCCGGCCCGACCTCGAATTTGACATCAAGGGCCTCTTGCGCTACACTTTACGGCGCTGTTGGTGTGCCCAACTGGCGCTTTCCCCACTTTATTGTCCTGATCCAGCCTCACGGCCCGGGATGACGGGGAACGTGTGCCCGTATCCAGAGAACGTGGAACGCGGTCGAAGGGATCGGCCCAGCCACTTTCTCGAAAACACTTTCCAAGAGTTAGGGGTGAGAATCTGAATGGCAGGAATCCGTGTGAAGGAAGGCGAATCCTTCGAAGCGGCGCTTCGGCGCTTCAAGAAGAAGTGTGAGAAGGCGGGGATCCTCAGCGATCTGCGTCGTCACCAGCACTTCGAGAAGCCGAGCGAACGCCGCAAGCGCAAGGTCGCCGCGGCCCGCCGGAAAATGCTGAAGCAGCAAGCCCAGCAGATGGCTTAGCCGGCGGCGCTATCGAATCGACAACACGGTCCCGGAGGAGTTCGGCGCGAGGCGTGGCTCCCCGGGAATGAACGGGGAACGGAGCCCGGCTCACCGAGCGGGGCTCCGTTCGTTCCTCGGGCGCGGAGCATTTTCCACACTCCATGACGGTCTCCGATTTCGAATCGCCACGGTCGTTCACGCGCGCGGGTTTCCCAGAAGACAGCCTCGACCGGCTCGAGTTTCCCCGTCTGATCGAGTTGCTCCGCGGCCTCGCCACCTCCTTCGAGGGGGATCGGCGGCTGGCCGGGCTCCGGCCCCTTCCCACCCGGGAAGCGGCGGAGTCGGAGTTGGCGCTGGTCGCCGCGCTTCGTAGCCGGAGCGAGGCCGGGGAAGGACTTCCCGCGGTCGAGGTGGGGGACCTCCGCTCGGTCTTCACGCGCCTCCGCATGACCGGCAGCGTGCTCTCCTCGGAGGAGTTTCTGGAACTGGCCCCGCTCCTTCGGGCGGTGCGGACGTCGAAGGAACGGTTGGAGTCGGCGCGCGAGGAGTTCCCGGACCTGGCCGCCCTGGGCGATCCGTTGTTGCCGCTCCCCCAGCTGGAGCGGGCGCTCGAGGCCACGTTCGAGCCCGCCACCGGCGAGGTGAAGGACTCGGCGAGCCCGGAGCTTCGTCGGCTCCGGCGGGAGCGGGAGACCCGCCGGGAGCGGCTCCGGGCGCGGATGGAGCGGCTGGCGGCCAAGCTCTCGGAGCACGACGCGGGTTCGCTGGTGACGCTCCGCGAGGACCGCTACGTGCTGGCGGTGCCGCAGATCGCCAAGGCCAAGGTGCCGGGGCTGGTGCAGGACCGCTCGGCGTCCGGGGCGACGTTCTACGTCGAGCCGATGGAGGTGGTGGAGGACAACAACGCCTTGAAGGAGCTCGAAGCCGAGGAGCGGGCGGAAGTCCGCCGCATCCTGGCCGAGCTCACCCAGCGATTCCGGGTGGAAGAGGCGTCGCTGGCCGCGGGCTACGAACGGACGGGCGAGCTGGACGCGCTTCGGGCGCGGGCCGCCCTGGCGCGGCGCTGGGGAGGTGAAGCGCCGAAGCTGAGCGAGGAGCCGCGGCTCCGTTTGGCCGGCGCGCGGCATCCGCTCCTCTTCGAGGCGCGGCGCGCGGCGAGCGATCTCGACCGGGCGCGGGAGGCGGTGGTGCCCCTGGCGCTGGAACTGGACGAGGAGACCCGGATCCTCCTCATCACCGGACCCAACATGGGCGGGAAGACGGTGGCCCTGAAGGCGGTGGGGCTCATGAGCGCCATGGCCCAGGCCGGCTGCCTCATCCCCGCCGATCCGGGGTGCGTTCTGCCCTGGACCGGGCGCTGGGTGGTGAGCCTTGGCGACGAGCAGAGCCTGGACATGGATTTGAGCACCTTCGCCGCCCACCTGGCCCGGTGGGGCGAGGCCCTGGAGGCGGCGGGTCCACGGACCATGGTGCTCCTGGACGAGCTCGGATCGGGAACCGACCCCACCGAGGGGGCGGCCCTGGCCCAGAGCGTGCTGGAACGGTTGGGGGAGGCTCGGGCCTTCGGGCTCGTGACCACCCACCTGGGGGTGTTGAAGGGGTTCGCGGCGGCGGCGGACGGGATCCGAAACGCCTCCATGGCGTTCGATCCCGCCACCCGGCGGCCGACCTACACCCTGGCGGTGGGGATCCCGGGGGAGAGCCACGCCCTGGAGATGGCGCTCCGCCTGGGTTTCCCCGAGGAGCGGGTGGCCCGGGCCGAGGCGCTCCTTCCCACCGAGGAGCGCGACGTGAAGCGGCTCCTGGCCGAGCTGGGCGCGGAGCGGGAACGGCTTGCCCGGACCCAGGCCGAGGTGGAGGAGCTTCGCCGGGAGGCGGAGCGGCTGCACGCGGAACAGAAGGAACGTCTGACCCGTCTTCTGGAGGAGCGGGCCCAGGTGCGGACGAGGGCGGCGCGCCAGGCCCGGGAGATCCTCCGCCGGGCGGAGGAGACCCTGCGCCAGGCCCAGGTGGAATCCCGGGCCCGGGGGCGTCAGAAGACGGTGGATCGCCGTGAGCTGGCCCGGGAGCAGGCCCGGCTGGCGCGCCTCGAGACGCCGGCTCGCCCCCGACCGAGGGGCCGGGCCCCGGGAACCGTCCGGGAGGGCGAGCGGTACTGGGCGGACGCGCTGGGACGGGAGGTGGAGGTGGCCCGGGGCGCGGATGCCACGGGCCGGGTGCTGGTAATACAGGGAAACGTGAAGGTCGAGCTCCCCGCCGCGAGCCTCCGGATCCTGGAGGCGGGCCCCGGGGCGGCGACCCCGGCCGAGACGCCGGCGGTGATCCGGCGGCCGGTGACCGGAGTTCCGGAAATGGAGTCCGTCCCCATCGAGGTGGACCTCCGGGGGCTCCGGGTCGACGAGGCCTTGGAGCGGTTGGACCGGGCGCTGGACCGGGCGATGCTGGCCGGGCTCAAGGAGCTTCGGGTGATCCACGGCAAGGGGACCGGCGCCCTCCGTGAGGCGGTGCGGGAGTTCGCCCGGACCCACGGCGGGGTGGCCTCGGCCCGGATCGCCGACCAGTGGGATGGCGGGACCGGCGCCACGGTGATCGAGATGGAGGGTTGATGCGGTTTCCGCCGGAGCTGATCGAACGGGTGCGCGAGGCCACCGACATCGTATCGGTGGTGGCCGAGCACGTTCAGCTCAAGCGGGCGGGGCGGACCTGGAAGGCGCTTTGTCCCTTCCACCAGGAGAAGACGCCCTCATTCACTGTGAATCCGGACCGGCAGATCTTCAAGTGCTTCGGTTGTGGGGAGGGGGGCGACGTCTTCCGCTTCCTGATGGAGTTCGAGAAGTTGAGCTTTCCCGAGGCGGTGGAGTACCTGGCCGGGAGATCGGGGATTCCGCTACCCGCCCGGGGCTGGACCGGACCGGAGGAGGAGAGCGTCTACCCGCCGCTGGAGTGGACGGCGACGTTCTTCAGGCGGGAGCTCAAGGGACGGGAGGGGGGTCCGGCGCGCGAGTACCTGGAGCGCCGGGGCCTCGGGGAGACGGTGCAGGAGCGGTTCGGGCTGGGCTGGGCGCCCCCCGGCTGGTCGAACCTCCTGGCCGCGACCCAGAAACGGTTCACCCCGGCGCTGTTGGAGCGGGCGGGGCTGGTGATCCAGAACGACCGGGGAGGGCACTACGACCGCTTCCGGGGCCGGGTCATGATCCCCATCCGGTCGGCCCTGGGGCGGACCATCGGGTTCGGGGCGCGCACATTGGGGGACGAAGAGCCGAAGTATCTGAACAGCCCCGAGACCGAGGTTTTCACCAAGGGCAAGGTCCTGTACGGCCTTTCCGAGGCCAAGGAGTCGCTCAAGCAGGCGGACGAGGCGCTGGTGGTGGAAGGGTACATGGACGCGCTCACCCTGGCCCAGGCCGGGGTGGAGAACGTGATCGCCTCGTGCGGGACGTCGTTCACCGAGGACCAGGCCCGGGTGGTTCGGCGGTACACGGAGCGGATGGTGCTGCTCTTCGACGGGGATGCGGCGGGGATCCGGGCGGCGTGGAAGAGCGCGGCGGTGTTCCTGGGCGCGGGTCTGGAGGTGCGGGTGATCGCGTTCCCCGACGGCCACGATCCGGACTCCTTCGTGCGGGAGCACGGGCGGGAGGCCCTGGACGCCCTGATCCGTGAGGCCCCGGGGGTGGTGGATTTCGCGCGGCAGACGCTGTTGGACCGGGTGGAGAAGCGCGAGGACCTGCTGCGGGCGTTCGCCTACCTCGGCTCGCGGATCGACGATGAGATCCGCCGGAGGAACCTCCTCCAGCAGGCGGCGGAACAGTTCCGGTTCGACGAGGGGACACTGGTGCGGGAAGCGGCGAGGCTCCGCGGCGGGGCCCCGCGGTCCCGGCCCCCGGCGGCGCCGGCTTCCGCGGAGAAGCCGGACGTGGTGGGGCGGCTCTACGTGGCCCGGCTCCTGGCCGGGGAGACGATGGGGGAGGAGGATCTCCTCCCCGAGGCGGTATTGCGGGAGGAGCGGCTTCGGCGGCTCTACACCCGGTGGCAGGAGATCAGGCAGGAAGGGGATCCGGCGCCGGCGGGCCGGCTCCTGGCGGAGGAGTCCACCCGGAACTTCGCCGCCGAGATCCTGGCCGGAGACGACGCGGGGACGGGGACTCCCGATCTTCTCGTGCGGCTCCGGGAGCGGGTGGTTCAAGCCCAGGGCATGGCGCTCCGGGAGGCCATCCGCAACGCGGAATCACGGGGAGAGCGGGATGAGGTGGATCGCCTCCTGAGGGAGCTTCACACCCTCAAGGGAAGCGAAAGCTAGCGATCTTTCCCGAATGGGTCGGGGCGGCGACGGCCGGGCCCGACAAGGAGGAAGTCGGCTTGGAAACCAAGAAGAAGAAGAAGGCGCGGAAAGAGAATCCTCGGCTCAAGGAGCTCAAGGCGCTGGCCCTCCGGCAGGGCTTCGTGACCCACGATCAGGTGGACCAGTTTCTGGCCATCGACCCGGGCGGAGAAGAGCTCGTCGAGCAGATGGAGGAGGCCTATCTCGCGCTCTCCGAGATGACCATCGAGGTCTTCGACTCGGAGGAAGAGGCCCAGGCCAAGCTCAAGAAATCCCGCCGCCGGGACGAGAAGGCGCAGGAGGAGAAGGGTCCGGGGGCGACCCCGGTCCGCTACGACGACCCCGTGCGCATGTACCTGCGGGAGATGGGCAAGGTTCCCCTCCTCGACCGCGAAGGGGAAGTGACCATCGCCAAGCGGATCGAGGACGCGGAGATCCGTATCGTGACCTGGCTCTTCAGGGCGGCGCCCTCGGTGAAGGAGCTCCAGGACCTGGGGGCCAAGCTCAAGGCCGAGGAGATGCGCCTCGACGACTACATCCAGGTCGACGTGGGGAGCGGCGGCGAGGCGGGGGGAAAGCGACTCCGGGCCAAGGTGGCCCGCACCCTGACCAAGCTCTCGCGCTACCACACCGAACTCCTCCGGCTGAAGGAGCAGCGGATCGGGAACCTCTCCCAGAAATCCCAGGCCGCCCACCTCGAGAAGATCAAGCGCCGCCAGGAGAAGATCATCGAGGAGATCCGGGGCCTCGGCCTGAATCCCAAGCTGGTGGAGCGGCTCTCCCTTCATCTGAAGAAGCTCCGGTCCGAGCTGCACGAGCTGGAGCGCGACCTGAACGATCTGGAGCGCAAGTCCAAGCACTCCATCGACGACATGGCCGCCCTCTCCCGCCGGGTGAAGCGCGGGCGGAAGGAGCGGGAGTCGGTCGAGGAGGACACCGGCCTGACCTCCAAGCAGATCGCCGATGTCCTGAAGGAGATGCGGGCGGCCAAGAGGCGGATCACCAAATTCGAGGCCGAGAACCGGATCTCCGCCCCGGAACTGAACGAGGTCGTGGAGGCCATCGAGCGCGGGGAACGCGATCGCGAGAAGGCCAAGTCGGAGATGATCGAGGCCAACGTCCGCCTGGTGATCTCCATCGCCAAGCGCTACACCAACCGGGGGCTGGAGTTCCTGGACCTGATCCAGGAGGGGAACTCCGGTCTCATGCGCGCAGTGGACAAGTTCGACTACCGCAAGGGCTACAAGTTCTCGACCTACGCCACCTGGTGGATCCGCCAGGCCATCACCCGGGCCATCGCCGACCAGGCCCGCACCATCCGCGTGCCGGTGCACATGATCGAGGCCATCAACAAGGTGGTGCGCACGTCCCGCCGGCTGGTTCAGGAGCTGGGACGGGAGCCCTTGCCCGAGGAGATCGCCGGGCGGCTGGACATGCCGGTGGACAAGATCAAGAGCGTGCTGAAGGCGGCCCAGGAGCCGATCAGCCTCGACCGGCCCATCGGCGAGGACGACGACTCCAACCTCGGGGACTTCATCGAGGACACTTCGGTGGTGAACCCCGCCGCCGCGGCCACCAAGGCCATGCTGAAGGAGGACGTGGAGCGCGTGCTGTCCACCCTCACCAAGCGGGAAGCCCTGGTGATCAAGCTTCGTTTCGGGCTCACCGAGGACGGCTGTCCGCGGACCCTGGAGGAGGTGGGGGCGTTCTTCAAGGTCACTCGCGAGCGCATCCGCCAGATCGAGGCCAAGGCGCTCCGGAAGCTCCGCCATCCCACCCGCCGGCGCCGCCTCCGTGCGTTCCTGGATCTCCAGGGCTGAGCGGGGGGAGAACCGTTCCGGGCCCCGGGAAACCGGGGCCCGTTTGCTTTCGGAGGCGTCGTCCGGACGCATGCCGCCGACCGGCTCGGCCCCACGTTGACAAGCGCCGGAGCCGGGTTGGATAATTCGATATTGGCCTCAAGCCCATAGTCACGACGATTATCCAAGCCACAAGGAGTTCATCATGTCGGTCTACAAGTTGCCCGATCTTGCCTATGACTACGGCGAGCTCGAGCCCCACCTCATCGGAAAGATCGTGGAGCTTCACCACGACAAGCACCACGCCGCCTACGTCAAGGGCGCCAACACCACCCTGGAAAAGCTCCACGACGCCCGGAAGAACGAGGAGTACGGGACCATCAACCAGCTCGAAAAGGGGCTGGCTTTCCACGTCTCGGGGCACAAGCTCCACTCCATTCTCTGGACCAACATGAGCCCCAAGGGGGGCGGCGAGCCCGGCGGCGACGTCAAGACCCAGATCGTGACGGATTTCGAGAGTTTCTCCGCCATGCAGAAGCAATTCAACGCGGCCACCCTCGGGGTCCAGGGCTCGGGCTGGGGGGTGTTGGCCTGGGAGCCGGTGGCCAAGAAGCTGCTCGTCCACCAGGTCTACGATCACCAGGGGGAGCACGCTCAGGGCACGATTCCCGTCCTGGTCTGCGACATCTGGGAGCACGCCTTCTATCTCCAGTACGAGAACCGGAAGGCGGAATGGGTCAACGCGTTCTGGAAGCTCATCAACTGGGACGACGTGAACCGCCGGCTTAAGGACGCCCAGGGAGCCAAGGCGAGCGACTGAGCCCCGGCCGCCGGAGATTGAATCGCGAAAGCCCGTCCGGGAGGACGGGCTTTTGCGCGTCGAGGTCCGTCCCGCCGGAGCCGTTCGCCGGTCGGGGTTCGGCTGGGGTAGGATCTCGACGTCCGGCCGAGCGCCGGTCGCGCCCCGGGAATCGGCCCGGGACCTCGGAAAGGGGGCGTCGTGCCCGTGACCTCGAATGATCTGTTGCGCCGGGTGGAACGATTGGAGCGGGACAACCGCCGGCTGCGCCGGTTGGGATCGCTCGGCCTCTTCGCGGCCGGGGTGGTGTTCGTGACCGCGCAGGGCGGCGGCCCGGAGCCGGTGCTCCGGGCGGAGACCGTGGTGGCCACCAAGGCATTCCTCCTGACCGACGCCAAGGGACAGCCCCGCGCGTCGATCGGCCTCCTCCAGGATCAGCCGTCCCTCACCCTCTATGGCGGGACCACCCCGACCCCGAGGGTCCAACTCGGGGCCTGGAACGACGGATCGACCCTCATGCTGTTCGATTCCGAGGGGAAGGAACGGGCGATGCTGGTGGTGGCGGGGGAGATGGGGAGCCTCAACCTGATCGGTCCGGAGAGCCGGCTTCGGGCCTCGGTGGGGGTGGTGGACGACGCGGGAATGGCCTTCCTGTTCGGGAAGGACGGGACCCCGACCTGGTCGGCCCCCTGATCGGGTTGCGCGATCGGGATCGACCGGCCATGATGGAACTCCATCGGATACATCATGTCTTCAATCGGGAGGCCATCATGAAGAGTTTGTCTTTCGGAAGCGTCCTGGGGCTCGCCGCCTTCGTCTTGACCGTGTCCGGCTGCTCCCAGCCCGCCGAACGCTCCCCGGCCGCCGGATCCACGGACACGGCGGCGGCGCCCGCCTCCGGAGCGTGGACCGGGATCCACGATGCGGTGGCGGTGCTCCATCCCACCGAGGGGAACGGGGTGAGCGGTGTGGTGAGGTTCAGCGAGGCCGGCGGCCGGGTGACCGTGATCGCCGACGTGCACGGGTTTGCTCCCGGTACCGAACACGGCTTTCACATCCACGAGTTCGGGGACATGACCGCCGCCGACGGAACCTCGGCCGGCGGCCATTACAACCCGGAGGGGTACCCTCATGCCCTGCCGCCCGCCACCCCCCGCCACGCCGGGGACCTGGGGAACCTGGTCGCGGACGCCCAGGGAAATGCTCACCTGGAGATCACCGTGGACGACCTCAGCATCGCCGGGGCGAAGAACCCGATTCTCGGACGCGGGGTGATCGTCCATGCCCAGCCCGACGACGGCGGCCAACCGACCGGGAACGCGGGGGCCCGGGTGGCCGGAGGAGTGATCGGGGTGGCCGGGCCGCGCTGAGCGCTTCGATAAGGTCCCTCGTCGTGGTAAAATAGTCCCTCGCATGTTCCCGGCGGAGCACGTCCCGCATCCGAGGGTCCACCCCGTGTTACCTTGCCCGCCCCGTCGACAACCCGAGGCGCGTTCGATCCACCACGCGGTGGGGGCGCTCGTCGCGTTGGCCTTCCTCCTGCTCTCCCCGGCGGGGGTGAGGGCGCAGGTCCCCCCCGACTTTCTTCTCTCCTTCGGAACCCAGGGAACGGGTTTCGGGCAGTTCACTTACCCCATGGGGCTTGCCTGCGACGGGGACGGTCACCTGTTCGTGGTGGACCGGTTCAACGAACGCATCCAGAAGTTCGATCTCCAGGGGGAGTTCATCAGCGCCTGGGGGTCCCACGGGAGCCTGGCCGGGCAGTTCCTGCAGCCCTACGCGGTGGCGGTGGACTCGGAGGGCAACGTCTACGTCGCCGACACCGGCAACTACCGCATCCAGGTGTTCACCAACTCGGGGGTGTATCTCCGTTCCTGGGGGAGCAGCGGCATCAGCAACGGGGAATTCAACAACCCCGAGGGGATCGCCCTGAACGGTTCGGACCGGGTGTATGTTGGGGACTATTTCAACAATCGTATCCAGAAATTCACGAACACCGGAGGGTATCTCGGGAGCTGGGGCGTTCTCGGGAGCGGAGACGGCGAGTTCCAGTTTCCCCGGGGGGTCGGTGTCGATTCCACCGGCGCGGTCTGCGTCGCCGACTATCTGAACCACCGGATCCAGAAGTTCACCCCGGACGGGGCCTTCCTGGATAGCTGGGGGCAACTGGGCTCCGGAGACGGTGAGTTCAACCGTCCCGTCGCCTTCGCTTTCGACGCCGAGGGGAACGCGCTGGTGGTCGATTCCCGGAACGACCGGGTACAGGTGTTCGACGGCGATGGAGGATTCATCCTCTCCTGGGGGGGGTCGGGGATCGAGCCCGGACAGTTCTACGATCCGATGGGGGTGGCGGTGGACGAGAACGGGGACATCTTCGTCTCCGACGCCCAGAACAACCGGGTGCAGAAGTTCAGCGCCCTTTCCCGGATCGGCGTGGGCCCGCGGGAGCCCTACGGATTCGCCCGCCTCGGCGCGGCGTTTCCCAATCCCACCGCGTCCTCGAGCACGGTTCCGGTTCGCCTTCTCACCCCCGAGGAGGGGGGACAAGCCGTCTACGATCTGGACGTCCGGGTCTTCGATGCGGGGGGGAGGTTGGTTCGCACCCTCTTCTCGGGCGCGGCGTATCCGGGTTCACGGGACTTCCTCTGGGACGGCCGATCCGACGCCGGCTCCGCGGCGGTACCGGGGATGTACTGGATCCGGGCCCGAACCGGACGCGGCGATCAGGAAAGCGCCCCGGTCACCCTGCTCCGCTAGCCCGGCCCTGGGCCCGGTACCCTCTCCCCGCTTCCTCTCGCCACCCGCCCCAGTGTCCGACCGTACACAACCACCCGTGTTGGGTTGGACACAATCTCCTCGAGACGGGGCGGCGGGATCGCGGGGGGGCCGGCTCGAAATGAACGGTATTGCAGGACCTTGCCGGGTTCCGGGACCGTCTTGGGGCCACTGGTCCGACCCTTGCAAGTCCTGGGGAACCAAGCCGTCGCGTGGTTCGCGCGCGGCGCGCTCAGCCTGACGTACCTACAAAGCGAAGCGAGGAGCGCCCCCGCCCGGTTTTCCCCCGACGGCGGGGGCGTTCCGCGGTCGGGGCGATCGGGGCCTCCGGCCGGTTTCTCCCGGGGGGGCGTGCTACCATGGGCGGCCCATGATCACCCGAGAGATCCACGAGCCGTGATGTTTGCCCCTCCCGTTCCCTGCCTCGGCCTGATCCTCCCCCCCGGCGCGGGTACGGCCTGACCATGTGCGGCATTGCGGGGTTCTTCGATCCCCGGCATCGGCTCGGCGGTGGAGCGCCGGAGGCGACGGCGGCCAGGATGATCGAGCCGATCCGCCACCGGGGGCCCGACGACCACGGGACCTGGGTCGACGAGGCGGCCGGGGTGGCCCTGGCCCATCGGCGGCTCTCCATCCTCGATCTCTCCCCGGCCGGGCACCAGCCCATGGCCGCGGCGGAGGGTCGTTACCACATCGTGTACAACGGCGAGATCTACAACCACCCCGAGCTTCGCCGGGAGCTGGAGCACCGGGGAGTCCGGTTCCGGGGGCACTCGGACACCGAGGTCCTTCTGGCCGGGGTGGTGGAGTGGGGAGTGGAGGCCACCATCCGCCGGGCGGTGGGCATGTTCGCCTTCGCGGTGTGGGACGGAGCCGCCCGGCGGCTCATCCTGGCCCGGGACCGGCTGGGCATCAAGCCGCTCTACGCGGGCTGGCAGAACGGCGTCTTCCTCTTCGGCTCGGAACTCAAGAGCCTCCGGGTCCATCCCGCCTTCGCCGGGGAGATCGATCGCGGCGCCCTGGCTCTCTATGTGCGGCACGGCTACGTTCCCGGTCCGTACTCGATCCACCACGGGATCGAGAAACTCCCTCCCGGAACCTGGGTTGCCCTGTCGGAGAACACCGGGCCGGGCCCGCTCGAGCCGGTTCCCTTCTGGAGCCTGCAGGAAGCGGCCGACCGGGGAACCCGCGAGCCTTTTCGGGGGACCGACGAGGACGCGGTGGAGGAACTGGATCGCCGGCTCCGCGACGCGGTGGCGCTTCGCATGGAGGCCGACGTTCCGGTGGGGGCGTTCCTCTCCGGGGGGATCGATTCCTCGACCGTGGTCGCCCTCATGCAGGCCCAGAGCACGCGCCGGGTGAGCACCTTCAGCATCGGCTACGGCGAGGCCGCGCACAACGAGGCGCCCTATGCAAAGGCGGTGGCCGAGCACCTGGGCACGGACCATCGGGAGCAGATCGTGACCCCCGACGAGGCGCGCGAGGTGATCCCCAGGTTGCCGACCCTCTACGACGAACCTTTCGCCGACTCGTCCCAGATTCCGACCTTTCTCGTGTCGGCCCTGGCCCGGCGAAACGTGACGGTGAGTCTTTCCGGCGACGGGGGAGACGAGCTCTTCGGAGGCTACCGGCGCTTTTCCACCACCGAGACCCTGTGGCGGAAGATCTCCCGGATGCCCCTCCCCTGGCGCGCCGCGGCGGCCGGAGTGCTGGGGCGGATCGCTCCCCGCCGGTCCGACACCCGGTTCAACCGTCGTCTCCGAACCCTGTCCGAGATCCTCGGGGTGGAGGACGGGCGGGGAATCTACACCTGGCTCCACTCCCACTGGCGGGATCCGGCCGAGCTGGTGGTGGGGAACGGCGCCCCCCCCACCGTCTTCACCGACCTGGACGCCTGGGCGCGTCGAGACTCCCTGCGCGAAGAGCTCATGTTCATCGATACGATCACCTATCTCCCCGACGACATCCTGGTGAAGGTGGACCGCGCGAGCATGGCGGTGAGCCTGGAGGCCCGGGTCCCCGTCCTCGACCACCGGGTGGTCGAGTTCGCCTGGACGCTCCCTCCCGCGCTCAAGTTCCGCAAGGGGGGGAGAAGTGGCTGCTTCGCCGGGTTCTCGACCGGTACGTGCCCGCGAGGCTGATCGACCGCCCCAAGGTGGGGTTCAGCGTGCCCATCGAGAGCTGGCTTCGGGGACCCCTTCGCGACTGGGCCGAGGACCTCCTCGACGAGAACCGTCTCCGCCGCGAGGGTTTCTTTCACCCGGGGCCGATTCGCAGGAAGTGGAGCGAGCATCTGGCGGGGACCCAGGAGTGGCATCACCACCTCTGGGACGTGCTCATGTTCGAAGCGTGGATCCGGGAAACGCGGGGTGTAACGGCCGCCGCGGGGGTGGGACGGATCGAAGGGGAATGAGGAAACGACCCGTCCGGGCCCGGTGGCCGGGACGGGTCCTCGTCAGACTACCAGCGGTTCTGCTTGGGGCCCGCGCTCTTGTCGCGCGGCCGGGCCTCGTTCACCTTGAGGTTCCGCCCGTCGAGCGAGTGGTTGTCGAGGTTCTGGATGGCCTCGGGGCCGCCCTCGTCCATCTCCACGAACCCGAATCCCCGGGGCGATCCGGTGTCGCGGTCGGTGATGAGGCTCACCGACGACACCGTGCCGTACTGGGCGAAGAGGTCGCGGATCTGGTCTTCGGTCGCGCTGAAGGGGAGATTCCCCACGTAGATCTTCTTGGTCATGTTTTCCTCGAATCGGGCGACTACGAAATCGCTCGCCCTCGGTTGAGTCTATCTCCTTCCCCTCGTGGGTCGGAGTGGAACGCGCTCTGAACTGCGTTCCGGACCGCAGGTCCGGCAGGCCCCTCGGGATGGAATTCCACGGGGAGTCGCCTGGAACGGGGCGAACGTCTGGAAGGTGGGAACGGATACTATCCGCGTCACTTCGGGAGGGTCGTCACGTTGTGCTTCAATTGCACGCAGGCAGCGTACAGGAGATCCCGGAGAAACACCACCGGTCATTTTCGCAGGGCCGGCGACGATCCGGGGCGGGTTTGGACCGAGGGGTACCCGGGTGCGCCGAGGGTCCCGGGACGCCGGCGCGAGCCGGGACCTTGGGACTTCCCCCGAATCCTGCTAGGCTCCGCCTCTCCATAGACTTGGGCCCATAGCTCAGGTGGTTAGAGCGGCGGTCTCATAAACCGCTGGTCGCTGGTTCAAGTCCAGCTGGGCCCACCACCCGCTTCCCCCGTTTACCGCCGCGCCACCAGGGCCCGCATCCGCTCGAGCTGGACCCGCTCCCCGGGGGAGGGAGCCCGCGGCGCGGCTCGGTCCAGGAATTCCAGGGCGGTGTCTTTCCGGCCCTGGGCCACCAGGCACCGGGCCACCCCCAGGCCCAGGTTCCCGTAGAGCCCCGGGCGCTCGACCGGATAGTCGAAGGCGGAGCCGTAGGCGGCCAGGGCGGCGTCGAAGTAGCGGAACGCCTCGTAGTTGAGTCCGAGGTTGTAGTAGAAGTATCCCGTCCCCGCGGGGAGCCGGGTGAGGGTGGAGTCCAGGGGCGCCGGCCCCTCGACCGCGGAGCGGTGGCCGAAGACCGCGGTCTGGGCGCGGTTGTGCCAGACGGTGATGGCGGGACCGGTTCCGCCTTCGGGGCGGAACGCCTTCACCTCCTCGTAGGCCCGGGGGAGGGCGTCGTAGAACGCAACCTGGCGGGCGAACCGCGACCGGTCGGCGAGGTAGCGGTCGCGGACGGTGCTCACGGTGATCCAGTAGTCCGCCATCCGGTAGAGCGAGAGATCGTAGAAGGCCGCGGAAAGCTCCGGCTCCACCTGGTACATCGGGACTTCCTGGACCGCGTAGACCTTGGCGTCGTTGTCTCGGGCCAGGATCCGATCGCGGACCCGTCTCTCCAGGGGCCAGAGCACGATCGGGTCCAGGAGTTCGGGGCCGTAGGACTCGGCGGCGATCATCGCTCCGGCGGGGACGTTGGCCTCGATCCAGCGCTTGGCCTCGGTGCGGGTGTCGGGGGCCAGCCGGTGAAGCTGGTCCGCGAACCCCCCCACCGGACCCGCGGCCAGGACCAGGGCCCCCGCCGCGACCGCGGCCCGCCGCGCGGCGACCGGCCACGACCGGAGACGCCCGGCCAGCTCGGCTAGGGCGGCCCCGGCGAAGACCGCCGCGGCGGGAAGGAGCGGGAGGAGATAGCGGTCCGCCCGCATGGTCCAGGACCCGATCACGATCAGGTACGGCGCCGCGAAGGAGACCGTCACCCAGGCCCACCGCCGGCGCCTCCAGGTGAAGTACGCCGCTCCCCCCAGGGCCAGGAGCGCCGCCGGCCAGCCCAGCACCCGGGTCACCAGGGCCGCCCCGTAGAAGAGCGCGGTGGGGGAACCCGTCTGGCCGAAGTGACCGGCCCGCATGTGGGTCTCCTCCATGCCGAATTGCGCACGAAAAGACGAAAAATCAAGCAGGACATAGGGCGAGGTCAGGAGAAAGACCGCCCCCGCGACCAGGAGTCCCAGTCCCAGGAGCGTCCAGCCCGGGCGGCGCCGCGGCGGTTTCTTCCCCTTCCCCCTCGGCCCGCGCGCCGTCCCTCCGGCCAGGAAGTGCGCGGCGGCCATCGGGAGCACCAGCATCGCCCCGGTGTACTTGCTGGAGGCGGCCAGCCCCACCGTCGCCCCCAGGAGCAGGTAGTTCCGCCGCGTCGGAGCCTCGATGATGCGGACACCGAGGACCAGGGCCAGTGCGGTGAAGCAGGTGAGCGCGACGTCCACCTCGATCATCTGGCTCCGGAAGACGTGGAAGGGATTCACCGCGAGGAGGAAGGCGGCGGCCAGCCCGGCCGCGGTTCCGCCCGCCCGCCGTCCCAGCGCGAATACCGAGGCCACCGTCCCCAGCGCGAACAGGACCGCGATCCCCCGGCCCAGGAGCACGATCGCGGTGGGGTCGGTCACGTAGAGCGCTTCGTAATCCAGGGTGGAGTGCACCGTGCCCGCGGCGTGGAGAAGGAGATAGAGGAGACCCTGCCCCAGGAACTGCAGGTAGATGGTGAGGCTGGGGTAGTTGAAGAAGTGGGGGTTCATGTCGAGACTTCGAGCCGGCCCGAAGCCCCACATCTCCCAGGCCTTGCGGAGCGGGGTGGCTTCCTCGTAGATCTGGGGGAGGCCCCACCCGAGACCGTGGAGGCGCGCCGCCGCGGCCACCGCCAGGATAGCCAGGAGAAGAACGAGCGTCTTGGGGTTCTGGAAGGGTTTCACCGGACCTCTCGGGAGCGAACCGGGGCAGGATGCCGCCCCGGAGTGGGAACCGGGATCCTAGCAGATCCGGCGGCCGAAACGGACCCGGCGGCGACGGGGCTTGTCACCTTTTGGAGGTCGTGGTAGGCTTTTCGGCCTTGCCGTGCGGGCCTTTCATAGGCTCGGCGGCGGATGCCGTCGCGCGAGCGAGCCGGACCGGCCGGCGGTTTCGCGCCGCGGAGGACCGCGGGGCCACGCCCCGGGAAACCGACGAAGTTTGAAGGATGCGGGCGACTAGCTCAGTTGGCAGAGCACGTGCCTCACATGCACGGGGTCAGAGGTTCAAGTCCTCTGTCGCCCACCATCTTCCGATCCCCTCGGACCGGCCCCGGGCCCTGGCCGGGGACCCGGCGCTCATCGCCGCGGTGACCGCCGGCGCCCGGGGAAGCCTCCTCGCCGCGCGAGGCCGCTCGGCGGCCCCCGCTCCCGGAGCCCGATTTTCGAATCGGAGCGGACGGGGGAGGAAGACCCTGACGTGTGCCGTGAGGCGCACGTTTTTTTGTGCCCATTTTCCGACGACCCGCGCCCCGGCGATCCGCTTCCCGAACCCCTCGACCCGCATCTCGAACCGACCCCCAGCCAAGGAGACCGTCCCTTGTCCGTCACCGAAATGATCGACACGCTGCGCCGCCTCCAGACCGTCGACGAGGGCATCAAGGCCATCGAGGACGAGCTGGACCTTCTTCCCCGGAATCTCGATGCCGCCCGCGAGGACCGGGCGGCGGTGGAGGAACGCCTCAAGGCCGCCGATGCCGTCCTCGATGCGGTGCACAAGCGCCGGCGGGAGCTGGAGCAGGAGATCCAGGCCGCCGAGGCCAACGTGGTCCGGTACGAGAACCAGAAGATCAAGGTGAAGACCAACGAGGAGTACCAGGCCCTGAACCTCCAGATCGCCCACGAGAAGGAGAAGAAGTCCGGGCTCGAGGACCAGGTGCTGGAGACCTTCGACGAGGAGGAGGGGGCGGCCGATCGGAAGAAGAAGATGAAGGCGGAGCTGGCCCAGGTGACCGAGGCGGTTGCCGCCAAGGAGAAGGATCTGACCGCCCGCTCCGAGGAGGACCGGACCCGGCTGGCGGAGCTTCGCCGGCAGCGTGAGGAACTCGTTCCCTCGGTCCGGCCCCAGCTCCTCAGCCGCTACGAGGCGGTCCGCGCCCGGAAGGGCGGGACCGCGGTGGTGAGCATCATCCGCGGCGCCTGCGGCGGATGCTTCACCCAGCAACCTCCCCAGAAGGTGAACGAGGTCCGCAAGGAAGACGCGCTCCACACCTGCGAGTTCTGCGGGCGTTTCCTGGTCTGGAACGTCGAGGAGACCGCCACCTCGTGAGCGGGTCCCGCTTCCGGGCCCGCACCGACGGCGCGTCCCGGGGGAACCCGGGCCCCGCGTCCATCGGGGTCTCGATCGAGGACGAGACGGGGGAAGAGGTGGCCACCGCCTCCGAGGCGATCGGGATCGCCACCAACAACGTGGCCGAGTACCGCGCCCTGGTCCGGGCCCTGGAGATCCTGGTCGGACTCGACGTCCGCCGGGTGGAGTTCCTCCTGGACTCCGAACTGATCGTGCGCCAGATGAACGGGGTGTACCGGGTGCGCGATCCCAAGATGCAGGCCCTCCACCAGGTGGTGCGCCGGGGCCTCGGCCGGTTCACCGAGGCGACCTTCCGCCACGTGCCCCGGAAGGAAAACGCCCGCGCCGACGCCCTGGCCAACCAGGCCCTGGATCGGGAGGCGAAGCGGGAGCGGTCCTAGCCCGACCCGCCCGGCCGGGGGACCCCCGCCGTCCCGGTGGATTAACCCCCCCCCGTCCCCTATACTCACCGGCGAGCCGCAAGGCTCATGCGGATGCAGACTTCCAGATGGTCGCGGCGTCCGCGAGGGCGTCGAGGAAAGTCCGAGCTCCACAGGGCAGAGTGCTGGGTAACCCCCAGGGGGAGCGATCCCACGGAAAGTGCCACAGAAAACAAACCGCCCCCGGAACCTGGTTCGGGGGGTAAGGGTGAAACGGTGAGGTAAGAGCTCACCAGCGTCGGGGGCGACCCCGGCGGCTCGGTAAACCCCACTCGGAGCAAGACCAAATAGGAGGGGATGAGGCGGCCCGCCTCGTTAGCACCCTCGGGTAGGTCGCACGAGGAGCGCGGAGACGCGCTCCCCAGATAAATGACCATCCGGCCAGGAGGTTCCCGCTTAGGCCGGAGCCTCGGGCCCGACAGAACTCGGCTTATGGAAGTCTCATCCGCGCTTTTTTCGTCGACAACGACCATGACCACGACATCCCCACCGGCGTCGCCCACTTCGCACCGGGAGGGAGGGGCCCGGTCCTGACCCGCATCGCTCCGCGTCCGATTCTCGCGCTCCTGGCCGTCGGCGCCTTCCTCGCCGCCGCCGTCCCGGACGCCCGCGCCCAGACCGGAGTCTTCGGGAAGAACAAGATCCAGTACACCGACTTCCGGTGGCAGGTGCTCCAGAGCGAGCACTTCCAGGTCTACTACTACCCGGAAGAGGACACCCTGGCCCGGACCGCCCTGGGGATCGCCGAGGACGCCTACGACCGGACCTCGGCCCGGTTCCGCCACGAAGTGGGACATCGCATCCCGCTCATCATCTACTCCAGCCACCAGGACTTCGAGCAGACCAACGTCTCCCCGTACTTCCTTCCCGAGGGCGTGGCCGGTTTCACCGAGTTCCTCAAGGGGCGTGTGGCCCTTCCCTTCAACGGTTCGTATCACGACTTCAACCACGTCATCCGCCACGAACTGGTGCACGTGTTCCAGATGTCGCGTATGGCCGAGAGCTACCGGACCCACTACCGGAACCTTTTCGTGGGGCCGCCCCTCTGGTTCACGGAGGGCATGGCCGAGGTCTGGTCGGGCCCGTGGGACTCGACCGGCGATCTCTTCCTCGGGGACCTGGTGGTGAACGACATGGTTCCCCCCATCTCCGCGCTCTGGCGGTACTCGGGCACCTTCGTCATCTACAAGATCGGGGAGGACCTGGTGCGGTTCCTGGAGCGGGAGTACGGCCCCGACGTGGTTCCCGCGATCTACGACGAACTGTGGCGCTCGCGGAGTTTCGAGGAGGCGTTGGAGCGGGTGACCGGGATCCCGCTGGATGAGCTGAGCGAGCGCTGGCACTACGATCTCGCCCGGCGCTACTTCCCCAAGGTGGAGACGGAGAAGCCCCTGGGCCTGGCCGCCGAGCCCCTGGCGGTGGCCGGCCCGAGTTTTCAGGCCGCGGTCCCGCCTCCGGGGAGTCCCCTGGAACCCGACCGGTACTTCTTCCTCTCGCCGCGAAACGGGTACATGAGCATCTACCGCGGATCGACCCGGGGGCGGGAGAAGGACGTGGACGAGGTGATCCAGGGCCAGCGGAAACCGGAGTTCGAGTCCTTCCACGGATTCGAGAGCCGGATCTCCGTCAGCCGGGAGGGGATCCTGGCCTTCGTGAGCAAGTACCACGAGCGGGACGGGCTCTTTCTCTACGACCTCGAGCGGAAGAAGCTGGTTGGGAAGTGGCAGTTCGATGGGTTGATCTCCCTCCGCTCTCCAACCTTCCGGCCGGACGGGAAGGCGGTGGCCCTGGCCGGACTTTCCCAGACCGGGCGACAGGATCTCTACCTGTTCGAGTTCGGAACCGGAACCCTTCGCCCGCTGACCGCCGACCGCTACTTCGAGGACGACCCGGCCTGGTCTCCGGACGGAAAGACCCTGGCCTTCGTTTCCGACCGGGTGCCCTGGGGGGAGACCGGCGCCCGGAACATCTTCCTCCTCGACCTGGCCGACGGCTCGCTCCGCCCGCTCACCTGGGGACCCTGGAAGGACAGCGCGCCGGCCTGGTCCGTCGACGGGGAGCGTCTGGCCTATTCCTCCGACCGGGCTGGCACCCCCCAGATCTTCGTGGCCGACTCCACCCGACGCTCGGTCCGGGTAACCTCGGTCCTGGGCGGGGCCATGAGCCCGGTATGGACCCGGGGCGACCGCCGGCTCCTGTTCACCGGGATGGGGAAGCAGCGATTCGGGATCTTCAGCGTTCCGGTCGGGGCCGAGGGGGACACGCTGCCGCCCCCGCGGCTCCCCGGGCCGTCCGCCCTGGTCATGGCCGGTCCCCCCGACAGCCTGGTGTCCGCCCCCCCCAGACTCTGGCCCGCGTGGCGCTGGAGCGTGGGGACCGACAGCCTGTCCGTACGCCGGTTGCCCTACCACAGCCACTTCACCCTCGACCTCGCCCAGGGCGGAGTGGCGGTCGAGCCCTCCCAGGGGACCGGCGAAGGGGTTCAGGCGCTTCTCACCGACCAGCTCGGGAACAAGCTCATCTTCCTTCAGGTCGCCAACACCGCCGAACAGTTCAGCGATGTCCTGGGACGGTTCAACCTCGGGGTCACCTACGTGAACCTCCAGCGGCGTCTGAACTGGGGCTTCAACGCCTTCCATTTCGCCGGCGATTTCCTGGACGAGCTGGGCTATACCTATTTCGAGCGCCGGGTGGGGGGGACGGTGATCGCGTCCTATCCCTACTCCAAGTTCTTCCGGGTCGAGTCGAGCATGGGGCTTCTCTATTCGGACCGCGCCGCCGACAGCTTCCGTCCGGCCCGGAAAGCCGTCCTGGGGGTGAACTACCTCTCGCTCATCCACGACAACTCGCTCTGGCTCCCCACCGGACCCATCGACGGGAGCCGCTACAACCTGACCCTGGGGATCAACACCAACCTGGAGAGGGCGGACGTGGAGAACGTGGTGCTGTTGGCCGACTATCGGCGCTACTTCCGCACCGGACTCCGCACCGCCTACGCGGTCCGGCTCCAGGGCCGCGTCTCCGAGGGTGCCCTGCCCCAGCGGTTCCTCCTGGGAGGATCCTGGTCGTTCCGGGGATATCCCCGGCGGGGCCTGGTGGGGACGCGCTCGTTGCTGGTCAACCAGGAGTGGCGCTTCCCGCTCCTCGAGGGCGCGGTGCTGGGCCTCCCCATGGGAAACCTGGGCCTTCCCCCGGTCGAGGGCGCGGTGTTCCTCGACGCCGGGCAGGCCCTGGAGGAGCATGAGCCCCTGGATACCGTCCGGGGGAGCTTCGGTCTCGGATTCCGCACCAACCTGGCCGGGCTCATCGTGCTCCGGCTCGACGTGGCCCGTCTCACCGATTTCAAACGGGTGGAACCGGGCACCCACTGGGACTTCTTCATCGGGTACGACTACTGAGATGAAACGTCATCCGCTTCGGTTTCTCATCGCGGCGCTGGTGCTGGCCGGATGCGCCGGGCCCGCCGCCCTGGACACCGGCGAGCCCCTGGTGGACGCCCATCGGCCCCGTCCGGCCGCGGTGTGGGAGAGGGACGTGGGGCGCCAGGTGGAATTCGCGCCGGTCCCCGCCGGGGACACCTGGCTCCTCGCGGTCACCGACAAGGCGCTCTGGCGGATGCGGGGGGAGGATGGGACAGTTCTCTGGCGGCGGAAGCTCCCCGCTTCGCCCACGTCGTCCCCGGTCCTCTGCGATTCGACGGTGGTGGTGGCCACCGACGTGCCCAGCGAGCACGTCCTGGGGATCGCTCTGGCCGACGGCGAGGTGCGCTGGAAACGCCCCTTCGGGCTGGGTCTTCCCGCGGGGGAGGACACCGTGCTGATCGTCGCCGCCCGCGGGGGCCAGGTCGCCCGCCTCGATCCGGCGAGCGGGGAGCCGGTATGGAGGGCACGGCGGCGGGGGGCGGGCTGGCGCGCGCCCGCGCTCCGCATCGCCGAGGGACTGGTCCTGGTGCCGGTGCGTCGGGATTCGGTGGCGGCGATCCGTCTGGCCGACGGCGGGCCGGCGTGGTCGGTCGCGGTCGGTCCGTGGCCCCGGATCTCGGCCGGGACCGGACCCGCGGTGGTCGCCACCGACGACAGCGTACTCACGGTGATCGACCCCGCCGACGGGTCGCTCGGGGCCCGGCGCGACCTGGGCTCGATGACCGCGGGAGCGCCGGTGGTGCGTGGGGATACGGTGGCGGTGGCGCTTCGAAACGGGACGGTGCTGCTCCTCCGCCTTCCGTCCCTGGAGACGATCTGGTCCCGCGAGCTGGAGCCTCCCCTGGTGGCCGCGCCGTGCTTCAAGGAGGGTACGGTGCTTCAGCCCGGCGCCCGGGGCATCGTCCACGGTTTCCGCGCCGCCGACGGGTCGCCGGCGGGCGCGTGGTACCACCCCGAACGGATCCTGGCCCCCCCCGGCCTCGAATCGGATCTGCTCCTCATCTCGGGGGAACGCGGCATGGTGGCGGTGTATCGGAGGGGTTCATGAGACACCGGGGGAGGATGCGCGGGATCCTGGCGCGGAGGGCGGGGCTCTGTCTGCTCGCCCACCTCCTGGGCCTGGCCGGGGGACCGGCCGGAGCCCTGGCCGCGGGTTCCCTGTCGCGTCCCGGCGCCGTCGCGCTCCCCGACCTGGCGGGAGCCCCGGCCGACTCCGCCGGCGCCTCCGGCATCCCTCCCATGGACGAATCCGGCCGCAGCACAACCGGCATCCTGATTTCCGGGATGGGGGTGGCGGCGGGGGTGGGTCTGGCCATCTGGCTCAAGAACGAGGCGGATATCCGTTACGATCGGTATCGGGACACCGCCGATCCGGTTCGGGCGCGCGATGCTTTCGACGCCGCCCAACGCTACGACCGGGCGACCTTGATCGGCTGGGGAGTGGCCGAGATTTCCTTCGTGGCGTTGTTCTACTACCTCACCCGCGAGGAAAAGCGCCCCCTGATTCCGGTCCGGGGCGAACCGGTGGTGCGGTCGGGCGAGGACGGCATTCAGGTCGGCTTGCGGGTGACGCCGTGAACCGCGCGGGCACCCGGTTCGCCCGTGGCTTCGCGGCGGCGGCGATCGCGGCGTTGACGGTGGCCGGTTGCTCCACCCGGGATCATGTGAACCCGCTCGATCCCGGGAACCCCTCGACCGGGGGCGAGCCCCGCTGGTTGAGCGCGGTGGCCGACCGCGGCGCGGTGGACCTGGAATGGAACGTCCCCGCCTACCGGGACCTCGAGACGGTCATGGTCCTGGACCTCACCACCGGCGACACCCTGGCCGCGGGCGCGTCGGGAGCGGGGAGCGTCCGCCGGGCTCCGGTCCCCGACGGAGTGGAACGGCGGTTCCGCCTGGACCTGGCGCTTTCGGGGGGCCGCGTGCTCTCCCTCCCCGAGGAGATCGCCACCCCGGGCCCCGCGGTGGTCTGGGTCTACGACGTCGGCCCCGAAGCGGTGATCCGCCTGGCTCCCGACGGCCGCGAGACCCGGTTCCGGATCGACGACCTCCTCGGGCTCACCGTGGCCGCGGACCCGGATTCCGGCTCGGTCCTGGCGGTGGACTTCTACGGCGGCCGGGTGAGGCTGTTCGATCGGGAGGGACGGCTCCGATGGTCGGACGAAACGTTTTCGCGGCCCATCTACGCCGTCCACGCCGCGGAGGGATGGTGGGTGGCCGACCCGGGCGACGGAGCGGTGACCCTTCTCGATCCCGACGGCGCGGTTCTCTATGCCGATTCGACCTTCTCCACCCCGGTGGACCTGGCTCCCGCCGGGCCGGGGGCGGTCTGGGTGGCCGACCGCTCCGGGCGGGTCGGGCGGCTTCGGTGTGGGGAGGGGGTCGTCGACTCCACCACCGCGCTCTCCGCGCCCTACCTGGTGAGCGAGACCGCCGACGGGGGGGTGTGGGTGGCCGATCGCGAGAGCGAAGCCCTGGTCCGGCTCGACGCGTCCCTGGTCGAACGGGCGCGGGTGAAGGGTCTTCCCGGGCTCAACGATCTGGCTCCCGACCCGGTGGACGTGATCGCGGTGTGGGGAGCCGACCGTGGCGGCCGCCGGGTGGTCCGCTTCGGTGCCGACGGAAGGGTTGCGGCGAACCTCGTCGGGGTGATCAGCCCCAGCGCATTGGTCGTGTCCCCGGACGGTTCGGAGATATGGGTGACCGATCCGTCGCGCGGGGAGTTGATCCGCCTCGCGCGGGACGGCTCGGTGATCGCCCGCTCCCGGGGCCTCGGCGCCCCCACCGCCCTGGCCGTCGCCTTCGACCCGGCTCCCTGACCGGGGCTTGGGAAGCGGGAGCGCGGGCCCCCCGAGAATGGCCGAACCCCTTGTCCCCTGGTATGATAAATATGGACTTTTGTATTTTGGACCGAAGGAGCCCCGTTCGAATCGAGAGGAGGACCGGTGTCGCGTCCCTGGAGCTGGCCGTCGGCGGAAACGGAAGGCGAGGCCTCGCGCCTCACCGGCCGGTACGGCATGCCGCGCGCGGTGGCCCGGACCCTGGCCCGGCGGGGGATGGGGGCCGACGACAGCCTGGAGGAGTACCTGAACCCCCGGCTCCGCCGGCTCGGTGATCCGATGGTCCTCGACGATATGGACGTCGCGGTGGATCGGGCGTGGCGGGCGGTCGAAAACCGGGAGGTGATCTTCGTCCACGGGGACTACGACGTTGACGGTATCTCGGGAACCGCGTTCCTGACCCGGATGCTCCGGGCCCTGGGGGCGGAGGTAGTGCCCTACGTTCCCAACCGGGGCGACGGCTACGGGCTGGGGGAGCCGGGGATCGCCGTCGCGGCCGAGGCGGGGGCCCGGCTGCTCATCACCGTGGACAACGGGGTGCGGGCGTTCGCCGAGGTGATCCTGGCCCGGAAGGCGGGGCTGGACGTGGTGATCCTCGATCATCACCAGCCCGCCGACACCCTGCCCGAGGCCCTGGCGGTGGTGAATCCCCGCCGCCCCGGGGGAGGGCACGGGTTCGAATCGTTGGCCGGGGTGGGGGTCGCGGCCAAGTTCATTCACGCCATGGCCGCGAGCCGGCCGGGGAGGCTCCCCGGGTCGGTCTACAAGGAAGCGCTCCAGCTCGTGGCGCTGGGCACGATCGCCGACTCGATGCCGCTCACCGGGGAGAACCGGATCCTGGTGCACCATGGGCTGAGGCAGCTCGAGGATTCCGAGTGGGCGGGGATCAAGGCGCTGAAGGCCACCGCCCGGCTCGACCGGGGCCGGGTGAGCGCCACCGACGTGGCCTTCTTCCTGGCCCCGCGGCTGAACGCGGCGGGCCGGATGGGGGAGGCGGCGGACGCCCTGGCCCTGCTCCTGGCCGACGACCCGGCCGAGGCCTACCGCCTGGCCGACGGCATGGAGCGGCTGAACCTGGAGCGCCGGAAGGTGGAGCAGGCGATGATGGCGGATGCGGTGGAACGCATCCGCGGTCGCGAGACGGTGCCGGCGGCGGTGGTGATGTGGTCGGAGGAGTGGCCGGTAGGGGTGATCGGGATCGCGGCCAGCCGGATCCTCGATCGATACCACCGCCCCGCGCTCCTCATCGCCATGGACGGGGAATTCGGGCGGGGATCCGCGCGCAGCCTCAAGACGTTTCCGCTCCCCGAGGCCCTGGCCGCCTGCGCCTCGGAGCTGGAGGAGTTCGGAGGCCATGCCGAGGCGGCGGGTTTCCGGATCCGGCGCGACCGTCTGGAGCCCTTTCGGGAACGGATGGAGGCCCTGGCCGAGGCGGCGGACATGGATCCCGCGCCGGATCCCTGGGAGGTGGACGCGGCGGTGGATCTGGCCGAGATGGACGCGGACTGCGTGGACTGGCTGGAGCGTCTCTCGCCCTTCGGGCGGGGGAACCCCGAACCCCTCTTCGGAGCCGAGGGCCTCACCGTGGCCGCCGCCCCCTCGGTGGTGGGAAAACGCCACCTTCGGCTCACCCTGGCCTCGGGATCCGGACAGAAGAGCCTACGGGCCATCGCCTTCAATCAAGGGGAGCGGGTGAACGAGCTCTCCCGCGGTCGTCGCGTGGACGCGGTCTTCCACGCGTCGTTCGATACCTGGCGGGGCGGCCGCCAGGTGCAGCTGGTGGTACGAGACCTGAGAACACGCTGATGTCGGTCGAGCAAACGGCGGACCTGTTCCAGCCCCTGGTGGAGGACATCCACATCCGGGGGATCACCCTGGACGAGGACCTGGTCAGCCGGGCCTTCGGGTATTCCGCCGAGGCCCACAAGGATCAGAAGCGCCGGAGCGGGGAGCCCTACATGGCTCACCCGGTGGCGGTGGCGCGCATTCTGGTGGAGCTCCTGGACCGGCGCTCGGACGCGGTCATCATCGCCGCCGCTCTCCTCCACGACGTGGTGGAGGACACCGGCATCACCATCGACGACATCCGGCGCGGGTTCGGCAAGGAGATCGCCCTCCTGGTGGACGGGGTCACCAAGATCGAGGGGCTCCAGTTCGAGAGCACCGAGCGGGAGCAGGCCGAAACCTTCCGGAAGATGCTCCTCTCCATGGCCCAGGACGTCCGGGTCATCCTGATCAAGCTGGCCGACCGCCTCCACAACATGCGGACCCTGGAGTACCTCTCCCCCGACCGCCAGCGCGCCATCTCCCTGGAGACCCGGGAGATCTACGGACCCCTGGCCCACCGCCTGGGCATCGGGTGGATCAAGTGGGAGCTCGAGGATCTGGCGCTGAAGCACCTGGATCACCCGGCCTACAAGGAACTCACCCAGCTCGTGGCCGACAAGCGCGGGGAGCGGGAGCGCATGGTGGAACGGGTGGTGGTCCCCATCCAGGAAGCGCTGGAGATGGAAGGGGTTCCGGTCGAGATCATGGGCCGGCCCAAGCACTTCGACAGCATCTATCGGAAGATGAAGTCCCAGGACCGTCCCTTCGACGCCATCTACGATCTCATCGGAGTCCGCGTGGTCACCGCATCCAAGGCCGATTGTTACCGGGCCCTCGGGGTGGTGCACGACCTGTTCAAGCCGGTCCCGGATCGGTTCAAGGACTACATCGCCACCCCCAAGGCCAACCTGTACCAGTCGCTCCACACCACGGTGATCGGGCCGGACGGCCGTTTCGTGGAGGTGCAGATCCGCACCGCGGAGATGCATCGGATCGCCGAGTTCGGAATCGCCGCCCACTACAGCTACAAGGAAGGGACCCGCCCGGAGCGCGAGCTGGACGACAAGCTCGGCGGCCTGGTGGGGGGAACGCTGGAGTGGGACGACGGGCGCGACCCCGAGGAGTACATGGAGTTCCTGAAGACCTCCCTCTACCAGGACGAGGTCTTCGTGTTCACCCCGCGGGGGGAGCTCCGCCATCTGCCCAAGGGGGCCACCGCCCTGGATTTCGCCTTCCTCATCCACACCGAGATCGGGATGAAGGCGGTGGGGGCGAAGGTGAACGGGCGGCTGGTTCCCCTCCGCTACGAGCTCAAGAACGGCGACACCCTGGAGATCGTGACCCAGGCGTCGGCCCATCCCTCCGAAGACTGGCTCTCCAGCCTCCAGACCTCCCGCGCCCGCCAGAAGGTGCGCCACTGGCTGAAGGAGCAACGCCGCGAGGATTCGATCTCCCTGGGGCGGGAGATGCTCTCCCGGGAGCTCAAGCGGCACCGGAAGCCGATGGTCAGGGAGAAGGATCTGGTGAACCCCGCCCAGTCCCTGGGGCTCGATTCCGCGGAGCACCTGCTGGCCGCTCTCGGACAGGGGGACCTTTCGGTCACCCAGGTCGTGCAGAGGCTGCACCCCGAGCTCCTGGAGGAGAAGGAACGGGGAAAGACCCGGAAGTCGCCGTTCACCCGGCTCCGGGAGTTGTCGCGGAAGACCTCGGGGGGGATCCGGATCCAGGGGGTGGACAATCTCATGGTGCGTCTGGCCAAGTGCTGCCAGCCGGTCCCCGGCGAGCGCATCGTGGGCGTGGTGACCCGGGGCCGCGGCCTGACCGTCCACCGCGTGGACTGTCCCAACTCCCTCGGGGGCCAGGTGGAGCCCGAACGCCGGGTCGATCTCTCCTGGGACGTGCAGGACGCCCGAGCCTTCATCGTGAAGCTGTTGATCTTCGGCGACGACCGCCAGGGGATGCTGGCCGATCTGGCCAACGCCATCACCGCCACCGGCACCAACATCCGGAACGCCGGAGTGACCTCGGTGGACGGGGACGCGCGCGGTACCTTCCTGGTCGAGGTCAACAACCTCAACCATCTCACCAAGGTGCTCTCCGCCATCAAGCGGGTGCGCGGGGTGCGGGCGGTGGAGCGGAAACAGTTCCTGGGGGAGGAATAGTGGCCGGCGACGGGCGTGCCGGAACCCCGGCGGCGGCGGGGAGCGGCGGCCGGTGAGAGCGGTGGTCCAGCGGGTGCGGCGGGCCTCGGTGGCGGTGGACGGGGAGCCGACCCGCGTGATCGGTCCCGGGCTCCTGCTCCTGATCGGGGTGGCCCACGCGGACACCGAGGCCGAGGCGCGCTGGATGGCGGAGAAGTGCGCGAACCTCCGGATCTTTTCCGACGACGCCGGGAAGATGAACCGGAGCCTTCTGGAGGCCGGGGGCGAGGCGCTGGTGGTGAGCCAGTTCACCCTCTACGGCGACGCCCGAAAGGGCCGGAGACCGTCTTTCGTGCACGCCGCCCCCCCCGAACGGGCCGACCGGCTGTATCTCCGGATGGCGGAGTGCCTGCGCGAGGCGGGGGTGGCGCGGGTCGAGACCGGCACCTTCCAGGCCCACATGCTGGTTTCCCTGGAGAACGACGGTCCGGTGACCATCCTCCTCGACACGCCGTAGCCGGGGCCGGGGGGGATCCGCCGGGAGCGTCCGTTCATCTGGTAGGATCCGTTCGATGGACGAACGACGGGACGGCGAACCGCGGCTCGATGCGCTTCCACTCCCGCCGATCCCCAAGCGGGAGCACCCGCGGGATCCGGCGTGGGGCATGCGTGTCCTGGGGATCGAGGGAGCGGAGATCGTTCTCGCCTCGGGCTCGCCGCGCCGGGCGGCCATGCTGGGGGACCTCGGGGTTCGTTTCCTCCCGCATCCGGTCGCGGTTGGCGAGACGGTCCGGCCCGGAGAGGACGCGACTTCGGCGGCGGTTCGACTGGCCCAGGCCAAGGCCCGGGCCGCCGCGCTCGACTTCCCCGACCGGGAAGTTCTCGTGGTGGGGGCGGACACGTTGGTGGTCCTGGACGGCGTCCCCCTCGGGAAGCCCCGGGACGACGAGGACGCGCGGAGGATGCTTCGATCCCTTTCCGGCCGCGCCCACGCCGTGGTGACCGGGGTGGCGGTGCTTCGCGTACGGGACGGCGCGCTCCTCTCGGGATGCGAGCACACCGAGGTGCGTTTCCGCGATCTGGCCGAGGTGGACATCGAGGCCCTGGTGGCCTCCGGCGAGGCGGCGGACAAGGCCGGCGCCTACGGCATCCAGGGCCTGGCCTCCCTGATGGTCGAGGGGATCGACGGCGACTACTTCAATGTGGTGGGGTTGCCCCTGGGACTTCTCCGCCGGCTTCTACGGGACGCGGCCCGGCCCGAGTAGGGCGGAACCCCCGCCCGGTGCGCTACCATGACCCCATGAAGACGCCCATCGACACGGTCCGCTGGCACGAGGGCGCGGTGCGCCTGATCGACCAGCGCCGGCTGCCCCGGGAGTTCACCTACCTCGACTGCCGCGAGGTCCCCGCCCTGGCCGACGCCATCCGCACCCTGGCCGTCCGCGGCGCCCCGGCCATCGGGATCGCCGCGGCCTACGGGATCGTGTTGGGGGCGCTGCGGGCCCTCGAACGCAACCAGGATCCCCGGGAGGGAGCGGGGCAGGCCGGGGAAAGCCTCCGCGTCACCCGGCCCACCGCGGTGAACCTGTTCTACGCGCTCGATCGCATGCGGGGGGTCCTCGAAGCGAGTCCCGCCCTCACCGGCCAGGACGTGGTGGACGCGCTGTTCGAGGAGGCGGAGCGGATCCTCGAGGAGGATCTGGACACCGGCCGCCGGATCGCCCTCAACGGGCTCGCTCTCTTTCCGGAGAAAAGCCCGGTCAATGTGCTCACCCATTGCAACGCCGGGGGCCTGGCCACCGGGGGATGGGGGACCGCCCTGGCCCCGATCTACGCCGCCGCGGACAGCGGCCGCGCGCTCCGGGTCCTGGCCGACGAGACCCGCCCGCTTCTCCAGGGGGCGCGCCTCACCGCCTGGGAACTCTCCCGCGCGGGGATCGATGTGAGGGTCCTGGTGGACGGCGCCGCGGCCTCGGTCCTGGCCCGGGGCCTGGTGGACCTGGTGATCGTGGGGGCGGATCGCATTGCCCTGAACGGGGACACCGCCAACAAGATCGGGACCTACGGGGTGGCTCTGGGCGCCCGGGAGGCCCACGTTCCCTTCTACGTGGCCGCCCCGCTCACCACCTTCGACCCGAACGTCCGGACCGGGGAGCAAATCCCGGTGGAGGAGCGGGCGGCGGGGGAGGTCCTGGGGGAGGGGGCCGCGACGGGGGTGGGAGCCCTGAACCCCGCCTTCGACGTCACCCCGGCCCACCTCATCGCGGGCTGGATCACCGAAGCGGGGGTCTTGAAACCGCCCTTCGACCCGGCTATTCTCCCGGGGAACAGAAATAGGATAAAATAAGTACGCTTTCGGTGGGCCCGGGAGCCCCGGGCGGCGATGCACGCCGCCGGGATCCGGGCCCGGCCGCCCCCCTGAACCTCTAAAGGAGTATCTGAGAATGCCTTATCCGCCCGAACTGGTCGATCCCATGCGCGAGGAACTCACCCGGATGGGAATTGCCGAAGCTCGAACCGCGGAGGAAGTCGACCGGGCCTTGGCCGGGCCGGGGACCAAGCTCCTGGTCGTGAACTCGGTTTGCGGCTGCGCGGCGGGCAATGCCCGTCCCGCGGTGGGCCTCGCCCTCACCCACTCGACCCTTCCCGGCACCCTCTTGACGGTGTTTGCCGGTCAGGACGCCGAGGCGGTGGCGCGGGCCCGGACCTACATCAAGGGCTACCCGCCGTCCTCGCCCTCGATCGCGCTCTTTCAGGACGATGATCTGGTCCTGATGCTGGAGCGGAAGGACATCGAGGGCCGCATGGCTCCGGAGATCGCCCGGGACCTGATCCAGGCCTTCGACCGGCACTGCGCGGCCACCGCCGGTTGAGCCCGGCCGGCGGCACGTTCCCCGCGTCCCGGGGGCCGGCCCGCCGGGGGGGCCGGAAGCGATCCGGAACCCCTTCCCCGACAAAGCGTTCCCATCATCCCGGCGGTTGACACCGGGAAACGGGATCCCTATACTCCTCGGGCTTTGAGTTCAGCCCCGAAAGGAGTCGGTTGCCGATCATGTCCACGCCCACGATTCCGGTCAAGCCGGAGAACAAGACTTGGTATCTGGTGGACGCCCGGGATTACACCCTCGGGCGGCTGGCCAGCCGTGTGGCCACGGTGCTTCGCGGCAAGCACAAGCCCATCTACTCGCCCCACCAGGACCACGGGGATCACGTGGTCGTGGTGAACGCGGCGCGAGTACAGCTCACCGGGAAGAAGCTCGAGAAGAAGACCTATTTCCGCCACACCGGGTACATGGGCGGCGGACGGTTGAAGCCCATGAGCAAGATGATGGCCGAGACCCCCGAAGAGGTGATCCGCAAGGCGGTCCGGGGCATGCTCCCCAAGACCCGCCTGGGGCGCCAGATGATTCGGAAGCTCAAGATCTATGCGGGGGAGCAGCATCCCCACGCCGCGCAGGGCCCCACGCCCCTGCGCATCAGCGATAAGGCTCCCGTCGGGACCGACGCTTAAGCGAACGCGAACAGGAGGTAACCGGTTTGTCGGAATTCATGGCCCAGGCGACGGGAAGACGCAAGACCTCGGTTGCGCGCGTGCGTCTCATTCCGGGCAAGGGAAACATCACCGTGAACGGGCGCAGCGCCCCGGAATATTTCCATCGTGAGACCCTGGTCCGGGAACTGAGTTCGCCGCTCGTCGAAACCCAGACCATGGACCGATATGACGTCGTGGCGCTGTGCCACGGCGGCGGGCTCACCGGCCAGGCCGGCGCGGTCCGGCTCGGGATCGCCCGGGGGCTCCTGGCGATCGACCCCGAGCTTCGCGCCGTCCTCCGGCGGAGCGGCTTTCTGAGCCGCGACCCGCGCATGAAGGAACGGAAGAAGTACGGTCAGCCCGGAGCCCGGAAGCGCTTCCAGTTCTCCAAGCGTTAATCAGTTATTCGGGGCCGCCACGGCCCCGGCACCGGAGCGACGCCGGTGGAACCCCGGCGTCGTCTCCGCCGGCGCGCCCATCGGCGCGGGCCGGCGTCCAGGTTCCCAATACACACGCCCAACCATCTCCCGGCGTGGCCCGCGCGGCCGTGAACTGAACGGTCGCCCGGCGCCTTGAGGGGGACTCTCCATGGCGGGGCGGAGGTTTGAACGCAGAAGACCAACGAAGGAGAAGAAAGATCATCATGCCCATGCCCACCATGCGGGAACTCCTGGAAGCGGGAGTCCACTTCGGGCACCAGACCCGGCGCTGGAACCCGAAGATGAAGAAGTTCATTTTCATAGAGCGGAACGGCATCCACATCATGGATCTGCAGAAGACCGTGCTGGCCCTCGAGACCGCCCGCCGTGTGGTCAGCCAGTCGGTGGCCCGGGGAGGGACCGTCCTCTTCGTGGGCACCAAGAAGCAGGCCCAGGACACCATCGCCGAGGAAGCCCGGCGATGCGGCCAGTACTACATCACCGAGCGCTGGCTGGGCGGGATGCTCACCAATTTCAAGACCATCAAGGCCTCGATCGGCCGGCTGAAGGACCTGGAGCGCATGCAGGCCGACGGCACGGTCGCCTCCTTCACCAAGAAGGAGGCCTCCCGGATGGAGAAGGAGCGCCTGAAGCTGGAGAAGGTGTTCGCCGGCATCAAGGACATGGACCGCCTTCCCAGCATGGTGTTCATCGTTGACACCAACAAGGAGCGGATCGCGGTGGCCGAGGCCAATCGTCTGGGCGTCCCCATCGTCGGGATGGTCGACACCAATTGCGATCCCGACGTCATTCGGTACCCGATCCCGGGCAACGACGACGCCCTGCGTTCGGTGAAGTTGATCGCCAAAGTGGTCGCGGACGCGGTGATCGACGCGAACCGGGCGGCGGAGGCGAACGTCGACTACTCCGACGGATACTCCGCCGGCGGAGACGCCGACGAGGAAATTTCCACCTTCACGGGCTAGGCGGCGCCCGCCCCCGGTCCCCGGGCGGCGGAGCCTCGGATTTCCGGCGCCGGCAGCGGAGCGGACCTCCGCCGCCCCGCCGTGCGTATTTCGAGCAACCAAGGAGAGAGAAGCATGGCTGCTATCAGCGCGAGCATGGTGAGCGAACTCCGTTCCCGGACCGGGGCGGGGATCATGGACTGCAAGAACGCCCTGTCCGAGGCCGACGGGAACATGGACAAGGCCATCGAGCAGCTCCGCAAGGCGGGTATGGCCAAGGCGGCCAAGAAGGCCGGCCGGGCCACCGCCGAGGGGCTGGTCCATTCCTACATCCATCCCGGGGGCCGCGTGGGGGTGCTCATCGAGGTGAACTGCGAAACCGACTTCGTGGCCCGGACCGAGAAGTTCCAGGCCCTGGTCCACGACCTGGCCATGCACGTGGCCGCGGCCTCGCCGCTGGCGGTGAGCCGGGACGACGTGGACCCGGAGCTGGTGGACCGTGAGCGGCGCCTGTTCGAGGCGCAGGCCAAGGAGAGCGGGAAGCCGGCCAACGTGGTGGAAAAGATGGTCGAGGGCCGGATCAACAAGTTCTTCGAGGAGACCGCTTTCCTGGAGCAGGGATTCGTGAAGGACCCCGACAAGAAGGTCGAGGTGGTGATCAAGGAGAACATCGCCACCATCGGGGAGAACATCGTGGTCCGTCGATTCGCCCGTTTCGAGCTCGGACAGGAAGACTAGTGGGCGAACCCGCGGCTCCTCCCGGCTCTCCCGCCCCCGGGGTGCGTTTCCAGCGGATCCTGCTCAAGGTGTCGGGGGAGATCCTGGCCGGCGAACAGGGATTCGGCATCGAGCGCGACCGCCTGGAGGTCCTGGCCGGGGAGATCGCCTCGGTGCGCGATCTGGGAATCCAGGTCGGGCTGGTGATCGGCGGGGGCAACATCTTCCGCGGGCTGGCCGGGGCGGCCCACGGCATGGACCGGGTGAGCGGCGATCACATGGGCATGCTGGCCACCGTCATCAACTCCCTGGCCCTCCAGAGCGTTCTCGAGAGGCGGGGCCTCTTTACCCGGGTCATGTCCGCCATTAATATGGAAGAGGTTGCGGAGCCCTACATCCGCCGGCGCGCCGTCCGTCACCTGGAGAAGGGACGGGTGGTGATCCTGGCCGCGGGAACGGGGAACCCGTACTTCACCACCGACACCGCGGCGGCGCTCCGGGCGGTGGAGATCGGAGCCGACGTCATCATCAAGGGGACCAAGGTGGACGGCGTGTTCACCAGCGACCCGATGAAGGATCCCGAGGCCCGGCTCTACGAGCGCCTGACCTACATGGAGGTGCTGAGCCAGGAGCTTCGGGTGATGGACTCGACCGCGATCTCCCTCTCCATGGAGAACGGGTTGCCCATCATGGTGTTCAATTTCACCGTGCCCGGAAATCTTCGGCGATTGGTTCTGGGCGAGCAGGTAGGCACTCTGGTGTCGAAGGGGTAGGACATGGACAAGGAACTGAACGCGGTCGAGGATCGCATGCAAAAGGCGGTGGAGGCGCTCCAGCGGGAGCTGGCCACCATCCGCGCCGGGAAGGCGACGACCTCCCTCCTGGACAACATCCGCGTCGACTACTACGGGACCCCGACCCCGGTGAAGCAGGTGGCGAGCATCGCCGCTCCCGAACCGCGGCTGCTGGTGGTCCAGCCCTGGGAGAAGAACCTGCTCCAGCCGATCGCCAAGGCCATCCAGGCCTCGGACCTCGGGCTCAACCCCCAGGACGACGGACAGGTGCTGAAGATCCCCATCCCCGCCCTGAACGAGGAGCGGCGGAAGGACCTGGTCAAGCACACCCACAAGATGGCCGAGGAAGGGAGGGTCGCGGTGCGGAACATACGCCGCGACGCCAACGATCACTTCAAGAAGGCCCAGAAGGACGGCTCGGTCTCCGAGGACGACGCGCGGAGGGCCATGGACCAGATCCAGAAACTCCACGACAAGTACATCGCCCAGATCGAGGAATCCGTGAAGAAGAAGGAAGAGGAGGTCATGGAGGTCTAGGCCAACCGGTCTGGACGTGCCCTTGACCCCCGGGTCCCCCCGCCGGGTGCGTCGGCGGAGCCCCCTCGATGTTGCCCGAAACCGAACGACTCGAAACCGAGGAACAGCTCAAGCAGGAGATCCTCGCCGGGGGCGGGGTTCCCCGCCACGTGGCGGTGATCATGGACGGCAACGGGCGTTGGGCCCGTCAGCGCCGCCGCCCCCGCGTCTTCGGTCACCTGGCCGGGCGCCATTCCGTGCGTCAAACCGTCATGGGATGCCGCGCTCTGGGGGTTGACGTCCTCTCCCTCTACACCTTTTCGGTCGAGAACTGGCAGCGCCCGGCCACGGAAATCTCGGCCCTCATGCGCATCCTCCAGCAGACCCTCCGCGAGCAGCGGGAGGAGATGCGGGAGAACGGCATCCGCCTGCAGGTGATCGGCCGCCCCGAGGATCTTCCCCGCCCCGCCCAGAACACCCTGAACGAGACCATCGAGTACCTGGCCGACGGGAAGGACATGCTCTTGATCCTCGCGCTCTCCTACGGGGGGCGGACGGAGATCACCCACGCCGCCCGGGCCATCGCCCGCGAGATCCGCGAAGGCGTCCTCGATCCCGAATCGGTGGACGAGGCCACGGTGGCCCGCCATCTCTATACCGCCGGGGTGCCCGATCCCGACCTCTTGATCCGCACCAGCGGCGAGGTCCGGATCTCCAACTTCCTGCTCTGGCAGGTGGCCTACTCCGAGATCTGGGTCACCCCGGTTCTCTGGCCCGACTTCCGGAAGGAACACCTTTACCGGGCGATTCTGGACTACCAGCACCGGGAGAGACGGTTTGGCCGTGTCCGCTAGGCGGCGGCCGCGGACCCGGTTCCGCGACCAGGCCCTGGCGACGCGCGTGGTCTCGGGGTTGATCCTGGGCCTGGTGGCCCTGGCCGCGGTGTGGACCGGCGGGTGGTTCTTCTTCGCCCTTCTCGCGGTGTTCCTCATGACCGGGCTCTGGGAGCTCTACCGGATGGCCGCCCGGGCCGGTCTCCGTGCGCTCCCGCTCCCCGGACTGGCCGCCGCCGCCGCCCTCCTGGTCCTGGCCTGGCTCCACGACCCCGGCTACGCCGGATTGGCGTTTACCGCCCTCGGTCTCTGGATGCTGGTGGCCGCGCTCCGGCCTCCGGTCGAAGGGCGGCTGGTGGGGCTGGGGATCACCGTCTTCGGGCTCGCCTACGTGGTGGGGTTGGGCGTCCATCTCCTCTGGCTTCGGGAGCTCCCGGACGGCCTCCAGCTCCTCATCCTGACCCTCGCCGCCACCTGGTCCGCGGACACCTTCGCGTTCTTCGTGGGCGTCCGATGGGGACACCGCCGCCTCGCCCCCCACATCAGCCCGGGAAAATCGGTGGAAGGCCTGGTGGGGGGGATCGCCGGCACCGTGGCGGTCACCGTGGTCGGCGCCCGCCTTCTGGCTCCCTCGCTCACCGTGCCCGAGGCGCTTCTGGTGGGGCTCATCCTGGGCATTGCCGCCCCGGTGGGGGACCTCCTGGAGTCGCTCTTCAAACGAAATCTGAACGCCAAGGACGCGTCGCGGTTCATCCCCGGCCACGGCGGGGTCCTCGACCGGATCGACAGCCTCCTGGTGACCGGGGCGGTGGCCTACTATCTCTTCCGCTTCCTCCTGGCCCGGGGGCCGGTGTGAGCCCGCGCGATCGGGGGGGCGCCCTCACCGGTGAGGTCCTGGGCCGGAAGGTGACCGTACCGGGATTTCCCCGCCGGGTGGCGGTGCTCGGAGCCACCGGATCCATCGGGGAGAAGGCCCTGGCCGTGGCCGCCCGACATCCCGAAGCCTTCACCGTGACCGCGATCGCCGCCCGCGACTCGGTGTCCGCGCTGGCCGGGGCGGCGACGCGCCACCGGGTTCCCCGGGTGGCGGTGGCCGATCCCGAGGCGGCGGCGGGCCTGGCCGGCCGGCTCCCCGCCGGAACCCGGCTCTTGACCGGCGCCCGGGCGGTGGCCGATCTGGCCGCCGACCCCGAGGTGGACCTGGTGGTGAACGGCATCACCGGGCGGGCCGGGCTCGAGGCCAGCCTCGCCGCGGCGGCCTCGGGGAAATTGCTCGCCCTGGCCAACAAGGAATCCATGGTCCTGGCCGGCGAACTCGTCATGCGGACCGCGGCGGAGAACGGCGCCCTGGTGATCCCGGTGGACAGCGAGCACTCCGGGCTCTTCCAGTGCCTGGCCGCGGTGTCCATGGCCGAGGTGCGCCGGCTGATCATCACCGCCTCGGGGGGACCCTTCCGGGGGAAGACCCGGGCCGAGCTGGGCTCGGTCGCCCCCGAGGAGGCGCTCCGACATCCGGTGTGGCCCATGGGACCGCGGATCACCGTGGACAGCGCCACCCTCTTCAACAAGGGGCTGGAGGTTCTGGAGACCCACTATCTGTTCGGGGTTCCGCTGGAGCGGATCGACGTATGGGTCCACCCCCAGAGCGTGGTTCACGCGCTGGTGGAGACGGTGGACGGCTCCCTCATGGCCCAGCTCTCGGTCCCGGACATGACCCTCCCCATCCAGCTCGCCATGAGCTGGCCCGAGCGATGGGAGGCGGACGTTCCCGAGTGCCGGCTCCCCACCTGGAAGGAACTCCGGTTCGAGGACCCCGACCACGGGACCTTCCCGGCCATCGATCTGGCCCGCGCCGCCGGCCGGCGGGGGGAACCGCCCCCGCAGTCCTGAACGCGGCCGACGAGGTGGCGGTGGAGGCGTTCCTGGCCGGACGGCTTCCCTTCCTCCAGATCATCCCGGTGGTGGAGGAGGTGCTGGAGCGGGCGGAGATCCGCGCCGCCGACTCCCTGGAGGCGGTGGTGGAGGCGGACCGCGCGGCCCGGGAGGCGGCCCGGGCCCGGCTCGATCGCCGCGCCCCCTGACCGTGCGAATCCTCCACGTGGCCACCGCGGGGAGCTGGCGGGGGGGAGAGCAGCAGGTGCTCTACCTGCTCCAGGGACTCCTCGACCGGGGCCTCGAGCCGGTCCTGGCCACGCCCCCGGAATCTCCCCTGGCCCGCCGCGCCGCCGAATCCGGCGTCCGGGTGGCGCCGCTCCGCTCCCGGGGGGATGTGGATCTGGGAGCCGCGCGCCGGCTCCGGGCCCTGCTTGCCGAGGGGTTCGACCTGCTTCATCTTCACACCGGGCACGCCCATGCCCTGGGACTCCTGGCCGTAGCGGGTCGAAGACCCCGTCCGCGGGTGGTGGTCTCGCGCCGGGTCGACTTCCCGCCGGGAGGGATCCTCCGGGGGCTCAAGTACGGCGCCCGGGTGGACCGTTTTCTGGCGGTGAGCGAGGCGGTTCGGCGGGTGCTCCTGGCCGCGGGGGTAGCCCCGGAGCGCGCCCTCACCGTCCACAGCGGGATCGATCCCTCCCGCTTCGAGGGCCCGAGCGACCACGAGGGCCTTTGCCGGGAGCTCGCTATCCCGGCGAACGCCAAGCTGGTAGGATTCGTGGGGGCGCTGGTGGGGCACAAGTCGCCCGGAGACTTCCTGGAGGCGTTGTCCGCGCTCTCCGCCGGGGTCCATGGGGTCCTCGCCGGAGCCGGCGAGCTGGAAGAGGAGCTCCGGCGCCGGGCGGGGGAGCCGGACCTGGAGGGCCGGGTCCATTTCCTCGGACACCGTGACGACGTGCCCCGGATCCTCCGGTCCGTCGACGTGTTCTGCCTGCCTTCCCGCCTGGAGGGCCTGGGCACCTCGGTCCTCGACGCCATGGCGGCGGGGGCCCCGGTGGTGGCGTCGGCGGGGGGGGGGATCCCGGAGATGGTGGAAGACGGGGTGAGCGGGCTCCTGGTCCCGCCGGGACGGCCCGAGGCCCTGGCCGCCGCCCTGGAGCGGGTCCTGGGGAATCCGGATCTGGCCGAGACGCTACGGCGGGGGGGACGGCGTCGGGTGGGGGACTTCACCGCGGCGAGGATGGTGGAGGCGACTTTGGCGGTATACGAATCAATCATCGGCCCCTCGGAGGCCGGATCGCGGTGAAGGCCGCGGCCGGCGGACGCCGGGCGGCGGGGACGGGTCCCCGACGCGACCCCAACGGAAGGAGAGTCTCCAGCACGTGTTGACCGTCATCCTCGGCCTTCTCGTGTTCAGCGTGCTGGTCATCTTCCACGAGGCCGGCCACTTCGTCGTGGCCCGCTGGATGGGCATCCGGGTCGAGCGATTCTCCATCGGGTTCGGTCCGGTGGTGCTCTCGCGGGTCTGGGGAGGCGTCCAGTACGCGATCTCCGCGTTTCCCCTCGGCGGGTACGTGAAGATGGGGGGGATGATCCGCGTGAGCGCGAAGCTCTCCAGCCGGGGGACTTCTTCGCCGCGTCCTGGTGGCGGCGCGTCCTGGTGGCGTTCGCGGGGCCCGGCGCCAACTTCGTCCTGGCGGTGCTCCTCAGCATCGTGCTCCTCTGGGTGGGGATCGGCTACCCGGACGCCCCCAACGTCGTGGGGGGGGTCAAGGCGGGGACCATCGCCGACAGCCTGGGCTTCGCCGCGGGGGACCGGGTCACCGCGGTGGATGGAGTGCCGGTGAGTTCACGCGTGGATTTCGGGGTGAAGCTGGACCACCGGTTGAAGGCCGACCGGTCCCCGGGGAGCGAGGCGCCCCTGGCGCTTTCCGTTGAGCGGAACGGGGACGTCATCCGGATCGATGTCCCGCGGTCGCGGGTCGGGGACCTGCTCGGATCGCTCGAATTTCCCATCCCCGCCGAGGTGGGCGAGGTCGTGCCGGGGATGCCCGCATACAAGTCGGGCCTCCAGGTGGGGGACAGGATCCTCGCCGTCGACGGGAAGCCGGTGACCAACTGGTCCGACATGACCGAGGGGATCATCGGAAACCCCGGCCGGGAGATCACCCTCACCATCGAGCGCGACGGGCGCACCGTGCAGCTTCCCATCACCCCGGATGCCGAGACGGTGGACGGAAAGGCGGTGGGAAGAATCGGCATCGGCGCCAAGAGCCTGGGTCGGTACGTGGAGCGGTTCGGCTTCATGGAGGGAATCGTGCAGGGACCGGGCCTCGCGGTGTCCGCGGTGTGGGGCACGGCGCAGGGCATCGCATCGCTCTTCTCCAGCTTCTCCAAGCTGCAGCAGATCAGCGGCCCGGTGGCCATCATCCAGGCTTCGGGTGACGCGGCCAAAGCCGGATGGGACCGCCTCCTGAACCTCGGGGTGATCCTGTCGGTGGCCCTCATGGTCTTCAATCTCCTACCCATCCCGATCCTGGACGGCGGCATGGTGCTCCTGGCCGTGCTGGAAGCGGTGCGGCGGCGACCCCTCGGGGAGAAAGGGCTGGCCATATACCAGGGGGTCGGCATGGCCGTCCTCGGGACCATTCTCATCTTCGTCCTCATCAACGACCCGCTCCGTATTCTTCAGCGGCACAACGCGCTGGGACGGATCGGCGATCTCGCTCCGTAAGCCGCCGGAGCCCCCGGATTGAGGCGCCCGCTCGCAGTCCTCGCGCTCGCCCTCCTCGGGATCTGGGGGTGTGGTCGTGCCCAGAGCGGCCTGCTTCTCCTGGAGAAGCTTCCCGACATCGCTTCCATCACCATCGACGGGAACCATGTCTTCGACGATGGAACCCTGAAGGGGCTCATGACCCTCCGAGCCGGGCACTGGTGGAATCCGTTCGGGGACCACAAGTTCCGGAAGGCCCAGCTCGACACCGACGTCCAGGCCATCCTCACCTACTACATGCGTCACGGCTATCTCCGGGCCCGGCTGGTGGACCGGGAATTGCGTCGTGACGGGGATGAGATCCACATCACCCTGACCTTCGAGGAGGGGCAGCCGGTGGTGGTGGACGAGGTGGTGATCCGGGGGGCGCGGGCGCTGAATCCCAACGACCTCCGGAAGAAGCTGGCCATCAATCCGGACCATCCCATGGATCCCTTCAAGCTGGAGAACGACCGGCGGCTGATCCTGCGCACCCTGGCCGATCAGGGATACTGGGAAGCGTCGGTGGACGCCAACGTGCAGTTCTTCGGAAACCAGGCCCTGGTGTTCTACGTTCTGGACGAGGGGGACCCGGTCACCGTACGCGAACTCACGGTTCAGGGCACCAAAGAGGTGCCGAAACGGCTGGCCTACCGGGAGATCTCGGTCAAGGAAGGCGGGCGCCTGGAGCTGGATGACCTGGTCAAGAGCCAGACCCGCCTCCTTCAGAGCGGATACTTCGCCGACGCCCAGTGGGACACCACGGGCCTCGACACCACCGCCAACGACATCGGCGTCGATTTCCGGGTGCGCGAGCGGCGGCTTCACTGGGTGGAAACCGGAATCGGTGTGACCAGCCAGGAGCAGGTGCGATTCACCGGGGGATGGGGGTCGCGGAGCTTCGTGGGGACCGGGATGCGGTTCGCGGTGACCTCACGCACCGAGTTCGATTTCACCGGCCGGCTGCCCAGCGCGCTCGGCAACCACCGCACCGACGTCCTCCTCAACCAGCCCCACCTGCTCGGCACCCGCTGGGAGGGCCAGCCCTCGGTCTACTACCTCTTCGACCGGGAGCACGTGGTTCTACCCGCCCTCGACTACGACTACTCCCAGCAGGTGGTGGATGCCGGGGTGAGCGCCCGCCGGGCGATCGGGAATCTCCGGAGCCAGATCGTCCTTTCGCTGGAGAATCGCTGGGTCTACAACAACGCCGACTCCGCGGCCCGCTACAGCGACCCCCAGCTCTTCCGGGACTTCTATCAGACCCGTCTTCTGACCGGGCGGGTGGAACGGGACACCCGGAACGACTTCTTCAACCCCTCCCGCGGGGGGTACGAGAACCTGACCCTGGAATCCGCCGGCGGCGCTCTCGGGGGGAACAACGCGTTCCAGAAGGGCACGGGGAGCATCAGCCGCTACACCCCCGCCCCGGTGGACGGATGGGTACTGGCCGGCCGCCTCCAGCTCGGCTACATCCACCCCTCTTCCAACGCGACCAGCGTGGCCGGGCGCCCCATCACCTCCCGGGTGGAGCTGATTCCTTCCGAGGACCGCTACCGGTTGGGAGGATCCAGCACGGTGCGGGGTTATCAGCTGGACGCCCTGACCGGGGTCTCCGGTCCCGACCAGCCCGCCGGGGGTCTGGTGGAGCTGCTGGGAAACGTGGAGGTCCGGATGCCGCTCTTCTGGCGGCTCTCCACCGTGACCTTCTTCGACGCCGGCAACGTGTGGCAGGACCGGGAAGAGCTCAAGTGGTCGCGGTTCGTTCCCCACGTCAACTCGGCGGAAGTGAACCCGTTCGACGTTCGCTACAGCTACGGCCTCGGACTCCGCGTGGCCACCCCCGTGGGTCCCATCCGGGTGGACTACGCCCGCAAGTGGAACAGCCCGCTGACCGTCGACGAAGGAAAGGGGAGATGGCATGTCGCCCTCGGACAGGCGTTCTAGGCGCCGCGCCGTCCTCCACGGGTCCTTCAAGTGGACCGGCCGCGCGGTGGCCGCCCTGATCCTGCTCGTGGTCCTGATCGCGGCGGCGGCGACGTTCATATGGGCGACTCAGGGGAAGTTCATCGCCGGCAAGGCGGCCGGATTCGTGAACCGCACCCTGCTAGGAGAGGACAGTCGGCTGATCATCGGCGACGTCACGGGGGTGCCGTTCCGCCACCTCGTCCTGGACGAGGTGCGCCTGGAGCGGAAGGGGGCCGAAGGATGGTTCCCCTTCCTGAGCGCGCACCGGATCGCGGTGAGCTACGACCTGTGGGGGATCCTCCACGGCCAGTACAGCGCGTCCCGGCTGGAAGCGGACAGCCTCCGGGTCGACCTCCGGCGAACCCCGGACCAGGGCTATCTCCTGCCCGGGGGGAGGTCCGGTGGGGAGAAGTCGCGCGGGGGCGGGCTGCCCGCGTTCAAGGTGGGGAACCTGGTCCTTCGCGGCGGATCGCTCCGGGTGGATCTCCCCTGGCGGACCCTGCAGATGGATTCGGTGGGCGCCACCGTGTCGGTGGAGTCGGGAAAGCGGGGGCTGAACATCAGGGTGGACAATCTGACCGGGGATCTCGGGGGCGAGTTGGGACGTCTGGACGTGGTGAAGGGCGGCTTCGTGGTCGGGGATACCCTGCGGATCGAGAAGCTGCGCGGCCTCTGGTCCGGTTCCCCCTTCTTCGTGGACGGCGTTCCCGGCGGGGAGCACACCGACCTGGACCTCCGCTTCGGCGACTTCCCCCTCGCCCGCCTGGGGGCGCTCCTGGACCAGCCCAAGCTCGATCCCGGCGTCGTGGACACCCTGACCGCCCATGTCGGCCGCTCCGCCGGCGCGCTCGACTTCACCTGGCGGGGGACGGGGAGATGGGGGGACTACCGGCTGACCGATTCCTCGGGGGAGGGCCGCCTCGGGGACGAGGAGCTGGTGCTCGACAACCTCGAGGGCACGGTGAACGGGGCGGCTCTGAGCCATTTCCGGATCGGGATCCCGCTCCGCGACCCCGGGCTTACCCTGGCCGGCCGGTTCCGGAACGTCCGGCTGCAAAAGCTCGGGGTGGCGGCGCTGGCCAACTATCCGGGAACCCTGGACGGGGAGGGCCGGGTCGTCCTCACCGACCGTAACGACCCGGTGGCCGGATTCCGCGCCCGGCTCAACCTATCCGGGGCGCACTTCATGGAGATCCCCTTCCGGAACGCCCTCCTGGTGGCGCGGAGCGAAAACGGGTCCTTCAGCCTGGATTCGGTGCGGGTCGATCTCGCCCAGGCCTCGATCCGGGGCGGGGGGACGGTGGGCGACCGCGACCTGAGCCTGGGGTTCACCTACGACGGGGACCTGAAACCCTGGCGCCGGTTCCTCAAGCAGGAGGAGCTGTCCGGAAGCGGACTCCTGCACGTCCGGCTCACCGGTACCCGGACCCATCCCTATCTGAGCGCCCAGGGGAAGCTCATCCACCTGCACGCGGCCCAGGTCGAGGCGCCGGTGGTGGAGCTGCACCGCGCGGAGGGGACCGCGGCCAACCCCCGGCACCTCGAGGTGGAGTTCCAGGCGCCCCAGGGTCTGACCGTGGCCGGTACGTTCTTCTCGAGCGCGGCGGGGAGCCTCACCGTGAACGACAGTCTTCTGGTGGCGCGCTCCCTCATGCTCTCGCGCGGGGACACCACGGTGACGGTGGCGGGGACGGTGCGGTGGGAACCCTTCATCCGCGCGGAGATCGCCGAGGCCCGGGCCGAGCTCGACGGGCGCAGGTTCTGGGTCGACACCGGGAGTACGGTGATTTTCCGGGACAAGGTGCTCTCCACCCCGGGGGTCTACATCCGCTCTCCCCGGGGCTCGGTGAAGGCGGAAGGGAGGTGGAACACCGCGTCCAACGCCATCGAAGGGCGGTTCACTCTCGAGGACCTCGATTTCTCGGTCTTCTTTCCCCCCCAGCACCCGCCCGCGGTCCGGGTGGGATCGGCCACCGGAGTCGTGGACCTCTCCGGCACCGCGCCGATTCTGGACGGGGACGCCCGCATCACCCTCAGGGCGGTGGACTGGGATGGCGGCCATCTCGACAGCCTGCGCGCCGAGCTCAAGGTCTCGGATCGCGACATCCACGTGGAGCAGCTTCAGACCGCCCTCGGCACCGGCCTGGTCCGGGTGTCGGGATCGGTGCGGCTTCCCAAGCCCCTGTATCAGACCCTCGAGGCGATGGCGGTGGGCCCGGAGATCGACCCCGACAGCCTCACCTGGGACCTGACCGGTTCGGTCACCGGGGTGCGCCTCTTCGAGTGGCTGTCCTTCGTGCCCCGCCCGGACCGGCCGTCGGGACGGGCCGACGCCAGGTTGCGGTTGGGCGGCTCCGCCGCCGACCCCCGCATGCACCTGAGCGCCACCCTGCGGAAGCTGGTGTGGCGGAAGTTCGAGGCGGACAGCCTCGAGGCCCGGTTGACCTACGCCCGGGGCTCGGTGACCGTGGACACCCTGAGCACCTGGCAGGGCACCAAGCGCGTGGGGGTCACCGGGACGGCGCCCCTGGATCTCACCCTCTACCCGTTCTCCTATGAGCTTCCCGACCGACAGATGGACCTCCACGTGGACGCCAAGGAAGGGGACCTCAACAACCTCCGGCTCACCCCGTGGATCGCCGAGGCGGAGGGTACCCTCGAGGCCCAGATACGGATCTTCGGCACGCCGGCCATGCCTCTCCTCGACGGGCGGGCCCGGGTGGTCGACGCCACCATCCGCCCCACCGATCGGGACGAGGTGCTGACGAAGGTGACCGCGGACATCGAGTTCGACCGCGACCTGGTCACGGTGACGGACGCCCGCGCGGATATGGGAGGGGGCACGGTCACCGCCCAGGGCACCTACCGCCTTCATGCCAGTGAGACCGAGTCCTACGAGATGGTGGTGAACTTCGACAAGGCGGTGGTGCGTCAGGAGGGGACCTACGCCGCCCGGGTCTCCGGCAAGATCACCTTGAAGCCCATCCGCGCCTCGGACGGCCTGGTCTACCCCTATGCCGACGGCGACATCTTCGTCCACCGGGCCGAGTACGCGGGGACCCTCCAGCCCCAGGACATCGGGCAGTTCAAACCCCAGCCCATTCTCTACAACGTGCGGCTGAACGCTCCCAACAAGGTGATCATCGTCACCGAGGACGTGAACGTGGAGCTCGGAGGCGAGGTCACGGTGCGCCAGGGGGTGGACTCGCGGTCGGTGCTGGGGGAGATGGACATCCTTCACGGTACCTACCAGCTCTTCCTGGAGGACTTCCGCATCACCGACGGCAAGCTGACCTGGAACAACCCCTCCACCGTGCTCCCCCAGATGGACGTGACCGCACAGACCCAGGTCGCGGGGTACATGATCGTGGTGCGCCTCACTGGCCCGGCCGATGAGCCTGTGATACAGTTCTCCGCTCAATCGCTGGAAACGGGGTCCGACGCGGGGCTGACCCAGAGCGAGATCATCCAGCTCCTGGCGGTGGGATCGCTGGGCCTCTCCCCGGGAACCGTGGGGATGAAGACCGGGGAGACCCAACCCAACGGTACCGGTCCCGGAGTGGAGCAGGGGGCCATCGGGCTGGCGGGGGGCCTCTTCGCCGGCCAGCTCGGACAGGAACTGGCGCGCCAGATCGGGATCGTGGATGAGCTGAAGTTCCAGACCGGTTTCGAGGAAGGGAAGTTCGGAGCCTCGGTAGAGGCGCGCAAGTGGCTCACCTCCGAGCTGTCCCTGGACTACCGGCAGGGTCTGAGCCGCAACTTCGACCAGGACATCGCGGTGGAGTATCGCCTCGGGCGCTCTCTGTTCCTCCGCGGCGAGGCCTTGCGGCGCCAGGGCACGACCCAGAATCCCGGGACCACCCAGGAGTACAACGTCGATCTCAAGGTGCGGCACGAATACTGATCCGCGCGCCCCGGTCCCGTGCTCCATTCTCACGCCGGCGCTTCCGGCGACCACGTTGCGACCGAGGGGGATTCGTACTTGAGCCTGATCGATGAACTGAACGAGCACCAGCGCGAGGCGGTCCTGGCCACCGAGGGACCGCTCCTGGTCCTGGCCGGGGCGGGAAGCGGGAAGACCCGGGTGCTGACCTACCGCATCGCCCATCTCATCCTCGGGATGGGAGTGGCCCCGCGCTCGATCCTCGCCTTCACCTTCACCAACAAGGCGGCGGGGGAGATGCGGGAACGGGTGGCAGGGCTCCTGGGAGGCTCCCCGCGCGACCTCTGGGTGGGGACCTTTCACTCCACCGGGGTCCGCATCCTCCGGCTCAAGGGGAAGGATCTCGGCATCGACCCCGGCTTCTCGATCTACGACACCGACGACCAGGAGGCGCTGATCCGCCGGATCCTCAAGGATCTGGAGATGGCGGAGCGGGACCTCACCCCCAAGACGGTGCGCTCGGCGATCTCCTCGGCCAAGAACGCCCTCATGACCCCGAAGGAGTTCGAGGACCGGGCGGAGAGCTTCCGCGACCAGAAGATCGCCCGGGTGTTCGCCGAGTACAAGAACCGGCTCCGCTCGGCCAACGCCCTGGATTTCGACGACCTGATCGGGGAGCCCATCCGCCTCTTCGAGGAACATCCCGAGGTCCGGGATCTCTTCGCGGAACGGTTCCGGTACGTCCTGGTGGACGAGTTCCAGGACACCAACCCGGCCCAGATGCGGCTCATCGAACAGCTGGCCTCGGCCCACGAGAACCTGTGCGTGGTCGGGGACGACGACCAGTCCATCTACGGCTGGCGCGGGGCCGACGTCCGGAACATCCTCTCCTTCGAGAGGCTCTACCCCAAGGCCCGGGCGGTGCGCCTGGAGCAGAACTACCGGTCCACCGGGATCATCCTCGACGCGGCCAACGCGGTGGTGCGACACAACCGGGCGCGGAAGGAGAAGACCCTCTGGACCGATCGGGAGGGGGGGGATCTCCTGAACGTCACCGTGGTCGGGGACGCCGAGGAAGAGGCGGTCCGGGTGGTGGCCGCGGTGGCCGAGGAGGTGAACCGGAAGGGGGTGCCCCTGGCCGAGGTGGCCATCCTCTACCGCACCAACGCCCAGAGCCGGGCCCTGGAGACCGCCTTCCGGAACGCGGCCGTTCCCTACGAGCTGGTGGGGGGGACCGCGTTCTACCAGCGCCGCGAGGTCAAGGATCTCCTGGCCTACCTCCGGCTCCTGGTGAACCCCGACGACGACGTGGCCTTCGCCCGGGTGGTGAACGTCCCCAAGCGGGGAATCGGCGCCACCTCCCTGGAGCGCCTGGCCGTCCACGCCTACCGGGAGGGGACGAGCCTGTACCGGTCCCTGGCCACCGTCGGGGAGGCGGGGGAGATCCCGGGCGGGGCGCGGAAGAAGCTCGCCGAGTTCCACGATCTGATCGAGGAGTTCAAGGGGCGGGCCGCGGACCCGGTGGACGAGGTGTTGAAGGAAATCGTGGAGCGGCTGGGCTACCTGGACTTCCTGGAGCACGACGACCCCGACACCGCCGGCGACCGCGCCGAGAACCTCGAAGAGCTGGTGGCCGGCGCCCGGCTGTTCGCGGAGCGGAGCGAGGGCGGGGACGTGTCCGCCTTCCTGAACGAGGTGGCCCTCCTCACCGACGTGGATCGCGTGGACGAGAAGGCGGAGAAGGTTCGTCTCATGACCATCCACAACGCCAAGGGACTGGAGTTCCGGGTGGTATGCGTGGCCGGGATGGAAGAGGGGCTCCTCCCCCACGTCTCCTCCCAGGACGATGACGACGCCCTGGAGGAGGAGCGGCGGCTGTTCTACGTGGCGCTGACCCGGGCCAAGGACCGGGTCCATCTCTACTCGGCCATGAGCCGCCAGCGGTGGGGGGGAACCACCACCGCGCTCCTCTCGCGCTTCGTGGAAGAGATCCCCGAGGCTCTCATGCGCGTGGAAGAGCGTCCCCGGGCCTGGGGCGGCGTCTCCCGCGCCCGCCGCTACGAGCGGGACCGCGGAGTGGAGTATGCGGAGCCGGGGCCGCGGCGGAGCCTCGGGACCATTCTGCACCCCACCTTCGGCCGCGGGGACGTGATCGGCCAGGACGGGACCGGCCCCGACGCCCGTCTCACCGTGGTCTTCGCCGGAAACGTGAAGAAGCGGATCGTGGCCCGCTACGCCCAATGGGAGGAAAGCCATGTCGACTACTGAGCGGCGGAACCGGGGAGCGCCGGTTCCGGGAGTTCCCCGTGGCGGTCACTAGGAACGACGTCGACCGCGTGGCGCGGCTGGCCCACCTCGATCTCTCCGAGGACGAGGCGGCGGTGATGGAGCGGGACCTGAACGCCATCCTGGCCGTGGCGGAGCGGCTCTCCGCTCTGGACACCCGGGGCATCGATCCCGCCGAGGGCTCCGGAGGCGAGGCAACCCCGCTCCGCGAGGACATCGAGCGGTCGTGGCTCTCGCCCGGCGAGGCCACCGCCGCCGCCCCCGAAGCGCGGGAGGGCCTGTTCGAGGTTCCCCCGGCCATCGGGACCGAGTAACCCGCGGTGGACCTCCACTGGGAATCGGCGGCGGCGATCGCCGCCCGCGTCCGCCGGGGCGAACTCACCGCGACCGAGGTCGCCGGGAACGCCCTGGCCCGGATCGACGCCCTGAATCCCGTCGCGGCCGCGTTTCTCACCGTGACCGGGGACGAAGCCCGGGAAGCCGCGCGGGACGTGGACGCCCGGGTGGCCGCGGGGGAGGATCCCGGACCCCTGGCCGGGGTGCCGGTGGCGGTGAAGGACAACATCGCCACCCGCGGGGTGCGCACCACCTGCGGCTCGCGGATGCTCGAGACCCACGTATCCCTCTACGACGCCACCGCGGTGGATCGCCTCCGGGCCGCCGGCGCGGTGGTGGTGGGGAAGACCAACCTGGACGAGTTCGGGATGGGATCCTCCACCGAGAGTTCCGCCTTCGGCGCGGTTCGGAATCCCTGGGGCGCGGACCGGGTGCCCGGCGGCTCGAGCGGGGGTTCGGCGGCCGCGGTGGCCTCGGGGATGGCCGCGCTGGCCCTGGGGACGGACACCGGCGGCTCCATCCGCCAGCCGGGCGCTTTTTGCGGACTTCATGCGTTGAAACCCACCTATGGCCGGGTGTCCCGGTTCGGGTTGGTGGCCTACGCCTCCTCGTTCGACCAGATCGGCGGCTTCGGGCGGAGCGCCGCGGACCTGGCCCTCCTCTACCGGGTCCTGGCCGGCCCCGACCCGCGGGACTCCACCTCCTCGCCGCGGGCGGTGGAGGCGGTCGACCCCGGCGCGGACGTGCGGGGGATCCGGATCGGGATCGCCTCGGAGATCCTCGGGCGCCCCGGGATCCAGCCCGAAGTCTCGGCCGCGGTGCGGGAGGCGGGGGAGACCCTCCGCGAGGCGGGGGCGGCGATCGCCGACGTCGCCCTTCCCGACCCCGAGACCGCGGTGGGGGCGTACTACCTGCTTGCCACCGCCGAGGCCTCGAGCAACCTGGCCCGCTACGACGGGGTGCGCTACGGGCTCCGGGTTCCCGGCCCCACCCTCGACGAGACCTACCGCCGCACCCGGAGCGCGGGGTTCGGCTCGGAGGTGAAGCGGCGGATTCTCCTCGGCACCTACGTCCTCTCCGCCGGCTACTACGACGCCTACTATCTCGAGGCGCAGAAGGCCCGGGTGCTCCTCAGGCGGAGCTTCGAGCGATTGTTCGAGACCTGCGACCTGCTTCTCCTTCCCACCGCCCCCACCACCGCCTTCCGGCTGGGGGAGAAGACCGGCGACCCGGTGGCCATGTACCTCTCCGACGTCTTCACCGTGTTCGCCAACCTTACCGGGATGCCGGGGATGAACGTTCCCGTCGGGTTCGACTCCGAGGGACTCCCCCTGGGGGTGCAGCTCCTGGCCCCGCGCTGGCGGGAGGACCTGCTGTTCCGGGGCGCGGGGACCCTGGAGCGCGCGCATCCCGATCCCCGCCGCCGTCCGCCGGAACCGGGGGGCGCGCGATGAACGCCCCCACCCGGCTGGCCGAGAAGTACGAGACGGTGATCGGGCTGGAGATCCACGTCCAGCTCCTCACCCGGACCAAGATCTTCTGCGGCTGTTCGGCGGCCTACGGGGCTCCGCCCAACACCCACGTGTGCCCGGTCTGCCTGGGGCATCCGGGGGTGCTGCCGGTCCTGAACCGGGAAGCGGTGGCCCTGGCCCTCAAGTTCGGGCTGGCGGTGGGGGCGTCCCCAGAGCCCCGGAGCGTGTTCGCCCGCAAGAACTACTTCTATCCCGACCTCCCCAAGGGATACCAGATCAGCCAGTACGAACGCCCGGTCCTGTCGGGCGGAGCGTTGAGCTACTTTCATGACGGAGCGGACCGGTCCACACGCCTGGTCCGGGCCCACCTGGAGGAGGATGCGGGCAAGTCCTTCCACCTGGAGTCGGGACGGGAGCCGGCCACCCTGGTGGACCTGAACCGCGCCGGGGTGCCGCTCCTGGAGGTGGTGACCGAACCCGATCTCCGTAGCCCGGAGGAGGCCCACGCCCTCCTGGAGCGGCTCCGCCAGCTGGTGGTCTATCTGGGCATCTGCGACGGCAACATGGAGGAGGGAAGCCTCCGCGCCGACGCCAACGTCTCGGTCCGGCCGCGCGGTCAGGTCGAGCTCAACCCCAAGACCGAGGTCAAGAACCTGAACTCCTTCCGGAACGTGGAGCGGGCCCTGGCCTGGGAGATGAAACGGCAGGCCCGGGCTCTGGAGGACGGTGAGGCCCTGATCCAGGCCACCCGGCTCTGGGACCCCGGGGAAGGGCGCACCCGGGTCATGCGCACCAAGGAGGATGCTCACGACTACCGCTACTTCCCGGACCCGGATCTCCTGCCTCTGGCGGTGGACCCGGAGTGGGTGGAGACGGTGAGGCGCACCCTCCCCGAGCTCCCCGGGGAGAAGGAGAACCGGCTGTCCCGGGACTACGGCATCCCGCCCGAAGACGCGGTGGTGTTGGCCGCGTCCTGGGAGATGGCCGACTATTTCGAGACCGCGGCCCGGATCGCCGGGGACGGGAAGGCGGCGGCCAACTGGGTCTTGACCGAGATCATGCGCCTGGTGAAGGAATCCCCGGAGGGCCTGGCCGGGATCCGGGTGGATCCGGCCATGCTGGGTCGGATGGTGCGGATGATCGGCGAGGGAACGATCAGCGGGAAGATCGGTAAGGCGGTGTTCGCCGAGATGGAGGCGTCGGGGGGAGACCCGGCGGAGATCGTGAAGGCGAAGGGGTTGGCTCCCATCACCGATCCGGCGGCGCTCCGCCGGGTGGTGGACGAGGTGCTGGCCGCCCATCCCGGTCCCGCCGCCGACTACCTGGGCGGCCGCGAGGCCGCGCTCCAGTTCCTGATGGGGCAGGTGATGCGGCGGACCGGGGGCCGGGCGGACCCGGTGGAGGCGCGAAACGCGGTGAAGGCTTCCCTCGAGGCTCGGCGCGGGATCGCGGATGCGCCGCCGGAGGAAGGGGATCCCGAGCCATGAACGGACTCAAGGTGTTGGTCGTCGGATCGGGGGGGCGGGAACACGCCCTGGGGTGGGCGCTCGAGCGGTGTACCTCGGTGGCGCGAGTGGAGGCGGCGCCGGGAAACCCCGGCCTGGCCGAGATCGGCGCGCTTCGGCCCGTGGCCGCCGACGATCTGGACGGGCTGGCCGCCCTGGTGCGGACCGAGCGCTACGACCTGGTGGTGGTGGGTCCGGAGGCGCCGCTCGCCGCCGGTCTCGCCGACCGGTTGCGCTCCGACGGGACCACGGTGTTCGGACCCGGCGCGGCCGGGGCGCGCCTGGAGGCGAGCAAGGCCTTCGCCAAGGCCTTCATGGAGCGCCACCGGATTCCCACCGCGCGGTTTCGCACGGTGACCCGGTTAGCCGACGCCGAGGCGACTCTCGCCGAGTGGGGCGCTCCCATCGTGGTCAAGGCGTCGGGCCTGGCCGCGGGGAAGGGGGTCACGGTGGCGGGCACCGTGGAGGAAGCCCGGACCGCGGCCCGCGCCGCGTTGGAGGGCTCGGCCTTCGGGGCGGCGGGGGCGGAAGTGGTGCTGGAAGAGCGGCTGGTCGGCGAGGAGGTCTCGGTGTTCGCGATCACCGACGGCCGGGACCACCACATCCTTCCCGGGTCCCGCGATCACAAGCGGGCCCTCGACGGGGACCGGGGGCCCAATACCGGCGGCATGGGGGCGGTGAGCCCGGCGGCGATCCTCGCCCCCGCCCTCCTGGAGGAGATCGGGCGAACCATGGTGGAGCCGACTCTCGAGGGTCTGCTCCGGGAGGGGACCGCGTTTTGCGGGCTCCTCTACTTCGGGGTCATGGTGACCGCCGAGGGCCCGAAGCTCCTGGAGTACAACGTGCGGTTCGGTGATCCGGAGACCCAGGCCGTGCTCCCGCGGCTGGGGGGCGACCTGGCCCTGACGCTTCTGGCCGCGGGCCGGGGGGAGCTGGCCGGAGCGAGCACCGACCCTCCGACGCATCCGGCCGCGGCCTGCGTGGTGGCGGCGGCGCGGGACTACCCGCGCTCGGGGGCCCGAGGGCTTCCCATCACCGGCATCGAGCGCGCCCGGGAGCGGGGAGCGCTGGTCTTTCACGCCGGAACCGCCGTCGGGGAGGGTGGGCTGGTCACCGCGGGGGGACGGGTGCTGAACGTGGTGGGGGTGGGAGACACCCTCGACGCAGCGCTTCGGACCGCCTACGCGGGAATCGACGAGATCCACTTCGAGGGGATGCGCTACCGCGCCGACATCGGGGGACGGACCCCGGGGGCGGCGGGGCGCGGAAACACTGCGAACTCGGGAGGAGATTGAACACGATGGCCGATGCCAAGGTGGCGGTGCTCATGGGGAGCGAGTCGGACCGGACGCGGATGGAAGGCACGCTGAAGGTGCTCGAGGATCTGGGCATATCGCACGAGGCGCAGGTCATGAGCGCCCACCGGAGCCCGGACAAGGTGGCCGCGTTCGCCGCGGGCGCCGCAGAGCGAGGCTTCCGGGTGTTGATCGCGGGGGCGGGGATGGCCAATCACCTGGCCGGGGCGGTGGCCGCCCGCACCGTTCTCCCGGTGATCGGGGTGCCGCTCGACGCCTCACCGCTCTCCGGAATGGACTCGCTCCTCTCCACCGTGCAGATGCCTCCCGGGGTTCCGGTGGCCACGGTCGCGGTGGGGAGCGCGGGGGCCAAGAACGCGGCCTGGCTGGCCGCGGAGATCCTGGCTCTCGGCGATCCCGGTCTCTCCGAACGGCTCCGGGCCCGGCGCGAGGCGATGGGTGGCTGAACCCGAGCGGACGACCCTGGTCCCCGGGGAACCCGATCCGGCGGTTCTCGACCGCGCGGCGCGGATCCTCCACGAAGGAGGAATCGTGATCGCCCCCAGCGACACCGTGTACGGCCTTTTGGCGCTGCCGCGCAGCAGCCGCGGCCGGGCGGAGCTCGCGCGGCTCAAGGGGCGGCCCGGCCCCTTCATCGTTCTGGTTCGCACGTGGGAAGAGGCCCGCTCCTGGACCCGGGGAGTGGAGGACGCGACCTGGACCCGGCTCCGGCGGGTGTGGCCGGGGCCGGTGACCGCGATCCTTCCCACCGCTCCGGAGATGCCCGGCTCGGAGAACGGCGCCATCGCGCTCCGCATGCCCGAATCGCGGTTTCTGGGCGATCTCCTCCATGCGGTGGGGGAGCCGCTCTTCAGCACCAGCGCCAACCCGCCGGGGGCGGCGCCTCCGGTCACCGCTCTCGAGGCCTCGGGGGGATTCCCCCAGGGCATCGCCCTGGTGCTGGACGGGGGCCTCTCCGCGTCCCCGGAGCCCTCCACGATCGTCGACTTATCCGGTCCGGTGTCCCGGATGGTCCGCGCCGGGCGCGGGGACGCCCGTGCTCTCCTTGACCCCGACCGATCCCCCCCCTAGAATTCAATCGATGAAGACCCATCGACCTTATCGGATCCTCTTCGTTTGCACCGGCAACATCTGCCGGAGCCCGATGGCGGAGGGGATCCTGAGGAGCGAACTCTCCCCCCGGGCGCTCTCCCGGGCGGAGGTGGTCTCCGCCGGGGTCGGTGCGGTGGAAGGGCTTCCCGCCAGCGAGAACGCGGTGAAGGTGTGTGAGGAGGAGGGGATCGACATCGGCGGGCATCGTTCGCAACCCCTGACTCCAACCCTCATCGAATCCTGCGATCTTGTTCTGGCCATGGAAGAACACCACCGGGTGGCGGCGGAACGGATAGCACCGCGCTTCGGCGACCGAATCCATCTGTTGAGCCGGTTCGCGGCCGGAGACGAGTCGGTTCCGCCCCTCGGAATTCCCGATCCCATCGGCGGCGACCTCGAGGAGTACCGGGGCGCCTTCGTTCAGATTCGCGAGTTCCTCATTCAGGCGCTGCCCCGGATCGAGAGCGGGATGCCGGCCGGCGCCATGGAGTCCTGACATGCCAGTGCCGAAATCTCCCGAGGCGCGGAGCGAAACCATCTGGTTCGACGGGGACTTCGTCCCGTGGGCGGACGCCAAGGTTCACATCCTGAGCCACGTCATCCACTACGGGTCCAGCGTGTTCGAGGGCATCCGCTGCTACAACACCCCGGACGGACCCGCGATCTTCCGTCTGTCGGATCACGTCAAGCGCTTGTTCTTTTCGGCCAAGGTGATCCGCATCGAGATTCCCTTCACCGAGGAGGAGATCACCGAGGCCTGTATCGAGGCGGTGCAGCGGAATGAGTTCGAGAGCTGCTACATCCGTCCGGTGGTGCTCCGGGGAGCCGGGGCCATGGGGGTGCTCCCCCGCGACAACCCCATCCACACCGCGATCGCGGTCTGGCCCTGGGGGGCCTATCTCGGCCCCGAGGCCCTGGAGAAGGGGATCGACGTCATCGTCTCGACCTGGCGGAAGATGCCGCCGAACACCCTTCCCGCCCTGGCCAAGATCGGGGGGGCTTATGTCCTGGCGTCGGTGGCAAAGATGGAGGCGGTCCGGCTCGGCTACGCCGAGGCGTTGATGCTCGACACCGAGGGCCGGGTGGCCGAGGGCACCGGCGAGAACCTCTTCGCGGTCATCGAGGGAAAGCTCGTCACGCCGCCGCTCAGCTACTCCATCCTGGGCGGGATCACCCGGCGGAGCATCATGCAGCTCGCCGTCGACAACGGCATCGAGGTGGCGGAGCAGCCCCTGAGCCGGGCCCTGATCTACATGGCCGAGGAGCTGTTCTTCACCGGCACCGCGGCCGAGGTGACCCCCATCCGTTCGGTGGACGGGACCGTGGTGGGCGCGGGCCGGCCGGGACCGGTGACCAAGCTTCTTCAGAAGCAGTTCTTCGAAATCGTGAACGGACGCGCTCCCGATCGCCACGGCTGGCTCACCCAGACCGCACAGCGGGTATCGCGCGCCCCCCAGGGCTGAGACGCCGGAGCGGAACATACCGACCATGAAACCTCTAGACCGGGATCCCGAGGTCCGCGACGCTGTGCGCGGAGAGCTGTCGCGTCAACGCCACACGCTTGAGATGATCGCCAGCGAGAACTTCACCAGCACCGCGGTGCTGGCCGCGGTGGGTTCGGTGCTCACCAACAAGTATGCCGAGGGCTATCCGGGCAAGCGCTACTACGGGGGCTGCGAGTACGCGGACCAGGTGGAGCGCCTGGCCCGCGACCGGGCCAAGGCGCTGTTCGGGGCCGAACACGCCAACGTTCAGCCCCATTCCGGCTCCACCGCCAACATGACCGCGTACTTCTCGGTGCTGGACCACGGAGATCGGATCCTGGGCATGAACCTGGCCCACGGCGGCCATCTCACCCACGGCCACAAGGTGAACTTCAGCGGCCGTTTCTTCGAGGTGCACCAGTACGGGGTTTCGGCGGAGACGGGCCGGATCGATCATGAGGGGCTCCGGAAGACCGCGCGGGAAGTGAAGCCCAAGCTGATCATCGCCGGAGCCAGCGCCTATCCGCGGATCATCGACTTCGACGTGTTCCGGGAGGTGGCGGACGAGGTGGGGGCGCTCTTCCTGGTGGACATGGCCCACATCGCGGGGCTGGTGGCCGGGGGGGCGCACCCCAATCCGGTCCCGGTGGCCGACCTGGTCACCAGCACCACCCACAAGACCCTGCGCGGGCCTCGGGCGGGATTCATCCTCTGCAAGGAGCGGTTCGCCAAGGACGTGGACCGGGTGAACTTCCCCGGGATGCAGGGGGGCCCCCTGATGCACGTGATCGCCGGCAAGGCGGTTTGCTTCGGCGAGGCCCTGGAGCCCGCCTTCCGGGACTATGCCGCCCGGGTAGTCGCAAACGCCCGGGCCCTGGCCGATACCCTGCTCGCCCAGGGGTTCGACCTGGTGAGCGGGGGCACCGACAACCACCTCATGCTGGTGGATCTCCGTTCCAAGGGAATCACCGGAAAGCTGGCGGAGGAGACGCTGGAGCGCGCGGGCATCACCGTGAACAAGAACGCGATCCCCTTCGATCCGGAAAAACCCTTCGTCACCAGCGGCATCCGGATCGGAACCGCGGCCCTGACCACCCGGGGCATGCGGGAGGACCAGATGCGCCACATCGGCCGGTTGATCGGGGCGGTCCTGGATCGTCCCGACGACGAGGCGGCGGTTCACCGCGCCCGGGCGGAGGTGACCGAGCTCGCCGGCGTATTCCCACTCTATCCCGAGCTGGGCTGAGCGGGCGGAAAGGACCGATCCGTGGCGAGACCCGATCGTCCGGCCAGCCAGGGGGGGAGCCCGATCCGGGAGGCCTTCCTCCCCTACGCCCTGCCCCAGTTCGGCGACGAGGAAAAGCGAGAGCTCCTCGACGTCCTGGAGTCGGGGTGGATCACCACCGGACCCCGGGTCAAACGGCTGGAGGGAGACCTGGCCGCCGCGGTGGGGGCGAAACACGTGGCCTGCGTGGATTCCTGCACCGCCGCCCTCCACATCGCCCTGGCCTCCCTCGATCTGAAGCCCGGGGACGAGGTCGTCACCAGCCCGCTCACCTTCTGCAGCACGGTCAACAGCATCGTCCACGCCGGCGGCACTCCGGTCCTGGCCGACGTGGAGCCCGATACCCTGAACCTGGATCCCGCCCGGGTCGCGGAAAAGATCACCCCGCGCACGCGCGCCCTCCTTCCCGTTCACTACGCCGGCCATCCCTGCGACATGGACGCGCTCCTGGCGTTGGCCGCGAAGCACGGCCTGACCGTGATCGAGGACGCGGCCCACGCCGTCGGTGCGTCCTACAAGGGCCGGCCGGTGGGAAGCATCGGGGACATGACCTGCTTCTCCTTCTACGCCACCAAGAACCTCACCACCGCCGAGGGCGGGGCCCTGGCCACCGACGACGAGGCCACGATCGATAAGGCGCGGCTGCTCGCCCTGCACGGGATGAGCACGGACGCGTGGAAGCGCTATACCTCCGCGGGGTCCTGGTACTACGAGGTGGTGCTCCCCGGCTTCAAGTACAACATGACCGACCTCGAGGCGGCCCTGGGCATTCACCAGCTCCGCCGCCTCCCCGAGTTCAACCGCCGCCGCCGGGAGCTGGCCCGGCGCTACGACGAGGCCTTCCGCGACCACCCCGCGATCGAGATCCCGGCGTGGAGGCCCGACGTCGAACACGTCTATCATCTGTACCCCATCCGGCTCCGCCTGGAGCGGCTCACCGTCGACCGGGGGCGGTTCATCGAGGAGCTGAAAGCCGAGAACATCGGCACCACCGTGAACTTCATCCCCATCCACTACCACCCCTACTACCGGGACACCCTGAAGCTCGGAAAGGGGGCGCTGCCGGTGGCCGAAGCGGCCTACGAGCGGCTCATCTCGCTTCCCCTCTACCCGCGGATGACCGAGCGGGACCTGGACGACGCGGTCGGGGCGGTGGAGAAGATCGCCGGCGCCTTCGCCCGCTGACCCGACCGGGCTCCCCGGCCGCCCGCGGCGCGGCGGGAAAGCCGTCGGGCCGGAGGTCCGGCGCCCACCGGCGGACGGCTAGCTCGGAAGGCTCCTGAGCGCCTCGGCCACCCGCGCCTGCTGGTCCTCGGTGAGCTCGGGGAACATGGGAAGCGAGAGGCAGGTCCGGGCCCAGTCCTCGGATACCGGGAAGCTCCCGCCGCCCATTCCCAGGGCCTTGAACGCCGGTTGCTCGGGCAGGGTGGTGGGATAGTGGGTGGCCGCGCCGACGCCGAGCTTCCCCAGGGCCTCGGCGATCTCGTCCCGCCGGGAATGTCGGACCACGTAGAGGTGGTACACGTGCACCGCCCCCGGGCGCTCCACCGGGAGACGCAGCGGCTCGCCCCAGGGGGCGAGCCCGGCCAACAGCTCACGGTAGCGCGCGGCGGCCCGCCGGCGCCCCTCGGTCCAGTCGGACAGATGGCGGAGCTTCACGTCGAGGACCGCGGCCTGGAAGGCGTCCAGCCGTTCGTTCCATCCGAGGTAGCCGTGGAAGTACCGGTCGGTGCGCCCGTGGTTGGCCAGGCGCCGCACCCGATCGGCCAGATCCCCGTCCCGGGTGATGAAGCACCCGGCGTCTCCCGCCGCCCCCAGGTTCTTGCTGGGGTAGAACGAGAACGCCCCCGCGTCGCCGAAGGTCCCGGTGCGGCCGCCGTCGAGGGTGGCGAAGTGGCTCTGGGCGCAGTCCTCGAGCATCCGGAGGTCGTGCCGCTTCGCGACCCCGCTGAGGGCGGGGATGGGGGCGGGGTGGCCGTAGAGATGAACCGGGATCATGAGCCGGGTACGTTCGGTGACCGCGGCCGAGGCCGCCTCGGGGTCGAGGCAGGCGGTTTCGGGGTCCACGTCCACGAACACCGGGCGCGCCCCCGCCCGGACCACGCTGGCCGCGGTGGCGATGAAGGTAAAGGCGGGCACCAGGACCTCGTCGCCGGCTTCGAGCCCCATCGCTTCCATGCCCAGCTGGAGGGCGGCGGTCCCGCTCTTCACCGTGACCGCGTGAGGGAGGCCGTGGGCCTCGGCAAAGTGGCGTTCGAACCGGTCGACCGGCTCGCCCCCCACGAAGGCGGCGTTGGCGAGGATGGGACGGACCGCCTCCATGAGCTCCGGTTCCAGAGCGTGATGCTGGGCGGCGAGATCGATGAAGGGGACTCTTGTGTCGATCATGAGAGGACTCCTTGGGCCATCGATGGGTCGATGTGGCGGGAAACCGGTCGGTTGTCGGCCCTCAGGGCCGCCGGTAAGGGCGCCGCGGGTGCCGGAGATCGTAGCAGACCCCGAAAAAGCATCGCGGAGTATACCATTTCGCTCCCGGCGGGCCGGGGATGACTTGGCCGGGAAGGTTCGGTCCCCCCCGGGGGTATGGAATCTCGGGCTCCTTGCCCCGCCCGGTCGGCCCCGATACACTGGACCGCCGATTGCGCCATACCCCCGATCCGTCCAAGAAACCCAAGCAATCACAGGAGGAAGGTCGTGCTGGACATCGCCGAGCTGAACGCTCAGGTCCGCGACGAGGCCCAGGTCCTGGGCCGTCTCACCGACGAGGTGGGACGGGTGATCGTGGGCCAGAAGCGCATGGTGGAGCGGCTTGTGATCGCGCTCCTATCCGACGGGCATGTGCTCCTGGAGGGAGTCCCCGGCCTGGCCAAGACCACCGCCATCAAGGCGTTGGGGGCCTGCCTGGACATGAACTTCGCCCGGATCCAGTTCACCCCCGATCTCCTTCCGGCGGACCTCACCGGCACCCAGATCTACAACCCCCGCGACGCCTCGTTCAGCATCAAGCGGGGTCCGGTCTTCACCAACCTGCTCATGGCCGACGAGATCAACCGCGCGCCGGCCAAGGTGCAAAGCGCGCTGCTCGAGGCCATGCAGGAGCGGCAGGTGACCATCGGGGAGGAGACTCACGCTCTCCCCGAGCCCTTCCTGGTCCTGGCCACCCAGAACCCCATCGAGCAGGAGGGGACCTACCCGCTCCCCGAAGCCCAGGTGGACCGGTTCATGCTCAAGATCGAGGTCGGTTACCCCACCAAGGACGAGGAGTACCGGATCCTCGAGCAGGCCGGGCTGGGCACCGTGGTGTACCCGAGTCCGGTCCTGGACATCGAGCGCGTGCTCCGGCTCCGCAAGGTGGCGCGGAGCATCTACCTCGACGAGAAGGTGAAACGCTACATCGTGGACATCACCTTCGCCTCCCGGGATCCGGAGAGCTTCGGGTTGGACCTGAAGTCCCTGATCGCCTACGGCGCCTCGCCCCGGGCCACCATCTACCTGGCCCAGGCCGCCCAGTCCCACGCGCTGCTTCGCGGGCGGGGGTACGTCACCCCCGACGACGTGAAGGCCATCGGGCTCGACGTCCTGCGCCACCGTATCATCGTCACCTTCGAGGCCGAGGCGGAGGAAGTCACCCCCGAAGAGGTGGCCCGACGCATTCTCGACTCCGTGGAAGTGCCCTGAGCATCCCGGGAACGTTCCGATCATGATCCCGCGAGAGATCCTCCAGAAGGTCAAGCGCATCGAGATCCGCACCCGGCGGCTGGTAACCGACGTATTCGGGGGGGAGTACCACTCGGTCTTCAAGGGGCGGGGGATGGAGTTCGCCGAGGTTCGCGAATACATCCCCGGGGACGACGTGCGCACCATCGACTGGAACGTGACCGCCCGCATGGGGCACCCCTTCGTGAAGCAGTTCCAGGAGGAGCGCGAGCTCACCGTTCTGCTCCTGGTGGACCAGAGCGCGTCGGAGCGCTTCGGCACCCGGGAGCGGCTGAAGGCCGAGCTGGCCGCCGAGGTGGGGGCGCTTCTGGCCCTCTCCGCGGTGCAGAACAACGACAAGGTGGGGCTGGTGCTGTTCTCGGACGGGGTGGAGCTCTACGTTCCCCCGGCCAAGGGGCGGCGGCACGTGCTCCGCGTGGTGCGGGAGATCCTCTACTTCAAACCCCGGGGGCGGGGCACGAACCTGGGGGCCGCCCTCGATCACCTGAGCCGGGCCCAGAAACGGCGGGCGGTGGTGTTCGTCGTCTCCGACTTCCTGAGCGAGGGGTACGAGCGGTCGCTCAAGGTGGCCTCGCGCCGGCACGACGTGGTGCTCCTGCGCATGCGGGACGCCCGCGAGGAGAAGCTTCCCGCGGTGGGAGTGGTGGCGCTCAGGGACCTGGAGACCGGGCGCGACTTCCTGGTCGACACCTCCGATCGCTCGGTGCGCCGGGCCTTCGGCGAGGCGGTGGCAGCGCGGGAGACCACCTTCGACGAGGTAACCCGCCGCGCCCGGGTGGATCGCGTGGACCTGTGGACCGACGAGGACGTGGTGCTCCCCCTGGCCGGCTTCTTCCGCCGGCGCCAGGCGAGGCTCTCGCGATGAGACGTGCGCTTCCCGCGGCGCTCGTGGCGCTCCTGGTCACGGCGCCTCCGTTCGCTGCGGGGGCGGGAACGGCTTTTCTCCCCGATTCCCCGGCCGCCGCCCCGGCGCCCGCGACGACCGGCGCCGACTCGACCGCGTCCGCCCCCGCGGAGACCCTCAAGGTCGAGGCCTCCATTCATCCCGCGGTGGTGAAGGTCGGCGAGCGGGTCTCGGTGCGCTTCGCGGTCCCGCTCCCCGACACCACCGCGAGGCTGATCGGCCCGCCGGCTCCCACGAGCTTCGGTGAACTGGACGTGGTGAAGTCGGGGCCGGCTCCGGCGGGAGCGGACAGCGCGGGGTGGGCGATGGACGTGGCCCTCTTCCAGGCCGGGGACCAGACCCTGAGCGCGATCCCCTTCCTCCTGGTGAGCCGGAGCGGGCGGCGGCCGGTGCGCCTGCTGCCGTATTCGCTATCGGTGGAGTCCACCCTTCCCGACACCGGAAAGGCCGCGCTTCGGGACATCGCCCCGCCGGCTCCGGTGGAGACCCGCTGGCGGTGGGGGAGGATCGCGATCGCCCTGCTCGTCCTGGGCGCCCTGGCCGCGGGCGTGGTGGTCTGGCGCCGCCGGCCGAAGCGCCCGGCGGTCCCGGTTCCGGTTTTCGAGCCCTCGGTCCCGCCCGAGGAGGCGGCCCTGACCGCGCTTCGGGAGCTGGAGCGGGAGTCGCTGGCCGCCCGCGGGCTCCTGAAGGAGCACTATGCGCGCCTGAGCCTGGTTCTCCGCGCCTACCTGGAGCGGCGTTTCGGCCTCCCCGCGGTCGAATCCACCACCGAGGAGATTCGCGATGGGCTGGCCCGGTCTCCGGTTCTCGGCGACGAGGAAGCGCGGGAACTCCTGGCCCTCTTCGACGAGGCGGACCTGGTGAAGTTCGCCCGCCACGAGCCCGGCGCGGCGGCGGGGGCGGACGCCCTGGTTCGGGGGCGGCGCTGGATCGAGGCCCGGCTGGCGGGGAGGCGGGCGGCGGCGCGCCCGGCCCCGCCGGCGGGCGTCGCCCCGACGGCTCCGGCCCCGGGGGGCGGGCCGCCGCCCGCCGGCGCCGAGGCCTCGGCGGTCGAACACCCGGCCGGGGCGGGCCCGGGCGAGGGGGAGGCCGGCTGATGCGCTTCGCCGACCCCCTGTTCCTCCTGGCTCTGGTTCCCCTGGCCCTCGTCTTCTGGTGGGACCTCCGTCGCCGGTGGGGGCGGGCGCGACTGGGCTATCCCGACGCCCGTTTCTTCCCGCGCCGCGGTTGGCGGGCCCGGGCGGTGGCCGCCACCCCGGCGCTGTTGGCGGCGGCGGGGACGCTCCTGATCGTCTCGCTGGCCCGCCCCCAGACCGGCACCGCGCGGAAAGAGGTGAAGAGCGAGGGAATCGACATCGTTCTCGCCCTGGACATCTCGGGGAGCATGCGGGCGGAGGACTTCAAGCCCCACAACCGGCTCTACGTGGCCAAGCAGGTGGCCCGGGAATTCGTGGCCGCCCGGAGCGGCGACCGGATCGGGCTGGTGGTTTTCGCCGGCGGGGCCTATACCCAGTGTCCCCTGACCCTGGACTATGGGATCGTCAACGATCTCCTGGAGCAGGTGGACTTCGGGGGGGTGCCCGACGGTACCGCCATCGGCATGGCGCTGGCCACGTCGGTGAACCGGCTTCGCGAAGCCAAGGGAAAGAGCAAGGTGGTGATCCTCCTCACCGACGGACAGAACAACGCCGGGGAGGTGGATCCGATCACCGCCGCCGAGGCGGCCCAGGCCCTGGGGGTCAAGGTCTACACCATCGGCGCCGGGAAGGACGGTCCGGCCCGGATCCCGGTCGACGATCCGGTGTACGGGCGGCGTTACGTCACCATCGACGCCAGCGTGGACGAAGCCACCCTGAAGAAGATCGCCGACATCACCGGCGGACGGTACTTTCGGGCCACCAGCGCCGAGGCCCTGGAGGGCATCTACAAGGAGATCGATCAGCTGGAGAAGAGCGAGGCGGAGACGGTGGAGTACGTGCAGTACGAGGAGAAGGGGCCGCTCCTGGCCCTGATGGCCGCGTTGGCCCTGGCCGGCGGGCTCCTGGTGGGGGAGACCGCGGTGAGCCGGATACCCTGATGCTGTTCGGCGCCCCCGTCCTCCTCAAGCTCCTCTGGATCCTCCCCGCGCTCCTGGCCCTGGGGATCGCGGGGATCTGGCTTCGCCGCCGGCGCCTTCGCCGGTTCGTCGAGGCTCCGCTCTGGGGCCGGCTGTCGCCCGGGCGCTCGGGGACGCTTCGCCTCATCCGGTACCTCCTGGCCCTCGCCGCCTTCGCCTTCGCCGCGGTGGCCGCGGCCCGGCCCCAGGTGGGGGCGCGGCTGGTGCAGGTCGAGCGGCAGGGGATCGAGGTGGTGGTGGCGCTGGACGTGAGCCTCAGCATGGAGGCCACCGACGTGGTGCCGGATCGCCTGGAGCGATCGAAGCAGGAGATCCGCGAGCTCCTGGACGGGCTCAAGGGGGACCGGGTGGGGATCGTGCTGTTCAGCGGGTCCTCGTTCCTCCTCTGTCCCCTTACCCTGGACACCGGCGCGGCCAACCTGTTCCTGGACACGGTGACCCCGGATGTCCTCCCGGACCCGGGCACCAACCTGGAGGAGGCGCTCCGGGGGGCGCGGAACGCGTTCGGGACCGACCTCTCCGGCCGCACGGGTCGCGCGGTGATCCTCTTCACCGACGGGGAATCCCACGTTGGCGACGTGGACGCCGCCGCCGGCCAGCTCAAGGATGACGGCATCCCCGTCCTCACCGTGGGGGTGGGGACCCCCAACGGCCAGCCGATCCCGGTCTACGACGCGGACGGCAAGCTCACCGGCTACAAGAAGGACCGCTCGGGGGAGGTGGTGCTGAGCCGGCTCGAGGAGCCCCTGCTCCGCCGGGTGGGCGAGAGTACCGGCGGCCGGTATTACCCCGCCACCCTGCAGGGGCACGAGGTCGGGCAGATGCTCGACTACCTGGAAAAGCTGCAGAAGGGGGAGCTGGGGGGAGCGGTGCGCCGGCGGGTTGAGGAGCGGTACCAGGTCCCGGCGGCGGTGGCCGCGGTGCTTCTGTTCTTCGCGATCATGGTTCCCGAGGCGCGCCGGGTGGAGGAGGGGGAGTCCACCGAACCTCCCGTCGCCGAAGGGGGCCGCAAGTGATCACCTTGACCGGCCGTTCCCTCATGACCTCGGTGTTCCTGCTCTCATTCTGGGAACTCCTTTCCCCCTTCATGGCTCCCGGTTCCCGCGAGGCGAGAAAGGGCGCCCGGAGCTACGACCGGGGGGCGTGGGAGCAGGCGGTGGATCACTACACCCAGGCCCGCCGCGACCGGGATGATCCCGCGCTGGACTACAACCTCGGGGCCTCGGCCTACCGCGACTCGAGCTATCAGGCGGCGGCGGACGCCTTCGCCGGTGCCCAGCGTTCGAAGACCCTCGCCCCGGGGCGGGCCGCCTTCAACCTCGGGAACGCGCGCTACCGGAACGGGGACCTGAAGGGGGCGCTCGAGGCCTACCGCGCGGCCCTCCGCGCCGATCCCGACTATGCCGACGCCCGGTACAACTACGAGCTGACCCGGAAGGAGCTTCAGGCCAACCCCCAGAACCAGCAGAAGAACCCGCAGGGAAACCAGGGGAAGGACCAGAAGGGCCAGGGTCAGAAGGGCGAGGGGAAGGAATCCGCTCCGGACTCCACCGGGACCTCCAAGCCCGAGCCCTCCCCGGGGGATCAGGACTCCAGGGACCGGGAGCAGAAGGCCCGGGATCAGGCCGACAACCGGGACCAGGAGAAGAACGAGCAGGATGCCGCGGCGGATACCGCGGCGGCGGACTCGACCGGGAAGAAGCAGGATCAGCCGGGGCAACCCGGGTCGCCGGCCCGGCTCCTGACCCCCCAGGAGGCGGCGCAGCTCCTGAACCAGATCACCCCGGAGGAGCGCGAACTTCTCCGGGCCCGGCTCAAGTCCACCCATCGGCGGAAGGCGGAGAAGGACTGGTGAGGCGCGCGTTTCCAATCCTCATGACGCTCACGATCCTGCTCACCGCGGCCCCGGCCTGGGCGGTCCAGGTCACCGCCACCCTCGACCGGGACACCGCGCACGTGGGGGAGCAGGTGGTGCTCACCGTGAAGGTCTCGGGCGGGGTCGGCTCCATTCCCGATCCCCGGCTGCCCGATCTCGGGGCGAAGTTCGAAATCGTAAACGGAGGCACCTCCCAGAGTTTCTCGCTGTTGAACGGGCACATGAGCGCCTCGAAGACCGTGACCTACGCGCTCATTCCCCGGCAGCCGGGCACCTTCACCATCGCCCCCATCGAGGCGCATCAGGGAAAGGACGTCTTCCGGGCCCCGCCGCTCAAGCTGACCGTGCTGGCCGGTTCGGCTCCCTCCACCGCACCCACCCCGCCGCCGGAGTCGGAAGGGGAGACCGGGTCCACCCGGGGGAGCGAGGACCTCTTCGTCCGGGCCACGGTGGACAAGGCGAACCCCTATCTCAACGAGCAGGTGACCTACCGCGTCCGCCTCTACACCCGGGTCGGGCTCCTCGACAATCCGGGCTTCTCCGCCCCTACCACCCAGGGCTTCTGGAAGGAGGACCTGCCCGCTCTCCAACCCCGGGTGGAAACGGTGAAGGGCAAGCGCTACCGGGTGCTGGAAGTGGACATGGCGGTCTTCCCCACCACCCCGGGAAAGCTCACCATCGGGGAGTCGGTGCTGCAGTGCACCGTGCAGGGGGCGCCCCGGGCCAACGATCCGTTCTCGTTCTTCGGGAACAACCCGTTCGATTCGAAACGGGTCACCCTGCGCACGGATCCGGTGGTCCTCACCGTGAAGCCGCTCCCACCGGGGGCGCCGCCCGAGTTCCACGGCACGGTGGGGGAGTACGGCCTCACCGCCTCGGTGAACAAGACCACGGTGGCCCAGAACGAACCCGTGACCTTCACCGTCAAGGTGAGCGGCGAAGGCAATCTCCGAACCCTCGGCGACATCGAGCTTCCCAAGCTGTCCGACTTTCGCGCCTATCCTTCCCAGAGCAACGAGGAGACCACCAAGGGCGGCATGCGGATCGGGGGGACGGTCACCCGTCAGTTCGTGCTGGTGCCGCTCAGCGCGGGGAGCAAGAAGATCCCCGCCCTCCGGGTGGCGACGTTCTCCCCCAAGAGCGGCGCCTACAAGGTGCTCGCCTCCGATCCGATCACCCTCGAGGTGACCCCCGGCGGAGGCTCGGGGGCGGCGGCCGGATCCGCGCCCCGGGGGGACATCGAGGTGCTGGGCCGCGACATCCGCTTCATCGAGACCGATGTTCCGGCGTTCGCCACCCGGGGCGGAGCCTGGGACCGCGCCCGGGTGTGGTTCTACCTGCTTCCGCTCCCCGCGGTGGGATACGCCGGGGTGTGGATGTTCGAGCGCCGGCGGAGACGGCTGGGGAAGGACGTGGCGCTTCGCCGGCGACTGGGGGCGGCCCGGGACGCCCGGAAGCTCCTGAAGCGCGCCGCCGGGGCCTCGGAGATCGAGCGGGTGGCCCGGGCGGGCGAGGCGGTTCGGAACTATCTCGCCGACCGCTACAACCTTCCTCGGGCCGGACTCCTGTTCGAGGATCTGGAGCATCGCCTCCGCGAGGACGGGGTGGAGACGGCCCCGCTTCGCGCCTTCCTCGATCGGGCCGACGCCGCCCGTTACGCTCCCGGCGCCGCGCGGGCGGCAGGAACCGACTGGCTGGCCGAGGGCCGACGGTGGGTCGACGCTCTGGAGAAGACGCGATGAGGGGAAGCCGGATCGTTCGAATTCTGGTGGGACTTCTCGGTGTTCTCGTTGCCGGGGCCGCGTCGGCGGCCCCGCCCCCCGGCGCGGCGGAAGGGTATCTCCAGGGGAACAAGCTCTACCAGTCCGGGGACTTTGCGGGGGCGGCCAAGGCCTACGAGGGGGTCCTGGCCCAGGGGGTCACCGCCCCCGAGCTGGAGTACAACCTGGGCAACGCCTATCTGAAGGCCGGGGACGTGGGGCGGGCCATCCTCCATTACCGCCGGGCGCTCAAGCTGGAGCCGACATTCGAAAGTGCACTGGCGAACATCAAATACGCCCGATCCTTGACCCAAGACGTCAAGCCGGAGGATCCCGGCGAGGGCCGCTGGTCCTGGATCTCGCGGCTCAGGCTCGGGCCCTCGGTCGCCGCGTTCCTTCTCCTGGCCGTGGTGACCGCGTTCGCGGCGGTGGCCGCCCTTCGTCTGACCTCCTGGCGAGGCCGCGCCGGGGCCACCGTGCTCCAGGCGGTTCTGGGAGGGGTGGCGGTACTCCTGGTGGCGGCGTTGATCTTCGAGTGGAGCCAGATCGAGGGCGCCCGGGAAGGCGTGGTGGTGGCCCAGGACATCGACGTCCGTTCGGGGCCGGGGGACCGCTACACCGTCTCCTTCCGACTCCATCCCGGCACCGAGGTCGAAATTCTCCGTCAAACCGCGGGCTGGCGCGAGGTCAGGGTCTCGGATAGGCTCCAGGGGTGGATGCCGGACGACGCAGTGGCGGCCATCTGAGCGCGCCGCCGGTCCGCCCTTCCATCGCAATGCCATGACCCTCAGGAAGAAGTTCGCCCTCGGATTGGGAACCCTCCTCGCGGTGATCGTCGTTCTGGCGATCGCCGCACGCTTCGTGATCCGACCCGAACGGCTGAAGGAGGTCGCCCTGAGCCGGGCCCGCGCCACCACCGGCTACGCCATCGAGGCCGGCCCGGCGCGGATCCATCTTGGAACCTCCGGAATCGGCGTCCGGGTCGAGGACCTCCGGGCCGTCGCTCCCGACTCCTCCCAACGGATCCGCATCGCGTCCACCGATCTGTACCTGAAGCTCCTCCCCCTGCTGGGCCGGCGGGTGGAGCTTCGCCAGGCGACGCTTCACCGCCCGGTGCTCGAGCTTCGCCCCGCCGCCTCCGCACCGCCTACCCCGGGAGGGCCGGGGACGACCCCGCCAGCCGGCTCTCCCGCGTTCGCCTTCCTGGCCGTGGAACGATGGTCGGTGGACGAGGGCACCTACGTGCAGACCGGACCCATGGGAACCCTCACCCTGAACGCGGTGGATCTCACCGGGGGGTTCTCCTGGACCGCGGAGACCGGGGCGGCCGGGACCGCGCGGGGAACGGTGGGGAACGGCCTCTGGAGCGGCGCGGCCGGCGCCTTCGGACTTCCCGGTTTTCGGGCCCGGGCCGACTTCGATCTGAACGCGGCCGGAGACAGCCTGGATCTTTCCTCGATCACGGTGGAGAGCGGTGACGTGGCGGCGCGGCTCTCCGGTTCCTTCACCCGGGTGGGGGCCGAGTGGCCGGGAGCCCTGGAGGGACGAGTCGAACCGGTGGGCTGGGACGCGATCCGCGCGATCCTGCCCGAAGAGGATCTGGCCGCGTTGGCCGGAGCCGATCTGGACGGACGCTTCGCCCTTCCCGGCTTCCGCATCGAACACACCGAAGCCGGAGAGAATCGGGTCTCCGGCCGCCTCGTCTTTTCCGAGGTCTCGCTGAAGGCCCCCTCCGCCCCCCTGGGGCTCACCGGAGCCGAGGGCCGGGTGGACTTCGCCCCCGGAGTGGTGGCCATGGAGAAGGCTAAGGGCCGCCTCGGGGACCACGGCATTTCCATTTCCGCCCGCCTGGAAGGGACGCCGCCGTCCCGGATCGAGGTCTCGGTGGCCACCCGGATCGACGGCGCGACCCTGGCCGGGCTCCTCCCTGCCTCGGTCCCCCTGACCCTGACCGCGGGGACGGTGGACCTCGATCTCTCCGCCGCCGGCCCGTTCCCGGTGGCGCCCGCCCGCCTTCCCGAGCTCACCGGCACCGTGGACCTGGCCGGGTTCGCGGGGACCTACCGGGAGATTCCGATCGGCAAGGGACGGGGGCGACTCCGCTTCGCAGGCCACGCGGTCGAGGTTCGGGACTTCGGGGCATCGCTGGGGCGTTCCGACTTCGCGGTGAACGGCACCATGGCCGATCTTGCCCGGCCGGACCTTCACTTCACGTTGAACTCCGACCGCCTGGACCTGAACGAGCTGTTCCCCGAGGCCGCCGCCTCCGGGGACACCGCGGGAAGCGCTCCTCCGGTGGGCGTTCCCGGGACCGGCACCGTCCGTGTGGGGAGTCTGCGCTTCCGGGAGACCGAGCTCCGGGAGGTGACCGCGAAGGTGACGGCGGGGCTGGACGGGGTGCGCGCCGAGGACATCGCGGCCGAGCTGTACGGCGGCGCGGCAACCGGCCGGGTGGCCCTGGCTCCGGTGGAGGACGGGCGCGCGTGGCGCTACGAGGGCCGGGTCGCCCTGAAGGGGGTCCAGGTGGGGAACGTGCTGGCCGACTGGACCCCGCTGGGGAAGCGGGTGGAGGGGACGGCGTCGGCCGCGATGACCTTCAGCGGACGCGAGGGACCGGGCGCCGATCCCCTCCGCGCCCTCGAACTTTCCGGCACCACCGACGTCGGCCAGGGGGCGATCCTGAACGTCCCCGCCCTCCGATCCCTCGCCACCTACCTGGACCTCAAGGAGGCGGCGGGCGATCGATGGCCCTTCCGGAACCTCGCTGCGGCCTTCGCGGTGAAGGACGGCCGGCTGATCCTCGATACCCTGCGGGTGGCCCAGACCGGGCTGGGATGGGCGCTCGGTGGGACGGTGGGTCTCGACGGGACCCTGGCCCTTTCCGGGATCCTTCTCGCCGATCCCGCCCGGATCGATCTTCCCTCCGAGTTCCAACTCCTCGCCCCCTACGTGGCCCAGGCCGACGGGAGGATTCCCGTGGACTTCAAGCTCACCGGAGAGGCCGCTTCACCCGTGGTGAGCGTGGACTGGGACGCGCTGGCCCGGCGCGCAACGGAGAAAGCCCGGACGGATGAGCGGGAGAAGCTTCAGAAGGAGCTGGAGAAGTCCATCACCGATCCACAGGCCCTGGACAAGCTCAAGAAGCTCCTGGGGGGGAAGAAGGGGAACCGTTGAAGGCGAACCGGTCGAGGGGCTCGCGGCGGAGGATGGCCAGGAGGAGATCGGCGACCGCGGTGGCCCCGGTCTCCACCCCGTAGCGCGCCTCGGCCAGCTCCCGGGCCGCGTTCCCCAGGCGCGCGCGCAGGGCCGGGTCGGCGGCAAGACGGCGGAGCGCGCCGGTCATCCCGTCCACGTCCCCCGGCGCGAACCGGAATCCCTGGACCCCCTCGGCGAACATCTCGGGGATCACCGGCACGTCGGTGGTCACCACCGGGAGGCCGGAGGCCAGGGCCTCGAGGACCACGTTGGGAAAGATCTCCGCGTAGGTGGGGAGGAGGAAGACGTCGGCGGTACGGTACTCCTCGGCAAGCTCGTTCCCTCGCCGCACGCCCACGAAGTGGACGCGCTCCCCGAGGCCGGCCCGGATGGCTTCGGCGCGGATCGCCTCCTCCTCGCTCGCGCTCTCCCCGGTTCCACAGAGGCGGAACTCGAAGTCCGGTCCCGCCGCCGCCGCGATCCGCAGGAGGTCCCAGGTCCCCTTGTCCCGGCTCAGCCGACCCACCGTGAGCACCCGGAGCGGCCCCTCCGCAGCGCGGGAGGGAGCGGGGCGGAACCGGTCGAGATCCACCACGTTGGGCACCGGGATCAGGGTCCGGCCCGGGAACATGGCCGAGAACTCCCGGGCCAGCCCGGGCGAGAGAACCACTACCGCGGCGGCGCGGGCCAGCCCCCAGCGGGTGAAGCGGAGCGCCGCGCCGCCGTCCCGGGCGAATAACCGGCCCATGGGGCGGCCGTGGAGGTGACAGAGCACCGGCCGGCCCAGGAGCCGGGCCACGGTCATGAGGACAGTATCCCGTACAAAGCCAGTGTCGGAAGTTGCTTTCAAATATATGACTTGTGGGCGATACTTGAGAATCCAGACAAAGAGCTTCAGGGCGTGAAAGACGAGGTAGGGGAAGCTGGCGCGCTGGGGCCGGTTGGGGATGCTGCGGCGGCCGCCCTTGGCGGTCGAGAACGGGATGAGGACGAACCGGCGGGCCAGGGAGGACGCGGCGAGGAGGGCCATGTTGTTGGCCAGGCCGCCCACCGCGGGGGGACGCGGGCCCACCATGAGCACCCGGGGGGCGGATTCGGCGTGGGGGGCGGTTTCTCGAGACTTCATGAGCGGATGATTCGTCCCTCCCCCGGTCCCGGCCCATCCGCTCCGGGTTCGCGGACGGGGCATCCTAGCACTTTCGGTTGCCAATCTCCCGTCGATAACTATGATTCGAGTGCCCGGCGACCGGCGACGACATTTGACCCCCACGGAACGGCGCCCCCCGGGGACCGACAAGACGGTGAGATGGAGGCCTTTTGAGCAGCATTCCCCCCTGGAAGAGGCCCGAGCTTTTCGGCTGTCCGCTGGACGCCGTGACCCTGTCCGACGCGGTGGCGTGGGTGGATGCCCGCGTGGCCGACGGGACGCCGTCCCGCGTGGGCGCGGTGAACGCAGCCAAGCTGGTCAAGATCGAGCGCGACCCCGAGCTGGCCCGCGCGGTCACCGCGTGTGAGCTGATCGTGGCCGACGGCATGAGCGTGGTCTGGGCGGCGCGCCTCCTCGCCGGAGTGGGGCTCCGCCGGGTGGCAGGTATCGATCTCATGGAGAGCCTGGTGCGCCGGGCGGCGGAGCGGAGCTACCGCGTCTACTTCCTCGGGGCCAGGCAAGAGGTGCTGGATCGAATGCTGGAAGTGCTGCGAGAACGTCATCCCTCGCTCCAGGTGGCCGGTTCGCACCATGGTTACTTCGGGCCGGAGGATGAGCCCGCTCTGGTGGAGGAGATCCGCGCGAGCCGGGCCGATCTCCTCTTCGTGGCCATGGGAACTCCGGCCAAGGAGTACTGGATCGACCGGAATTTCCGGGCGGCCGGGGCGGCGGTCTCCATGGGGGTGGGAGGGTCCTTCGACGTGATCTCGGGTCTGGTGCGGCGGGCGCCGGCGTGGATGCAGGGCGTGGGCATGGAGTGGCTGTACCGCCTGGTGCAGGAGCCGGGGAGGTTGTGGCGGCGGTACCTGACCACCAGCGCCATCTTCCTGGGCGAGGTCTTCATTCGCGCATTGAAGCGCCCCTTCGTTCGCAACGGGACCCGATGACGGATGCGAGTCCATTTCCTGGCCTCCACGCTGGCGCGGGGGGGGGCCGAAACCGTGGCCCTGGCCCTCTCCCGGGGGCTGGGCCGGCGCGGCCACGAGGTGCGCTGGAGCCTGCTCCGTGAAGCGGGGGCGCTGGGAAACACTCTGGACGAAACCGTCGATCTTCGCGCCGGTCTGGCTCCCGGCCGGATTCCGCTGGGAGCGATCGGACGGCTCCGCCGGCGGCTGGCCGGGTCCGAGGCCCTCTACGTGCTCGATCACCAGAACGCGGTGGTGATGGCGGGGATGGCGGCCCCCCTGGCCGGGGTGAGGCGGAGGGTGGTGGCCATCCACACCACCGGCCTCTGGGGCGGGGGTCCGAGCCTCGGGCGGCCGTTCCGGGCCGCCCTGGCCGGCTATCACGCGGTCCTGGCCCTGAGTCCCGGCCACGCCCGCTATCTCATCGACAACGAGCGCGTTCCCGAGGAGAAGATCCGCGTGGTGCAGAACGGCGTCGATCTCGGCCGCTTCGAGAACCTCCCCGGTCGCGGGAAGGCCCGCGACCGGTTGGGCCTTCCCGCCGGGGCCGAGGTGGTGGGATCGGTGGCCATGCTCCGTCCCGAGAAGAACCAGGGGTTGCTCCTGGAGGCGGCGGCGCGGCTTCGCCCCCTGCATCCCGATCTCCACGTGGTTCTGGTGGGGGAGGGCCCGGGTCGGGAGAAGCTTGCCGCGCGGGCCGCGCGGGCCGATCTGGCCGGAGCGGTGCACTTCCTGGGCGCGCGCGCCGACGTCCCGGAGATCCTCCCCGCGTTCGATCTCTTCGTGCTCCCGTCCCTTCCGTTGGTGGAGACCCAGCCGGTGGCGGTGCTGGAGGCGATGGCCGCCGGGGTGCCGGTGGTGGCCACCCGGGTCGGGGATCTCGCCGCCCTCCTGGAGGACGGGCGGGCCGGGACCCTGGTTCCCCCGGGCGACGTGGATGCCCTGGCCGAGGCCCTGGAGGGGCTCCTCCAGGCTCCCTCGGAACGAGGCGCTCTGGCCGCCCGGGGCCGCTCGGTCGCCGAACGTCACGGTCTGGACGCCTCGGTGCGGGCGCTTCAGAAGGTGCTGGAGGAAAACGGTTGAAGATCCTCCAGGCCAACAAGTTCCACTATGTCCGCGGCGGCGCGGACCGGTATTTCCTCGATCTCGTGGAGATCCTCCCCGCCCACGGCCATCCCACCGCGCCCTTCAGCATGCGGCATCCGCGGAACCTCCCCACCCCGTTCTCGCGTTTTTTCGTGAGCCACGTGGACTACGCGGAGGAAGGGGGTCCCTTCGGGGCGATGGCCACCGCCGCCCGCACCGTCTACAACCGGGAGACCCGCCGGCGGGTCCGGGAGCTGGTGGAGCAGTTTCGTCCCGACGTGGCCCACCTGCACAACGTCCATCATCAGCTCTCGGGCTCGATCTTCGAGACCCTGCGCGAGCTGGGCATCCCCGTGGTGCAGACGCTGCACGACTTCCAGTGGGTGTGTCCGGTCTACACGTTCTTCCGCCGGGGGCGGGTGTGCGAGGAGTGCGGCCACGGCCGGGCCCTTCCCGCGGTGCGCCACCGCTGCCAGGGGGACTCCCTGCCTCGCTCGGCAGTGGCGGCGCTGGCGGTGAAGCTCGGGTGGTGGCGGAAGTGGGAGAGCATGGTCTCCCGGTTTCTGGCTCCGAGCCGGTTCCTGGCCGAAAAGGTCGTGGAGCACGGGCTCCCGGCGGAGAAGATCGTTCCGATGGGTTACTGCCTCCGTCTCGACGGCTATCGTCCGGTGGGAGGGCGTGGGGGCCACGCTCTCTATGCCGGGCGTCTCTCCGCGGAAAAGGGGGTGGCCACGCTGTTTCAGGCGGCGGCCCGGGTACCGGGCCTGTCCCTCCGGGTGGCGGGGACCGGGCCCCTCGAGCCGGATCTCCGACAACTCTCCGAGACCCTGCTCCCCGGACGCGCCACCTTTCTCGGCCACCTCGACGCCGCCGGCCTCCGGGAGGAGCTTGGTCGCGCCGCCTTCGTGGTGGTGCCATCGGAATGGTATGAGAACCAGCCCTACGCGGTGCTGGAGGCCTTCGCCATGGGGACCCCCGTCCTCGGCTCCGACCTGGGAGGAATCCCCGAGCTGGTGCATCCGGGAGAGACCGGGGACCTCTTCCCCGCCGGCTCGGTGGAGGGGCTGGCCGACGCCCTGGCCGCCATGCAGACCCGCGCCGACCTCGTCGATCTGGGTCGCGCCGCTCGAGGCTGGGTGCGGTCCCACTTCGATCCCGACCGTCACGCCGAGGCCCTGGCCGATCTCTACGCCGAGGTTCTCGCCGCTCCTCCGTCACGGGGAACCGTGGCCCGGGGCGACCTCGGCGAGAGGGGAGGGGCCGGTTGAGGATCGCCATGATCGGGCAGAAGGGGATCCCGGCAACCTACGGAGGGATCGAGCGTCACGTGGAGGAGCTGGGGGCGCGCCTGGTGGAGCGGGGCCACGAGGTCCGGGTCTACACCCGCCCGCACTACGCCCGCGGCTCGGAACCCTACCGGGGCATGGAACGTTGCCCGCGGCCGTCCATTCGCAGCAAGCACCTCGACACCGCCACCCACGCGCTCCTCGCCACCCTCGACGTGCTGATCCGTCCGGTGGACCTGGTGCACTATCACGCGCTGGGCCCTTCGGCCCTGGCCCTGGTTCCCCGTCTTCGCGGCATACCCACCGTGGTGACCCTGCACGGGCTGGACTGGGAACGGGAAAAATGGGGGCCTATGGCCTCGTACCTCCTGGAGCGCTGCGAGTATCCCGCCGTCCACTTCCCCAGCCGCACCATCGCGGTCTCCCGCACCCTGCAACGCTACTTCGAGGAGAAGTACCTGATCCGCCCCGACTACATCCCGAACGGGGTCAATCCGCCGGTGTTCGAGCCGCCCTCGCGACTCGAACCGTGGGGGGTGCGGCCGGGAGGCTACTACCTCTTCGTCGGCCGGCTCACTCCGGAGAAGGGGACCCACCTTCTGGTGAAGGCCTACGCCGGGCTCACCACCGAACGGAAGCTGGTGATCGCAGGAGGATCCGCGTTCACCGACGAGTACGTGGAGGGTCTTTACCGGGACGCCGGCCCCGACACGGTGTTCACCGACTACGTGCACGGCGCCGACCTGGCCGCCCTCCTCACCCACGCCTATGCGGTGGTGATGCCTTCCACCCTGGAGGGGCTCTCCATCGCCCTCCTGGAGGCGTTGAGCTACGGCCGGTGTGTGGTGGTGAGCGACATTCCCGAGAATCTCGAAGTGGTGGAGGACGCCACCCCCAGCTTCCGGAGCGGGGATGCCGGGGATCTCCAGCGGGTGCTCGAACGTCTCGACCGCCATCCCGAGGAGGTGCGGGCTCACGAGGAGACGGTGGAGCGCACCCTGGCCCACCGGTTCACCTGGGACGCGGTGGTTCCCCAGCTCGAGGCGCTCTACCTGGACGTGCTGGCGGGAAAGCGCGCGGGGGCGGTGGAACTACCGCCGCTCTGATCGCCGGCCGGGGAATCCGGCCGGGGGAATCCGGAGACCAAGGTGGAAATCGTTTCAGCCAGGAACCTGGGCCATATGGCGGCGTTCGGGGTCCTGGCCCTCACCGCCCTGGCGATCTGGACCCGGCCGGCCAGCACCCAGTGGGACCTCGATCTCTACCTTCACGCCGCGCGGGCGGAGGCGCGTGGGCTAGACCCCTACCGGGTGCCCCTCGTGGAAACCGTCACCACCGACGCCTTCCAGGACGGGTTCGTCTATCCCCCCGGAACCCTCGTTCTTTTCCGCCTCCTGGATCGGCTGCCCGCCGCCCGGGTATGGCTGGTCCTCAAGCTGGCCGCGGCGGCCCTGCTCCTGGCGCTCTGGCGGCGGACGGTGCTCCGGGGGGTCGACGGCCTCCTGGTACTTTGGGTTCTGGTCCTGGGAATGAACGGCGCTCTCCTCTGGGACCTCCGTTCGGGAAACGTGGCGCTCTTCGAAATCCTGATTCTCTGGGCCGGGTTCGCCGCGTTCCTGGACCGGCGCTACGTCCTCTTCGCGATTCTCGTCGCCGCGGCCTCGGTGTGGAAGCTCCTGCCCCTGGTCTTCCTGGGACTGCTGTTCCTTCCCGCGGTGCCGTCCCGGCGGCGCGGCGCTGCGCTGGCCGCCGGGCTCGGCGCGTTCGCCCTCGCGGTGGGCCTCCCCCTGGTTCTCCGTCCCGGGCTCGGGCGGGCGTACATCCACGCCCTGGGAGCGGTGCGGTCGTGCGGGGCCGTGAATCCATCCTCCCTCGGCATCCTGGACCAGCTCGCGGGGCTGGCCGGCGGGCTCCCGAGGGGAACCACCCCCGTCCTGTGGGTACTCTTCGCCGGGGCGGCCCTGGCCGCGAGCCGCCGGCCGATCGCTCGGGCCTTCCGGGGCTCCGCCCCGGAAGATGCGTTGCTCACCGCGCTCCTCCTCTACGCCGTCCTCGTCCCGCGGCTCATGATCTACTCCTACGTGATGGTGCTTCCCGCCGTTCTCTCCCTGGGCCTCCGCATGCTCCGGCGCGGCCGGGGGGCGCTTCTCCTCGGGGCGGTGCTCTGTCTCCAGGGGGCGGCGCGGATCCCTCCTCTGGAGCTGGGGGGGATGCTCGCGGACAATCTGCCCTATCTCATCCTTCTCGGTTTGTGGATCGCGATGATCAGGAACGGGCCCCCGCCCGGATCGCTTCCGCGCCGGGCGGACTCATCCCCAGGGACCGCATGATCCCGATCATCGCCAGAGCGAGGACCACCGGGATGAGGCTGTTCATGAGCCTCGGCTCGTTGATCTGACCCACCAGGACGGCCATCCCCACCAGAAGCGGAACGAGGATCAGGCACCGGCGGAGCCGGGACGGAGCGAATGGGATCCCCGCCGCCGCGGCCGCCCACCAGAAGAGCACCGCCGCCGCCGAGGCGGCCACCGGACCCGGCCGGTTCACCAGGAAGTTGACGTTCATCCACACCTTTCCCCCGGACCAGGCCGCGTCCGCCGGAAGGAAGTGGAAAAGCAGGAGCCGGATCAGGGTGTAGCCCGCGATCTGAAGGAGGATCCACTCGAGGTACCGTCCGCGGGGCATGGCGTCGGCGTAGAGGACGGCGAAGACCGGCACCATGAGGAGGACGACCTCGTGGTTCAACGTCCCGAGGAGGAACACCGAGAGATAGGCCCAGAGACGCCGGCGGAAGAGGAGGAGAAGGCAAGCGGTGGAGAAGAGCGTCACCCCGACGTCGTAGAAGGTGAAGTACCCGAAGGTGGGAATCAGCATGAGGGCGAGGAGGAGCGGGGAGAGGACGGCGATCCGGGGGGGAGCGAAGAGGCGAACCCAGCGCTTCATGAGCACGAAGGCGATCAGGATGACCGGGATCTGGGAAACGAAGTAGCAACGGGAAGGAGCCCAACCGGGGAAGAGCGCGTGGAGGGCGTCGGCCACCCACACGAAGAGGATGCGGTGCTGGTAGGGCGGTTGGGCGGTGAATGACATGACCTCGGCCAGCCGGTACCAGGAGCCTTCGAACCCCTGGTTCCGAAGGGCGAGGAAACACACCACGCTCGAGCCGAGGAGAATCGAAGCCGAGAGGAGCGGTTCGGCGAAGCGCCCGGCGGGAAACCGTCGGGCCAGGGGGCGCCGTCCCAGCCAGGCCGCGGCCGGGACCGCCAGGGCGAGGGTCGCGAGGCCCAGGGCGCGCGTCAGCATGGCCAGCAGGAGGTCGGGGGAGGCGGTCTCGGCCAGCGGGGAGGGAACGGCCAGGATTCCCGGAACCCGGCCCGAGGTCATGACGCGGACCAGGGCCGGGCCCGCGGCCAGGACCGCGATCCAGGCTCCGGCAAGAAGCAGGGCGCTCGCGGCCAGGAGCGCCTTCATGGCCCTCTCCCACCGGTCCGGGGACGCGGTCCCGATGCGGGAATCCTTGGGGACGTTCATCGGCGGGCCACGGTAGCATTCCCTCCCTCCGGACAACAACGGGGACGGCGGCGCGGTTGAGAACGGGGGGCGGGTGGAGTAACCTCCCGCGGAGTCCGTCCCGCGTGACCCGCGAATCATCGGGGCCGGAGCTCGAGGAGGGCCATGCGACACGCGGTCATTCTGGCCGGCGGAAGCGGGGTGCGGTTCTGGCCGCTCAGCCGCCGCCGCCGTCCCAAGCAGTTCCTGCCGCTCGCCGGGGAGATCTCCCTCCTCCGGGCCACCTTCGAGCGCCTCCTACCGGTGGTTCCCGCCGAGCGGGTGTGGGTGGTCACCGGCGCCCGGCTCGTCGCCATGGTGCGCCGGGAGCTTCCCGAACTCAGCCGGGGTCATGTGTTGGTGGAGCCGTCGGCCCGGAACACCGCCCCGGCCATCCACCTGGCCGCGCTGCGCGCCGCCGCCGAGGATCCTGACGCGGTGCTGCTGGTGGTGCCCGCCGACGCCTGGGTTCCCCGGGCCGCGCCCTATCGCCGGGCGCTCTCCGCCGCGCTCCGGGCCGCGGAGGCCGGCGACCGGTTGGTCCTGGTGGGGGTCGAGCCGACCCGGGCGGAGACCGGCTACGGCTACATCGAACCCGGAGATTCCCTGGGCCGGGGAGGGCTCCGCGCGGTCCGGCGTTTCGTGGAGAAGCCCTCGGCGCCCCGGGCCCGCCGGTTCCTGGCCGGAGGCCGGCACCTGTGGAACTGTGGTATTTTCGCCTGGCGCGCCGGGGTGTTCCGGGAGGCGGTGGAGCGCCATCTCCCGGATCTCGCGGTGGCCTTCGATGGGTTGCCGGGCGGGCGGCCCGCCGCCCGTGGCCTCGAACGCGCCTACGCCGCCGCCCCCTCCATCTCCGTGGACCATGGAATCCTGGAGCGCGCGTCGAACGTGGCCGTCATCCCCGGCGGGTTTCCCTGGGACGATCTCGGATCCTGGGGGGCGCTGGAGCGGTTGGGCCGCGACGGCTGCTTTGCGCGGGGGCGGGTGGTGGCCATCGACAGCCCGGGGCTCGTGGCCTGGGCGGACCGGGGGACGGTGGCGGTGGTGGGGATCCCGGATGCGGTGGTGGTGCATACCCGGGACGCCACCCTGGTGGTGGCCAAGGATCGCGCCCAGGAGGTGCGGCGGGTCGTGGAGGAACTGGAGAAGTCCCCCGAGGGACGAGCGATCGTGGAGGGTGAGACGCAACCATGAACAAAGCATCTGATTTTCGCCGGGCCGGGGCGGCCGTGCTGCTCGCCGCGCTGGTCTCCGCCTGCGGCGGGGGCGGCAAGGCGCCTCCGGCCACCGACGTGACCCAGGGGTCGGATTGGGAGGTCCGGGTGTCGACCGGAGGGGACACCACCCTGGTGACCGGACCCGGGGCCTCGGGCGCGATGGAGGACACCGCGCGGGCGCCCGTCGTTTCCGCGGCGCCCGCCGACACTCTGCCCCCCCTCGAGACCCGGCAGGTCCCGGTTCCCAATCCCCGGGATTTCACCCCGGGCTGGAGGGTCCAGGTCGCCGCGGTGACCTCGATGGCCGGCGCCGACGCCAAGCGGCGCGAGGCCATGGTCCATACCACCGAACCCGTGTACGTGGAGTACGAGCCCCCCTTCTACAAGGTCCGCGTGGGGGACTACCTGACCCGCCAGGAAGCGGATTCGATGGCCACGCGGCTCAAGGCGGAGGGTTTCCAGATCTATGTCGTGGAGACCCTGGTGCTGAAACCGTCGAACTGATTCACCCCGGAGCCCGATGGGTCGATAACTGATGGGTATGCGGGAACTTCGCAAGGACCCGGTGGTAGGCCGCTGGGTGATCATTTCCTCGGAGCGGGCCGGGCGGCCCGTGGATTACGCTCCTCGCGTCTCGGAGGCCCGGGGCGAGCGCTGCCCGTTCTGCCCCGGCCACGAGTCGGACACCCCGCCCGAGGTCCTGGCCCTGGGGCGGAACGGATCCGGTCCCGACGGTCCGGGCTGGCGGGTCCGGGTGATCCCCAACAAGTTCCCCGCCCTGCAGATCGAGGGGGAACTGGACCGGCGGGGCGAGGGAATGTTCGACAAGATGAACGGCATCGGCGCCCACGAGGTAGTGATCGAGAGCCCCGACCACGAGGCCCGCTGGTGGGACCTCGGGATCGATCAGATCACCGAGATCCTCGCCGCCTACCGGGTGCGCGTCCTCGATCTGGCCCGCGACCCGCGCTTCAAGTACATCCTGGTGTTCAAGAACCACGGCGAGGCGGCGGGCGCCACCCTGGAGCACCCCCACACCCAGCTCATCGCCACCCCCATCATCCCCAAGTGGGTGAAGGAGGAACTCTCGGGGGCGCGCGACCACTACCGGCTGAAGGAACGCTGCATCTACTGCGACATGGTGCGTCAGGAGATGGAGGAGGGAACGCGCCTGGTCGCGGTCACCGACGAGTTCGTGGTGATCGAGCCCTTCGCCCCGCGATTTCCGTACGAAACCCTGGTGCTCCCGCGCCGTCACGCGTCCTCGTTCGAGGAGGGACCCGAGGAACTCTTCCGGTCCCTGGCCGCGGTGCTGAAGGACGTCTACGGCCGTCTTCACCGGGTCCTCGACGATCCCCCCTTCAACATGGTGATCCACACCGCTCCCGCCGGCGATCCCTTCCTGCTCCACTTCCACTGGCACCTTGAGATCATGCCCAAGCTCACCAGCGTGGCCGGTTTCGAGTGGGGTTCGGGGTTCTATATCAACGTTGTCTCTCCGGAGGACGCCGCCCGCCGTCTCCGGGAGGCGGCCGCCGCGGCCTCGGCGTGACCGCTCGAGTCGCCGAGGCGGCCCCGCGCCGTCCCCCCCGCGCCGGGAAGCCCTTGAGGGTGGTCATGGTCTCCATGGAGATGACCCCCGTGATCAAGGTGGGGGGGCTGGCCGACATGGTCGGGTCCCTGTCGCGGGTGCTCGCCGCCCGAGGCCACGACGTCACCGTCGTCCTCCCCGCGTACCCGAACCTGCTGGTCTCCTCCCGGCTCTCGAGCCCGGCCCACTCCGTGCTGGAGATTCCTCATGCGGGGGAGGTTCGGCGGGCGCGATTCCACCGCCTGGCCGCGGACGGGGTGAGGATCTTCCTCCTCGAGGACCCGATGTTCTCCCGCCGCGACGGGGTGTACGTGGATCCGGAGAGCCGCGAGGAGTATCCGGACTCCGCCGACCGGTTCGCGGTGTTCGCCCGGGGGGCGCTGGAGGTGTTGCTCCGCGCCGACCTGGTTCCCGACGTGCTCCACGTCCACGACTACCAGACCGCGCTGGTTCCGGTGTTCCTGCGCCGGGGCGGGGTGGGACCCCGCTTCTTCCGCGGCACCGCCACCGTCCTCACCATCCACAACCTGGGCCATCAGGGAGTCTATCCTCCCGGCCTGCTGGGCCGGGCCGGCCTCGATCCCGCCGGCTTCCACCCCGGGGGACCCCTGGAGTTCTGGGGGCAGGTGAACTACCTCAAGGCGGGAATCATCGACGCTGACCGCGTCACCACGGTCAGCCCCCGCTACGCCGAGGAGATTCGCACCCCCGAGTTCGGCTGGGGACTGGAGGGCGTGTTGTCCGGGCGGGGGGAGAACGTGACCGGGATCGTGAACGGCATCGACACCGCGACCTGGAATCCGGCCGCCGATCCCCTCATCGAGACCCCCTTCGACGCGGACAGCCTGGAAGGCAAGGCGGAGAACCGGCGCGCCCTCCTGAACCGGCTCGGGCTCCCGCCCCGCCCGGAACGTCCGGTGGTGGGGATGATCACGCGCCTGGTGGAGCAAAAGGGGATCGATCTGGTGGTCGAGGCGGCGGATCGCCTCCTCGAACGGAACCTCTTCCTGGTGGTCCTGGGGAGCGGCCGGCCGCTCTATGAGGACTTTTTCCGGTCCCTGGCCGCGGACCGCCCCGACCGGGTCTCCTACTCCCACGATTTCGACGATCCCCTGGCTCACGCGATCGAGGCCGGTGCCGATATTTTTCTCATGCCTTCCCGCTACGAGCCGTGCGGGTTGAACCAGATGATGAGCCTCCGGTACGGCACCGTGCCCGTGGTCCACCGGGTGGGGGGGTTGGCGGACACCGTGCGTTCGATGGAGGATGATGCGAACCGGGGAAGCGGGTTCGTATTCGACCAGTATTCCCCGGAGGAACTACTGGGGGCTCTCGACCGGGCGCTGGCGGCGTGGCAGGATCGTCCCGGGTGGGCGGCCCTCCAGCGCCGGGGCATGGCCGAGGACTTCTCCTGGGACCGCTCGGCGGATCTCTACGAGTCGGTGTACCGGGAAGCAAGGGAGGGCGCCGGGTGGGGACAGCCGATCTAGCCGTGCTAAAGTTGGTGGATTATGCCAGTGCTCGCTCGTCCTAGGCGCGGGCGGAAAGGCCGGAGCATGAAGCGCCTCTTGTCGATCTACTTGTTTCTCGCCTTGATCCCGGCGTCGGCCCTGGGCCAGGACGGGACCGCGTATCGGCTGGGACCGGACGACGCCGTCCAGGTCCAGGTTTGGCAGCGACCCGACCTGAGCGGGACCTACGTGGTGGACGGCGAGGGGAACATCTCCCTACCCCTCCTGGGGGTGGTCCCGGTCGACGGGACGACCTCGGCCGAGCTGGGGAAGGAGCTGAGCCGGCGCTACGCCATCCTCGACCCCGGCATTTCCGAGGTCCTGGTCACCGTGCTCCGGTTCAACAGCCACTACCTCACCATCGTGGGCGAAGTGGCGAATCCGGGCCGCTATACCTTCAGGGTGATGCCCAATCTCTGGGACGCGCTCCTGGCCGCCGGGGGAGCGACCTCCAAGGCCGATCTGGGCGATGTTCAGGTCGTGCGCCGAGAGGGGGAGGGCAAGGAACCGACCAGCATGAAGGTGGATCTATCCGCCGGCGTGGACAAGACCCCGATGGACAGCCTTCCCCCTCTCAAGCCGGGGGACAGCGTCATCGTTCCCTCCCTGAGCCGTGAGGGCGGGGTGTCCGGGGACCAGGTCCGGGTGCTGGGCGCGGTCCGCAATCCCGGGATCTATTCCCTCCGGGGCGCGGGAACCGTGGTCGAGGCGTTGAGCGCTTCCGGGGGAGCGGTCCCGGGAGCCGACCTAGGAGGGGTCCGCCTGGCCCGGCGCACCGGGGAGGGGGTGGTGGTCTACGAGCTGGATGTGAAGGGCTACCTGTATCAGGGTCATCCGTCCACGGACCTGGGGCTCAAACCGGGAGACACGGTGACCGTGCCCTCGAGCGGGGGTGGGGTCGGAAGCCTCTTCCATCTTGTCCTGGGATTGGCTCCCGTGCTCTCCGCGGTGGCCAGCGTCATCCTTCTGGCCCGCAGGTAGCGCGACGATGTCGAATACCATGGACCACACCGTCGATCTCAAGCACTACGCCCGCCTCCTGTGGCGGCGGAAGTGGCTCCTGGTGCTCTGCACCGTGGCCACGACATGCGCGGCGGCGGTGGGGCTCACCTTCATTCCCAAGCAATACCAGTCCTCGGCCACCCTGTTGATCGAGGACCGGAGGCCCCTGGCCCGCGAAGTCGAGCAGGCGATGGGGGGGGTGGGAGTGCGCAACACCGACTACCGGGCGGAGGAGGAGCGGACCGCCCGCATCATCGGGTACGTGCGAAGCCGGCCCTTCCTGGAACGAGTGGTCAAGGTCCTCAAGATGAACGAGGACCCGCGGGTCCTGGCCGAAGCGCGATCGCGCCAGGCCAAGAACCCGGACCTGACCGTGGACGAGGTGGCGGTGCGCATCCTGGTCTCTAGCCTGCAGTCCCGCATCCAGGTGGGGACGGGGGGACCCGGTCTCTACCGGTTCACGGTGCGCGACTACAGCCCGCGGAACGCCCAGCTCCTGGCCAAGTGGATCAGCGAACTCTACATCGACATGACCACCCAGCAGGAGCTGGATCGGATCCGCGCCGCCCGTGACTTCGGAACCGAGCAGCTCCGGATCTATCAGGACCAGCTGAAGCGGTCGGAAGACGCCCTGGAGCGGTACCAGAGCGGCCTCATTCAGCAACAGCTCGCCAGCAAGCTGGTCAAGACCTCGAACCTGAGCGTGGCGGAAGGAATCCAGAAGCGTCTGGCCGACGACGCGGCCACCGCCCGGGCCCGGGTGGGCCCCTTTTCCCGCAGCGTGCTGGACCAGGGGCTCTCCCTGGACGCCGGCGCCATCCGCCAGGATGCCGACGTCCTCTCCCTGGTGGACAAGCTCCAGAACGCCCTCCAGCGATCGGTGGAGGAGGATCTCGCCGCGGGGCCCAACGCGATCTCGGCGGGTAACGCCCGGACGTCCATGGCCAGCGCCCGCACCCAGCTGTACCAGGAAATCGAGGACAAGGCGGCGGCGCTCCACCCCGATGCTTCCCGGAACGCCGTGCGCGCCCTGGCCACCTACGTCTTCTCGGACATCGACGCCACCGTCCAGCAGAACGCGGCCGACGATCTCCGCCGTTCCATGGACGCGGTGACCCGTTCCGCCCGTTCCACCCCGGCCAGCAGCCTGGAGCTCACCCGGTTGCAGAACGAGGTGGACCGGAAGCGGCAGCTCCTCGAGTCGTTCAAATCCCAGCTCACCGCCACGGATATTTCCCAGGCGATGGAAACCACCGATCTCGGGCTCCGGATCGATATCGTGGACCCCGCCCCGTACCCGCTGGAACCGAGCTGGCCGGACTCCAAGAAGATCCTCCTGCTCTCGCTCCTCATGGGACCGATCCTGGGGGTGGGCTTCGGGTTCCTGAGCGAGGTGCTCGATCCCACCCTGCGCACCCTCGCCGACATCCAACGGGTGGCTCCGGAGCCGGTGCTGGGCACCCTGCCGCTGATCGACGACGTGGTGCCGCGCCCCACCGGCTTCCGGCGATACTGGATCCCCGTCACCCTGATCGGGGTGGTGCTGGTCACCACCGCGTTCTTCGTGGCCCGAGCCACCGTGTTCCCCAACCTCGGGACCTCGTCCACTCCGGTGAAGACGGTGGAACCGGCGAAGGGCGCCGTCCAATGAAAGTCCTCGATGCCATGCACCAGGATTGGCCGGTGGCCACCGAGGTGCGGAAACTCCAATCCAGGGTCTGGCGCCAGATCAAGCGGGACAAGCTCAAGATCATCCTGGTGACCAGCGCGGTGGGGGGCGAAGGGAAGACCACTACCGTGGCCTATCTCGCCGCCACCGCCGCCCTTCACCCCGACCGGCGGGTGCTGGCGGTGGACTTCGATTTCCGGCGTCCCCAGCTCCACCGGCACTTCGATGTGGCGCCGAAGCTGGGGCTGGCCGACGTGCTGGCGGAGCGGGGAACGTTGGAGGAGGCGCTGACCCACACCGAGCTGCCGAGCCTCGATCTGCTCCTGGCCGGTTCCAGCGGCGGCCGACCCGGGGCGGTCCTCGACTCACCCCAGCTCGACCCCCTGATGGATACCCTGCGCGCGCGCTACGACCTCGTGCTGATGGACGCGCCGCCCCTGGGGCCGGTGGCCGACGCGGCCACCCTGGTGCCGCTCTCCGACGGCGTCCTCCTGGTGGTGATGGCGGGCAAGACCCCCAAACCGCATCTCGCTCACGCCCGTGAGCTGTGCCTGGGAATGGGCGGAAACATAATCGGCCTGGTGGTGGGAAACGCTCGCGAAGCCTCTCCCGACTACTACCACCCGAAGTACTACTATGACTACAGCAACGCCCATGACCGGGATGGGAAGACCCGTTAACGGCGGGGTGGACCAGGAGCCGGTCCCGGACCGGCCTCGCCTCACCGTGGTGCTTCCCGTGCTCGACGAGGCGCGGGACCTGGGGACGCTGCTCGATCAGCTCCACGCCCAGTCCGTTCCCCCCGGCGGATTCGAGGTGGTGGTGGCCGATGGAGGCTCCACCGATGGGACGGTGGATCTGGTGCGGGAGCGCGCGCGAAGCTGGTCCCGCCTGAGGCTGATTCCGAATCCCGGCCGCCGGAGCGGCCCCGGGCGGAACGCGGGGATCGCCGCCGCCCGTGGCGAACTGGTGCTGTTTCTGGATGGGCACTGCTCGCTTCCCCGTGACGACTACCTTGTGCGCGCGGTGGCCGTGTTCGAGGCCAGCGCGGCGGACTGTCTCTGTCGCCCCCAACCGCTCACCTCCCTGGTCGAGGGAAAATGGGCCGGGACGATCGCCCGGGCCCGTCACTCTCCGTGGGGCCACAATCCCGGCTCCGACATCTACGGCGGGCCCGCCGGCCCTACCGATCCCCGTTCCGCCGGCGCGGCCTACCGGAGAGAGGTGTTGGACCGGTTGGTCGGATTCGACGAGCGGTTCGACGCCTGCGAGGACGTGGAGTTCAACCACCGGGTGGCCGAGGCCGGGTACACGGCCTGGAGGCATCCCGACCTCGCGGTGGACTACCGCCCCCGGTCCTCTCCCGCCGCGCTCCTACGCCAGATGTTCCGCTACGGGCGGGGGCGCGGCCGGCTCATGGTCCGGCATCCCTCCACCGCGCCCTGGCTCCTCCTGACCCCCGGCGCGATCCTGGTCGTCCTTGTCGGCTCGGGGTTCCTCTGGGGGGGGCGGTCGGCGGGGCTGGCGGCCCTGGCTCTGATTCTGGGCTGGCTCCTGGTCGCGGGGATCGAGAGCCTCCGTCTGGCCCGGGGTCCCGGGGAAGCGCTCCGGCTTCCCGTGGTGTTCCTGGCCATCCACGGGGGCCTGATCCTGGGGTTCTGGCGGGGGGTCCTCGACGCGCCCCGCTTTCGGGGACCGGCGCCCGGCGCCGTCCGGAGGGAGGTCCATCGTGCCCGGGCGTGATCCCTCCGGCGTGCCTCCACCCTCCGGCCCTCCCGGTTTCGAGGAGGCGGAGGCCCGGCTCAGCGCCTTCTCCGAGCGGGCCCGGCTGGTCACGCTCATCCTGGCCATGGTGGTCTTCTCGGGGCTCCTGGGCTTTTCCATGGTCTTCGTGCGGCCCGTCCTCATCTTCGGACTCCTGGCCGGCGTGGCCGGAGTCCTGGTCATCATGGCCCGTCCCTTCTGGGGGCTTCTCCTCTACACCCTGGTATACCTCCTGCGCCCGGCGGAGATCTATCCCGCCCTGGCCGTGCTCCACCTGGAGCGCGTTCTGGGGGTGGTGGCCCTGGCGGCGATGTTCTTCGAGATGGCCCGGAAATCCGGCCAGGTGCTCGTGGACCGGTCCCGTCAGACCGGCTGGTTCCTGGCCTTCATGGGGGCGGTGCTTCTCTCGATCCCGTTCTCCTACTGGACGGGATGGGCCACGACCCAGTTCGTGGACATGCTGAAGGTCCTCGCCTTCTATCTCATGGTCGTGCACCTCGCCGACACCCCCAAACGGATCCGGGGGTTCACCTGGACCTATCTGATCATGGTCACCTACATCGCGATCTCCTCGCTCCGCGCCTACTACTCGGGGCAGTTCGCCTTCGCCCAGGGAATCGATCGCGCGGTGGGGCAGACCTCGGCGGGAGGGGATCCCAATAACCTGGGGGCGACCCTGGCTTCGTCGGTTCCCCTGATGATCCTGCTGCTCCGGCCGGAGCGCAAATTCTGGCCCCGCGTTCTTCTCATCCTCGCCCTGGCCGCGGCGGTGTGGACCGTCGTCCTCACCGGCTCCCGCTCGAGCCTCCTGGGAGTCTTGAGCGCGTTCGTCTTCCTCATCTGGACCTCGCGCCGCCGGGTGGCCTGGGCCTTCGTGGCGCTGGCGGTGGTGGTGGTGGGATTCATCCTCCTACCCGAGCAGTACAAGCACCGGTACGAGACCATCGCCGAGGCCACCTCGGGCGACCTGGACCCGTCGTCCCGGAGCCGGCTCCGGGTCTGGAAGGCCGGTGTCCACATGTTCGTCGACCATCCCATCGTGGGAGTGGGAGCGGGCTGCTTCGGCACGGCCCATGCCCTTTCCTATTCCCCGGAGGGGGACCGAAGCTGGCTCCAGGCCCACAGCCTCTACATCCAGGTCTTCGCCGAGCTGGGAATCGTGGGGGTGGTGACCTTCTTCGGGTTCGTCTTTCAGTACCTGAAGCTCACCCGCCGGGCCAAGGCTCTGGCCCTGGCCCGAGGACCGACCTGGGCGTTCCCGGCCGCGGTCACCCAGGCGGTGATCGGGGGGACGGTGGTGCTCCTGGTATCGGGCATCTTCGGGCACAATCTCTTCCGCAGCACCTGGTACATCTTTGCCGCCATGGGGCTCGCGGTGTATCGACTCGGCGAGGCCACCCCGGAAGCCGGGGCGGAATCCCTGCCGGCCGGGCCGGAGGGGAGGGCGCGGTGACGGCGATCGCCGTTCTCGCCGCTCTTGGTCTGGGCCTGGGAGGGGTGGGGCTCCTCTATACGCTGGCGCTGGCGGTGGCGGCGGCGACCGGACGCGCTCCCCGTCCCCGCGGCACGCCCTCGGCGATCGCGGTGCTCATCCCCGCCCACAACGAGGAAGCCGGGCTCGGCCCCCTCCTGGCCGATCTCTCCGCCCAGACCCGCCCCCCCCGGTTTGTCCTGGTGGTCGCCGATCGCTGCACCGACGGCACGGTCCGGGTGGCCCGGGAAGGCGGGGCCGAGGCGCTCGAGATCGAGGGGGGACCCGGAGGGAAGGCCCGGGCCCTGGCCGAGGGATTCCGGGCGATGTCCGGCCGCGAGTGGGACGCGGTGGTGGTGGTCGACGCCGACTGCCGGCTGCCCTCGGACTTCCTGGCCTCGGTTCGCGGTGGGCGGGACGAGGCGGTGCAGGCGGTCTACACCCTTCGCGCCGGACCGGGACGCGGTCTCCTGTTCGATTACGCGGCCCGTCTGGAGAACACCGTGTTTCACGCCGGTCGCGCCCGCCTTGGGCTCCCCGCGTTTCTCCGGGGCACCGGCATGGTGCTCGGCCGCGATGCCCTGCGCGCCGTGCCGTGGTCGGGGACCGGGCTCACCGAGGACCGCGCCCAAGGGCTCGCGTTCCTGGCCGGTGGAGTGCCGGTGCGCTACGACCTGGGGGTCGAAGTGGTGAGCGATCTTCCTCCGGGACGGAGGGAAGTGTGGCAGCAGCGCCGGCGCTGGTCCTCGGCGGGCATAGGGGCCGGGGTGGCCGCGGCGGTACGGGTGGTCCCCGCCGCCCGCGCCGCGGTGGGAGCGCGGGCCCTCGAGCTTCCCCTGGCCGTCCTCGCCGACGCGCGTTCCCAGTGGCTGGTTCTGCTCGGGCTCGGCTTCGTGCTGGACGCGGTGGCCCGGGGCCGGCCCCGGGGGTCCCTGATCGTCCTCTTTGTCGGGCTCATCGTTTCCGCCGCCGCCCTGGGATTCACCTGGTACGGCCGGCGGTTCTGGCGCGCGCTGGCCGAGCTTCCCGGGAGCGCGGCGGTGTCCCTGGGCTCCGCCGGGCTGGCCCTGGTGGGACGGCGCCCCCGAAGCTGGGTGCGGGGGAGGCGGGGCTGATGCCGGTCACCGTGGCCGAGTTCCGCTGTACCGACACCACCGGGGGCGGACCGGACAAGACCATCCTCTTCTCCGCCGCCGGCCACGACCCCGAGCGGGTGCGGATCGTGCCCTTCTTTCTGACCCATGAGGGGGATCCCCTCCCCGGCATCACCGCTTTCTCCCGGGAGAGCGGGGTGGAGGCGATCCGGGTTCCCGATCGCTCGAAGCTCGATCTCCGGCTCCTGCCCGACATGCGGCGCCGGCTCCGGAAGCACGGCTGCGATCTCATCCATACCCACGATTTCAAGACCGACTTCTGGGGCCTCGTCCTGGCGCGCACCACCCCCGGACTCGGGCTCATGGCCACCGCCCACGGCTGGTCGAATCCCCTGGCCCCATCCCATCGGTTCTTCAACGCGCTCGACCGGCGGGTGCTCCGGGCGTTCCCCCTGGTGATCGCGGTCTCCGAGGCCACCGCGGAGAAGCTGGCCGGCATGAAGATCCGGCCGGAGCGGATCGAGGTCCTTCCCAACGGCATCGATCTCGAGGCGTGGTCCCCCCGCCCGCGCCCCGATCCCCTTCCTCCCGGGCTTCCGGCCGGAGGGCGGTTCATCGGCACGGTGGGACGGCTCTCCATCGACAAGGCGGTGGACACGTTGATCGAGGCCTTTGCCGTCCTGGCTCCGGGGCGCCCGGATCTCCACCTGGTCCTGGTGGGGGACGGTCCGGAGCGGGAGCGGCTCGAGGCCCTGGCCGCGGCGCGGGGGGTGGCGGCGCGAACTCTCTTTCTGGGCCACCGCGCCGACCTCCGGGACCTCTACGCCGCGTTCGATCTCTTCGCGCTCTCTTCCCGGACCGAAGGCATGCCCAACACCCTTCTCGAGGCTCTGGCCATGGCGCGACCGGTGGTGGCCACCCCGGTGGGGGGGGTGGGGGAGGTGGTGCGCGATCGGCGAGAGGCGATCCTGGTTCCCCCCGGACAAACCGCGCCGCTCGCCGAGGCCCTGTCGGAAGTCCTGGATAGCGAGATCCTCGCCGCCTCTCTCTCCCAGGCGGGTCGCCGCCGGGTGGAGGCGTGCTATTCGTTCGCCGCCCGGCTCGACCGACTCGAAACCCTGTACGAGCGGGTGGCGGGGATTCCGGAGCGCGGATCCGGGAGGCGGGGAAGCAAGTGAGGCGTGGCATGTATCATGCAAACCAGGGGACGGGGAGAGGGTGGATTCACAGGAGAAGGAGCGCCTAGATGATGACGAGCCGGTTCGTTCCGCGCGGGCTCACCGCGGCCGCGTTGTTTCTGGGCGCCGCGATCTGCAATGTCTCCGTTGCAACCGGCGCGCTGAGGCACACCATCGTGTACTACGCCAAGGCGCCGGACGCCGCCACCCGGCAGGTCATCGCCGATCGCTACGACATGGGGCTCACCGGCGATCCAGGGACCGACGGCGTCGCCATCAAGGCGTTGAATCCCGACTTCCAGTGGTTCACCTACAACTCGGCCACCGACAACTACGTCACCGGCAACGAAGATCAGGAACATGTGGCCCTGACCGCCTTCACCGCCGCACGCGGGTTCCCCCTCGAGGATACCTACCTCCACTACTGGGACGACACCCAGTTGAACCTCGACGGCGAGGTGATAACCATTCCGGGGTGGGGAGGCGGAAGCGCCACCGATCCCGCCCAGGCCCGGATGCCGGTCTACTACAAGGACCTCTCCCGGCGGTTGGTGAACTTCTCGACCCCCGGCGCCCGGCAGATCCAGAAGGAGTTCATGATCCAGTTCAACCTGGAAAAACCCTTCACCGGCACGAACCTCTATCCCGACGGCTTCTTCATGGACAACTGTTCGGCGGTGCTCTTCAATCAGGGAGACCTCGTATCGGGGGGCCACGTGCGCGAGACGCCAGGACATCTCCGCGTGGACACTCCGGCGTTTCAGGACTGGTTCTGGACCCAGAACCTCGCACCGTTCCTGGCCGAGTTGAAGGACACGCTCGAAACCTCGGCCCAGTGGTTCCCGGACGGACATCGGAAGCGTCTGATGATCAATGCGGCCAACGTGTGGGTCGACTCCTACGTGACCATGGACGTGGCCGACGTGCTCTGCCTGGAAAACCAGTACAGCCCGGTCGGGAACGCCGGCCTGGGCGAGGTGGACGAGGCCTACCGCCGGGACAAGTTGGCCGCGGACCACGGCATCGAGAGCTTCTACCTCTCCCTGGTGAGCACCGAGGCCTGGGGACATCCCGGGGTCTTCAACTACGACCAGGCCCTCATGGGAAGCCTGGCCTGGTTCCTCACCACCCGTACCGCTCAGACCTCGCTCTTCCTGGAAGGAACGTTCGATCCCCGTCGCGCGGACTGGGACACCCTGACCTGGCGCGGGGCGGTGGATGTGGCCGACCACAACCTGGACGAGACGGTGGGGGATCCGTTCACCCTGGCCTCCGGCGTCGATCCCCTCGGCCAGGCGTTCGTGGTCAAGGCGCGCCGCTACACTACCGGCCTGTCCGTGGTGCGCCCCCGCGGGGAGTGGAACCAGGGGGTCGAGACGGCCACCGCGGTCACCGTGACCTTGCCGGAGGACAGCCAGCTGCGGCCGGTGCATTCCGACGGCACTTTGGGGGCGGTCGCGACCACGGTCACCCTCCGGAACGGCGAGGGTGCGGTCTTCCTCGGGGACCCCGGAACGGGTGCCGGCGGTGGTGGTGGCGGTGGGGGCGGCCCCGACCAGAGCGACATCGTCACCCCGCCCACCGGACGCGGCTTCGCCGTCGTCACGACCTCTCCTTCGCCCGGAGGCGTCGCGGTGCCCCGGGGAGCCGCGGTGATCTTCACCCTGAACGACTTGGTGGACTCCGCCTCCCTCACCCCCACGACGGTGCGGGTGGTGGGGACCCTTTCCGGCCCGGTGGCCGGAAGCTTCTGGCTGGAGCAGGGAGGGAGGAAAATCGTCTTCAATCATGCGAGCGACTTCGCGGGAGGCGAGACCGTCACCGTGACCCTGTCCGGGACCCTGCGCGACGCCCTCGGTCTCGGCATCGACGGCAACGACGACGGGATGGTGACCGGAGGAGCCGCCGACGACTACCGCCTCACCTTCACCGTCGCGCCGTAGTCTGGGCGACGGCGGCGGTCGCCCGTCTCCCGGGCGAGATCCCGACCAATGAATAATAGATATAATTAAAGTGCATAATAAGATATAATAACTTCATAGTGCATCCACCCGGCTCCACCTGAGGCGTTTCCGGGGCGTTCTTCCGAATCCCATTCCGCGGGAAACGTCGAGGCCCCGGAACCCCCGGGTCGTGCGAATCCGGCCCCCGGAGCGTGCAGCCTGCACGTGGGTGCGGCGAATGCCCCAGCCTTCGACCCATCCGCGCCCTCCTCAAGACGTCGCACCTCAATCCGATAGAAGCCCTTCGCCTCCGCCGCCGGCTCTGGCTCGGCTCTTGCTCAAACCTCTGGGAGGACACGAAAAGCACGAACGGACTGAGGAGGAGGGGACCATTCGCACCTGCACCGCCCTGCACCCCGGAATCAAGGTCTCGACGGCATTGCGCCTTCTGGCCGCGCTCCTCCTTACGGGGGCGTTCTCCGACGTCGCCCGCGCGCAGGTCGTGGACGATCCGCGAGGGCGCGTGCGCCTGCTCTGGACCGCGCCGGAGCCGGGAGCGGTGTCCGGCCCCGCAGTGAGCTACGCGCTCCGGACCGCCACCACCCCCCCCGGGAGCGATCTCGACGCGTGGTGGGCCGCCGCCTCCCCTCGCGTCGGCCTTCCCGCTCCCGCCGCTCCGGGAACGCCCCAGAGCTATCAGCTCACCGGCCTTACCCCCGGGGTGACGGTGTACGCGGCGCTCAGGGCCGCCGACGCCGGAGGGCTTCTGTCGGGTCCGATCGTGGTGACCTCCTGGACGCCCTCGGAGACCCCGATCCTTCAGGGTGTTTCGCCGACCCGGGTGAGCGCGGCCGGCCCTCGGGAATTCCTGATCCGCGGGCTGGGTCTCGGCGAGGTGACCGAGGTGACTTTCCGGTCGGAAGGCGGGGGAGCGGTCTCGGTCACCCCGGTTGGGCTCGATGCCGACGGAGCGCTCCGGGTGGACGCGGATCTCGCCCCCCTGGGAAACGGCCGGGTCACGGTGGACGCGCTGGACCCGGAGGTGGCGGATCATCTCTACGGATGGATCGAGGTCGATCTGGGGGCGGTCCTGGATAGCGATCCGCCGGATCCGGTCTCCGACCTCAGCGCGACCCTGACCGACCTGGGGAGCATCCGACTCGCCTGGACCGCGCCGGCGGATCCCACCCCTTCGGGGCCGGGTTCCGCGGTCCACTACGAGATACGGCGCGTCGCCGGCCCGGCGGGTTCATTCAGCTGGGACAGCGGCGCGGTGACCGCGGCCGGGGACCCCGGTGCGGCCGGCTCCCCCAACGTCACCGCGGTGGGCGGACTCCCCGCGGGATCGACGCAGACCTTTGCGGTACGGACCGCCGACGCGGCGGGAAACCTGTCGCCGCTGTCCAACCTGGCCACCGTCACCCTGCCCGCGGCGGACACGCTACCGCCCGCTCCGGTGAGCGACCTGAGCGCCGATGTGCTGGGGCCGAAGAGCGTTCGACTCACCTGGACCGCGCCCGCGGACTCGACCCTGACCGGCACCGCGGCGGTGGCGGTCTACGATCTCCGGCGCCTGGGCGGCGGCCCCGGGGCCTGGTCCTACGCTTCCGGAACCCCGGTGGGGACCGATCCTCCCGGGGCTCCCGGCACCCCGCAGTCGCTGCTGGTCGAGGATCTTCCCGCCGGCAGCGCCCAGGCCTTCGCGCTGACCAGCGTGGACCGGGTCGGGAACACCTCCGCGCTCTCGAACCGGGTCGAGGTGTTGCTCCCGGTTCCGCCGGATAGCACCGCGCCGGCGCCGGTCGCCGATCTCGACGCCGCCCTCCAACCCGACGGGGGAGCGCTCCTCACCTGGACCGCGCCGGACGACGACCGGGGCGCCTCCTCGGTTTACCTGTTCTACCGGTGGGACGGGGAAGTTTCCGCGCTCAGCCTCGATGCTGCGACCCCATTGACCGGGGCTCCGACCCCGGCCGAGCCGGGGAGCGCCGAGAGCTGGACCGTCGGGCCGGTGGCGGCGGGGGCCTCGGCGACCTTCGCCCTCTGCTCGGCGGACGCCGCCGGGAACACCTCGCCCCTCTCCAACCGGGTCACCGTGGACCGGACTGGGGAAGACGTCGTTCCTCCTGCCGCTCCGGCCGATTTCAGCGCCTCCCCCTTCGGCGGATCCTCGATCCAGCTCCGATGGCTGGCTCCCGGCGACGACGGGATGGCCGGCCGGGCGGATCATTACGAGCTCCGACAGGCGGCGAACCCCGATCCCGCCAGCCCGTGGTGGGATGGGGCAACCGGGACGGTGCTCAAGGGGGCGCCGAAGTGGCCGGGCAAGCAGGAGTTCACCAATCTGAGCGGGCTCGATGGAAAGGTGGCTCAAGGCTTCGCCCTGAGGGCGGTCGACGAGGCCGGGCAGGCATCGCCCTGGGTGGTGGCCGTCCTCGAGGCTTCCGCCGCCGGCGGCCGGAAGTCGGCCGCGTCGCCCCCCCGCCCCCCGACACCCTGAGCGCCAGCATTGAACCGGGCGGGATCCGCCTGGCCTGGAGCCCGGTGGCCGCTCCCGAAGCCTACTGCTACCGGGTATATCGCCTGCTCGAGGGCGAGAAGCCGGCCCTGGTGGCTACCGTGGACATTTCCGACCGCGCCTGGCTCGACACGGTCGCGGGATCGGGATGCTTGCGCTACGCGGTTTCCACCATGGACGCCGACGGAAACGAATCGCGCCTGGGGGCGTGGGTGGAGATCGTGGCCTCCCCGCCCGCGCGGGTCACCCCCGACGGCGCGGGCTGGCGGCTCTCCCTTCCCGACATCCCGGCATCCCCGGCAAGCGGGGTGAGCCCGCGGATGGCGGTGTTCGACGTGCTGGGCCGCCTGGTGGCCGAGATGGAGCCGGTCCGGTCCGGCGCCGCCTGGGAGGCCCGATGGGACGGGCGGTCGCGAAACGGGGTTCCGGTGGCTTCCGGGATCTTCTTCGCGCGGATCGTCCAGGCGGACCGGATTTCCGTTCGGAAGATCCTGGTCAGCCGGTAGCCCCCGGTCGCGGGGCGACGGCGCGAGGAGGCGCTCTCCCCGGCTGTGGTAGACTCTGCACCTCCGTCCGGGGCGCAGGGAACGTCAACCGGGAGGCTTGATCTGAAGAGCGGCCACTCGCCGTGGATCTGGACCGGGATAGTGACCGTGATCCTGATCGCGGTCTACGCGCCGGTCACCGCAGAGCTCGCGCGTGACTGGATCCGCGACCCCAACTACAGTCATGGGTTCCTCATCCCCGTGATCTCGGCTTTCCTGGTCTGGCAGGGCCGGCACAAGCTCGTTGCCGTCCCCGCCCGGCCTTCCTGGTGGGGGATGGTGGGACTCCTGCTCGCCGCGGCGCTCCTGGTCCTGGGGGCGGCGGGGGCCGAGGTGTTCACCCAGCGGGTGAGCCTCGTTCTCTCCTTGGCGTCGCTCATCCTTCTTCTCGGAGGGTGGCGGCGACTTCGGCTCACCGGGTTTTCCATCGCGTTCCTCCTCTTTGCCATCCCCCTTCCCTACGTGATCTATTACGACCTCACCGCGCCCATGCAGGCCCTGGCCGCCCACAACGCCATAGCCGGCCTGAACGGGTTGGGCATCCCCGCGGTGGCGGAGGGGAACATCATCCACCTGCCGGGGGCGACCCTGGAGGTGGCCGAGGCGTGCAGCGGCATCCGCTCCCTCTACGCCTTTCTCGCCCTCGGGGCCCTGCTCGCCCGCACCCTGCCGCTCCCCTGGTGGGGACGGGTCGCGGTGTTTCTCCTCACCATCCCGTTGAGCGTGGTGGGGAACGCGGTCCGGGTGTGGGGAAGCGGCGTGGCCGCGTATGTGGGGGGACCGTCGACCGCCGAGGGCGTTCCCCATGAGATCATGGGGTTGGTGATCTTCGCCGTGGCTCTCGGGGTGCTGTATCTGATCGGAAAGGGGGCGCGCAGGTTATGGCCATCCGGACGTTGATCGCGGTGCTCATCCTGGCCGCCGCCGGGGCCTACGCGCGCGACCTCGGAGGCCATAGGGTCCAGGCGCTCACCGTCCCCGACCTGGCTGCGGTCCCCCTGGAGATCGACGGCTGGGTGGGGGAGGACTTCCGGATGTCCGACTCGGTAGCCGAGGTGCTGGGGGCCGATGCCTACGTGCTCCGGCTTTACCGGGGCCCCGGCGACGCCTCGGTCTGGTTCTTCCTCGCCTATTTCAAGCAACAGCAGGTGGGCTCCCAGATCCACTCCCCGAGAAACTGTCTCCCGGGAAGCGGATGGACGGTGCTCTCCCTCCGTCACAACCAAGTGGATCTCGGCGGCCGGCCCCAGCCGGTCCAGCGCATGCTCATCGAGCGGCACGACGAGAAAGAGGAGATGCTCTACTGGTTCCGGACCCGGAGCGGCACGGTGACCGGGGAGTACGCGCTCAAATGGGACCTGGTGCGAAACTCCCTCCTCGGCCGCCCCACCGATGCCGCGTTCCTGCGCTTCAACGCGCCGGTGGCGGACGCGGGAGCCATGCGCTCCTTCATGGCCGCGATGGAAGGACCCGTGGACCGCGTGCTGGGAGGGGCGGGGCTCCGGTGAGTCACGCAGCGTTCTCCACCGACGTGGAGGACTACTTCCAGGCCGAGGCCCTGCGCGCCCACTGCCCCCGAGAGCTCTGGCCCCGGCTCGAGGACCGGACCGTGGCCAACGTGGACCGCGTCCTGGGGATTCTGGATCGGAACGGCGCGAAGGGGACCTTCTTCGTGCTGGGCTGGACGGCGGAGCGCCATCCCGGGATGGTGCGGAGGATCGCCGCCCTGGGGCACGAGATCGCCTCCCACGGCTATGCTCACGAGCTCATCACCCGCCAGGATCCCTCGAGCTTCCGGGAGGACGTGCGGCGAGCCCGGGGGGTGCTCCAGGGTCTGACCGGGCAAGCCGTTCTCGGCTACCGTGCGCCCTCATACACCGTGGTGGAGCGCACCCGGTGGGCGCTTCCGATCCTCGCCGAAGAGGGGCACGCCTACGACTCGAGCATCTTTCCCATCCGGCGTCGACGCTACGGGATTCCCGGGGCGCCACGCTGGCCGCACCGCCTGAACCTTCCCGGGGGGAGGACCCTGATCGAGTTTCCGCTTCCCACCGTGAGGTTCCTGGGGGTCAACGTCCCCGCCACCGGCGGAGCCTATCTGAGGTTGCTCCCGTTCGGGTTCCAGCGGTGGGCGGTGGGGGGGCTGATTCGCCGGAGCCGCCCCCTGGTGGTCAACGTCCACCCCTGGGAGCTCGATCCCGGCCAGCCCCGCCTCCCGGTGGGGGTCCGGACCCGCCTGACCCACTACACCAACCTGCACCGGGCGGAGGAGCGGCTGGTCCATCTCCTCTCCCTCGGGCGGTTCCGGTCCCAGGGTGACGTGCTCCAGGGCCTGAACCTCCTTCCGACGTCGGTCGGGGGGAGCCGGACGTAGAAATCAGTCAGAATACCTTTCCGACGTCCGATCTTCTTTACGGGTCCTGATGTGATTTTCCAATGACCTGATCGACTGTGTCGGGATTCCTTCCGGATTGACTTTCACCTGTCGAATGATAGACTCTTAGGGCCTCAGCAAATGGCAATCCTGCCAACGGAGAAGCCGCGACTGTCGGGAAACGCATCGGTTCGGGCGGGGAACCGCGGAGGTTCAAGGACGGAATGACAGTTTTCCGATCTCTGGCCATGGCCGGATGGGCCCTGCAGGGAACGCTGCGCCAGGCGGCCAAACCCTCGATCTGGCTCCCCTTCCTGGTCATCACCCTGTTTCAACTCCTCGGGCTCGAGGCCATCCTGTCCTTCTACCGGCCGGGCCTGTCCGTCGTCGTTCTTCCCCTGGTCCGGGGAGTGGGAGGGGACGCGGCCACCCACTACCCGACGTTCTTCGCCGCTCTCCCCACGATCTTCGCCCGCTTGGACCTGATCCTGGGGGTGGTCGTGGCCTCGCTGGCCACCGGCGCGGCAACCGTACTGTTCGCCCGCGCCTTCGGCGAGGTGGCGCCCAGGGCCTGGTCCACCGCAGCCCGGCGATACCTGCCCCTGGCGGGTATCGCGCTGCTTTCCGCTCTCCTGAGCCTGGTGATCTTCTTGCTCGGCGGGCACTTCATCCAGGAGGTGGTGGCCGATCGCCTGCTTCGCTGGCTGGTCCGGTTCGGGGTGATGCTGACCTTCATCGTGGCCGAGAGCTTTCTCATCTACGCCTCGGTGGCCATCGTGCTCGACGGTCGGGGATTCCTCGGCTCCATCCGCGACTCGGTCCGAATGGCCGCGAAGATCCTCCTCCCCACGATCGTGGTGGTGGGGATCCCGGTCATCCTGGCCTACCCGCTCGACTACCTGGCCGGACGCTCGGATCTCTTCCTCACCAAGTTTCGTCCCGAACTGGTGACCGGCGTCCTGTTGGCCAAGATCGTCGCGGAGCTGGTCCTGGGGTTCCTCCTGGTGGGGGCGATCACCCGTCTCTACGTGTGGCGGCGCCGGGAGGGAGCATGAAGCGGACCCTGATCCTCCTCGCCGCGATCCTGGTGATGGTCTCCGGCTGCGCCCCGGCCTCGGGAATCGGGGAGCGGTTCGAGGCCGAGCGCTCTCTCTGGCGGCTGAACCGCGAGTGGCAGCGGCTCTCCATCCGCCCGGATCTGGTGGAGGACTCCCAGCGCGTGGCCGTGGCCCGGGAGTACGAGGACCTGGCCGCTCGCCTCGGTTCGACGGCCGCACCCGCCGACACCGGAGAGGCAGGACGCGCCGCGGCCGGGATCCGTGCCATCGCGGCCAGGGCCGCCCTCACCGCGGGACAGATCCACGAGGGGATGCACGACATCGCCGCCGCGGACAGCCTTTACGCCGAGGCGGAGACCCGGTTCACCGATCTGCCGCGGATGGCCGCCGAGGGGGCCATGAGCCGCGGATTGCTGGCCGAGCGTCTCAAGCGTCCCGTCGAGGCCGCGGACCACTACCAGAAGGTGGTGGATCTCCTGGGCCCCGCTCCGGCGTCTGGAGGGTCCGCGATCAATGTGATGGACCTTCCGCTTCGGATCGCCCGGCTCCGGGCCGCGGCCGCCGGCGATACCAGCGCCGTCTCCCGGGCGCCGTTCTATGCCCGGGCCCGGGCCTGGTACGAGGACGCGCTGCGCGACCATCCCGGCACCCCGGTGAGCCTCAGGGCGCGATCCCACCTGGTCGACCTGGCCACGGACCTCGGGGATTGGTCGGCCGCCGCCCGGCAGCTCCGAAGCCTGGAGCGGGAGGGGAAGGCCATGGATCCCCCTCTGGCCGACCCCGGCGAGATCCGCTTTGCCCTGGCGACGGTGGAACGGAACCGCGGCGCCCCCGATTCCAGCGAGGCGGTCCTCAGATCCCTGGTCCGCGATGCTCCCAAGAGCCGCTATGCCCCGCAGGCGCTTCTCGCCCTGGCCTCCCTGGCCCAGGCCGGCGGCCGTTCCGAACAAGCCCTCGCCGATCTGGATCGCCTGAGTCGCGACTATCCGGACGCCGAAGACGAGGTGGCGGGCGCCCTTCTGGCCAAGGCCCGGATCCTGGAACACCTCAACCGCTGGCCGGAGGCGCAGGAGATCCTGAAGGCGCTTCCCGTCGGCCATCCGCTCACCGAGAGCGCCCTCGCCGCCCCCAAGGCCATCGTCGACCACTATGCCCGGGTGGGGGACGCCGAGGCGCGTGGCCAGGCGTTGGAGCGGGCGGAGGCGGCCTACCGGGCCTTCCTGGAGCGCTACCCCACCAACGCTCTCAGCGCGAACGCCGAGGCCGGGCTGGCCGACATTCTGGTCATGGAGAAGCGATACCGCGACGCGGTGGATCGGCTGGCCGGATTGGCCCGGGACCGGCGCGGGACCCAGGTCGGGGTGAGCGCGCTCCTGCGTGCCGCGGACCTGGCCTACTATCAGCTCGCCGACACCACGCGGGCCATCAGCCTCCTCGAGCAGGGAGGGAACTGGTACCAGGGGACCGAGTTCGGTCGGCGGATCGCCGACGTGGCCGCCAAGCTTCGCGGAAGGGCCGGGCGGTGAGCCTCCGCGAGACCGCCCTCCTCACCGGCATGGTGGTGACCGTCATCCCGGTGGCCGCCGCCTACCTTCGCCACCGGTCCGGCCTGGCCTGGGGCGCCACCGTGCTCGCCGCACTCTCCATGTCCGGCCTCCTGGCGGTCGTGTGGCGGCTCATTCGCCTGGGTCCGGCCACGGACGTCGAGTTCTGGGTGTACCTCCTGGTGGCGGGGGGCGTGCCGATGCTTCTCTCCGGCTACTTCCTCTCCGCGGTTCTGGGCCGGGAAAGTCCGGCGGAGGCCCTGAAGAGCGTGATCCGGACCTTTGTGGTCATTCTGGGCGGTGGGGTCCTGGCCCTGGTCTTCCTGCAGCGCGGCGGCTTCGTGGTGGGCTACCAATGGAAGGCGGGGAGCGGGACCGTGCTCCTGGGTCCCCTGGGCAAGGCCTACCTGAGCTATCTCCTGGTGGGGCTGGTGTTCGTGGGCTACAACCTCGAGAGCACCTACCGGCTGGCCGACGGCGCGGGTCGGGAACGGCTTCGTCCGGTGGTTCTGGGCCTGTTCGGGGTGCTCGGCTTCTACACCTACGTGCTCACCACCGGGCTTCTCTACTCCGCGGTGGAGATCGACAATCTAGTGGCCTCGGCGGTTCCGCTCCTGGTGGCGAGCCTCCTGGTGTCCTACGGATTTCTCAAGGGGAGCCTGGCCGACACCGCCGTTCCCGTCTCCCGGACGGTGGTCTATTCCTCGTTCACCGCGTTCGCCGCCGCCCTCTACGTTCTGGCCATGGGCATGGCCGCCCAGCTGGCCAGCTTCACCCGCTGGTCGCCGGGCCAGGTGGTTACCGTCTCCTTCGTGTTCCTGGTGGTGCTGGCCGCCGCCACCATGGTGATCTCGAACCGCGTCCAGCGCTCGGTGCGGCGGTTCATCGACCGCAACTTCTACGTCAACCGGTACGACTACCGGACCCAGTGGGCCCGGGTCACCCGCACTCTGGAGCCTTCCCAGGGGCCGGAGGGGGTGGCGAGCGCCGCCGAAGCGATGTTCAAGGACGTGTTCCTGGCCGACCATGTCACGGTGACCCTGCGCGATCGGAACGGCCACGGATTCCGTCCGTTCGTGGGAAAGGGGAAGGGCGAGGCCGACGCCGTTCTCCTCGAGGACAGTCCGCTCATCCAGCGGCTTCTCGGTGAGCGCCATGCCCTGCTTCTCGAACGCCAGCCCGACGATCTCGACTACGTTCCGATCTACGTCGAGAACCGGGAGTGGCTGGAGCACACCGCGAGCCAGGTGGTGGCGCCCCTTCTGGTCGGGCAGGAACTCCGGGGAGTCGTGGGGCTGGAGCGCAGCCACCCCGATGACCGCTTCAGCTTCGAGGACCTCGACCTCCTGGATTGCATGGCCGCCCAGGTGGGGGCGGTGATGCGGGCGGTGGAGCTGGCCCAGGAACTGGCCGAGGCGCGGGAGATGGAGCTTCTGTCCCAGTGGAGCAACCTGATTCTCCACGATCTCAAGAACTACCTCTCGCCGCTCCAGCTCATCGTCCAGAACATGCGGGTGCACATGGGGAATCCCGAGTTCCAGAAGGAGGCGGTGGAGGACCTGGCCGCGGTGGCCGGACAGATGGAGCGGCTGATCAAGCGCCTCTCCGAGCTTCGGGACGGGGCGCGAATCACCAAGGGGACCGTCGATCTGAACGAGCTGGTCGGCCGCACCATCACCGACCTCCAGATCTACCGACGCTCCTCCCTCACCGTGAAGATGGAGCTCACCGCGGACGAGCCGGTGCGCGGGGACGCGGGCATGCTCCGCCGGGTGGTGGAGAACCTGATCCAGAACGCGGTGGAGGCGATGCATGGGAAGGGCTTCCTCACCGTCCGGACCGAGGTTCGGCCCGATCTCGGAAACGGCGTGCCCAAGGTGACGCTCAGCGTCACGGATACCGGCCCGGGCATCGAGGAAGCCTTCGTCCGCGACCGGCTGTTCAGACCCTTCGCCTCCACCAAGAAGAAGGGCCTCGGTCTGGGACTGTACCAGTGCCGGACGATCGTGGAGGCGCACGGCGGGGAGATCTTCGTGGAGAGCCGACTCGGGGAGGGGACGACCTTCCGGGTGGCGCTCATGGCCGCGCGACGGGTCGAGTCCCGCCGCCTGCTCGGAGCGCCCGGGCGGCCGCAATCCACACCGGGAGTGAGAGCGTGATGAAGAAGCAGGATGCGGCAACGAATCACAAGCGATCGAAGGTTCTGGTGGTGGACGACGACGCCAGCATTCTCCACCAGCTCAAGTGGGGATTGGCCGAGGAGTACGAGGTGACCACCGCGGGGGACCCTGACGAGGCGTGGGCGAAGGTGGTGGACCAGAAGCCGGACGTGATCACCCTGGACCTGGCCCTGGTGGGGGACGATCCGGAGACCGGTTTCCTTCTCCTCGACCGCATGATGGCCTTCGACCCTCTGCTCAAGGTGATCCCGGTCACCGGACACGACGCCCGAGCCAACGCCTTGCGAGCGGTGGACCGGGGGGCCTTCGACTTCTTCACCAAGCCCATCGCCCTGGATGAGCTCCGTATCCTGCTCCGGCGGGCGGCCTCGCTTCGCCGTCTCGAGCAGGAGAACGCCGGTCTCCGCGAGCGGCTCAGCCGGGAAGGGAGCCTGGGCCGGATCCTGGGCCATTCGACGGAGATCCAGAAGGTGTTCCGGCTGATCCGCAAGGTGGCCTCGGCCGAGGTCACGGTCCTCATCTCCGGGGATTCCGGAACCGGGAAGGAGCTGGTGGCCCGGGAGATCCATCGCTTGAGCCCGCGAACGGGCCAACCGTTCGTCAGCATCAGCTGCGGGGCGATTCCGGAGAACCTGCTGGAGAGCGAGCTGTTCGGCCACGAGAAGGGCTCCTTCACCGACGCCTATGCCTCCCGGGAGGGGAAGCTCGAGACGGCGAACGGGGGAACGGTGTTCCTGGATGAGATCGGTGAGATGCCGATGTCCCTCCAGGTCAAGATCCTCCGGTTTCTCCAGGAACGCGAGATCGAGCGCGTGGGGGGACGGAAGGTCATCCCCCTGGACGTGCGCGTCCTCGCCGCCACCAACCGGGACCTGAAAGAGGAAGTGGGCAAGGGTCAGTTCCGCGAGGATCTTTTCTTCCGGCTTTCGGTGGTCAACATCAACCTTCCTCCGCTTCGCGAACGGAAGGCGGATATCGTCTATCTGGCCGAGTGCTTCCTCGATCGCTATTCCACCGAGCTCGGCCGGGGAAAGCTCTCCCTGAGCCGCCAGGCCCTGCGGGCGCTGCAGCACTACTCCTGGCCGGGAAACGTGCGGGAGCTGGAGCACCGCATCCAGCGCGGGATCGTCCTGTCCCGCGGGCGGGTGATCCGGGCGGAGGACCTGGAACTGGAGGGGGAGGGCGACATGGAACTCTCCAACCTGCGGGGGGCCCGGGAGGAGGCGGAGCGCAAGGTCGTGAACGAGGCCCTGCGGCGGAACTGCGGCAACATCGCCCGGGCGGCGCGGGACCTGGAGATTTCCCGCCCCACCCTCCATGATCTTCTGCGTAAGCTGGAGATCAGCGCGGTCGAGTTCAAGAACGGTATCGGACCCCAAGGGAACAAGGAGGGCGTCTAGTGGGGCGACGGATACTGGGAGCGGCGGGAGCGATCGGGCTCGCGCTGATCCTGTGGCAGGGCGTGTCCGAGGCCGCGGGGCCGATCCTGGAATCGCGCCCGCACGGCGCCGGGGTGACGCTGGAGGGTCCGGTCTCGGTCTCCGGCACCGCGCCCCTCGGGCTGGAGGAGCTACCCCCGGGGCGCTACCGACTCCGGGTCCGGGGTGGCGGCCTGGTTGCCTCGACCGGGCGCCTCAACCGGGGAGCGGGGGGCCTCGTCACCGTCGGATCCCTCGCCGGACCGGTCTCCCTTCTCCTCCCTCCCGGATTTTCCCACTTTCGTCTGGGCGAGACCGGGCGGGGTTGGGTGTTCCTGGCCGGGGGGGCGGCGGGGGCGGCGGGCCTCGTGGTCCAGCAGGTGCGCCTGGGGGAGGCCGACGACGATGCCGACCGCGGCCGCGTCGCCTACCGGAACGCGGTCTCCGCCGAGGAGTTCAGCCGGGCCCGGCTGGATCTCCTGGCCATCAACGATCGAAAGGCGGACGAGGAAACTCTTCGGAACATGTGGGGGGCCTACACCGGCGCGGTCTGGCTGGGGGCGGCGCTGGAGAGCTGGATCCTGACCCCCCATCCCGGGCTGGTGGACGGGGGGGGGGAGCACTACGTGCTGGAGGTCCAGCGGGCCGGCGGCACGGGGGCGGCGCTCCGGAGCTTCCTGGTCCCCGGCGCCGGGCAGCGGTACCTCGGACGCGAGGGGCGGGGGAACCGCTTCACCGCGGCCGTCTTGGCGCTGGGGGCGGGCTCGATCGCCGCCCACGACGCCTTCCTGAAGGCCCGTCGGGACCAGAACGACGCTCAACGTCGCTACGAAGCGGCCGAAACCGAACGGGAGGCCCTCCGATGGCGGAACCGCCTGGGGGATGAGGTCGATCGGACCCGCAACTGGGATCGGGTGCGATGGGGCATGGTGGGGGCCACGGTGGGAGTCTACATCTGGAACGTGTTCGACGCGGCCCTGGAGGGGAGCGCGACCGCACCTCCCTCCGACGTGGGTTGGAACCTGGTTCCACGGCGCGATGGGTTTCGAGCCGGGCTGACCTGGAGGATTTCTTGATGCGCGTTCGGCATTGCGGCACGTTGGTCGCCGCGCTGATCCTCGTTGCGGGATGCTCGACCCGGACCACCGATCCGGTCTTCGACAATCCCCTCGATCCCGGGAGCGGGACCCGGCTCTCCCCTCCCCGCGCGGTCAACGCGGAGGTGGGCAACAACCGGGTGAGACTCTCCTGGACCCCTCCGGACGGGGTCGCGGTCGACGAGTACGCGATCTTCCGCACGCGCACCGACGGCGACCCTCCCCACGACACCAGGCTGGTGGCCCAGCCGAGCGACACGACCTATGACGACGCCGACGTCCGCAACGGCCGGAGCTACTCCTACGAGATCGCGTCCGGGAAAGCCGGCAAGTTCGGCGAGCGCACCGAGGCGGTGGAGGTGGGCCCCGGCCTGTTCACGCTGGTGATCTCCGGCGACGCCCCCAGCGTGAAGGACGTGGCGGTACAGATTTCGGTGGGGGGGCCTGCGGCCACCGAGGCGGTGGAGCTTTCGGAGGATCCGGGATTCCCCGGCGCATCCTGGCGACGGATGGCCTCGACCCTCACCTGGACCCTGAGCCCGGGAGACGGGGAGAAGACGGTGTACGCCCGCTTTCGTCTCGCCGACGGCACCGAGTCGTTCCCGGTCTTCGACACCGTGAACCTGGACACCCGCGCGGTGATCCGCTCGGTGAGCTTCGACGGGGATCCGGTGCGAACTCCGGGAGAGTCCATCCACTTCCGGATCGACGCGGGAGAGCCCGACGGGACGGCCACCATCGACGTGTCCGGACTCTTCGGGGGGTTCCCTCTCTTCGACGATGGGACCTCCGGGGACCCGACGGCGGGGGACGGGGTCTACGAGCGCGACGCGACCATTCCCGGCGGCACGACCACCCTGGCCGCCGCGGTGCGGGGGCGGTTCACCGACGCCGCCGGCAACACGGCCGCCCAGATGGACGCCCCCCGCACCCTGAGCGTGCGGGCCGCGCCCCAGGCGGTCACCCTCCTGGATCTCACCGCGTCTCCGCCGCCGGATCCGGCCCAGGTGGTGATCCGGTGGACCCAGAGCCTGGACAGCGATTTCGCGTCGTACCTGGTCTACCGGGATACCACCGACGTCGTCGATCCTTCCGACCCCCTCGCCGGCACGATCACCGGCCGGTCCACGGTCTCCGTGACCGACAGCGGCCTCGAGGAGGGAGTGACCTATCGGTACCGGGTCTACGTCCGCACCTCGCTGGGGCTGGAGACCGGGTCCAACACCGTCGCGGTCACCGTGCCCAACGTGAGACCCCCGTCGGCGGTCCGGTTGAGCGATCCCGACGGCATCGCCTACACGCGGCTGGCCCTGTCCTGGACGCGGAACCCGGAGCTCGATTTCGCGGCCTACCGGGTCTACCGGAACGAGGACGGCGCGGTGGACGACGGCGACCTCCTGGTGGGGGAGATCGCGGACCGGGAGCACACCTACCTGGACGACGGAGGCCTAGTGGAAAACACGGTCTACCACTACCGGGTCTATACGGTGGACACCGCCGGGCTGACCGCCCGGAGCAACGAGGTGGAAGGGAGAACGGATAACCAGAAACCCCCGTCGGTAACGCTCGACGCGGCCTCGGCGGTGGTGGACACCGCGGCTACCTTGACCTGGAGCCAGAGCGACGCGCACGATTTCGCCAGCTACCGCCTGTACCGGTCCGAGAGCCCCTCGGTGAGCTCGTCCTCGGTGCTGGTGAGCGAGATCTCCGATCGGGACGGGACCTCCTACCGGGACAAGGGTTTGGTCAAGGCGACCCACTACTATTATCGGGTATTCGTGGTGGACGACGGGCCGAGCCCCGAGAGCTCGGGCAGTAACGTCGTGGATCTCACCACGCCGAATTGATCCGGGCCGGGCATCGGTCCGGAATCGTTTCGGGCCCGACATGGACGGAGAACGGGTGATGGCTTCGGCGCGGAGAAACACCGACACCGGAGCCCCCGGCGGGGGGGGCATGGTCCCGGACTCCGTCGACCCCGCCATGGACCCCCTGTGGCGACGGATTCTGGAGAGCGTGACGGCGGCGGTACTCCTGGCCATTCTTCTTCCGGTGCTCGTTCTGGTGGCCGTCGCCATCAAGGTGGAATCCCCCGGGGGAGGCATCCTGTACCGCCAGGAGCGGGTGGGGCTCAATCGGCGGCGTTTGGGAGGCTCGTCCGGCCCGGCGGCGGGGCACGGCGCCATTACCGTCCGGGACCGGCGCGAACGCCGGAGCCGCCCCTCGGCGGGGAAGCCGTTCCGGATCTGGAAATTCCGCACCATGGTTCCCGACGCGGAGAGCCGGACCGGTCCGGTGTGGGCCACCCACGACGACCCGCGGGTCACCCGGGTGGGCTGGTTCCTCCGCATGACCCGGCTGGACGAGCTGCCCCAGCTCCTGAACGTGCTCCGCGGGGAGATGCGGCTGGTGGGGCCGCGGCCGGAGCGCCCCCACTTCGTGGATCAGCTGGTGGAGGGCGTTCCCGGCTATCGCCGCCGCCTGAGCGTCCCTCCGGGCATCACCGGGCTGGCCCAGGTGGAGCGGGCCTACGACGAGGACCTGGACGACGTCCGCACCAAGCTCCGCTACGATCTCTTCTACATCGAGAACCGGAAGCCGATCCTGGACGTCAAGATCCTGCTCAAGACCCTGTCGGTGGTGTTCGGCCGGCGCGGCGCCCGCTGAGTCGCGGGCGCCCGGCTACATCTGGCCGAAGGCCGGGATAAAGGACTTCAGGACCACCAGGATGATGCTCCAGATCACCCAGGCCCCGACCACGCCTCCCGTCGCCTTCTTCACGTCGAGCCGCCCCATCACCGAGACCACCAGGACCGCCAGGGCCAGGGTCCACAGGCCGAAGACGTCGAACTGCGCAAGCACGTGGTAGAAGGGCCCCTGGGGTGCGTCCGGGGGAAGCAGGGCGGCGAGGCTGGTCTTGATGTTCACGTCGTGCTTGATGAGGCTCAGGGGCAGGCGGACGATGAGGGTAGGAATGGCCACCATGTTCATGTAAGCGGTGCCGCAGACCATCTGCTTGAAACGGGCGTCCCCTCCGAGAACCACGTTTCCCACGAAGAACAGGATCCCCGCCACCACGAACACGATCACCGGGATGCCCACCGCGGCACCGATGGGAGCGGTGATGCGGGTGATCTGGGCGGTCTTGTCGATCTGCTCCTGGGTCACGTTCGGGCGGGATTGGATCTTCTCGATCTGGCTCTCCACGATGAGATCGCTGAGGGCCAGGGTGGCGAGTATGTTGATCACCACCAGAACGAGGATGGCGCCGAGGACCCGCGGATGGTCCCGGAGGGATTCGAGCGTCTGTCGCGGGGAAACCAGGATCCCCCAGATGCGCTGGAGGAGATTGAGTTCGGGGGTTTCCGAGGGAGTGAGCGTCGCTTCCATGTTGTCCTCCGTGCAAGGGGCAGCCGCACTCTAGGTAGGGGTGCCTGTCCTGTCAAGGTAGGGGAGACGGCGGGTGGGGCCCGGGAGCGGTGAGGTGGCTTCCTGACCGCTCCGGAGGGGGGGGTCGGCTCCCCGATGCACGCTCTCTCCTTCCATGCGCCTCCCCGGCCCCGGCCCGGCTCGCCGGAGCGCTGAGGCGAAGTGCTAAATCGAAGCGGGAACGTGCGTTGACACCCTCCCGCCGGCATGGTGTATACTGCGCCCGGTTTGCATCGGGCTTGCCGCCGGGCGCATAGTCGGCGGCAGTTTTTTCGGTCGTCTCCGGTTCCCTGGTCGGTCCCCCCTCGGGCAGTCCCGAGGCCTTCCCGCTCCGGGAGGGCCATGGCCGCGTGAACGGTCCGCGAAGGAGCTTAGTCCATGATCCGAAGGCAGGTTCGATACCCGGCGCTCCTCCTCGCCATCCTCACCCTGGTTCTGGGGGCCATGCCCGCCCGAGCGCAGTTGGTGGATGAGGAAGGGGTGGGAAAGCTCACCATCGGAGGAGGGCTGGGGTTCCAGCTCACCTCCATGTCCGACGTCAACGGGAACTTCGACATCGCCAACCGCGCCCTCACCTACGGGGGGATGCGAACGATCGACAAGGTCAGGGTGGGGGTCGTCAGCAACCTGGACATCCGCTACAAGCTGGGTCAGACCCCCTCCGAGGAGCCGGGGGAGACGGTGCCCTTCCTGAAGCGTCTCTCCGTCGGATTCGCCTGGGGCGCCATCAACGCCCGGAGCGGGTTCAGCACCACCCGGGCGGGGGTTCGCTTCTACACCCGTTCCACGACCTACTATCCCTACGTCCTCTACCACTTCCCGTTCCTCGAGAACGTGGCCCCGCGAACCTCCCTCTACGCCGGAGGGGGTCCCCTCTTCCTGAAGGCGGGCGTCGTGGACTGGGGTCTCACGGACATGAGCATCAACAACTTCCTTCCCGGTCCCGAAGGGGACCTGGCGGAGTTCTCCGGAAAGGGGACGGCCACGGGCACCGGCACCGGCCTGGTGCTCATGGGAGGGGGATCGTTCCAGCTCAACAATCGGCTCTCGGTCGCCGTGGACGCCGGGTATCGGCTGGCCAAGCTCGCCAACCTCGAGCTCCAGGAGGCGGTGGGGGACACCGAGCGCTTCATCGGCAGCGACATCCCCGGCCAGAACGTGATCCGCGAACCCGGGGACTGGGCGATCATCGACTTCTTCATGAGGGATCCGAATGCGGTCTGGGACGGTAGGAAGAGAACGGACCCCAAGGACCAGGGCGGCTGCGCCGACTGCCCGCTCTACTATTCCGGGGACCCCCTCAAGGTAGACTATAGCGGGCTGTTCGCCACGCTGAGCTTGCGGGTACATTTCTTCTAGACCGGCCGGGAACCGGCAGAACCACCACGTGAAACCATGAAAAGACGCCACCGGATCTCCATCGCCTTCGTATTGACCCTGGCCGCCCTCGGTGGGTGCGGAAGGGGAAAGCCCGACCAGGGTTCTCCTCCTTCCTCGGGATCGGAAAACGCCGCCCTCGCCCCCGATACCGCCGCGGCTTCCGCGCCGGCCCCGGATCCGCGCCTCGAGGATCCCGGGTATCTCCGCACCCTCCCCCCGTCTCCGGAGGTGGAGATGGCCATGGGGAAGGCCTTCCTGGAGCGGGGGGAAGCGGACAGCGCTCTCGTCCACTGCCGGCGGGCCACCGAGATGGCTCCGGAGAACGCCGACACCTGGAACTTCCTCGGGATCACCCTCGGCCGCCTCGATCGCCTCCCCGAGGCCAAACAGGCGCTGCAGAAGGCGCTGGACCTCGACTCGGTCAACGACAAGAGCCACATCAATATGGGCAACATCCTCCTCCGGCAGGGGAAGCTCGAGGAGGCCAAGTCGGAGTACCTGATCGCCACCACCATCGACTCCACCCACGCCACCGTCTGGATGAACCTGGCCATGGTGTACGAGAAGGAAAAGGATCTCAACAAGGCCATCCTGGCCTACGACTCCGCCATCCGTCACGCCCCCGACGACGCGGATCCCTGGGAGCGGTTGGGCAATCTCTACTTCAGCCGGAACCTCTACCGGGTGGCGCAGCAAAGCTGGGAAGAAGCGTTGAAGCGCGACCCCTCCCGCACCCAGCTGCGGGAGAACGTCGAAAAGCTCAAGGCCTTCGCGGATTCCACCAGAACTCGATGACGCGCGGAACCGGGCTTCTCGCCGCCGCGCTGGTCCTTCTCATCGCGGGCCGGGCCGCCGCCGCGCTCCCCGGCTGGGATTCCTCGCGCTACCTGAGCGTGGACGACCTCCGGCCCGGGATGAAGGGCGTCGGCCGCTCGGTCTTCACCGGGACCGGCCCCGAGGACTTCGGCGTGGAGATCATCGGGGTCCTGCCCACGTCCACCCCCCGGCAGCGAATCATCCTGGCCCGCCTCTCCGGCCAGGGCCTGGAGAAGAGCGGGGTGGTGGCGGGCATGAGCGGAAGCCCGATCTATGTGGACGGGAAGCTGATCGGGGCGCTGGCCTACGGCTGGTCCTTCTCCACCGAGCCCATTACCGGGATCACTCCCATCGCCGACATGCTGGCCCTCGAGGGCCGGAGCGCCGCCCCGGCGGCGGCGGAGACGGGGCCCCCCATGTCGAAGCACGGCGCCATGGCCCCCCGCACCTGGGACGCGCTGTGGAAGGCGCGGGGTGAAGCCGCTCTCGACTTGTTGGCCCCGACCCGGCACGCGGACCCGGAGGGTCTGGCGCCGCTCCGGGTTCCGGTGGCGGTGGGAGGATTCGGACCGGCCTCGGGTTCCGCGGCGGGGGACCTCCTCGCCCGACTCGGGTTCCTGCCGGTGGCCGCCGGCGCCGGGGGCGTGGACCCGACGCTTCCCGACACCCTGGGTCCGGGGAGCGCGGTGGGGGTGGAACTGGTGCGCGGCGACGCCCAGCTCGCGGCGATCGGCACCGTGACCTGGTCGGACGGAAAACGCGTTCTCGCCTTCGGCCACCCCATGATGAATCGCGGCGCCTCGGCCTATCCCATGACCGCCGCCCGCATCGTGGCCGTGATGCCCCGACTCTCCAGCTCGTTCAAGATGGGGGTGGTGGGGCCCCCCCTGGGGGCGGTGACCCGCGATTATGAATCCGGAATCATGGGGGAGATGGGGCCGTCCCCGAGCATGATTCCCGTGGACGTGAACCTGAAGCTGGAAGGGCGTAGCGAGACCCTCCGTTTCCAGATCCTCGACGCGGAGGGACTCACCCCCGCCCTGGCCGGCCTGGTGGCGTCGAGCGGGATGGAATCGGTGAACCGCTCCCAGGGGGCGGTGACCGTGGCCACCACCATCGCCCTCACCCTGGGCGACGGCCGTCGGGTGGAGACCCGGAGCGTGGGGGCGGGGTTCAGCCCGCCCACGGAGATCGCGGGGGACGTGGGACGCCTGGTGGGGCTCGTCTATGGAAATCCCTTCGAGCCGGTGTCCCTGGCCAGGGTCGAGGTGACCGGATCGGTCCAGGACAGCATCGAGGCCGCGTTCCTGGAGGGAGTTTCCATCGGCTCGGGGCCGTACCACCCGGGCTCCCGGGTGCCGGTCGATGTCCGGCTCCGTGACTATCGGGGGCGTACCTGGACCCATCACACCGGGATCTCCATTCCCGCCGACCTCCCTCCCGGAACCTACCGTCTCGCCGCCTGCGACGGGCAGACGGATTTCCGGCAGGAATCCGCGCGGGCCCCCGACCGCTACCAGCCCCGCAGCCTGGACCGTCTCCTGTCCATCCTCGGCGAGGAGACCCCCTACGACGTTCTCGTCCTGAGGCTCTTCGCCGCCGAGGGGAACCCGGTGGTCGCGGGAAGGGAACTCCCGAGGCTCCCGGCTTCGCTTCGCGCCGCGGTGACCTCGCCGCCGGCCGGCGGGCGGGTGAGCCGGACCGCGGCATCGGTGGTGGCGACCGAGCGTGAGAACATGGGGAAGATGATCCTGGGTTGCGAATCCCTATCCGTCGCGGTGGAACCGCGCCGATGACTTCCGAACCGCTGGGAGAAGGCATGCCATCGAGAATCCGTTTCATCGTTTTCCTCCTGGCCGCTCTCACCGTGACCGCGGCGGATCGGGCCGTCGCGGTGTCCCCGGAGACCTGGCGGGTCACCGGGGTGACCGGCTGGGGCGGAGCCCGGCGCGATTCGGTCGGGGTGACCAGCGAGGGCTCGATCGGGCTCTCCATGGCCTCGATCCGGGTCGAGGGCCTGGACGCGACCACGGTTTGGGACCTCCTCCCCGACGGAGACGGAGTCCTGGCCGCCACCGGGGACGGGGGGAAGCTCTACCGCATCGACGCCTCCGGGAAGGCGCGCGAGGTCGCTCACGTGGTCCAGCCGGAGATCACGAGCCTGGGGCGGGACGGGAGAGGCAACGTGCTCCTGGGGACCTCTCCGGACGGGGTGGTGTACCGCCTGGAAGGCGGAAAGGCGGTTCCCCTGGCCGACACCCCCGAGACCTACATCTGGCGCATCCTTCCCCTCTCCGGTGAGAGCGCCCTGGTGGCCGCCGGCGACGCTGGGAAGATCTACCGCATCCGGGGCCGGAACGAGGTGGAGCTCTTCGCCGATCTCGGGGCCACCCACGTCACCGGCCTGGAAGCGGACGCCGACGGTTATCTGGCCACCACCGAGTCTCCGGGACGCCTGGTGCGACTCGATCAGGACGGTAAGAGCACCGTGCTCTACGAGGCCGATGAGCCCGAGCTTCGCTCCCCCCTCGTCCGCCCCGACGGGACGGTGTATTTCCTGGCCAACCCCGCCGACGCCAAGGGAGCGGGCAAGCTCTACCGGCGAAATCCATCCGGAGGCGTGGAGACGGTGTGGACCACCCTCTCCGGCTTCGCCTACCGGTTGGGGGCGGGGGAGGACGGGAGCCTGTGGGTGACCACCGGCTCGGACAGCGGAAAGGGCTCGGTGGTCCAGGTCATGCCCGGCCCGCCTTCCACCTGGCGGGAATGGGTGGGGGTGGCCGAACCCCAGGTCCTCTGCGCCATCTTCGACGGCCCGGGGCGCCGGTGGCTGGGGACGGGGGGACAGGGCGCGGTCTACCGGCTCCCCGGAGCGGGGGCGGACCACGGCCTGGTGACCAGCGATCCCGAGGACGCCGGGGGCGTCGCGCGTTGGGGCGCCCTCTCCCTGGAGCCGGGACGGAGCCTCGGCAAGGTGAAGCCGGAGACCCGAAGCGGCAACACCTCCACCCCCGACGACACATGGAGTCCGTGGACCGCGGTCGAACTGAACGATCTTCGCGGGCCGGTGCGGAGCCCCCCCGCCCGGTTTCTCCAGTGGCGGCTGACCCTCGACGATCCGACCACCCGGGTGGACGGGGTTCGGGTCATCTACCTCCCGGCCAACCTGGCCCCCCGGGTGAACGATGTCCAGGTGGCCGAGCTCGGAAACGACTACAACCTGAGCTGGGACCGGGGCCAGCCCGCATCATTGACCCAGGACCTCCCCGGTGGGGTGCACGTGGAGTTCCAGGTCCCCGGCGCCCGGTCCTCGAACCTTCCCGCCGCCGACGAACAGGCGGCCTGGGCCCGCCGCTACCGCGCGGTGACCTGGAAGGCTGACGACCCCAACGACGATGAGCTTCGCTTCCGTCTGGAGATCCGGACCCCCGATGAGGACGGCTGGAAGCCCCTGGCCGGGGATCTCACCGCGTCGCCCTGGGTCTGGGACAGCTCCACCGTTCCCGACGGCTGGTACGTGCTGCGGCTCACCGCCTCGGATCGGGCGGTGAATCCCCCCGCATCCGCGGACAGCGCCACCGGAGTCACCGAGCCCTTCCTGGTCGACAACACCCCGCCCGCGGTGCTCGATCTCGCGGTCAAGGGGGGGGCGCTCACCGGACGGGCGTCCGACGCCACCAGCCCGCTCAAGAAACTCGAGGTGGCGGTGGACGGTGGGGACTGGGAGCGGATCTTCCCCGCCGACGGCATTCCCGACATGCCCACGGAGACGATTCGCACCGAGCTGGCTCCGTTCAACCTGAAGCCCGGGGATCACGTGATGCTGGTCCGGGCGGTGGACGACGCGGGGAACACCGGGATGGGCCGGGTGAGCTTCAGGACTCCATGAGCGCGCTTCGGATCGCGATCCTGGGGGCCACCGGCGCGGTGGGTCGGGAGATGTGGCGGATCGTCGAAGCCGCGGACGTGCCGGTGTCCGAGATTCGCGCCTACACCTCGTACCGTTCCGAGGGCACGGTGCTCTCGTTCCGGGGGGAGCCGGTCACCTGCCGGGCCTTGAGCGACGCTTCGTTCGCTCCCGTCGACCTGGTGCTGGCCTCGGCGGGTGCGGCGGCCAGCCGCGAGTGGTCTCCCCGGTTCGCGGCGGCGGGGGCGGTGGTGGTGGACAACTCCAGCGCGTTCCGGAACGACCCCGCGTCCCCCCTGGTGGTGCCGGAGGTGAACGCCGACGAGCTCGACGCCGCGGCCACCGTGGTGGCCAATCCGAACTGCTCGACCATCCAGATGGTGGTGGCCCTGGCCCCCCTTCACCGGGCGTGGGGGCTGACCGTGGTGCGGGTGGCCACCTATCAATCGGTGTCCGGAGCGGGGGCGCGGGCCATGGACGAGCTTCGCACCGGATCCCGCCGGGCCCTGGAGGGGGAGGAGGATTCCGCCGGGGTGTTCCCACATCCCATTGCGTTCAATGCACTCCCTCAGATCGGCGCCTTCGATGAGAACGGTGAGAGCCAGGAGGAGATCAAGATGCGCAATGAAACCCGGCGCATCCTGGGGCTTCCGGACCTCCGGTTGAGCGCGACCTGTGTCCGGGTGCCGGTGTTCCGGGGGCACAGCGAGGCGGTCTGGGCCGGCTTCCGCGAGAAACCGGATCCGAGGCGGGCCCGGGAGCTCATGGCCGCCGCCGGGGTCACGGTGGTGGATGACCCCGCGGCCTCCGGCTATCCGCTGGCCCGCGCCGCCGCCGGCCGCGACGACGTCTTCGCGGGGCGGGTGCGCCGGGATCCCGCCGACTCCAGCGGCTTGTCCCTCTGGGTGGTTTCGGACAATCTTCTGAAGGGCGCGGCCACCAATGCCTGGCAGATCGCCCGGGTCCTGATGGAGCGCGGCCTGGTCCCCCGAAAGAGGCGGGGAGCATGAACCTTTCGATCATCGTGGTGGGAGCGGCCGGCCGGATGGGGGGAACCATCGTCGAGCTGGCGGGGGAGGAAGGAATCGAGGTCGCGGCGCGGGTGGACCGCCGGCCCCCGGCGGGAGCGCCGGGATGGTTCGCCGCGATCGAGGCGGCGTTGGCCGCGGCTCCCGAGGCGGTGGTGGTGGACGTCTCCTCGGCCGAGGGCGCGACGGCCCGGGTGGACGCGGTGCGGGCGGCGGGACATCCCCTGGTGGAGGGGACCACCGCCCTGGGCCCCGAGGCCGAGTCGGCCCTGAGCCGCGCCGCGGAGACGGTTCCGGTGGTGGTGGCCCCGAATTTCGGACCGGGGATCGCCCTGCTTCGCCGGGCCCTGGGAGACATTCTTGCCGCCGCCGGTCCTCGCTGGGACGTGGCGATCCTCGACCGCCACCACCGGATGAAACAGGACGCGCCGAGCGGCACCGCGAAGCTCCTGGCGCAGGCGGTGGGCGAGCGGGGAGTCGAGGCCTCGGTGGCCTCCTTCCGCCAGGGAGGCGTGGTGGGTGAGCACGCCGTCCACCTGAGCGCCGACGACGAGGAACTGGTGCTCACCCATCGCGCGTTCAGCCGCCGGGCCTTCGCCCGGGGGGCGATTCTGGCCTCCCGGTTCGCGGCGGGGGCCGCGCCGGGGCGCTACGGCATGGACCACGTGCTCGGCCTGGACGTTCCCGGCGCCTGACCGGTGGGGAAGCCGGCGGCGGGATCCGGGCGGGCGAGGGGCGTCCGCCGGGGGAACCGGCCCGCGCCGCATCCGGGGTAGGAGGTCGTGTCCTTGAGTCTCTTCGCCTGGAGCACGCGCCGGGTGATCGCCCCCCTCTGGGCGTGGTGGGAGGGCTCGCCCTATCTCCGGGTGGCCGCCCGCCTGGAGCGCGACCGCTCCCTCTCCGCCGCGGAGCGCGCCACCCGCCAGCTTGCCGGGCTTCGGAGCATCCTGGCTCATGCCGCCCGCGTCCCTTTCTACCGCGATCGATTCCGGGCGGCCGGGTTCGAGCCCGGGGATCTGCGCGGCCTGGACGATCTCCGCGGACTGCCGGTCCTCACCAAGGCGGACATTCGCGCTCACTCCGAAGCCCTCCGCTCCCCGGACGTGCCGCCCGAGAAGCTGGAGCCCCGGAAGACCTCCGGATCCACCGGAGTCTCCCTTCGCTTCGCGGTGGATGCCGATTCCGTGCAGTGGAAGCGGGGGGTGGCGCTCTGGCGCGACGGATGGACCGGTTGGCGGTTGGGGGAGCCCCGGGCGATGGTCTGGGGAAATCCCGTGCTTCCGACGAACCGGCGGGAGGCGCTCTGGAACCTCCTCCTCGACCGGCAGTTCTACCTCGACACCCTCCAGATGGACGAGGCGGCCATGGGCGCCTTCGCCGCGGAGATCCTCCGGCGCCGCCCCACCCTGTTGTTCGGTCACGCCCACTCGCTCCACCGGTTCGCGTTGCACTGGCGCGAGAGCGGCCGGCCGGCCTACCGGTTCCGGGGCGTGATCAGCACCGCCATGGTGCTCCACGAATTCGAACGGCGGCAGGTGGAGGAGACGTTCTCCACCCGGATCTTCGACCGCTACGGATGCGAGGAGGTGAGCCTCATCGCCAGCGAGTGCGAGGCGCACCTTGGGCTTCACCAGAACACCGACAGCCTGGTGGTCGAGGTGGTCGAGGACGTTCCCGGCACCGGAGAGGGGAAGGTGGTGGTGACCGACCTCACCAACCGGGGAATGCCGTTCATCCGGTACGAGGTCGGGGATCGCGCCGTCCCGGCTCCCGATGGCCCGTGTCCCTGCGGCCGGAGCTACCCGCGCCTGGCCCGGGTGGCCGGGCGGGTGGCCGACTATCTCCGGACCCCGGAGGGTCGCCTGGTCTCGGGCATCTCCCTCACCGAGAACTTCGCCACCCTGATTCCGGGGGTGGCCCAGGTGCAGATCGTCCAGGATGCCCCCGACCATCTGCGGCTCCGGATGGTCCGGGCGCCCGATTACGACGCAACGTCGACCCGGCGGATCGCGGAGCTGGTGGCCGAGCGCTTCGGCCCGGCCATGCGCCACCGGATCGAGCCGGTGGACCGCATCGATCCCGATCCCTCCGGCAAGTACCGCTTCGCCATCTACGCGGTGGGAGAGGACGGGAGGTAGCTCCTCCGGTCCTCGCGGTCCGTCCCGCTCACCCCCGGCCGGCCGGCCCGCGGAGCCGGCGCCAGAGCGCGTTGCGGAGCCGGTAGATCGCCCACGCCGAACGGTCGCGGACGTTGAAGGCGTGCTCCGCCTCGAGCGCCCGCCGGTAGGCGAGGGCGGTGTCGTCCTGGCCCCAGCGCAGGAACTCCCGGAGCCGCCGTTTCTTCCCGAGCAGCACGCGGGCCTCGGCCGGGAGGGGGAGCGCGATGCCTTCCCGCGCCGCCGCCGCCGCGCACTTGGTGAAGCAGAGTGCGTCGTAGCGCATGTTCTCCGCGGCGTCGGTGGTCTGGCTGAGGGACCGCGCGTGCACCCGCCGCCGACAGAGGCTCTCGGCCAGGCAGGAGACCGGGAAGAGCATGGCCAGGCGGAGCCAGCACTCGAAGTCCTCCTTCCGTCGCATGGTCTCGTCGAAGAGACCGGCCCGTGCCAGGGCCTCGCGGCGAACGAACACCGTCGAAGGGGGAATTGCGAACGCGTCGAGATAGAGGGCCTCGAATACTCGTTCCGCCGATCGCCGGGGGAAGGGGCGCGGGGCGCCGCGGGGGACCAGGCGCTCGTCGCAGTCGGTGACCCGGGTGTACGAGAGCCCGAGGCCGGGGTGGCCGGCGAACTCCTCGCGCTGGCAGGCGACCATCTCCGGCTCCCAGGCGTCGTCCGCGTCCAGGAAGCCCACCACCTCCGCCTCGGAGGCCCGGACACCGGTGTTCCGGGCGGCGGGAAGCCCCCGGTTCCGGTCGTGGCGGAGGACCTCGATCCGCCCCGCAAATCCGGCCAGGATCTCCGGGGTGCGGTCGGTCGAGGCGTCGTCCACCACCAGCACCCGGTCCACCGGGTGCGTCTGATCGAGGACCGAGGCCACCGCCTCGGCCACCCAGGCCTCGCCGTTGAACACCGGAATCACCGCGTCCACCTTCATGCTCGCCTCATCATGTCCGGCGGAGGAGCCCCCCGACCAGGGCTTGCCGCTCGCGTTCCTTCAGGGCCAGGAACCAGGCCGAGACCAGGTAGATCGTTGCCGAGATCGCGGCTTGCCCGGCCAGGGCCACGTAGCCCTCGGGAAGCCAGATCCACCGCAGCCCGTAGAGCGTTCCCCCGGTGAGGGCGAGAGGGATGGTGAACCGGAAGACGGTTTCGGTGAGGTGGAGGCGGATGGAGACGTGAATGGCCCGGCAGGCCATGACCAGGAACACCCCCGAGGTGGTTCCGGCGCACAGGGTCACCGACAGCGCGATCCCGCTCACCCCGAACCCACGGGCCAGGGGAATCGAGAGGAGCACGTTCACCACCGCCAGGCCGAGGGCGATCCAGGCGGCCCGCCCGTGCCGTCCGAGGCTCACCAGGAGCTGGCCGGCGTTGGGGGCGATCCAGTCCAGGAACAGCGCCACGGCCAGGATGCGGATCACCATCTCTCCCTCCTCGGCGTAGGATGGGCCCATCCAGCGCCGGATGAATGGGGCTCCCAGGGCGAACACCACCGGGGGGATCCACAGGAGCGCGAACTGCAGGGTTCGGCTGAAGCCGAACCAGGCGTACCGGGTCGCCTCCTCGTCCTTGCTTCCGGAGAGGGCGCTGAAGTAGGGCATGAGGGGAAATCCCAGGTAGCCGGCCAGATACTGGGCGTACTCGGTGAGCCGGCTGGGGATGGCGTAGAAGACGACCCGCCCCACCCCGAGCACGTGGGCGATCACCAGGGGCATGGTCTGCTTCCGCACCCGCACCGCCACCATGAGGAGAAAGCTCTTGAGCCCGAACCCGTAGAGCTCCCGGAGCACGGTGCGGGAGAAGTGCGAGGGGTAGGGCTTAAGCCCCGCGTCCAGGGTGAGGACGAGGAACCCGAAGTAGGCGTATTCCACCACCGCGGCCACCAGGTAGATTCCGGCCATCCACAACAATCCCGGACCCGGCCAGCGGGTGAGGGCCAGGTACATGACGAGGCTCTGGACCGCGATGAGTACCATCCGGGAGCCGTTCACCAGGTAGTGGCGCTGGTACCCCATGAGGTAGCCGACCACGACCGCTCCCGGAAGCTGGAGGAAGAGCGTGGCCCCCATGATCAGGAAGAGCGCGGCCAGGTTCGACACCGCTCCGGGCTCGAGGTTCAGCACCGCTTCCGGCCGGAGGGAGAGGACGGCGATGATCACGAAGCTCACGGTCCCGGCGGCGATCAGGGTGTAGAAGGCCGAGGTGAAGACCTGGGCGGTGCGCTCCCGGTCCTCCTGGGACGCGGCCATCGCCACGTAGCGGACGATGGCCGGGGAGAGCCCGAACTCCAGGACGCTGAGGTAGCCGACCAGGCTCAACATGATGTCCCAAATGCCGTAGTTTTGATTGCCGAGTTCCCGCACAATGACGGGGCTCAGGAAGAAGGCCACCGCGACGTTCACCGCGTAGAGCGCGGTGCCGGAGACGGAGTTCAAGAGGATCCGTCGCTTGGTGTCCAATCAGGCTCTCCCGCGGGTTGTCCGGTGGCGCACGTGACCGGACATGGCATACGGTACGAGGTCGGAATGGGTCAATCGAATTCGGAAACACGATCCGGCGACGGGGGCTCCATCCGGGTCGGGTTCGTGATCGACTCGCTCCTCCCCGGCGCGGGGACGGAGAACCAGCTCACCCTGCTGCTGGAGCGATTCGACCGCGCGCGGGTGGCGCCCCGGCTGGCCTGCCTCTGGCATAATCCGGCGCTCGACGCCCTGGGCCTGGAACCCCCGCCAGAGATCCTGGGGTTCCGCCGGCTGGCCGCTCCCGAGGGCGTTCGCGGGATCGTCCGGCTCCGGGGCTGGATACGCCGTGAGCGCCTCGACCTTGTGGTCACCTTCTTCCGCGACGCCAACATCGCGGGAACCCTGGCCGCCGGCCTCGCCCGTCGCCCGGTGGTCTCCACCCGGAGGAATCTCGGCTGGTGGCACACGCCGCGGGAGGTGGCGGTGCTCCGGGTCCTGGACCGCATGACCGCGCGGTTCGTGGCCAACTCCGAGGCGGTGGCCGAGCGGGCGCGGGAGGTCGAACGGCTCGACCCGCGAAGGATCGAGGTGATCCCCAACGCGGTGGACACCGCGCGGTTCCGCCCCCCGGATCCCGGAGAGCGGGAGGCGGCGCGCCGGGCCCTCGAGCTGGATGGGAACGGCCCGGTGGTGGGGTGCGTGGGGAACCTCCGCCCGGTCAAGGACCATCGGGGGCTCCTGGCCGCCTGGGAGCGGGTCCTGGAGAGCCTCCCCGAGGCCCGCCTGGTCCTGGCCGGGGACGGCCCGGAGGCGGGGGCCCTCCGGGAGCTGGCCGCCCCCTTCGGGAAGAGCGTGCGGTTTCTGGGGGCCCGGGAGGACGTCCCGGCGCTTCTCCAGGCCTTCGACCTCGGTGTCCTTCCCTCCGTGTCGGAGGGCTCTTCCAATGCCCTCCTGGAGTACCTGGCGAGCGGGCTTCCGGCGGTGGCCACGGCGGTGGGCGGGAGCCCGGAGATCCTGGCCGGCCGGAGCTTCGGGCGCCTGGTGCCGTCCGGAAATCCCGCCGCCCTGGCCGAGGCCCTGATCCAGGCGGCGAAGGAGCAGGGCCGGACTACCGGACCGGGGGAGGAGGCCCGGCGCTACGTTCTGGCCACCCGCTCCATTCCCGCGGTGATGGAGGCTTGGTACCGGCTCTTCGAGCGATTCCGGACGGGGAAGGGTCAATGAGGGAGTCTCAGGAGGGTCCCCACCCGAAGGTAGTTGGGGTTTCGGATGCCGTTCAGGCGCTGGATCACCCTCACCGAGGTCCGGAACCGGGTGGCGATCGCTCCCAGGTTATCCCCGCTCCGCACCCGGTAGGTGCGCTGGGGCGGAACGAGCGGGCGCTTGGAGGGCGGCAGCTCGGCGAAGAGCTTCCCCGCGCTCTCCCCCAGACCGGCGGGGATCTTGAGCGCGTATCCCTTGGGCAGGTAGACCTCGCCCCGGCGTGCGGAGGAGCTCACCGCGGGGTTCATCCGGGCCAGCTCGTCCGAGGCCACCCCGAAGGTGCGGGCGGCGGTGGGGAGCTCCACGTAGGCGGGCAGGGTGAACGTGTCGAAGTCCACCGGGGAGTCCAGGGATAGGTCCCCGGGGTTGTCCAGAAGCGATTGCGCGCCCTCCATGGCGGCCAGGAACTCGGGATAGAAGTTCCGGCCCGCGAAACCGAAGAGAGAGCCCCGGTAGTCCTGGATGATGCGGGCGATGTCGGTGGTCCCGGTCTCCCGGACCGCGTTCTTGATCCCGTCCACGCCGTGGTTGTAGGAAGTGATGGCCAGGGGCCAGGTGCCCAGCTCGGAATGGGCGCTTTTCAGATAGCGGGCGGCGGCGCGGGCCGCGGTGTAGGGGTCCAGGCGTTCATCCACCGCTTCATCGACCCGAACGTGGAACTTCCGGGCGGTGGCGGACATGAACTGCCACATGCCCAGGGCTCCCACGCTCGAGCGGGCGTCCCACCGGTAGGAGGACTCGACGTGGGGGAGGAACAGGAGTTCCTCGGGCACCCCTTCCTCCCGGAAGATGCCGCGGAAGGCGTCCACGTACCGCGCGGATCGGGACACCCCGGCGAGGAAGCCCTCCCGGATCCCCCGCTGGCTACGGACGTTCTCCGCCGCGGCCCGGTAGGTCGCCGGGTCGGTGCTCCGATCCCAGGTCCGGAAGAGACGCGCCCGCCGGCCGGTAAGGGTGTCGTAGGCGCAGCCGGGTCGGGCCAGGGACTCGAGCTCCCGGGTCAGGTCCTCCTTCCATCGGGACCGCAGGTGCTCCCGCTCGCGTTCCCGTCGCAGGGTCCCGTCCGGGGGAGGAAGGCGATGCACCTCGTATATTCGATCCAGATCGAATCCGTCATGGTAGACGATCTGGTCCGACTCCCAGTCGGTGAAGACCTCTTTCCAGAAGTGGACGGCGGGGGCGAGGGAGGGAGGATGGGGGAAGGGGGGTGGGGATCCCCCGGGCGCCGCCGACGACGAGGAAAACGCCGGAATCGGCGCTCCGCCAATGAGTACCAAGGAGGTGAGGAGGGTAACCGCTTGGAGTTTGTTCATGATGAGTCCCAACGTCCATGTTATCGGTCACCGAACCCCGGACTCAACCTGGAGTTTGGTCGCGGGCCCGGTTTTCTGGGGTGGTAGCCTCGTTGCGGTCTCCGTGCTAGCATCGTTGATTCCATGACGTCGGCTTCGCTCGCCGGCCGCCAGGGCGCGGCCATACACGGCATCCGCTCCCGGGGGCTCATGCTCCTGGGCGTGTTGCTGCTTTTCGCCGCCCCGGGACCGGTCTCCGCCTTGCCCACCTCCGGGTCGGCCGGGCTCGATCGGATTGCCAGCGAGCATTATGACTCCGCGTTCCTGGCCCGCGGCCGCGCATTTCACCGTCCCCTCTACACGCTCTACTTCGTCGAGACCGCGCTGATCCTGGTCGTGGCCTGGGTCCTGGCCCTGGGGCCCCTGGGCCGGTGGGGGCAGTCCACCCTGGCTGCGGCGGGTGGGCACCGGTGGCTTGCCCGGCTCCTTCTCTTGAGCGCGGTGGTGGCGGGCTTCGCTCTCCTCCGCCTGCCCTTCTCGATCTACTCCTTCCTCCACGCCCGCGCCTACGGGCTCCGCCACGATGCCTGGACCGGGTTCGCCGGGGACTGGCTGAAGTCGGTGGCCATCGGCTGGGTGCTGGCGGTGGTGGTGGGTCTTCTCCTCCTCGGGCTCTTCAGCCGTTGGCCGAGGACCTGGTGGGTGCTGGCCGCCGGCGCGGTGGCGGTGCTGACCGTGGCCTACGTCATGCTCTCCCCCCTGGTGATCGATCCGATGTTCAACCGGTTCCATCGTCTCGAGGACCGGCCCCTGGAGGAACGGCTCCTGGCCATCGCCCGGGACGGAGGCGTGCCCGCCACCGAAGTCCTGGTGGCCGACGCCAGCCGGCGCACCCGCGCGGTGAACGCGTACTTCACCGGGGTGGGAAAGACCCGGCGGATCGTGCTCTACGACACCCTGGTGGAGAAGTTTCCGCCCGATGAGATCGCCCTGGTGGTGGCCCACGAGGTGGGGCACTGGAAGCGCCATCACGTGACCTGGGGACTGGTCATGGGGCTCGCCGCCACCTTGCTCGGTCTCCTGGTCGCGCACGGGGTCCTGGGACGATGGGCGGGCGGAGGCTTCGGGGGCCTGGCCGGTCGCGGGGATCCCGCCCTGGTGTTCCCCGCCTATGCCCTCTTTCTGACCCTGATGACCCTGGCCGTGGTTCCCTCCAACATCATCTCGCGGCGCATGGAGACCCAGGCCGACCTCACCTCGCTACAGCTGACCGGCGACCGGGCCGGGTTCGTGAACACCGAGGTGCGGTTGGGGCGGGAAAACCTCTCCGACGTGGTTCCCCCGGCCTGGATCGAATTCACGCTCTATACCCACCCGTGCAACGCCCGGAGGATCCGCATGGCCGAGGACTACCGATGATTTCCGTGGAGGGGCTGACCAAGAGCTATGCGGCCATCCGCGCCCTGAAGGGGATCTCCTTCGAGGTGGCCCCGGGGGAGGTGGTGGGGTTTCTGGGGCCCAACGGAGCGGGGAAGACCACCACCCTGCGCATCCTGAGCGGGTTCATGCCGGCCAACGAGGGCGTGGCGCGGGTGGCGGGGTTCGACGTCTTCCGGGAGTCCCGAAAGGTACGGCGACGCACCGGGTACCTGCCCGAGGATGTCCCCCTCTATCGGGACATGACGGTGACGGAGTTCCTTCGCTATCTCGGAGGGCTGAAGGACGTCCCCGCCGGACGGCTGTCCGGGGAAGTGGACCGCGTGGTGGGCCTGACCGGCCTCGAGCCGGTGCGCGGGCTCCTCCTCTCGAAGTGTTCCAAGGGATTTCGCCAGCGGACCGGACTGGCCCAGGCGCTCCTGGGGGAGCCGGAGGTCCTGCTGCTGGACGAGCCCACCTCGGGTCTGGACCCCAACCAGGTGGTCGAGGTGCGGGACCTGATCCGTCATCTGAGCGGGGAGAAGACCGTGCTCCTCTCCAGCCACATCCTCTCCGAGGTCACCCAGATCTGTTCCCGGGTGCTCATCATCCATGACGGCCGTCTGGTGGCCTCGGGGACCCCTTCGGACCTCGCCCGGCGCTACGGCACCGGAAGCCGCATCCTCCTGCGGGTCCGGGGCCGCTTGGATCCCGCCCGATTGGGCGAGGTGGAGGGGGTGGTCCGGGTGGTGGACGAAGGCCCGGGGGAGTTCCGCCTGGACGTGTCCGACGGCGAGGGGGCGGCGCCCCGGCTGGCCGGAGTGGTGCTGGCCGCGGGGGTGGAACTCCTGGAGCTTCGACACGAGACGGCCACCCTGGAGAGCATCTTCCGGGCCGCCACCGGGGGAAGCGTTGATGCGTAGTCTGTTCCTGGTGGCTCGCCGTGAATTCCGGGCGTATTGGACCTCACCGGTGGCCTACGTGGTCCTGGCCGTGTTCCTGGTCCTGGCCGGCATCTTCTACTTCAGCCAGCTCTCCCAATTCGTCGAGCTCTCCAGCCGGGGCGGGGGAAAGGGGGTGGATGTCAACCAGCAGCTCATCCGACCCTACCTCTACAGCGTCTCGGTGATGATTCTCTTCATCCTCCCCCTGGTGAGCATGCGGCTGGTATCGGAGGAGAAGCGCCAGGGGACCCTGGAGATCCTCCTCACCACCCCCGCGCCGGACTGGGCGATCGTGGTGGGGAAATACCTGGCCTCGGTGACGCTGTTGGTGGTGATGGTGGCCGTCTGCATGCTCCACGTGGCCGTCCTCTACGGGTTCGGTTCCCCGGAATGGGGCCCGGTGTGGACCGGATTTCTGGGGCTCTTCCTGACCGGGGCCGCCTATCTTGCCCTGGGGCTCTTCCTGTCCGCGCTCACCCAGAATCAGGTGGTGTCGGCGGCGGCCGCCTTCTCGCTCTTTCTCGCCCTGTGGCTCCTGTACTCCCTCGGGGCCAACGGCTCGGGCACGCTCTCCCGGGTGCTCACCTATGTTTCCTTCGCGGGCCACTTCGACAACTTCGGGCGAGGGGTCCTCGATACCTCGGACCTGGTCTTCTTCCTCACCCTGACCGGGAGCGGGGTCTTCATGGCGGTGCAGGCGGTCACGGCCACGAGGTGGAAACCGTGAGCCGGCGCGGCGACACTTTCGGCTATGCGGGACTGGGCCTTCTGGCCGTGGCCCTCATGGTGCGGCTTCTGTTCGCCGGATCGGGTCCGGTCGCCCTGGGTCTGGCCGTGGCGGGGGTGGTCCTGTTCCTGGTCTACTTCTTCCGGGCGGGGGGCGACGTACAGCGGTTCCTCTCCCGCCGCAGCACCCATGAGGGAGGGAACGTCCTGGGGGTGAGCCTGTTCGTGGTCGGGGCGTTGGTGCTGGTGAACATCCTCGCCGCGCGCTTCCACGTCAGGGCCGACGTCACCGCCGACCGGCTGTTCACCCTGGCTCCGGAGACCCGGACCGCGCTCGAGCAGGCCCCCGCGCCCCCGGAGGCGTGGGCCTTCTATCCGAGCGACGATCCATCACTCCCCGCCCTGAAAGGCCTTCTGGATGCGGCCCGGCTGGCCGACCCCGCCTTCACGTTTCACGTGGTGGACCCCGAACGGGACCCGGTCCAGGCCCTCGAGTTCGGTCTTCGGGAATACGGGACCGTGGTCCAGGTGGGGGAGCGCCACGAGGTGTTCACCGGGACCGACGAGGAGGATTTCCTGGCCGCCCTCACCCGGGCGTCGGAGAGCCGCCGCGTCCGCGTGGCCTTTCTGCGGGGCCACGGCGAGGCCTACTTCAAGGTCACCAAGGCCGGGCGCTCCATGAAGGAGGCGGTGGACGCGCTGGCGAACCGCGGCTACGACGTCACCGGCGTCAGCATGCTCGAAGGGGGGGCTATCCGCGATTCGGTGGACGTGCTGATCATCCCCGGCCCGGCGGTTTCCCCCTCTCCGGTCGAGATGGACAGCCTGAGGGCCTTCGCGCGGGAGGGAGGGAGCCTCCTGGTGCTGCTCGACCCATCCTCGCCGGTCACCCTGGATTCGCTTCTGGCCCCGGCGGGGATCCGTTTCATCCCGCACTTCCTGGCCGACCCCTCGAGGCAGGATCCCCAGGTGATCATCCCCGTACGGTACTCCGATCACCCTGCCACCCGGTCCCTCCACCGCCAGCTCACGGCGGTGGCGCTCAGGGGCGCGGGGGAGGTGCGGCAGGAAAAGGGGACGCTCCCCGGGCTCCGCCAGGCCGTCCTGCTCCAATCGGGGCCTCAGACGGTACGGGCCGGGGACTCCACCTCCGCTCCTCACGGCCGGGGGCTGGCCGAGGCCGCGGAATGGCGGGGGACCGGGGGACGGGGCCGGCTGGTGGTGGTCGGGGACGCCGATTTCGCCACCCAGGACATGTTCGACGCGCTGGGGAACGGGGACCTGTTCCTGGCCTCGGTGCAGTGGCTGGCCGAGCGGGAGGATATGATCGCCCTCCGCCCGCGCTCGGTAACCGATCGCCCGATCCTGATCACCCGCCAACAGGGAAGGGCGCTCCTGGTGGTGCTGGTGGTCATCCTTCCCCTCTTCATCCTGGGAGCGGGTGGAGCGGTCTGGTGGAGGCGGCGTTAGGATGGGGCGCCGTTCGCTCTGGCTCTCCGCCCTCGTCTTCGTCCTCCTGCTTGCGATGACCGTGTGGGCGCTTCGGACCCGCCGCGCCCCCGAGGCCGCCCCCTACTTCTCCCTGTCCCGACCCATCCCCGACACCCTCCTGGTGGCATTCGGACCCGACACCACGGTGGTGGTTCCCGAGGGAGAGACGGGGTGGCGGGTGGTGCGGCCGGTGGACTACCCGGCGGACGGCGTGGTGGTGGAGGCCATGCTCAAGCGCCTCCAACCGCTCCCCGTGGGCAAGCGACGGTTTCCGCTGTATCCAACCAAGCTGGACACCTATGGCATGCGGCATCCCCGGGTGACCATCCGCGCCGCCTATCGGGGAGGGATCCCCGCGGACACCCTCCAGGTCGGCACCTTCACCCTGAACGAAGCCCACGACTATGTACGCAACGGATCCTCCGACGAGGTGGCGCTGGTGGACGCCCGGCTCACCAAGAGCTATCTCATGAAGACCACCGTGCAGATCCGCCGACACGTGCTCCTGCCCTTCGCCGAGGACCGGGCGGTCTCAGTGCGGCTCTACGGACCCGGGGATGACCTCCGGGTCGAGCTGATTCGACGGGCCGATCGGTCCTGGTGGGTAAAATCACCCAATCCGGGACCGGCCGGCGGCCACGAGATGGGGGAATACCTTTCCGGTCTCAACCATATGTTGGTCAGCGAGTTCATCCGGGAGGGGCCGGGTCCCCGGGCCCCGTACGGTCTGGAGCGCCCACGCGCCCGGGTCCGGGTGACCACCGATCGGGGGGACTCCTTGTCGCTGGCCCTGGGGGACCCGGTGCCCCGGGCCGGAGTAATGGGGGAGAAACTCATCTACGCGATCACCGGCAGACGTCCGGATCTCCTCGGCGTTTCCGCCAAGTACCTTCCGGTTCTCGCCCGGAGCGCCGACACCTTTCGGGATCCGGTGCCGTTCGGCTTCGGTATCGACGCCATGGATTCGGTGCGCGTGCGATACGGTGACGAGACGGTCACGTTCGTGCCCACCGACACCACCCGCATGAGGCGGGAGGATCGCGACATCCTCGGGCACTGGATCGGGCTCCGCGCGGAGCGGTTTTCCCCGGCGCGTGCGGAAACCCTCCGCTCGGCCGGCCTGGCTCCCCCCCGGGGGACGCTGACCTTCTTCGGCCGGGGCGACACTCTTGCCGTGGAAAGCGTCGGGATCATCCGCGGTCATCGGCGCGCGATCCGGGTGGGGGAAGGGAAGCGGGCCCGTCCCGGGGACGTGTTGTGGATTCCCGAGGCCCAGATCGACCCGCTATGGGGCTATCTGATCCGCCGGACCCGGGAAGAGGCGCGCAAGAGGGCGGAAGGGAGCTCGCCTTGAAGCGCCGGGTGGACCTTGCTACGATTTTCCGCCGCACGTTCTCGGCGACGACCGGCGTCGCGATCCCCAGGAAAGGAATCACAACGGCCATGGATTCGAACCTCGCTTCACGCCGCCGCCTGCTCATTCCCGTCGTGGCCTTGGGTCTCATGGCGGCGGGGTCCGCCGTCGCGGAGACGCGGGTCGGAGGCACCCTCTCCGAGAACGCCACCTGGACCAAGCAGGAGAGTCCCTACGTGGTCACCGCGGACGTCACCGTGCCGCCCGGAGTGACCCTGACCATCGAGCCGGGGGTCACGGTGCGGTTCAAGCCGGACATCACCGACATGCACGGGGACAACAAATCCCACCTCGAGATGCAGATCCAGGGTAGCCTGATCGCCCACGGGGCGGAGGGAGACACCATCTACTTCACCACCGACGCCGCCACCCCGCGCTGGTCGGACTGGCAGGGCATCGTGGCGCACGGGAAGAAGGCATCGGTGGATCTCCGGGCGGCCAACATCGAATACAGCCTCCAGGGGATCCGGGTCATCGATGGGGCGGCCAAGGTGAAGGACGTGACCATCCAGTTCTGCGCCCAGGATGGAGTCAATTTCTGGGGGGGAAGCGGGGAACTGGACAACATTCTGCTCACGCGGATCGGGAACGCCGGAGGCACCGGCAAGGGCGTGGTGATGGATCGGGAGGCGAAGGTGGACGTTCGCAACAGTTTCATCGTGGGGTGTCAGAACGGCCTGAGCTACTCCGGGGGGAGCGGGGGCACCGCGGACAACACGGTCATCACCATGTGTACGGGCCGCGGCATCGTGGTGGGGAACTCCGCGCCCACGATCACCGATTGCACCATCACCGGGAACGACTACGGCATCGTGATCGGCGGGCCCACCGCGCCCGCGGTCCGGCATAACAACATATTCGACAACGGCACCGCGGAGGTGATTCTCACCGGCTACACCGGGTCCATGGTGAAGGTGAATCTCTCCGAAAACTGGTGGGGAAAGACCGACGTGGGGGCCATCCAGGAGGGGATCCACGACAACCTGCGGGATCCCAAGGTGAAGGCGCTGGCGGTGATCGAACCCGTTCTCACCGAAGCCACCACCGCCGAGGCGGACCGGCGCGGGGGCCAGTGAGCGATCCGGCCGCTCCCGACGTCGCGGTCGTGGTCCTCTCTACCGCCCCGGATGAAGCCGAGGCCGCCCGGTTGGCCCGAATCCTGGTGGAAGAGCGGCTGGCCGCCTGCGTGTCACGGGCCCCCGGCCTGAAGTCGGTGTACCGGTGGGAAGGGGGGATCGAGGACGCGGAGGAGGTCCTCCTGATCATCAAGACCCACGCCCGGCGGGCTCCCGACTTGACCCGGCGCCTCCGCGAACTCCATCCTTATCGGGTACCGGAGATCCTGGTGGTTCCGGTGGCCGCCGGGCTCGCCTCCTATCTCGACTGGATCCGCCGCGAAACCGACCTCGAGGGGGAAGAAGCATGAGCCGCCCGCCGATCATCACCCTGACCTCGGACTTCGGTGATGCGGGATACTACGTGGGGGCGATGCGCGGGGTGCTCCTTTCCCTGTGCCCCGAGGCCCGCCTGGTGGACCTGACCCACCGGGTATCCCCGTACTCTCCGCTGGAAGGCTCCCTGGTGCTAGCGCAGGCCTGCGCGACCTTCCCCGAGGGAACGGTTCATCTCGCGGTGGTGGATCCCGGGGTGGGAGGGATCCGCAAGCCGATCATCGTCCGGTCCCGTGGATACTTCTTCGTCGGTCCCGACAACGGCATCTTCACCCCGTTCCTGGACGGCAAGGAGTGCGTGTACCGCATCCGGGATGACGTGGCCCTTCCCGACCGGAGCGCGACCTTCCACGGTCGGGATCTCTTCGCGCCCGCCGCCGCGCGCCTGGCTCGAGGCGACGATCCGGAGACGCTCGGGGAGCCCTCGCACCAGGCCGTCCACCTCCACGTGCCGCGCCCCCGTCGCGAAGGCAGCCTTCTCGCCGGACAGGTCCTCTACGTGGACCACTTCGGCAACCTCATCACCAACATTCATCGCGCCGACCTCGGGGGGCTGGGAACGGAACTCCGGGTGACCATCGGCACCCATGAAATCCGGCAGCTCTCGCGGACCTATCAGGACGGCGCCCTGGGGGAATCCCTGGCCCTGGTGGGTAGCTCCGGCTACCTCGAGGTGGCGGTGGTGCAGGGAAACGCGGGGGCGCAGCTCGGGATGGGGAAGGGGGAGCGCGTCCGCGTGCGTCCGACGGAGCCCCGGTGATCCTCACCGTGGTGGGCTCCGGCACCCTGGTGCCCCACCCGCGCCGCTCCACCCCCGCCCTGGCCCTCGGCGAGGGGGATTTCCAGGCCACGGTGGACGGGGGGAGCGGTACCCTTCGCCGCCAGGCCGAGCTGGGCATCGACTTCCGACGGACCCACACCCTTTGCTTCACCCACATCCATCCCGACCATACCCTCGATCTCCTCCACTTCCTGTTCGCCTCCAAATACACCCCCGGCTTCGAACGCATCGACCCGGTCCGGGTGGTGGGCCCCGCCGGCTTCGGAGCTTTTCTCGAGCGTCTGCGCGACGGCTACCGGGGCTGGACCGACGGCGGGGGCGCCGGAATCGAGGTCGACGAGCTCGTCGGCGGGGATCGTCTGCAGATGGGGCCCATCGCCGTGGAAACGGCCCGCCTGGACCATACGGTGACCGATCTGGGCTACCGTTTCCAGGCCCCCGGGGGAGGATCCGCCGTTTTCACCGGGGACACCGGCTGGTCCGAGGCCCTGGTCGAGCTGGCCCGGGACGCCGATCTCCTGGTCTCGGAGTGCTCGGGGGACGAAGCCCATCCCGCGCCCGGACATCTCACCGCCCCCGAGGTGGGACGATTGGCCGCCGCCGCGCGGGTGGGGCAGGTCGTGCTCACCCACCTCTATCCGCTTCCCGACGACCGGATCCGGGTGGCCCAGGTGGCCTCGGCCTTCGACGGGCCGGTGCACCTGGCCGCCGACGGCGACCGGTTCGTGGTCTGATCGATGGGACGTTTCCGGTTCGAGCCCGCCCCGGACGTCGCCGCGGAAATCGCTCGCCTGGTCGACGTTCTCGAGTTCGAGCACATCGATCCCGACCGGGTTCACTGCCGCCGTTCCCGAGGCTCCACCGCCAACGCCTACGCCCGGATCTGGGAGCTGCCGTCCATGTGGCAGGACGCTCTCGGCGTCCCGCCGCAGTACGTGATCGAGGTGCTCACCGAGCACTTCGATCCTCTGGACGAGGTGGAGCGGATCAAGATCCTGATCCACGAGCTCCTCCACATCCCGCGCACCTTCTCCGGAGCGGTGCGAAACCACCGCGGCTCGGGCGAGCGGATCGACGGCCGCACCGTGAATCGCTACTACCGGCACTACCTCAGGGTCCAGGAGGAGCGGAGGCGGACCGAGGAACGCGAGCGCGACGGGCAGATCCGGCTGCCGTTCTAGCCGCCGTTCAGCCGTCCCGATTCTCCTGGTAGAGATCGGAGGCGAGATAGAGGGCGCGGATCTGCCGGACGAAGATCGTGAGGACGATGGTGAGCGGCACCGCGATCAGGGCCCCGAGCAACCCGAAGACGTTGGCGAAGACCACCAGGGCCAGAAGCACCACCACCGGATGGAGGCCCACCTGGCCGCCCACCACCCGCGGTTGGAGGATGTGCCCCTCGACGAGCGAGATGCCGAAGTAGAGGAGGGTCACCTTGAGCAGCATGGTCCAGCCGAAGGCGGAGAGGGTGACCAGGGCGGCGGCGATGAAGCTGATCCAGAACCCGAGATAGGGCACCACGTTCATCACGCAGGCCAGGGCGCCCAGGGCCAGGGCGTAGGGAATACCGAACGCGAAGAGCCCGGCCCCGGTCAGCGTTCCCACGATGAGGGCCACCAGGGCCACCCCTCGAAGCCAGCGCCCCAGAAGGCGGTCCAGCTCCTTCGAGGTGGCCTCGAACCAGGCGTGGTAGGTGCGAGGGATGAGGTCTTCCCCGCGGGAGCGGAGGCGGTTGTAGTCGCGAAGAAAGAAGAAGGTGAGGACCGGAACCACCACCAGGGAGACCACCAGCGTGGCGGCGAGGCGGGTCACCTGGATCACGCCGGTGAGGGTCTTGGCCGCGATCTCGTTGGTCTTCTCCAGCACCTTGGGGATCTGATCGGCGTAGCGCGACGTCAGATCCTCCAGATGCAGGCGGGTGAGAAGCGGCCTCAGGGCGTCCTGGACGTTGGCCAGGAGCTGGGGGAGGCTCTTCGCGATTTGGCCCACTTCGGCCATGAGGGGGGGGAGAACGAGGATCATGGCCGCCACCACCACCGCGGTCACCGGCACCAGGAGGAGCAGGATGCCGAGGCTTCTCGGAACGTGGTGGCGCTCCAGGAAGTCCACCGCCGGGTCCAGGAGATAGGCCAGGAACATCGAGATCCCGAGTACCAGGAAGATCCATCCGAACCGGGACACCAGCCAGAGCATCGCGGCCAGGGTGACGACGACCAGGGTGCGCAGCACCCAGCGGGAGCGCCGGTAGGGAAGGAGGAGAAAGATGAGGATGCCGGCCAGGAGAGGGGGGCCCAGGACCGGCCCCAGGGAGAACCCGTAGGCCACCAGAACCAGGGCGACAATCACCAGCAGGGGCCAGGGGATGCGGGGGGTCGCCTTGACCGGGGTGTCGCTCATGCCGGCGATCATGATGGGGGGTCCCGGACGCTGTCAACGCGGAGGCGCGTTGACGCCGCCCCCCGCCCTGGCTAGACTCGGCTTCCGGCCGCGCAACAACCCCTTCGGTACCGAACATGACACCCTCGACCCGTCCCCGCTCCGTCCGGTTCAGGACCACCCGGGAAGCGGAGGACTACCTCCTCGGCTTCATCAACTACGAGCAGATGCCTCGCTACCGCCCCACCACGCGAACCCACGACCTGGCGCGGTTTGCCGGCCTCCTCGAACGGCTCGGTTGGGACCCTTCCGCGGTCCCGGCGGTGCACGTGGGGGGGACCAACGGCAAGGGCACGGTGGCCGTTCTCCTCGAACGGATCCTCCGGGCGGCGGGAATCCGGACCGGGCTCTACACCTCCCCCCATCTCCAGGACATCCGGGAGCGGGTCCGGATCGACGGGCGGCCGATCGGGGCCCCGGCTTTCCGGACCGGGGTGGAGCGGCTGGCCCGCGCCTATGCCGGCGAGCCGCGGGCGGGGTTCCGCACCACCTTCGAGCACCTGACCGCGCTGGCGTTCCTGGCCTTCCAGGAGGCGGGGGTGGAGCGGGCGGTGGTGGAGGTGGGTCTGGGCGGCCGTCTCGACGCCACCAACGTGCTTCCCCCCGGTCCCGCGGTGCTCACCCCCATCTCCCGCGATCACCACCGGATTCTCGGCGCCACGGTGGGGGCGATCGCCGCGGACAAGGCCCATATCCTGAAGCGCGGAGGAACGGCGTTTCTCATGCCCCAGAGCCCCCCGGCGTCCCGCTCCCTGGCCGCCCGCACCGACCGCTACCGGATCCCGGTCATCCACACCCGGGAGGCGCTCACGGTGGAGCCGGCCGGGATCGCTCCCGAGGGCTCCCGGTTCACCCTCCGCGGGCGCGCGGACTACGGCACGGTGTCCACTCGGCTCCTCGGCCCGCATCAGGTGGAGAACGTGCGGGCCGCGGTCGCGGCCGCCGAACACCTCGTGCCGGGTCCGGGTCTGGCCGAATCGGTCCGCCGAGGCCTCGACAAGGCCGGGGTCCCGGGCCGGATGGAGTCGGTGCGGGCGGGCGGAACCTGGTTCCTGATCGATGGCGGGCACAACCCGGCCGCGGGGCGGGCGGCCGCCGCCGCGCTCCGGTCCCACTTTCCGGAGGCGCGGGTCGTCGCGGTCGTGGGCATGGCCGAGGACAAGGAGCACCGCGCGTTCCTCGTGGCCCTGGCCCCGGTGGTGGGGGACTTCGTGTTCACCCGGGCCCAAAGCCCGCGGGCGATCGGACCGGAGCGGCTGGCCCGGAGTCTGGGGTCGGCGGCGCGTCGGGCGCCGAACGTGGAGGCGGCCCTTCAGACCGCGGCCGCGACCCGCCCCGATGTCGTGCTGGTGACCGGGTCGTTCCTGGTGGCGGGGGAGGCCCGCCGGGCCCTGGGTCTACCGGTGCGGTAGGGCCGTGTGAAGGGGCGCGGGACCCGTCTCGCCCGGCAGGACGTGAAAAAGCCCCCGCGGCAGGCCGCGGGGGCTTCTTCCGTGGTGCAAGTAGATCCTAGTTGTACTGGGTCTTGATCTTGCCCCAGGTGGTGGGTTCGGTCGGCGTCGGGGTAGAGCAGGGGCTGTATCCCGGCGCTCCGAATCCGGCGATGCCCAGATGGGACGGGGTACCCGGTGCGATGTTGTCCTGGAAGAGGTCGCAGCCGACCACGCTGGCCACGCCGGACACGGGCCGGACGGTCAGGGCGAACTGGTCCGGGGACCAGACGGTTACGTTGAACATGCCGGCGATCGCCAGCACGGTGTTCCGGACGTAGGGCTGGGAGTCGACGGTCTTGCAGTTGCTGTACCGGTCCCAGATGTTCACGGTACCGGTCCCCGGCTCCGGCCAGAAGTCCATCGGGTACGAGAGATCGGAGCAGTCGGTAAAGCTCGCGATGTCTACACCGGAGTTCGGGGCGCCGTCGTAATCGAGACCGTACTCAATGGCGCTGACACCGGTCGAATCGGAGCCGTTACAGACCAGGACCCAGACGCTGAACTGGTCGCCCGGGGAGAACGAGGGAACCTCGTCGACGATGGTGTAGTCCAGGGGAGTCGGCGCCCCCGTCGTACAGGGATTCTTGTCCACGAACTGGGTGACGTGGAAGGCGATCCCCGCCTGAGCATTGTCACCGGCCACTGCGGCCGCCGAGAAACCGATCATCAGGGCGCAGCCGAGAAGCAGTCCTACCATAGCGCGCTTCATGTTGTAGTACCTCCTTAGCGATAGGCACGATGCGGAAACATAGATCGCGGTGACAGCCTCAATCCCGGCCGGAGCCTCTCGCCGTCACGGGGCGAGATCCCGGATGGACAGCTTCTGGTCGTCCGCGTTCGCTGTCGACCACGTAGCGTGGAGTCAACTTGCACCGGAGATAACTTTAGCATGTCCCTGGAAGCCTGTCAACGGGTCGGGATGGCTAACCGGTTAGTATTTCAGGGATTGAATCGGGCCCGGGGCAGCGGGTTTCGGGTCCGGAGCCCCTCAAAAACGGCACCGGCATCGGACCGGGGGGGGGAGGGGGGGGAGGGCGGCGGGATCGCACCGGCCGCCCTCCGGTCCCTGGAGGGGCCTAGTGGTACAGCGTCTTGATGTTGCCCCAGCTGGTGGGCTGGACGGCCACGATGACGTCGCAGGGGTTGTAGCCCTCCCCGGCGCCGAAGCAGGCGTAGCCCATGTGGCTCGGGCTGGAGGCGGAAATGTCGACCTGGCCCGGTCCGGGACAGTCCACGATGTAGACCGCGTTGTCCACCGACCGGGGAACGACCATGAAGCAGTCCGGTGAATAGGCGGTCACCTGGAAGACCCCGGCGACCACCGGGGTCGGGCCGTACTGGCAGTTGGTGTACCGATCCCAGAGGATGACGTTCCCCTGGTTCGGCTCGGGCCAGAAGTCCATGGCGAACTCCAGGTCCGCGCAGGAGGTCCAGCTGTAGATGTCCACCCCCTGTCCCGGGGTCCCGTCGTAGTCGATGCCGCACGAGACTCCGGCCAGCCCCAGCGAGTCGCTGTGGTTGGCCACGAAGAGGTACACGCTGTAGTCCCCCAACGAGGCCGAGGTCGTGACCTGGTTGCAGGGAGGCATGGTGTAGTCGCAGATGCTCTTGTCGGTGCGCGCGCGAATGTGCAGGGCCACGATCGCGTCCTCGTTGCCGGTGGCAGCCAGGGCGTCGGAGCCGGCGGCGGCCAGGACCGTGGTCGCCACGAGGGCGATCCCTATCCAGTTTCTCATCTTCACTCCCTCACTCAAGAGTCTTCGAGACCTCCGGCCCCGCCTGGGGGACGCGGCGTCCGAACCCGGGAAACCAGCCGGGGTGACTCCCCGGTGCCTTACCCGGAGGTATCGGTATGGGAATGGGGCGCTTTAGCCCACTCGTGGCGAATCGCCATGCCGGGCGCGGTCCCCGAAGAGGCGGCCGGCCGGGTGGATTCCGGATGGGGCAAATGCCCCAGGCCGGCCGCGGGTGGAAGACTCCCCGAGGCTGGGGTATACTGGCCCGCTCGTTTCGGCCCTGAATGGGCCGTCCCCTCGCCCTCAGGAGAAGATCAGCCATGGCCAAGGACATCACCCCCCGCTCCGAGGATTATTCCCGCTGGTACGGCGACGTCATCGCCCGGGCCCAGCTGGCCGAGAACGCCCCGGTCCGGGGGTGCATGGTCATCCGGCCCCACGGGTACGCCATCTGGGAGAAGATGCAGCGGGTGCTCGATCGCATGTTCAAGGAGACCGGGCACCAGAACGCCTACTTTCCCCTTTTCATCCCCGAGAGCTTCATGACCCGGGAGGCCGAGCACGTGGAGGGGTTCAGCCCGGAGTGCGCGGTGGTGACCCACGGGGGGGGGAAGAAGCTCGAGGAGCCGCTCTACGTCCGGCCCACGTCGGAAACCATCATCTGGGACATGTATCGCAAGTGGATCCAGTCCTACCGCGACCTTCCCATCCTCATCAACCAGTGGGCCAACGTGGTTCGATGGGAGATGCGGCCTCGATTGTTCCTGCGCACCACCGAGTTCCTCTGGCAGGAGGGCCATACCGCCCACGCCACCGATGCGGAGGCCGAGGAGGAAGCGCGACGGATGCTCGACGTCTACGCCACCTTCGCCGAGGGGACCATGGCCATGCCGGTGATCAAGGGGCGGAAGACGGACTCGGAGAAGTTTCCGGGGGCGCTCCGCACGTACTGCATCGAAGCCATGATGCAGGACACCAAGGCGCTCCAGGCCGGGACCAGCCATCACCTGGGACAGAACTTCGCCCGCGCCTTCGACGTCACCTTCCAGAACGAGAACGGTGAGCGGGAGCTGGTCTGGGCCACCTCCTGGGGGGTGAGCACGCGGCTGGTGGGGGGGCTCATCATGGCCCACTCCGACGATGACGGCCTGGTGCTTCCCCCCAAGCTGGCCCCCATCCACGCGGTGGTGGTGCCGATCTGGATGAAGGACGACCAGGTGTCGGCCATGAAGACGGCGGGGGGAGAGCTGTTCGAGTCGCTCAAGCTGGAGCACCCGGAGCTCGACCTGAAGCTCGACGATCGGGAGCAGTACAAGCCAGGCTGGAAGTTCAACGAATGGGAGCAGAGGGGGGTGCCGGTGCGGATCGAGATCGGGCCCAAGGACGTGGCGAAGGGGCAGGCGGTGCTGGTCCGCCGCGACACCCGGGCGAAGGAATTCGTGCCCCGGGAGCGGGTGGGGGAACGGCTGGGGGAGCTCATGGTGGAGATCCAGGACGAGCTCTACCGGCGGGCGTCGACCTTTCGCGAGTCCAATACCCACCGGGTGGACGACTACGGGACCTTCAAGGAGAGCCTGGCCGCTCGGGGGGGGTTCCATCTCGCCCACTGGGACGGCACTCCCGAGACCGAGGCCCGGGTCAAGGAGGAGACCAAGGCCACCATCCGGTGCATCCCCTTCGACGCCCCGGAGGAGGAAGGGGTCTGCATGGTCACCGGGAAGCCGAGCCGCGGGCGGGTGGTCTGGGCCCGGAGCTACTGAGGCGGGGGGATCACGGTTGGGTGCATCCCCGCCAGGGGGTGGCCAGGACGCTCTGAAAAGTTCCCGAGGGAAGCAGGTCCAGGATCACCGTCCTCCGGCCGGCTTCCGACGTCTCCCGGAAGACCACGATCGGTTGGGTGGAACCGGGACCCTGGAACACCGCGACCCGCTCCCGGTGGAGACGCGCCGCCCCCGCCCGGGGGAGGTCGAGCAGCGCGTAGCGGAAGGTGCGCGTCCCCCCGGCGGCGGAGACCCAGAAGTGGAGCACCGCTTCGGAGGAGGCGCCGCCGCCTCGAAGCCGAACCGCCCCCCGAAACCGTCCCACCAGCTCCAGCTTTCCATCTTCCAGGGGAGCGCCCAACCTCAGGTCTTCACGAGTCCAGGGAACCTCGGGATCGATTTCCAGACCGGGGGGGAGATCCCGGTTCACCACCCGCCGGGCGTCGTGGGCGAGGCCGGAGAGCGCCTCCGCCAGCTCCGCCGGGCGGCCGGGGGAGTGCCAGACCGCGGCCGGATCGTCGAGCCTCCAGGCTTCCCAGGCTTCGCGGGTGGTTCCCGCCACCGGGTGGTCCAGCCGGGTGTCCACCGGCACCGTTCCCGGTTCCCAGCGTCCCACCGCCACGCTGAGGGTGTCGCAACCCCAGGGAGAGCTCGACCACTCCCGGGGGAGGAAGATCCCCATGTCCGACGGCGCGAACACGGTGTCCACCGGTCCGATCCCGCCGTCGGGCAGGGCGGACCAGGTCCCGTCGGAGAGACGGGCCACTGGCTGCCACTCCATGCGCCAGAGGTACTGCTGCTCGTAGCCGCGCCACTGGAGGATGCCGAGCTCCGTGGGTTCGGAGTCGCGGGGGGTCGCCAGGCCCGGAGCCGCGACGATCGAGGCGAGGATGACGATCAGCGCCGGGACGATCCAACCCGGCGGGAGCGGGGAACGATCTCTCATGGGATCACGGTCCAGGAACGAACCGCGCTCGGCCGGCCGCTCAGCCTGGCCCCGTCGACTCCGTAGACCCGCCAATATGCCTTCCCTTCATCGCCCGGCTGGACGTCGATGGTGGCGAAGCTCCGGCTCAGGTTGGCCTTGAACACCGGATTCTGGAAGTCCGGGGTGAGGGAGATCTCGAACCGGTAGTGATCGATCCCCGAGCAGTCGCTGAGCTCGCTCCAGACCGCGGTGATGCCGTCGCCGACCTTGAACACCGCGCCGTCCGCGGGATACAGGAGGATGGGCGGGTCGGGGGGGAGGATGTCGAAGGGCGCGAAGGCTCCCTCGTAGCGCACCGGCACGGTCACCCGCGGGCGCTGGGGATCGTTGGTGAGCGCCACCAGGGAGTCGAGGACGGGGTAGGGACCGTCGGGGGCCCAGGACCAGACCACCGGAAGGACGGAATGGCCGGCCACGATCCGGTCGGCGAACCCCTGGGCGCCCGGCGGCGCGTGCACCGGGTGCCAGTAGAGATCGTCGGCTTCCAGGTTGTAGACGAAGAGGGTGTCCTCGCCGGCGCCCTCGCTCATACAGAACGACGGCGGCTCGTAGAAGAGCGCCCCCGGGTTGGACGCGACCGCGGTCACCGTCACCCGGAGGGATACCGAGTCGGCCAGCGTGCGGTCGGCGGCCCGGATCCATACCGGGCCGTACCCGCCCGCATCGCCGACCTTGGGCTCCAGGGTCAGCGTGACCCGAGCGGGGCCCGGATCCACCAGGCGGGCGAAGGGAGGAAGACCGACCGCGGAGAAGACCAAGCTGTCCCCGTCGGCGTCCACGGCGGTGATGGTGATCGATCGTGATTCCTGTTCCATGAGGGTCACGTCGCCGATCGGGTCGAGCGCCGGAGCTTGGGGGTCTTTGGGCGCGCCCGGGTTGTCCCCCCCGCACGCGGAGAGGATCGCGGGGAGAACGACGACGAGGAAGATCGGCCGGCGGGAGGGAGCGACGATCAACGCGACGGATTTCCTTTCCGGAAGAGGGGCACCACTTGGAAACGTCCCTCATTGTAGCGGAGAAGGTAGGGACGCCGCTCCCGGTGCGCCTCCCAGAACTCCCGGTTCCGACCGCCCAGGTCGCGCACGAAGAGGATCGGATCGGAGAGGTCGGGGCGGGGGTCGGGGGTGCCGAAGACCCAGCTCACCGGCTCCGGGGGCTGGACCCCCTCGGTGAACACGATCGCCGGGGGTTCCACCGCCGCGGCCACCGCCCGGTACGGCTCGGCCACCGCCCGGGTCAGCGCCCGGAGGTGGGTGACCTGGGGCGGCCAGAAGACCAGGAACGCGGCCGTGACCGACGCGGCGACCCAGGCCGCGGGTTCGGCCGGGCCCCGCCGTTCGCTCCATCGCTTCAGACCGATGACGCTCAACACGCAGAAGGGGATGAGGATCTCGTAGGTCTTGACCGGGCCGGTGTCGTTCACTCCGATGGACCAATAGAAAAGATAGGAGAAGAGACCCACCCCCATCATGAGAGCGGCGGCGCGGGCATACAGGGTCTCGCTCAATCGTCCTGCCGCGGGCGGCGTGTCGACGCCTCGGCTCGAGAACGCCCACGCCGCGGGGAGAACCGCCAGAGGCCATCCAAAGGCCCAGAAGTGGAACCGCACCGCCAGGAGCAATACGTTCTTGAGACCCTGAATCGGGGTGTGGACGATGAGGCCCGGGATGATGGTGCCGAACCCGAACTCCTTCATCGTGCTTCCCCGAACCGCCTGGTAGCCGGTCACCAGGGGGTTTCCGCTTACCCCCGCATTGTAGAGCAGGAAGAAGACCACCCCGAGGACGCCGGCGGCGGCCGCCCCGGCCAACGCGCGACCGCGGCCCCGGCGCGCCCCCGCCCAGAGAAGGAGCGTGGCGGGAAATGCGCCGAGCGTGACCGCGGTGTAGGGCCGGGCTAGGAGGAGGAGGGCCAGACCGGCCCCCGCGGCCAGCCCGAAGCGGAGGCGGCCGTCTTCCGTCGCCCGCACCGCACCCCACGAGGCCAGGGCGAGCCCGAAGGTGGAGGAGGGATGGCTGAGGAGCGTCGCTCCGGTGAGGAGAAAGAGGGGAGAGAGGAGGACCAGCACGGCACCGGCCCGAGCCCAGCCCCCTCCGGCGATCCGGCGGAGGAGGGCGCCGATCAAGAGCACGTTCGCCGCGGCCAGGGCCACCGGCGCCAGCCGCGGCCATCCCAGCAGCACGCCGGGAAGGAGCATCAGCGGGTGGCCCGGAGGGTACTGGCCGAACCAACGGCCGTCCTTGACCTGGACGAACACGTTCACCAGGAAATCCGAAGCGACCGGGGCCGGCCAGGCCGCGCGGCCGTGAGCGAGGAGCCGCGACTGGAAGAGGTACACGTACTCGTCGTCGGTCACCACCTGGCCCCGGAGGACGACCACCGCGATGGCCAGGACCGCGACCGCAGCCAGCCCGGCCGGGATCAGGTCCCCCGCGCGCCGGGAACCGATCCCTTCGAGGCGGGGGAGCGCGCGCCCGATCGCGGGCAGCATGCCCCAGGCCAGGGCGAGGACCCCGGCCGTACCCCCGGCCAGATACCGGAGGTAGAACCCGGCTTCGCCGGGCCCCAGCATGAGGAACCACCGGGGGGCGTAGGCGTCGAAGGGGTGGCCGGCCCACTCGCGGCCGGTCCACGTCCGGGTCGCGACCAGGAGCGCGATTCCCAGGAGAACGGCGGCAACCCGCTTGGCGCTCATCCCGGGACGCTAGCGGGGGCCACGCTTCTCAGGGGGACCCAGGGCCTGCAATCGGGCCTTGGCCCGGTCCGCCTGGGGAGCGTGAACCTTGATCAGGGCCTGGTAGGCGGTGCGGGCTTCGTCGGCGTGCCCGAGCTTCTCGTAGATGCCCCCCAACTCCCACAGGGCGGCCGGATGGGGACGGTGCTCGTTGGCGGCCAGGAATTCGGAGACCGCTTCCTCGGTCCGCCCCGTTGCCTCGAGGGCCATGCCGAGTCGGTAGTGAAACTCATTGTCGACGTCCCCCAGACCGCCGGCCCGCTGGTAGGCCACGACCGCGGCGGAATCCCGCCCCGCATCGGCGAGGGCGGCGGCCTGCACCAGGGCGGCCTCCTGGGAGGTGGGGGCAAGGGCGGCCGCGCGGTCGGCGGACTCGAGCGCGCGATCGAGGCGGCCCAGCTTCCGATCCAGGACGCTGAGGGTGAGCCAGGGACCGGGGACGTCGGGGGAGAGCTTGACCGCCTCCTCGAGGTCGTCCAGGGCCTTTACGGTGTCGCCGAGGGCCCAGCGGTTGACTCCGCGCCGGTAGGCAAGGGTTCCGGCCACGTCGTCGATCCGTCCCCCCCGCGCCCGCTCCAGGGCGTCCAGGGCGTGGAGGGCGTCCACCGGCTGCCCGGCCTGCCGGTAGAGATCCTCGACGTTGAAGTAGGTCTCGGCCTGGGTGGAGTCGGCCTCCATGGCCCGCCGGTAGAAGGTCATCGCCTCCTGGCTCCGGCCCTGCCGGGCCAGCATCTTTCCGAGGTTGTTCAAGGCCTCCGCGTTCCCCGGATCCGCATCCACCGCTTTCCGGAAGGCCTCGGTGGCGCCGGCCGCGTCCCCCTTCTCCAACCGCGCCGCCCCCTCCAGGTTCATCATGTGGGCTCGCGTGTCCCCGCCCCTCACCAGCGGCACGAAAGCGAGGATCAGGTAGAGCGCGGCCGCTCCGGCCAGCGGCCCCCACCGCCGGGGAACGTGGCGCCAGGCCGCGAATCGTTCCACCGCCAGACCCGCCGCCGGCCAGAGGAATATCGCGAGGGGGAGGCGGTAGCGGGCGGTGACGAAGAACAAGGCCACCGAAACCAGGACCGCCAGGAAACCGAGGGGGAGGAGGATCCGGCGTCGTCGTAGCGCCAGCAGGAAACCCACTCCGCCCAGGGGGAGGAGCCAGCCCAGGGTGGGGAGCGCCAGCAACACCGGGGCCCTCCCGCGGAAGTATCCGAAGTCGTAGTGGTTGGGCACCTCGAAATTGTTGACCGCGAGGAGAACCTTCCGGGCGAAGAGTCCCAGGGCGCGCCCCGGTTGGGTGATCCAGAAATCGAGGCCCTGAAGCCCCCACCAGCGATCCACCTGGGCCGCGGACATGGGGTGCCCGGTTGATTCCTCCGCCGCTTCGCGGGCGCTGGTGAAGAGACCCTCGGGCCGGTTCAGCAGGCCGGAGTCGGGGGGAAGGTGGAAGGTCCCGTCGGTGGAGGGGTTGTTCCCGATGTAGTAGTTCACGCCGCCGTTGACCGAGACGAGGACCGGCTGCCCGGACACCGCGAGATTTCGCAGTCCCGTGGCCGCGGGGGGAGCGAGGACGCCGAGGAGGAGGAGCCAGGCCGCGGAGCGTTGGGGAAGTCCCAGCCGGCGGGGGGCGGCGACCGCGACCAACGCCAGGGCGCCGGCGGCCAGGAGCAGGTTGGGCTGGGCGAGGCCGGCGAGGCCCAGGGCCGCCCCGGCGGCAAACGCCGTTCGCCGCCGGCCCCAGAGCGCCAGCGCCGCCTCGATCAGGAACACCGCCAGGGAGATCGAGAGGAGTTCCCCTTCGAAAAAAACGAACGGGCCGTAGAGGGCTGCCCCCAGGCCGGCCACCGCCGCTCCGGTGAAGCCGGCCAGCCGGAACCCCACCAGGGCCAGGAGCACCGCCCCCGTCGCCCCCAGGAGGAACTGGATCGCGTGCGCGCCCCCGAGTCCCAACCCCGTCGCCTGGGTCACGAACAGGAAGAAGGGGTAGAGGGGGGCCTGGGTGTACGGCGAGCCGTGAGGGGCCCCGAGCCCGTCCCGGGCCAGCTCCTGGGCCATGGCCAGGTGCGTGGCGGCGTCGCCGGTCGCTTCCTGGTAGAGGGGGAGGTTCCGGACCTCGAGCCAGTAGAGGCCGCGGACGAGGATGGCGACCACGAAAACCATGAGGAAGAGGAAGGCGAGCCTGCGCTCGGGGCCGGTGGTGTGGGGAGGGTTCATCCGAGTGTCGTGCGCTCCTCGATCCGGTCTGAAAAGGTTGGTTTGATCCGCGAGCCGGTAGAGTTTAGCATTGTTCCTCGTACCGTATCCGCCCCTGACCGCATCCCGAGGAGCGCCCCCTTGACCGATCTCGATGAGAAGCACCGCCGCGTCCTGGCCGACCTGGAATCCCTGGGTGGGGTGGTGGTGGCTTTCAGCGGGGGGGTCGACTCCACCCTGCTGCTCCGCCTGGCCAAGGACGCACTGGGAGAGCGGTGCGTGGCGCTGACCACGGTTTCCCCCAGCCTCCCGGAGCGGGAGCGCCGCGAGGCCGAGGACCTGGCCGCGGGGATCGGGGTCCCCCATCTCCGGGTCGCCTCCCACGAGCTGGACCGCCCCGGCTTCGCCCAGAACCCCACCAACCGCTGCTACTTCTGCAAGAGCGAGCTCTTCGATCACTGCTTCAAGGCGGCGGAGGAGATGGATCTTCCGGTGGTGGTCTACGGGGCCACCGCCGACGATCTTGGCGATCACCGGCCGGGGATGGCCGCGGCCCGGGAACGGGGAGCGCGGGCCCCGCTCCTGGAGACCGGGTTCGGAAAGGACGACGTCCGGGCGCTCTCCCGGCGCCTGGGACTTCCCACCTGGGACAAGCCGGCCATGGCCTGCCTGTCGTCCCGGTTTCCCTACGGCACCGCCATCGATTCCGAGCGGTTGGGCCGGGTGGAGCGGGCGGAGGAGGCGCTTCGCCGGGAAGGGTTCAGCGAGCTCCGCGTCCGCTTCCACGGGGAGGTCGCCCGGATCGAGCTGGCCGGCGAGGCGTGGTCGAGGTTCGGCGATCCTGTCCTGCGGGAACGGGTGGCGGCTGCCGTCCGCGCGGCCGGATTCCGCTACGTGACCCTGGACCTGGAGCCCTTCCGGAGCGGGAGGCTCAACCAGGCGATGGCCGCCGGGAGGGAGCCCCGAATTGACCCGCCCCCTTCCCGGTGATAGACTGTGTCCTTCCATTTCATCGCAGGGAGACCGAAGATGATCGCGTTCCGTTCCGGGTTTCATGGCTATAGTGGATGGCCGACCGGTGTCTGGCGTCGGGCCGGAGCGGGAAGGAGCGCGTAACCCCAGGTTTCCCCACGCGAGCCCGAACCGGCCTCTTTCCCTCGGAAAGGGGCCTTTTCCATTTCCCCCCGGCGGGCGACGCGTCCCGGCGGCCCCGGCGGGAGGGACGAGGATCGATGGAACCAGGCAAGCGGCGCCTGTGCGCCAGCATCAACGCCGACCGGGTGGCGGAAGTCCGGCGGCTGGCCGGGGAGCTTCCCGTCCAGGTGGAGTGGGTCGAGCTTCGCGCCGACCTCCTGGCGTCCGGCGAGGCGGCGGGGGAGACGTGGCGGGAGCTGGCCGGCGCGGCCGGCCGGAGCTGGGTCTTCACCTGGCGCTCTCCCGGGGAGGGTGGGGCGCGCCCCCGCCCGCCGGGGATCCTGAGCGCCGCGGTGAAGGCGGGTTTCGCCGCGGTGGACGTGGAGGCGGCCGACCTGGACGCCGGCGACGCCGAGGCGACCGGCGTGCCGAAGGAGTTGCGATGGGTGAGCCGGCACCGCCTCGATCGGTTGGACGACCCCGATGCGCTGGTCGGCGAGTGGGCGGCCCTTCGCCGCCACCCCGCCGCCCTCCACAAGCTGGTGGCCGTGGCGGACCGCTTCGAGGTCAATGAATGGATCCTCGCCCTGATCCGGGAGACCGGCGCGGCCCCCGCCGTTCCCTTCACCGTGTTCGCCCAGGGATGGATCGGTCATGCCTCCCGCATTCTCGGCGCGCTGGAGGGAAATGCGATGACTTTCGTGGCCTCGGGCCGGGGGGCCACCGCCGCGGGCCAGCCCACCGCGATCGAGGCCACCCGGGTCTATCGCCTGGACCGGCTCCCCCCCGACCCGAGGCTTTTCGGGGTCCTGGGGAACCCCGCCCGCGCGTCGCGGTCCCCGCGGATCCACAACCACGCCTTCGAGCGGACCGGAGAGCGCGCCCTCTACCTCCCCCTGGAATCCACCGAGGCCGAGCCGGTGGTGGCCTGGGTCCGGGATGGAAGGCTCCGGGGCCTGAGCGTCACCGCGCCCTTCAAGACGCGGGTGACGGAGCTCGTGGATCGGCTGGAACCCGGGGCGAAGGGGGTGGGGGCGGTGAACACGGTGTGGAGCGAGGACGGGGTGCTGTGGGGGGCGAACACCGATCTCGAGGCCGCGGAGGAGATTCTGGCCGGGCTGGACCTGGCCCCGGGAGCGCGGGTGGCGGTCCTGGGGGCCGGAGGGGCGGCGGCGGCGGTCCTGGCTGCGCTTCGGGGCCTCGGCCATTCCGCCGCGGTTTTCAACCGCGACCCCGATCGTGGCCGGCAAAGCGCGGTGCGGTTCGGAGCGGAATTCGTCGGCCCTCCCGGGGCCATCCGGCCGGCCCGGTTCGCGGCGGTGGTGAACGCCACTCCGCTGGGGGCGTCGGTCCCTCTGCCTCCGGAGCTTGCCGGCGCGGACTGGTCCCGGACCGCGATCGTGGACCTGGCCTATGGCGGGACGACGACGGAACTGGAGACGGCGGCCCGCGCTCACCGCACCCGGTACCTCGGCGGGCTCGATTTCCTGACCCGGCAGGCCGCGGGCCAGTTCCGGCGCTGGGTGCGACGGCGGGTGGAACCCGCGGTGTTCGCCGAGGGGATCGCCCGATGAGCCCCGGGCGCCCGCGCCCCGGCCGGGAGGAGTTCGCGGCGCGATCCGCGGTTTCCGCGGTGGTCCCGGTCACCCGGGAGATCACCGCCGACTGGTGGACCCCGGTGGCCGCCTTCCACCGGCTGGCCGCCGACGAACCGAACGTGTTCCTGCTGGAGAGCGTGGAAGGCGGGGAACGGGTGGGGCGCTATTCCTTCCTGGGCCGGCGACCATTCCTGGTGGTGAAGGCGAGGGGAGACGCTCTCGTCATCGAGGGACGGGACGCCTCCCGCTTCCGGGGTCTCACCGGAGGGCCCCTCGAGCGCCTGGGGGCGATATTCGACGCATACCGCGGGGTCCGGACGCCCGGGCTCCCGCCCTTCACCTCCGGCGCGGTGGGGTACTTCGGCTACGACACCGTGCGATGGGTGGAGCGCCTCCCCGACCGGGCCAAGCCCCGGTCCCCCGAGGACGATCTCACCCTGATCTTCCTGGAGGACGTGGCGGTGTTCGACCACGTGCGGCGGCGGCTCACCCTGGTGGCCAACGCCTGCCGCCGGGAAGGGGAGGACCCCGGTGTCGTCCATGACCGCGCCGCCGACCGGCTCGACGCCATGGAGCGCGCGCTCTATGCGCCGGGGGCCCCGCCGGCCGACGGGCCGCCGGGCGAGGTTCTCCCCGAACCCGGGGCGAACCTGTCCCCGGAGGACTTCCGCGACCGGGTCCGGCGGGCCAAGGAGCACATCGTGGCCGGGGACGTGTTCCAGGTGGTCCTGAGCCAGCGCTTCACGGTGGAGAGCGCCGCCTCGGACCTGGAGCTGTATCGCGCGCTGCGCGCGGTGAACCCTTCCCCCTATATGTTTCTTCTCCGGCTGGAGGGCTGGAGCGCGGTGGGTTCGAGCCCGGAGCCGCTCCTCCAGGTGACCGGGGACCGGCTGCGCTACCGGCCCATCGCCGGCACCGCCCCGCGGAGCATGGATCCGGTGGAGGACGAGCGGCGCGCCGAGGCCCTGGCCGCGGACCCCAAGGAGCGGGCGGAGCACGTCATGCTGGTGGATCTGGGGCGGAACGACCTGGGCCGGGTGGCGGAGACCGGCACGGTGCGGGTGGAGGAGCTGATGGTGGTGGAACGCTACTCCCACGTCATGCACCTGGTGAGCGGGCTCTCGGGACGCCTCCGTCCGGGGCTCGGGGCCCTCGACGCCCTGTACGCCTGCTTCCCGGCGGGGACGGTGAGCGGGGCGCCGAAGGTGCGGGCGATGGAGCTGATCGAGGAGCTGGAGCCCGATCGCCGGGGGATCTACGCGGGGGCGGTGGGCTATCTCGATTTCTCCGGGAACCTCGACACCTGCATCGCGCTTCGGACCATGACGGTGCGCGACGGGCGGGTGAGCGTCCAGGCCGGGGCGGGGATCGTGGCCGACTCCGACCCCCAGCGGGAATTCGAGGAGACCGGGCACAAGGCCCGGGCGCTTCTGGAGGCGGTGCGCCTGGCCGGAGGGGCGCGATGAGACGCCCCTTCGTGAAGATCTGCGGCATCACCCGGGTGGATGACGCCCTGGCCGCGGTGGCCGCGGGCGCGGAGGCGGTGGGCTTCATCCTGGTTCCCGAAAGCCCCCGTCGGGTGACCCCGGAGCGCGCGGCGGAGATCGCCGCCGGCCTTCCCGACGGCGTGGCCCGGGTGGGGGTGACCGCGGATCTCGCCCCGGACGCGGTGCGGCGGCTGGCCGCGACAATCCGGCTCAGCGCGATCCAGGCCCACGGAAACGAATCCCCGGAGACCTGCCGGGAGTACGGCCTCCCGGTGGTGAAGGCGGTATCCGCCGGTGCGGGCTTCGATCCGGGGGTTCTCGAGCCCTATCGGGGCTTTTCGGTGCTCCTGGATGGGTATTCGCCCGCGGCCCGTGGGGGGACCGGCCGCCCCGCGGACTGGAGCGCGGCCCGGCGGGCGGTGGCGGGGGGGTTCCGGGTAATCCTCGCCGGGGGGCTCTCCCCGGAGAACATTCTTGCCGCGGTGGAGGCGGTGGGTCCGGCGGCGGTGGATCTGAACAGCGGGGTGGAGTCGGAGCCGGGAGTGAAGGATCCCGAACTCGTGCGGCGGGCGCTCGGGCGATTGGCCGGGCTGGCGCCGCCGGAGGAAGACACATGGCCCTGGTAGAGCGCCCCGATAGCCGAGGTTATTTCGGCGACTTCGGTGGACAATTCGTGCCGGAGACCCTGATGGGGGCCCTGGCCGACCTGGAGGCGGCCTACGCCGAAGCCCGGCGGGACCCCGCCTTCGAGGCGGCGTGGACCGGAGCGCTCACCGGCTACGCCGGCCGGCCGACGCCCCTCACCGAGGCCCCGCGCCTGGGCGCGTCGGTGGGGGGGGCGCGGGTGCTCCTGAAGCGCGAGGACCTCCTCCATACCGGCGCCCACAAGATCAACAACGTGCTGGGACAGGTGCTTCTGGCCCGGCGCATGGGGAAGACCCGGATCATCGCCGAGACCGGGGCCGGCCAGCACGGGGTGGCCACCGCCACGGTATGCGCGCGCTACGGCCTCACGTGCCGGGTGTACATGGGGGAGGAGGACGTGGCCCGCCAGTCCCCCAACTACTTCCGCATGCGGCTTCTCGGGGCCGAGGTGGTCCCGGTGGCCTCGGGTAGCCGGACCCTCAAGGACGCCACCAACGAGGCCATCCGCGACTGGGTGGCCAACGTCGCCGACACCTTCTACGTGATCGGATCGGTGGTGGGGCCCCATCCCTACCCGCGCATGGTGCGGGATTTCCAATCGGTCTTGGGGCGCGAGGCGCGGGAGCAGGCGATCGCCGCCCTCGGCCGTCTTCCCGACGCGGCGCTGGCCTGCGTGGGGGGAGGCAGCAACGCCATGGGACTCTTCCATGCCTTCCTCGACGATCCGGTGCGGCTCGTCGGGGTGGAGGCGGCGGGGGAGGGGATCGCCACCGGGCGTCACGCCGCGACCCTCGGCTACGGCCGGGCGGGGGTGCTCCACGGCACCCGCTCCATGCTGCTTCAGGACGCCGACGGCCAGGTGGCGCCGGTACACTCGATCTCCGCCGGCCTGGACTATCCGGGGGTGGGTCCGGAACACGCCTGGCTGCGCGCCACCGGCCGCGCCGAGTACGTCTCGGTCACCGACCGGGAAGCCCTGGACGCCTGCGTGAAGGTCTCCCGGCTGGAGGGGATCATCCCCGCCCTGGAGACCGCCCACGCGCTGGCCCATCTCGAGCGGCTCGGTCCCGAGCTCGGTCCCGACGGCACGGTGGTGGTTTCGTTCTCGGGGCGCGGCGACAAGGACGTTCCCACCCTGAGCCGGCTTCTGGACCTGGGGGGACACCATGAGTGAGCGGCTTCGCGCCCTTGCCGCGCGCGCGGGCGAACGCCCCCTGGTGATCCCGTACCTCACCGCGGGCTGGCCGCGGGCCGCGGAGACCGTCGACCTCCTCTCCGCCCTCGAGCGAGGGGGCGCCGACGCGGTGGAACTGGGTCTTCCCTTCAGCGATCCCCTGGCCGACGGTCCGGTGATCCAGGGCACCTCCCAGGCCGCGCTGGCCGCCGGCATCACTCACGCGGGGATCCTGGAATTGGCCGCCGCCTTTCGCGAACGCTCGGAGCTCCCTCTGGTGGTCATGGGCTACCTGAACCCGATCCTCTCCTTCGGACCCGACCGCTTCTTCCGCGAAGCGGCGCGGGCAGGGGTGGACGGTCTCATCGTTCCCGACCTCCCGCCCGAGGAGGCGGACGCGCTCCACGCCCCCGCCGCGGCGGCCGGGCTCTCCTGGATCTTTCTCGCCGCCCCCACCAGCTCCGACGACCGTCTCCGGCGGATCGACGCCCTCTCCACCGACTTCAACTACTGCGTCTCGGTGACCGGGGTCACCGGGGCCCGGGACGCGCTCCCCGCCGCGCTCTCCGCGTACCTGGCCCACGCCGCCCGGGTGATGACCAAGCCCTTCGTGGTGGGCTTCGGCATCTCCCGGCCCGAGCAGGTGCGCTCGGTGTGTCCTCCGGCCATGGGGGTGGTGGTGGGGAGCGCCCTCCTTCGCGCCCTGGGGGAGGAGCCCGATCCCGGCTCCCGCGTCCGCCGCGCCGAGGCGTTCGTGCGGGAGCTCCGGCGATGAGCCGGCCCGCCCCGCCGCGGGTCACGATCCTCGGCCTTGGGCTCATCGGAGGAAGCCTGGCCGGGGCGCTGGTGGGGCGGGGGTGGCCGGTGGCCGGTTGGGATCCCGACCCCGGGGCCCGCCGCCTCGCCGGGCGGCGGGGGGCGGCGTGCCGGTCGGCCAGCCTCGAGAGCGCGGCGGAGGGGGCGGACCTGGTGGTCCTTGCCGCCCCCCCGGGCGCCAACCTGGAACTTCTCGCCCGGCTCGCCGCGCGTCCCGGGAGCCAGGCGGTGACCGACACCGGAAGCGTGAAGAGGGAGATCGCCCGGCGGGGCCGCCGGCTCCTGGGGGATCGCTTCGTCCCCGGCCATCCCATGGCCGGGCGGACGCCGGGGGGGGCGGCCCAGGCCGATCCCGGGCTGTTCATGGAAGCGGGCTGGTTCGTGTGCGGAGGGGGGGCGGGCCCCCGTAAGCGGGTGGAGGCCATGGCGCGGGCGGTGGGGGCGTGTCCGCTCCGGGCGACCCCCGTCCGGCACGACCGGATGATGGCCCGGGTGAGCCACGTTCCCCAGATCCTGGCCTCGCTCCTGGTGGGGGACCTGGCCGCCCGCGACCCCGAGGCTCTGGCCTCGGCCGGGCCGGGGTTTCGGGGATGGGCCCGGCTGGCCGCGTCCCCCCCGAGCTCTGGATGGAGATCCTTGCCGCCAACGCGGGGCCGGTGCGCGCGGAGATCGCGCGCCTGGAACGCGCCCTGGCCGGCTTGCGCTCCGAGTGGGAGCGGACGGACAATGCTCCGCTCCGGGTTCTGGAGCGGGGCGGGCGCGGTCACGACATGCTGGAACGGAAACCCGGCCGGCGGACCCCTGGATCCGCCAGGAGGAGACAGCGATGCTCATCGTCATGAAAAAAGGGGCCACCGACCGGGAGATCGAGCAGGTGGTGGAAACCATCCGGGGCCTCGGTCTCACTCCCCACCCCATCCCCGGGGAGCAGCGGACCGCCATCGGCATCACCGGCAACAAGGGGAGCCTGGACCCCAACCAGCTGGAGTCCCTGCCCGGGGTGATGGAGGCCATCCCGGTCTCCAAGCCCTTCAAGCAGGTGAGTCGGGAATGGCGGGAGGAGAACACGGTGGTGGACGTGGGAGGGGTGAAGTTCGGGGGGCGGGCCCTGGCGATCATCGCCGGCCCCTGTTCGGTGGAATCCTATGAGCAGACCCTGACCGTGGCCCGGGCGGTCAAGGAGGCGGGGGCGCACATCCTGCGCGGGGGGGCGTTCAAGCCCCGCACGTCGCCCTACTCCTTTCAGGGCCTGGGTGAGGAGGGGCTCCGGATTCTCGACCGGGTGCGGAAAGAGGTGGGGATCCCGGTGGTGACCGAGGCCCTGGACACCGATGGGGTGGACCTGGTCGAGCGGTACGCCGACATGATCCAGATCGGAGCCCGGAACATGCAGAACTTCTCGCTCCTGAAGCGGGCGGGGAGGTCCCGGCTCCCCGTCCTCCTCAAGCGGGGGATGAGCGCCACCATCGACGAGCTGCTCCTGGCCGCGGAGTACGTGGTGAGCGAGGGGAACCCCAACGTGGTCCTCTGCGAGCGCGGGGTCCGCACCTTCGCCGACCATACCCGGAACACCCTCGATCTCTCGGCCATCCCGGCCGTCCAGCGGCTCAGCCACCTCCCCATCATCGCCGACCCCAGCCACGGGACCGGCAAGCGGGAGAAGGTGGTGCCCATGGCCCGGGCGGCCATCGCGGCGGGGGCGGACGGCCTGATCATCGAGGTCCATCACCGGCCGGAGACCGCGCTCTCCGACGGGTACCAGGCCCTGGTCCCGGATATGTTCGCGGAGCTGATGGGGCAGGTCGCCCGGCTGGCCCCGGTGGTGGGGCGGGAGCTTCCCGAGGCCCCGGAGCCGGTGAAATGAGAGGCCGGGTGGGGTTCCCGGTGGACGCCGCCCCGCTTCTCCGCCTACACTGATCGCTGCTCGTTCCCCGACGCGAACACCCTGCAGACGGTCTATCCGTGAATATCAGCGCCCTCAAAACCGGAAGCAAGATCAACGGACGCTATGTGGTCAAGGGCCGCATCGGCGTGGGTTGGGAAGGCGTCACCTACCAGGTCAAGGACCGCCTCGACGGCCGGCTCAAGGCCATCAAGTTCATCACCAACGTCAAGCGCCGGAAATCCATCCTCAACCAGGCCCGGGTGCTGGTCCGCCTGCATCATCCCAACATCATCAACTACTACAACGTGGACCGGGTGGAGATCGCGGGGGAGAGCCATTACTTCCTCCTGGTGGAATACCTGCAGGGCCCGCGGCTCTCCCAGGTGATCCGGCGGCACTTTCGCCGCTCCGATCAGGCTCCGCTCTTCTTCGGGCTCCGGATCTTCTACCAGATCTGCCGCGGTATGGCCTACGTCCACGACCAGCGGATTCTCCACGACGACCTCCACACCGACAACATCATCCTCACCGGGGACGCGGAATCACCCACCCCCAAGCTCTTCGATTTCTGGGGAAGCCGGGGGGGGAACAGCTCCGATCGCCGGGCCTTCGATCTTCGCAGCGCCGGACAGGTGCTGTTCGAGATCATGACCGGGCACGAGGACTACGACCGCGCGGAGCTGGAGTGGCTTCCCCGGGGGGTGGCCCGGATCATCCGGCGCGCCCACGGCCGGATCCATACCTACCACACCTTCCACGAGATCCTCGAGGACCTGGAGCAGCTTCGGGCCTGGGACTGACCGCCCCCGGCGCTCAGTCGTGGTACTTCATCTCCCCCGCGGTCACCGCCAGGGGCACCCGGTTTTCCGGAGGCACCAGGGGACAGGCCCACCGGTCGTTGTAGGCGCAGTAGGGGTTGTAGGCGGTGTTGAAGTCCACCACCACCTTCCCGTCCGGCCCGGACTCCACGTAGACGTAACGGCCCACCCCGTAGGTTTCCCGCCCGGTGGTGGCGTCCTGGAAGGGAAGGAAGAGCGAGGGGTCCTCGCCGGATCGGAACACGGTCAGGGTGAAGGGGATGTCCTGGCGGACCAGGCGCACCCGGAACGCCACCCGGTAGGGACGAACGTTTCCCATGGTGTCCATCAGGGTGTCGGGGGCACCGGCCGCGGACCGGTCGGGATCGACCACGAACCGGAAGGACGGATCGACGGGAAAGTAGTGGAGCCCCCGGAACGCCGCCCGCTGGTCCGGGGTGAGAGGGGAACCCGGCTCCCCGAAGTAGGCGTCCTTGGCTGCGCGATGGGCGAGAAGGGTGTCCGCCCACCCGGTAGGGGGAGGCGGAGCCTCGCTCCGGGGGGATCCGCCGCAGGCGCCGAGCCCCCCGGCGAGGAGGAGAAAGCCGAGGGCCCGGACGACCCGGGCCCCGGCGCGATGCCGCGCCGGGCGCGGCCGAATTCGGTTTCCGAGCGCGGAGATCAGGGAGTCTCCCCGGCCTGGCGCTCGCGGTCTTCCCACTTGCCGATGATGGACTGGTACCAGGGGCGGCTGTCGAAGCGGTTGGCGAACACGCGGTTGATGGAATCCTGCTCGGACGCCACGAACTTCACGAACGCGGTGTGCTTGTTGAGCGTCTTGTTCATGTCCGCGAGCTGGGCATCGAGCTTCTGGTCCAGCTTCTGGGTCTCCTGGGCGAACTGGTCCGTCACGTCCTGCTGGAACTGCTTCTGGCTCTCGGCGATGGATTGGAACCGGGTGTTCACCTCGCTGATGATCTCCAACTTCACCTCTTCGGGCCGATTGGCGTAGGTGGCGAGCCGGTCGGAGAGAGCCGTATTCTCATTGGTGAGATCGTCCACCTTGGTGGTCAAGGAGTTCAGCTTCCGGTTCAGGAACTCGTTCTGCTGCTTGAGCAGGTCGAGCTGCTTCTTGGTGCTGCTCTTCAGATTGACCAGCTCCGCCTGCATTTCCCGGTTGGCCTGGCAGCCGGAGAGGGCTGCCCCCACCCCCAGGATGGCGATGATGGTTAGCGAGCGCAGTCTCATGGAACCCAGTCCCCCTTATATGGCGGTTGACGCATCCGGAACTTCTGCCGAGAGGCACCCCCTGCCCGATCCCGGCGCGCGATACCCGTTCGAGGGCGGAGATCCGCGGCTCGGAACCGTATCGCTTCGACGAAACCTTGCTGGTGAATGCCGGGATGCTCGAAGTGCCCGAGGGCGCCTCGTTGACTTCCTGAGGAGGGTATGCCGCGGCACGGCAACAAGGTGTTCAAGCCCTTACCGCCGCACTGCTTGGCCACGGCGGATGATCGACGCAGTCTAGGCGAGGACTCAACGGCTGTCAAGGCAACCGACTGCGGGCCAGGGCCAGGGCCCGCCGGACCCCGGCGGCGGAAGCGGAGTCCGGGGCGGCGGCGAGCGCCCGGGATAGGTCGTCCAGCGCCGCCTCGCGCTTCCCTTCCTCGGCCGAGAGGAGGCCGCGATTGAAGCGCGCCTTGAAACTTCCGGGATCCAGATCGATTGCGCGATCCCACGCGGAGCGTCCCCCGGCCCGATCCCCGGCCAGCCGGCGGAACCGCCCCAGGCTGTTCCATACCTCCGGGTCCCGGCTCCCCGCCCGCGCCGCCCGCTCCAGGTCCTCCCGCGCGGCGCCGGTTCGGCCCAGGGTCTCGAGGAGGAGGCCCAGCCGACCCCAGAGCTCCGGATTCTCGGGGAAGTCGGCGGCGGCGGCCTGGAGCCGGCTCACCGCCTCCTCCTTCCGGCCCATCCGCTCGAGAATCCGCCCCCACGCGGCCTGGACCTCCCAGGATTTCGGGAGGCGGCCGGCCGCGCGTTCCACTCCGGCCAAGGCGCGAGGGAGGTCTCCCTCCCGTTCCGCGGCCACCGCCAGGCCCAGCTCCGCCCGTCCCTCCCCGGGATCCAGGTCGAGGGCGCGCCGGTAGGCCGCCTCCGCCTCCGCCGGACGCCCGGCGTTGAGCGCGGCCTCGCCGCGGGCCAGGGCGTCCCGCGCCGGGTCCTCGCGGACCGCGCCCGGCCAGGGGGCGTTCAGGACGAGATAGAGAACCGCGAAGGCCGTCCATCGTCCCGGGTTCCGGCCGGCGAAGAGCGCGGCGGTTCCCGCACCGGCCAGGAGGGCCAGCGGGGCCAGGGTGGGGACCCGGAACCGGGCGCAGACGAAGAAGAACACCATGGGAAGCAGGACGGTCACGAAGGCCAGGAGGACCGGTCGCCATCGCCGGCGGCGCCGCACCGACCACGCCCCCACCAGGGCCAGCGGGAAGAGAAGCCCGCTCGGCCAGTAGGCCATCGGCAGCTTCCAGAGGATCGCGCCCAGCCACGGCACGTCCCGACGCCCCTCGTAGATGGATCGGTTGTTCGGGGTCTCGAAACCGTGGAAGAGGTACAGGGCCTTGGCCGCGGTCGTCCGAAGCGCGGGGCCGGGATGTTCCCGCCAGAAAGCGAGCGCCTTCCGGCTCCACCACGCGGAGGCCTCGGACGGGGTGGCGGAATGGCCCACCGCGGCGGAGGCCGCGCGCACCGAGGCGTCGGCGAAATCCCGCCATCCCCCCACCGGTCCCAGGGCGGGGGCGCTCACCCCGCGCCCGTCCGCCCCCGGGTGGTTTCCCACGTAGAGGTTGACGCCCCCCTGGGTCGAGGGGAAACGGAGCCCGGCCCCGTGGGCGGCCATGATGAGCGCCGGCCCCGTCCAGATCAGCGCGGCCACCAGGATGGGGGCAGCCGCGCGCCACGCGCGACCGCGTCGGGCGCCGAGGCCGAGAAACGAGGCTCCGAGGGGAAGGAGGGCCAGGGGAGCCCGGGCCAGAGCCGCCGCCGCCCAGAGCGCGGACGCCCCGAGCCACGCCCCGCGGCCGGGGTCGGCGGAGGAACGGTACGAGGCCTCGGGGGGCGGGGCGGGAGCCAGGGCCAGGACCATACCCCACGCGGTGAGCGCGGCGGCCAGGGGCGCGCCCAGAAGCTCCCCTTCCAGGAACAGCTCGGGAGCGTAGAGCGCGGCGGCCAACCCCAGGATCCATCGTCCCCGGCGGGCGAAGCCCAGGCGGAAGGCGGCGACCCCGACCGCCACCGCGGTGAGGCTTCCCAGGCCCGCCCCCAGGATCCGACCCGGCCACGGGCCCGCTCCGAACGTCGCGTAGAGAACGCCGAGGAGCCAGGGGAAGAGGGGGGGGCGGAAGTAGGGCGCGCCGGCGGCCAGCTCCCCGGAGGCGAAGGCGCGAGCCAGGCGGTCGTGAAACGCGGAGTCCAGGATGGGGGCGGCAAAGAAGGGGCTCGTCCGGTAGAAAGCCAGGTAGGCCACCCGCGCGGCGAGGGCGATCCCGAACAGCAGGGCCGCCTCCGAATAGGGGAAGGACGGTGGGGTGGCCTCGCGGCGATTCATGGGGCGGCTCAGGCGAAGGCGGCGATACCCGTGACCTCCTGGCCGAGGATCAAGGTATGAATGTCGTGGGTGCCCTCGTAGGTCTTCACCGACTCCAGGTTCATCATGTGGCGCATGATCGGGTACTCGGTGGAGATGCCGTTGGCGCCGAGAATCTCCCGAGCCACCCGGGCGATGTCGAGCGCTATGGCCACGTTGTTGCGCTTGGCCATCGAGACCTGGACCGGAGTGGCCTTTCCGTCGTCCTTCAGCCGGCCCAGGCGGTGACAGAGGACCTGGGCCTTGGTGATCTCGGTGAACATGTCGGCGAACTTGGCCTGGGTGAGCTGGAAGGAAGCGATGGGGCGGTCGAATTGAATCCTCGTCTTGGAATATTCGACAGCGGCATGAAAGCAGGCCATGGCCGCGCCGATCGCCCCCCAGGCGATACCGTAGCGGGCCTGGGTGAGGCAGGAGAGGGGGGCCTTGAGTCCCGAGGCCCCCGGGAGGCGGTTCGCGTCGGGGACGCGCACGTCCTGGAGCACCAGCTCGCTGGTCACCGAGGCGCGGAGGCTCATCTTGTGGGTCATCTCCGGGGCGGAGAAGCCGGGGCGGTCCTTCTCCACCAGGAAGCCCCGGATCACCTGGTCCTCGTCCTTGGCCCACACCACGGAGACGTCGGCGATGCCGCCGTTGGTGATCCACATCTTGGCGCCGTTCAGCACCCACTCGTTCCCGTCCCGGCGGGCCCGGGTCACCATGCCTCCGGGGTTGGATCCGTAGTCGGGCTCGGTGAGCCCGAAGCTTCCGATCGCCTCGCCGCTGGCCAGCCGGGGGAGCCAGGCGCGGCGCTGCTCCTCCGTCCCGTAGGTGAAGATCGGGTACATGACCAGGGCTCCCTGCACCGAGACGAAGGAGCGTAGGCCGCTGTCCCCCCGCTCCAGCTCCTGCATGACCAGGCCGTACCCGGTGTTGCTCATCTCAGCGCAACCGTACTCGGCGGGGAGGTTGGAGCCGAACACCCCCAGGTCGGCCAGACCCGCTTTGAGCTCCAGGGGAAAACGCCCTTGTTCGTAGGCGCCCTCGATGATCGGGAGCACCTCGGCGTCGACGAAGTCGCGGACGGCCTGGCGGGCCATCACCTCCTCGTCGGTCAGGAGATCGTCCAGCTGGAAGAAATCGTAACCCGGGAAGGAACTCATGCGCGGCGTTCTCCTGGATTCGGGGTCTGAGAACTGGGGTCGGTTCGAGGGGGGGAGTATAGGGGGGCGCGGGGACGCGGGCAACGGCGGCTGCGCCGGAGGGGGGTTCGAACCGGGGGGGCTCAGCGGTTCCAGCTGCGGTCGTCGGCCTCCTGCCCCTCACCCGGAGACCCGGCCTCCTCCGAGGGGTCGTCGGCGTCCCCGATCATCTCTCCCGGCACCTCCTCGTCGTCGTCATCCTCCTCATCATCCTCGAATTCGTCCCCGTCCTCGAAGTCGTCCTCGTCCTCGAAGTCGTCCTCCACCTCCTCGTCGTCCCCGTCCTCGAAGTCCTCGTCTTCGAAGTCCTCATCCTCCTCCAGGTAGCCCTCGTCCTCGAAGTCCCCCTCCTCGTGGTCGCTGGTCCCGTTCGATCCCCGGCCGCCCCCCAGGATCTCGCCCACCTCCGGCCGCTCCCGGTTCAGGTGCAGGACCCGGTATCCGTCGGGCCGTTGCTGCTTGAGGAGCAATCCCTCCTGGATCGCCTGGGCCACGAACTCGCGGGCCTCGTCCTCGGCCAGCCCCGGAAACTCGGTGGAGGTCGTCATGGCCGCGGAGACGTACTTGAAGGTGATAAAGGGCTTGGAACGCTCCAGGCGGTCCACGAAACGGACGAACGCGTCCCGTCGCTCGTCGTCGGCCACCGGCTCGAACTCCAGGGGCTCGAAGCTTCCGCCCGCCGCCTCGATGAGATCGTTGGACACCGAGCCCCGGACCCCCGCGATCACGACCTCCTTGCCGTAGCGGTTGCGGATCATGGTGACCATGCGGATGAAACGGCGGTCCCCGGTCATCAGGATGTAGGTGCCAAGGAACGGACGGTCGAGGAGGGTCTCGAAGATGTCCATCAACATCTCCATGTCCGCCCCCCCCTTGGGGCGCTCGCCGACCTGGAGCGAAGCCACGTTCACCGCGCTGATTCCCGAGACCTGAAGGTCGCGTTGGACCCGCTCGGGGTGCTCCTCGAAGTCCGCATAGGATCGGGCCAGGGTCACCAGCCCGTAGCGGCGACCGATCTCCATGAGCATGGAGCCCGAGAGTTCCCGGTGATAGGTGTTGAGCACGCTGTAGCGGATGTTCTCGAAATCGACGAAGAGGGCGACTTCACGAGGCCTATCCATGCTTCCTCCGCGGGGAACGCTTCCGGCGCACTCGGAGGGACCGGCCCGAATGGGAGGACGCCGGAAGGAATGGGGTCCTGATGGTGTTCTGCAGGATGATGTCGATGTAACTGTTCACGTACGCGACCCGTCAAGGAGTGATTCTGACGCCGGGGCGGCGATCCGGGGGAATGTCGAGAGGTTCCGCCAAACGAAACGGGGGTCGACGATCCGACGAACCAGAAATGCCCGAGGCGCGCACCGTCAATTGCAAAGGATCCGCCTCGTTGACCCAAAGCCAATTTCGGACCCACTAGCCGATTATCATACCGGAGCCGGAGCCACAACTCAAGAGACTCCTTGGCGTTGTCCGGAAACGGGGAACCGGGGCGCGGTCAACCACCGGCCTCCCCGGCGGCGGCCAGGACCGTCCGGAGCGCCGCCTCGGCCCGGAGCGCGGTGGCGTCATCCTCGGCCCGGATCACCAGCTTGAGACTCCAACCCTCCTCACCGAGGATCGGGTACGAGCCCCACCGGACCGATGGCCAGGCCTCGGCCAATTCCCGGAGCGGAGCGGCCACCAGTCCCTCGCGAAGGCGGGTGGCGATCTCGCGCCGGACCCAGGGCCGGCCGCGGAGGGGGGCCAGGTTGGCGGTGAGGAGTTGATCCAGGAGCCGGGGGACTCCGGGGAAGACGAACACGCCGAGGACGCGGAAGCCGAACGCGGCGGTTCCGGGCGCGGTGAGGAGATCCGACCCCTCGGGGAGGTCGGCCATGGCCCGCTCGTCCATCGTGGCGCCCGCGGCCAGGATCCCCGCGAGCCGACGCAGGGCCTCGGGATGGGGGACGAGGCGCCGATCCAGGGCGCGGGCCACCGCGGGCCGTGTGCAATCGTCGTGGGTGGGTCCGATGCCCCCGGTCACCAGGACGAGATCGGCGGCGGTCGCCCCCTCCCGCACCGCGTGCGCGACATCCTCCTCCCGGTCCGCCACCACCCGGAGGGCGGTGGTGCGGGTCCCGAGGCGGGCCAGGGTGCCGAGTAGAAGGGGGCCGTTCCGGTCCTCGACCTCGGCGGCCAGAACTTCGTCTCCCACGATCACGATCTGCGCGGTGCGATCCACGAAGCCTCCAATGGCGGGGCCCCGGATGGGGACCCTCACCCCATGGTAGGAGAGGGCGGGTGGTTTGGAAACCGGGGATGAGGGCCGAGGGAAGCCGGGGAGCGATCGTGATAGGATTTGACGTCCCGAACGTGACCCAAAGGAGTGAGCATGAGCGAACAGCCCGTCATTCGTCCCGAATCCGTTCTGGATGCCCTCCGGGGCATCGAGGACCCCGATCTTCACCAGGACATCGTGGCCCTGGGCTTCGTCCGGGATCTCCGGGTGGAGGAGGGGCGGGTCGCCTTCACCATCCAGCTCACCACCCCCGCCTGCCCGGTGAAGGGGGAGATGGAACGCCAGGCGCGGGCCCGGGTGGCCGCGATCCCCGGCGTGACCGAGGTCGAGGTTCAGATGACCTCCAGCGTTCCCCAGGCCCCGGCCTCGATGGGCGCCGAACTTCTCCCCGGCGTCCGGCACACGGTGGCGGTGGCCAGCGGGAAGGGAGGGGTGGGAAAGTCCACGGTGGCGGTGAATCTGGCCGCGGCCCTGGCCGGGAGCGGGGCCCGGGTGGGTCTCATGGACGCGGACATCTACGGGCCCTCCATCCCGATCATGATGGGACTCAAGACCGCCCGCCCCACCGTCCGCGACGGGAAGCTCGTGCCCCTGGAGCGCTACGGTCTCCGCATGATGTCCCTCGGGTTCATCGCCGGGGAGGACACCCCGGTGATCTGGCGCGGCCCCCTGGTGGGAAAGCTGGTGCAGCAGTTCCTGGGCGACGTGGAGTGGGGGGAGCTCGACTACCTGGTGGTGGACCTCCCGCCGGGAACCGGCGACGCCCAGCTCACCCTCACCCAGAGCGCTCCCCTGGCCGGGGCGGTGATCGTGACCACCCCTCAGGATGTGGCCCTGGAGGACGTCCGCCGGGGGGTCCGCATGTTCGAGAAGGTGAACGTGCCCGTCCTGGGAATCGTGGAGAACATGGCGTACTTCATCTGCCCCGATTGCGGGAGCCGCCACGAGATCTTCAACCACGGGGGCGGGGCCGAAGCGGCCCGCCAGTTCGAGGTGCCCTTCCTGGGGGAAATCCCCATCGATCCGGCCATCCGGCAGGGGGGGGACGAGGGCGTCCCTCTGGTGGTGGGGCACCCCGACTCCCCGCAGACCGCGGCCTTCCAGCGGGTGGCCGGGGAACTGGCCCGCCAGCTCAGCATCCTCGCCTATCCCGCACCCCCCACCCCCTGATTCGCGGATCCGGGCCCGCCGCAGGGTCCGCTCCCCCTGTCCAGGGGGGAGGAGGGCTTCTCGTCGTCGGCCGTCACGCCGGGGCTCGACAGCCGCTCTTCCTTTGTGTAGCCTTGGGTGGCGTTTTCGGTCGGTGGCTCGAATGCGATTCGAATCGCCTCCGGGCGCCGGGACAGGGTGCCTTGGGCGGAGAACCCCCGCCCGGGCTTCCCCATGGAGAAGGGGCATTCACGGTGGCCAAGGCGTCAACTTCAAAAAAGACAAAGACTTCCGCAAAGCGGAAACCCGGGGGAAGCGCGTCGGCCAAGACCCGCTCCGGGAAGTCCGGGAAATCCAAGAAGAAGGTGGCGGCAGCCTCCAAGAGGTCTGAAAAGCCCGCTTCCGCGGCGAGAAAGACCTCCAAGCAGAAGGCTTCCAGGAAGGCGACCTCCCGGCAGAAGGCGTCCAGGCCAACGGTGTCCAAGAAGACCACCTCCCGGCAGAAGACGTCCAAGCCGAAGATCTCCAAGAAAACCGCCGCGGGAGCGTCCCCGCGTCGCGCCGCCGGAACCTCCAAGAGCCGGGTTTCCGCCGCCAAGTCCGCCGCCCCGGCCCGGGGGACGAAGGCCGGCAAACCCGCGCCGAAGCCCCGGACCAAGCAACCTCAGAAGTCGGCCCCCGCCACGGCGGCCCCGGTCGCCTCGAAGAGCGCGGCCAGGAAGAAGGCGGCCGAAGCGGTGCAGAAGAGCGCATCCGGCAAGGGATCGTCCGCCCCTCCCGCCCCCGAAGCGGTCATGGTCTCCGTGGAGGACGCCATGGCCAACCTTCCCTACGTCGAGGGGCAGTTCGTGGTGCATCCCAAGTACGGGCTGGGCCGGGTCAACCGCATCCTCGAACGGAAGCTGTCCACCCGCACCGTGCCCTGCCTGGAGATCGGTTTCTCCTACCAGGAGATGAAGCTGACCATCCCCGTGGATCAGGTCGATCGTTCCGGACTCCGGCGGCCCATCGGCAAGAAGTCCATCGACGACGTGTTCAAGGTGCTTCGCGGCCGGGCAACCTTCGATGCCAAGCGGCGCTCGGCCAAGCGGGTGGTGGACTACCGGAAACGCCTGGGGCAGGGCGACCCCACGTCCCTGGCCGAGGCGGTCCGCGACCTGGCCCGACTCTCCCTCCGCAAATCCCTCTCCTACGAGGAACGGAAGATCCTGAGCACCGCGCTTCGCATCCTGAGCCGCGAAGTCGCCCTGGCCCGGGGGCGGGAACCGGACGACGTGCGCGAGGAGATCGAGAAAATCGTGTATCGTTGAGGGGTCCCTGTCCGCGCCCCCGGGGCGGCGGCCGATGATCTTTCCACGAGGACCGCGCATCATGACTCCTTCGCTCCCGTCCCCCTTGCCATTTCGCCTTTCCATACGTTGGACCGTTGCTCTCGCCCTGGCCGTGACGGCGCTGCTCGGGGGGAGGGGAGGCGTCGAGGCCTCGGCGCCCGCGGACACCGCGTTCACCGCCGCTCCCCCCGACTCCCAGTTCAGCTTTACGGTCACCCTGGCCAGCCAGACCGACAGCCGGGGTGAGCTCCGCCCCTGCACCTGACACGGGCAGCCGGTCGGGGGACTGGCTCTTCGCAGCGGGGTGTTCAAGAAGATCCGAGCCCTGCCGGGGCCCGCGGTGGTCGTGGACGGCGGAGACTTCACGCCCGGACCCGCCGATACCCTGGCGGTCGAGAAGTCGGAGCTGATGATCCGGACCATGGCCATGATGAAGTACGACGCGGTGGGGCTGGGGGAGACCGACCTCATTCGCGGGGTGGAGTATCTCGACGAGGCCTCGAAGGTGCTCCCCCTGGTCTGCGCGAACGTGAAGCTTCCCGCCGATATCCAGGCCCGGATTCCCGCGGTGCGCTGGCTCGACGTGGAGGGGCACCGGGTGGCGGTGACCGGCTACGTGGATCCCCTCCTCTACTACGTCTGGCCGGGGGCGTTCGGGCGGAGCCCGGACAGCCTCACCGTGATCGATCCGGTCCAGGCTCTGGCTCCCCTCATCGAGACCCTCCGCCCCCAGGCCGACCTGGTGATCGTGCTGGCCCACGGGGACAAGGACGAGATCGGGGAATGGATGAACGGGGTGCCCCCGGTGGACGTGGTGATCCAGGGGCACGAGCCGGAGATTCCCCATGGACCGATGGAGTTCGGGAACACCTACCTGGTGCGGTCGGGCCCTCGGTCGCGGCGGGTGGCCCAGTTCGACGTGAACCTGATCGCGCCCCACCGGGTGAAGGGATTTCACTTCAAGCTCTGGGACCTGAGCAAGATCCACGACGGGGACGCCGAGGTGGACGACATCGTGAAGGCGTTCAACGCGCGACACGGTTTGCGCTGATGTGGGATCGTTCCGCGCTCGTGGATCTCGCCCGCCGGGGCCTCACCATCGGTCCCGGGGATCCGGGTTACGGCGCGTACCGCGGCGACGTGGTGCTGGAAGGCCGCCCCGACGCGGTGGCCCGGCCCAAGGACGAGACCGAGGTGAGGGCGATCCTGGCCGCCGCTTCGGGGGGCGGGGCGCCGGTCACCTTCGCGGGGGGACAGACCAGCCTTACCGGGGCCAGCGCGGCCGAGGAGGGGATCCTCCTGGCCACCGAGAACCTGGACCGGCTCCTGGACATCGCGCCCGATCCCGAGACCGGGGGGATGACCGCCGTCGCGGAACCGGGGATCTTCCTGGGGGATTTCCAGCGGGCCCTGGAGCAGGAGGGCTGGCTCTACCCACCCGATCCCACCAGCCGGAACGAGGCGCGTCTCGGGGCCACCGTGGCCACGAACGCCACCGGGGAGGACACCCTCCTCTACGGGCCCACCCGCCGCTGGGTGCGCGCGCTTCGCGTGGTCACCGCGCCCGGTGAGATCCGGGAGCTTCGCCGCCCCCCCGGGAGTCGCCCCCCCGAGGAGAAGGCCACCGCGGGGTACTACGACGCCACGGACGAAATCGATCTCCTGATCGGAAGCGAGGGCACCCTGGCCGCGATCACCCGGGTCACCGTGGACCTGATCCCGCTCCCCCCCGGCTACTTCGCCGGGCTGGCGTTCTTTCCCAGCCTGCTCGACGCGCTGACCTTCACCGTCGCCGCCCGCCGCGACCCCCGGCTCGTCCCCCGCTCCCTGGAACTCCTGGACCGCGGCTCCCTGGACCTGGTGGGGGAGAACCCGGAGGGAATCCGCTGGCCCGACGCCACCGGAGCGGCCATCGCCTTCAAGGCGGAGTACCGGGACGAGGCGGAGCGGGACCGGGCGCTGGTCGCCTGGCTCGACCTCCTGGAGACCCGTCTGGCCGCGGCGGGGGCGCCCGATCTCCTGGACCACGTGGTGGTGGCCGACGACCCGGCGGGACGGCACCGCCTCCGCGAGTTCCGCCATCGCGTTCCCGCCACCCTGAACGAGAAGGTGGCGGCCCTTCGGGAACAGGGAGGTGGGAAGGCGGGTAGCGACTGGTGGGTGCCCTACCCCCGGATCCCCGACTTCCTGGAAGGCTGGCGGCGCCGGCTGGTGGATAGCGGACTCGAGCTGATCATGTTCGGCCACATCGGAAACGGCCACCCGCACGTGAACTTCCTCCCCCGGACCGGCGAGGAGCGCGAGCGGGCGCGGAGCCTGATCCGGGAGATGTGCCGGGAAGCGGTGGCCCTGGGCGGTGGGGTGGCCGGGGAGCACGGTCTGGGAAAACTCAAGCGCGGGCTCCTGGCGGTCCAGTATCCCGAGGAACGGATCCGGGCCATGCGGGAGATCAAATCCCGGTGGGATCCGGACTGGATCCTCGGTCGCGGAAACCTCTTCGAACCGGAGGCGGTGTGACCTTCATCTCCAGGGCGACGGTATCCAGGCCCGCGCTGTTCGCGGCTCTCGGTCTCCTGATCGGGGGAGCGTGGCTCCCGTCTCCGGTCCGGGCCGACGACGCGGCGGACGCGCTGGTGGCGGAGTCGGGCGGGAAGTGGGCGGAGGCCGTCTCCCTCTGGCGCGGGGTGGTCCAGGGGGAAGCCGGGGCTCGCTCGCCCGAGACCCGTATGCACCTCCGCCGCTACCTGGGCGCCCTGGCCGCGGTGGGGGACTACGCGAAGCTCGACGTCGAGGCCCAGAACGCGCTCTCGCGCTTCCCCGGATGGGACGAGGCGGCCATCGCGCGGGCCCGGGCGCTCGAGGCGGTGGGACGGCCGGCCGACGGGGCCGAGCTCCTGAAGGATGCGGCCGCGGGTTCGTACCCCGCGGCGGTGGAGCGGGCGCGGCTTCTGGCGGTGACGGGAAAGCACGAGGCGGCGGAGTCGATCCTGAGCGACGTGGTCCATGCCTACTCGCCCTCGGAAGCCTACGATCCCCGCGAGCTCCTGGCCTTCGGCCGGGCGGCGGCGGCCCGGGGGGACTACCAGGGCGCGGCCCGGGTCATGCAGGTCGCCTACGAGGATTCCACCGACTACCTCGAGGCGCGGATCGCCCTCGCCACGCTGTTCCAGGAGAAGTACCAGGCCCGGCTCGCGGGGGACGAACTGGCGGCGGCGGGGAAGATCGCCCCGCGCCATCCCGACGTGCTCCTCTGCGCGGCCCGCTTGGCCGTCCTGAACCAGCAGCTTTCGCGGGCGGATGAAGGAGCGCGCCAGGTCCTGGCCATCCGGCCGGGTGACGCCGGGGCCTCGGCGGTTCTGGCCCGCATCCATCTCTGGGAGCTGAATCCCGAGGCGGCCATGGCCGCCCTCGAGGCTCCGCTCCAGGCGGATCCCACCGACCGGGAGCTCCGTTCCCTCGCCGCCGCGGCTTATTACCTCCAGGGGGACTCCACCGCCTATCGCCGTGAAGTGAAGCGGGTCCTGGATCAGGACCCGGCCTACTACGACGTGTACATGGATCTGGGGGGCGCGCTGGAGGCCAACCGCCGGAACTTCGAGGCGATCGGGATCTACCGGCGGGTGTTGGCTCTGGATCCCGGGAACCCCGCGGCCCTGATCGGCATCGGCCTTCTGTACATGCGGGAAGGGGACGAGACCTCCGCGCGGACCTACCTGGAGCAGGGGTTCGACGGGGATCCGTTCAACATCCGGGCCTACAACCAGCTCCAGCTCCTCGACAAGATGGACACCTTCGCGTCGGAACGGACCGCCCACTTCGACCTGCGGATCGACGACACGGACACCCTCCTGGCGCCGCTCCTCGAGAGTCGGCTGGATTCGATCTACGTCCAGCTCACCGGCCTCCACGGCTGGAAACCCCGGGTCCCCACGGTGGTGGAGGTCTTTCCCACCCACGAGTGGTTCAGTGCGCGGGTGACCGGTTTCCCCTGGGTGGAGGGGATCCCCGCGGTGTGCTTCGGGGACGTCATCGCCATGGACTCGCCGCGGACCCTGGCCGGCCACAGCAACTGGAACCAGATCCTCCGCCACGAGTTCGGCCACGTGCTCGCCCTGGGGATGACCGGCAAGAAGGTTCCCTTCTGGTTCACCGAAGGTCTCAGCGTCCATCTGGAGCAGTACCCGCGGGGCGAGGACTGGGACCAGAACCTGAGGGGGGCCTACGTGGACCGGGAGCTGGTGCCGGTCGACTCCCTCACCCTCGCCTTCACCCGCCCCAAGGCCTTCCGCCAGCGCCTTCTCGCCTATCACGAGGCCGGTCTCATCATCGACGACATCGTATCCACCAAGGGATGGGATTCGATACCGCGTCTCCTGAAGGCGTTCGGCGCGGGGAAGACGCTTGCCGAGGCGGTGAAGGACGTGCTCGGCGAGTCCTATGAGACGTTCTCCGCCCACGCCCTGGACGTGGTGCGGAAGGAGGCGGAATCCCTGGAGGTGTGGCCCGCCCCGAGCCGGGACCGCCTGGAGCGGCTGGAGGCGGAGGCCAAGGCGGGCCGGAGCGACCGGGAGCTCCTGGAGTCCCTGGCCCTGACCCAACTCCAGCTCGGAAAGGACGACGACGCCGAAACGACGGCCAAGCAGCTGCTGGCCGCCGATCCCGGAAACGTGCGCGCCCTCGGAGTGCTCGGGTTGGCCGAGAAGGACCCCAAGCGGAAGAGCGATGCGCTCGCGCACCTGGAGGCGGCGGCGGCGGGGGACACCCGGGACGCACCGGTGTATCTCGCCCTGGCCTCCCTCCACCTGGCCGCCGGGGATACCGCCGCGGCGCTGGCCGACAACCAGAAGGCGCTGGACATCTATCCCCTGGCCCTGACCGCGCTCTCGGCCCGGGCCAAGCTCTTCGGGGCCCGGGGCGACACCGGGGCCGCGCGACAGGAATACGGGAAGCTCCTGTCCCGGACCGACCGGGCGGGGGACGGGGCGGTGGCCCTGGCCCGCCTGGAGCTGGCCGCGGACCGGCCCGAGGCGGCCTCGCGTGCCCTGGAGTACGCGGTGGACGTGGTTCCCCTGAACGCGGACGTGGAGGCGCTGCGCGGCCAGGCGTACCTTCTCCTGGGAGAGGACCGGAGGGCTTTCGATCTCTTCACCCGGGCCCGCAAGCTCGACATCCGCTCCGTGGAGTCCATGGTCGGCATGGCCCGCTACTACCTCAAACGGGGAGACTCCGAGGAGGCGGCCTATTTCGCCGAACTCGCGCTCAAGTACCAGCCCGATCACCCGGTGGCCAAACAGGTGCTGGCCAGCGCCCAGGCCTGGTAGGGCGGACGGAACGATCGAGGCGCGCCGGACGCCCGGGCCGGTGACCCGCCGGGGTCAGCCGGTGGGCGGGCCCGCCCAGGGAAAGTAACCGCGCGCGGCCTCGCTCAGCGCGGCCAGGCGATCCTGGACCTTGCGAAAGAGGGTCCCGTGGGGGAAGCGACCCTCGGCGTCCGACTCTCCGGCGGCCAGCCCGGTCAACAGCTCCACCCCGTCCTCCACCCGGGACACCGCGTACACGTGGAACTTCTGGTCCCGCACCGCCTGCACCACCTGGGGGCGGAGCATCAGGTGGGGGAGATTGTGGGTGGGGATGAGAACGCCCTGTTCCCCGGTGAGCCCGCGAGCCGCACACAGCTTGAAGAAACCCTCGATCTTCTCGTTCACCCCGCCCACCGCCTGCACCTGGCCTTTCTGGTTCATGGATCCGGTGACCGCCAGGTCCTGCCGGAGACCGACCCCGGCGAGAGCGGAGAGCAGCGCGTAGATCTCGGCGGTGGTGGCGCTGTCGCCGTCCACCTCGTCGTAGGACTGCTCCAGGGTGATGCTGGCCGACAGGGCGAGGGGACGGTCGACGGCGAAGGTCTCCTGGAGGAAACCGGACAGGATCAGGAGTCCCTTGTCGTGGTAGCGGCCGGAGAGGTTGGCCAGGCGCTCGATGTTCACGAGCCCGCTGGTCCCCGCAGCCACGCTGGCGGTGATGCGGGAGGGACGCCCAAAACGGTGGTCGCCGGTGTCGAGTACGGCCAGACCGTTGATCTGCCCCTGGGTCGTCCCCTCGGTCTCGATCAGGAGGACGTCCTCGCGGATCAGCCGCTGGGTCTTCTCCTCGGTGAGGTTCACCCGGGCGCGGCGCTCCTCGATGGCCCGATGGACGTCTTCGGCGGTGATCCGCCCGCGGTGGCGCCGGCCGGCCCAGAAGGCGGCCTCGCGCACCAGGTCCGCCACCTGGGAGAAGCGGGTGGTGATCCGGCTCCGGTGTCCGGCCAGGCGCACCGCGTACTCCACCACCGCGGCCACGCCGTCGGAGGTGAAAGGGGGAAGCCCGTCCTCGTCGCAGATGCCGCGCACCATGCAGGCGTACTCGGTGATGGCCTGGGGTCCCAGCTCCATCTCGGTGTCGAACTCCGCCTTCACCTTGAACAGCTTGGGGAAGTCCGAGTCCACCGAGAGCAGGTCCTGGTATAGGTCGATGGTGCCGATCAGGATCACCTTCACGTCCACCGGCACCGGCTCGGGCCGAAGCGCCCGGAGCGCCGGGGCCGAAATCCCGTCCTCGGACTCGATCTGCACGCTCCCGGTGCGGAGCGCGCGCTTGATCACCCCCCAGCTCCGGCCCTCGCCGTCGAAGTCGTCGGCGTGGAGCACCAGGAAGCCGCCGTGGGCCTGGATCAACGAGCCGGCCTTGATGTGGGTGAAGTCCGAGATCAGCATGCCGTCCCGGCGCATCTCGCGATCCACCGTTCCGCGGAGGTTGGCCACGCTGGGGTTGTTCTCGTAGACCACCGGCCGGCCCTCGAGATCGGCGTTGTCGAGGATGAGGTTGACCCTGAGCTTCCGCAGGGTCTCCTCGGTCTGGCCGGCCTCGGACCGGCCTTCGACCGCGTCCTCACCGGCCTCCTCGTCCCCCTCCTCGGCGGTGTCCCGGAAGAGCGCCATCCGCGACTCCAGGTGGGTCTCCACCTCCCGCAGGTAGTCCACCACCCCGGAGATCTCCCCGAACTCGCGATAGACCCCGGAGAGCACCAGGTTCAGGTAGGGGCGGGCCATCTGACGGTCGAGGTTCCTGAGGTCCACTTCCGCTTCCCGCGAGAGCCGGTTGGCTCCCTCGCTGAAGGTCTGGAGATCCACCGCCAGCCCGGCCCGGATCTGGATCAGGCGCTCCATTTCCTCCCGGGGGAAACCCTCCTCCTCGACCTTGACCTCGAGATCCTCGAAGGCCACCGGCTCCCCATCCAACAGGGGCAGGAGGTCGGCTTCGGCATGGTCTCCCATCTCCAGCTCCACCAGCACCAGGCCCGCGGGTTCCGCCTTCTCCTTGAGCGGCGCGGCCAGATCCCGCATGCGCTGGGCGAAGCGCTTCATGCGGGCCTTGCGCCGCTTGGCGTAGACCTCGCTCTGGAAGATGCGGGGGATGCCGTCCCTGAGGCGCTGCACCGCGGTGATCATGGCGTCGCGGAAGGCGCGTCCCGTTGCGGCGGGCAACCGGATCAGCCGGGGCTTGTCGGGATCGCGGAAGTTGTTGACGTAGCAGAGATCATCGGCGGAGAAACGCGGATCGTCGAAGTGGTCGAGCAGGTGGCTCACGGTTTCCGAGCGATTGGTGCCGGGGTCGCCGGCCACGAATACGTTGTAGCCGTGGCCCCGGAGCGCGAGCCCCAGCTCCAGCGCGCGCACCGCCCGGTGCTGGCCGGGGGTGATGGTGGCGGCGGTCACTTCGTCGGTGGTTTCGAATCCGAGGTCGGCGGCGTCCAGGGACCAGCGCAACCGTTCGGGGGGGACGCGCAGGCGATCGACCGTGTTCATCCTTGCTCCTTCCGCACGCGCGCAACGCGGCGTCCGAGGCCGCGGCGCTTGGGTCCTGTGAACCGGCGCGTTCGCCGGGTTATAGTCCTGGGCGCCCGGCCGGAACCGCGAGAGCATAGCAGCCCGTCGGAAAACCGGCTCGGGCCCCGACGGGCCGCGGGGGGCGGCCGGATCACCCGGGGAGGATCGACATGCCTTGGACGACGTTGGCGGTCGTTTTCGGTTCCTGGTTCCTTCTGCTCGGTCTCGTCCTCCTCTACTACTTCATTTGGAGTCGCGGGCGGGACTACGGCGATGGAGAGGACGGGAAGTGACCGCGGGGACCGAGTGGGCTCTCTTCCTCGGGTTCGGTCTCTACCTCGCGCTCATGCTGGTGGTGGGAGCGGTGACGGTGCGCTACATGCGCTCCCTCGACGACTTCGTGCTGGGAGGGCGGCGGCTGGGTCCGTGGGTGGCCGCGATCAGCGAGCGGGCGAGCGGGGAGAGCGCGTGGTTCCTGCTCGGGCTACCCGGGGCCACCTACGCCCTGGGGTTCTCGGAGTTCTGGTCGGTGATCGGCATCGGGTTCGGGATTCTCTGCTCCTGGTCCTTCATCGCCGTGGGTCTGCGGGGAGCCACCGGCCGGGCCGGCGCGCTCACCATCCCGGACTTCCTGGCCGCCCGGTTTCCCGGGCGGGGCGCCGCGATCCGTGCCCTGGCCACGGTGATCATCCTCTTCTTCTACACCACCTACCTGGGAGCCCAGTTCGTGGGGGCGGGAAAGATCCTGAACGCCACCTTCGGCATGTCCTACGCCTGGGGGATGGTGCTGGGGGCGGTGGTGGTCCTGGCCTACACCATCATGGGCGGGTTCCTGGCCGTGGCCTGGACCGACCTCTTCCAGGGCCTGCTCATGGCCGCGGTGGCGGTGCTCCTCCCCGTCCTCGCCTTCGCCCGCCTGGGGGGATGGGACGGGTTCGTTTCCTCCCTGGCCGTGCGCGGTCCCGACTTCCTGGCCATCGACGCCGGGAAAACCGGTCACGCGTTCGTCTTCGGGGTCGTGGTGGGCGGGCTCTCCTGGGGCTTCGGCTATTTCGGGCAGCCCCATCTCCTCACCCGCTACATGGCCATCCGCAAGCCCCGCGATCTCCGGCACGGGACCCTGATCGCCATGTCCTGGGTGCTGGTCGCCTACTGGGGGGCGGCGTTCATCGGGCTCATGGGGGTGGGGATCCTGGGGCCGGACCTCGCCGACCCCGAGCAGGTCATGCCGCTTCTGGCCCGGGCCCTGGTCCCCCCCTGGATTGCCGGCATGCTCATCTCGGGGGCGGTCGCGGCCATGATGTCCACCGCGGACAGCCAGCTTCTGGTGGCGACCTCGAGCCTGACCGAGGACGTCTACGTCAAGATGATCCGGCGGGGGCGACCTCCCGACCGGCCGGAGTTCCTGGTGTTCCTGGGGCGGGCGGCCACCCTCATCATCACCGCCGTGGCCCTCGTTCTGGCCTTCACCAACCGGGAGCTCATCTTCGACATGGTGGCCTACGCCTGGTCGGGCCTGGGCTCCTCCTTCGGCCCGGTGATCCTGCTCGCCCTGTGGTGGAAACGCATGACCCGGGGGGGGGCGCTGGGGGGCATGATCGTGGGCATGGTGAGTACCGTACTGTGGCAACAAAGCGTTACCCTTCAGGGGATCCTCGACATCAAGGCCGCCTCGTTCCTGCTTTCGATGGCGGCGGTGGTGGTGTTGAGCCTTTCGGGCGTGGGGGCCCGGGTGAGGAAGTCGTCATGAATCTCTTCTCGCGAATCGGCGCCTACCTGAGCGGAGGACCCGCCGACGAATCGGTGCTCCGCTACGCCGGCGAGCTGGCGCGGCTGGGCGGAAGCGAACACATCTTCGTCACCGGGATCTCCGAGGAAGCCCCCCGGCAGGGGAGCTGGCAGAGCTTCGACGCCCGGGTCCGGGAGGTGCTGGCCCGGGAGGCCGACGGCGCCGGCGCGGACATCGCCGCGGTGGACGAGCGGGAGGAGCCCGACCTCGACGACATCCTGCGCTCCACCCGGGAGCACGAGCTGGATCTCCTCATCATGGGCCGGAGGATCCCTTCCCATCAGCTCGCGCGGGCCACCCTGTTTCCCAAGCTCCTCCGCAAGTGCCCGTGCAGCGTGCTCCTGGTGACCCGGCACGGCCGCCCCGACTTCCGGAAGACGCTGGTCCCCACCGATTTCTCCGAACACTCGCGGATGGCGGTGGCCGCCGCCCTGGCCCTGACCGAGGCGTCGGCGCCGGGGAAGGGGGAGGTGCTGTGCCACCACATCTTCGAGGTTCCCTACGGGTTCGCCTACGCAGGGGTGAGCCGGGAGGAGTACGCGGAGGAACAGCGGAAACACGCCGAGGAGGAGTTCGCCCGGTTTCTGGCCGCGGAGAAGTTCGAGGCCGCACGGGTTCGCTGCGAGTACACCCCGGCCGAGCACGTCCCTCTGGCGGTGAGCGAGATGGCCCTGGCCGAACGGGTGGACCTGGTGGCGGTGGGGAGCCGGGGCCGGACCACGGCCGGCGCCCTGTTTCTGGGAAGCACGGCGGAGAAACTGGTCGGGGTGTGCGCGGCGGCGCTCCTGGTGGTGAAGGAGAAGGGGGAGACCGTGGGTCTCCTCAAGGCGATCTTCTCCCGCTGAGGGGAGGCGGACGATGGGAAGGTAGGTGGTGCCGGAGGCCGGACTCGAACCGGCATGTCCTTGCGAACGGGGGATTTTGAGTCCCCTGCGTCTGCCAATTTCGCCACTCCGGCGCCGGGTCGGCTCGCACCCGGGAGGAAATCACGTGGGCCCGGGGGGACCGAATTGTCGAGGTCGGCGCCCGGGTTGTCAACACGTCCGGACCGGGCGTGGCGATCCGGCGGGCACTCCGGCACGCCCCTTGCTGTTGAATGGCCCGAGGCCCCGCGGGTCCCGACATGGGGTCGGGCCCAGGGTGCGGGTCGACATTGCCTATGCCAGTGATTCCCGCCGACTACACTGAACTGGACGCTTCCGACGACCCGGGGTCAATCGTCGACCCCGCATGGACATCCGAAGCCGGGGCGGAGCCCCCGCGAGAGGATCCCGTCCTGCTCGCCCTCGACGGGATCTCGGTCTGGCTGGTGGACTGAGCCTGCCGATTGGAGAAATCGGATACCGAGGTACCGGGGAGCGTGGTGCCGGTCCCGGTAACCTTGGTTCCGTCTTGCCGGCCTGGAAGGCCCTTTCCCGGTTCCGGTGGAGTACTCCCAGGATTCGAGCATTCGCGCCACGTTCGACCGATCAACCACGGCGACTACGAAGAATCTTTCAAGTCCCGGCTGACCCGTCCGGCGGCCGTTCGGCTCGCTCGATCGCCCGTTCGTTCCCCCTCCGATGTCGAACCCCAAGATGAAGGGTGGCCCGAAGGCCACCCTCACTAGATGATCCACGGGAAACGGCGGGCTAGCCCTCATCCAGAAGCTTCTGGATCTTCCGGGTGATGGCCATGGCCGAGGTGTTTTCGCGCTTCCACATGTTGCGGCCGAAAATGAATCCGATCGCGCCCGCCTGGACTCCGAGTTTCGCCCGCCATAGAAGATCGTCGTCTCCGACCTGGGAGCCGCCGCTGAACAGGACCGGAATCCCCTGGGAAGCCTTCACCACCCGGGTGGCCCGCTCCTGGAGCGTATCCTCGAACTTCTGCTTGGACCACTCGCGCTCGAGTTCCCGGTAGTACTTGGGAATCCTTGCGTTGTCCACGAACCCCTCGGGCGGCGCCTTGGGGAGGTTGGCCTTGATGATGGTCGCTCCCATCTCGGTGGCCATGCGGACCGCGCTCTCGATGGCGTAGTTGGAATCCCGTCCGCCCTTCAGGTCGATGGCCTCGCCCCGGGGATAGGCCCACACGATGAGCGGCATCCCGGTCTGTTCGCACACCGCGCGCACCTCGGCGAGCTGGGGAATGTCCTCGTCCTGCCGCGGGGAGCCGTAGTAGAGGGTGTAGCCCACCGCCACCGCCCCCATGCGGACCGCGTCCTCCACGAAGGAGGTGGGCACGGAAAGCGCCTGGGCGTCGGAGGGGATGGAAGTCTTTCCGTTGATCTTGACGATGACCGGAACCTGTCCCTCCCACTTGGACCAGAACCGCTTGGTGAGCCCGTAGTGGATGGCCACCGCGTTGTAGCCGCCCTCGACCGCGAGGCGGACGATGTAATCCGGGTTCCCGGCGTCGGAGGCCGCCTCGAGATGGCGGGAGTCGTGCTCGATGAACTGGTCGTAGGGGAGGATCAGGGTGCGGCCGTTGTCGCGCAGGAACTGACGGACCCGCGCGAGCTCCCCGGGGCTGAAGTGACAGTGCCGGAAGTAGCGGAGCTTGTCCGCCGCGCCGGTGGGTTTCGTCGCGGGAGCGGATTCAGTGGTGGTCATGAGGTAGCCTCCGTGCGTCTGCTTCGATCGGAGCGACGGATGCGCTCCGGATAAATCCTTCGCCGACGGTTTCGAGTATAGCGGCCCCGGGGCCGGCGGGCCACCGGGGGCGTGGACGCCGCTTCAGGGCAACCGCTCGGTCACCTCGAGGATCCGATACCGGTGCGATCCGCCTTCCCGGGGGACGTCCACCACGTCGCCCACCCGCTTTCCGTGGAGCGATTTCCCGACCGGGGCCTTGTAGGAAACCACCCCCGTGCCCAGGTCCTGGTCCCCCTCTCCGAGCAACCACAGGGTGAGCGGCTTTTCCCCGCCCCCGGGATCCTCCGACTCGAGCCGGACCTGGGTGCCGGGGAGCGCCACCCCCTCCACCCGCTCCAGGTTCTCGATGAGACGGACCCGGCCGAGGAGCGTTTCCAGCTCCTCGAAGCGCTTGGCGTAGGAGGCTTGCTTCTCCTTGGCCGCCTTGTATTCCGCGTTCTCCCGGAGGTCCCCGTGTTCCCGCGCCTTCTGGATGGCCCGGGGGATCACCGTCTTGAGTTCCATCCCCACCCGACTCCGCTCGGCCTCCAGGCGGTTCAGGGTGGGCCGGGTGACCACGAGGTCTCCCCCGTAGGGATCGTCGGTGTCCGCCGCCGCGGCCATGCGGCCGGCGATCCGGGCCGCCGAGCGCGCGCGATGTCCCTCCACCTCCTCGGCAATCCCGGTGTGACCCACCTCCCGCAGGAAGTCGAGCAGGGGGAACCGCACCTTGTCCGTGCCCTGCCACCGCTTGAGCCGGAGGGTGAAGTCGCCCTCCTTGTTCTCGGGGAGGGGCGCCGAGGTGAGCCAGCGGCCCAGAGGGGACCCGGGGGACATGAACCCCTGGGCGCGCTTCTGATGGGTCTGGCGAGGGGGGCGTTCCAGGAGGTCCAGCCACGCACTCAGGATCAGGTGGGTGCGCAGGGGATCCGGCTCCCCCAGTTCTCCGGCGGGGAGCGCCTCTTCGAAGAGGAAGAGCGCGGCCTCGGGGCGCGAGGCCGCGGCGGCCAGGGCGGCGGCGGCCGCCGCATCCCGGGCCCCCATGTCGCCCAGCCGCGCCCACACCGCGCGGCGCACGGTGGTGGCGCGGGAATCGAGGGCCGCGGTCAGGGCGGGAAGCGTGTTCACCCGGGTGAGCAGGGTTTCCTGCTCGGTCTTGGCCAGGGCGTTGAAATCGAAATCGGCGGTCACGTAGTCCTCGGGGGCCGCGTCGCTCCGCGGATCGGCGCGCAGGAGCCAGAGCGCGGCCGCCGCCCGCACCTCGGCGGGGAGCGAGGCGCGGGCGGTGAGGGCCTCCACCCGATCGCGGTAGGCCGCGAGCACCCGTTCGGTCTCGTCCGGGTAGTGGGCGAGGAAGGTGTCGAGAAGGCCGAGGTTCTTCATCGGGTCGCGCTTCACGTTCCAGATCGGAAGCTCCACCTCGTCGTCATCGCTCTCGGAAGCCACCCGGTACGCGTTCTCGTAGGCCCGCCGGGAATCGATGCGGGGGTCCGAGACCGCCGCGTTCTTGGCCGTACGCCACCAACCGGCCCAGGCGGTGGCCGGAAGGACGGCGGGCACCAGCGCCTTCTTCAGGTCGTCGAGCGTCCCCTGGCCGCCCTTCAGCGTGCGAAGCGCCAGGAGGACCACCGCGGCCGGGTCCTCGGCCAGGAGCTTCCGCACCGTCTCCGGCTGGACCTGCATCTGGACCCGGAGGTCGTCGGGGGGGAGGACGTCCAGGGCGTTGGCCGCGGTGCCCACGGTCATGCGGTGGAGCGGCTTGGCCGGAAAATCGATCACCAGGCTCTCGGTGTCGTTGTCCCGGATCTTCCCGATCCCCCAGCCGAAGTGGCGCGCGTAGTAGCCGGGAGGGTAGGCCTGCACCGTGTCCAGCCGGGCCAGAACGACCTCGGCGGGCTGGGAGGGGCGCTCGATCTCCGATATGCGGAGAATGGCCCCGGGATCGGGATAGGCGACCACCGCGGCCCGGGTCACCTCGGCCACCGCCTCGCGCAGGCGATCGTGGTCCGGGTGCTTCCGCCAGAGTTCCTTCATCACCGGCCAGGCCACCGCCGCCCCGCGCGGGGTGGTGAACGCGTGGCTGGTGAGATCCAGGAGCGCGTCGGCCCGGTCCCAGACCTCGTGGCGGACCAGGATCTCCAGGCTCTTGAGGAGGGACCGCACGATGACCGGCCCCGCCGGCCCCTCGGCCAGAAGAAGGATGGCTTCGTCGGCGATCGCGTAGTTCTTGTCCTCCAGGAGCGAGGGGAGGGACTCCGCCGCGAGGCGCCGGGCCGCAGGCTCTTCCCCGCGCGCGAGACGGGCCTCCGCGGTCTCCCACGCCAGGAGCCCGTGGCGGGGGGCGGCGCGATGCGCCTCCTCGAGGAGGTCGTCGTCCACCGCCTCCGCCCCTCCCTGGGCCCGGGCCCGGGCCAGGAGCGGCGCGGCGGTCTGCGGGTTCCGGTCCAGGATGGGGGCGGTGACCCGCGCCAGCGCCTTCCAATACCCGGCCTGATTCAGGCGCTCGGCGACCGATAGGAGAACCCGCTCCGCCTCGTCGATCTCCCCCGCTTCCTCCAGGGCCCGGGCCAGAAGGCGGTGAAGGCCCACGGCGGGCTTCTTCTCGGGGAGGGCGGAGCGAACGGCGGCGGGGGGCGGAACCGGCGCGGCGTCCTCGGCGGCGATCAGCGCGGCCAGCGCCGACGCCTCGGTGTCTAGATCGGTGTCGGCCCCGTCGGCCAGCGAGCGAATGGAATCTGACATAGGGGTGGCTCCCTCGAGTGATCGTAAAAGGAAACGATGGTAGCACAGGGGGGCGGGAACTCCGGAAGCGGGTGACCGTCCGCCCGGGCCCCGGCGATTCGTCCATCCCGCAAGCCTCGTTGACATGACCGGCGGGGCCGGGTAGTCTTTCCGCCCTTGCCGCCGGACCCGGGGTCCGGCGGGACCTCTTCGTGGGGCTGTAGCTCAGATGGGAGAGCGCTTGTCTGGCAGACAAGAGGTCACGGGTTCGATCCCCGTCAGCTCCACCAACCTCTCCGGAGCGCCGGCCGCGCTTCGCGGCTTCGACGCGGCGATGCGTGACGCCGACGCGCGCCGCCGTTGACCCTGACCGGGTACGGCGATAGACTGCGCCCTTCCGCCGAACCACCCAATGCCGAGCGCCGGGGAGGGCGCGCACCTTGATTCTGGACGCCGACGATCGCTCACCGGACGAAGGGGAGGCCGAGGCCCCGCGGCCGGTGGAGCCGATCTACCCCATGGGACCGGCCATGCACGTCCCCGCCGAGGCGGTCCAGCTCACCTTCCTCGATCCCCGGTCCGCCCTCCGCGAGGTCACCGAGACCGGTGAGGACGGCGAGGAGGAAGCGTTCGAGTTCAAGAGCCCCCTGGGGATCCGCCTTCCGGTCTTCGAGGGACCGCTCGATCTGCTTCTCTACCTGATCCGCCGGGACAAGCTCGATATCTACGACATCCCCATCGGCCACATCACCGAACAATACCTGGGCATGCTCGGGGTGATGAAGGTGCTGGACCTCGAGGTGGCCGGCGATTTCCTGGTCATGGCCGCCACCCTCATGCGGCTGAAGGCCCGCATGCTGCTTCCCACCTGGCCCGAGGGCGAGGACGAGGACGACGATCCGCGGGCCGAGCTGATCGGCCAGCTCCTGGAGTACCGCCGGTTCAAGGAGGCCGCCCGCCGGCTCAAGGACCAGGAAGAGGCGCGTCGGCTCTGGTACGGGCGCGGCTTCGTTCCCAGCTACGAGAACGATCTTCCTCCCGAGCTGGAGCCGGTCTCCCATTTCGCCCTCATCGAGGTCATGAAAGAGGTGCTGGCCCGGGTGGGGGAGGAGTTCTTCTATGAGGTGGAGCTCGAGGACGTCACCCTGGAAGAGAAGGTCGCCCTGGTGCTCGGGGAGCTCGAGGGCCACGGGCGCGCCCTCTTCCTGGACCTGGTCACCCGGTTTCCCCGGCGCATGCACGTGGTGGTGACCTTCATGGCCATTCTCGAGCTCTCCAAGCAGGGACGGGTGGCGGTGGCCCAGGAGAAGGCGTTCGGACAGATCTGGATCTACCCGGTGCGGGAGGGCAAGGTGGTTCTGACCGCGGCGGAGGAGGGGGACGCCGTCCCGCACCCCGACGCCGGCCAGGGCGCGGCGGGCCCGCCCGCCCCCGAACCGGAAACGAGGCCCGAGGGCGAGGACGCCGGGCGGGCGGAGGACGTGGATGGAACCCCATGAGCTGAGCCCGCTGGTGGAGGCGCTGCTCTTCGCCGCCGCGGAGCCCATGACCGTGAACGCCGTGGTCAAGGCGGTGGACGACGAGGGGACGGGCGTCCCCGAAGTGCGGGCGGTGCTGGACGCCCTGACCGATCACTACGAGGTGCAGCCCCGGGGCTTCAAGCTGGTGAAGCTCGGAACCGGCTACCAGATCGTGACCCGGGAGCGCTACGCCCCGTGGGTGGAGGCGATGGTGGCCGGGAAGCGAAAGACCCGCCTCTCCCGCCCCGCCCTGGAGACCGCGGCGGTGATCGCCTACAAGCAGCCCATCACGCGGCTCGACGTGGAGCGGATCCGGGGGGTGGACGCCGGGGCGGTGCTCAACACCCTCCTGGAGCGGAGCCTGATCATGATCAAGGGGCGCGATCCCGGACCGGGGCGTCCCCTCCTCTACGGCACCACCCAGCAGTTCCTGGACTACTTCGGGTTGGCCAAGCTCAGCGATCTCCCGCGGCTGGACGAGATCGCCGCCCTGGCCCGGACCGAGGCGCCGGGGATCTGGGACGACAGCGAGCGGGCCCGCTTCGAGAAGCACGGGGTGGAGCCGGACTCCGTACCTCTTCCCGGAGGGGAGGAGGGACCCGACCCCGAGGCGCCGGGGGCGGAGTTCGCCGAGGCCGCCGGCGGGGCGGGGAACGAGGGCGCCGGCGCCTCGACGGTTCTGATCCCCGAGGAGGACCGGGAAGGCGACCGGGCGGAGTTCCTCGAGGTGGTTTCGGAGCTGGCCGGTGAGGCCGACGACGATCCGGACCGCGGGGATCCGCCGTCCGGTCTCGACGACGAGGATGCCCCGGACCTCGGGAGCGCGGCGCCCGATCTCGACTCGGACGACGGCGACGCGAGATCGGAGGAGTCCGTCCGGCCCCCCTCATGAGCGAGCAACTCGCCCGGCTCCGGACCCGGATCGACGATCTCGATCGCCGCCTCCTGGAGCTCCTCATCCGGCGGGCGGAGGCGGCGCGGGCCATCGGCGGACTCAAGGCGCGCACCGGTTCCACGGTGCTGGACCCCGGCCGGGAACGGGAGATCCTGGGCCGGCTCGAGACCCTGAACGCCGGGCGCTACCCCCCCGAGGCGCTGACCGCGATCTTCCGCGAGATCATCTCCGCCTCCCGCGCCCTGGAAGCTCCCATCACCGTGGGCTACCTCGGCCGCCCCGGGGGATTCGCCGAGCTGGCCACCCGCCGCCGGTTCGGCTCCGGGGCCACGGTGAGCGCCTACGTCGACGCCGCCCACCTCGTCCGCGATCTCGACACCGGGCGGGTGGAGTACGCGCTCATCGCTCGGGAAGTGGGGGACGAGGATCCCGCTCTCGACACCTTCGACCTCTTCCTGGACGCGCGGGTGACCCTGTTCGGCGAGTTCGTGCTGGCCCGGGGATACGCGGTCCTCATGAAGGGCCCGCGGACGGCGGAACGGCCCTCGGTGGTCTACGGGCACCCCGGTGCCCTCGCCCGCTGCCGGGAATGGCTGGCCGCCCATCCGGAGGCCACGGTGATCGCCGCCGCCGGCTCCCGCGAGGCGGCGGCGGCGGTGACCCGGCGGGGCGAGGCGGCCCTGGCCCCGGCGAGCCTGGCCGACGGCCGGAAGCTGGTGGTCGCCGCGTCCTCGGTCGAGGACGATCCCGACCCCCGGCGGCGTTTCTTCCTCCTGGCCCGGACCGCCCCCCGGCGAAGCGGGCGCGATCGGACCGCCCTGGTCTGCGTGCTCCCCAACCGTCCCGGCGTGCTGGCCGGGTTCCTCACCGTGTTCGCCGACCATCGGGCCAACGTGGCCTGGATCGAGATACGCGAGAGCCGCCACCGCCCGTGGGAGCACGCGTTCCTCATCGAGGTGGACGGTCACACCGCCGACCCCGGGGTGAAGCGCGCCCTGGCCGCGGCGGGGGAGATCGCCTCCCACCTCCAGGTGCTCGGGTCCTACCCGGTCGAGACGTCGGCCTGAAGCGGCGGCGTCCTAGCGACGCCGTTCAGAGGACCCGGAACCCCTCGTCCTGGTTGCTGAGGATCCACGCCACCGCGGTACCGATCTCGATCTGTTCCGAGAAGTAGGTCGAGCGGTTGACCCGGGCCGTGGCCCAGCTCTCCCCGTCCCGGGTGGAGCGGCTCTCTTCCATGTGGGCCAGGGTCTCGAGCCACCACGCCACCCGCGAGGGGCGGAGATCCACCCAGGTGCCGACGTACTCGTCCAGCTTCTCCGGGGTGATGGCGATCTCGCTCCGGAACTTCCGGTAGGGGGGGGCCGAGATCATGGGGCCGCGGAGGAGCGTCTTTCCGTCCGGGCAGAGGATGGGGATACCCACCGAGGTGGCGAGGCTGGTGAGCAGGGGGTCGTCGTCGAGGAGCTTCATCAGGCGGTCGGCGATGTCCGTCGCCGCCTTGGGTCCGGCCTTGGCTTCGGCCAGGACCGCGGGAAGGGTTCCGTAGGCCCGGCGGAAGAGGTAGATCTCGAAGAGATGCTTGGCCAGGCCGGGCGGGCCGAGCCGTCCCAGGGCGATGGAGGGCACGCCGTGCTTGGCCTCCAGCCGCTCCAGCATCTCACCCGCCGCCGAGCGCAGGAGTCCGGCCTTGTAGGTGGAGCCGAGCACGGAGGAGTCGATCGCGCTCACCACGTCGCGGCCGGTTCCGACCCCCTTCACTTCCAGGAGCACCACGTCGGCGATCTCCTCGGGGGTGATGTACTCCATCTGGTCCAGGGAGGTGATGGCCTCGAACTCCCCGCGGGTGAAGAGCCCGTTCTCGCCGGTGTCCACCAGGGGGACCCGGAGCCGGTCGGTGCCGTCGGGGCCGCGGAGCTTCTCGTAGCCGGTGGGATCGGGAGTGAGGTCCAGGGTCGGCCCCAGCTCCACCCGGCGGGGCCGGTAGAGGACGTAGGGCTCGCTCGCCTCACCCAGTTCGAAGACCGTCCGGTCGCCCTCCTCCCGGCGGTGGTACTGCTTGCCCACCGCGGCGCGGAACTCGACGCCCCGGTAGCCGATCAGGGCCGCCGGCTTCACTTCCTTGATGATGGGGCTCCCCGGGGTCCGGGCCATCAGGAAGAGCATGCCGCTGTGGGCGAAGGCGATGGCGTTCTTGTTGAGGAGCTGGGGACTCGGTCGTTCCTCGCCGTGGGTGTAGGGGATGTTGAGTCCCATGCCGCCGGTCCCGGTGGTCCCCACCTTGAGATACAGGCGGGCGCCGCACTCCACCAGGGCGCGGTTCAGGATCCGCACGTGGAGGATCAGCTGGGGAATGGAGATCGAGACCATGAGCTTCTCGACGTCCTCGCGAAGCTCCTCCGCTCCCTTCTCCCGGGCGTCGAGATCGGATTGGACCGCCTGGCAGGAGGTGTAGACGTCCTGGTAGGAGATGCCGGTGGCGGTGTTGACGCAGTCCACGATCACGTCGGGCCGTTCCTGGAGAAGGAGCCGGGCCAGGAAGGAATCGCGGTAGGCGCCGTCGAAGTCGCGATAGGTGTCGGTGAAGAGGCGGCGGCGAAGCCCGGGGTCGCGCCGATGGGGCTGGCCTTCGCCGTCGTCCCCGGCGGGAATCGGTTCGCCGGGAAGGAAGAGGTCCCCGTGAAACCCCCGGACCCGGAGCGCCGGGAATTCCCCGGCGAGCTTCTCCACCGCGTCCCGGGTCTCGCCGGGGAAGCGCGCCGCGATCACCAGTTCCTCGATCCCGATGTGCGCGGCCAGGTTCCGCGCGACCTGGTAGCCCACCAGCCCACTTCCACCCAACACCATGGCCCGCCTGTCGCCCTGTCCCATGACCCTCTCCTCCGCTGAGCGCCGCACGCCCGGAAACCGTGGTTCACGTTCCCCGCCCCGGATTCCGGTTGTCGCCGCCGGGGCATTCGCCGGTAGTCATTGTAGCCGCCCCGCGGATGGGAGGCGAGCCCCGCCCAGGGGAGAATCGACCCGACGCGGTCGCCGCCTCTTGAGCCGGCCGGCACGGGCCGATACACTCGGCGGGCCACCCCCGGCACCGAGGAATCCATTCCATGCACGTTCGCGACGCGGTGAAGACCCTGACCCCCTACCGGCCGGGGCAAACCCTCCATGATTTGAAACGGTTCGGGCTCACGTCCTGCGTGAAGCTGGGGTCGAACGAGAACCCGCTCGGGCCCGCCCCCGAGGTGCGCCAAGCCATGCTCGACGCCCTCGCCGACACCCGGCTCTACCCCGATCCTGGCTCCCCCCGCCTCCGCCGCGCCCTGGCCGAACACTACGGCCGCCGGGTGGAGGAGACCATCGCCGGCGCCGGAATCGACGATCTGCTCGACCTCACCGTGCGGTGCATGCTCGATCCGGGGGACGATCTCGTCCTGGCCCACCCCGGTTTCATCCGTTACGCGGTGGCCGCCCAGGCCGCGGGGGGCGCGGTGAAGGCGATCACCGGTCCCCCCGGATCCCCCTACGTCCACGATCTCGACGCGATGCTGGCCGCCGTCGGCCCCCGCACCCGGATCGTGGTGCTGGTGAATCCGAACAACCCCACCGGCTCCATGTTCGACCGCGATGCCCTGGATCGCTATCTGAAGCGCGTGCCCCCCGGTGTGCTCACCATCCTGGACGAGGCGTACTTCGAGTTCGTGGAGGACCCGTCCTATCCCGACGGCCTCGAGTTCCTGGATCGCGGAAAGCCGGTCATCGTCTTCCGGACCTTCTCCAAGATCCACTCCCTGGCCGGTCTCCGCGTGGGGTTCGGCTTCGGTCCGCCGGAGCTGATCGGGTTCCTGGACCGGGCGCGGCTTCCCTTCAACGTGAACGTGGTGGCTCAGAGCGCGGCCCTGGCCGCCCTCGGAGCCGTCGATCACGTGGCGCGGAGCCGACGCCTGGCCCGGAGCGAAACCGCCTTCCTCGCCCGCGGCCTTGCCGATCGCGGATGGAGAACCCAGCCCACCCACACGAACTTCGTGTTCGCCGAGGCGCCGCTGGCGGGAACTCCTCTGGCCGAAGGTCTCCTCGCCCGGGGGTTCATTCTCCGACCGCTCACCGGGTTCGGGCTCCCCGACACTTTCTTCCGGGTGAGTCACGGCACCCGGGATCAGAACGAGGCCTTCCTCCGCGCCCTCGACGAGGTGAGCGCGGAGATCGCCCCCGCGTGAGCATCGCCTCGCACCCGGTGGCCCCCTTCCGGTCGACGCCGCGGCTTCCGGGGGACAAGTCGATCACCCACCGTGCCTACCTCTTCGCGGGGATGGCGGCGGGGGATTCGGTGGTCGAGAATCCCAATCCCGGCGAGGATTGCCGAAATACCCTGGCCGCGCTCCGGATCCTGGGAGTGGGGGCGGACGGGGAGACGCCGGGCGCGGTCACCCTCCGGGGACGCGGCGGGTCGTTCGAGGCCCCGCGGTCGCCGATCGATCTCGGCAACTCGGGCACCGGGCTCCGGCTCCTGCTTGGAGTCCTGGCCGGGCGGGCCATGACCGCGACCCTGACCGGGGATGCCTCGCTCCGCACCCGGCCGGTGGAGCGGGTGCTCGAACCGTTGCGGCTCATGGGGGCCCAAGCCGAAGCTCCCGGCGACCACCCGCCGGTAACCCTCACCGGAGGCCGGCTCCGCGGGATTCGCTGGAAGCTGCCGGTGCCAAGCGCCCAGGTGAAGTCGGCGTTGCTCCTGGCCGGGACCCAGGCCGAGGGGACCACGGTCATCGAGGGGGGCGGGGCGAGCCGCGACCACACCGAGCGCTTCCTGCTCGCGGGGGGCTACCCGATCACCGTGGACGGAGACCGGATCGCGATCGAGGGTCCCTTCGGGATCAAGCCGTTTGCGATACACGTCCCCGCCGATCCCTCGGCGGCCGCGTTCTGGGGCGCGGCGGCGGCGTTGGTCCCGGGAAGTCAAGTCTTGCTTCAAGAGGTGAGCGTAAACCCAACCCGGACAGCCGGATTCCTGGCATTGGAGGAGATGGGGGCGGGTTTCGACCGGGAGGCTCCGGCCGGGGACATCGAACCCCGGGCCAACGCGCGGGTGCGATCCGGGACCCTCCGGGGGATCACCTTGGGCCCCGACCGCGTCCCGGGGCTGATCGACGAGCTCCCGATTCTGGCGGTGGCCGCGGCCTTCGCCGAAGGGACCACCGTGGTGCGCGGGGCGGGGGAACTCAAGCTGAAGGAGAGCGACCGCCTGGAGGCGGTGGCCGAAGGGCTTCGAGCCATCGGGGCCACGGTGAACCTGCTCGAGGATGGCTGGCAGATCACCGGGAGCGGGGGAACGCCCCTTCCCGGAGGCGTGGTGCGGAGTTTCGGGGACCACCGGGTGGCCATGGCCTTTCTGGTGGCCGGCCTCCGGTGCCGGAGCGGGGTGAAGATCGCCGACCCCCCCGGTATCGGAACCTCGGACCCGTACTTCCTGGAGAACCTGAACCAACTCCTGGAAGAAAGACTATGACAGCACGTTCCGCCTCTCTCGATTCCATCCGGGTGGCCATCGACGGTCCGGCCGGAGTGGGGAAGACCACCACCGCCCGGGCCCTGGCCGACCAGCTCAGGCTCCTCTACGTGGACACCGGGGCCATGTACCGCGCCCTGGCGGTGCAGGCGGAGGAGGTCGGGGTCTCTCCCGACGACGCCGGGGCCTCGGAGGGGTTGGCGCGGCGCGCCCGGCTCCGGCTGGAGCGGGCCCCCGACGGAACCCTGCGGGTGGAGATCGAAGGGCGGGATGTGACCGAGGCCATCCGCACCGACCGGGCCTCGGACGGAGCGAGCCGCATATCCGTCCATCCCGGGGTGCGCCGGGAGCTGGTGCGCTGGCAGCGGGAGCTGGCCGCCGCGGGAGGGGTGGTGATGGAGGGCCGGGACATCGGGACGGTGGTGCTCCCGGACGCCGAGGCCAAGGTGTTCCTCACCGCCTCCCCCGAGGAGCGGGCGCGCCGGCGGCACCGCGAGCTCCAGGCCCAGGGGCGGAACCCGACCTTCGAATCGGTGCTTCGGGACCTCCGGGAACGGGACGCCCGGGACCAGGGCCGGGAGAGCTCTCCCTTGCGCCCTGCAAAGGACGCGGTTGTGCTAGACTGTACCGCCCTTGGAGCCCCCGATCAGGTGGCCGCGGTCCGCCGGGTGGTGGAAGCGCTGGTGGCCATGGGCCGGGGGGCGTTCGAGAAGAATTGACCCTCCCGCCCGATGTGGGCTCGCGGCCGCGGGGCCGTGGGGCGGCGCGCCGTACCGCGCCGTCGGACCCGCGCGGGAGGATGTTCCGGACCGGGAGACCCGCGGATCCGGACGCATGAGTTCCCAAACCGCATTCGCCGGGGGAACCGTGCGCCCGTCCCGGGTTGCGACCGGTCCGGCGATGGGCGCTGGATAACCGAACCAGGCGGGTTCGGGCGACGTTCGGCACGGGGTCGAACGCCGATGTCCCGGAACCGCCGCACGAACCGAGCGGGAGACGCAGGGCGCGTCCTCCCTCATTCGGAGGACCCCAACCGACATGAGTGAAGATATGAACCTCGCCACCGGTGAGACCGAAGAAACCGAAACCACCCCGGTGGCCGCCGCCGAAGAGAAGCCCAAGCCCGTCAACATCCTGAACCGGGATGAGGACGAGGACGGAGCCCCCGACGCCGAGACCCTCCAGATGCTGGAGATGGTCGAGGAGTCGATGCGGAGCCTGGAAGAGGGCGAGATCGTCCTCGGCACCGTGCTGCGCGTCGACGAGAAGGAGGTCCTGGTCGACATCGGAGGAAAGTCCGAGGGAGTGATCTCCATCGACGAGTTCTCCGACTCCGACTCCATCAAGGTCGGGGATCGCATCGACGTCTTCCTGGAGAAGATGGAGAACCAGGACGGTCTGGTCGAGCTCTCCAAGACCCGCGCCGACTTCGTCAAGGTGTGGGACAAGGTGAAGGAGGCCTACGACAACGACCAGGTGGTCGAGGGGCGCCTCCTCCGCAAGATCAAGGGGGGCGTGGTCGTCGATCTCTTCGGGGTCGAGGCGTTCCTGCCCGGGAGCCAGATCGCGCTTCGCCAGGTGCAGAACGTGGAAGAGCTCCTGAGCCAGGTGCTGCGGTTCAAGATCATCAAGCTCAACAAGCGGCGCCGGAACATCGTGGTGTCGCGGCGGGTGGTCCTGGAGCAGGAGCGGCAGGCCCTGAAGGAGAAGATCCTGGGCGAGCTGGCCAAGGACCAGGTGCGCGAGGGGGTGGTCAAGAACATCACCGACTTCGGCGCGTTCGTGGACCTGGGCGGAATCGACGGCCTCCTTCACATCACCGACATGTCGTGGGGGCGGGTGAACCACCCGTCCGAGGTCGTGTCCATCGGCGACAAGGTCATGGTCAAGGTCCTGAACTTCGATCTCGAGCGTGAGCGCATCAGCCTCGGCCTGAAGCAGCTCACCCCCTATCCGTGGGAGAACGTGGACGAGAAGTACCCCGCCAGCACCAAGGTGCGGGGGAAGGTGGTCTCCATCACCGACTACGGCGCTTTCGTGGAGCTGGAGAAGGGGGTGGAGGGTCTGATCCACATCGGCGAGATGTCCTGGACCCGCCACGTGCGTCATCCCTCCAAGGTGGTCGCCATCGGAGAGATGGTGGAGTGCATGGTGCTCAAGGTGGACAAGGACAACGAGAAGATCTCCCTCTCCCTGAAGCAGACCGAGACCGATCCCTGGGAGACCCTGGACCTCAAGTACCCGGTCGGCTCGCGCTTCACCGGAAAGGTCCGGAACCTCACCAACTTCGGTGCCTTCGTGGAGCTGGAAGAGGGGATCGACGGCCTGGTGCACATCTCGGACATGTCGTGGACCCGCCGGATCAACCATCCCTCCGAGGTGGTGAAGAAGGGGGACGACGTCGAGGTCGAGGTGCTGAATATCGACAAGGGGGGCCGCCGGATCTCCCTGGGCCTCAAGCAGACCCAGCAGAATCCCTGGCCCACGCTGGAGCGCAAGTACGCTTCCGGAACCCTGGTGGACGGACGGGTGGTGCGGTTGATCGACCGCGGGGTGGTGGTGGACCTGGGCGACGACGTCGAGGGCTTCGTGCCGCTCTCCCAGCTGGGAATCGGCGACAAGAAGCCGGCCGAGGCGTTCAACGAGGAAGAAGTGCTCCAGCTCCGGGTGACCAAGGCGGACGGCCAGAACCAGCGCATCGTGCTGGCGGTGCGGGACGTGGCCGACGCCGTGGACGTGGACGACGGTCTCCCCGAGTCCTCCTATCAGGGCAAGTACGCGGGCTCCGGGACCGCCTCGCTGGGCGAGCGCCTGGCCGAGGAGCTCGAGGCCAGCCGGAAGGCCGCCCTGGAGAACGAGGAGGCCGCGGCGGAGACGCCCGCGGCCGATGAAGAGGAGGAGGCCGCTCCCGAAGACGACGGAGACGCCACGGAGTGATTCGATCCGATCGCGAAACGATCACGGAGGCGGCCCGCCCGACGCGGGTCGCCTTCCGTACTTTCGGGTGCAAGCTCAACCTCTACGAGTCCACCGGGATGAGCCAGGCCGCCGGGCGGGAAGGCTTCACGGTGGTGGACGCGGACAGCGGGGCCGACGTGGTGGTGGTGAACACCTGCTCGGTGACCATGCGCGCCGACCAGGAGGCCCGCCAGTACATCCGGGCCCTTCACCGCCGTAGCCCCGAGGCCAGGGTGGTGGTGACCGGGTGCTACGCCCAGCGGGCGCCGGAGGAGCTGGCCGCGCTTCCGGGGGTGGCGCTGGTGGCCGGCCACGCCGAGAAGGACGTCCTGGGCTCGCTCCTGACCGAGCTTCCCGAGGTCGGTTCCGCGCCCCGGGTGGCGGTGGGGACCCTGGACGGAAAGGGCATGACCCGGCTCCGCGCGGTGGGGGTGGAAGGCCGCACCCGGGCGCTGCTCCGGGTCCAGGACGGCTGCAACTCGGCCTGCACGTATTGCATCATTCCCAAGACCCGAGGCGCCTCGGCGAGCCTCGCCCTGGAAGAGGCGCTCGACGAGGGCCGGCGGCTCCTGGACGCCGGCTACCGGGAGCTGGTGATGACCGGCACCCATCTCGGCCACTACGGCGTCGACCTCTCCCCGCGTCGGAATCTTTCCGATCTGGTGGAGGGCCTTCTCGGCCTCGATGCTCCCCACGCCTGGCGGCTCCGGCTCTCCTCCGTCGAGCCCCAGGAGATCGACGACCGACTGGTGGAGATGCTGGCGGGATCCACGACCCTGGCCCCGCACCTTCATCTTCCGCTCCAGTCGGGGAGCGACGACCTGCTTCGGGCCATGCGCCGCTCGTACCGAACGCCGGCCTACCGCCGCCAGGTGCGGAAGGTGGCGGCGCGGGTCAGGCCCCTCGCCCTCGGCGCCGACCTCATCGTGGGGTTCGCCGGGGAGACCGAAGGGGACTGGCGGCGGACGCTGGGCATCCTGGCCGAGCTTCCCTTCACCTACCTGCATCCGTTCACCTACTCGCCGCGCCCGGGAACCCCGGCGGCAAGATGGAACACCCGGCCTCCCGGGGACGTGGCCGGACGCCGGCTTCACGCGGCCAAGGCGTTGATGGCCGAGAAGAACCTCGCCTTCCGTAAGAGCCTGGTGGGGACGAACTCCGTGGCGCTGGTGGAGGAGACCGACGCCGACGGCATGTGCCGGGGGTTCACCGAACACTACGTGCGCGTCCGCTTCCCGGCGATGAAGCGCCTGATCGGCCGCTTTGCCCTTGTCAGCCTGACCGGATTGGTCGAGGATGGTTTATCCGCGAGGATGCTGGAGGCGATTCCCTGACCGATGAACCCGGGCGGGGCTAGAGGAACCGAATGAAGGCATACCTGGAAACCTACGGTTGCCAGATGAACCTGAACGAGTCCGACGTGCTGGGGAAGCGCTTCGTGGAGGAGGGCTACACCCTGGTGGAGAAGCCCGAGGACGCGGAGGTGGTCCTGGTCAACACCTGCAGCATCCGCGAGCACGCCGAGGCCAAGGTCATGAGCCGCCTGGGAGTCCTGAAACGCCTCAAGGAATCGGGTAGTTGCGAGGTCCTGGCGGTGACCGGGTGCATGGCCCAGAGGCTGGGGGGAGAGTTCCTGGCCCGGGTTCCCTTCGTGGATCTCGTGGTGGGATCGGGAGCCTACCCCCGGTTCTTCGAGACCCTCGACGCCCGCCGCCGCACCGGCCGCCCCCAGGTGGACGTGGGTTTCGCCCGCGACTTTCAGGTGGAGGACCGGCCCCTGATCGAGCCCGGCTCCATCAAGACCTTCCTGACCATCATCCGGGGTTGCGACAACGCCTGCCACTACTGCATCGTTCCCTTCACCCGGGGGCGTGAGCGCTCCAAGCCGATCGGGCAGATCATCCGGGAGGCGGAGTGGTGCGTGAGCCGGGGGGTGAAGGAGATCACCCTGCTCGGGCAGAACGTGAACCACTACCGGGACGGGGAGTTCGGGCTTGCCGACGCGCTCCGGGTGGCGGCGGGGGTGGACGGGATGGAGCGGGTGCGCTTCACCACCTCGCACCCCGGGTACATGACCGACGACGTCCTGGTGGCCATGGCCGAGGAGGAGAAGGTGATGCCTCACCTTCATCTCCCCATGCAGTCCGGGAGCGATTCCGTGCTCCGGGCCATGAACCGGGAGTATACCCTGGCCCGCTATCGCGAGCTGATCGGGCGGGCCCGGGAACTCATGCCCGACATCGCCCTGTCCACCGATGTGATCGTGGGCTTCCCGGGAGAGACCGACGAGGATTTCGAGGCCACCCGGTGCGCCATGGAGGAGATCGGCTTCGACTCCGCTTACATGTTCAAGTACTCTCCCCGCCGGGGGACGGTGGCTGCGGGGCTCGTGGACGATGTGCCGGCGGAAGTGAAGCAGCGGCGGCTGGCCGCGGTGATCGAACTTCAACGCCGCGTCACCGCCGAGCGGTCGGCCCGGTTCCTGGGCCGCGAGGTCGAGGTTCTGGTGGACGGCCGAAGCCACCGCGACCCGGAGGCGGTGGTGGGGAAGACCCGGGAGTTCAAGAATGCGGTGCTCCGGGGATCGCCGTCGTGGGTCGGCACGCTCCGGAGGATGCGGGTCGTGGAGACGCGGGGAGTGACCCTGACCGGGGTGCCGATCGCGGAGGCGGACGCCGCCACCCACGCCGCCTAGGAGGGACTGTATGTGGTTCGTGAAGGCCTTCCTGGCCATCCTGGTTCTGGCCGGCCTGCTGTACGTCTCGCTCCTCAACGCCGGCCAGCACGTCAACATCTACCTCACCGATCCCAACATCCCCACCATACCCAACGTGGAGCTCCCGGTGGTGCTCCTGGGGAGCTTCATTCTCGGGGTGCTGGTCTGGTTCATCGTCTCCTTCTTCCAGGTGGTCTCCGCCAAGTCCGAGGTCTCGGCGTTGAAGCGGAAGAGCCGCCAGCTGGCGCGGGAGCTGACCGACCTGCGGAACATGCCGGTGAAGGACCTCGATCCGGAGAGCCTTCCCGCCGGGATGGGTGACGGGGATATTCGGGAAACCTAGCCGCCGGCCCGGCCGCCGGCGACGAAGCGGGAAGCCATGACGCCATCGCAATTCCTGATCCTGGCCGCAGCGGTCGTGGGACTCATAGTCATCCTGTGGTTGATCTTCGCCTGGGTTCGGGTGCAGCGCCGCCGGGTGGCGCCGCCCCAGGCTCCCTACACCATGGCGCTCTCCGCGTTGATCGGAGGCGATCCGCGGGAGGCTCTGCGCCGGCTCAAGGAAGCGGTCCAGCTCGACTCGGAAAACCTCGACGCCTACATCCGCCTGGGCGATCTTCTCCGGGACAGCGGCGAGGTGCAGAAAGCCCTGTCCGTCCACCGCGATCTCACCGTGCGGCCCCGCATCGAGGACGCGGATCGGGCGCGGATCCTGGAGAGCCTCACCCGGGACTACCTCGCCGCCGGACGGTACGAGGAGGCGGGGCAAAGCGCGGAGCGGCTCCGTCACCTCGACCGGGGGAACCGGTTCGCGCACCGAGCGCTCCAGCAGGTGGCCGAGGCCCTCAAGGACTGGCCGCGGGCCGTCCAGGTGGCCGACGAACGGGCCAAGGTGGAGGGTCGCGACAAGGCGAGCCTGGCCCGCTACCGCGGGTTCGTGGGGTCCCAGGAACTGGCGGCAGGCAACCGCAAGGAAGCGCTCCAGCACTTCGAGGAAGCCCTGAAACTCGACCCCGAATGTCTCCTGGCCTACCTCTACCTCGGAGACATGGAGCACGCGGAGGGGCGCACCGAGAAAGCCGTGGAGCACTGGCGCACCCTGGCCCTCAAGAACCCGGAACGCGCCGGGTTGGTGTTCGACCGCCTGGAGCGGGCGTTCTTCGAGATGGGGCATTTCGGGGACGTGGTGTCCTTCTACCAGGAACTCCTCCATCGCGCCCCACGCGAGGCCTCGGTCCCGCCGCTCCTGGCTCTGGCGGAGATCCATCGCCGGAAGGGCGACATGGCCGAGGCCGAGACCTTTATTCACGAGGCCCTGGAAGTGGACCCCGATCATCCCCGCGCCCATCGCCATCTGGTGAAGCTGGCCCTGGATCGCCGGGACCCCCAGACCGCTCTCGCCCGCCTGGATCGCCTTCTGGCCTCGCTCCAGGACGCGGAAGGGCCTGGGGATTGCCGTCACTGTGGACGCCCCCTGGCCGCGCCGGCCTGGCGGTGCCCCCATTGCCAGGCCTCCGATCCCCTGGGGCTCTGAGGTGAGCGCGCGCATCCCGCCTTTGTTCCTGGCCCTGGCCCTGCTCCTGAGCGCGGCGCCGGCCCGCGCCACCGGTGCGGCGGTGGAGCGGGCGCGGGCCCTGGCCGCCGGGGGCGACCGCGCCGGGGCCCGGGCGGTGCTCGACTCCGTCCTCGCCCTCCCTCGTCTCGATCCCGCCGAGCGCGCCGGCGCCTCGCTGGAGCGGACACGCCTGGAAATGGAGGGCGGTGAATACGAGAGCGATCTCCGGGGACTCATCGAGGGTGAGAAGGATCCGGCCCGCGAGGGGGCCCTCCGCCTCGCCCTGGGGAAGGTGCTCTTCGCCAAGGGAGACCTCCAGGGCGCGCTCCGGGAGTTCGGGGACAGCCGCAAGAAGGGCCGCGAGGAGGAAGGGAGTCTCTGGGAGGGACTCACCGCCCTGGCCCTGGGGGACGGACCCACCGCGCTGGAGTCTCTCGAGCGGGCGGCGGAATCGGGCAACCGCGCAATCCGGGACCGGGCCCGGATCGCTCTCGGCGACGCCTACCGTCTGGCCGGGGACTGGGCCGACGCCGCCACCCAGTACGAAGGGGTCTCCGAGGGAATCTCGGGGAGCCCGGGCTGGTGGTCCACCGCGCAGTACGAGCGCGCCCGTTGCCTGGAAGAGCTGGAAGACCCCGTTCGGGCGCGGGCGCTCTATGTCGCGATCCTCACCCGGGCCCCGGGCGCCTACGAGGCCCCTCTGGCCCGGGCCCGGCTCCGGGCCCTCGGTGCGACCGCCGAGGCGACGCCCGAAGCCGTTCCCCGGGGCGCCGGAACCACCCCCGTCCCCGAAGGTGGAAGCGCGGCCCCCGCGGAATCCCTCACCGTCCAGGTGGGGGCGTTCAGCCAGAGCAAGAACGCGGCTCGGTTGGCCGGCACGGTGAGGGACGGGGGGTTCGGCCCGGTGCGGGTGGTGAAGGGAGGCGACGGCCTCTTCCGGGTCATGGTGGGCGGCTTCGCCAGCCGCGACCGCGCCGAGGCGGCGGGGGATTCCCTGGGAGCCGCTCTGGGGCTCGGGTTCAGCGTGGTGCCCGCCGGAGGGAACTGAGGGTGCCGCGCGCCAAGTCTCCCTCCGAGACCCCGGTGATGCGGCAATACCTCTCCTTCAAGGAGAAGCACCCCGATGCCGTTCTCTTCTTCCGCATGGGCGACTTCTACGAGATGTTCTTCGCCGACGCCGAGCTGGCCGCGAAGGAGCTGGGCCTCACCCTTACCAGCCGCGACAAGCAGAAGGAGAACGGCGTTCCCATGGCCGGGGTGCCCTACCACGCCGCGGAGGGCTACATCGCCAAGCTGGTGCGGAAGGGGTACCGGGTGGCGGTGTGCGAGCAGGTCGGTGATCCCTCCCGGACCAAGGGGCTGGTTGAGCGAAGCATCACCGAGATCGTGACCCCGGGAACCGCGCTCAGCGATTCCCTGGTGTCGGAAAGCGCGAACAACTACGTGGCCACCCTTCTTCCCAGCCGGGACCTGGTGGGCCTTGCCGCCGCCGACATCACCACCGGGGAGTTTCTCCTGGAGGACATCCCTCTCGAGCGCTTCGAGCAGGACGTGGCGCGGCTCGGGATCTCGGAGTGGGTGGTGGCCGAGGGGGATCGGAAGGATCCCCTCCCTCCGGGAGACCTCCGCCCGGTGCGCCGGCCGGGGTGGTGGTTCGATGAAGCGCGGGGACGGCGGGAGCTCACCGCGCACTTCGGCGTCCAGAGCCTGGCCGGCTTCGACTGCGACGACCTGGGGCCCGCCCTGGGAGCGGGGGGGGCCCTCCTCGATTACCTGCGCGAGGTTCGCGGAGGAGAGCTCAGGCACCTGGTGCGTCTCCGCCGCCTCGGCATCCGGGACTACATGGTGCTGGACGCGGTGACCCGCCGGAACCTGGAGCTGACCGCCCCCCTGATGGGAGAGTCCCGCACCCTGACCCTCCTCCACACCCTGGACCGGACGGTGACCGGGTTGGGGGCGCGGCGCCTTCGCGCATGGCTCGAACGGCCACTCGTAACCCTTGAACAGATAGAGCGTAGGCTTGATGCGGTCCAGGAACTCGTCGAGCGGCCGGAGGAGGCCGAAGCCCTCGAGGCGACCCTCCGCCGTTTCCGGGACCTGGAGCGGCTCCTGGGAAAAGCGGCTTGCGGGAAGGCCGGCCCCCGGGACGTTCGGGCGTTGGGGGAGGGGGCGATGGCGACCCCGGAACTCTCCGGGCGACTGGCGCGCTTCCAGGCCCCGATGCTCGCCGGGTGGATGGGCCGGCTTCCCGATCTCACCGGGCTGGGAACGCGGGTGACCGGGGCCCTGGTCGACGAGCCGCCCTTGAGCGCGGGGGATGGCGGGGTCTTTCGCCCGGGTTTCCACGTCGGCCTGGATGAACTCCGCGAGCGGGCCCGGGGGGGGAAGGCATGGATCGCGCGCCTCCAGGAGCAGGAGCGGAAGACCACCGGGATCGCCAGCCTCAAGGTCGGATTCAACAAGGTTTTCGGCTACTACCTGGAGGTGACCGCCTCCCATCAGGCCAAGGTGCCCGACCGGTACATCCGGAAGCAAACCCTGGTGAACGCGGAGCGCTACGTCACCCCGGAACTCAAGGAGGAGGAGGAGAAGATCCTGGGTGCCGAGGAGCGCCTGCGGTCCCTGGAGCTGGAGCTTTTCGCCGCCCTCCGGGACGAGGTGGTGGCGGATGCGGCCCGGATCCAGACCGTGGCGGAGGCGGTGGGGGAGGCCGACGCCCTCCTCGCCCTGGCCCGGGTGGCCCGGGAGGGGCGCTACGTTCGCCCCGAGATCGTCGAGGAGCCGGTTCTCAAGTTCAAGGAGGGCCGGCACCCGGTGGTGGAGCGGATCCTGCCCGCGGGGGAGTTCGTGCCCAACGATCTCGGCCTCGACGCGGCGAGCCGCCAGATCGCGGTCATCACCGGGCCCAACATGGCGGGCAAGTCCACCTACCTCCGCCAGGCCGGGCTCCTGGCCATCCTGGCCCAGATGGGTTCCTTCGTGCCCGCCGCCTCGGCGCGGGTGGGAATCGTGGACCGGGTGTTCACCCGGGTGGGGGCGTCGGACAACATCGCCCGGGGCCAGTCCACTTTCATGGTGGAGATGGAGGAGACCGCCACCATCCTGAACGCGGCTACCGGAGGGAGCCTGGTTCTCCTGGACGAGGTGGGGAGAGGGACCAGCACCTACGACGGGCTGAGCCTGGCCTGGGCGGTGACCGAACATCTTCACGAGCGGCCCCTCGGACGGCCTCGTACCCTGTTCGCGACCCACTACCACGAGCTCACCGCCCTGGCCGGAACGCTCCCCCGCGTGGTCAACTTGAACGTGCAGGTCAAGGAGTGGAACGGGAAGGTGATCTTCATGCGGAAGATCGTGGACGGGGCGGCGGACAAGAGCTACGGCATCCACGTGGCCGAGTTGGCCGGCCTCCCCCCCGAGGTGGTGGCGCGGGCCCGCGCGGTCCTGGCCCGGCTCGAGGAAGGCCGGTTTGCCCGCCGCGGCCTGGAGGAGGCTCCCCCTCCGCCCCAACTCACCCTGTTCGAGCCGGTGGGGAACGAGCTGGTGGAGGAGCTTCGCGATCTGGAACCCGAACACATGACCCCCATCCAGGCGTTGGAGCTTCTGGCCGCCTGGAAGAAGCGATACCAAGGAAGGTCCTCATGAAGCAGACGATTCTGCGCCGGCCGGCGGGGTGGGCCCCGGCGGCGCTCGTGGCGATGCTCATCCTCGGTACCGGGGCCCGGGCGGTCGCGGCCCCGATCCCCGCTCCCCCGGGGGCCGGATCCGGACTGCTCCAGACCCTGGCCCGCAGCGGAGTGGGCTGGACCGCCGGTCCGGACCGGCCCGCGGCCGGAGCGCGGACCGTCGCCGCCGTGACCCCGGTTCGCGTGCTGATTCGGGGTACGGTGGATCCCGCGGCCATCGTGGCCCGGGGGGGGCGGGTCTTCACCCGCGCCGGGGAGGTGTTGACCGCGGAGATTCCCCTGGGAGAGGCCATCGCGCTCACCCGGCTCCCCGGGGTGCGGTTCGTCTCGCTCTCGGCTCCGCTCCACTACGACCTCGACGTGTCGGTGCCCGCCGTCGACGCCGACACCCTTCGTCAGAGGCTCGGGAAGGACTGGACCGGACTCACCGGAGCCGGGGTGGTGGTGGGCCTGGTGGACAGCGGCCTCGATGTGCATCAGCGCGATTTCCAGAATCCCAACGGAACCACCCGGGTCAAGTACTACTGGGACCAGACCGACCTCGAGGGACCGCGACCGGTGGTGGATGGGACGACCCTCTACGGTACCGAGTGGACCGCGTCCCAGATCGACGCCGGGACCGACCGGACCGCGGACCGGGACGGGCACGGAACCCACGTGGCGGGCATCGCCGCCGGGAACGGGCAGGCCTCCCAGGTGGACAGCCTCCGCTACCGCTACGCGGGAATGGCTCCGAATGCGGACCTCATCGTGGTCTCCGCGGTCAACGAGTCGGGGAACGTGATCGACGCGGTGAACTACGTGTTCAGCCGCGCCCAGGCCCTCCTCCGTCCCGCGGTGGTGAACCTTTCCCTGGGCTACCATCTCGGGCCTCATGACGGAACCGGTCCGCTGGCCGCCGCCCTGGACGCTCTCGCCGGCCCGGGGAGATTGATCGTGGCCGCGGCGGGAAACGACGGGGACAGCCGGGTCCACGCCGAGCTTCACGTTCCGGCGGGGGGCAGCGACAGCGCGACGGTCACCATCCCCGCCTACACGCCGCTGATCGGGGAGAACGACTACTTCGCGGTCAACGGCTTCTACCGGGTCCCCGACTCCCTGTCGGTGACCCTGGTGAGTCCGGCGGGGGCGCGCTACGGCCCGATCCGGCTCGGCGAGGTCCAGACCGATCTCCTGACCGACGAGGGGACGGTGTACCTGGCCAACATCGATACCGATCCGGTGGGAACGAACCTGGAGATCCAGATGGATGTGAGCGACTTCGATCCCGGGGGGGGCGGGGCCGGCCTTCCCCCCGCACCGGGGGAGTGGAGGCTCGTCTTCCGGGACCTGAAGGGGTCTCCCGGCGGGGGAGAGGTCGATCTCTGGATCACCGCGTCGAACCCCTTTTCCGTCGGCTGGGATCGGGGCTTCGATCCCACCGAGGAGGTGGAGTCTCCCGCGGTGGCCGAGCGGGTGGTGGCGGTGGGGTCGTTCACCACCAAGACATGCTGGGTCAAGGCGTCCGGAGAAACCCGGTGCTTCACGAACGTGGCCCCCGAGGACACGGTGTTCGGAGCCATCAGCTTCTTTTCGAGTCACGGTCCCACCCGGGACGGGCGCCGGAAACCCGAGGTGGTGGCGCCGGGATTCGGGGTGGTCTCGAGCCTCTCCAACCAGATCAGCGACGAGTTGCTCACCCGGTACCAGATGCCCGAGCGGATGACCCCGGACCTGGAGCACTTCATGTTCGCGGGGACCAGCGCGTCCGCCCCGCATGTGGCCGGGGCCCTGGCGCTCCTCCTCCAGCGGGATCCCACCACCGATCCCGAAACCGCCCTGGGCAAGCTTGTCGCCTCGGCCCGGACCGACGCCTTCACCGGCCCGACCTGGGACACCGCCTCGGGATGGGGAAAGCTCGACACGGCTCGCCTCGTGGCCCCCGACCTGGTGCCGGTCACCGCGCGCGTGCTCCGGATCCTCACCGCGGCCGACGGGCGGCCCGAACTCCGCTGGCAGGCGGCGGAGGCGGATCCAGTGGTCCGTTTCCGCCTGGAGAGCCGCGGCGCCGGCGATCGGTGGCGGGAGCGGGGAGAGTTCGACGGTCCGGGGCCGCACCGCTGGATGGATCCCGAGGGAACCCCGGGCGCCGCCTATCGGCTGAGCGCATGGCTGCGGACCGGGGCCTTCACGACCTGGGCCGAAGGGGTCTGGGCGGGGGAATCGCTTCCCCCGAGACTCGTCCTGGGGCCGGCGCATCCGAACCCGGCCCGGGGCGTGGTGGCGGTCTCCTTTCGCCTGGCCGGGGCGGCGGCCCGCCGCCTCCAGGCGGAGGTCGTGGATGCGGCCGGGCGCAGGGTATGCTCCCTGGGCGGCATCAAAACGGACGGGGGAGGCGGGGGCGAGGTGCGGTGGGACGGTCGCGACGCCGCGGGGAGGCCGGCCGCCGCCGGCCTGTACTGGATCCGGGTGCGGACGGGATCCCTGGAGGGGACGGCGCGGGTGATCCGGTTGCCCTGAGCGTGGGCGGTGAGGGCGTCCCGGCGGGGACGGAATCCTTGAAGGGAGAGCGGCATGAAGGCGCGGTGGTCGACGACGGTTGTGCTCTTTACGTTCATGGCGGCGGGGACCGCGGCGGCCGAGGTTCCGCCTCCCCCCAGTCCTCACGTCTACGTGACCCCCACCGTGGGCATCTGGCGATGGGACGAGAAGGCGGTGGACGGTTCCCGGCTCAACGACCGCTCCGGCCTGGTCTGGGGGGGGCGGGCCGGCTACAGCCCCATCGAGGCGTTCTCGGGCGAGCTGGTCGTACTCACCGGCACCAACGACTTCCGGCGGGGAGGCGTCGCATTCAGCGCCCGCCTCACCCAGGTGGAGCTTTCCTTCGTGGTGAACTTCCGCTCCCTGGTCGACGCCCCGGTCTACCCCTTTCTCGACCTGGGCTCGGGGATTTCCGCTCGCCGCGCCGGCACGGGAGGAGAATCGGTGGAGGGGGTGAACGCCTCGCACCTCGACTTCCATCTCGGAGGGGGCGTCAAGGTGGATCTGGGCCGCCTGATCGGCATCCGCCTGAACGTCCGGGACACCTTCTTCACCGAAACCCAGGGAAGCGGGGACGCCAGGGACCAGACCACGGTGGACTCGGTCGAACTCTCGGGGGGTCTCGAATACCGGTTCGCGCTGGGGAAGCGTCACGGTCCCCGCCGGCTCCGCTGACCGCCCCTCCCCGTGGGCAAATTACGCCGAGCATTGACAAATTCCGAAACAGTTCATAGCTTAGAAGGTAGTGAGCTGCCCACACCGGCCGGTTTGGGGGAGTGTCGGGGTGGCAAGGAAGGGCAAGGCAGCAGCGGTCGGATCCTGTGTTTCTCGACCTCCTTAGCGACAGGAGCCGGCTGTGTCCCGACCCCGCCCCGACCCCCCCGTTCTTCGTCTGCGCGGGGGCCCCTCCAGGGGGCCTTCGTACGCCCCCGAACCTCCGCGAACATCCTCGGGAAGCCTCGCCCCCCCGTGGGGGTATGTCCCCTGACCCCGGTGAGATCATCTGCTACCATGATGGGTCGGGAGGCTTGGATCGGCTGTTACCCATGACCTGGAAAATAACCCAACGACTTCTGGCACTGGTCCTGGTCGTGGCTCTCGGAGCCCCTTCCGGCTGTGCGAGCGGACCCAAGACATTGGGCCGAAAGGATCTCGTCCATCCGGAGCCCGCCCGGGCCTATCACGTTTCTCTCACCGACGGGCGGACGATGACCCTCATCTCCCTGCACCTGGAGGGGGAGTGGTTGATGGGAACCCAGAGGATCACCGAATCGACGACGGAGGGAACGGGGGAAGAGGCAAGGACCAACGTCACCAACCGGTATGAGGAGGTCAAGATCCCCTGGTCCGAGGTGGCCGGAGTGGCGGCGGACCGCGGTTCGAACCGGGACTCCTCGGTATTTCTCGCCGGGGCGGCCCTGTTGGCCGGGGTGGCCGCCTTCCTCCTCCTGAGCGGGAATTCGAACACCGCCCCCACCACCGGGGGTGGCGGAGGCGGAGGCGGAAAAGACTTTTGATCGACGGGCCGGACGGCCGGAGGGCTTCCGGTACGGGTACCCAGGCCGCCCGGGGCGGCCCGTAGTGAACCCAAAAGGAGAGAACATGGCGAAGCATCTGCTCGATCTTTCGGACTCCAACTTCTCGGCGACGCTCGAGCAGGCGGAGGTTCCGGTGATGGTCGATTTCTGGGCCCCGTGGTGCGGGCCCTGCCGGCTGGTGGCTCCGATCGTGGAGGAACTGGCCGAGAGCTACTCCGGCCGACTCCAGGTTGGGAAGCTCAACACCGACGAGAGTCCCTCGGTGGCCGCCCAGTACAACATCCGGTCCATCCCCACCCTGCTCTTCTTCAAGAAGGGCCAGGTGGTGGGCACGGTGATCGGTGCCGTCCCCAAGGACAAGCTCAAGCAGAAGGTCGAAGAGGTCCTGGGCAACTGACCGCCCGGCCTTTCCGGCGCGCCCCGAGCGTCTTTCGACGCCGGGGCGCGCCGTGTTTTTGCCCCGCGCATTGAGGGAGGGTCGGAGCCGTGTTAGCGTCTCTGCCATGATTGCCTGGTACGATCGGGCCTTCGGTCCCTGGTACTTGAAGCTCTACCCGCACCGGAACCTCGAGGAGGCGGAGCGGGCGGTGGGCACGATCGATGGGTTCCTGCCCTCCGGGGGCCGCTGTCTCGACGTCGGCTCCGGGGCCGGCCGGCACCTGGAAGCGCTCCGCCGGCGGGGGTTCGACGCGGTGGGCATCGACCGCTCCTCGGCCCTCCTCGCCGAGGCCTCGGAGCGGCGGCCGGCGCGCGACCGGTTGGTTCGGGGCGACATGCGCCGCCTTCCGTTCCCCGACCGCGCCTTCGACGCGGTCCTGAGCATGTTCACGAGCTTCGGCTATTTCGAGTCCCGGGCGGCCCACGCCCGGCTGCTGATCGAGTTCGCCCGGGTCGCCCGGCCGGACGCAGTCCTGGTCCTGGACTACCTGAACGCGCCCGAGGTGAGGCGGGGGCTCGTCCCCCGATCGAGCCGGCGGGTGGAGGGATACCTGGTGGAGGAACGGCGCCGGATCCTCACCCGCTCCGACGACGAGGCGGTGGTGAAGGAACTCACCATCGTCGGTTCCGACGGAGATCCGGAGGAGCGCTACCACGAGGAGGTGGCCCTCTACGACCGGGACACCCTGATAGCCCTCTGCGCGGGCGCGGGCTGGCGGGAACGGGTGAGTCTCGGAAACTACGGCGGCGCTTCCTGGACGCCCGAATCCCCGCGGCTGCTCCTGGTGGCCGACCGCGAAGGGCGCGGGCGGTGAAGTCGCCGCTCGCATCGCGGCCGCTTCCGGACCCGGTCCCCGAGCGCCTGTACGCCGATAGCCCCGGCCCCAAACACCTTGCCGCAGAACTCCTGGACCGCTGGCGGGAGAGCCTGGGACGTTGGGACGCTCCCGGTCCGGTCCGCGCCGCTCTCGACCGGCTGGCCGATCCGGAGACCGCGGTGGTGGTGACCGGACAGCAGCCCGGGGTCTGGGGAGGGCCGCTCTACTGCGTGTACAAGGCGGCCACCGCGGTCGAGACCGCCCGGCGGATCCAGGCCGAGACCGGCCGCACCGCGGTGGCGGTGTTCTGGATCAACGCCGACGACACCGACTGGGACGAGGTGGGGTGGGGAACCCTGCCGCGGCCCGACCTCGATCTCTACCGCACCCGCTGGAAGACCTCGCCGGTGGGTTCCCGGCGCTGGGTGGGCGGGGCCCGGCTCGCCCGTCCCGAGGGGGCGGGCGAACTGTTCGCGGCCTGGGGCGGCGGGGGACCGCTTCTCGGCGCCCCGATCACCGAGGAGCCGGCGGAACTGGGCGATTCCTTCGCCCGCGGTCTCCTGACCTGGTTCGGTGATCGCGGCCTCATCCCCCTGGATGCCCGCTGGCCCGAGGTGCGGGCGGGTGGGGAGCGACTCTGGTCGCGTTACCTCCCGCGTCACTCGGCCATCGCGGGCGAGGTGCTGGCCGAGGGGGAAGCCCTGGCGGCGGGGAGCGGCGCGCCCTCCCTGGACGCTGAGGCGGCCGACCACGGGCTGTTCCTGCTCGAGGGGGACCGCCGCATGGAAATCGACCCGGACACCTGGGACGCCGAAGTGGGAGCGCGGCTGGAGGCGGGACGGGCCGCGGAACTCGCGCCCTCGGTGCTCCTTCGGGCGCCGCTCCAGGATCATCTGTTCGGCACCGTCGCCCACGTGGTGGGGAAGGGCGAGGCCGCCTACCTCCGCCAGCTGGCCCCGGTCTACCAGGCGCTCTTGATCCCTCCTCCGATCCGCCTTCCGCGGCTCCACGCCACCCTGGTTCCCGAGGGGCTCCTTCCCCTCGAGCGGGCGGCGGGGATCCTCGTCGATCCCGAGAGCTGGCTGGCCGAGCGGGCCCGGGAGCGGGTTCCCGATCGCGCGCTCCGCATCCTGGGGGAGGCGCGCGGCGGCGTGGCCGACCGGCTGCGCGATTTCGCCGAGGCTTCGGCGGAGTTCCAGAAGGACGTGGGGGACCTCGCCGAGTCCGCCCGCCGCAAGATCGACGGCCAGCTCTCCCGGCTGGAGGAGAGCCTGGACCGGCGGGCCCGCCAGGATCTCTACCGGGACGAGCCGGCGCTCCGCGGGCTCCCCGAGTTCCTCCGCCCGCGGCGGGAAGACCAGGATCGGGGTCTCTCCGGCGCCACCCTGGCCCTGGCCTGGGGCGATGAGGCCCCCCGGCGGGTGCTCGCCTCGGCCCGGGCCCACCTCGACCGGCTGGCCGAGGGAACGCTCCACCACTTTGTCCTGGAGGGTCCCCGTGTCTGACGTCCTCGCCATCGCCCCCCATCCCGACGACATCGAGCTTTCCGCCGGAGGCACGGTGGCGCGGTTGGCCGCCGCCGGGCGCTCGGTGGTGATGGTGGATCTCACCGCGGGGGAGCGCGCGACCCGCGGCACCCCGGCGATCCGGGCCGGGGAAGCGGCGGCCGCCGCCGACGCCCTGGGGGCGGCGGGGCGCGAGGGGCTGGGGTTTCCCGACGGCGGTCTCTCCCGGCGGGACCCCGATCAGATGAAGGCGGTGGTGGAGGCGATCCGTCGCCACCGTCCGCGGCTCCTGATCGGGATGCACTGGAACGACGACCATCCGGACCACGTGGAGGCGGGGAGGATGGTGCGCCGGGCCGCTTACCTGGCCGGTCTCCGGAACTTCCCCGAGCCGGGCCGGGAGCCCCACCGGCCGGCGCGCGTGCTCTTCGCCATGGGACGGCGCCCGTTCGTTCCCTCCCTGGTGGTGGACGTTACCGCCGCCTACGACACCAAGCGCCGGGCGGTTGAGGCCTATCGAAGCCAGTTCCATCGCGAACCCGGCGATGCGCTGGTGACCCCGATCTCCGAACCGGAGTTCCTCCTCCGGATCGAGGCTCGCGACCGGTACTTCGGAGGGATGATCGGGGCCCGGTTCGGCGAGCCCTTCTTCGAGGTGGGACCGGTGGCGGTCCGGACGGCGGCGGCGCTCATGGAGGAGGACCCGCATTGAGAGTCGGAATTTCCTGCTATCCCACCGAGGGGGGGAGCGGGGTGGTGGCCACCGAACTGGGCAAGGCCCTGGCCCGCCGAGGGCACCAGGTGCACTTCATGACCTCGAGCGTGCCGGTCCGGCTCCGGAGCTTCGAGGAGAACATCTTCTTCCACGAAGTGCGCCCCGAGAACTACCCCGTGTTCCTGTACCCACCCTATTCCTTGTCCCTGGCCGCAAAAATGGCCGAGGTGGCCACGGCCTACGATCTGGACGTCATTCACGCCCACTACGCCATGCCCCACGCCGCCTGCGCCTACCTGGCCCAGCGCATGCTACGGAAGCAGAAGGTGAAGACGGTGACCACCCTCCACGGCACCGACATCACCCTGGTGGGGCAGGCCCCGTCCTTCTACCCGGTCACCAAGTTCTCGATCGAGGAGTCGGACGCGGTGACCGCGGTGAGCGCGTGGTTGCGCGACGAGACCCATCGGATCTTCCACACCGACCGTCCCATCCACGTGATCCCCAATTTCGTGGACAGCGACACCTTCCATCCCGGACGGAGCCGGGCCAAGCGATGCCAGCTGGCCGCCGATGACGAGAAGATCATCCTCCACATCTCCAATTTCCGGCCGGTCAAGAACCTGCCCGCGGTGGTGCAGGTGCTGGAAGGCGTGCGCCGCCGGGTCCCCGCCCGGTTGGTGATGGTGGGGGACGGCCCCGAGCGGATCCCCACCGAACGCCTGGCGCGGGACCTCGGACTGGCCGAGCACGTGGCGTTCCTGGGAAACCAGGAGTTCGTCGAGGACATCCTGCCCCTGGCCGACGTCTACCTGCTTCCCTCCCTCCACGAGAGTTTCGGGCTCACCGTGCTGGAGGCGATGGCGGTGGGGGTGCCGGTCATGGCCACCAACGTGGGGGGGACGCGCGAAGTGGTGGTGGACGAGACGACCGGATTTCTTCGCGATCCCCACGACGTGGAGGGGATGGTGGCCGCGCTGGTGCGGCTCTTCACCGACCCGTCCCTGGCGAAGCGCATTTCCGAGGCCGCGACGGCCCGGACCCGGGAGCACTTCCAGGTGGAGCACATCCTGCCCCGCTACCTGGAGGTCTACGGGGATTGCTGAGACGGCCCCTTGATTCCCGCGGCGGCGAGGACGGCGAAGGCGGTGTTCCGGCCCGGAGCGCCGGCCGATCCCCGATGGGAGTGCAGGAGGTGCTGATGGCACCGGGTACAGGGACCGGGTGCGGAAATCGATCGCTCCGCCACCCCGGCGCGAGCGAGGCGTGCCCGGGCCTCGGCCCGAAGATCCACGTGAGGGCGGCGGCCGGGGCGGAGAAGCACCGCCGCGTCGTCGAAGCGCGTCGCCACCTCCGGACCCACCTCGAAACAGCACGGTCCGATGGCCGGGCCGAGGATGGCGTGGAGGGTATCCGGACGATGAAAGCGGGCGACCGCGTTTTCCAGCACCCCTCCCACCAGGCCCCGCCAGCCCGCGTGGATCATCGCCGCCGCGCCGTCGGGGGAGGCGAGAAGCACCGGGAGGCAGTCGGCCACGCGCACCGCGATCAGCAGACCCGGGGTCCGGGTGAGGACCCCGTCACAGGCGGGAACGATCCCGGCCGCCTCCGCGTCCCGGACCACGGTCCCGTGCACCTGCTCCAGGCGGACCCGGGGCCGACCGGCAAGTGGTCCGGGCGCTCCGGGGCGGAGGGCCCGGCCGACCACCCCGAAATCCGCGATACCCGGGGGGAGCGGCCGGTGGCGCAGCACGAGAACGTCTTCCTCACAGCTCCAGGTCCAGCTCATGACCGCCGAGCATAGCAACCGCGGCCCCAAGCGGTCCTGGTGGATGGACCCCTGGGTGTGGGCGGTGTTCGTGCTTGCCCTGGCGCTTCGGCTCCTCTACCTGACCGATCTCCGGCACACCCCCTTCTTCGACCATCCCCAGATGGATGCGCTCTATCACGACCAATGGGCCCGCCGGCTGGCCGCGGGGGATTGGGTGGGGGACGGGGTCTTCTTCCGCGCTCCGCTCTACCCGTACTTCCTGGGAGCGGTCTACGCGATCTTCGGGCCGAATGCCGTGGTGGTGCGCCTCATCCAGTTCGGGATCGGGGCCGGTACCGCGCTGTTGACCGCGGCCTTCGCCTATCCCCGCTTCGGACGCTTTGCTGCGGTGGCCGCAGGACTCCTGGTGGCTCTTCACGGCCCGTCGATCTACTTCGAGGGGGAACTCCTCCTGGTCGTCCTGGAGGCGCCGCTGTTTCTCATCGCCGCCTGGTCCCTGGACCGGGCGGTGACCCGGGGGACGGTCCGGTCCTGGCTCGGGGCCGGCGCCGCGGCGGGGGTGGCCGCCCTGGTGCGACCGACCATCCTCGCGCTGGCCCCGGTGGTCGCGGTCTACCTCCTGGCCCGGCGGGGGCGGCGGGGGCTTCGGCCCGCCGTGCTCTATGCCTCCGCGGTGCTGCTCGCCGTCTCCCCGGTCCTGGTCCGGAACTACGCGGTGGGACGGGACCTGGTGCCGGTGGCTTCCCAGGGAGGATTGAACTTCTACCTGGGGAACAACCCCGCCTCCGACGGGATGGCCGCTATCGCCCCGCAGTTCCGCCGGACCTGGGAAGGCCAGATCCACGACTCCGCCCGGGCGGCCGAGCTGGCGATGGGACGGCCCCTGAAGCCGTCGGAGATTTCCCGGTACTGGTACCGGGAGGCGGCGGCCTGGATGATCCACGACCCCGGGGCCTTCCTCCGGCTCGAGCTCCGGAAGCTCGGCTACTTCTGGGACGCCTTCGAGATCCCCAACAACCAGGATTACTATTTTTTCTCCCGACTGACTAGAATATTTCGAGTCCCTATTCTCTCCGGGTTCGGGATTCTGGGTCCCCTGGCCCTGGCCGGCCTCGTGCTGGGACTCATCCGCCGGCGCCTGCCCTTCGCCTGGGTGGCGGTGCCGGCGGTCCTGGGCCTGGTGATCGTGGCCTTCTTCGTGTGCGGCCGGTACCGCGCGCCGTTGACCCCTCTCCTCGCGATCTGGGGCGGCTACGGGCTGGCCGACGCGGTAACCCTGATCCGCGGCGGCCGGCGGCCCCGATTCCTGGTCTACGCCGCGGTGCTCATTCTCTCCTCCTGGGCCCTCAACGCCGATCTTCTCCACAACCGCCTCCATCACTCCTACGCAGAGTCCTACCTCCGTCTCTCCATCTTCCACGCCAAGATGGGGGAATCCGCCGAGGCCTTCGCCGCCTGCAAGACCTCGATCATGGTCGACCCCGGCTTCGCCGACGGCTGGAACAATCTGGGGGTCCTGGAGGCCCGGCGGGGGACCCTGGACGCGGCCCGCGAGGACTTCACCACCGCGGTGCTCCTGAACCCCGTCCATCCCAAGGCCCTGGGGAACCTGGCCGCGCTGGCTCTTCGCGAGGGGAAACCGGCCGAGGCGGATTCCCTGGCCCGGCGCACCCTCGCCGCCGCGATGCACGCCCCCGAAGCGCTCATGAACGCCGGGGTCGTCCTGGGTAACCTGGGCCGTTTCCCCGAGGCCCTCGCCGCGTTCCATCGGGTGGTGGAACTGGAGCCGGAAAACGCGGCCGGCCGGGTGGGGGAAGCCCGGGCCCTGACCGCGCTCGGGCGGCGGCAGGAGGCCCGGCGCGTCCTGGAGGAGCTTCCTCCGGAGAAACGGACCCCGGACGCCACCCGTCTCCTGAAGGAGTTGAACGCGTCGTGAGCCTCGACCACGCCCTCTTTCGTCTCATCAATCTCTCGTGGGGGCTCGACGCCCTGGCTCCGGTCATGAAGGTGCTGTCGAACCCCCTCTACTGGCTCCCGGTCATGGTGGGGCTCATCGCCTGGATGCTCCTTCGGGACGGACGCCACGGCCGGATCACCCTCCTCGTTCTCCTGCTCCTGGTCCCGGCCACCGACCAGATCTCGAGCCATCTCCTGAAGCCGCTGGTGCACCGCCCGCGGCCTTGTCGGGCGGAGGCGGCCATCGCAGGGGTGAAGAACCACGGCGCGCACTGCTCCAGTTCCGGCTCCTTTCCCTCATCCCATGCCTTCAACATTGCCGGGCTGGCGGTGTTCCTGGCCCTTCGGCACCGGAAGTGGGCGGTTCCCGCCGCGCTGATTGCGATCGGGGTGGGCTACAGCCGGGTCTACCTGGGCGTCCACTACCCGTCGGACGTGCTGGGAGGCTGGGCCATGGGGTCGGCGATGGGGTGGGGGGCGGCCCGGCTGGCGGCCCGGCTGGATCGCGGCCGGGCCGCCCCGAGTCAACCGACCGATTCGGTGGCTTGACGCCGGACCCGAATCCCAATAGACTGGAGTTTGACGGGGTTGGAATTCGAATTGGATAGACGACCCGCTGCCTGAGGGTCACCGTCACCAGATGAACCTGTCAACCGCCCGGCCGGGCGAAACCTGGGTGCGGCGCTTCAAGCGACAGCTTGCCCCCTCGGTCCCGCCTCTTCCCGTGAACCCCCGGCTCATGATGCTCCTCATCCTGGCTCTTTCCGCGTTTTCCCCCTCCCGGGCATGGACGGCGGAGGCGACGCCGACCTTGGCGGGACCGCTAACGCCGGCCCCGGCGTGGCTCGACCTGCCCCCCACCCAGCAACGGCTCTGGGAAGATCAGGGGTTGGGCCGCCCCGCCGCTCATCTCCTGGGGCAGAGCGACCTCCGGGCCGCGGGCATGGTCACCACCCTCCGGGTGGTGGCGATCCTGATCGACTTTCCCGATGTGGCCGCCGACACCGAGGCGCACCCGCCCGAGTACTACCGGAAGCTCCTCTTCAGCCGCAACGAGCTTCCCGGAGGTTCGGTGGCCGACTTCCTGTACGAGTCCTCTCATGGCCGGCTCGAGTTCACCGGGGAAGTGCGTGGCTGGTTCACCGCCTCCTCGAAGCACACCGATTACACCCAGGGGCAGGGAGGGCTGGGCCGGCTCTACCCCAACAACTCGCAGTTCCTGGCCGAGGAGGCCATTCACCTCGCCGACCCCACCATCAACTTCGCGTACTTCGACGACGAGGGGCCGGACGGCGTCCCCGACTCCGGGGACGACGACGAGACCATCGACGGCATCGTGATCATTCATGCCGGCGGCGGGGACGAGCTCCGCTATCGGCCCGATGAGTTCACCGCGGTCCACTGGTGGACGGTGGCCCCGATCCCGGTGGACGGCGTGTTCGGGCGGTACTTCACCATGAATCCCGAAGACGGGGGGATCGGGATCTTCTGCCACGAGCTCGGCCACCTGATGGGGCTCCCCGATCTGTACGACAAGGTTTCCCCGCCCAGCGCAGGTATCGGACAGTGGTCGCTCATGTGCGGGGGAATCTCGGTCGGGGCGGCGGGGATTCCGGTGGATTTCGATGCGTGGTCGAAGATCCGGCTGGGGTTCGTGAACGTGGTGCCTGTCTTCTACGATCGGGACCGGGCGGTCATTCCTCCCAGTTCGGCCACGGACAAGGTGTATCGCCTGTGGGGGAACGGAACCAACGGATCGGAGTACTTCCTTCTCGAGAACCGCCGGAAGTCCGGACTGGATCGGGCCCTCCCCGGGGAGGGGATCATGATCTACCACATCGACGACCGGGTACCGGGCAACGACAGCGCCGAACACTACAAGGTGGCTCTCGAGCAGGCGGACGGTCTCTACCAGCTCGAGGGGAGAACCGGCTTCATCAACTATGGGGACGCGGGCGATCCGTTTCACGCGGGTGACGTGTTCGCGGCCTACACCCAACCTCCCAGCACCGCCTACAACGGCACCGACACCTATGTTTCGGTTTTCGGCATCGAGGGGCCGGATCCCGACGGGACGATGACCGCGAACCTCCACGTGGAGCCCGGACCGGTGGTCGAGGTGAGCGCGGTGAACATGATCGAGCTGGAGGGAAACGGGGATGGGCTGGTCACCGCCGGCGAGACCGCGGGGATCCTGCCGCGCATCACGGTGTCGCGGCTGGCCGCGTCCCACCTGCACCTCCATCTCCGGTCCCTGGATAGCCGGGGGGAGATCCTGGATCCGGATTGGGACGCCCTCTCGATTCCGGCGGGATCCTCGATCACTCCCGCGAATCCCCTCAGGGTCCGGATCTCCTCGGACCTTCCCAGCGACCCCTATGGCCTTCCCCTGGCCCTCGACCTCTCCTGGGACGACGCTCCGGTCCGCCACCTCCCGGTCGAGCTTGGGTTGGGCTCGGTCGTCGGCCGCTCCGACGATTTCGACAGCTCCATCTCGGGGTGGCAGCACGAACCGGTCCGGTTGACCGCCTTCGATCAGTGGAGCTATGCCCCCGGTATGGGCCGGGACGAGACCCCCGGGTTCCGCTGCGGGAACTATCCCTACGGATATCGCCAGGGGGCGGATTGCGCGTTGGTGTCTCCTCCGGTGCTGCTTCCCCACGGAGCTGAACTCCTGTTCGATCAGAGCGTGAGCATCTTCCTGCCCGACTCCACCAGCGGCCTGGCCGGGGGGGTGATCGAGATCTCGGTGAACGGGGGCGACTGGACCCAGGTCGACCCCGATGGGGGCTACCCGGGCCGCTACGGCGGCACCAACCCGATCTGGGCGGCGCGCGCGATCTACACCGGACGCATCCTGAGCGGGGCTTGGCACACCGTGCGGGTCGATCTCTCCCAGTACGTGGGCGCGGTGCGGGTGCGTTTCCGCTTCTTCGCCGAGATGAGCTCGAGCGGGGGGAACGGATGGAGGATCGACAACGTGCGCATCCAGTCCGCCCTCACCCCGGTTCACGTGATCACCGCCGCGGCCACCGTGGAAGGGGAGGACGTGAGGTTGGCCTGGAAGCTCGGAGAACCCCTTCCTGCCCGCGTCCGGTGGATCAGGGGCCTCACCGCGGAGAGCGGGACGCCGGTGGGGGATGGCTGGGTGGAGGCGACGGCCGAGGGATCGACCCTCGATACGGGAGGGACCCGGTTCCTTCCCGCCCGCTACTGGCTGGAGGGGCGAGAACGCGACGGCACCGTCGACCGCTTCGGGCCGGTCCAGGTGGAGGGGGGGGGGCCTGCCCCGCCGGTCGTCCCCTGGCGGGTCGGCGGGAGCCCCTCTCGCGGGCCGGTCCAGTTCGTTTGGAACGTCCCGCTGCCCGAGGGGGCGGCGCTTCAGGTCTTCGATGTGCGGGGCCGCCTCGTGGCCGAAACCCCCCTACCCCCGGCCCCCGGGAGCTACACCTGGGGAGGGACGACCTCGAGCGGGACGGCGGCCGCTCCCGGAATCTACTTTGCGCGGATCGCCGGCGCGGGGCTGAACCCGCTCCGGGTCGTGAGGCTCCCATGAAACGCCAAGCCTGCGTGTTCGCCTTCCTGGTGGCTCTGCTCGCGGTTGCGGTCCAGGCGGGGGCCGCCGAGTGGGGGTCGGAGAGGGTTCCGGTTCCCGCCCCCTGGGGAAATTCGAGCCTGGGCGTGGCCGGTCAACCGGCGGTGGTCCGCCAGGACGGCTCCGTCGACCTCGTTTTCCAGAGCTACGTGAGCCCGGAGTCCGCTCGGGTGGTTTTCGCCCGTCGCGATCCAGGCGGGGTGTGGGGCCAACCCGAGATCATCTCGCCTCCGGACCGCCTGGCCCGAAATCCGTGCGTGGTGCTGGACCGCCGCGCGTCGCTCCACGTGTTCTGGGAGGACTACACCGAGCCGGGGGGGGACATCGTGCACCGCGAACGTCTCGCCGACGGCGCCTGGCAGGCCCCGGAGGTGGTGAGCGCGGCTCCCGGCCTCTCTCGTGATCCGGTAGCCGCGGTGGATGCCTTCGATCGCGTCAACGTGGTGTGGGTGGACGGGAGGAGCGATGAGCGCGAGATCATGCACGCGGTTCTCGCCCCCGGCCAGGACTGGTCCGCGGGAGACGTCTTGAGCCCCGGCAGCGACAGCCCCGACGAGCCGAGCGTCACCGCCGACAGCGTGGGGGCGGTGCACGTGGTATGGAGGGATCGGGACGCTTCGGTCCGGAACGGCTACAGCTCCCAGATCATCTACGTGCGCCTCGGTCCGGAGACCGCCGATCCCCACCCGGTGCGCCTGGTGGATAAGGTCTCCGTTTCCCAGAGCCCCTTTATCATGGCCGCGCCGGACGGCACCCTGCACCTGGTCTGGGCGGACAACCGTGCCTCCAGCATCGGCATCCGCTCCGACTACTTCGACATATACTACAAACGCTATCTGCCCGGGGTGGGCTGGGGACACGACAAGCAGTTCACCTGGGACGGGACCGACCATGCCCGACCCATCCTGACCCTCGGAGCCGGGAACACCGTGAACATCTGCTGGGAGGACTACCGGTTCGGCAACCCGGAGATCTACTACCGCCAGATCACTCCCGAGACGGGGTGGGACCCTGATCCAAGCCGGCTCACCGCCGACGCCGGGGCCTCCCAGGCGCCGGTCCTGGTGTCGGTGCCTGTCGGCGGCCTCCTCCTCCTGTGGGCGGACGCCCGGGGGAGCGGGGAGTACTCCCTCTATGCCCGCACCGGCAGCATCGCCCCCTGAGCCATCCCCGGGGCTTTTTTCCCCCGAGGCGGGTGAAATACCCCTCGATTCAATCTGGCTTCCCGGGAACCCCCGGGACGGGAGTCCGGCTTCGAACCCCCATTTCTCGATGCCCGATGCGTTTGCGCGAGTCATCCGTGACGGCGCGTCGCATGGCACGGCGGTTGCAACTTATACGCGGTGGATGACGGAACGAAACCCGGGCCCCGACAAACCGGGTTCTTCCTGCGGTGTTTGTGATAGCTCGTGTTGAGAAGTTGATCCGCCAGAGTAAACGCCATTCACCGGGCACACGGCATCCGCGGGGAACGGGAGAGGCCGGCCGCAAGGTCGGTCTCTCCTTGTGCGACGGATTGACACCCCCTGATCCCGCCTGATACGTTGCGCGTTCGCGACCCGGGCGAACGTCCCCGCGCGCCGCACTCACCGTCCTGGGTAACCTCCATGGCCAGTCGGAAAACAGGTCTCTTGCTCGGGTGTCTCCTCCTCGCGGCGATGGTCGTGATTGCGGTGGCGTCCCTGTCCATCTTCGTGGCCGGACCGTGGGTGGGAGGGAGCCTCCCGCTGATGGCCGGCGGAAAGGTGGGGCTGGTGGTGCTGGAAGGGCCGATCGGGCCGTCCCGCGCCCTGGTGCGGGAGTTGGACGCCAACCGGAACGACGCCTCCATCAAGGCGGTGGTGTTGCGGGTGAACAGTCCCGGGGGTGAAGTCGCCCCGTCGCAGGAGATCCACGACGCCGTGCTCCGGCTGTCCCGGGAGAAGCCGGTGGTGGCCTCGTTCGGCTCGGTCGCCGCCTCCGGCGGCTACTACGCGGCGATTGCCGCTGATTCCATCCTTGCCGACCCCGGCACGCTCACCGGGAGCATCGGCGTCATCTTCTCCTATCCCACCGTGGAGCGCCTGCTGGACAAGGCGGGGATCCAGTGGCAGGTCTACAAGAGCGGGGCGCTCAAGGACATGGGCACCTTCACGCGGGAACCGACCGAGGAGGAGGCGGCGGTTTTCGACGGGCTGGTGATGGACGTCTACGATCAGTTCGTGACCGCGGTGGCCGAGGACCGGGAGTTGGACCGCGACCGCGTTCTCGCCATGGCCGACGGCCGGGTCTTCACCGGCCGCCAGGCCGTCGAACTGGGGCTGGTAGACGGGATCGGCGACCTCCACGCCGCGGTCGGCATGGCGGCACGGATGGCCGGTCTGTCCGGGGAGCCGCAGGTGGTCCGGAAAACCCGTCCCCGTATTCCCATTCTCGACGTCCTCGACCAGTTCCTGGGCGACCACGCCCGTTCCGCCTCCTCGCCCCGCCTCGAGTACCGCTGGCGCTGATCGCGCTCCCTCCCCACCGTTCCGGTGTTCCCGAATCTGTGGATCGGTTTATCGATTTTCCACTTTGCCGATGGTCAAACCCTCTTTCTTGGGGGTATATCTTGACAACCCACCGCATTTTGTGGTAGGGTGCCTGAACGGCTTCGAGCTGGTCTGAAGCGAGGGCTTCCGCGCCATGTGCGGCGTGAGTCGGTGGCTGAAACCGGACGTCGCTGTGTTAGCTTTATACATGCCCGTCGGCGACCGCCCTTGCAGCGGTCCCCAGGCGGCCCCGGCCCAACTTCAAACCGGAAGGGCCGGCTTGAAGCCGGTTTTTAGGGACCCGTCCCGCTGGGTCCCGGAGGTGAGGTGCCGGAGACGGTGATTGCCCCGCCCTCGCGTGGGGCTTTTCCATGGGGATGGAACTCTCCGGACGTTGCGGTGTATTTGTGGGCGATGGGCGTCCCCGGCCCGTCCCCGGTGGACACGCCATGTGGGCGGTGCGGAGGATTGACATGCCGAAGAAGGCAGTGAGGGAGCGGCGCAAGGCTCCTCGGATCGATTCGAGGCTCGCGCTGCAAGTTGAACGGGCGGTCAGAAGCAATACCGAGCGGCCGATGACCACGGAGAGCGTGAACGTCTCCAGCGGTGGCATCTGCTGCAACGTTCGTTCCTTTGTCGAGCCCCTGACCAAGGTGGGTCTGACCCTGCTACTGCCGTCCTTCGGCCGCAAGGGCAAGAAGACCCAGGTGGTTTCCTGCAACGGGGTCGTGGTGCGATGCCTGTCGTATCCTGCGGTCAGCGAGTTCGAGTTGGCCTGCGCCTTCACCGACATCAAGAAAGAGGACAAGACCCTCATCGAGGAATACATCGGCTGGAGGCTGATGCAGGACCTCGTGGACGAGCGACTGTCCCAGCCTTGACCCCGATCCTCCGGCCCGGGGCGGGGCAAAGGAGACCCTGATGAATGCGGTCCCTCTCCGGCAAGCGCGCCTGTTCCCCGGATCCGGCCTTCGCGCCGGGATCGCCGCCGCCGCGGCGACCGCCGTGCTGCTCGCCTCGGCCGTGCCCGCGTTTGCGGTGGACAAATACGCCGCGGAATTCCTCAAGATCGGCGTAGGGGCGCGCGCCCTGGGCATGGGCGGCTCCTTCGTCTCCATGGCCGACGACGCCAGCGCCGCCTACTGGAATCCCGCCGGCCTCGTGCATCTCGAGTCCCGGGAAGCGCTGGGGATGCACGCCAGCCAGTTCGGGGGAGTGGAGGCCCATGACGTCCTCGGCGTGGTGTCCCCGATCGAGGCGGGAGGGCGCCGGGCGGCGATCGGCGTCACCGTGATTCGTCTCGCCGTGGACGACATCAAGGTGACCAAGGACGCCAAGATCGGCGAGGATGAGAACGGAAACCCCATCATCGACCCCAATCGGATCCAGACCAAGAGCGCTTACGATCTCGCCATGCTCCTCTCCTACGCCCGGGGATTGGGTGATCACTGGGCGATGGGGGTGAATCTCAAGCTGGTCCGTCAATCCCTGGTCGGCGAGGGAGCGAGCTTCGGGATCGGGACCGACCTGGGAATCCTCTATCAGGCCAACCCCAATCTCGGGTTCGGCGTGCGTCTGGCCGACATCACGACCACCCGGCTCTACTGGGACACCGGACGGCGGGAGACGGTGTCTCCCACCGTCACTCTGGGTGCGCACACCACCCGGGAGATCGAGTCCCTCCAGGGAAGCTTGAGCCTCGGCCTGGACGCCGCCTTCGCTTTCGAGGGGCAGACCGGCGATCAGTTCGACAGCGGGAGCCTGTCCGGCAATCTCCTTCCCGGGGCGGAGTACTGGTTCCGTCACACCGTGGCCCTGCGCCTGGGATCCGACGGCGGCGATTTCACTGCGGGGGCGGGGGTGCGCTACAAGCGGATCGGCGCCGATTATGCCTACCTGTCCCACCCAGAGTTGGACGCGACCCACCGGGTGAGCGCACTGATCCGATTCTGATCGGGCGGAACCGGCGATCCGCCGGGAATGGGGGGAAGCAATGAAGCGAGTGATGGCATTCGCCCTGGCCGGCGGCCGTACCCGCGGGCTCTCCGTCCTCTCCCAGCCCCGATCGGTCGCCGCCGTCCCCTTCGCCGGCAAGTTCCGGCTCATCGATTTCACCCTCTCCAACTGCGTCAACTCCGAGATCTTCCACGTGGAGGTTCTGGCCCAGTACGCTCCTCTCTCGCTGGCCCAGCATCTGGGACGGGGGGAGCCGTGGGATCTGAACCGACGGGAGGGCGGGGTTCGGATCCTTCAGCCTTACGCCCGGCAGGAAGGGGCCCGGTGGTACGAGGGAACCGCCGACGCCCTGCGGCAGAACCTGGACGTGCTCGAGAACTCCGGGGCGGAGTGGGTCTTCGTGCTGTCCACGGACCTGATCTACAAGATGGACTACTCCTGGATGCACGAGCAGCACCTGGAGACCGGGGCACGGGTGACCCTGGCGGTGGGCCAGGTTCCCTACGGGGAAACCGAACACTTCGGCATGCTTCGGATCGACGGGGAAGGGAGGATCTCCGGTTTCCAGGAGAAGCCGGAGGCCACCGACTTCGATCGGGCGTTCATGGGGGTCTATCTCTTCGACAGCGCCTTCTTGAAGCGGATTCTCCAGGAGAACGAGGACCCCAACCTGATCCTGGACATTCTGCGGCCCTATCTCGGGGACCCGGCGGTGGTCCGGGCGTACACTTTCGGCGGTTACTGGGACGACGTAGGCTCGATCCCGCGCTACTTCCGGGCCCACCAGCGACTCCTGGGGGACGACCCCGCCCCGAACCTCCACGACCCCGGCTGGCGCATCTACACCCGGAGTGAGGAGATGTCCCCCGTCCTCTTCCATGCCGGTTCCGAGGTTCAGGACAGTCACCTGAGCAACGGCGCGGTGATCGCGGGACGGGTCGAACGGTCGGTGATCTCCCCCGGGGTCTATGTGGGCCCGGGGGCGGTGGTGCGGGACGCGATTCTCCTGAACGGAACCACGGTGGGAGCGGGAGCCACGGTGGAGCGCGCGGTGGTGGACAAGAACGTGGTGATCGGAAACGGGGCGCGGGTGGGCCGGCGGGACGCCGGCGCGGAGAGCGGAGTCCCCGAACTCATGGGGATCACCCTGGTGGGGAAGTGGGCGCAGGTCGACGAGGGGTCCGAGATCGCGGCGGGGACGCTGATTCCTCCCGGCGAGGCGATCTCCGCCCAGGCGTACCACCTTCGCATGGGGGAAGCGCGGCAGTGAGCGGGGTCTATACCATGATTCTGGCCGGCGGCGTAGGAAGCCGACTCGCCGTGCTCACCGAGCAGCGGGCCAAGCCCGCCGTTCCCTTCGGCGGGAAGTTCCGGATCATCGATTTCGCCCTCTCCAACTGCGCCAACAGCGGGTTCTTCGACGTCGGTCTCCTCACCCAGTACCGTCCCATGTCCCTGATCGAGCATGTGGGAACCGGCCGGACCTGGGACCTGGACCGGAGCCTCGGGGGTCTTCAGGTGCTTCAGCCCTACCTGGAAGCGGAGTCCGGGGACTGGTACCAGGGAACGGCGGACGCGGTCTACCGGAACCTCCTCCAGGTGACCCAGCGCGCGGTGGACGACGTGGTCATCCTTTCCGGCGATCACGTCTACGCCATGGACTATCGCCCCATGCTCGACTTTCACCGCGAGCACCGGTTTCCGGCCACGGTGGCCGTGACCCCGATTCCGCCCGAGATCACCCACCAGTTCGGGATCGTGCAGACCAATTCCCGGGGTCATATCACCGGCTTCCAGGAGAAGCCCCGGGAGGCCCGGGGGAACCTGGCCTCGATGGGAATCTACGTGTTCCGTCGCGACACCCTGATCCGGCTCCTTCAGGAATCCGCCGCCGACCCCGCCTCGAGGAACGATTTCGGGAAGGACATCTTCCCCCGGCTCATCGAGGTGGCCGACGTGGGGGCCCACACCTTCGACGGCTACTGGCAGGACATCGGCACCGTGGAGGCGTTCTACGACGCCAACATGAAGCTCCTCGATCCCGACCACAGCCTCATTCTCTCCCACCCCTCGTGGCCGGTTCGAACGCCCAGCACCGACGCTCCTCCCGCCCGGGTGGTGGGCCGGGGACGGGTGTCGCGGAGCCTGGTGGCCAACGGGGCGGTGGTGCGGGGCCGGGTGGAAAACTCCATCCTGTTCCCCTGGGTGCGGGTGGAGGACGGAGCCGAGGTCCGGGACTCGATCCTGATGAACGAGGTGCATGTCCACCCCGGGGCCTCGGTGGTCCGGGCGGTGCTGGACAAGCGGGCCGAGGTGTTTCCCGGGGCGCGCGTGGGAGGGGAGGGCGCCGGCGTTTCCAACCTCGCCATGCCCGAGTTGCTCTGCACCGGCCTCACCGTGATGGGGAAGGACGTGGTGGTGGGGGAAGGGGTGACGGTGGGACGAAACGCCTGGGTGGGGGGGCGCCATGTGGTGGCCCCCGGCGCCGACGTTCCGGACGGCGGATACCTCGAAGGGAAGCTGCTCCGCCCCGGAGCCAAGCTCCGATCCGGCTGACCCGCGTCGTCCTCGGTTTCGGCGAGCCGGGAAACTAGCCGGGAATCTTCAGCCGCTGGCCGGGGCGGATGAGCCCCGCCGCCCCGATTCCGTTCAGCTTCCGGAGCGTGGACACCGGGACTCCGTACCGGTGGGCGATGCCCCACAGGGTGTCCCCGGCCTTCACCCGATGCACCTGGGAAGGCGGGGCGGGGCGGGTTTCGGGGATGGCCTCCCTGCGGAGTTCGGCCAGCACCGATTGCCCGGTCCCCTTGGGAACCCGGGCCCGCACCGCGTGGCCGTCGAAGGGGGTGGTCTCCCGAAGCCAAGCCGGGTTCAGGCGCCGGAGGGAGTCCGCGGAAACCGAACACGCCCGGGCCAGGTCCTCGATCCGCATCGGATAGGAGAGGCTCACCACGTCATAGGACATCGCATCCTCTCCGGAAGCGGGTAGGGGATCCTCCCCGTCGAGCCCGTGCAGAAGATCGGCCAGGGCGAGGGCGCGGGGAACGTAGCGGCGGGTCTCGGGGGGGAGCGGGATCCTCCAGAAGTCGGCGGTCCCTGCCTCGGCCATCCGGTGGAGCACTCGGCTCGGTCCGCAATTGAACGCGGCGAGGGCCAGGAGCCCGCTCCCAAGATCCTCCCGGAGCTGGGAGAGGTAGCGGCATGCCGCCCGGGTGGCCGCTTCCCAGTCCCGGCGCTGGTCCCGGTCGGCGGTGATGAGAAGGCCCAGATGGCGGGCGGTGGGACCGACGAACTGCCAGGGGCCGACCGCGTTGGATCGACTCCGGGCCCCCACGTCAAGACCGCTCTCCAGGAGCGCCAGCACCCAGAGCTCGGTCGGGAGCCCCTCGTCCCCGAGGATCCGGACGATGTCCTCCCGGTAGGGCGCAGCTTGTCTCAACCACTGGGCGAGCCCTCGAGCGCCCTTCCCCCCGAAGTAGGCCCTCCACCGCCGGACCTCGGGACGGGCGAGATCCTCTGGGCTCCACCACGGCTCGACCGGCGGGGCCATCTTCTCCGCGGCCGGGGCCGGCCGGGACAGCCGTCCGAGCACGTCGGTTCGCGCCCAGAGGGCCAGCACCGAGGCGGCGAAGGCCGGTCCCTCCTCCCCGGCGGCCGGCTCCTCGACCCCCAGGCGGACCAGGAGGTTCTCAGCCGCCCGGGAGGCGGCCAGAGGTCTCCCGGATTCCAGGAGCACCCGGGCGGCGGAGAGCTCGAGGCGGAGATCGGCCAGGCGGGGATCGGGGGCGATGACCTCGGGAGCGACCGGGGACGGAGCCGGAGGCGGCGCGGTGGCGCATCCCGCGACCAGGGCGGAGGCGATGAGGAGAAGGGTTCGCCGCAGTAGTTTCACGGCGCCGGAGTCTACCAGCCGGCCCCCGCCCCGGAAAGCGCCGGGGCTCTTCCCGGTCAAGGCGCTCGCCTCCGAGGCCGATAATCCAACCATACCCTGAGGAGGGAGACCCCTTTGCCCTACGAAGACTACCGCCTGAATGCCCAGGTGCGGACCGTCCTGGTGCGCCGGTGGATCGATCTCAGCAAGGTCGAGTACGGCGTGACCAACGGCGTGGTGTACCTGCGCGGCTCCCTCCTGCCCCACCAGACCAAGCGGGAGCAGGGCGACGAGCGCCTCCGGCAGGAAGAGGAGGCAACGGTGGCGGGAAGGTTGGAGCGCCTGCTCCGCCAGCTCCCAGGTGTTCGCGATGTCGTGTTCCAGCTCGACCGGGTGGTCAAGGTGGGCTGGCGCTGGAGGCCCCGATGACGGATCACAAGCGGCTCATATTCGGCCTCCCCGTCGATGCGGACGTGCTGCGCCTGGTGGAGGAGGAATCCGAGCGCCACCCCCACTGGCCGGACGTCCAGAACCGTTGGGGCCTGGTCCTTCTGCTGCGCGGCAGGTTCACCGAGGCGGAACAGGTGTTCGGGCGGTGCCTCGATCTCAACCCCCGTTACGCGTGGGCGGCCTTGAACCTCGCCCAATGTCTCGCCCTGGCCGGCAAGTACGAACGCGCCCTCGCGGTGTGGAAACAGGCCGGGGAGCCGGAGCGGGGCGCCCGCGACTACGTGGCCGCCTTCCTGGATCTCCTGGAGTCGCGCGCCGAGGCGGGGAGGGCCCGCCTCGACGGACTGCCGGATGATCTTCGCGAACGTCCGGACTTTCTGCGGCTGCGCGCGACGCTGCTCCGCGAGTCCCGGCCCGAGGAAGCGGAGAGTCTCCTGCAGAGGGCGCTCGAGGATCCGGATGTCGGCGGGACCGGCATCGATGACGCCGGCGACGCCTGGCCCTTCGGGTACGTGGCCGGATTGTGGCAGCTGTGGATCGAGGTCAGCAGCCTGGAGGCCCGACTGGGCCGGATGGATGCGGCCGAGGCCTATGCCCATCGCGCTTTCCGTCATTGGTCCGACCGGGGAACCCTCTTTCACCAGCGGGGGATGGTGGCGTCGTTGGCCGGGAACGACGAACAGGCGGTGGCTCTTTACGAGGAGGCGGCCCGGATGGCTCCGGACACCCCCCGGCCCCTCATCTCGCTGGCTTACCACTGGAGCGCCATGGGTGAGTTGGAGCGGGCGCGTGAAGCTCTGGCTCAAGCGCTCCAACGAGCCCCGCGCTTCGCCGATCTGCACCACCAGATGGGGCTCCTGGAACGCGCGCGCGGTTCGTTCCAGGACGCCCTGCACGAGTTTCAGGTCGCGCTGGAGATCAACCCGCGCTACACCCTGGCGCGCCTCGACGTGGCCGCCGCCCTCTTCGATCTCCATCGATGGAAGGAGGCGCGGGCGGTCTACCGCGAATGCGTCGCCGGGGGTATCCGTTCCTCCGACATCTACCTCCAGGTGGGGGAGGCGGAGGAACATCTCGGAAACCTCGAGGAGGCGGAGAGCTCCTATCGCGAGGCGCTCCGCCTGAACCCCGGGGAAGTGGAGGCGCACTACCTCCTGGGCCGGCTCTATCGCACGTGGGGGGATGCCGAGAAGGCCCGTCTCTCCTGGTCCAAATTCCTGGAGCTCACCGGTGACGATACCCGCGCCGCCGAGGTGAAGACGCTGCTCCGGGACAAGGCTTCGTAATCGCATCCGGAGGGGGAACGAACATGGATATGGAACAGGAAATCCAGACCGCCCCGGCCCGGCGACGCCGGTCCGGCGGTTTCTTCTGGGGTCTGGCCCTGGGGCTCCTGGGGGCGCTGGCAGTTCTCGCCGCCGGTGACCTGGGATGGACGGGGATGCCCTCGTTCTCCGGCCGCCCCGCCGCGGCGGAGACCGCGGGGGGAGCGACGGCGCAATGTCCACCGCGGCGGTGTACCTGGCCGGCGCCATCCCCGAGGGACTCTCGGTCTACGTGGACGGAAAGGTCACCGCCCCCGCCTCCGGCGGCGACGGAAGCCTCTTCACCGTGGATCGGAACGCCCGTCGGCTCGAGGTCCGGGGGTCCCAGGGTCCGCTCTGGGCCACCCGGCTCACCCTTCGCGGAGACGCCCCGGATACCCTGCGACCCCTCCTGGGCGGCGACGTGGTGACGGAGGTGAACCGCCAGGGCCCGACCGGAGCCCTCTACGTGGACGGAACCCTACGCGGCGCCGCTCCGGGCACGGTTTCCGACGTTTCGCCGGGCTGGCACGTGGTGAGCGTTCGAAACGGGGACGACGTCCTCTTCGAGGACGCCTGCGTGGTGCGCTCCGGGGAGGTGACCCTGGTCACCGTCCCTCCGGTTCCCCCCCAGGGGAAGGGTCGGATCGACGCCCGCTCACGCATTCTCGACGATCGGGGCCTGACCGAGGTGGAGGGAAACCCGGTCTCGGTGGACGGCCAGCCCGCCGGAGTCACCCCGGCCGAACTCACCTTGCCCGCGGGATTTCACAGCGTGCGGGTTGAGTGCGCGGGCTACCCGGCCCGGGTCAACGTGGTCTATCTCGAAGCCGGGCGCTCGCTCTACGTGAACGCCGATTTCGGGGGCGAAGAGGGGCTTCAGGTATCGGTGGCTCCGCCGTCCGAGGCCGCGGTGCGGGGCCCGGTGGCCATTCCGGTGCGGGTGGAAGCCGGGGGTGAATCGGTGGAGCTCCGCCAGGGGACGCTGTCCCTGGTGCGGCCCGGGCAGGCCCGGCCCCTGACCATCCCGATGGTGGCTTCCGGGACCGATTCCAGACTCTGGGTGGCGGTGCTCCCCGCGAACCTCACCGCCTCGCGAGCCACGCTGACCGGCTACGCTTCCGGGGTCGACGCCCTGGGACGCCGCGGGGATTCGGAGATCTTCCATCTGACCCTGCGTTGACCGGTCGCCCGACCGGACCGTCGGGATTGTGCCGGGGCCGCGCCCCCTGATAAAGTGAGTGCGGCCCTGCCGCTTGCCGCCCCGCTTCCCGCGTCTCCTCCGTCCCTGGGAAACTCATCGCGTGGGATGGAGATGTCCGACCGGCGTGGCCACCGCTGCCGCCCTGGTCCTGGGGACCGCCCTCGGTCCCCTCGGTCCCCCCGGTCCGCTCGCCATCGCCGCCGCGGCGTTCGGCGTTCCGGCTCTGTTGTTCCGGCGCCGCCGCCGGCGCGGGGCGCCCGCCCTGGTGGCCTCGGTGGTCGCGATCACCACGCTCGGGGCCGGCGCGGGAGCGCTCCGGATCTCCGGCCCGCGCCCCGCCCCCCTGATCTACCGAACCGACGTTCCGGTGGCCGGAAAGGTGGAGGGGTGGGAGACGCGCGCGGGCGGGATTATGGTGACGGTCCGGGCCTACCGCGTCGGCGCCCTCCGACCCGACCCTCCGGTGACGATCACCCTGTTCGGGGAGCCGGCCTGGGGAGACGTTCCCGCCGCCGGCTGGGTACGCCTCCGGGGCCGCGTGGTCCCGTCCCGCAGCGGCACCGTCCCCGGGGGATGGGTGGATCGGAGAAGCGCGGGGCGGCTGGTCCCCGCGCGCGGGACCCGTCCGGAGTGGGGGCCGGGGCGGCCGCCCGCGATGCTGGTTCGGCGAGCGGCGTTGGCCCGCCGGGTCCGCAGCGCCCTCCGAGGCTTCCCGGCTCGTCTGGCCGAGGCCATGCTCCTCGGACGCGGGAGCGCGCTCACGCCCGGGGAACGCGCGGCGTTCCGGCGCTCCGGGGCGTCGCACCTGGTGGCGGTGAGCGGCCTCCACGTGGGACTTCTGGCCGGACTCGTCGCCTTGCTCCTGGCCGGTGCGCCGGCGTGGATGCGGAGCGCGGCGGTGGCGCTGGCCGGATGGGGTTATGCCGCACTGGCCGGATGGTCCCCCTCGGCGGTGCGCGCCGCCACCCTGGTGACCCTGGTCACCGCGGGATCCCGGGTCCGGCGGCCGCGGCCCTCTCCGGCGTGGCTCGCCCTGGCGCTCCCGTGGCTGGTGTGGGCCGATCCGGCCCTGATCCGATCGGTGAGCTTCCGCTTGTCGGTCGGAGCGGTTGCGGGAATCCTCCTCGCCCTCGAGATCGTCCGCCCCCCGACCGGACTCCGGGGGATCCTCGCCGGCCCGGCCGCCGCGGGGCTCGGCGCTCAGTGGGGGACACTACCCGCCGCGCTCGCCGCCTTCGGCACCATCTCCCCCCTGGCCCTCCTTCCCAACCTGGCCGCCATCCCCCTGGCCGGGCTCTTCCTGCCCGCGGTCCTGGTGACCCTGGCCAGCGCCGGGACGCCCGGGGTGGGGGTGATCGCGCGTGACGCGGCCATGGCCCTGGGCGCGGCGATCGGGGGGGTGCTCGGGCCCGCTTCCCGGCACTTGCCCTACGTGAGCGGGTGGCCGCCGCCCGCCGCCTGGGCGGTTGGGTTCTCGGCCCTGGTGCCGCTGATCTGGTTCGCGGGTCCGGGCGAGGTGCGCCGGCGGGGGAGGTGGCGGTGGGCGGCGCTCCTGGCCTCGGCGGCGGCGGCGGCTCTTTGCCTGCTGTCCCGGCCGCCGGAGAGGGGACCGTGGGCCGCGTTCCTGGACGTGGGGCAGGGGGACGCCGCGGTGTTCCGACTCGCCGGGGGCTCGGTGTGGGTGGTGGACGTCGGGGACGACCGGGGCCCCGGCGACGCGGCGCGAAACGCGGTGCTGCCGTTCCTCCGCCACGCCGGCGTCCGCCGGGTGAACGGGCTCATCCTCTCCCACCGGCACCGGGACCACGTGGGAGCGTTGGGGCCGTTCCTCGACGGGATGCGGGTGGACCGGATCTACGACGCGGGCTACGGGCGAGGCGGGGGAACCGCGGGGCGGGTGGACAGCGTTCTCGCCGCGCATCATGCCCTCGCCTGCCTGGTGGCGGCGGGGGACACCTTGTATCACGCCGGGACCGCGGTGATCCTGGCCGTCCATCCACCGCGGGGCAATCCCGTGGGGCCGGTTCCCGGCGGAGATCTGAACGAGGTCTCGCTCATGGTGCGGGTGGTGGATGGAAGCTTCTCGGTGCTCTTCGCCGGGGACGGCGGGTTTCCCGCCGAGACCGCCTGCCTGGCCCGGGGAGAGCCGCTCTCCGCCCGGGTGCTCAAGGTCGGACATCACGGTAGTCGCTGGGCCAGCTCTCCGGAGTTCCTGCGCGCCGTCCACCCGGGGACCGCGGTCATCTCGTGCGGAGTGGGGAACCGATACGGGCATCCCTCCGAGGAAGCCCTGTCCCGTCTCGCCGCCGCTCGGGCCCGGGTCCTTCGCACCGACCGGGACGGGACGGTTCTCGTTCGGGAGGGGCCCCGCGGCGCGATCTCGGTCTCCCTCCACCCGCCCCGGCGCCCGTGACCGTCCGATAAGTCCGCTGACATTCCAGAGGAATCGAGCTAAGCTGCCGCCACACTCTGGGCTGTGGAGGTTCTATCGTGAGTTCCTGGATACGGTGCCGTGTCCCGACCCTGATCGGATCGCTCGTCGTCCTGCTCCTGGGACCGGCGTGCGGGAAGGACACCCTCTCGCCCGAGGATCCCGGTTGCATGGTCGAGCCCACGAGCCTCGACCTCGGCGCGGTTCTCACCTTTCCCGGCGATTCTCCGGACACCATCGACGTGGCGATCACCGTGCATAGCCTGGTGATCATCAACTCCACCGGGGGAACCTCTCCCCTGACCGGGCAGGTTTCGGTGGCGATGCAGTCCACCGCCGCGCACCCTCCCCGGGTCGTGCTGCTCCCCGAGGGACGCGACCCCCACTTCGTGCTACCCGCCCGTTCCTCGGAGACCTTCCGCTTCAAAGTCATCTACGACCCGACCACGAGCCCCGGGCTCCACCAGGGACAGCTCGCCTTCGGCCCCCCCTGCGCCGCGGTTCCCTTTTCCATCGAGGTCACCGTGGCGGCCGAGCCCAAACCGGTTTTCGTGGACGAGTGGGGAGAACCCGGGACCGGCCCCGGCCAGTACCGGACCCCGTCCAGCCTGGCCATGGGGAACGCGCACACCCTCTACATCGCCGACCAGGTCAACAACCGGGTGCAACTGCTCAACCGGACCGGCCAGGTGCTCGGGGAGTGGCGCCAGTGGGACGAACACGACATGGACCAGGGGCTCACCCAGTCCTTCCTCCCCGCCGGGGTGGCGGTGGGGCCGGACGGCGACGTCTATCTCGCGGATACCGAGTACGAACACGGCCGGAAACGGATCACCCGGTTCACCGCCGACGGTGAGTTCGTGAAGCGGTGGGGACCGGTCCGCACCGGGGGATCGATCTTCACCGATCCCTTCCATCTCGCGGTGGCTTCCGACGGAACCATCTTCTCGGTGGATTCGGGGGCGCGGGTGGTGCGGGCGTTTGTCCTCGACCAGAGCTCCGAGGGATATCAGGTGGTCGCCGAGTGGGGGGGATCCGATCTCTTCGGCGTCCCCCACGGCATTGCCCTTGGCGACTCGGGCTGGGTGTACGTGAGCGATCAGTCCCGGAACCGGATCCATCGCTTCGACCGGGAGGGGAACGAGACTCTCTCCTGGGGTGCGTTGGGCGAGGAGATCGGGCAGTTCCGGAGCCCGCTGGGGATCGCGGTGGACGGCGCGGGAGAGGTCTACGTGGCCGACTCGGGAAACTCCCGCGTCCAGAAGTTCACCTCCGACGGGACCTTCATCACCACCTGGGGCGACCCGGGCGCCGACATCGGCCAGATGGACAAGCCGAACGACGTGGAGGTGGACGAGAACGGAATGATCTACGTGCTCGACCAGAGCCGGGACAGGATCCTCCGATTTCAGCCCGCCCAGTCGGTTCCCTGAATCCGCCCGGCGAATCCCGGGAAGCGGCCGTCCGACCTCTTGCCGGTGGGGGAGACGGCCTGATACAGTCCTTCCTTCTCGAAAGGGAAGGATCCGCCGGTGACCACGCTTGGAATCCTGGCCTCGGGACGGGGCTCCAACTGCGAAGCCATCCTGCGCGCATGCGGGGAGGAACGTCTTGCCGCCCGCGTCGGCCTTGTCCTCTCCGATAACCCCGGAGCCGGAGCCCTGGCCCGGGCCGCGGAGCACCGCGTCCCCGCCCGTCACCTCGACCCCGGACGCAAGGGAGCCCGGCTCACCCCCGACGCCGAGACAGCTTACGCCGCCGCCTTCCGTGAGGCGGGGGTGGAGTGGGTGGCCCTGGCCGGGTTCATGCGCATCCTGGGTCCGGTCTTTCTCGACGCCTACGCGGGACGGGTGGTCAACATCCACCCTTCGCTCCTCCCCGCGTTCCCCGGGCTCCACGCCCAGCGACAAGCCTACGAGTACGGGGTCAAGACGGCGGGTTGCACCGTGCACTTCGTGGACGCCGGGGTGGACACCGGCCCCATCGTGATGCAGCGCGCGGTGCCGGTTCGCGACGAGGACTCGGTGGAGGACCTCGAAGCCCGGATCCTGGCCGAGGAGCATGCTCTCTACCTGGAAGCGCTGGCTCTCCTCATCTCCGGCGGCTATCGGCTCGACGGCCGCCGGGTCGTCCGTTCATCCTGATTCAATCGGAGGAACCTCGTGACATCCAAGTTCGTCGATGAAACCCCCCTGACCACCCTCGACTTGGGTCCGATCCAGCCTGCCCACCGGGGCAAGGTGCGCGAGATGTTCGATCTCGGGGACCGGCTCCTGATGGTGGCCACCGACCGCATCTCCGCCTTCGACTGCATCCTTCCCACCGGCATTCCCGGGAAGGGGAAGATCCTGACCGAGCTCTCGGTGGCCTGGTTCGACGCTCTGGACGGGGTCGTGCCTCATCACTACATCTCACAAGAGGCCAACGAGTTCCCGGATCGAATTTCAACCGTTTCGTGAAGTCCTGGAGGGGCGGTCACTCCTGGTCAAGAAGGCCGACCGCTTCGACGTGGAGTGCGTGGTGCGCGGGTACCTGGCCGGCTCGGGCTGGAAGGAATACCGGAAGACGGGGGAGGTGTGCGGGATCCGCGCTCCCCGCCGGGCTCCGGGAGTCCGACCGGCTTCCCGAGCCGATCTTCACCCCGGCCACCAAGGCCGACGAGGGGCACGACGAGAACATCTCCTTCGACCGCATGGCCGACATCGTGGGGAGCGAGGACGCGGCGTCGCTCCGGGACCTCTCCCTGGCCATCTACCGGAACGTGGCCGCCTACTGCGCGTCCCGGGGGATCATCGTCGCCGACACCAAGTTCGAGTTCGGCCGGGTCGGGGACGCCATCACCCTGATCGACGAGGTGCTCACCCCCGACTCCTCGCGGTTCTGGCCCGCCGACCTCTACGAGCCGGGACGCTCCCAGGACTCCTTCGACAAGCAGTACGTGCGCGACTACCTCGAGCAGCTCGACCTGGGACAAGGCCCCGCCCGCCCCGGCGCTTCCCGAGAAGGTGGCGCGGGCCATCCGCCGCGCCGCTACGCCGAGGCCCTGGAACGGCTGGTGGACCGCGCGCACCCGCTCCGCTTCACCCCGGAGACCTGGCGATGATCACCGATACGTCGCGCGCTGGTGAGCGTCTACGACAAGACCGGTCTGGACGAGCTCGGCCGCGCCCTGGCCTCGGCCGGGGTGGAGGTGGTCTCCACCGGGGGAACCGCGGCCCGGCTCCGGGAGAGCGGGGTCCGGGTGACCGACGTGAGCGAGGTGACCGGGTTTCCCGAGTGTCTGGACGGACGGGTGAAGACCCTGCATCCCAAGGTCCACGCCGGGATCCTGGCCGACCGCTCCAAGCCCGAGCACCTCGAGCAGATCCGAAAGCTCGAGGTGGAGCCGATCGACCTGGTGGTGGTGAACCTCTATCCCTTCGAGGCGGCGGCGGAGCGCGAGGGCATCGGCCGCGCCGAACTGATCGAGGAGATCGACATCGGGGGGCCGACCATCCTCCGGGCCGCGTCCAAGAACGCCGATCACGTGGTGCCGGTGTGCGACCCCGCCGACTATCCCGCGGTGATCGTCGCTCTGGGTGGGGGCGGGATCCCGGTGGATCTTTCCCGTCGCCTCGCGGCCAAGGTGTTCACCGTCACCGCGGCCTACGATGCGGCCATCGCCGCCCGGCTCGCCCCCGAGCCGGTGGAGCGGCGGACGCCCTTCCCTCCCGCCTTCCCCTCGGGCTCCGCCGGGTGGCGCAATTGCGCTACGGCGAGAATCCGCACCAGCGCGGGGCCCTCTACCGCCCCGCCGGCCTGCCCGCCGGACGGGCTGGCCGCCCTGGACCAGCTCCAGGGGAAGGAGCTTTCCTACAACAACTACCTGGATCTCGACGCCGCCTACCGGCTGGCCGCCGCCTTCACCCTGGGGACCGCGGTGGTGGTGAAGCACCTGAACCCCTGCGGGGTGGGGTTCGACGAGGACGCGGAGAGGGCCTACCGGCGGGCGCTGGCCGCGGACCCGGTGAGCGCCTTCGGGGGCATCGTGGCCCTCAACCGCCCCCTCACCGCCGCCGCGGCCTCGGCCATGAAGGAGATCTTCCTGGAGTGCATCGTGGCCCCGGAGGTGGAGCCGGCCGCCCTGGAGGTGCTGGCGGCCAAGAAGAACCTCCGGGTGGTGACCGCGCGATTCGCCGCCCCGCCCCTGGGGCTCGAGATCCGTTCGGTGGCCGGGGCCTGGCTGGTGCAGTCGCCGGACGGCCCCCAGGGGGACGTCGAGCGAAAGACCGCCACCCGGCGCGCCGCCGACCCCGGCGGAAACCGAGGCCCTCGAGCGGGCCTGGATCATGGTCCGCAACGCCAAGTCCAACGCCATCGTGATCGCCGCCGGAGACGGGATGCTGGGTCTGGGCTGCGGGCAGACCAACCGGGTGGACGCGGTGCGCCAGGCGGCGGAGCGGGCGGACAAGGTGGACGTAAAGCCGGGGGTGAAGGTCCTGGCCTCGGACGCCTTCTTCCCCTTCCGGGACGGGATCGACGCCGCGGCGGCCGCCGGGGCGACCGCGATCATCCAGCCCGGGGGTTCGATCCGGGACGACGAGGTGATCGCCGCCGCCGACGAGCACGGCATGGCCATGGTGTTCACGGGAAGGCGTTGTTTCCGACACTGATCGTTTTCGAGACGGTTTCGACACCACAGAAAACCTATCGGAATCGCCGCTCCGGGGCCCGCCGGCCTCGGAACGGGCGGCGGTTCCCGGACGTCCCGGGAGACGCCCCCCATGATCCTGGTCCTCGACTTCGGGTCCCAGTTCACCCAGCTCATCGCCCGCCGGGTGCGGGAGCAGAGGGTCTACTGCGAGATCCATCCCTTCTCGATGCCCCTGGAGGAGATCCGGAAGCGCCGGCCGGCGGGGATCGTCCTCTCCGGCGGCCCGTCCAGCGTGTACGCGGCCGACGGCCCCCGCCCCGACCCGGGGGTGTACGGGCTGGGGGTGCCGGTGCTCGGGATCTGCTACGGGCTCCAGACGATGATCCACCACGAAGGCGGGGGCGTGGAGCGGGTAGGGCAGGGGGAGTACGGGCGGACGCCGGTGCACCTCACCGAGTCCGCCGGCCCGCTCTTCGAGGGACTGCCCGGGACCCTGACCACCTGGATGAGCCACGGCGACTCGGTCACCCGGCTCCCCGCGGGGTTCCGGCGCGAGGCGGCCACCGCCGACGGCATCGTGGCTGCGGTGGGGGACGAGACCCGCCGGTTCTACGGCCTCCAGTTCCACCCCGAGGTGGCCCACACCGAGCACGGGTCCGAGCTTCTGGCCAACTTCCTCTTCCGGGTGTGCCGGGCGGAGGCGGACTGGAATCTGGAGGACTTCGGGGAGCGCGCGGTGCGGCGGATCCGCGAGACGGTGGGGGAGGCGGGGATCGTGTGCGGGCTCTCCGGCGGGGTGGATTCCGCGGTGGTGGCCACCCTGGTCCACCAGGCGGTGGGGGACCGGCTCACCTGTGTCTTCGTGGACCACGGCCTTCTCCGGAAGAACGAGGCCGACGAGGTCATGCGGGTCCTGGACTCCGGCTTCGGGCTCCGCATCGTCCGGGTGGACGCCGCGGACCGGTTTCTGGACAAGCTCGAGGGGGTCGCCGACCCCGAACGAAAGCGGAAGATCATCGGGGAGGAGTTCATCCGGGTGTTCGAGGCGGAGGCCCGGAAGCTGGCCGGGGTGCGGCTTCCTCGCCCAGGGCACGCTGTACCCCGACGTGATCGAGAGCGTCTCGGTGGCCGGACCCTCGGCCCGCATCAAGTCCCACCACAACGTGGGCGGGCTGCCCGAGCGGATGGACCTCGCCCTGGTCGAGCCGGTGCGGGAGCTGTTCAAGGACGAGGTGCGCGAACTGGGGCGGGGTCTGGGCCTTCCCGAGACGGTGATCGGGCGCCACCCGTTCCCGGGACCGGGTCTGGCGGTGCGCATCCTGGGGGCGGTCACCCGCGAGCAGGTGGCGACCCTCCAGGAGGCGGACCGGATCTACATCGAGGAGCTCCGACGGGCCGGGCTCTACGACGCCATCTGGCAGGCCTTCGCGGTGCTGCTTCCGGTGCGCTCGGTGGGGGTGATGGGGGACGAGCGCACCTACGGGAACGTGGTGGCGCTCCGCGCGGTGACCAGCGTGGACGGGATGACCGCGGACTGGTTCCCGCATGCCCGCCGAGGTCCTGGGCCGGATCGCCAACCGCATCGTCAACACGTTGCCGGGGGTGAACCGCGTCGTCTACGATGTGACCTCGAAGCCTCCCGCCACCATCGAGTGGGAGTGATCGGGCGATGCGGATACCGGATGAACCACATGCTGAAACGAGTCCTCCCGGGCGGTCGCGACGGCGCTCTGCGTCGCCGGGGCGTGCCTGGCCCCGGTGCTCGCGTCCGCGGGCGGGGTTGACCCCGGCGCGGGCGCGCTCCGGGCCCCGCGTCCCCGATCCGCCCCCGGATCTCCGTCCCCCCGCCGCCCCCGGCGCCCGCGCGCCCGGCCTCCGGTTCTTCCGCCTGACCCCGCCACCGCCGACACCGTCTACCGGCTCCTGGCGGTCCCGGTGCGCTTCCCCGAGGACGCCGACCTGGGCGCCACCCCGGGCGAGCTCGCCGCCCGCCTGAACGGCGGGGACCCGGCGAGCCTCGCCGGCTACTGGAGCGCGGCCACCTACGGGCGCATCCAGTTTCGAGGTGACGGTGGCCCCCGTCGTGACCGCCGCCCACTCCCGCGCCTACTACACCGCGGAGGGGGCCGGAAACACCGGCTACGGGATCGACCCCGAGGCCTATCCCCACAACTCCCAGGGCCTGGTGGCCGAGGTCACCGCCGCCCTGGCCGACCGCGTCGATTTCCGCGGCTACGACAATACCGGGGACGGGATCGCCGACGGACTCCTCATCCTCCACTCCGGACCGGCGGCGCCCGAGATCATCGATCCCCAGCTCCCGCGGACGGTGATGCTGGCCCACGCCTTCACCCTTCCCGGGTCGCGACGCGCGGGGCGGGGACGGTGTTCCCCTACGCGGTGGTCTCCGCCCGCGATCCGATCGGCCCCTGGGCCCATGAGACCGGACACCTCCTGGGGCTGGTGGATCTCTACGTGACCAACCCGCTCTGTCCGGGGGAAGGCCTGGGCGACGTGGTCGCTCATGGCCACCGGGGCGAACCGGGACGGCGGGCGCTCGCCCACCGGGCTCGACGCCATGAGCCGGGAGATCCTGGGGTTCGAGCCGACCTACGCCCCCGCCGCGGGCCCGCTGGCGGTGACCGGCGGGTCCTTCGCCCGGGTGTTCCGGGCCGGCGAGGCCCGCGGACCGCGCTACTTCCTGGTGGAGCGGCGAGACGGCGCGGACGGGCTCCCGGTTCCCGAGGCGGCCACGCTGATCCTGTACGTGGACGAGGCCGCGGTGGACAACCGGAACTGCCTCCGGCTTCTGGCCGCGGTTCGGGCCGCGGCCTGCGCGGGATCCGGAACCTGCGACGAGGTCCTGACCGACGACACCGCCCCCGATCTCCGGGACGGGGACGGGAACCCCACCGGCTTGGTGCTCCGCGCCGGCGGCGACGGGGTGACGGTGAGCTACGCGGGAAACCCGCCCCTGCGCCTGGAGTCGGTGCGGCTCCTCGACCCGCGCGACTCCGGGGGGACCGCGGCCCGGGTGCAGCCCCTGGCGATCACGGTGCGAAACCTCTCCGACGCTCCCCGCGGCGTGACCCTCGCCGTGGCCCCCGCGCGGCGGGCGCGCTCTGCGCCGCCGAGGAAGGGACGCCGGGGCTGGGGACGATTCCGGCGGGAGGCACCGCCACCGACACGAGCTGGGTGCTCCTCGCCTGCGCCGGCTCCGGCGCGGTTCCCGAGCGACGGAGACCTTCGAGGTGTCCGTGGCCTCGGTCGGGGCGGGCCCGCGGCCCGGACAGCCTGGCGCTGGCCGCGGGGGGCTTCGGCCTCCCCGGCGACCGGCTGGCCGGGTTCACCGCGGTCAACCTCGCCGCTCCGCGCCGGAACCCGTGGTCCTGGGACGGATCGGCGTGGCGGGCCGCCGACATCCGGCCCCTGGCCGACGCCGAGATCGTGAGCCCCTGGTTCACCGTCCCCGAGGACGCCGCCCTGGTGGTGGACCACGGCTGGACCCTGGACGCCCTGGCCCCGGACGCGGCCCTCGATGCCGGCCGGGTGGAGATCGAGGATCAGACCGGGGTCAAGGCAACGCTGCTCCCGCCCGGGGGGTGGGGGTTCACCGCGGAGCGGGGAACCGGGAACGCCCTCGGCGGGCTCGACGTGCTCTCGGGGGACGGGGACCGGATCCACGTGATCGATCTGACCCCTTATGGACGGCGCACGGTGCGGTTGGCGTTCCGGGCCGCCGGGGACGTGGACCTCTCCGGAAGCCGGTGGACGATCCGCGGGGCGCGGGTCCTCGCCTCGCCCCCGGTGGGCTTCACCTTGAGCGAGGCCCGGCGGGGAGCCGCCGGTTTCTCGCCGTGGCCGACCGGCCGGTGGAGGCGGGCACCGGGTTGATCCTCTATGGTGGGCGTCTCGCCGTCACCGCGACCGGGGTGGTCGGGACGGGCGGCGCCGCCGAAGCGGACACCTTCCAGGCCCCGGCGGATCCGTGGCTCCGGCGCTTCGAGCTGGTGTGGATCGATTCCCGGGGACGGGGGGGAACGCGGGTGTTGACCACCGGGCCTTCGCTCGTGTCCGGTCCCGCGCTCTTCGCCGCCCCCAACCCGTTCCACCGCGGGGAGACCCAGACCTGGGCGGCGAGCCTCTCCGAGGGGTCCGCCGGGGGGCGCTTCGTCTTCCAGGTGATCGACGTCGCGGGGCGGCGGCGGGCGGAGCGGAGCGTGGTGATCGCGGTTCCCGGACCGCTTCTCGGTCGCCTGGGACGGCCGGGACGCGGAGGGAAGGGAGCTCGCGGCCGGGGTGTACTTCCTGCGGATGGCGCGGCCGGACGGCGGAGCGGCGGTTCGCCGGATCGTGCTCCTTCCGTGAAGCGCGCGCGGTGGACCACCCGGGGCCGCAACCGGAAACGCCCATGAACGTCTTCCCGGAAAGGCACCCATGCACCTGAGGCGAAACATCGTCCTGGCCGGCGCGGGGCTGGCGGTGGTCCTGGCCTGGTTCGGGCTCTCGGGCGAGGCCCCGCCGGTCCCGGACCCCGGGGGCCCGCCGGCGCGCCGGCGGATAGCCTGGCCGCGCCTCCCTCGACCCGGTGGGGATCCTGACCGCCCTCGACTCGACGGCGTCGGCGGGACGGGCCCTGGCCCTGGCCATGTTCGCCGGGGATTCGAGCGGCATGGTCGAGGCCTCGGCGGTTCGATCCCGGGCCATGGATCGGCTGGAGCGCGCCGCCCGGGCCCCCGATGTCATCCTTCGCATGCCCTGGCCCGACCGCGTCCGCTGGCTCTCCCGCGCCCTGGAGGAGCAGCGTGTGGACTGGTCCCGGGCGCTTCTCCGGGGGCTCGGGGACCGCCTCCCCGAAGCGGGGTCGGGCAACGCGGGGCCGGCCGGCCTGGCCGTGGCCCTGTCCCGGATCGCGGTGGCCGGGGCGGACGCCGAAGACGGGCGGCAGGCAGCGGGAACCGCTCCGGGGAGGCGCCGCCGCCGCCGATTCCAACGGGGTGGGGGACGCCCTCCGGATGGCCGCCGGGGCGCGGGACTTCCGCTCCGGGACGAGGCGCTCTACCGGCTGTGGGCGGACGCGGAGGCGGAGGGGGACACCGCGGCCGCCCTGGCCTGGGCGGACAGCCTGGTGGCCGCCGCGCCCCGGAGCCTGCGGACCCCGTCGGTCCGGCTCACCCGGGCCCGGGCGCTTCTCGCCGCCGGGGCGGCCGGCGGAGGCGGTGGCCGAGGCCCGCCTGGCCCTCCCCGGGGCCGACTCCGCCGCCCTGCGCTGCGTTCGTGGCCCGGGCGCTCCTCCGCCTCGGCTTCGTCCGGCGAGGCCGCCTTCGAGCTCGAAACCCTGATCGGCAACTACGGCGGCGACCCCCTGGCCACCGACGCCTACGCCCTGCGCCTCCGCCTGGTCGAGCGCGGGCAGCGAGCTCTACCCCGGGTGGAGAATCGTCTCGATCTCCGAACGCGCTCCTGGCCCGGCCGGAGAGCGGCGCCCTGGAGCGCATGCGGGCCGTGGCCGACAGCGCCGCCCTCGCCCCAGCCGGTGCGCGAGTAGGCGGCGCTCCTCCTGGGCTGTTTCTACCGGGCCAAGCGATACCCCGAGGCCGAGCCGCTCCTCGGGGTCTCGTGGATCCCCGCTGCGGAAATCGCGCGGGAAGCCGGTCTCATCCTGGCCCGCATCCTGCGCAACACCGGGCGGGTGAAACCCATGACGCGGGCTATCGCGCGCTCATGAAGACGGCGGGGGGAACCGGGGCCACCGCGGCCTGGGAACTGGGCCGGGAGATGGAGAGCCTCGGCCGGTGGAAGGAGGCGGCGCGGGTCTACGGCGAGTTGATCGCGCCTATCCCGGTCACTCCCATGCCCGGGACGCGCTCTTCCGCCGCGGTTTCAACCGGGTGCGGCTCGGGCACGTCAGGGAAGCGGTGGAGGACTTCCGCGCCGCCTATCGCGCCTCCATCCTGGCGCCGGATCAGGAACAGGCGGGATTCTGGCTGGCCCGGACCCTGAAGCCCTGGGGCGGGAGGCCGAGGCCCGGGAGGCGGCGGTGTCGGGGCCTGGCGGACCGCGCCCACGGACTACTACGGCGTCCGGTATACCGGGAGGGTTCGGGCCCGAGGGTCCCGAGCTCCCCCGGAGGGCCGCCCTTCGCCGGCGGACGAGGGCTGGACGTGCTGGGCGATGCGGAGTGGAGCGGCCCCCTCCGGGAGGCCTTCGCCGGGGGCTCGACCTGGCCCGGCTGGGGGTGATCGACGAGGCGCGGCGGGAATGGGGACGGGCGGCCGTCCTCGGCGCGGAGACCCCCGCCGCTATCCAGGCCCTGGCCCTGGCCGCCGCCGTTCATGATATCTACCCCGAGGCGGTGCACTGGGCCAGACACTCGGGGATGGGGCTCCCGGTCACCTCCGGGATGCGGACCGGCTTCGATCGCCTCACCTTTCCCGCCGCCTACTACGGCAACGTGAGGCGGGCGGGGGCGGCGGTCGGGATGGAGCCGGAGATCCTCTGGGCGATGATGCGTCAGGAGAGTCTCTACGATCCCCTGGCCGTGTCCCGGGCGGGCGCGATCGGGTCTGCTCCAGATCATGCCGGGGACCCTGGGCCGGATCACCGCGGAGGCCGGGATCGATCCGCTGCCGGTGGCCGCGCTCTACCGCTCCGACGTGAACGTCGATCTGGGCGCGCGCTTCTTCGCCGACCGGCTGGCCGAGTTCGGGGGCGACCTCCTTCCCGCTCTGGCCAGCTACAACGCGGGGGAGGCCAAGGCCCGCGAATGGATGGAGCGGGCGGACGGCGACTCGGCGGAGGTGTTCGTGGAGTGCATCGGCTATCCTGAGACCTACAGCTATGTCCGACGAATCGTCTGGCTGGCCTGGGTCTATCGGGACTACTACACCGCGAGGTGAGTCCGGCGAATATCGGTATTCTGGAGGGCGAGCATGCCGCTTACCGCACGCTGCCATAGCCTTCGCCCCGAACGCCATTCGGGGTGGCTGGCCTTCTTCGAGCTTTCCCCCACGGGCACGCGCTCGGGCCATTTCCTGGTGGTCGGACCTTCCGAGGCCTCGGGGGAACGGGAACGCGAGGCGGCGCTCCGGGCCGGGCAGGCCGCGGTTCGGTACCTGAAGGAGATCCCCGAGAACGCGCCCGACCTCACGGTCCTGGAGTCCACCTTCCGGGTGATGAAGCACGAGGCGCGGGCGGCGGGAGTTCAGCTCGAGTTCGGCTGCGCGGTGCTGGACCGCGACCAGCTCTGGTTCCACACCGAGGGGCGGGTGCGGCTGGTGCCGCTCTCGCCCGAGACCGGACGCCCCCTCGACGCCGAGATCCCCCTGGCCGCTCCGGTGGCCGCGGGGACGCGGTTCTTCCTCGGCCGGCTTCCCCTGAGCGGAGAGGCGGACCGGGCGTCCCGGGATTTCCTCGCCCGGCTCGAGCACGGCGGGGGTGGGGACGGCGGCCTGGTGATCGCCTTCGCCGAGGGGCCGGGGCCCCGGGTGGTGGAGGGCGCGCATCGGAGGGAGCCCGCCTCGAGAGCCCGCCGCGGCGCCGGTTTCCGAGCCCCTCCCCGACGCTCCCGAGCCCGCCGCCGCGGGCCCCTCCACCCCACCGCCGGCCCCCGAGCCCGACCCCGGCTCAGAGGAGTCCGCTCCGGCGCCCCCGGAGAGTGCCGCGCCCTTCGACGCCCTGGTGAGCGAGCTTCAGCAGACCTTCACCTTCGACCCCGGGGGGGGAAAGAGCCCGGAGGCCGAATCCGAAGCCCAATCCGGAGCCGAATCGAAAGCGTGGTCGGATGCGGACGCCGGATCCGAAACCGGCGAGGACAGCGGGCCCGAGGACGACGTTGCTTCCGTCGAGCCGGTCGTTCCGGAGACGGCTCCGGAGTCCGTCGAACCCTCAGGGATTCCCGCGGAAGCGCCCGCCGGCGTGACTCCCGCCGTTGCGGACCGGGATCTCTACGCGCCCGAGGAGCGGCGCGGCCTGGGTTTCTGGGTGAGCCTGGTGGCGGCGGCGTTGGCCCTCGCGCTTCTGATCGCCTATTTGGTCGTGGTCCGGCCTCACCTGGGGCGCAGCGACGGGCCGCCGTCCGGCGCCTCCGCGACGGAGGGGGAATCGGCCCCGAACGTCCAGGCGGAAAACGCTCTTCTCGACCAGGTCACCGCCACCGTGCTCTGGGAGGACCGCTTCGATCGCCCGATCACCTCCAGTCCGCTGGTGGCCGGAAGCGCGGTCATCTTCGGCTGTCGCGACGGCCGAGTCTACGCCCTGGAGAAGGACAGCGGGGAACGGCTCTGGGCCTACGCGGCCCCGGAGGGATTCGGATCGTCTCCCGCCGTGTCCGAGAGCACGGTGGTGATCGGCGGGTACGACGGCCGGCTCTACGCCCTCGATCTGGCCACCGGCGGCGAGCGCTGGAGCGTGGCCACCTCGGGACGCATCGTGGCTTCTCCCGCGGTGGACGCCGAGCGCGCGTACGTCGGCTCCTACGATCGAAACCTCTACGCGGTGCGGCTGGACGACGGGCGCGTCCGGTGGAAGCGGGACCTGGGATCGGTGCAGTGGTCGAGTCCGGTGGTGGCGGGGGAAACGGTGGTTTCCTGCGGGCTGGACGGCAAGGTGTCCGCCCTCGACGCCGCCACCGGCCGGATCCGGTGGGAGGCCCAGGCCGGAGACGCGATCTACGGCTCGCCGGTGGTGGCCAAGGATCAGCTGGTGGTGGGTTCGGTGGACCACAACCTCTACGCCTTCGACCTGGCCACCGGCGCCGAGACCTGGCGCGTGGACCTCGGAAGTCCGGTCAACGGCTCCCCGGCCTACCAGGAGGGACGGGTCGTGGTGGGAACCGGATCCGGAACGGTGTACGGGGTGGACCTGGAGCTGGGGAAGACGGTGTGGAAGGTCCCCACCGGGGGCAAGGTGAAGAGCCGCCCCGCCTTCTTCGGGCGCACGGTCTGGGTGAGCGGCTACGACGGCTTCCTTCACGGGATCGAATGGCTCACCGGGTCCGAGGCCGCCCGGATCGAGGTCGACTCCTCGATGTACTCGTCCCCCGCGGTGGAGAATGGAACCGCTTATCTCGGGGCGATGGACGGTCGGTTTCTCGCCGTCCGGCTGGGGCTCAAGGCATCCTGACCCCGAAGGGATCCGGGCGGGGAACCGGCCCCGCGGCGGGAAGGCCGGGGCGCTCCCGGGGTAGAAGGGGGGGGCAGGCCCGAGTCTTGCCGGCACCCACCGACTTTGCTAAGTTAGACTGTTTGCGACTTTTGCGGCGGTTCACCGTCCCACGTTCAGGAGAACGAGAAGCCCATGCTGGAGATGATCAAGAACTCGGCCGTCCGAGCCGTCGAGAAGGTGTTCGGCACCAAGTACGAGCGCGACATGAAGCGCATCGGCCCCATCGTGGACGAGATCAACCAGTATTTCGAGGAATACAAGTCCTTGTCCGATGATGACTTACGAGGAATGACCCAGAAATTCCGCGACGAGCTCACCGAGGGCGCCGAGCTGGAGGACATCCTCCCCCGGGCCTACGCGGTGGTGAAGGAGACATGCCGCCGCCACATCGGGAAGCGCTGGGAGGCGGTGGGCCAGGAGGTCAAGTGGGACATGGTCCCCTACGACGTCCAGCTGGTGGGAGGGATCGTCCTCCACGAGGGTCGGATCGCCGAGATGGCCACCGGCGAGGGGAAGACCCTGGTGGCGCTCATGCCCATGTACCTGAACGCTCTCAGCGGCGAGGGCGCGCATCTGGTCACGGTGAACGACTACCTGGCCCGGCGCGACCGGGAGTGGGTGGGCCCCATCCTGGAGTTCCTCGGCCTCACCATCGGGGTCATCCAGCACGACCTGAGCCCGGCCCAGCGGCGCGAGGCCTACGCCTGCGACATCACCTACGGCACCAACAACGAGTTCGGCTTCGACTACCTGCGCGACAACATGGCCATCCGCACCCAGGACCAGGTCCAGCGCGGACATCACTACGCCATCATCGACGAGGTGGACAACATCCTGATCGACGAGGCCCGGACCCCGCTCATCATCTCGGGGCCGGTGACCCAGACCCACCAGAATTTCAGCGAGATGAAGCCCACGGTGGAGCGGGTGGTGCGGGCCCAGGCCAGCCTGCTGACCGGGTGGATGGCGGAGATCGAGAGCGAGCTCGGCCCCGATGCGGAGAACCCGACCTACGAGACCGCGACCCGACTGCTCCAGGTGAAGCGGGGGGCGCCCAAGAACCGCCGTTTCGTGAAGCTCCTCTCCGACAATCCCGGCCTGGCGAAGGACATCCGCAAGGTGGAATTCGACGCCATCCGCGACAAGCGTCTGAACGAGGTCGACGCCGACCTCTTCTACACCATCGAGGAGAAGAACCGGGAGATCGATCTCACCGAGAAGGGCCGTCAGGCCATGTCGCCGGGAGACCCGGAGATGTTCGTGCTCCCCGACCTCGCCGAGGAGGTGGAGGCGATCGAGGTCCAGGAGGACCTGGATCCCAAGGAGCGGGTGGCGGAGAAGGAGAAGGCGTTCCGCCGCTATGCCGAGCGAGCCGACCGCATCCACTCGGTGATGCAGCTTCTGCGCGCCTACTCGCTCTACGAGAAGGACGTGGACTACGTGGTCCAGGACGGGAAGGTCCTGATCGTGGACGAGTTCACCGGCCGCCTGATGGCCGGGCGGCGGTGGTCGGACGGTCTGCACCAGGCGGTGGAGGCCAAGGAGGGGGTCACGGTGGAGGGGGAGACCCAGACCTTCGCCACCATCACCCTGCAGAACTACTTCCGGCTCTACGACAAGATCTCGGGCATGACCGGCACCGCGGAAACCGAAGCCACCGAGTTCTGGGAGATCTACAAGCTCGACGTGGTGAAGATCCCCACCCATCGTCCGGCGCGCCGCGAGGACCACAACGACCTCATCTACCGCACCCGGCGGGAGAAGTACAACGCCCTGGTGGAGGAGGTGAAGGCCCTGAACGAGGTGGGGCGGCCGGTCCTGGTCGGGACCACCAACGTCGAGGTCTCGGAGACCCTGAGCCGGCTCATGAAGCGCCAGGGGATCCGGCACAACGTGCTGAACGCCAAGCACCACCAGCGCGAGGCGGAGATCGTGGCCCGGGCCGGCGAGGCGGCGGCGGTGACCATCGCCACCAACATGGCCGGCCGCGGTACCGACATCAAGCTCGGCGAGGGGGTGCTTCCGAACGCGGAGAAGGGGATCCCCGGAGCCAAGGACGACGAAGGGGACATGGGCCTGGCCATCATCGGATCCGAACGTCACGAGAGCCGGCGGATCGATCGCCAGCTCCGCGGCCGCTCCGGCCGGCAGGGCGATCCGGGAAGTACCCGGTTCTTCCTGTCCCTGGAAGACGACCTCATGCGGCTCTTCGGCTCGGAGCGGATCGCCGGGGTCATGCAGAAGCTGGGGGCGCAGGAGGGGGAGGTGATCGAGCACAGCTGGGTCACCCGCGCGGTGGAGAACGCCCAGAAGAAGGTGGAGGAGCAGAACTTCTCCATCCGGAAGCGCCTGCTCGAGTACGACGACGTGATGAACAAGCAGCGCGAGGTGGTGTACGGACTCCGAGGCCGGGTGCTTCGCGGCGAGTCCATGAAGGACGAGATCCTGGAGTATATCGACCGGGTGGTGGCCGATCAGGTGGAGGGGCACGTGGATCCCTCGGAACCGATCCGCCTCGACGAGGTGAAGCTGGTGGCCGCGGAGCTCGAGATGCTCTTCGTGAACCCGATGCCGCTGGACGGGGCGTTCACCGGCGAGGAGATCACCAAGGAGGAGATGGTCGACCACTTCTCCGAACGGGCCCACCAGGCCTACGAGCGCCGGGAGAACGACTGGGGCGAGGAGATCACCCGCGAGGTGGAGCGGCGGGTGATGCTCTCGATCATCGACGACAAGTGGCGCGATCACCTCTACGAGATGGACATGTTGAAGGAGGGGATCGGCCTCCGGGCCTGGGGACAGAAGGACCCGCTGATCGAATACAAGCGAGAGGCCTTCGTCACCTTCGAGAACATGATGGCGAGCCTGGGCGAGGACATCATCCGGCGTTTCTTCCGGGTCCAGGTCAGCCGTGAGGCGCGACCCGAGGCTGCGGTGGAAGCGGCTCCCGCCCCGCGCCAGGTCCCGACCCGGGCCGCCCAGGAGAGCCACGCCGCGTTCTCGGCCTTCGGGGCCCAGGCCCCGACCGCCACCGCGACCTCGGCGCCGCCGGCCGCGACCGAACCGGTGCGGGTGGGGAAGAAGGTGGGCCGAAACGACCCCTGCCCCTGCGGAAGCGGGAAGAAATACAAGAAATGCCACGGCGCGGGGGGGTGATCCCCCCCGTGCCGCGGCCCGGGTTCAGAAGAGTGCCGAGGAGAGCTTCCGCCGGTACTCCTGGGTGATCGGATGCTCGGGGCCGAGGAGATCGAATACCGCCAGCGACGCGCGCCGCGCGCCGTCCTCGTCCAGGCCCCGGTCGCTTCTCACCACGTCCAGAAAGGCGTCGAGGGCCCGGGCGAAGTCGCCCACCGCCACCGCCTCCGCCCCCTCCCGGTAGCGGGTCGCCACCTCGGGACTTCCTCCGCCGGGCCCCTCGAACCCCGGGAGCCCGCGCGTCCACCCCACCAGCCGGGCCAGGACCCGGAGGTTTTCGGCTTCCGGGTAGACCGGATCGCCGTCGGCGACCGGATCCAGGATCTCCCGCACCCGGGCCGGATCGGCGGGGAACCGGAGACGGGCGAAGAGGAGCCTGGCATCGCCGTCGGCGGGGTCGGCGGCCAGCGCGCTCTCCAGGAGGCGCGCCGCCTCGTCCCGCCGCCCTTCGGCCAGGGCCGCTCGGGCCGACTCCACCACCCCGGGCTCCATCCCGGGAAGATGTTCGGTCAGCCAGGAACGGACCTGGTCCTCGGGGAGCGCGCCGCTGAACGCGTCCACCGGCTCGCCCCCCTCGAACAGGATCACGGTGGGAATGCCGGTGATGCCGAAGGCCCCGGCCACGTCGGGATGGGCCTCGGTGTCCACCTTGACCAGGTCCCATGCCCCCGCGGCCTCATCGGCCAGTTTCTCCAGGGTCGGACCGAGGATGCGACAGGGCCCGCACCACGCCGCCCAGAAGTCCACCACCACCGGAACCGTGCGGCTCCGGTCGAGGACCTCCTTGGCGAAATCGGCTTTCAGATCGAGCACCGCCATGAACGCCTCACCGCCTTCCGGCTACTTCAGGACCGTGGCCTTCTTGATGTAGTCGAGCTTGGGGAAATCGCCGGCCAGGTACTCGTTCCCCCGGGTCATGATGAGCCCCTGGCTCGGGCCCTTTCCCCGGGGCGCGCCTTCGCCGTAGCCCCCGTAGAGGGAGTCCACCACGTCCATCCCCTCCACCACGTGTCCGAACGGGGCGAAGCCCTGCTTGTCCAGCCCGCCGTTGGCCTTGAAGTTGATGAAGAACTGGGTGGTGCGCGAGTTCGGCCGTCCGGTCATGGCGAAGGTGATCGTCCCGCGGGCGTTGGTGGTCTTGACCGGATCGTCGGGAATGCCCGCGTCGGTCCAGGCCTGGTTCAGGGCGGGGTCGCCGCTCATCCCGAACTGGGCCATGAACCCGGGGATGACCCGGAAGAAGCGGACCTCGTTGAACCAGCCGTTCCGGACGAGGTTGTAGAACCGGTCGGCGCCGTGGGGCGAGAGGGCCCGGTCGACCTCGACCACGATGTCCCCCTTGGTGGTCTCGAACTTGACCTGGAAGGAGTCGGGAGCGGTCTTGTTCATCTCCGGCGACTTGGGGTCGAGGAGCGGACTCTTGGCCTTGGCCACCTCCGCCATCCTGGGGGCGGGCTTCTGCGCGGGCTTCCCCGATTCCTGGGCCAGGGCGGGGAGGGCAGCCAGAGCCAGGACGGCGCCGGCGAGGAGGAGCGAATGAATCCGTTTCATGGTTTCCTTTCCTTGCATCGGGGTTCGAAGAGGTTCCAAGTCCGTACCGCCGGCTCCCGCGGCGGATTCCCGGCCGGACGTCCGAGGACGCCGATCCGGCGCGGGAGGGCGGTCGAACCCGACCGCGAAGTATAGCAAGCGCCGCCGTGCCGGCTAGGCCCGCGCGTGGCCTCCTGGTATCCTGCCCGGATGCAGACGCGCGTTCCCGTCTTCCTGGACTATCTCCGGTCCGCCCGGCGCTACTCGCCGCACACCGTGGCCGCCTACCGCCGGGACCTGGCCGATTTCGAGCGCTTCCTCGCCGGCCGCCGCGGAGAGTCCCCGCGGGCGGAGTCGGTGACCGAGGAGGACGTCCGCCACTACCTGCGCCAGCTCACCCGCCGCGGTCTCGCCGCCCGCACCGTGGCCCGCCGCCTGGCCAGCCTCAAGGCCTTCCGGAAGTACCTGGAGCGGCGGGGCGCCGCCGCCCCGGAGCTGGGCCCGGACCTCAAGGGGCCCAAGCTCCCCAAGCGCCTGCCGCCTTTCCTGAGCGAGGGGGAACTGGCCGGCCTCCTGGACGGCCCGGGCTGGGAGGACGAGGCGCGGCCCGTTCGCGACCGGGCCATCCTGGAGCTCTTCTACGGCACCGGCATCCGCCTCTCCGAGCTGGTGGGGCTCCGGGTGCGGGACCTCGATCTTTCTGCCGGCCTGATCCAGGTGCGGGGGAAGGGGAACCGCGAGCGGCGGGTCCCGGTAGGGGAGAAGGCCCTGGAAGCCCTGGCCGCCTACCGCGCGGAGATCGCCGCCGCCGAGGCCTCGGCCCGCGCGCCGGAGAGCCCGGTCTTTCCCGGACGGAAGGGAGCGATCTCCCCCCGCACCGTCCAGCGCATCGTGACCCACCATCTCCGGCGGATCGCCCGGCGGGCCCGGCTCTCGCCGCATCTCCTGCGGCATACCTTCGCCACCCATCTCCTGGACCGCGGGGCCGACCTCCGCGCCGTCCAGGAACTCCTGGGACACGCCTCGTTGGGCAGCACCCAGATCTACACCCACATCACCATGGACCGGCTCCGCTCCGCGCACGCCCTGGCGCATCCGCGGGGGAGCGGCAAGGACGGGGGCTCATGAGCAAACGCGATTTCCTGACCGTGACCGATCTCACCACCGCCGAACTCGAGGACACGCTCGAGCTGGCCGCGACCCTGAAACGCGAGCACCGGGAGGGACGGCAACGCACCCCGATGCGGGGCAAGGTGCTCGGGCTCGTCTTCCACAAGCCGAGCCTTCGCACCCGGGTCTCCTTCGAGAGCGGCTTCGCGCGGTTGGGGGGCTACGCCATCTACATCTCCAGCCAGGAGATCGGTATGGGCACCCGGGAATCGGTGGGGGACATCGCGCGGGTGCTCTCCCGCTACGTGGACGGGATCATGATCCGCACCTTCTCCCACGCCTGGGTGGAGGAGCTGGCCACCGAGGCCACCGTCCCCATCGTGAACGGGCTCACCGACAGTTTCCACCCCTGCCAGATCCTGGCCGATCTGCAGACGGTGAGGGAGAGTTTTCCGGCCCTGGAGGGCCGCCGGGTGGTGTTCGTGGGGGACGGCAACAACGTGGCCCGGTCGTGGATGAACGCGGCCCGGCGGCTGCCGTTCCAGCTCGTCCTGGCCTGCCCCGAGGGCTACGAGCCCGACGCGGAGTTCCTGGCTGAAGTGCGGAACGACACCGGAGACCGGGTCCGGATCGTTCACGACCCCGCCCGGGCGGTGGACGGCGCCCACGTGATCTACACCGACGTCTGGGCCTCCATGGGGCAGGAGCAGGAGAAGGAGGCGCGGGCCAGGATCTTCGAGCCCTTCCAGGTGAATGCGAAGCTCCTGGCCGGGGCGGCCGGGGACGCGATCGTGCTCCACTGCCTGCCGGCCCACCGGGGGGACGAGATCACCGATGAGGTGCTCGACGGACCCCGCTCCCGGGTGTTCGACCAGGCCGAAAACCGGATGCACGCCCAGAACGCGCTCCTCGTCCGCCTTCTGGCCGAGCCCTGGCGCTGATTCCCGCGATGCGCCGGATCTCCGACGGGGAGGTGGACGGGAGCGGGGTCGCTCCACCCCAGGGCGCCGGGCACCCGGGGCGGCGCGCGATGGGGTTCACCGGAGCCACGGCGGTCCTGGTGGCGCTGGCCGCCTGCGCCCGGCCCGGCCTCCCCCCCGGCGGCCCCGCCGACGTCACCCCGCCCCGCGTGGTCGCGGTCACCCCCGAGAGCCTGGCCGTGAACGTGCCGGTGAACGCCCCGATCGTCGTCACCTTCAGCGAGCGGGTGGACCGCACGAACCTGGAGTCCGCGATCTGGGTCACCCCCCGGGGGCTGGTGAAGCCCAAGCTGTCCTACGACGGCGAGTCGGTCCGGATCGAGTCGGCGGCTCCGTTTCCCGAGTCGACCACGGTCGGGGTGCTCCTCACCACGGTGATCAAGGACCGGCGTCGGGGCACCGCCCAGAACGTGCTTCAGCGCCCCCATCGCTGGGTCTTCTCGACCGGGGACTCGATCTGGCCGGGCCGGGTGTCGGGGAAGGTGGACCAGGTGGGGATGACCGGCCCCGGGGGGACCGCGCGGGGTCAGGTTCTGGTGGCGCTCTATCCCGGCGATGCGGACACCGTGCCTGCGCCCGGGTCCATGCCGCCCACCGCGATCACCCAGGCGCTGGCCGACGGGAGCTACCTCATGAACGGCCTTCCCGTCGACGGTCGCCGGCGCTGGCTCATCGCCATGCTGGACCTGAACGGGAACCGCGAGATCTCGGGGTCGGGGGAGTTTGCGAGCGCCAGCCCGGAGTCGGTAGTGTTGACTCCGGATCGCCCCGACACCGTGGTGGCGCTTCGCCTGGTGAACCCCGCTGCCCCCGGCGAGGTGAGCGGGTCCTTCACCCGCGCCCCGGGGGACACGGTGGACCTGTGGACGGCGCTGTTCGAGGTCGGAGCCGATTCCACCGCCCGTCCCTCGGTCCAGGCCCGCGTGGACTCCACCGGGAGCTTCACCGCGACCCGGGTCCCTCCGGGGGAGTACCGGCTCCGGGCGTTCTGCGACGCGGACCGGAACGGGAAGCGCGGCCGGGAGGAGCCGTGGACGGTCTACAGCATCCGGGTCACGGTCGAGCCGGCGTCGAAGTTCGACGTGGGGACCCTGACCCCGCCGGATTGTCGCCGATGAGCCGCGGGGAATGCCCGCGACCGATTCAATCTACCGCGCCCGGGGCGATTCCCGGGGCCGCGGTCGCCGCCTCGAGGCCGGAAGGGAGGTCATGATGTTCGAAGGTATATCGGTAGCCCTGGTCACCCCGTTCAGGAACGGTGAGGTGGACGAGGACGCGCTTCGCGGGCTCGTGCGCCACGTGCTGGGACAAGGCGTGGATGGACTGGTGCCGACCGGTTCCACCGGCGAAGCCGCCGCGCTCACGGAACAGGAACGGGAGCGGGTTTGGCGCATCGTGGTGGAGGAAGCGAAGGGAAAGGCGTTCGTGGTGGCGGGCACCGGCACCAACGTCACCCGCACCTCGATCGAGATCACCCGGCGGGCGGCGGAGCTGGGGGTGGACGGCTGCATGCTTTCGGCGCCCTACTACAACAAGCCGACCCCGAAGGGGCTCGTGGCGCACTTCACCGCGGTGGCCGAGGCGGTGGACGTTCCCCTTGTGGTCTACAACGTCCCCGGACGGACCGCGGTGAACATTCTGCCCGCCACGGTGATCGAGCTGGCGCGCCACCCGCGGATTCGGGCGGTCAAGGAGGCCTCGGGGTCCCTGGACCAGGCCACCGAGATCCTGGCCGGTTGCGACATCACCGTGCTCTCCGGAGACGACTCGCTGACCCTGCCCATGGTCGCGGTCGGGGCCAAGGGAGTGGTCTCGGTGGCCGGACACCTGGTGGGGCGAGAGATGAAGGAGATGCTCACCCTGGCCGCGGCGGGGAAGCCGGCCGAGGCCGCGGCCATTCATCGCCGCATCTTCCCCCTGATCAAGGCGCTCTTCCTGGAGTCCAACCCCGCCCCGCTCAAAGCGGCTCTGGCCCGGTTGGGGATCATCTCGAACGAGCTCCGGCTTCCGCTGGTGCCGGTGGGGGAGGGGACGGCCGAGGCTCTTGCCCGGGCCATGGATGCCCTGGGGATTGCGGCGGTTCGGGCGTAAGGCGGCCCGCGGACGGGGAACGGACGACTTACCGGGATCCCGGCCCCCCCGTCGGGGGGCTATCGCCGTCCGTCCGGACCCGGAGGATCAGGAGGCGGGGGTCTTGACCACGCGGCGGGCGGTACGGGACTTGAGCCGGTTGGCGCGAGCCTTGGGAATGATCCCCTTTCGGACGGCGACATCGAGCTGGCTGTAGACCTCGGGGACCCCCACCGAGCCCCCGTCCTCTCCGGTGCGATTCCGCTTCAACTGCTTGCGCAGATTGGACTTGACCGCGGTATTCCGCTGGCGGGACTTCTCGTTGGTCTTGAGCCGTTTGGTAGCCGACTTGTGGTGCGGCATGAAATTCCTCCGTATCGGCGGGGAATCGACGCTCCCGCCCGTTTGAAACGAGGGGGGAGTCTAGCAACCGGGAAACCCCCTGTCAAACCCACGGTTCCTTCAAGATGGGGCCCCCCAGGCCGATACCTGGGACAGGAACACCGTCGGTCCTTGTTGACCTGGGACACCCATGGCGCATACCCAAAAACCCACGCACGAGCCGTCTCCGCCGACTGCCTTCGGGGCCGGGGGCGGCGTCCCCCTGCTTCATCCCCAGGAGACACTCCAGTCCCTGCTGAACGCGTTGAGGGACGAGATCGGCTGCGAGCGGGTCTCGGTGGCAATGAACCAGGTGGACGAGGGCCGGCTGCACCACCGCATCCTGGCCGCGAGCGGGGATGCGCCCCTGTTTCCCGCCGGGTGGGTCCGGGAAGATCCCGAGGTCCTGGACGCGGGCGAGATCCCCGCCTACGTCGAGGAACAGGTCCACCTGGATCTGGCCGCGGAGGAGAACCGGCATCCGTTGGAAGACGTGCTGGTCGCCGCCGGCTACGGTTCCTACGCCCTGTTTCCCCTCATCAGCGAAGGCAAACCGTTCGGCACCCTGCATCTGGTGAGCCGGCGGCCCGGGTTCTTCACCGACCCGGTACGGGAGCGCGCCCGGGCGTCCCTGGAAGCTCTGGCCGCGGTGACCCAGCACCTGGTGCTCCTTCGCCGCCATCGTCAGCAATCACACTTTCTCGCCATCGCCCAGGAGCTCATCGAGGATCTGGGGGCGGTCACGCGCATTCGCGAGACCTGCCAGTACATCACCCGCCGCATGACCGAGCTCCTGGACGTGGACCGCGCCGCCCTCTACCTGGTGAACGGGGAGGCCACCTGGCTCACCTGCGAAGCGCTCCAGGACCGGGCCGACGACGGGGGGAGCGACCACGGGCTCCTGCCCAGCCTCCGGATCGAGAGCACTCCGGTCCTCGGCAGGGTCCTGAAGGGCACGCCCATCTCGCTCATGGATCCCTCGGAGCAGCTGGCCCTGCCCCAGGCGGTGAGCGAACGGCTGGGCCTCCAGGATACCGGCGCTCTACTTCTGGTTCCGATCCTCCAGGGGGAATCCCCCATGGGGGTGCTCCTCTGCCAGCGCCGGGAAACCCGTCCGATCATCCTCTCCGAGGAGAAGGATTCGGTCCGCCTCCTCGGGCACCAGATCGGCCTCATCCTTCACAGCCGCCAGGCGGTGGAGAGCCGGGAGCGGAGTGCGAAGAACTTCGCCGAACTCCTGGACATGAGTCACGCCGTGAGTTCCACCGTGGACCTGAGCCAGGTGCCGGGGGTGGTGGCCCGCCGGGCCCGGGATCTCTGCGAAGCCGACGAAGCCACCCTGTTCCTGCTCGAGCCGGACGGGGTCACGCTCCGACCGGCGGTCTGTCTGGGGGCCTACACCGAGCAGGTGATGAAGGTCCGCCTCCGGGTGGGGGAGGGAATCACCGGCACGGTGGCCGCGCGGCGAAAGGGCGAGATCATCAACCGGGCGGAGCTCGATCCCCGCTCCATGCAGATCCCGGACACCCCGCTGGAACCCGAGGCCGTTCTGGCCGTGCCCCTGGTGAGCGGCGACCGTCTGGAAGGGGTCCTCACCCTGCACAAGCTCGAAGGCCGGACCTTCGACCCCGTGGATCTGGATACGGTGGAGATCTTCTCCAGCGCCGCGGCCATCGCCATCGCGAACGCGCGGCTCTTCGCGGGCATTCGGGAGGAACGCACCCGGTTGATCACCATGCTTCACCACATGGAGGAGGGGGTGATCTTTGCGGGAAAGAACGGCAACGTCCTCCTGCTCAACACCGCCGCCCGGCGCATGCTGAACCTGCGGGAAGGAGAGTATGAGGGGAAACCCCTCGCCGATCTTCTCCAGGGACCGGATTTCCAGGTGGTGCGGGAAGCTCTCGACCGGGTACGGGCGGAAGAGGAGCGGAACGTAACCCAGGAGTACACCATCCGCGGTCGCACCTCCCTCTGCTCGGTGTCCTCGGTGCACACCGGGGATGAGGACGATCGGTTGGGGGAGGTCCTCCTGTTCAAGGATGTGACCGACCTCAAGGAGATCGAGAACCAGCTACTCCAGTCCAGCAAGATGTCCGCAGTGGGACAGCTTGCCGCCGGGGTGGCCCACGAGTTCAACAACCTCATCGCCTCGATCTACGGTTATGCCCAGTTCATGAAGGAGCACAAGGATCCGGCGGTGGTCGAGAAGGGCGTCGACGTGATCCTGCGCTCCTCGGAGCGGGCGCGGGAGCTGACCTCGAGCCTCCTCACCTTCAGTCGCCGGCGACCCGGACGGCGGGAGCCGGTGGACCTGAACCAGATTCTCACCGACACCCTCCTGCTCCTGAACCGCCAGTTCGAGAAGTCGGGGATCCGGGTGGAACGTGAGGCCGGCCGGCTCCCCCTGACCGTGGCCGATCCCGGGAAGATGCAGCAGGTCCTGCTGAACCTCCTCATCAACGCCCAGCAGGCCATGGCCGGCGGCGGAAAACTCACCGTCCGAACCGGCGTCGAAGGGGGGAACCTGGAAATCCGGGTCGACGACACCGGCCCCGGAATCAAGGCCGAGCACCTGGCACGGATTTTCGAACCGTTCTTCACCACCAAGGGGGCCCTGTCCGGGGCCAAGACCCCGGGCACCGGTCTGGGCCTCTCCACCGCCTACAACATCGTCCGCGATCACGGGGGAACCATCCGGGTGAACAGCGCTCCCGGGGCCGGCGCCTCTTTCGTGGTGACCCTCCCCACCCGCACCCTTCACGAGCGGCGGGAGGAAGAAGAGGGCCCCCGGCTTCCCCGGAGCCTGGGCGCCACCGGGCGCATCCTGGTGGTGGACGACGACGCCACCCTCCGGGAACTGGTGGGGGAGATCCTGCAAGGGCTGGGGCACCAGATAGAGTACGCGGGAGAGGGTCTCCGCGCCGCCCACCTCCTGGAGCACGAGGCCACCGACCTGCTCATCATCAGCCAGGCCCTGAGCGGGCTCGACAGCATGGAAATCTACCGGCGCGTCCGGTCCCGCCGGCCCCAGTTCCCGGTGATCTTCATCACCGACCGGACCTCGGGGACTCCCCTGGAGGCGGACGGCGACCCCTGGGTATTCCGGCTCAACAAACCCTTCCGGAACCGGGACCTTATCGCCCTGGTGTCCCGGGTCCTCACCCAGAGCCTCCGCCGCGCGGGTTGAGCCGGTCCCCCGGCGCTTCCGGCCCGATTCCTCCCCATTCGACTAGGCTCCGCTTGCCCCGTCCGGTATAATATTTGGTCACTCTTGGCGGTGCATCCCTCACCGCCGGCGAGGAAGACCACCCCATGCCGGATCTAGCCCAGAAACTGGCCCGCTTGCCCCGTCGGTCCGGGGTTTACCTCATGAAGGACCGTCACGGGAAGATCCTCTACGTCGGGAAGGCCAAGCGGCTGGACCACCGGGTGCGCTCGTATTTCCAGGCCGGCGGGACCGACCACCCCAAGCAGGCCGCCCTGGTGTCGCGAATCCACGACGTGGAAACCATCGTCACCGACTCCGATGTGGAAGCGCTCCTCCTGGAGATGACCCTGATCAAGGAGAAGCGCCCCGCCTACAACATCCGCCTGAAGGACGACAAGCGCTTCCCCTTCCTCAAGATCACCCTGGGCGAGGACTACCCCAAGGCGGTGATCACCCGGCGCACCCCCCGGGACGGCTCGCGCTACTTCGGTCCCTACACCGACGCCGGGGCCCTCCGCCGGACCCTCAAGATGGTGCGCTCCATCTTCCCAATCCGCTCCTGCATGGGAGAGCGTCCCGGGCGCGGCCCCCACTACCGGGAATGCCTGGACTTCCACATCCACCGGTGCGCCGCCCCCTGCATCGGAGAGATCACGCGGGAGGAGTACCGGGAGCTGGTGAACCGACTCATCCTCTTTCTGGGCGGGCAGGGGGAGGAGGTTCTCACCTCGCTCCGGCGGGACATGGCCGAGGCCTCGGCCAAGCTCGATTTCGAGCGGGCGGCCCGGATCCGCGACCGCATCCGCGGGGTGGAGCGGCTCATGCGCCGCCAGAAGATGCTGGACGCCCACGAGCGGGACCTCGACGTCTTCGCCTTCGCCCGCTCCGAGGACGTGGCCTACGGGGCGGTCCTCCAGGTTCGGGGGGGGACGGTTCTGGGCAAGGAGACCCGGCGCCTGCGGGGAACCGGCGGCAGCACCGACGCCGAGGTCATGTCTGCGTTCCTTTCCCAGTACTACCGCGATCGCGACTCGACCCCCGGGGAGATCCTGGCCGCGGTCGAGCCGGCCGACCGGGACCTGGTGGTCCGGTGGCTCTCGGCGAAGGCCGAGCGCGGAATCGAGATCCGGGTGCCCCAGCGCGGGCGATTCGCCGGCCTGGCCCGGCTGGCCGAGGAGAACGCGCGGCTGGACCTGGAGGAGGCGCGGGGGGAGCGTGCGCGAGGGGGCCTCGAACCGGCGGTCTACGCGCTCCAGAAGGCCATCGACCTTCCGCGCCCCCCGGCCCACATCGAGGGGTTCGACATCTCCAACATCCAGGGCACGAACCCGGTGGCCTCCATGGTGGTGTTCCGGAACGGAAAGCCGGCCAAGAGCGCCTACCGCCGGTACCGGATGAACTACCCGGAGGGGCCGAACGACTTCGCCATGATGGCCGAGGTGGTGGGACGGCGGGCGGCGCGGATCGTGGCCGGCGAGTTCCCGGTGCCGGATCTCATCCTGATCGACGGGGGAGCGGGGCAGGTCGGAGCCGCGGTGACCGCGCTGGAGCAGGAGGGGCTCGCGGGGGTGCCGGTCGTGGGCCTGGCCAAGCGCGCGGAGGAGATCGTGTTTCCGGGGGGGCGGAGCACCTTGAGGTTGTCCCGCTCCGACGAGGCGCTCCGGCTCCTCATCCGGGTGCGTGACGAGGCTCACCGGTTCGCGGTGACCTTCCACCGCGCCCGCCGCGGCAAGGCGGCCCTCGCCTCGCGCCTGGACGCGGTGCCGGGGATCGGGGAGCAGCGGAAGATCCTCCTTCTGAACGCCTTCGGGAGCACCGAGGCGGTGGAGCGGGCCACTCCCGACGAGCTGGCCGGGGTTCCCGGGATCGGACGAAAGGTGGCGGCCCGGGTCCACGCCGCCCTGCACGAGGGAGAGAGGGGGTCCGATGCCGCCTAGGCCGGCGGTGGCCGCCCTGCCCCCGGCCCTGGACCGGGCCCGGGAGGACTACCTGAGCTACCTGCGTTACGAACGTAGGCTATCCGACCAGACGATTGATGCTTACGCATATGATCTCCAGGGATGGTTGAGCTGGTTGGCGGCCAGGGGACGCCGCGAGCTCGAGGGGATCTCCCGGGAGGATCTGGAGGGGTTCATGACCGCGGAAGGGGACCGGGGGCTTTCCGGGCGCACCCTGGCCCGGCGGCTCTCCTGCGTTCGCGGTTTCCACGGATACCTCAGGCGGCGGCGTGGCGGGGAGGCGGACCCGACCGAGGGGATGGAGCCGCCGCGGCGGGGGAGGGCGCTCCCCCGGGCGCTGAGCGTGGAGGAGGCGGGACGGCTCATGGAGTCTCCCCAGGGGAACGACCCTCTGGCGCTCCGGGACCGGGCGGTTCTGGAGCTCATGTACGGCTCCGGACTCCGGGTTTCGGAGGTGCTGACCCTCGAGGCCGGCGCTCTCCGCCTGGGGGAACGCTACGTGCGGGTGGTGGGCAAGGGGGACAAGGAGCGGGCGGTCCCCCTGACCGAGGCCTCGGCGGCGGCGATGCGGGAGTACCTGGATCGGGCGCGGGCGGGGCTCGTCCGGCGGCGGGACCCCGGTTTCGTCTTCCTGAACCGAAGGGGAGGGAAGCTCAGCCGCATGGGTCTCTGGAGGATGCTGGGCCGACGGGCCGCCGCGGCCGGATTGCCCGGGGACTTCCACCCCCACATGCTCCGCCACTCCTTCGCCACCCACCTCCTGGAAGGCGGAGCGGACCTTCGGGTCGTACAGGAGCTACTGGGGCACGTCTCGGTCACCACCACCGAGATCTACACCCATGTGGACCGGGGGTACCTCCGGGAAGAACATCGGAGATTTCACCCGCGCAGCCGGGGAGCGGCGCCGCCCCTCGGGGAGGCGGGAGACGGGTCGAGTGGGCTTGGTCGGAAGGAGAAACCATGAACGGTCGAATCGGCGGACGGGCGACGATGCTGGCGATCCTGATCCTCTGCGTCGCGGGACCGGTCCGGGCGGCGGGGCTCGACGAATCGGGGACGGTAGGGCTCAGCGTCTTCGGCGACTACGGGGCCATCGCCGGAAACTCCCGGTACGGGCTGGACTTCAACAACGGGGGAGGCTACGGGGTCACCCTGCGCTACGTGGTCGGGCCCCACTGGTCGCTCGGTCTCTTCTTCCAGAACCAGAGCTACGACGCGCAGGCGGGCGCGGTGAGCGGGCCGCAGACCGAGGAGGCGGCGGTCGACAAGCTGGTAATGACCGAATACATGGCCGACCTCTACTTCTACCGGGACCGGAAGGCGGACGCCTCCCAGTACCTGGTGGCGGGGATCGGCTTCTACCGGCCGGAGGTGCGGAGCAACCAGGTGACGAACACCTCGGGGACCGTGGTCTTTCCCGGGGAGAACCTGGTGGTGTCCGCCGGGCTCGGGGTCGAGGCGTTCATCCGCGAGGACTGGGGGATCGACCTGAGCGGCCGGGTGTTCGGATACCTGGGAAAGGGCCTCTCCGATCAGGAACTCGACAATCCCGACGTCACCGGCACCGGGAGTTTCGCGGCCGGGTTCCAGCTCCAGGCCGGCCTCTTCTACTACCTCATGCGTTAGACCGGACGAAGCATGGCCGAGAAACACACCTATCAGGTCGGGGACAAGGTCCACCACGGCGACTTCGGCGAGGGGTTGGTGGTGGAGATCCGCGACCGCCCGTTCTACGACATCCTCGAGGTGGTGTTTCCGGTCGGGGTCAAGCGTCTCACCAGCATCCATCCCCTCCTTCGCCCGAAGCCGGCGGTCCCCGATCCTCCGCCGCCCAAGTCCAAGCGAAGCCGGCGACGGAGAAAGGCCCGGAAGGAAGATGACGGGAACGGGAACGGTTCGCGGCTTCCCTACGTGCACCTCGACCGGGACACCCTGGAGCTTCTAAAGCGGGCGCGGAAGAAGGAGGCCGAGCCCCTGGAGGACTACCGTCTGCTCCTCGACGCCGAGGAGCTCGCCGCGCGCCGGGGGTTCGAGCGGCTCATGTGCCTCGATCAGCTTCACGGGGTGGAGAAGCTCGACTACCAGAAGCAGGCCTGCCTGCGGGTGCTCCGGGAGATGCGGGGGCGGGGGCTCCTGGCCGACGAAGTGGGATTGGGCAAGACCATCGAGGCGGGCATGATCCTCAAGGAGTACATGCTGCGAGGCCTCGTCCACCGCGTGCTGGTCCTGGTGCCGGCCAGCCTCACCATCCAGTGGCGGGAAGAGCTGGCCACCAAGTTCGGCCTGGACTTCGCGATCGCCGGTCGGCGCGGCGACTGGGCCGAACACCCCTTTCTCATCTGCTCCCTGGACACCGCCAAGACCGCCCGGAACCGGAGCCGCCTCCTCGGCAACCCCTTCGACCTGGTCATCGTGGACGAGGCCCATCGCCTGCGAAACCACCAGACCCTGGCCTGGAAGTTCGTGGCCGCGGTGAACAGCAAGTACCTTCTGCTTCTCACCGCCACCCCGGTGCAGAACGATCTCCGGGAGCTCTACAACCTGGTGAACCTCCTTCGGCCGGGAACCCTGGGGACCTACCGGAGCTTCCGCCGCCGCTACATGGTGCGGGGGGACAAGCGGCTGCCCAAGAACACCGCCGAGCTTTCGCAGCTCTTGAGCCGGGTCATGATCCGCACCACCCGGGCCAAGACCAAGATCAAGTTCCCCCGGCGCACGGTCAACATCGTCCCCTTCCAGCTCACCGCGGCCGAGCGGGAGCTCTACGACGAGGTCACCACCTTTGTGCGCGACCGTTTCCGGGACTCCGACCGCACCCAGTTCCTGAAGTGGCACTTCGTCTCGATGGTGCTCCAGAAGGAGATCGGCTCCAGCGTCCCTGCGGCCCGCCACACCCTGAACCGGGCCCGCCTGGATCCCCGCTACCGCGCCCATGGGGAGGAGCTGAACCGGCTCTACGACATGAGCGAGCGGGTGGAGCGACACGCCAAGCTCGAGGGACTCCTGAAGATCCTGGCCGGGGTCGAGGACAAGGCCATCGTCTTCACCCAGTTCAAGTCCACCATGGAGTTCCTGTCCCGCCGGCTCCAGGAGGCGGGCTACACCACCGCGGTCTTCCACGGCGGACTTCCCGCCGCCGGCAAGGAGGAGGCGATCCGCGATTTCCGCCGCCGGGCCCGGATCCTGGTCAGCACCGAGGCGGGCGGCGAAGGCCGGAATCTCCATTTCTGCCGGGTGGTGGTGAACTACGACCTTCCCTGGAACCCCATGAAAGTGGAGCAGCGGATCGGACGCGTGCACCGCCTGGGACAGACCGGAGACATCGACATCTACAACTTCAGCTCCGAGAACACGGTGGAGTCCCACGTGCTGGAGATCCTCCACCGCAAGATCAACATGTTCGAGCTGGTGATCGGGGAAATGGACATGATCCTCGGCGATTTCAGCGACCAGCAGTCCTTCGAAGCGGCGGTGTTCCAGATCTGGGCGGGGGCGCGGAATCGTCGGGACCTGGAGCGGCGCTTCCAGGAGCTGGGGGATCAGATGGCCCTGAGCCGCCGTCGCTACGAGTCCATCAAGCGGCTGGACGAAGAGATCTTCGGTGGGTAGGGGGGACGCGCAGCCGGGGGGCCGGCACCGTTGGGTCTTCGAGATCCTGGACCGCGCCGGCGCCACCCCCGAGGACTCGGCGGACGGGCTGTACACCTACCGGCTGGCCGACGGGTTGGTGGATCTCCTCGAGCGGGACCGCATCACCTTCACCTTCCGCAAGCGCCAGGCGGGCGGGGGAGTGGAGCTGATGTCCCCGGGGAGCTGGCTCCACGATCAGCTTCTGGCCTACGCCCGGAAGCGCGGCCGGGTCACCCGGGGATTTCTTCCCGCCCGCCCGGACGTGGACCGGGAGCGGCTGGCTTCGGCCCGCCGGCGCGGGTTCCGGGAGCTCTCCGGACTCCTCGACCGGCGCTACGGCGTCGTCCTGGTCTTCACCTTCCGACTTGCCTACTATTCGGACCCTCCCAAGGAGATCCTGGAGACGGTGGTCTACGACTGTGAGCGGCGCCGGGTGCTCAGGCGGGCCCTCTCCCGTCGGACCTTCCACGAGGCCTCGGAGGCGCCGACCGAGACGATGGGGCCCGCCCCCGCCCCCGACCTCGACACCGCCTTCCAGGCGGCCTGGGGGGAGATCCAGGATCGGGTGGAATCGCGGGTGGGAGCCCTCCAGCACGAGGGACGCGGGCACCTGGAGGGCGAGCTGGCCACGGTGGAACGGTACTACCGGCAGCTCATCGCCGAGGAAAAGCGCCTGCAGAAGAGCCGTTCCTCCCGGAGAGGACATGAGGAGAGCCGGCGGAAGATCGAGCTCTTGAAGCTGGAGTGGGAGCGCCGGGTAAAGGAGGAGACCGAGCGTCTCCGTCCCCAGGTGGTGGCGTCCCTGAGCGCTCTGGCCCGGCTTCACGTCCCCCTGGAGCGTTGGCGGGCGGTGGTCGAGGGGAAGAACGGGTTGGAGGAGAAGGAGTTGTGGCTGGATCTGGCCCGCTCCGAGGCCTGGGAGGGGGAGGGGAGCGGAGAGGGGGGGCGTTGATGCCTCGTGCGGTTTCCGGGATAATGACCGCCCCTTTAGCGGTATAGGTCGGCAAGAGGAGTCAAGGAGGATCCGCGTGAGACGACTTTGGGAAAACATGAAGCGACCCGCGTTCCAGGGGGTGGTGGCGGTCGCGCTGGCCGTCCTCATCATCCCCACCGCGGCCCGCGCGGACGTGGAGCGCATACGCGAGAAGGCGGTGGAGCTGCAGCAGAAGCTCCAGAAGCAGGCCTTCGAGGCCGACGCCAAGGTGGATCCGGCCAACTCCGCCCGAATCTACAAGGACTACGGGTTCCTGCTGGGGAAGTCGAAAGTGGAAGAGGTGGCCGACGCCGCCAAGACCGCCCCCCGGGCCGAGGCCCTGCGCCTCTATCTCATCCGGGCCGCGGTGGGGGACGAGCTCGCGACCTACGTGGATGATCTCCGGAACTTCCAGGCCACCAACACCGCGTCCTATGGCGACCAGGACGTCCGGATGAACGATCTGGTGGCCCGTCTCGCGGTGACCGGGGGTGAGAGCGACCGGCGGAAGCTCATGTCCGCCCTGTCACCCCTCTTCGACACCGCCGCCGTCTACCGGAACGAGGTCCTGAAACGGCGGAACGAGACCTACGCCACCTGGGGATTCGCGAACTACGCCGACTTCTACTCGACCCGGGAGGGGACCGATCTCGCCGCGGTTTCGGCCATGGCGGACGATTTCCTGACCCGATCCCAATCCATGTACGACTCGCTGTTCACCGTGATGGCGGCTCGGGTGCTCCAGACCGAGGCGCGAAAGGTCCGTTTCTACGACCTGCCTTACCTCACCCAGGGGACCGCCTACGAGGACGCATTCCCCGCCGCCGATCGCGTGGCGCGAATGCGAAGCGTCTTCAAGGGACTGGGAGTGGACGTGAAGGGTCAGTCGAACCTGACCGTGGACGTGGAAGCGCGCCCCGGAAAGGCGCTCGAGACCGGCGTCTACGCCGCCACGGTCCCGTCCGACGTTCGGGTGAGCTTCAAGCCCAGCCCCGGCAGCCGGGGAGACGACCGGCTGATCTACGCGGTGGGCGCGGCCGAGATCTACGCCCTCTCCGGCCAGACCGCCTTCGAGCCGGCCTACCTGCCCCGGGTGGCCCCCCAGGCCGCTCTGGCCTACCTGGCCCGCCTGGTCCTGGACGAGCCGGGATGGGCGAAGGCCCAGGCGAAGCAAAGCGGGTTCGATCAGAAGGCCTACGAAACCTACCGGGCCTTTGTCTCCCTCTATGAGGCCCGGTTCCTGGCCGCCCAGGCCAAATTCGAGATCGACGCCTACCAGGGGGGAACGAACCTCGACGATACGTTCAAGACCGTGATGGAAAGCGCCACCGGAGCCCGCATCTCGTCGTCCGACTCCAAGCGGGCGTTGGCCTATCTGAGCCAGCTCGACTCCGTGGGTCGATTCCAGGGGCTCCTTCTGGCTGCGGCGGTCCGGGACCACCTCGTGGAGACCCTGGGCCAGGACTGGTACGCCGGGGGGAAGGCGGCCTCGCTCCTCACCGGCCTCTGGAAGCGGGGCGGCACCCTGACCCTCGACGACATCGGCTCGACCTGCGGGGGCGCCAAGGCCGGCGTGGACCCGCTGATCCGACACCTCAACTCCATTGTGACTCCCGGGATCTCCCAGTGAACCCGGGCGGGGGGAATATCGCGTGAGCGACCGGTTGACCAAACAGCAACTCAAGGAAGATCCGCTCATGAAGCGGACCGCCGAGGCGGCGGATTTCGCCGGCCGTCACGGGCGGGCCCTGACCGGCGGCATCGCGGCCATCCTGGTGATCGCCGCGGTGGGGTACTTCGTCAGTACCGGGAGCCAGAAGGCCGGCGGCAAGGCGGCGGGGCTCCTCACCGAGGCCTGGGGGTACTACAACCAGAATTCGTTGGACGCCGCGACCTCCCGGCTGGACGAGCTACTGAACACCTCCGGCGGGACGAACGCCGGTAAGCGCGCCCTCCTGCTCTACGGGGCCATCCGCTACGACCAGGGGCGTTACGGCGACGCCGAGCAGTACTACCGGCGGGCGCTCGAGGCGATGAAGACCGACCCCCTCCAGAGCATGGCCGCTCGGCGCGGCCTGGCCGCGAGCCTGGAGAACGAGAAGAAGTACGCCGACGCCGCCCAGGTCTACCAGGACCTGGCCGACAGCGCGCCCGATCCGGGGATGCAGGCGGATCTCCGGATGAACGTGGCCCGGAACTACATGAAGGCCGGCCAACGGGAAAAGGCGCAGTCGATCTACGAGGAGCTGGCCTCGAACACCGACAACCCCCAGGTCGCCCAGGAAGCCAAGCTCCGCCTCGCCGAGTCCAAGTACATCCAGGAAGGTTGATCCCCGGTTCGCGCGGCGCCCCGCCCGAGGGGACCGCTACGAGATCGTGAAGCCCGTCCCTGAGGGGGCCGTGGCGACCGGGGGGTCCGGGGCGGGACGGCGACGGTCCTGCACGGGGGATTCACGGTTCATGGAGGGTTTGCCCCCGGAGGGGCCCTCAGGTTAATGTCGCATAATATCTATTATGTAACCTAATATCCGAACCGCGTGGCCGCTCCCATCCCGCCTCTCCCGGCCCCCTCCCCCCAAAAGCCGCCTTCCGGATGCGGGTACGGTAGAATTCCAGGTCATGAGGCACCTTCCCCGCCCCCGCTTCGTTTCACTTCTGGGGGCGACGCTTGCGACCGGGGCGTTGCTCATGTCGGCGGCGCCGCCGGCCGCCGCCCATGAGGGCCTGGACGCCCAGATCGCCGAACTCACCGCCGCCCTGGCCGCCGCGCCGTCCGCGGATCGCTACCTGGTTCGCGGCGAACTCTACCGGCTGGACCGGGACTGGGACCGCGCGGAATCCGACTATGCCCGGGCCGAGACCCTCGATCCGGGGCTGGATGCCGTCCAGGTGGCCCGAGCCGCCATGGATGCCGACCGGGGGCGGTTCTACCCCGCGCAGGCCCGACTGGGCCGGTTCCTCTCCCAACACCCCGACCGGCCCGACGCGCTCGAGCTTCGCCACCGGACCCGGTTGGCCCTGGGAGACACCCTCGGGGCTCTCGAGGATCTGAATTGCTTCCTGGCCGCCGCGCCGTCGCCGCCCCCCGGGGCCTATCTGGAACGGGCCACCCTTCAGATCGCTCTGGATCCGGAGGACCTCCGATCGGTGGTTCAGGGTCTGGATGAAGGCATCTCGCGTTTTGGCCCCCTGGCCGTCCTGGAGCTTCGCGCGGTGGACCTGGAGAGCGCCCGCGGGGACTTCGCCGCCGCCCTGGACCGGCTCGACCGGCTGGCTCCCCAGTACGCCCGCCCTGAGGCCCTTCTGGCGCGCCGGGGAGAGCTCCTGAAGGGCGCGGGACGGGACCTGGAGGCCGGGGCGGCCTGGACGGAGGCGCTTGGCCTCCTGGAGGCCCGCCCGCATCCCTCCCCCGTCGATCTGGCCCTGGCCGGCCGTCTCCGAGGGCTCCTGGAAGCCTCGCGGGACGATGCAAACCCCTCATCCCCGGAAGGCTCCCGATGAACCGACGGCGAATCACCTCCGGTCTGATCTCGGTTCTCGCCCTGGTTGCCTCCGCGCCGCTCGCCCGCGCTCAGGAAACCGTGATCCCACAGCACGGCATCTGGCGCTACCAGGCCACCGGGACCGATCTCGGAACCGCCTGGCGGGGGCCGGCCTACGTCGACGCCTCCTGGCCCCAGGGGGCCGGCCTCCTGGGCTACGGGGAATCCTATATCGACACCGTCATCCCCTACGGGCCCAGCGCCTCGAACAAGTACCGGACCACCTACTTCCGCTTCACCTTCAACCTGAACCTGGATCCCGGGGACGTCACAAGCCTCAGGATGACCGCAAATTACGACGATGGCTTCGTGGCCTACCTGAATGGGACGGAAATCGCGCGGCGCGCCATGCCCGCCGGGACCGTGGTCTATGCCACCTTCGCCTCCAGCCATGAAAGCGGAACCTACGAGACCGTGGACCTGACCGGGGCCGCCGGGGAACTCGTGCCGGGAGCGAACGTTCTCGCGGTGGAGGTGCACCAGACCAGCGCCGGGAGCAGCGACCTGGCCTGGGACGCCTGGCTCACCGTATCCACCCTTCCCGCCCTGGTCACCCGGGGGCCGTATCTCCAGGTCGGCACCCCCGCCGGGGTGATCGTCCGGTGGAGGACCGACGTCCTCACCTCGAGCCGGGTCCGCTACGGGGACGACCCGGCCGCGCTCACCTACTCGGTTCAGGACACCGTTGCGACCACCGAGCACGAGATGGCGCTCACCGGCCTCGCCCCGGAGACCCGGGTGTTCTACGCCGTGGGCACCCTGGACACCACCCTTGCCGGCGACTCCACCTACGCATTCACCACCGCGCCCCCGGCCGGAACCCGCCGCCCGGTCCGGGCCTGGATCATCGGGGACTCGGGGACCGCGGACGCGAACGCCGCCGCGGTGCGCGACGCCTACCTGGCCTACGCCGGCGCCCACCCGGCCGATCTCTGGCTCATGCTCGGGGACAATGCCTACACCGCGGGAACCGACGCCCAGTACCAGGCCGCGGTCTTCGACACCTACCCCGCGGTCCTCCGGAGCACCGTCCTCTGGCCCACCCGCGGCAACCACGATCAGCTCTACTCGGGGACGGGAAACGACTATTACGACATCTTCACCCTTCCCACCGCGGGCCAGGCGGGGGGGCTCGCCTCCGGCACCGAGGCCTACTACTCCTTCGACTACGCCGACGTTCACTTCGTCTGCCTGGACTCCGAGGGCTCCAACCTCTCTCCCGGCTCGGCCATGTTCACCTGGCTGGCCGACGATCTGGCCGCCACCGATCAGGACTGGTTGCTGGCCTTCTGGCACCATCCCCCCTACACCAAGGGTTCCCACGATTCAGACAACGACGGGGACAGCGGAGGGCGGATGCGCGACATGCGCGAGAACGCGCTCCCGGTGCTGGAGGCGGGCGGCGTGGACCTGGTCCTCTCCGGCCACAGCCATTCCTACGAACGGTCGATGCTGCTCGACGGCCACTACGGGTATTCCTGGACCCTGGCCGACAGCATGAAGGTGGATCCCGGAGACGGCCGCCTCGACGGCGATGGGGCCTACCGGAAGCCGTCCCAGGGCCCCGCCCCCCACGAGGGGGCGGTATACGTGGTGGCGGGAAGCTCGGGGAAGACCAGCGGCGGGTCCTTGAATCATCCGGTGATGCTGGTGAACCGGAACGTCCTGGGGTCGGTGATCCTGGATGTGGACGGCGACCAGCTCGACGCGGTGTTCCTCGACGCCGCGGGCGCGCCCGAGGACCATTTCACCGTGGTCAAGGGAACCGCGGTGGGGATCGGCGACCCGCCCCTTCCGGTCGCCGGGCCGACCCTGGAAACCGCCCGCCCCAACCCGTTCTCCCATCGGGCGCGCATTCGCTACACCCTCCCCGCGGCGGGCCGGGTGGAGATCGCGGTGTTCGACGTCTCGGGGCGGCGGGTGGCCACCCTGGTGGACGGGTCGCGGCCGGCCGGGGAACACGAAACCGTGTGGGACGGACGCGACGAAGCCGGGAGGACGGCGGTCCCCGGGGTCTACTTCACCGTGCTGGATCTCGGCGGGGAGCGACGGGTGCGGAAGCTGGTCCTCAGCCGGTGATCCCATGAAGCATTCATCCCGGGCGAACGTCCGCTCCCCGGGACCGGGTCCCGGTTCCCGGCTCGCTTCTCGCCGAGGCGGCGAGACCGTCACGCCGCGCTGGATCCGCCGTCACCACCCTCCAGGCGGACCGCACCGGCCACCGCGCCGGCGTCCACCCCGAAGCGCCGGCACCAGTTCTCGAACATGACCAGGGCCCAGACCGCCGGCCCCCAGTTCCGGCGGCCGCTCGCGTGCTCCCCGAGTACCCGCTCCAAGGCGTCCCGGCGGAGCACGGCCCGGGAGCGTCCCTCCGGCGCCAGCACCAGGCTGCGGGCATAGCCCACCAGGTCGTCCCGGAACCATGCGTTCAGGGGAACCACGAACCCCTGCTTGGGGCGGTTGACGAACTCCTCGGAGAGATGGTGGGCGAGAATCGTCTTCAGGAGATGTTTGCTCCGGAGCTCGGGCATCTTGACCGGAAACGGAATGCGGTTCACCAGCTCCGCGACCCGGTGGTCCAGGAACGGTGTCCGGACCTCCAGGGAGCTGGCCATGCTCATCCGGTCCACCTTGACCAGCATGTCGTCCACCAGGGAGTTCTCTCGTTGCCAGGCCGCGATGGCCTCGAGAGGCGAGGCGAACGCCGCGAAACGGCGGCGGAACCCCTCGCCCTCCCGGCCGGTCTCCCCCGCCACCCAATTCCCCTCCGCGAACCCGGCCAGGACGTTCGAGCGGAAGATCATCTGCTGCTTGTCCCGGAAGCGGAGCGGGGCCTCGCGGCCGGCGTCTCGGAGGTTCCGGGCTGCCCGCTCCAGCCGCTCCCTGCGCTCCCCACCCAGCCGGCCGGTCCGGTCCAGGACCCCCGCCCCCGCCCGGAGCACCGACGACGGAAGCCGCCGCACCCGCTCGCTCAGGACGTGGCCCCGGTAGACGTCGTAGCCCGCGAACATCTCGTCCCCCCCGTCTCCGGAGAGAGCCACCTTCACGTGCTCCCGGGTGAGGCGGGAGAGAAAGAACGTCGGGAGGGCGGAGCTGTCGGCGAAGGGCTCGTCCAGGTGCCAGGCCAGCTCCTCGGCGACCTCCACCCCTTCCGGTCGCAGCACGAACTCGTGGTGCCGGGTGCCGAAGCGCTCGGCCACCTCGCGGGCGTAGGGTCGCTCGTCGTAGCGCGGCTCCTCGAACCCGATGGCGAAGGTCTCCATCCTTCCCGGGGCCACCTCCGCCCCCAGGCTCACCACCAGGCTGGAGTCGATCCCCCCGCTCAGGAAGAACCCCAGGGGGACGTCGCTCACCAACCGCATCCGCACCGAGTCCCGGAGGAGATCCTCGGTTTCGCGCAGCGCCTCGGCGGGATCGGTGATGCCGGAGACGGGCTCGCTCGGAGTCCAGTAGCGCCAGGTGCGCGAGCCCTTAGGGGACCAGGTGAACGCGTGGCCGGGCTGGAGCCGGCGCGTCCCGGCGAAGATCGTGCCCGGCCCGGACACGTACCCCCGGGTGAAGTACTGGTAGAGGGCCCGGCGGTCCACCGACCCCACCGCCGCTCCCCCCTCAACCAGGGCCTTGAGCTCCGACGCGAAGCAGAGCTCGAGTCCGGTCTCGCACAGATACAGCGGTTTCTCGCCGAAACGGTCCCGGGCCGCGAAGACCTCCCCGGTGCGCCCGTCGTGAATCACGAAGGCGAACATGCCGTTCAACCGCTCCGGGCAGGCCTTTCCCCACTCCAGGTAGGCGGCGAGGAGGACCTCGGTGTCGGAGCGTCCGGAGACCGCGTGTCCGAGCAGGGCCAGCTCCTCGCCCAGCTCGCGGAAATTGTAGATCTCGCCGTTGAAGACGATTCGGACCTGTCCGGAGGCATCGGCCATGGGTTGGCGGCCGCCCACCAGATCGATGATGGTCAACCGCCGATGGACCAGTCCCACCCGGCCTTCCACCTGGATCCCCTCGTCGTCGGGGCCACGGTGGCCGAGAGCGACGCTCATGCGCCGGAGGCGGTCGGGGTCGGGGAACCGTCCCTCCCGTTTCTCCACGATGCCGGCGATGCCGCACATGGGGAGCTAGCGACCCGCCCGGGAGCGGGAGGCGCGGCCCGGATCGGCGCCGCTCACCGGGCGGGCACCAGGTTCACGAGCTTCCCGGGGACGTAGATCGCCTTGGCCGGCTCCTTCCCCCCGAGGTGCTCCCTCACGTTCTCGTCGGCCATGGCCAGCCCCAGGGCCTCGTCGCGGGTCGCGCCGACCGGGGTTTCGATGCGGGCGCGGAGCTTCCCCCCCACCTGCACCACCAGGGTGAACGTCTCGCGGCGAAGGGCGGCGGGATCGTGCCGCGGGATCGGGGCGTGGAAGATCGATCCCTCGTGGCCGGTCCGTTCCCAGAGCTCCTCGCTCACGAAGGGGGCCATCGGGGCCAGGAGCACCAGGAGCCGGTCCACCGCTTCCCGGAGCGCGGCCCCGTCGGCATTGTCGGGACCGGGGCGGAAGCTCGCGTCCTGGACGGTGATGGACAGGGTGTTCACCAGCTCCATGAGCGCGGCGATGGCGGTGTTCATCTGGAACCGGTCCAGGTCCCCGTTCACCTTCTCGATCGTTTCGTGGATCTTTCGGTGAAGCTCGAGCGCCGGAGCCTCCAGCCCCCCTGCGTCCACCGGGGTCTCCGGCGGGGCCAGCCGGGGCACATGCTCCTCCGCGAGCCTCCAGAGCCGGGAGAGAAAGCGCCAGGCCCCCTCCACCCCGCGGTCGTCCCACTCCGCGTCCTTGTCCGGGGGTCCGATGAAGAGGGTGTACACCCGCACCGTGTCCGCCCCGTAACGCGCGATGAGCTCGCGGGGGGCTACCACGTTCCCCTTGGACTTGGACATCTTCTCCAGGCGCCCGGTCTTGGGGCTCACCTTGGTGATCATGCCCTGGGTGAAGAGCCGGGCGAAGGGTTCGCGGAAGTTCGTGAGACCCAGGTCGGCGAACACCTTGGTGAAGAACCGGGCGTACATGAGGTGGAGAATGGCGTGCTCCACCCCGCCGATGTACTGATCCACCGGAAGCCACCGGTTGGCCAGCTCCACATCCCAGGCCCGCGTTTCGTCCCGCGGCGAGAGGTAGCGCAGGAAGTACCAGGACGAATCCACGAAGGTGTCCATGGTGTCGGTCTCACGGACGGCCGGGCCCCCGCACTTCGGGCAGGTGGTGTGCTTGAACGAGGGATGTCGGGCCAGGGGGCTCTCCCCCTTGGGCTGGAAGTCGGCGTCCATGGGGAGCAGCACCGGGAGATCCTGCTCCGGCACCGGAACCGTGCCGTCCTTCTCGCAGTAGACGATGGGGATCGGCGCCCCCCAGTACCGCTGGCGGGAGATGAGCCAGTCCCGCAGCCGATAGGTCACGGTGAACTCCCCGTCGCCGTCGTCGGCCAGCCACTCGCCGATCTTCCGGATGGCGTCGTCACCCGGGAGCCCATCGAAGGAACCGGAGTTCACCAGGGTTCCCGGGCCGACCCATGCCGCGGTGAGGTCCTCCCCCCGGCCGCTCGCGGTCCCGGGGGCGTCCTCGGGGTTCCGGATGACCGTCCGGACGGGCAGGCCGTACTTCTTCGCGAAAGCGAAATCCCGATCGTCATGAGCCGGGACCGCCATCACCGCCCCGGTTCCGTATTCCATCAGCACGTAGTTGGCCACCCAGATCGGAACGGCCTCCCGGCTGATCGGGTTCACCACGGTATGGCCGGTGTCGAAGCCGGTCTTCTCCAGATCGGGATCGGCCTGGCGGGCGGTGCGCTGGTTCTTCATCCCCGCGACCTCGGCCAGAAGGCGCTCCCGCTCGGGGTGATCGGCGAGAAGTTCCTCCACCAGGGGGTGCTCGGGGGCCAGGACCACGTAGGTCACCCCGCCCAGGGTGTCGATCCGGGTGGTGAAGCACTCTATCTCCGTCCCCGCTCCGGAGCGGTGGAACCGGATGGTGACCCCTTCGCTTCGCCCGATCCAGTTCCGTTGCATGGTGCGGACGCGTTCCGGCCATTCGTCCAGCCGGTCGAGGTCGTCGAGGAGATCCTGGGCGTAGCGGGTGGTCTTGAAGAACCACTGGGAGAGCTGCTTCTGCTCCACCGGGGTGCCGCAACGCTCGCAGGCCCCGTCCACCACCTGCTCGTTGGCCAGCACCGTGGCGCAGGACGGACACCAGTTGACCGGAGCGCTCCGCTTCTCGGCCAGGCCCCGTTCGAAGAGCTGGAGGAAGATCCACTGGGTCCAGCGATAGTAGCCGGGGTGGCAGGCGGCGATCTCCCGGGACCAGTCCAGGCCGATCCCCCACTCCTCGAACTGGGCCTTGAAGGCCACAATGTTGTCCCGGGTCCACTTCAGGGGATGAATGCCCCGCTGGATGGCCGCGTTCTCCGCCGGAAGGCCGAAGGCGTCGAAGCCCATGGGAGCCAGGACCTCGTACCCCTCCATGAGCTTCCGCCGGACCACCACGTCCCCGAGGATGTAGTTCCGGCCGTGCCCGACGTGGAGGTCCCCCGAAGGGTAGGGAAACATGTTCAGGCAGTAGTACTTGGTCTTGGGGGAATCGGTGTCGCACCGAAAGAGCCCTTCGCGCTCCCACCGCTCCCGCCACCTGGGCTCGAACTCCCGAAAAGGAGGATTCCGACCTATGTCCCCGGCGCGATCCGGGGCCGGTTTCCGTGCCACCTCAGCCCTGCCCTTCGTGGTTCGGGATCGTCTCGGCCAACCGTTCGGCCTCGTGCTTGATGTACTCCATCGAGGTTGCGGCCGCCGCCTCCCGGAGCTTCTCCAGCCCCTCGGCGCGGTTTCCGGTTCGGATCAAGGACACCCCGTAGAAGAAGAGCGCCTGGTCACGCCGGTCGGCTGCGGGATGAGCGTCGAGGAACGCGGTCAAGAGCGGCAGCGCGGCGCTGTCCTCTCCGGCGTAGACCCGGGAGACCGCCAGGTCCAGTTCCGCGTCGACCCCCACCCCCCCGGCGTCGCCGGCATCCAGGTCCCGCGCCCGCGACAGAGCGGTCCGGGCCTCGTCGTAGCGGCCCAAGGCCAGGAGCACATCCCCCAGGGCATAGACCGCCCGGGGATCGTCGGGGGCGGCGGCAGCCGCGCCGCGGACATCCCGGAGGGGCTCGGCACGGCCCATCGCCTGGGCGAGGGCGGCCACGAACGGTTCGGGGGGCTGGTAACCCACGATCCGCCCGACCTCCTTTCCCCACCGGCTGAGCACCACCGTGGTTGGGTACCCCCGGACCCGGAAGAGGGCGGCCAGGCTCCGCTCCTTGTCCCCGTTCACCCGCACCGGCACGAAGCTCCCGGAGAGATCCCGGAACCGCGGATCGGTGAAGGTGGTGCGCTCGAGCTTTCGGCACCAGCCGCACCAATCGGTGTAAAAGGTGAGGACCACGGGGCGGCGGGTGAGGAGCGCATCCTCCAGTCCCATCTGGTAGTCGCCCAGCCACTGGACCGCGCGCCCCGGATCGGCCGCCGAGGTTCCGGCGGACGGCAGGACGGCGCCCAGCAATACGGCGAGCGCACCGGCAAACCATGCTGATCTCAAACTCGGCTCCCTGCCGGGGAAACGCCCCCCGGCTCGAATCGTCCCGATGGTGAGCGAATGTAAACGGGGGAGTTTAGCAAATCCCGGGTGCCCTCTCCAGCCGGGCCCCGATTCGCGGGCGATTGCGGCATCGGCTATACTGTCGGGCTCTTGCCGCCCTTCCCATCACCACGATATCCCGGAGCCCGCGTGCGGATCGCCATCCTCACATCCAGCCTCCCACCCCATCCGATCGGCGGGGCCGAGCACCAGGCCCTCGACACCGCCCGCCGTCTCGGAGAACGAGGGCACCGGGTCACGGTCTACGCCCGGCGATTGCCCGTCTCCTCTCCCCCGCTCCTCCACGAGGGAAACGTCACCTGGGTGCGCTCCCGGGCCGCGGGCCCCCCCGGCATCCGGTTCGCATCCCATGTGGCGAGCTTCCTCCGGGACTGGCGCCGGACCGGCGGCCCCAGGCACGAGGTGATCCTGGCCTACCAGATGGTGATCAACGGGCTCCTGGCCACCCTGGCCCCGGCCCGGGGCGCCCCGGTGGTCACCTGGGTGCGGTGCGAATCCGAGGGGTTCCTCTTTCGGCGGCCGTGGACCCGCCTCCTGGCCCGGAGGGTCCTCGCCCGCTCGTCACGCCTCCTGTTCCAGGACCGGGCCATCCGGGACCCCGTCCTCGACGCGGCCCGGAGCCGATACGGCGAACCGTTCGCCCGGGCGGTCGCCGCGCGGACGGAGATCCTCCCCAACGCCATCGAGCTCGGCGGGGAGCCGGACTACCAGGGACGCGCGGGCCTGGTCTTTCTGGGACGGCTCACCCACCAGAAGGGGCCGGAGGTGCTGATCGAGGCGCTCCGGCGCATGCCCGATCCCCCACCGCTCCGGGTGGTCGGGGACGGGGAGCTTCGCCCCCGCCTGGAGGCGGAGGCCCGGGGGCTCCCGGTGACCTTCGTGGGCCGGGTCCCCGAGGAACGCGTGGCCGCGGAGATCGCCGGGGCCAGGGCCCTGGTCTTCCCTTCGCGGTGGGAGGGGTTTCCCAACGCGGTGCTGGAGGCCATGGAGCGCGGCCTCCCGGTGGTGGCCAGCGACGTCGGGGCGGTACGGACCCTGGTCCGGGACGGGGAGACCGGGGTTCTGGTCCCCCCCGGCGACCCGGCGGCCCTGGCCGGGGCCATCGAACGGTTGCTGGCCGACGAGCCCGCCCGCCGGGGGATGGCGCGGCGCGCCCGGGACGCGGCGCGTGGCTACGGCTGGAAGGGGCACCTGGACCGGCTGGAGGCCATCCTGGCCGAGGTCACGCGTCACCCTTGAGACCCGGCGGGCGCCCCCCCCGGCCGCATGCCGTGAGCTACAAAGCTAGTCCGTACAAATTGTTAATAGCGTCTCTTCGAGTACGATGCGAGGATTCCGGGGGCTCGATTTCAGGATCCGGTCGGCGCGGGCCAGGGCGTCGAGACCTCGGGTCAGGGCGGGGCGATCGTACCTGCGGGCGGCGCGCTCGATATCCGGCCACGCCTTGGGCCAGATCCCCGCCGCCTTTTGCGCCTCCCCGGGTTTCAGCCCCGCGTCGAGGAAGTCGCGCACCCTGGCGATGTTCACCAGGGTGTACATGAGGTTGGCCACGATCCGCACCTCGGTGTTGTCCTTGAAGAGAAGGGCGCCGTCGAGCGACTGGAGCGCGCCGGGAAGGTCGCGGGCGGTGACCCGCTCGGTGATCGCGTACAGGAGCTTCTCGTCCGCCTTCCGCGCGATCACGGTGAGATCGTCGGCGGTCACCGTATCCCGGACCCCGATCGTCAGGGCGACCTTCTCGATTTCCGGGGCCACTTCGCGGAGCGGCACCTGCCGTCCTCCCCCACCGCCGCAGAGCTCGATCAGTTCCTGGGCGGTCTCCGAATCGCAACGCTTCCCGTGGTCCCGGAAACGGATCTGGACCCACTTCCGGGTATCCGACTCGAAGGGGGTCCAGAACACGGCCTGGACCGCCCCCGCCGCGACCAGGGCCTTGTGAAAGGAGTCGCCGGGATGGCGGTCGCCGGAGAGCACCAGAGCCGTCTCCGGGCAGGGGGCGGCGGCGTAGGCCGCAAGGGTCTCCCGTTCGGACTTCCCCAGGGCCTCCAGATCCTTGATGAGCACCGCCCTTCGCGGCGAAAGCATGGGAATGGTGCGGCAGGCGGCCAGGATCCCGTCCAGAGGGTCGTTCCCGGCCCGGTACCGGCTCACGTTGAGCGCGCCCATGCCCTCCCCGGCCACCCGGTCGGCGAGCCTCTGGAAAAGCTCGTCTTTCAGGAAGTCCTCCGGTCCCGACCAGAGCCACACCGGGGGGATCTCCCCCCGGTCCACCGCCCGGCGGATCACCAACGAGTCCGGTTCCCGGGCCATCACCAGCCCTCCACGCTACGGGAGATCGCGAAATCCACGATCTGCTTGATGGCGAGCTGTCGGGCCGCCTCCTCGGAGCTGACGTTCTGCCCGGTGGCCCCCGGAAAATACGACGCGGTCCCGCGGACCGCGTCCTCGGACCAGAGCTCCTTGTTCTTCACCCGGTCCCGGAGCGTCATCTTCACCGTCATCACCACGATGTATTCCTGGGCCTGCTGCTGGGCGTTGAACCCGAAGACCCGGTTCTCGTAGCCGGTGACGTCGGACTCCAGGACCGCGTCCGCATCGTCCTGGATCACGTGGAGATGACCGTCGGCCACGAAGCGGTCGCTGAGCGCGGAGGAAAGCTCGTCCGAGAGCTCCACCTCGAGGGTCTGGTTGTCGGCCACCGGGATCTGGAGGGTCTTGATGTAGGAAGGGAGCGAGGGGTTGAAGGTGTAGGCGCAGCCGGCCAGGAGGAGCGCCCCCGGAAGAAGGAAACGTCGCATGGCGGAAAGGCTAGAGGAACCCGGCCCGGGGGACAAGGGGCGGCGGGGACGAGCCCCGCCGGAATCGGGGACGGCCGACTCCGGCCCGGATCAGCGCCGCCGCCGGACCGCCGGCGTTCAGGCCACCTGGCGCCGTCCCGGCCGGTTCAGCCCGTAGAGCTTCATCCGGTAGCGCAGCTTGTCCCGCTTCAGGTGCAGGATGTCCGCGGTCCGGCTCTGGTTCCACGCGGTGGCGTCCGACGCCTTGACGATCAGGGCCTGCTCGATCTCGGCCAGGAGCTCCTCGAAGGGGATCCCGTCCGAGGGGATTCCGGGATCGTCCAGTAGCTGCTCCAGCCGGGCCACCGGAGAGTCGATCTCCCGGGTGGTGCGGCCGCTCCCGAGCTTCAGCATCTCCCCCTCGACCCGGTTCCCGTTCTCCAGAAGCACCGTCCGCTCCATCAGGTTCTTGAGCTCGCGGATGTTCCCCGGCCAGGGATAGCCCATCAACTCCTGCTCGGCCTCGGGGCCGAACCCCTGGAAGCTCTTGTTGAACTGCTTGGAGAACGTGTACAGGAAGTGCTTGGCCAGGATGATGATGTCCTCCCGCCGTTCCCGGAGCGGGGGCACCCGCATCGGCACCACCTTGAGACGGTAGTAGAGATCCTCGCGGAAGCGCCCTTCCTCGCACATCTTCTGCAGATCCTGGTTGGTGGCGCTGATGATGCGCACGGAGACGTGGATGTCCTTGGTGCCACCCACCCGCTTGAAGGTCATGCGTTCGAGCACCCGGAGGAGCTTCACCTGGATCTGGAGGCTCATCTCCCCCACCTCATCCAGGAACAGCGTGCCTCCGTTGGCCATTTCCAGCAGCCCCTGCTTCTGGTTCCGGGCGTCGGTGAACGCACCCTTCTCGTGCCCGAACAGCTCGCTCTCCAGGAGCTCCCTGGGGATGGCCGCGCAGTTGATTTCCAGGAAGGGCTTGTCCCGTCGGACCGAGAGCTCGTGGATCATGTTGGCCAGGTGTTCCTTGCCCGTCCCGCTCTCCCCCTGGATGAGCACGCTGGTGGAGTCGGAGAGGGCCACCTGTTCGATGACGTCGTAGACCTCCTTCATGCGCGGGCTCTGGCCGCGAATGAAATCGCGGTTGAACCGGTCGGACTGCTGACGACGAAGGTGCTTGAGCTCCCGCCACAGCTTCCGGCTCTCCAGCGCCTTGTCCACGGTGATGAACAGTTGTTCCAGGTTGATCGGTTTGTTGATGTAGTCGTGGGCGCCGAGCTTCATGGCCCGGACCGCCGATTCCACGTCCCCGAAAGCGGTCATGATGATGACCTGGAGATCGGGATCGTCCTCCTTGAGCTTCTTCAGGACGTCGAGTCCGTGGGTGTCGGGCAGCCGAAGATCCAACAGCACCAGGTCGGGTTGGTTCTCGGCCACCTTGCTCAGGGCCTCGCGACCCTCGCCGGCGGTGCTTACCTGGTACCCCTCGTCCACCATGGCCTTCTCGATGAAGTGCCGGATGGATTCCTGGTCGTCCACGATGAGAATGTGTGCGTTGGTCATTCCGTGATCTCCGTAGCTTCGAAGCGGTCCATTGGGAGCTTCACCGTGAACACGGCCCCCCCTCCATGCGCGTTGGCGACGTGGATCTCTCCACCGTGCCGCTCGACGATGCCGTGACTTACGTAGAGGCCCAGGCCCGTCCCCCCGGCCTTCCCCTTGGTGAAGAACGGTTCGAAGATGTGCGCGAGGTCCTCGGGGTCGATGCCGGGGCCGGTGTCGATGACCTGGATGGCCATCTTGGGGCGATCGTCGTCGGGGGCCGAAGCGTAGGCGTGGATCTCCACCGTCCCTCCCGAGGGGGTGGCTTCCACGGCGTTCTTGATCAGGTTCAACAAGACCTGCTGGATCTGGTCGGGGTCCACCGGCACCGGCGGCAGATCCTCGGCGAGGTGCAGGCGGAGCTCGAGGCCTCGTTCGGCGGGCGCGGAACCCACCGAGAGAAGCGCCCGCTCCACCAGGCCGGACACCGGTTCCAGGCTCTTCCGCAAGGGATGCGGATGGGTGACCCGGAAGAGATCCTCCACGATCCGATTCAGGCGATCGATCTCCCGCTCGATGAAGTCGAGGTTCTCCCGCTGGCTGGGGTCCTCCCCGAGGTGGCGGGCCAGGTACTGGACCCCGGTGCCGATGCCGGTCAGCGGGTTCCGGATCTCGTGAGCGATGCCCGCGGTGAACCGTCCCAACGCGGCCAGCCGGTCCAGGGCCCGGATGCGCTCCTCCATGTCCTTGATCTCGGACAGGTCATCGAAGATGGCCACCGCGCCGTAGACCTCCCCCACCGGGTTCCTGAGCAGGGTGGTGGCCCAGGCCGCGGGGAAGGCGCTGCCGTCGGACCGACGCACCGCCCGCTCCACCCGGCGAATGTTGCGGCGGGTGCGCAACGTCTTCCTGAGAAGTTCGGTGATCCCCCCGCCGGGTGGGTCCAGGCGTCCGGTCTCTCCCCCCGGAGGTCGGCCAGGTCGACCCCGGTGAGCTCTTCCGCCGCGGCGTTCATGGTGAGGACCCGGCCCGAGAGGTCCACCGCCACCATCCCCGAGGCCATGTTGCGCATGATGTCTTCGCGGAAGGCCTGCTCCCGGCGAACGTCCTCTTCCAGGATCACGTTCTCCATCGCCGTTCCCACCGCTTCAACCACGGACTCGAGAATTCCGTTCTCCAGACTGGAACCGGGATGGACCCCGGGTCGGCGGCCCACCGCCAGCACCCCCACCACGGTGTGATGGTTGCGGCCGCGTCCGCTCAGGGGGTAGATGCGGTAGTGGCCCATTTCGTTCGGGCAGAAGGGAGCGAGTTCGGCGGGAAGCGCCCGCCCGCTCACGAAGGGCATGCCGTCGTCGGCCGGGCCGCCGGCGATCGGGGTACGACCCTCCAGGCTCCGGCGGAGGTTCCCCCCCAGGTTCCCTCCAGGGTGAACGGACGGCAGCGGGAAACCCCGTTCCGCACCGCGACCCACCCCTCGATGGATTCGCGGGCGGGGTCGTACACCCCCACCAGGACGCGCTCGTGATCGAAGGCCTTGTGGAGGTAGAGGGTGACCGTTTCCGCCACCTCCTCCGGGGTGCGCAGGCTCAAGAGCTTGGCCACCAGCTCTCTCAGGGAGAGGAGCTGGATCGAAGTCTCGATGACCCGCCGCTGGGTGGCCTCCAGAACGTCCACCAGGGACCGGGTGAGGGACAGCAGATCCTCATCCCGGTCGAGGGACGGCGCGTCGGCCCCCGCGGGCAGGATGCCCAGACCGCGCAGGTCGTCCAGACGGGCGGCCAGCTCACGGCGGGCGTCAACCGCGTCGTCCGCGGACGGCGATAGGGGGCGGAACAGACGGCTCTCCAACACAGTCCTCCTCGTTCCTGTTTTCGTCCGGGGGTAGCCAGGATTGAGGAGAAAGGCGTGGGAACGGGGGGGATAACCCGTGTGATTGCAAGATGCAACGGAGCGTCAGGCGGAGGAGATACAAGGCCGGGGACGGCCCGGGATCGGGACCGGGGGCTAGTCGAAGAGCTCCCGGTTGGCCTCCACCCAGTCGATCAGCTTCTCGACCCCTTCCGGCGGGGACACCGCCGGCGCCCACCTCAACTCGCGGCGGGCCTTGGCGATGTCGGAGACGTAGACCTTCTGGTCGCTCGGGCGCCAGTCGGCAAAGGTCACCGGGACCGGTCGTCCCAGCCGCCGGCCGAGCTGCTCCAGAAGCTCGAGGAGGGACAGGGTGAATTCCGGACCCCCGCCCATGTTGTAGACCCCGTGGGGGTGGTTGGAACCGAGGAATGCCCGGTAGGCCGCGGCCAGGTCGTCGACCCACAACAGGTCGCGAACCTGCTTCCCGTCCCCGAAGACGGTAAGCGGTTTCCCGGTCAGGGCGGCGATCACGAACCAGGCCACCCAACCCTGGTCCTCCATCCCGAACTGGCGGGTGCCGTAGATGCAGGACATCCGGAAGACTCCGGTCTTGATTCCGTAGAGGCGGGCGTAGTCCTGCATGTAGAGATCGCCGGTGAGCTTGGAGCAGCCGTAGGGGGTGTGCTCGCAAAGGTCCACCGAGAAGCTTTCGTTCACCCCCGAGGCCGCCTCGCCGGCGAAGGCCCACCGGCTCGCTCCCTCTTCCAGGGGGATCCGGTTCACGTTCTCGCCGTAGACCTTGTTGGTCGAGCAGAAGATCACCGCCGGATGAGGCGTGGCCGTGCGCGCCGCCTCCAGCACGTTGAAGGCGCCGAGGACGTTGTTCTCGAAATCCTGGCGGGGGTCGACCACCGAGGTCGTGACCGCGGTCTGGGCGGCGGTGTGCACGATGATCTCCGCCCCTGACGCCGCTTCCCGGAGCGCGTCGAAATCACGCACGTCCGCCTCGCGGAGAGTGATCCCGGAGATCCGCCCGAGGTGGTCCCAGTTGTGGCGGGCGTTCCGGTCGTCCTTCTTCAGGAGCCGGGCCCGGCTGAGGTTGTCGTACACCGTCACCGGGTGTCCGTCCCCGGCGAAGATTTCCGCCACGTGCGAACCGATGAAGCCCGCGCCTCCGGTCACCAGCACCTTGCCGCGATCGGCCATGATCACTTCCCTCCGGGGTCCACCCGCCGGCGACGGAATGCCCCGCCGCGATTGGGTTGGTCAGGAAGACGTTTCCGTCTCCTTCAGGTACTCCACCGTGCGCTCGAGGCCTTCGCCGAAGGCGACGCGGGGCTCGTAGCCCAGGACTTCCCGGGCCCGGGTGATGTCGGCCTGGGAGTGGCGAATGTCCCCCGCCCGTTCCGGGCCGTACTCCGGATTGGGCTCCACCCCGAGGATCCTACCCAGCTCGGCCAGGAGTCCGTTCAGGGATTCGCGCCCTCCGGCGGCGATGTTGAAGAGGCCCGGCTCGATCCGGTCGACGGGCGCTTCCATGGCCAGGAGGTTCGCGTCGACAACGTTCGCCACGTAGGTGAAGTCCCTCGAGTGCCCGCCGTCCCCGTTCACCGGCGGCCGCTCTCCCTTGAGGAGCTTGGCGGCGAAGATGGGGATCACCGCCGCGTACTGGCTCTGGGGGCTCTGCCGGGGGCCGAATACGTTGAAGTAGCGCAGGGTCACGGTCTCCATGCCGTAGAGCGCGTTCATCAAGCGGAGGTACTCCTCGCCTATGAGCTTGGTGAGCCCGTAGGGGGAGATGGGGCGGGTGGGATGATCCTCGCGCTTGGGAAGCTCGGCCAGCTCCCCGTAAACGCTCGAGGAGCCCGCGAAGATGACCCGTTTCACCCCCTCGTCCCGGGCGGCCAGGAGGACGTTCAGGGTGCCGGTGGCGTTGACCGCGTGGGTCTCGGCGGGCTGGCTGATGGAACGCGGCACCGAGCCGAGGGCGGCCAGGTGGAAGACGCCGGCGACCCCGTGAACCGCCTCCCGGACCACCTTCGTATCCCGGATGTCTCCGGTGGACACGTGGAGCCGGTCCGTGCCGGCATGGCGGATCGCCTCGATGTTGGATCGCCGCCCGGTTGAGAAGTCGTCGAGGACACGGACCCGATGGTTCTCCTGAAGCAGGCGCTCAACCACGTGCGAGCCGATGAAACCGGCTCCGCCGGTTACCAGATAGTGGGCCATGAGGGCTAGAGTCTCCTGATCCTGGGTGAGGTCCGTCCCTTGAGCGCGTTCCGGCTATCGAAGATCAGGCGAGCCCGCTCCACGATAAGGTCGAAGTCGATGGACTTGTGAGGCGTGGTGATGAGAACGAGGTCGGCCGCGGCGATCCGGTCACCGGTGAGCGGCACCGACTCGAGCGCCACCCCTTCCTGCTGAAGGCTCTTCACGAAGGGATCGTGATACTCCACGACGGCGCCGAATCCCTGAAGGCGGTTGATGATGTCGATCGCCGGGGACTCGCGGACGTCGTCGATGTTCGGCTTGTAGGCCACCCCGATCATCAGGATCTTCGCCCCCCGGAGCGACCGTTCGCCCTCGTTCAGGGCGTGCATGACCTTGCTCACCACGTGCTGGGGCATGAACGAGTTGATGAGGCCGGCCAGCTCGATGAACCGGGCCTCGAACCCCACCTGGCGGGCCTTCCAGGACAGGTAGAAGGGATCGATGGGAATGCAGTGGCCGCCCAGGCCGGGTCCGGGGTAGAAAGGCATGAACCCGAAGGGCTTGGTGGCGGCGGCATCGATCACCTCCCACACGTCGAGCCCCATGCTGTCGCACATCATGGCCAGCTCGTTCACCAGGCCGATGTTCACGCTCCGGAACGTGTTCTCGAGGAGCTTCACCATCTCCGCCACCCGGGTGGAGGAGACCGGGATCACGTTCTCGAGGGTGGTGGAATAGAGCTGGACCGCGGCCTCGGTGCAGGCCGGGGTCACCCCCCCCACCACCTTGGGGATGTTGTGGGTCGTGTAGGTCGGGTTCCCCGGGTCCACCCGTTCCGGCGAGAACGAGAGGTAGAAGTCCTTCCCCACCTCGAGACCGGTGGCCTCCAGCATGGGAAGGATCAACTCGTCGGTGGTGCCGGGATAGGTGGTGCTCTCCAGGCTCACCAGCATGCCCGGATGCAGGTACTTGGCGATCTCCTCCACCGCGGACACGATGTAGGACACGTCGGGGTCCCGGGTCTTGCGGAGCGGGGTGGGAACGCAGATGTTGACGGTGTCCACGTTGGCCAGCTCGCCGAACTCGGTCGTCGCGGTGAGGAGCCCGGCCGAGACGACGCGGGCCAGGGTCTCCGACGAAACATCCTTCACGTGGGACCGCCCGGCGTTGATCCCGGCCACCTTGGCCTCGGCGAGGTCGAACCCGGTCACCCGATAGCCGGCCAGGGCGTACTCCACGGCCAGGGGGAGGCCGACGTACCCCAGCCCGATGACCCCCAGATGCGCAGTCTTGTCCTTGAGCTTTTCGCTGAGCACCGTGACCCTTCTCCTTCCCGGAACCTTGAAAGCAGGCGGCTAAGTCTACTCCGGGCAACGGACCCGGTCAAAGCTTGCTCCGTTGGGTTTCGGCAGAACCGCGGGAGGATTGAGACGTCGCCGGAAGCCGGCTGACCGGCTCCCCCTACCCCCGGCCCAGGAGGAGGGCCAGCGCCGCCGCGGTCCCCCCTCCCACCAGGGTGTTGGTGGCGTTGAGCCATTCGTGGGGGAGCAACCGGCGCGAGCCGAGGATTCCCTCGTAGAGATTCCCGAGTACCGCCGCGGGTACCGCCCAGGCCACGGCCGGTCCGGCCAGCCCCGAGATCCCGGCGGCCAGGGCCACCAGGATCGCCGCCCCCACCCCGGCCAGGGTCCCCTCCAGGGAGACCGCGCCCTCGGTCCCGGGAGGGACGGGGCGCAGGTCCCGGAGCGAGAACGTGCGCGTTCCCCAGAGGGGCCCGATCTCGGAACCGGCGGTGTCCATGGCCGCGGTGGCCAGGGCGCCGGTGAAGGCCACGGCCCAGAGCCCCCCGCCGCTCGCCCAGCCCCCCGCCGCGCAGAGGGCGGCCACGCCGGCGTTGGCCAGGGCGTGGCTCATCCCCCGCGCCCCCTTCCGGGCCTCGGCCACCCCCATCCGCGACTTCCGCTCGTAGCCGAAGCGGGTCAGCCCGGTCCCGATCACGAAGAACACGAGGAGCACCAGGAAACCCTGCCATCCCAGGAAGAGGTAGATGGGGATTCCCACCAGGAGCCCGCCCGCCACGCCCGAACGGCGCACCCCCCGCCCCGCGTAGCCCAACGCCGCGAAGACCCCGTTCACCAGGAGGGCCGGTAGCCAGTTGCGGGCCAGGACCTCGAGGCTCAGCGGTTCGGTGGGGATCATCTCCGCCTCCAGATCTCGTCCCGGAGCCAGGACACCGTCTCCCGCAACGTCTCCTCCACCGATCCCGGCTCGTAGCCCAGCTCACGGCGGGCCTTCCCGCTCGTGAAGGACCAGTGCGCATCGTAGAGGCGGACCGAGCCCCGGGTGAGGATGGGCGGTCGCCCACTCACCGCGGCCCAGCCTTCGGCGAGCGTGGCCACGGTCAGGGGAATCGCCCGTCCCAACCGCCTGAGCGGCGGCTTCACCCCGAATATTCCGGCGGCCCGGGCTACCAGTCGGGCCTGGGTCCAGTCCTCGCCCCCCAGAATGTAGTTCTGGCCGGGAACGCCCTTCTCCAGGATCCGGAGATACCCCTGGGCCACCGCATCCACGGGGGCCAGGTTCCAGATCTGGCTCCCGTCCCCCACCAGGCCGGGAAAGCGCCGGCGCCCGATGTCGGCGAACACCCGGGCGGTGTGGTTTCCCGCGGTGAGAGCCCCCGGACCGATGAGGATGGTGGGGATGGCCATGACCACCCGTCCCCCCCGGCGCTGGCGCTCCCGGATCCGCCGCGAGATCGCGGTCTTGGTGCGGACGTAGTCGTTGGCGTCGGCGAGCGGATCCGGCTCCTCGTCCAGGGCGCTCTCGTCCCGCGGCGCGCCGTCCGGAGAGGATCCCAGGGCGAAGAGAGAGCTGGTGAGCACCACCCGTTCCACCTTGGCCTGGCGGGCGCGGTCGAGGAGATCCAGGGTTCCGGCCACGTTGACCCGGTCGAAGTCTTCGGGGGGCGGCCCCCAGGCTTCGACCATGGCCGCGGTGTGCACCACCGCGTCGGCCCCGGTTAACCCCTCGGTCCAGTCGCCCGGCTGACCGAGTTCCCCCTCCACCAGGGAGGCGCCGCACGCCAGGAGCGACGCCGCCCGTTCCGGGCTCCGGGTCAGGGCGACCACCTCGTGTCCGGCGTCGAGGAGCGCCCGAGCCACACGGCCCCCGAGGTAACCGGTGCCCCCGGTCAGGAACACCCTCACGCGCCGAGCCTCTGCAGGGCGAGGAAAACCAGGGCGCCCGCGGCGGGCACGGTCAGGTTGTCGAGGCCGCGGCCCGCCGGAGCCTCGGCGAGGGCGGCCGCCCCGGCCGCGCCCAGCGAAGGTATCCAGAGCGTCCGCCAGAGGAGCGGGTAGGTCCCGAGAAGGATCGCCGCCGCGGATACCGCGAACATGACCGCGGTTCCCTCCCAGGACTTCGCCGCGCCGGCCGCGGAGAACCGGTGCCGTCCGAAGCGGCGTCCCACGATGGAAGCGGCGGCGTCGCCGAACCCCATGGCGAACAGGCCGGCCACCGAGGCCGCGCGTCCTCCCATCGGCCACAGGAAGAGGATGAGGGCGGCGAAGGAGATCGGGAAGTAGATGGTGCCGGGACTCCCCCGCCCCTCCTCCTCGATCACCTCCATCAGCCGGAAGCGGTAGGAGATCGCGTTCAGCACGATGAAGGTGAGCGGAGCCGCCGCCGCCCACGCCGGGGAACGGAAGTAGAGCGCGGTGGGGAGCGCCCAGAACGCGACCCCCACGTGGATGATCTTCCGGGTGACGTCGGGGGGGAGCCGGAACAGGCGCCGGGTACCCTCCCCCACCGCGATCACGAGGACGATCCAGGCGAATGAGAGGGCGACCAGAGCGGGGTCGCTGGAGAGGATCCTGGCGATCATGGGGAGGGATTCAATCACACTCGACGGGCTGGCGGCCAGCGAAAGCGGGGCGGGCCGGAGGTCGGGAATATGCGAGCGGGCTTATCGTTTCATCGGCGGCGCCGGCGTCCGTCGTCCGAGGCCCCGGCGTCTCCGGTCCCCGGAGACCGATCAGGCCGCCTCGGAGATCCGTCCGGGGTTTCCCGGGGATTCCGCGCTCACCACGCAGTTCCGCCCCTGACGCTTGGCCACGAAGAGGGCGGCGTCGGCCGCGGCCAGCAGCGCCTCCATGGTGGCCCCGTGCTGGGGGAAGCTCGCCACCCCGATGCTCACGGTGATGGTGCCGGGAACGCAATGGGGAAAGGCGGCGTCGGCCACCGCGGTGCAGATCCGATGCCCCATGCTGGCCGCGCCGTCGAGGCGGGTCTGGGGAAGGATGATCAGGAACTCGTCCCCGCCGTACTTGGCTACCAGGTCGATGGCGCGGGAGTTTCGGGCCAGGATGCCCGCGAGCTGGCGGAGGAGCTCGCTCCCCCCCAGGTGGCCGTGCTCCTCGTTGTATCGCTTCAGGTGATCCACGTCGATCATGATGACCGAGAAGGTCTGGCCGTACCGTGAGGCCCGCGCCACCTCGCGGCGGAGCGCGGTCTTCAGGAACCGGTAGTTGTAGACCCGGGTGAGCTCGTCGGTGATGGCCAGGGACTCGACTTCCTGGAATGCGCGCAGGTTGGCGATGGCGCCGGCGGTGTGCTCGGCCACCAGGTTCACCAGGTTCTGCTCTTCCTCGCTGAACGGCTGGTCGTCCTCGCGCAACGCCACCAGGAGCCCGGCCGGGCGGTCGCGCATGGGGATGGGAACCCCCATCCAGGCCCCGAGGCCCATGAGATCGAGGAAGTCGTGGGCGGAAGGGGCGTCGTCTTCGCCGCGCCGCCAGGCCAGCGGCCCGGCCCCGTCCAGAACGCGCCGGCCGAAGCGGCCCGGCCCTTCCCAGGGCTCGGTGCGGACCATGAGGGAGGATTCCTCGGCGATCGAGACCAGGCTCGCCCCGTCCACCGCGGCCGCGGCGTAGACCAGGGAGACCCCGAGGATCTCCTGGGTCACCACCGCCGCCCGGGCGAGGATGCCGGAGAGGTCTCGCCGACCCTCGTCGAGATCGGCGATGTCCTTGATTCTTGCGCAGAGAAGCCGGTAGCCGTCGTGCATCCTAGTGCCTCGCCCCTCGGCGGTTGGGGACATTCCGTCATGGGGAGATATCGGCGTCGAGCGCGGGAACCTTGGGAAAAACCGTCCCCGGAGGAGGACTCCGGGGGATTTGGCCGGGTCAGGGCCCGGAAGGCGGTCCCTTGGGCGGGCGCCCCCCCGATCGGCGGCCCCGCCGGACGTTCCGGACCCCCTGGAACGCGAGATACGCGGCCACGATCACCGCCCCCAGGGTGAGGGACGCGGGGAACCAGCCGGGGATCCGGACCCCGTCCCGGACCAGCCGGTCCAGTACCTTCTCCACCGGGAGCGCCCGGAAGTAGACCACCAGCGCGGCGGTGAGGAAATAGAGGCCGGCCATGACCAGGTTGAACCAGGCCGCGGACCGGGGATCGGGAGGGGGCCGGCGGTCGGGCACGGCGCTATCTCAGGACGACGAACTTGGCCACCGCCACGTCCGCGGTCCCTCCCCCGCTCCCGTTGAACAGCTCGACCCGGATGAGGTAGAGCCCGGGAGCCAGCCCTTTCTGCCGGAGCAGGGCATCCAGGTACACGTCGGCGGGGCCGGGATCCACCAGCGTGCTGGGCAGGGCGGCCTCGTAGGAGTAATCCCGCTCGTCCAGAACCTTCCCGGTGAGGTCGAGCAGGGTCAGCCGGATCGCCCCTCCCCGGGTGAGCTCATAGTGAAGCTTGGCCGACCCCGGATCCCGGGTGGGGTTCGGGTAGACGTAGGCCGCGGCGATTCCCGAATGGGGGCCGCGCACCGCCACCGAGCGGCGGGCCACCTGCTCCAGGGCGGGGGCGGCGGGATCGATGACCCGTGCCCTAACCTCGATCGCTCCCGCCTCGCCGGCGGCGGGGATCCAGGGAAGGATCAGCTTGGCCCGACCCCCGGCCGGGAGCATCGGCGGACCGGAGCGGGTCCCCAGCTCACGGATCACCCGGCCGTCCAGGCGTTCCAAGGTGAAGCCCACCGAGAACCCGCCGGTGCGGGTCCCGCCGCGGTTGGTCACCCCGACCACGATCTCCACGGAATCGCCCACCGAGACCTGGGTGGCGTCCACCACCCGGGAGCCGGGGATGTCCCGCTGGAAGAGGATGTCCTCGTCATCCATGACCAGGGAGTCCGGCCCGGTTTCCGCCCACGACTCGAAGAGTCCCAGCACCAGTTCCGAGGCCTTGGCCGCCATGGCGCCGTCCCGGGAGTAGGTGTTGGCCACGATGTCCGATTCCCGGTGGTAGTACGGATTGTGGGCGTCGATCTTGGGCGACTCGATCAGGAGCACCGCGTCGTAGCCCTGGGCCCAGAACGGGGCGTGATCGCTGTAGGTGAGTCCCTGGACCACCCGTTCGAGCTGGAGGCCGGGGGCGGCCCCGCCCTGGTGCACGGCCAGGAGGTCGTTGGCCATCCAGCGCGAGGTCACGTTGGTGAGCACCACCAGGGAGTCGCGCCGAGGGTTGTAGGACACCATGTCCAGGTTCAGCATGCCGTAGAGGATGCGATCCCCGAGCTTCCCCGCTGCGAACACGCTATCGGCCAGGAACCGGCTTCCGAGGAGGATGTTCTCGGAGCTGGTCTTCTTGTCCATGAAGGGTTGCTGTTCCTCGCCGTCGAAGAAGCAGATCATGACGTCGGCCTGGGGGCGAACCCCCCGCTCGGCCAGGACCCGGACCGCTTCCAGGATCGAGGAGACCCCGCTCCCGTTGTCGTCGGCGCCGGGGGCGGTCGCGGTGAAGGGGTCCCACTCGGGGTGGGTCAGCTCCTCGTTCTGGGAGGTCCCGTCGAGGTGCGCTCCCACCAGGAAGATGCCCGGCGACTCGGCCCCCAGGGCTCCCGGGATCATGCCCACCACGTCGGTGTAGACCGACCGGGTGGGTTCGGGCCCCGTGTACTGGAGGTCGGGATAGAAGGTGTCGAGCACCGCGGTCCCGCCCAGCGGAGCCAACGCGGCCTTCAGCCTTTCCACCAGGTAGCGCGGGTAGGCCGCGGTGGAGGGAAGAGGCGCCCATCGGGTCGGGGGTCCGACCGCGGTTTCCCCGGAGAGATCCCGGGCGGTGGCCAGGATGGAGTCCGCGGAGATATCCACCGCGCCCGGCCGTGCCTCGGAACGCACCCCGGCCAGGACCGCGGCGACGACCGCCAGGAGCAACCAGAAGACCCAGGAGCTTCGACTGCGGGAGGCGGAAATCATGGGTGGCATCCCGGCATCCTAGCGCGGGGAGCGGGGACTGAAAAGGCCGATCCCGGCCGGGGGAGCCGGGATCGGATTTCCGGGCCGCCCGGAGATGATCCGGCGTCGGGAGATCGGAATTGGTACGCCCGACAGGATTCGAACCTGTGACCTCTTGCTCCGGAGGCAAGCGCTCTATCCAGCTGAGCTACGGGCGCGCAAATGTCGGCCTCAAAAGAGCGATGAAGTCTGTCACGGCGGCGGGATGCTGTCAAGAAGTCCCCGGCTCGGGCGCCTCGTCCCCCCGAAGCTCGTTGAGCTTCCGGCCCGGGTCGGCCGCGGTGATCAGCGCCTCGCCCACCAGGAGCGCGTCCACCCCCGCCCGCTCGAGGCGGAGTACCACCTCCCGGTCCGCGATGCCGCTCTCCCCCACCGTGGCCACGCCGGTTCCGGCCAGGGCGGGAAGGACCGTTTCGGTCCGCCCCACGTCCACGCGGAAGGTGGCGAGGTCCCGGTTGTTCACGCCGATCACCCGCGCCCCCGCCTTGAGCGCGGCTTCGGCCTGGTCGGTGTTCTCCACCTCGACCAGATGGCCGAGCCCGAATTCCGCTGCGAGGTCGATGTAGTCCTTCAGCTGGAAAGGGCCCAGGACCGCGGCCAGCAGCAGCACCGCGTCCGCCTCCCCCGCGGCCGCTTCGAGGATCTGGAGCTCGTGGAGGTGGAAATCCTTGCGAAGGAGCGGGAGGTCGCGCGCTCCGCGCCGGGCCAGGCCCAGGAATTCCTCCTCGCCCTGGAAGAAGTGGGGTTCGGTCACCACCGACACCGCGCTCGCTCCGTGCTCGCGGTAGATCTCCGCCTGGACGGCGGGGGCGAGGTCGGCCTTGAGGAGCCCCTTGGACGGGGACGCCTTCTTGATCTCGCAGAGGAAGCGCACCGGGGCCTCGGGAGGATCGCGCCGAAGCGCCCGGTCCAGGGCGCGGCGGGACCCGGCCCGCGCCCTCCCCCGTTCCTCCAGGTCCCGGAGGCTCACCCGGGCGCGGCGTCCGGCCACGTCGGCCAGGGTGCGCTCGACGATCCGGCCGAGGATTCCGGTGGGGGCGATCACGCCGGGTAGCTCCGGGTGAACGCCACGAACGCATCGAGCGCGGCCGCGGCCCGGCCCGAAGCCACCGCCTCGCGCGCCGCCGCCACCCCGTCGCGGAGGCTCGGCGCGCGTCCGGTCACGTAGAGCGCGGCCCCCCCGTTCAGGCAGACCACTTCCCGCGGCGGCCCATCGCGGTCGGTGAGGAGGCTACGGATGAGCGCGGCGTTCCGGGGGGCGTCGCCGCCGCGGAGGGTGTCGGGAGAGGCCGGGGCGGCCCCCAGCTCCTCCGGGGTGATGGTGTAGGTGCGAAGCCCGCCGTCCCGCCATTCGCTCACCCGGGTGGGCCCGGAAAGGGAGATCTCGTCCAGTCCCCCATCGCCGTGCACCACCATCGCCCCCTCGCTCCCCAGGATGGAGAGCACGAGGGCCAGGGTTTCGGTGAGCGCCGGGTCGTAGACCCCCAGCACCTGGTGGGTGGCCCCGGCCGGGTTGGAGAGCGGCCCCAGCACGTTGAACAGGGTCCGAAGCGCGAGTTCCTTCCGGGGGGCGGCCGCGTACTTCATGGCGCCGTGATGAAGGGGGGCGAAGAGAAACCCCACCCCGGTCGCCTCCAGACACGCCTCCACCCCCTCGGGGGGAAGGTCGATTCGCGCCCCCAGAGCTTCCAGGACATCGGCGCTTCCGCAGCGGCTCGACACCGAGCGGTTTCCGTGCTTCGCCACCGCCAGCCCGGCCCCGGCGGCCACGAACGCGGCCGCGGTGGAAATGTTGAAGGTGCCGCTCTGGTCGCCCCCGGTCCCGCAGGTGTCCAGCAGCGGACGGCGATCGGAGCGGATGCGCCGGGCGTGGGCCCGCATGGACTCCGCCGCCCCCGCGATCTCCTCCGGGGTTTCGCCGCGGAGGCGGAGGGCCATCAGGAAGGCCCCGATCTGGGCCGGGGTCGCGATCCCCTGCATGATCACGTCCATGGCGCCGCGGGTCTCCTCGCGGGTGAGCCGCGCGCCCTCGGCCAGGCGGGCCAGAACGTGGGTGAAGGTCGTGGTGGTCACGGGTGTTCCTCCGCGTCCGGTGTCTCCAGCTCCGAGGCCCCGGCGTCCCGCCGCTCCCGGCACAGGGCGAGGAAGTTCCCCAGGAGGCGTTTTCCCGGCTCGGTGAGGATGGACTCCGGGTGGAACTGCACCCCCCACGAGGGGTGCTCGCGGTGGCGAATCCCCATGACCTCCCCCTCCGCGGTCCACGCGGTCAGCTCCAACGGGTCGGCCACGGTGTCGCGTTCCAGGAGGAGGGAATGGTAGCGGGTGGCGATGAAGGGGTTCTCCAGCTCCCGGAAGAGATCGCGGCCGTCGTGGAGAATGGGAGAGGTCTTCCCGTGCATGAGCCGCTCCGCCCTCGCCACCCGCGCCCCGAACACCTCGCCCAGGGCCTGGTGGCCCAGGCAGACTCCCAGGAGCGGAACCGTTCCCGAGAGGCGCTCGATCACCGGTTCGGTGGCCCCGGCCCGGGAAGGAACGCCGGGGCCGGGTGAGATCACCACGCCGTCGTAGGCTTCCGCTTCGATTTCCGCCGGGGTGATCGCGTCGTTTCGGGCTACCTCGATCTCCGCGCCGAGTTCGCTCAGGTACTGGACGAGGTTGTAGGTGAACGAATCGTAGTTGTCGAGCATGAAGAGCCGGAGTCCGTCGCCGGGCCTCCCCGCCCGAGTGGGCGCCTCGGGGGCGGCCCTCATCGGGAACCCTCGCCGGCGAGCAGCGCCCGCGCGGTCCGCCGGGCGTCCTCGCCCCCCGCGCTTCCGGCCAGCATCCGGGCCAGCTCCTCCTCGCGGGCGGCGCCGGTGATCTCCTCGATCCGGATCCGGGTGCGCTTCCGCTCGGTTTCCTTGACCAGGCGAAGGTGGTGCCCGGCCCGGCCCGCGATGACCGCGAGGTGGGTGACCACCAGAACCTGTCGCTCCCGGGCGATGGCCGCGAGACGCGCGCCCACTGCTTCGGCGACCATTCCCCCGATCCCCGCGTCCACCTCGTCGAATATGACCAGGGGCATCGGATCCACGCGGCGGAGCACGTTCTTCAGCGCGAGCATGACCCGCGACGCCTCGCCCCCCGAGGCGATCCGGCTCAGGGGTCCCGCGGTCTCTCCGGGGTTGGCGGCAAGGGTGAACGCGGCCTCCTCGGTTCCGCGGGGACCGACCGGGTGCTCGCGACCGGGAAGGGTCAGGCCTTCCCGGGGCGGGCGAAGCTCCACCCAGAACCGGGCCCCCTCCATTCCCAGGCCCTTGAGCTCGACGGTCACTTCGCGGGCGAACGCCGCCGCGGCGCGGCTCCGGGCCGCGCTCAGGGCGGCGCAGGCCCCGACCAGCTCCCGTCCCGCCCGATCCACCTCGCCTTCGAGGCGTCCCAGGCGCTTGGGCGCTTCCTCCCATCCATCCAGGGTCGCGCGGAACGCGTCGCGCTTCTCGATGAGCGCGTCCACGGAAGCGTGGTATTTCCGGCGAAGGCGCGCCAGAAGGTCCAGGCGGGCCTCGATCTCCTCCAACCGCTCCGGATCCGCGCTCAAGCCGTCGCCGTACCGGGAGAGCTCCCGGGCCGCCTCCTCGCAGGCCACCAGGGCCTCGTCCACCTGCCGTCGGATCGCGTCCAGAGCCGCATCCAATTCCGCGCCCTGGCCCAGGTCCCGGGAGGCGCGGCCAAGGAGGGACTCGGCGCCGGGGTCGCCCTCGGAGAGGTTGTCCAGCGCGGAGGCGGTGAGCTCGGCCAGCTTCCCCGCGTGGGCGGCCAGATGACGCTCACGCTGGAGATCCTCCTCCTCCCCCGGCTCGAGGTGGGCGGCGGTGAGCTCGTCGAGCTGGAACCGGAGAAACTCGCGCTCTCCCGCGCTCCGCCGGGACTCGGCCAGGAAGGCGTCGCGATCCCCGATCGCCTTCCGGGTGGCCGCGAAGGCATCGGTGACCGCCCGGGCGAGGTCCCCGTCGGCGGCGAAGGCGTCCAGGTAATCGAGGTGGGTTTCCTCGCGAAGCAGCCGCTGCTGCTCGTGCTGGCCGTGGAGGTCGGCCAGGGCGCCTCCCAGCTCCCGGAGCCGGCCCACCGTGGCCGGCCGGTCGTTCACGTAGGCCCGGGATCGCCCGTCGGCTCCGATCACCCGGCGCAGGAGGAGGCCGCCCTCGTCGATCGCCTGATCGATCCCCCGGGAGGTGAAATGATCGCCGGGGAGCTCGAAGCGGGCCACGATCTCCGCCTCCTCGGCCCCGCGGCGCACCAGCTCGGCCGAGGCTCTCCCTCCCAGGACCAGATCGAGCGACCCGACCACCAGCGACTTCCCCGCCCCCGTCTCTCCGGTGAGCGCGTTCAGCCCCGGCTTGAACCGGGCCTCGAGGCGCTCCACCACCGCCAGGTTGGAGACCCAGAGTTCGGTCAGCATGGTTCCCCTCTCCGGACGGGACGGTTCCTGGTTCAACGGTTCGGAACGGGCCGCGCGGCGGCGCGGTTTCCATCGTCGGCCGCCGGCGGGTTTCGGGACAGTGTATAGGAAAAGGGCATGAAGCCAGAAGGGCGGTCCGCGGTCGCGCGGCGCCGCTCGAGGGTTCCGGCCGGTCGTCGTCCTCCAAGCCGGCGCGACTCAGCGGTTCTTCGGGATCCCCCCCCAGTTGAGCTTGGTGCGCAGGATCTCGTAGTAGGGACGGCGGCCGAGGAAGGCCAGACGCGCCCGGCGCGGGGAGATCCCGATCCGGATCGAGGTGTCGGGAGCGACCTGGCGGGCATCCTGTCCGTCGGCGGTGATCTTGAGGGCCACGCCGGAGAGCAGGTTCTCCACCTCCACCGTCTCGTGGTCGCCGAACACCAGAGGCCGGATGGAGAGGGAGTGTGCGCACATCGGGGTCACCACCAGGGCCGGCACCTCGGGGTGGACGATGGGTCCGCCGGCGGAGAGGGAGTACGCGGTGGAGCCGGTGGGGGTGGCCACCACCAGGCCGTCGGCGGTGAAGGTGCCCACGTAGGCGCCGTCGATGTCCATCTTGAGCACCACCGCCCGCCGGTTGAAGGTTCCCTCGTCGATCACCACGTCGTTCAGCGCGTGCATTTCGATTTCGCCCCCATCCAGCTCCCACGCCCGGGCCATGATGAGCGGCCGGTCCTCAAGGCCGTAGGATCCGGCCAGAACCGCGTCCAGACAGGAATCGATTTCGTCGGAAGGGACCGCGGTGAGGAATCCGAGCCCGCCGAGGTTGACCCCCAGGATCGGGACCTCGCGTCCCTCCAACCCGCGCACCGCGTTCAGGAGCGTCCCGTCTCCCCCCAGGCAAAGGAGGAGATCGGTCTCGTCGAGGAAGCCGTCCTCCCTCCCCGTCTCCCCCAGCGCCTCGGCCAGGTCGTTCTTGAGCAGGACATCGACCCCGGCCGCGCGAAGACGTTTCACCGTCTTCTCGACCACGGGAAGGGCCTGGGTCTTGTCGAGGTTCGCCTGCACCGAGACGCGTTGCGGCTTCGCCATCATCGCCTTCCGGACCTCCTATAGATACCAGACCACGCCGTAGATCACGCCGACCGCCGCCCCCACGAACACCTCGAAGGGGGTATGTCCGACCAGCTCGGTCAACCGCTCGGCCAGGAGCCCCCGATGGGCGTAGTGGTCCTCGACGATGCGGTTCAGCACCCGGGCCTGCATGCCCGCCGCCCGCCGGAGCCCGGCTGCATCGTACATGATGACCAGGCTGAAGAAGAGGGTGACCCCGAACAGGGTCGAGCCGGTGCCGTCGAGGAAGGCCACCGACGTGGTGAGAGCGGCCACGCTGGCCGAGTGCGAGCTGGGCATGCCGCCGGTCCCCACCAACCGGGTGAAGTTCACCTGGCGATGGGTCACCAAATAGGCCAGGAACTTGTAGAACTGGACCAGAAATCCCGCGCTCAGGGCAACGATGTACGGCGCCGAGGCGATGAAGTCCTTCATGCTTCTTCCTTGGGCCGGAGAAGCCCGCCGTCCGGTCCGCGCCGGCGGCGGTCCACCAGCTCGATGAGGCCGCCGAAGAGATCGCGGTCCCCGGGGAGGCGCTTCACCTCCTCGACGGCCCGGGCCAGCTCCCGGTCCACCGCCCGATGCGACGCCTCGAATCCCAGGATGGACGGATAGGTCACCTTCCCCCGGATCCGGTCGCGCCCCGGATCGCGCCCCAGCTCCCGCACCGTCCCCGCCGCGCCCAGGATGTCGTCCACGATCTGAAACGCCAGCCCCACCGATCCGCCGTAGCGGGCGAAGCGCCGGAGATCGGCCGCCGGGGCCTCGGCCGCGATCGCGCCGAGCCGGAGGGCGGCGATGAACAGCCTCCCCGTCTTCTGCTCGTGAATGTAGCGGAGCGCGTTCCGGCTCACCCGCTTTCCCTCCGACCGGAGGTCCATGACCTGGCCTCCGATCACCCCGTCGGAGCCGGTGGCCCGGCTGAGTTCCTCCACCAGGCGCACGGTCACTGCGGGACCGAGGGACCGCGCTTGGGCGGCCACCACCCCGAAGGCCAGGGTGAGGAGCGCGTCCCCGGCCAGGATCGCCACCCCTTCCCCGAAGGCCCGGTGATTGGACGGTTTTCCCCGGCGGAAGTCGTCGTCGTCCATGGCCGGCAAATCGTCGTGGATCAGGGAAAAAGCATGCACCATTTCCAGGGCGGCGGCCACCGCGTCGACCCGGCGTCCCCGTCCCCCCGAAGCCTCGTAGGCCAGAACCACCATGGCCGGCCGCAGCCGCTTGCCCTCGGAGAGCGCGGTGTAGCGCATGGACTCGTGGATGGCCGCGGGACGAACCGATGCCCCGGGAATGAGCCGGTCCAGGGCGCGATCCACCCGCGTCGCGGTCCGCTCCACGAAGCGACGGAACGTCCAGAGCCGGACGTCCGGATCAGAATGGGAGCTCGTCCGATGGATCCTCGTCTTCATCCTCTCCGTCCTCTTCCACGGCGTCTTCGTCCTCCCCGAGCGAGGAGGGCTCGAGCCGGAACCCCTCCGCCTTCTCGGAGAGCTCGCGGATCATGGTCTCGGCCCGGTCGAGCTTCTCCAGGCATTGACGAACCAATCGGGTTCCCTCGGCGTAGGCCTGAATGCTTTCTTCCAGGGGGATCTCCCCCTCCTCCAATCGGCCCACGATGGCTTCCAACCGCTCCAGGGCGGCCTCGAAGGTCAACTCCCCGGCCCCCGCGGGCGGGGTCCCGGCCCGGGAACCGGCGGACGGCTTCCGGGATGCGCTCTTCTTCCTGCTCGGCTTCATGTCCTACCCTCCCCGACGCCGTCCATCTCCCGCGGGCCTCCATCCTCCACCCGCACCACGCGGGCGTGGGCCCGGTCTCCGGAAAACTGGAGCACTACCGGAGCGCTCTCGGCAAGCCCCGCCGCCGCGACCCGGATCCGCCCGGTGGCTTCGTCCCGGACCAGGCAGTACCCCCGGCCGAGCACCGCGGTGGGATCGAGCGCGGCGAGCGCCCGCTCGAGTCCCTCCACTCGCCCCTTTCGGGCCCGAAGGGCCACCCGGCGCGCCCGATCGAGCCGTTCGCCGGCGCCGGACACCCCGCGGCGCAGGCTCCCCACCCGGGGGGCGGGGTCGGCGGCGGCAAGACGTCTCGAGGCCTCGGCGGCCGATCGGCGACTCCCGGTCAGGGAGCGCGCCGTGGCCTTCTGCAGCCGCTCGGCCAGATCGTCCACCCGTTGCTCTTCCCGGCGGAGGAAGACCTCGGGGCGCCGGAACCCGTAGGCCCCGACCAGGCGGCCGAGGTGGGCGCGCCGGGCTTCGGTCGCGCTCTCCGTCCGCCTCCGCGCCCGTTCCCAGAGGACGATGAACCGGCGCGCCACCTCCCGGCGATCGGGAGCCGCGATCTCCGCCGCCGCCGACGGGGTGGCGGCGCGGACATCGGCGACCAGGTCGGCGATGGTGACGTCGATCTCGTGTCCCACCGCGGAGATCACCGGGGTGCGGCAGGCCGCGATGGCCCGGGCCACCGGTTCCTCGTTGAAGGCCCAGAGATCCTCCAGGCTTCCGCCGCCGCGCCCCACGATCATCACGTCGGCTCCCCCCCAGCGATCCATCCGCTCCACCGCGACCGCGATCTCCGCCGCCGCTCCCTCGCCCTGGACCCGGACCGGGATGGTCACGATGTCCGCCGCCGGCCACCGCCGGGAAAGCACGTGCAGGAGATCCCGGATCGCCGCGCCGGTGGGCGAGGTGATGAGGCCGATCACCCGGGGGTAGGCGGGAAGCGGTTGCTTCTTCTCGGGGGCGAAGAGACCCTCGGCGGCGAGGCGACGCTTCAGCGCCTCGAAGGCTTGCATGAGGGCGCCGAGTCCCGAGGGAACCATGCGCCGCACGATGAGCTGGAGGTCGCCCCGGGGCTCGTAGAGCGAGAGCTCCCCTTCCGCCTCCACCTCCACCCCGTCGGCGGGAAGGAACCGGAGGCCGATGGCCGCCCCCCGGAACATCACCCCTCGAAGCTGGGCGGCGGAATCCTTGAGTGCGAAGTAGAGATGTCCGGAGCCGGGTTTCCGGAAGTTCGAGATCTCTCCGCGCACCCGCACGCGCCCGTACTCGCCTTCCAGGGTGCGACGGATCCGTCCGGTGATCTCGGAGACGGTGAAGGCCGGGGACTCCTCGCTCACGTCGGCGACCCCGGGACCGGATCCTCTCCCGAACCGGCCCGAGCGGCGGGAGGCACTAGTCCCTCTCCCAGGGACGGGTGAATCCGCCGCCGGCGGCGTCCACCGTGTTCCGCATGAGCATGGCCACGGTCATCGGACCCACCCCGCCGGGGACGGGGGTCAGGGCGCCGGCGATCTCCGCCGCCTCGGGGGCCACGTCTCCCACCAGCTTGAACTTCCCCGGCTTCTCGGGATGGGGGATGCGGTTCATGCCCACGTCGATCACCACCGCTCCCGGCTTGATCATCTCCGCGGTCACGATCCCCGCCCGGCCCATCGCGGCCACCAGCACGTCGGCCTGGCGGGTGAAGCGCTCGGGCTCGCGGCTCCGGCTGTGGAGCAGCACCACCGTGGCGTCGCGCCCCTCTCCCTTCTGGCTCAGGAGGTTGGCCATGGGCCGTCCCACCACGTTGGACCGGCCCATCACCGCCACCAGCGCGCCCGGGAGCTTCACCTCTTCCCGGCGGAGGAGATACATGATCCCGAGCGGTGTGCAGGGTACGAACCCCGGTTCACCCCGCACCAGCCGGCCCACGTTGACCGGGTGGAATCCGTCCACGTCCTTGGCCGGATCGATGAGTTCCAGGAGGGCCGTGGGATCGAAGCCAGGGGGAAGGGGAAGCTGGAGCAGCACCCCGTGCACCGAGGGATCCCGGTTGAGCGAACCGAGCGCTTCGCGCGCATCCCCGGGATCGGCGTCGGCGGGCAGCACCACCTGGCGCGACTCCACCCCCACCTCGGCCGAGGCCTCGGCCTTCTTCCGGAGGTAGACGATCGAGGCCGGGTCCTCCCCGATCCGCATCATGGCCAGGGTGGGGGTCACTCCGCGTTCGCGGAGGGCGCCCGCCCTGGCCGCCGCCTCACGGCGGATTTCCGCCGCCGCTTCCTTCCCGTCGATCTTCCGTGCCGTCATGCCGATTCCCCTTCGTCGACGCGTCGGTCCACCCGCTCGATGGAGTGCGCGCGGCCGGTTTCGTCGTCCAGCTTCACCAGCACCGAGCTGAAGCGGAGGTCGCCGGATGCGGGCTGGAAGCGATGGTAGAGCCCGGTCCGGAAGTTGGCCAGCACCGGCTCCTTCTGCATGCCGATCACCGAGTCGTAGGGGCCGGTCATCCCGGTGTCGGTGACGAACGCGGTGCCCTGGGGTAGCACGCGGGTATCGGCGGTGGGAACGTGGGTGTGGGTGCCGAGGACCGCCGAGGCGCGGCCGTCGAGGTGCCATCCCATGGCCATCTTCTCCGAGGTGGCCTCGGCGTGCATGTCCACCAGGAGGTAGCGCGCCCCGCGCTCCCGGGCCCGCTTCACCAGCGCGTCGGCGGCCCGGAACGGATCATCGAGCGGACGCATGAAAACGCGGCCGAGAAGGCAGCCCACCATGAGGGGACCCCGGGGAAGGTCCAGGGTGGCCATGACGTGCCCGGGGGTCCCGGGAGGGTAGTTGGCCGGCCGCACCACCCGCTCCTCGTTCTCCACGAACTGGATCCCTTCCCGCTTGTCGAAAAGGTGATTTCCTCCGGTGATGAGATCGACCCCGACAGCGAAGAGAGCCTCCGCGGTGTCGTGGGTGATGCCGGCCCCGCCGGCCAGGTTCTCCCCGTTGGCCACCACGGCGTCCACCGCGAGGTCCCGGCGAATGCCGGGCAGGACCTCCTCGACCGCCCGGCGCCCGGGGCGCCCCATCACGTCGCCGATGAATAGCAAGTTCATGACAAAAGAAAATTCCCCGCCGGGTGCCGTGTGATTCGGGTTTTTGAACCTAAACTCATGAAGGGGGCGCCGTATCCCGGAGTTCGCGTCTTCCGCCTTCGCGGACCTCACTCCGTCCGGTGTTCCGGCTCCCGAAGTTTAGGTGTTGGCTCAAAAATACCTGGAATCATCACGGACAGGGCAGGGAATCTTCAAACCCTTCTGTTCGTGTGTTCGAGGCTCGGAGAACCGACGTCCGCCGCTCCTCCCTGCGATGTTAGTCCCCACCGATGGCTTCGTCCAGGAGTTCCTGGAGACGTTCGAGTCGCCGCGTGAGCGCGAGCCGTTCGCTGTTTCTCTGTTCGCGCTCCTCGAGCAGATCACCGGCGATGGACAGCGAAGCCAGGACGGACACCTTGGTGGGCGGGAGCGCGGCTCGCGGGTCGAGCTCCTTCATCTTTCCGTCCACGATCGCCGCAATGCGCGCGATGGTCTCGGGGGCCAGATCGGTGCGGAGCTGATAGCTCGCTCCGCGGAGCTGTACCGTGGTCTCGCTCACCGGCTTCTGCATGGATTCACCTCACGCGGGCTCGGCGACCGTCCCGCCCGTCCGGGTTCAGCCGAGATCCAGAACCTCCAGCTTCTCCAGGATCGCCTGCACCCGGCGCGCGGTGTTCGCGCGTTCCCGGATGAGGGCGTCCTTCTCCTTCTCCAGGCGGGCGACATCCTCGTTGGCGTTCAGGCTCTTGTGGAGCGCGGCTTCCAGTTCGCGGACGCGCCCGTCGCGCTCCTGGAGGCGGCGGCGGAGGTCCTCACCTTCGGTGCGGAGGGCGTCCCGCTCCTCCCGCAGCTCGGCCAGGACCTTCGCCGCCGTCTCGACCTTCCGCTCCAGCAGTTCCAACGACTCCGAGGCGTCGCTCGCCTTCAGATCCTCCAGCTCCGTCTTGGTCATGGATCGCTCATCCCTCCCGCCGTGCGGGCCGCTCAGGCCTCGCGGCGAACGATTCCCAGTTGACGCAGGCCGGCCACGACGCGGTCGACCGCGGCATCCACTTCCTTGTCCTCCAGGGTCCGGTCGGCGGCGCGGAAGGTCAGGCTGAACCCGAGCCCCACGTGCCCGGCCGGAATGTGCTTGCCCCGGTAGTGATCGAAAAGCTCGATTTCCTGGAGCTGGGGCCCGGCCTCGCCGCGGATCCGGCTCCGCACCTCGTCCTGGGTAACCCCGCCGGGCACGATCAGCGCCAGATCGCGGCGCATCGCCGGGAACCGCGACGGCTCGCGGTAGACCCGGGGGGACCCGGCCTCCAGAGGCAGCGCTTCGAGGCGCACCTGGGCCAGGTACACCGGCCGGTTGAGATCCCAGGCCGAGGCGGCTTCCGGGCCCACTTCCCAGGCGCAACCGAAGCTCAGATCCCCCGCCGCCAGCTCGAGAGAGCCGGGGGGGAACAAACCCAGGCCATTATAGGGTCGCCACTTAGGTACGTCAATTTGAAACGCGGCTAGAAGTCCTTCCACGAAGCCCTTGAATTCCAAGAAGTTGAGACTGCGCTGCGCCCGCTCCAGCGAGGCCGGAAACTTGCCCCCGGCGGCCGCGATCCCCACCCAGGTGGTCTCCACGGGGAGGGGGCCCGGCGATCGGCGGTCGAATGTGGTTCCGATCTCGTAGAGGCGCGCTTCGGGCCGGCCGTGGCGAAGGTTGTGGGCCACCGCGTCGAGGAGCGACGGCAGCAGCGTGACCCGGAGCCCCTCCTCCTCCCGGCTCGGAGGATCCATGAGCGGAAGGAAGGCGGCGCTCGCCGTCTCGGCGGCGATGCCCACCCGGGCGGCGGCCTCCTCCCGCACCAGGCACCGGGTGATGATCTCGCTGAATCCGAGCCCACGGAGCGCCTCCCCCACCCGGCGTCGCCGGTTCTCCTCGGGCTGGACCGGCGCCGCCACGGCGCTGGCGTTGTACTGGCGCTCGCCGATGGCGTCGTACCCCCGGTGGCGGGCCACTTCCTCCAGCAGGTCGCACTCCTCGAGCACGTCCCGCCGCCACGAGGGCACACCGATCATCCATGTCTCACCCGACCGGTCATCAACCTCGAAGCCGAAGGCCCGGAGCCGGGTCGCCACCTCCTCGTCCTCCACCGGATCTCCCAGGGTCCGGCCCACCGCGGCGGGCCGGAAAGACACCCGGCGCGGGGCGAGGAGGGAAGGATCGACCGCCTCGGCCATCCCCGGAGCCACCGTCCCCCCCGCGGTCTCGGCCAGGAGACCGGCGGCCCGCCGGGCGGCGGCGTCCACCGCCCCGGGATCCACGCCCCGGCGGAACCGGATCGAGGCCTCGGTGTCGAGACGGAGCCAGCGGGAGCCGCGAAGAATCCGCTCCGGGAGGAAGTAAGCCGCCTCGAGCAGGATGTCGTGAGTCCCCTCGTGGACCTCGGTGTTCGCCCCCCCCATGATCCCGCCGGCGGCGATGGGCCGCTCGCCGTCGGTGATCAGCAGCACCTGGGGATCGAGGGCGCGGTCCTGGCCGTCCAGGGTGGTGAGGCGTTCACCGGGCCGGGCCCGCCGGACGAGGATGCGCCCGGTACCGAGGCGCTCCAGATCGAAGGCGTGAAGCGGCTGGCCGAACTCCAGCATCACGAAGTTGGTGACGTCGACCACGTTGTTGATGCTCCGCTGGCCGGCTCCTTCCAGTCGGCGCACCAGCCACTCCGGGGAGGGTCCCACGCGAACCCCACGGATCAGGTGTGCGGTGAACCGGGGGCAATCCCCGGCGTCCTCGACCGCCACCGCGAACTCGCCGGTCACCGGCACGCCTCCGCGGTCGGCTTCGGTGGGCGGGAGACGAAGGGGCTTCCCGGTGAGGGCGGCGATCTCGCGGGCGATTCCCACGTGGCAGAGGCAGTCCCCGCGGTTGGAGGGAACGTCGATCTCCAACACCACGTCGCGGGAACCGAGAACCTGCGCGAACGGCGTCCCCACCTCGGCGGGGGGGAGTTCCATGATGCCGGAGGCGTCATCCCCGAGGCCGAGTTCGATCTCGGAGCAAAGCATGCCGTTCGAGACCTCGCCCCGGATCTTGCTCTTCTTCAGGGTCACGCCGTTGGGAAGCGCGGCGCCCACCCGGGCCAGGGGGCTCAACATGCCTTCGCGGACATTGGGAGCCCCGCACACCACCTCCACCGTCTCTCCCCCTCCGGCGTCCACCCGGCAGAGGCTCAACCGGTCGGCGTTGGGATGGCGGCGGACCTCCAGCACCTTCCCCACCACCACGGTGTCCGGAATGACGCTCGGGCGCTCCACCCGATCGACCGGAAGTCCGGCCATGGTGAGGAGCCGGGCCAGAACCTCCGGCTCCTGCTCGATCTCCACGTAGTCCCTGATCCAGGAAAGACTGAAACGCACGGAATCCCCTCTCCCTCCGCGTGCCATTCCACGCACGCGGGAGCCGGTAGCGAATCGGGAATCCTACCACGGGCCGGATGAAAATTCCCGGGGGGCTCCGTCCTTCCCATCCCCCGCCCCAGCGGCTAAACTGCCACCGCATGCAAACCTGCCGCACCCCTACTTCCCTTCGCGTTCGGACCGCGCGATTCGCCGCCGCGGGACGCCGGCTCTTCGCCCCGGAGGCGAAGCCCACCGGACCATGAAGGTCTGCCTGATCTCCCTCGGCGGGCTCGATTGTCAGCTCGTCGAACCGCACAGTACCCGGGGCGGTTCGGAACTCCAGACCACCCTCCTCGCCCGGGCCCTGGAGGCGCGCGGCCACGAGGTGACGATGGTGGTGACCGACTACGTCGGGGCGGCCCGCACCGCCCCGCGGGTCACGGACTTCCGGCTCCTCAACGCCTACGACACCCGGGCCGGGATCCGCGGACTCCGGTTCGTTCCGCGGTGGCGGGAGCTCATCCGCGCCCTGGACCGGGCCGACGCCGCGGTCTATTACCAGCGGGGCGCGGGGGCGGTCACCGGACAGGCCGGCCTCTTCGCCGCCCGGCGCGGGCGTGCGTTCGTGTTCGGTGCCGCCAGCGACACCGACGTCGACCCCCGCCGCCTTCGCCTGGGACCCCGGGACCGCTTGCTCTTCCGGGCCGGGCTCACCCGCGCCACCCGGGTGGTGGTCCAACACCGGGAACAGCGGGAGCTTCTCCGGAAGGGTTTCGGTGTGTCGTCAACGGTGATCGGAAGCATCAGCCCGTTCTTCCCCGAGAGCGTGCGCCCACCCGAGGACCCGCCGGTGGTGGTCTGGCTCGGAAACTTCCGCGCCCTCAAGCATCCGGAGATCTTCCTCGAAGCCGCGGCCCGGTTCCCCGAGACCCACTTCGTGATGATGGGGGGCCCGGTGGCGTCCGAAGCCGATCTGTTCGGCCGGGTGCGCAAGGCCGCCGCCGCCGTCCCCAACGTCACCTTCATGGGCCCGGTGGCCGACCCGGCCCCGGTTCTGGCCGGGGCATGGGCGCTTCTCAACACCTCCGAGTTCGAAGGGTTTCCCACCAGCTTCGTGGAGGCCTGGGCCCACGGGGTGCCCACCGTCTCCTTCGTCGATCCGGGGGGCGTGGTGACCGAAGAGGAGTTGGGACGGGTGGCGGACACCGCCGAGTCGCTCCTCGGCCACCTGGGTCGGATGCTGGGCTCCCGAAGTCTTCGCGACGAGCTGGGAGCGCGGGCGCGCGCCCACGTCGCGCGCGAACATGGGGCGGACCGGGTGGCCGAACGCTACGATCGCCTGTTCCGGGAGATCGCCGGGCCGGGCCGAACCCGGGAACGGAGGGACTGAAGTGGAATCGATCGAGTCATCTCCCCCGGCGCGGAAGAGCGTCCCCACCCTGATCTTCGTCCTGGTCCTGGCCCTCTACGTCCTGACCCTGCTGGGCTGGGGGGGCTCCGTCCTCGCCGCTGGGGCGGGAATCGCCGCCGCGTTCCTGTTTCCGGGGAACGCGCTCCTGGTGGCGGCCTCCGCGCCGCGTTCCCGAACCCGGGACCTGGTGGCCGGGGTCGCTCTCTCCCCCGTGGTGTTGGGGGGGGTCCTCGTCGTCGCCGAGCTCACCGGGGGAATCTCCGCCCTCTGGGTTCGGGGGACCGTTCTGGGATGCGGCGGCGTACTCGTTTTGTTTCGACTTCTCGACGATGGCGCCGCACCCGATAGCGACGAGGACGTGGGATGGGCGCCATGGCTGATCGGGCTCGGCGCGGCCGTGCTGGTGGGACTGGTGCTCATCCCCGCCCCGTGGCGACGGGTTGCCTCCGACGCCTGGTTCCATACCGCGGTGGCGCTGGAGATGGAGCGGGGGGGGCTCCCGCCGCAGGATCCCTACTTCGCGGGCATCGCCCTCCAGTACTTCTGGTTCTACCACGCCGTCCTCCTGGCGCTCCGAGACGCGGCCGGACTCAACCCGCCCGACGCCATGACCCTCATGAACCTCCTGGCCGTCGGACTCTGCGTTCCCGCCGCCGCCCGGATCGGTCGCGCGCTGGGATTTTCGCGCGCCGCGGGAGCCTGGGGCGGGGTGCTCTTTCTCCTGGGAATGGGCGGCCTCTTCTGGCTGTTCTTCCCGGTCAAGCTGGTGACCGTGGTGATCGGGGACGTGCGGGGGATGGCGGCGCTCCGCCAGATCGTTCACCTGGGGGCGCTCTGCCCCGCGAACACGGAGCCCTTCGTCCGGTTCCTGAACAGCTCGGTATTCATGTTGCGCAAGTTCCTGATCGGAACCGCGGTTCCCTGGGCGCTGCTGCTCCTCTTGGTGACGGCGGACGCCGCCCTGCGGTTCGTGCGGGAGGGAAAGGCCTCCCGGGCCTTCCTGCTCTTCGCCGCCGGGGCGGGGGCGTTTCTCTTCCACGTGGTGATCGGCGGGGCGTCCCTGGCCGCGTTGGCCGCCGGAGCGGCGGCCCTCGCGATCCTCCCCGGCGCCCCCCGGGGCCGCGCCCTGGGAACCGCGGTGATCGCGGCGGGGGCGCTGGCGGCGTGCCTCCCCTACCTGACTTCCCTCGTTCCTCCCGGGAGCACGGAGCGGGCCTTCCCCTTCGGGATCAGCCTCCGGGTCTGGGCTTCGGCTCCCTTCACCTTCGCCGGCGTGATCCTGCTCTCCCTCCCGGTCTGGAAACGGTTCTGGACCCTGCGCCGGCCGGATTCCGTCCTCTTCATGGGGTGGGCCGCCGCCTCGGTGGGCTACGGGCTCCTGGGCCGTCTTCCCGCCGCCAACCAGTTCGACAAGCCTCCGATCGTGATGTACATCCCCCTCGCCCTGGCCGCGGGGTTCGCCGTGCCGCTCATCTGGAGGGCGCTGGCCGGCCGGCGCCGGCTCCGGGTGCTCTTCGCGGCGTTCCTCTTCCTGTACCTGGTCCCCGAGAACGCCCTCCTGTGGACGGCCTATGTAACCGAGGGCTCGCCGGCGCCGCTCAGCCCGGCCGAAACGCATCTCTACGCCTGGATCGGCCGCGAAACGCCGGCCGACGCGGTGTTCATCGATTCCCACGACCGCACCGAAGTGCTGGTCCGGGGTCCGCGCCGCCAGTACTGGGGACTGCCCGCCTACGCCTACCAGTGGGGTTACGATCGCGAGGTGATGGCCCTCCGACGGCGGACCCGGGACGAGGTGTACGCCTCCGGGGACCTTGACCCGAAGGAGATCGCCGGCCTCGCCGCCCTCCACGCCCCGGTGTACGTGATCGCCCGGGAAGAGGATACTCCGGGGGCGGGGAGGCGGCTGGCTGAGCGGCCCGCGCGTTATCGACGGGTATGGGCCGAGGACGGGCTGGCGGTGTTCCGGGTGAAGCTCGGCGGATCGTGACCGGCGCCGCGCGCTCCGCGACCGATCGGGGCGCGATCGCCCGGCGAGGGTGACCGGCGGCTAGAACTGGGTGAGGAACCGGAGGTCGTTCTCGAAGAAGAGGCGAATGTCCGGGATGCCGTGGCGGAGGATGGCGATTCGTTCCACCCCCATCCCCGCCGCATAGCCGCTCACCGTCTCGGGGTCGTAGCCCACGTTCCGGAAGACCTGGGGATGCACCATGCCCGCGCCCAGGATCTCGATCCAACCGGTCTGCTTGCACAGCCGGCAGCCCTTCCCCAGGCAGAGGAAGCAGGTGATGTCCATCTCCGCTCCCGGCTCCACGAACGGGAAGTAGCTGGGGCGGAACCGCACGTCCAGATGGCCGCCGAAGAGCTCGTGGGCGAAGGTGGTGAGGGTGCCGCGCAGGTCCTTCATGGTGACCCCGCGATCCACGTACAGAACCTCCACCTGATGGAACTCCGAGGAGTGGGTGGCGTCGGGGGTCTCGCGGCGGTAGACCCGCCCCGGGAAGACCGCGCGCACCGGCGGCGGACCGCTCTGCATGACCCGGATCTGCACCGGCGAAGTGTGGGTGCGAAGCACCACGTCGTCGGTCATGAAGAACGTGTCCTGCATGTCCCGGGCCGGGTGGCCCTTGGGGAGATTCAGGGCCTCGAAGTTGTGATAGTCGTCCTCGACCTCGGGGCCGCGGGCCACCGAGAACCCCATGCCCCGGAAGATGTCGAGGATGCGCTCCTCGGTCTGGGTGATGAGATGCGCGTGCCCGATCGCCGGGCGGACCCCGGGGAGGGTGGGATCCTCATCGGGTTCCCCCCCGGCTCCGGCCAGTTCGCCCTCGCGCCGCGAAAGGGCCGCCTCCACCGCCTGCTTGGCGCTGTTGGCGGCCTGGCCCACCTTTCCCCGTTCGGCCGGAGCCACGTCCTTGAGGCTCCGCAGCACCGCGATGAGGGGGGATTTCCGGGCGAGGTGCTTGATGCGGGCGGCTTCCAGGGCGGCGGGGTCCGAGGCCCCGGCGATCTCCCGGAGGGCCTCGTCCCGGATGCGCTGGAGTTCGCCCAGGACCTCGGTGGCTTCGGGCACGACGCTAGGAAGCGGCGGCCGACCCGCGCGCCACCGCGGCGAGTTCCCTGAACGCGGCGGCGTCCTTCACCGCCAGCTCGGCCAGGACCTTCCGGTCGATGGTCACGTTGGCCCGCTTCAAGCCGCTGATGAAGGCGCTGTAGGACATCCCGTTCTCCCGGGCGGCGGCGTTGATCCGCACGATCCACAGGCGGCGGAAATCGCGCTTCTTCCGGCGGCGGTGCTCCCAGGCGAACTGGAGACCGCGCATCACGGTTTCGTTGGCGCTCTTGAACAGCCGGGAACGACCGCCGACGGCCCCCTTGGCTTCGGATAGGACTTTCTTCCGCCGGGCGCGACCCGGCACAACTCCACGTGCGCGTGGCATCTCGTTTACCTCCTGCCCGGTATCCGGCCGAAGGAGCGACCGCCGGTGGCGGGCCGCCGGCGACCCCGGAGGGCGCCTTCTCGGCAGGTACGGTGTACGGGGCTAGCCGTTCGGCAACATCCGTTTGACGCGATCCTGGTCGGCGGGCGACACGGTGGTGGCCTGACGCAGGTTGCGCTTCCGCTTGGTGTCTTTCTTCGTGAGAATGTGCGAGTGGTACGCCTTGCCGCGCTTCACCCGCCCGCTGGCGGTGAGCTTGAAGCGCTTGGCCGCGCCCCGCTTCGTCTTCATCTTGGGCATCTCGACTCCTCGTTCCGGCCTCCCGGATCCCGGTCTAGGGGGCGGCATCCGTCGGCTGAGCGCCGGCCGGGTCCGCCTCCTCGGGCTTATCCGCCTTTGCGGCCGTTTCGACCTGTTCGGGCTTCGCGGCTTTTGCGGACTTTTCGGTCTTTTCGGGCTTCTCCGCGTCCTCGGGCTTTTCGGGCTTGAGGCGGTCCTTGCGGGGCATCATGTACATGGTCATGGTGTAGCCCTCCATGCGGGGAGGGTTCTCCACCTGAGCGATGTCGGCCAGCGCTTCCGCCGCCTGGTCCAGAAGCACCCGGCCCAGCTCCGCGTGGGCCATTTCCCGGCCCCGGAACATCACCGTGAACTTGACCTTGTTCTTCCCCTCCAGGAAGTCCCGCGCGTGGTTGACCTTGAAGTCGAAGTCGTGGTCGTCGATCTTCGGGCGGAACTTCACTTCCTTGACCTGGATCCGGTGCTGGACTTTCTTCGCCTTGGCTGCTCGTTTGCTGAGCTCGTACTTGTACTTGCCGAAGTCCATGATCCGGCAGACCGGCGGCGACGCGTTGGGAGAGACCTCGACCAGATCCATCCCCTTCTCCCGCGCGAGCTTGAGCGCCTCGTACGAGGACATGACGCCGACCTGGCCTCCCTCCTCGTCCACCACCCGAACCTGGGGGATCCGGATGCGTTCGTTGACCCGCACGCTTTCTTCTTTCTTGGCTATTCCCGTAACCTCCTGTTTCGGCTCCCCGGGGACCCCGGCGCCTCACGGCGAGGGCGCTTCCCGAGAGAGTTCATGATTCCTGCGGGCCGGGGTTTCCGGTCCGTCCTCCGCACCCAAAGGAAAAGCGGAGCGCGCCTGGTGGCGTCCGCTCCGCTCGTGCCGTCCAACGTCGGCCTCTCCGCGCCGGAGAGAACCTCCCCGTTCCGCGGGACCGTGGTCGGCCAGAAGCGCCCCCTGAGGGGAACCCGGCGAGCAGGCGGTCCGGAGGCGCCGGACCCGCTGCGGGTGAGAAGCAAACGCCTCTACTTGCGCAAGCCCTATATCCTATTGGCGGGCCTTGATCTCGGCAAGGACTTTTTGGAGGAACACCCCCCGGTCCAGGGCTCCCAGGTCCCCCTCCCCGTGCCGGCGGACGGACACCGTCCCCGCTTCGGCATCCCGGCGGCCCACCACCAGCATGTAGGGGACCTTGAGGAGCTCGGCATCCCGGATCTTGGGGCCGATCTTCTCGTTACGCTCGTCGACCTCCACCCGCACCCCGGCTTCGGCCAGCTCCTCCCGCACCGATTCGGCGTACTCGAGGTTCTGCCGGCTGATCGGGAGCACCTTGACCTGGGTGGGGGCCAGCCAGACCGGGAAGTCCCCGGCGTAGTGCTCGATGAGGACCCCGAAGAACCGCTCGATCGACCCCAGCAAGGCCCGGTGGATCATGTAGGGGCGGTGCTTCTCCCCGTCGTCCCCGATGTAGGTCATGTCGAACCGCTCGGGCTCGTTGAAATCGAACTGGATGGTGCTGCACTGCCAGGACCGGCCGATGGCGTCCTGGATCTTGATGTCGATCTTGGGGCCGTAGAAGGCTCCCCCCCCCTCGTCCAGATCGAAGGGGAGGCCGGTGGCCGTCAGGGCCTTCCGGAGGGAGGCCTCGGCCGCCTCCCAGCGCGCGGGCTCCCCCACCGCCTTCTCCGGACGGGTGGAGAGGTAGAGATCGAACTCGGTGAAGCCGAAAGCCCGGAGCATGTCCAGGCAGAATCGCAGCACCCGGTCGATCTCCTCATCCATCTGATCCGGTCGGACGAAGAGGTGGGCGTCGTCCTGGGTGAAGCCCCGCACCCGCATGAGGCCGTGGAGCACACCCGGCATCTCGTAGCGGTAGACCGTTCCCAGCTCCGCCCAGCGCATGGGGAACTCCCGGTAGGAGTGGAGCGAGTTCTGGTACATCTTGATGTGGAACGGGCAGTTCATCGGCTTGACGTAGAACTCCTGCTCGTCCATCTCCATGGGCGGGTACATGAACTCCCGGTAGAAGCCCAGGTGTCCCGAGACCTCCCACAGGCTCGAGCGGCCTACGTGAGGGGAGTAGACGATCTCGTAGCCGTTCCGGACGTGCTGCTCCCGCCAGTAGTCCTCGATCACCATGCGGACGCGCCCGCCGCGGGGATGCCAGAACACCAGGCCGCCCCCCACATCCTCGTGGAGGGAGAACAGGTCCAGTTCCTTCCCCAGCCGCCGGTGGTCACGCTTCTTGGCCTCCTCCAGGCGATGGAGATAGGCCTCGAGCTGCTCCTTGGTGTACCAGGAGGTGCCGTAGATCCTCTGGAGACGATCCCGCTCGGAGTCGCCCCGCCAGTACGAGCCGGCCACCGAGAGAAGCTTGAAGGCATGGAGCCGTCCGGTGGAGGGGAGATGGGGGCCGGTGCAGAGGTCCACGAAGTCGCCGTGCTGATAGATCGAGACCTCGGGGTCCTTGATACCGTCCAGGATCTCAACCTTGAACCGGTCGCCCCGCTTCCGGAACTCGCGGACCGCCTTCTCCTTCTTCACCATGGTCTTGGTGAAGGGGAGGTCCCGGTCCACGATCTCCTGCATCTTGGCCTCGATGGCCCGGAGGTCGTCCTCGGCGAAGGGGCGTTCGGTCTCGAAGTCGTAGAAGAAGCCGTCCTCGATGGCGGGTCCGATGGCGTACTTGGTCCCCGGGAAGAGATCCTCGACCGCCGAGGCCATGATGTGGGCCGAACTGTGACGGTAGAGGTCGCGGCCTGCGGGGTCGTCGAAATCCACCGGCTTCACCTCGGCCCCTTCCGCCGCCGGTTCGTACAGGCCCGTGAGGACCCCGTCGACCTTGACCGCGTAGACGTCGGGCGAGGCGCCGGCCTCTCGCACGACATCCCCGTAGGTGGCGCCGTCGGCGAGATCCATCTCGCGTTTCCCGTCCGGCATGAGCACGGTGACCTTGGGCATGGCCGTCTTCCTCCCGGGGCTCGCGACCCGGCCGGGGCGAAGGGCCGCGGGCGGGCCGGAAACAGAGACGCAGGCCGGGGGCCTGCGTGCGTCCTGCTCCGAGTGTAGGTTCGGGGTCAGGGGTCAGCGGCGGAGGCGGACCCCGCGCCCCCCCCTCGAACTGACCTGGTGGGCGATACTGGATTCGAACCAGTGACCTCTTGCATGTCAAGCAAGCACTCTAACCAACTGAGCTAATCGCCCTTGAAAGCAAGGCCGGGAAGGATACCAGAGCGCCGGAAGGTGTCAAGGGAGCCGGGGCCGGACCCTATCTACCACTCCTCCTCTTCCTCTTCTTCCTCCTCGTCCTCGTCCTCATCGTAGTCGTCGTCGGAGTCGTCCCAGTCCTCGTCATCGTCGTCGTCGTCATCGTCGTCGTCGTCTTCCTCGTCCTCATCTTCCTCTTCGTCTTCGAACAGCTCCTCGTCGTCCTCTTCGTCGATCATATACACCTCGTCGCTCCCGCATTCGGGGCAGTAGCGGATGACCTCGTCCGGATTCTCTTCGCTGACCTCTTTCTCGAAGGTGGTTCCGTCCTCGTCCGTGTACCCGCAGTTGTCACACTGCCACATGCTCTCTCCCTCCCGGTCTGGCCGATGGCCTGAACCCCCACCGGAGCACATGAGGGTACTACAGACGCCCCGCGACGATTCCAGCACTTTCTCACTGGCATCCGGCGGCGCGGCGGCTGGGCAGCCCGGTCGGGCTCGGGGGGGCGGCATCGCGCATAATTGTATATGTCACAAATACTTGTGGCTTCGACTCTCTCTCCCGCCAGGGGGACCGGTCCCCCCTCTACATCTCCCCCCACCGGACGGGAGACCGTCTCGCCTCGCCTCGCGCGGCACCTTTGAGTGGTGCCCCCGGGGTGACTCGAACACCCGGCACGCGGTTTAGGAAACCGCTGCTCTATCCACCTGAGCTACGGGGGCCAAGTCGTAACCAACGGTATGGCAATGGAATCAAGGATGCTAGCAGAGCGGAAGAAAGCCCAGCAAGGCGGAAACGGGAGGGGGGAGCACCGACGCCCCGGCGCTCCCCCCCCCGAATCCATGCGTCAGGCCGTGGTCGTGTTGGCCAGATAGAGCTTTCGCAGTTGGATCCCGTCCAGTTCGAAGATCCCGATCTCGTGGGTGATCTGGCGCCGCCCCGGCTTGCCCGACTGGGTCCATGGGAAGACCTCCTCCAGGGTTCCGAACCAGGTCGCCCGCCGGCGGTTGAGGATCAGCTTCCGGTCGGTGGGGAGCTTTCCGGCGGCGGCGAGGTCGAGCGTCGCCGGGTCCACCGCCAGGTCCTCGATGAGCGCGCTCAGGGCCGGGTCCTTGGGAGGACTCAGTGCGAGAGAGAATCCCTCCCCGCGGAGTTGATACCCCCCTTCGATCTTCACCACGAAGGCGCCCACCGCCACCCGCTCCACCCCCTTGAACGTCTTGTCCCGGTCGTAGCGGATGCCGCTCCCGTCCATGTAGCCCACACCCCCCGGGTCCGCGGTGGTCGGAGGAGCGCTCCCCGCGACCACCGGCAGGATGTCCATGTCCAGGTTCACGTCCGGAGTGGCCTGGGCGTCGCGAAGGATCCGATCCACGTGGTATCGGTGACCCTCGGTGCGGGAAAGATCGATCTGGAAGGTGACGGCGGCCGCGCCCCGCTCCCCCTTCACCAGATCCTCGAGCGAGTTCTCGTGGAGCCCGGGAATCCGGATGTAGGCATGATCCACCACCGCGCCCTTCCCCTCCCAATGAGGCCAGCCCACCACGGTCACCGACACGTAGCGGGAATCGTCGGGGTTCAGCAGCTTCCCGAACGCGCTCTGCGCCGGAGCCGGGCGGGCCGCGCGTTCCATGACCGCCCCGAAGTCCGGGACGGCTCCGTATCCGCGGTTGAGGTGGTCGTGGATGATCGCTCCCATCGCGATCAGGACGGCCAGAACCCCGGCGAAAGCCAGGGGCAGAACAACCTTCATCTTCGGGGACGGAGTCAGGCCGTGCTGGTGGAGGACGGAGATCGTGGACAGATCCTCCCCCGCCGGGGTCGCGTCGCGGGTCTTGGCCGACGAGGCGTCCGCGTGGGTTCCAAGATCCTCCACCTCGACCGGATGGTAGCCGAGCCCCTCGGCCTTCTCCCTCAAGGCGGCCAGGGCCTCCGGGGCCAGGGGTGGGGTGCGGATCGCGGTATAGAGGAAGTTGACCGGCTCGAACGCCCCGAGGCCCAGCTCATCGGCCAGACGGCCCGCTTCGCTCTCCCCCCGGGTGAGCCCGCTGATTTCCACCGTCCCCTTCCGGTCGACCCGAACTTCCAGCGTGTGGGCATGCGTGGTCGTCATCTTCAGAACTCCCTTCTGAATCCGAAGCCGGGCGCGATCTCCGCCCGCATGCGTGGAGCACCTCGATCCAAACATCCCACCTCCCCACCCCCGGGAGCCCCCCAAAATGTGGAAATGACATATGCCGGGAAGCGGGAACCCCCGCGGGGGAGCGCTTGACACTCCCTCGAAACTACCGGATCATGAACGGCTTACAGGCTCCGCGAGGGGTTCGGGCAGCCGCCCGGGCCGGTTGCGGAACCGAATCGGGTTCCTCCCGAGGCTCGTCCGTCATTCCGTCACCCAACCAACCGACTTGAGCCAGACCAACTCCCAGTTCCTTCGCGGACTTCTCACCCTCACCCTGAGCCGCTATTTCGTCCGGGCCCTGAGCCTCGTCAAGGGGCTGGTGGTGGCGCGGGTCCTGGGGCCGAACCTCTACGGGGTGATGGGCCTGCTGGCGGTGTTCCTCGGCTACAGCGCCTACGCCGACCTGGGGATCTTCGGGGGGCTCACCAAGGAAGTCCCGGTCCACCTGGCCCGCAAGGAGGACGACAAGGTCCGGGAGGCCGAGGGCGCGGGCTTCACCTCGGTGACCCTCTTCACCCTCGTCTTCTCCCTGGTGGTGATGGCTGGCGCTGTGGGGAAGGACGCCGGACATCACGCGGGCGCTTCCCGCGCTGGTCTTCGCCATGACCTCCCAGCAGGTCTTCAAGTACTGCACGGTGCTGCTCCGGGCCCGAAGCCGGTTCTCGGAGACCGCGGTGGCCTGGAGCGCGCTCCAGGTCCTGGACATGGGGCTCGAGCTGGCGCTGGTCTTCCCCCTCCACATCACCGGCGTCTTCCTGGGCCAGGGTCTGGCGTTTCTCGCCGCCTCGGCCTTCATCCTCGCCCGGAACGGGCTGTTTCCCCGCATCCACCTGAACTTCCGCATCTCCGGACGCCTGGTGGCCGCCGGCATTCCCCTGGTGGTCTCCACCCTGACCTTCCTGCTGCTTCAGACCGTGGACCGGTTCCTCATCGCGGGCTACCTCGACACCACCGCGCTCGGCCACTACATGATCGGGGTGTTCTGCGCCAACCTCATCTACTTCATTCCGGAGAGCCTCGGCTACGTGCTGTTTCCGAACTTCCGCGAACGATTGGCCGGCCTGGCCCACGGGGAGCTTCCGCCGGTGCGCTACATCGAGCTCCCCACCCGGATGCTTTCCTACGTGCTTCCCCCCTTCACCGCGATGGTGTTCCTGGGCATCCCGGTGATCGGGCTCCTCCTCCCCGCCTACGTTCCCGGGCTGAACAGCGCGCGGATCCTGGTTCTGGGCACCTTCTTCCTGTCCCTGGTGACCAGCGTCACCAGCTTCCTGATCGCCGCCGACCGTCACTGGAAGCTCATGGCGGTCCAGGCCGGCGCGGTGGTCGCTGGATCTGGCCTGAACATCATCGCGCTCAAGACAGGGCGACGGAATCGAGGGGGTAGCCCTGGCCACCGCGATCAGCTACGTGTTCTACGCCACCGGCTTCGCTCTGGCTCTCCTATCGCTACCTCCGCTTCTCGCTGCTCCGAAGCCACCCCGAAACTCCTGCGCCTCTACGCGCCCTACCTGTACGTGCTGGCCGCTTGCCTCCTGGTCGTCGGCTGGTATCCCCTGGGGTCGGGGGCGGTGCTGGGCACGGTGCTCCTCCGGGAGGCGCTGTTCCTGACCGCGCTCCTTCCCGGTGTATGGCTGTTGCAACGCACCACCGGCGCGGTGAGCGAGGTGGTGGGGATGATCCGGAAGGCAATCCAGGCATGAGCGGCCCGCGCGTGCTCATGGTGATCCAGCGCTTCCGGCCCGACCTTCACCGGGCACGGAATCCAGATCGAGAACCTGGGGCGGGAGCTGGCGCGCGCGGGGGGCCCGGGTGGAGATCGTGACCCGGCGGGTCCCGGGGACCCCCGAGTTCGAGGACGGGCCGGTCCCGGTGCGGCGCTTTCCCATGGCCCCGACCAGGAACCCCGTCCTGCTCTGGTGGGGGCACCGCGAACTCATCCGCTACATCGAGCGAAGCGGCGACCGGTTCGACGTTCTCCACATCCACGGCTTTCCCCCCGGCCTCGGCCTCATGCTGCGGGCGGGCCGCCGGGCGGGTCTCCGGACCGTGGTGACCTCCACCCTGCTCGGCGCGGACGATCCGCTCACCGTGAAGCGGAAGGGGCGGCTGGCCGGCGTGGCGCTTCCGCGCCTACTCCGGGCCGACCGCTTCATCGCCATCTGCCCCGCCCTGACCGACCTCTATCCCCGGGCCGGGATCCCGGCGGACGAAGGTGGAGGAGATTCCCGTCGGGGTCTCGGTGGAGCGGTTCCACCCCCCGGCCGATCGCGAGGCGGCGGCCGGAGGCGCTGGGCTGGCCCCGGGACGTTCCCCGCGCCCTCTTCGTGGGAGGGATTCTCCGCCGGAAGGGGGTGGACGTGCTCCTCTCCGCCTGGGAGGAGGTCGTGCGCGCCCTCCCCGAGGCCCGGCTGTACCTCGCCGGCCCCACCGACTTCGGGGCCGGGCCCCCTCCGGGAACCGCGGAGTTCGCCGCGGCGTGCCGGGAGCGGGCCGCGCGCCCCCCGCTCGCCGGGCGGGTGCACTTCCTGGAGGCCCGCGACGACACCGCCCCGCTCTATCGCGCCGCCCACCAGTTCGTCTTCGCGTCCCGCAAGGAGGGATTTCCCAACGTGCTCCTGGAGGCCCTGGCTTCGGGAACGCCCTGCGTCGCCGCCCGGATCCCCGGCTCCACCGACGTGAGCGTCCGGGACGGCGAGACCGGCTACGTGGTGCCCCAGGAGGACCCCCACGCCCTGGCCGACCGCGTGGTCGCGCTCTTCCGCGACGAGGCCGCCCGCCGGCGGATGGGAGCGCGCCGCCCGGGCCGACGCCGAGGCCCGCTTCGCCTTCCCCGCGGTGGCCGAGGCGCACTTGAACCTCTACCGCGAGCTCCTGCGCCCCCGGCGGACCGGGAGAGCGATGATGTCCCCCGCCGACTCTCTCGGCACTCCTCATCCCGGGAGGCGGCGGCATCGGCTTTCTCCTGGCCGCGGTCCTCTGGCTCCTTCCCGGCGCCTTCCTCGCCCGGATCCTCGGCCGGGGAGGGCGGGAGGATCCGGTGCGGTTCCTGGCCGCCACGGTCGGGCTGGCGCTGGCGGTCAGCACGCTCGCCGCCTACGTCTGCGCCCTGGCCGGCTTCCCCGCCGCGCGCTTCGACCTCGTGCTGCTCGGCCTCGGGATCGTCGCCCTGGCCGCCCTGGTGCTCCACGTCCGGACGCGGCCGGGGCCGACCGACGCCCCCGGTTTCGAGGACCCCGGATGGCGAACCCTGGGATGCCGCCGGACTCCTCTCGGTGGTGCTCCTCATCGCGGCGGGAGCCTGGATCGGGGCCACGCTTCGCACCTCCACCGACGCTCCCGACCACGTGGGCACCCTCCGGGAGATCCTCGCCAGCGGGCGGTTCTTCCCCACCGAGGCCTTCCACCTGGGCGCCGGCCACCTGGGCTTCGATCCGCGGAAAGGCCTGCTGAGCCCCATCTACGCCGCCATGGCCGACCTGGCCGGGATGAACCCGGTGGACTTCTGGCGGCTCCTTCCCGCCCTCACCGCCGCCTTCCCCTTCCTGGCCGGCTACGGCTTCCTCCGGGGGGCCGGCTTCACCCGGGGCTGGTCCCTGGCTGCGGGGTGGATCCTGGTGCTCTCCTGGAACGGCGGTCCCGGCGGGAACGGCATCACGATCTCGGCCTATCCGAACCAGGTGGGGGGAACCGTGTTCTGGATGGCCACCGGGGCCTCGCTGGCCGCGCTCCGATCCCCGGGCCCGGCGCGCCTCGTCATGGCCGCGCTCCTGGCCTGGGCCGCGGTGGCGGTCCATCCCATGTACGTGGTCTTCCTGGCCATGTTCTACGGGATCCTGGGATGCTGGGCGCTCTTCGCCGCTCCCGCGCGGGGGCGGGCGATGGCCGCGCTGGCGATCATGGGCGCCGGCGCCGGCGTCCTCCTCGGCCCATACCTCCTGTATCGCCTCCAGCAGTACGCCCCGGCCAACCCGATCCACACCGAGATCCAGGGGATGCTCTTTCTCACCGACCGGCTCTACGTCGCCGATCCCGGACGGCTCTGGGTCCATCTCGGGTGGGCGGGGCTGGTGGGCTATCCCCTGGCCCTGGTCGCCTGCTTCCGCCGCCGGCGCGAAGGGCTGGTTCCCTTCTACGTCGCCGGCGCGGTCCTGCTCATGGTCTTCCTCACCATGAACCCCCTCCTGGTTCCGATCCTCCAGAAGAAGCTCACCTACCTGGTGTTCCGGACCTTCTGGCTCCTCCCGCCGGGGTTGGCGGCGGGGCTCGCCCTCCCCCTGCTTCTCTCCGCTCCGTCGCGCGCCCTGGCCGCGGGTTCCTTCGGGGACGCGTCCGTCGCCGCCCACGACCCCCGCGCAGTCTCCTCCGAGGCCGCGACGCCTCGTTCCCGCGGGCGGACGATCTGGGCGGGACTCCTCCTCGCCGCGGTGCTCCTTCCCGCTCTGGTCTCCGCCCCCCGGTGGCCGCTCCGCTCCCCGGCGCGAGACGGGGCGCGGAATCCCCTCGGGATGCGAAAGGCCCTCGAGGACCTCGATCGGGCCCTCCCGGCGCGATCGGTGATCCTGAGCGACCCCATCACGTCCTACCTGCTCCCCGCCTTCACCAGCCAGAGGGTGGTGGCCCCCTACGACCAGCACTCCTCCCCCAACGATTCCCTGGCCGTGGCCCGGACCCTGGTGGCCCGGGACGCGCTGAGCCTCTCGGTTCCGGTCGGGCGAGGCATGGGCGTTGGCCCGGAAGTGGGGTGCAGCCTATCTCGTCGTCAACACAGCGCTTCCAAAGGGGACTTCGACCGGTTTCTGGAGTTTCGATCGGCGGGCGCTGGAGCGGCGGGAGGCGGAGATGGCCGCCTCGCCCTACTTCCAGTCCGTGTTCGAGGAGCAAGGCCTGGTCGCGTTCCGCGTGCTCCCCGAGCCCACCCACACCCGCCTCGCCCCCCCGCCGACCCCCGAAACGTTCCCCGCTCCCACCAACGCCGACACCCTCCTCCTCCGCGAGGGGTTGGCGCTGTTGGCCGTGCGGGCCTCGGCGGACACCATCACCTGCCGGGAACCCCTGCGCATGGTCTTCCTCTGGGCATCGACCGAAGACGACCCCCCTCCCGAGGCGATCCACGGCGCCCTCCGCCTGGACGCGCTGAACGCCCCCGGCCGCGGCCTCCCGGCGGAGAAGCTGATCCGGAAGCTCGTCGCGACCCTGCGCGGCGAGCGCTACCGCTACCGGATGGACTGGGTCCCCGGCGGCGGGCGCCTGGCTCCGGACCATTGGCCCCGCGGCCGGGTCCTGGCCGACACCGTGGAGGTCCACCCGCCCTGCGCGTTGGCCCCCGGGGAGTACGCGGTCACCGTGACCCTGAACCGGCTCCCCAACATGCCCAACACCCGGCTCCGGGATTACCTGAGCAACCACGATCTCTACTCGGGGCCGGCGGTGGATACGGTGTGGGTGGCGCGGCGGAGGTAATGGCGGGGGTGGATGCACGTCCCCGGGGCGCCGTTCCGTCCCGGAACTCCTTCGAGTCAGAGGCCGGGGGTCGGACCCTTGCGAGCGGAGACGTGAAGGCCCCACGCCGGGATGCGTCCGAACAGTCGGGCCTCCGCCCACACGAGGTTGTCGACCATACGGACCAGGCGGCCGCCGCCGCCGATCAGATCCCCGGTGGTGGCCGCCCCCCCCCGCTGATTGGCGCGGGCCAGATAGATGAAGGCCCCCACGTCGGCCAGATTCCCCACGAGGTGCAGGCTGTGGCGCACCCGGAGCAACTCGAACCGCCGGCCGGTGAGTTCCTCGAGCACCCCGCGGCGGGTGAAGTGCTGGATGTGCCCGCCGAAGCGCCGTTTCAGGGCGTGCTCCCCCCGCTGGCCGGGAAGCCAGCGCCACAGGGACGAGGGATCCCCCTCGCACGGCACATGCAGGTGGAAGACGCCGCCGGGGCGAAGGACGCGGAAGATCTCATCCAGCAGGCGCTCGGGGTCGGGCACGTGCTCGAGCACGTCGACGGCGAGGACCCCGGCGAACTCCCCGTCGTCGGCGGGGATGCGATCCCCGGTGGTGAGCCGGGTCTCGACGCCCGGGTCGAGCCGCCGAAGATGCTCCAGGGCGCCGCGGCTGACGTCGGTGCCCACCCGTTCCAGCCTCGGGTGGATCCTTCCGAGCGCCCGGAGGAAGCGGCCGGCCCCGCACCCGATCTCGAGCACTTTGCCTTCTGCGGGGAGATGGGTGACCGCCTCAGACAGCCGGTACCCGGCGATGGTGCGTTCGCCGGGCCCGGTGCTCTCGGCCCCCCACATCGCCTGTTCGTAATCGAATTCGGTCACGGTCAATTGTCCTCGCATCCGCGGTTCGACCGCGCCGGTGCCGGGGGCCGCGCTGTCCACGGGTCTGCTGCTCTGATAGACTTCGCCTCCGCGCTCGAGGATTCCCGGCGGTTTTCCCCGGATAATTCGCGGGATTCAACTACTGAGGGCACCAAAGACGTGCAGGACCCCGGCATTCCGGCAGAAAGTGCGACCCTGGTCGCCGAAGCCCACGCGCTACATCATATCTTATTCGGCGGATCCGCCCCGGAGTCCCTCGTGGCCGCCTACGTCGACGCGCATCGGGTGTGGTGGCCGGATGCCCCTGTCGCGGGGGAAGGGGACGTCCGTCGGGCCGTAAACCTCGGCCTTGATCTCGAAGCCCTGGAGATGGTCTTCAGGCTCCGCGGACAGAACCATCCCCTGGTCCGGAAGCTCGGGATCTTCGTTGCCCTGGCCGAGGCCTTTCCCCGGTATCAACCCCGGTTCGTCGCCCATGCGTCCCGGCACTGGACGGCCGCTCTGGGGATCCTTGCCGCCCATGCGCTCCGGAGCGCAATGAAATCGGTGAAGGGCCTCTACCTCATCCGGAGGCACGGTCTTGGGTGAACGGGTCCACGAGGTCATCATCGTGGGATCGGGGGCGGCCGGGGTCTTCGCCGCCCACGCCCTCAGAGGCCGGGACGTTTGCGTGGTGGACGTGGGTTCCGGACCAACCGTTTCACCTCCTCCCGGCGGCGACCTGTACGCCCTGCGCGCCCAGCGAGACATGCTCGCCGACCTGATCGGCCCTTCCTTCGAATCGATACAGAACATCGTGGGGGAGGAGCTGAGTCCGAAGCTCAAGGCCCCCCACTTCCGCTTCGTGACCCGCCGTCCCGAGGGCGCTGGGGGGATTCACTCCCGGACCTTCCGCCCCGTGGTGAGCTACGCGGAGGGAGGGTTGGCCAATGCCTGGGGAGCCCAAGTCTACCGGTACGGGGATGAGGACCTTCGCGGCTTCCCCCTCGTTGCGACGGACCTCGACCCCTACTACGACCGGGTGACCGACGTGGTCGGAATCTCGGGGACGACGGACGACCTGGCCGAGTTCCACCGGAGCGACTACGGGCTGGACCCACCTCTGGCCCTCACCCCTCTGGCCGATTCCCTCCTCTCCCGGTACCGGTCCCGGCGGAGATACTTCCATGCCCGGGGCCTCCGGATCGGTCGCCCGCGACTGGCCGTCCTCTCCCGCGACCGCGCCGGCCGCGCCGGCCTCGACTATCGCAACCTCGAGTTCTTCTGGCCGCGGATTCCGGCGATCTACACCCCGGCCTACACGCTGCGCGAGATGGTCGCGGCCGGGACCTGCCGCTATCTCCCCGGCCACTTCGCCCGCCGGTTTCAGGAGACCGGGGACTCGGTGCACCTCGAGACCACGGACCTGGCCAGCGGGGAGACCGTCACCCTTCGCGCCCGGTATCTGGTTCTGGCCCTGGGCGCCCTCAATACCCCACGACTCGTGCTCCACTCGGCCGGGGACACCCGGGCCCGCCTTCCCATAGTGGAGAACCCCTGTTCGTTCACCGCGCTCCTCGCCCCCGATCACCTGGGACACCGCCTCACCACCTCGGCCTACTCGTCCCAGCTCAACTATGTGTACCGGGGCCGCCGCCATCTGCCCCCGGTGATCGGCATGCTCTACGGAGTGGAGGGGCTCCTTCGATCCGATCTCCTGTTCAACTTTCCCCTGGCCATGCGCGGGTGTCTGGCCGCGGCCAGGCTGGCCCTCCCCGCGATGCTGCTCCTCCAGGTATTCTACGACGGTGAACCGAACCCCGGGAACGTGCTGGGGGTGGATGCCGCGGGAAACCTGACGGTGGAGCACGTTCCTCACACCGTGGAGGAGGTTGAAAGCCGCCTCCTGGCCGCGTTCCGGCGGATCGGCTTTTTTGGGGCGGGGCGCATGGTGCGGCGCCTGGAGCCGGGACAGAGCATTCACTACGGAGGGTCCCTCCCGATGCGGGAGACCCCGCGGGAACCCTACGAAACGCACGTCGACGGGCGCCTGACCGGAGCGCGTCGCGTACTCGTCACCGACTCCAGCGTGTTTCCCCGCCTTCCGGCCAAGAACCTCACCTTCACCATCATGGCCAACGCCGCCCGGGTGGGCGACGGGCTCCGGGCCCGCCTGGAGGCTGGGGAGTGACCGTGTTCATCACCGGCATCGCCGGGTTCCTTGGACGCGCGCTGGCGCTCCACCTGATCGCGAGGGGGGAAGCGGTCCGTGGCTCATCCCGCTCCCCCACCCCACCAGACCTCTCTGCCGTGGCGGAGATTCGCCGCCACCGATTCGGCGATGCCGTGGGCCCGTCCTTCTTCTCCGGGGTGGACGTGGTCGTCCACTGCGCCCACGATTCCGCCCCGGGCGGGGGGGAAGCCACCCTGCTCGGAACTCGGGCCCTCTTGCGGGCGGCCGAAGCCGCCGGGGTGGGCCGGCAGGTCTACGTCACTCGCTGGCCGCCCGCCCCGACGCGATCACCGAGTACGGACGCACCAAGCACCGCCTTGAGGAAGAGTTTCTCGGGGCCGGGCACCCGGTCGTGCGCCCTGGGACCATTCTTGGGCCGGGCGGCCTCTTCGGCCGCATCGCGCGGACGGTGCTGGAGCGGCCACTGGTCCTCCTCGTGGACGGCGGGCGGGGACGGATGATCGTGGTGGGGACACGGGACGTCTGTTGCGCGCTCGAGGTGGTGGCCCGGGGAACCGCGGCCGGCGTCCACAACCTGTACGTCCCCGGGACGATCACCATGCGGGAAGTTCTCACGCTGTTGGCCGAGATTCGCGGACGCCGCCCGCACTTCCTGAGCGTCCCCTCCGGACTCCTGCTGCCGGTGCTCGCCACCGCCGAGAGGCTGGGGTTCCGCATGCCCGTGACCTCCGAGAACCTCCGAGGCTACAGGGTCAGCCAGACCGGGATCGGGAACACGCACCTCCCTGAGCTGGTCCGGACTATCGTCCGTTGCGCGAGGCGCTACGGGAGTCCTTCGCGGCGTCGGACGGTGAGCCGGGCCTGGGGAGGTAACGATTGCTGACCAGCCCCGCGTAATACTCGGGGCGCGTGAAGTCGGGAACGCCGCCCTCGGGGAGGGCCGGGGCCGTAACTCCAAGCAGTGAGCAACAAGCGTCCAGTACCCGGCGAACGGAGAGACTCTTGAGGCACTGGTTGTCCCCCCCGCATGGGATGGGTTCCCAGTGATGGATGCAGGGGGAGCAGAAGAAATCCTCAGAGAGCGCCACCGCGTCTGTTCTCCCCTTCGGGAAGTACGTGCTGGCCCGGGTGGGTCCGAAGATGCCGATCAGAGGGACTCCGGTCGATAGGGCGAGGTGGAGGGGCGCGGTGTCGTTGGAGACGACCAACCGGGCGTTGGCCAGGAGCCGCACCGTCTGGCGAAGATCCAGGGTTCCGGAGAGGTCGGTCAGTCGGGGATGCGCAGGTATCCGGCCACTCTCCCGGACCTCCGCCTCGCCATGGCCGATGAGGACGGCGGTGAGGTCCGGGCAGTGATCCAGAAGGGCCCGGATCAGGACCTCGAAGTACTCCCGCGGCCATCGTCTTTCCAGCGACAATTCGCCGGCGTGGATGTTGACGACAACGTAGGGTGGCTGCGCCTCCGGGAGCGGGTCCGGATTGAAGCGATACGGGCCGTAGATCGAGGTGTCGGCGATCTCCGATCCCGGCATGGCCAGACCGATCAGCTTGGCGTACGCCTCCCCGAGATATCGGTACCGATTGAAGTAGATCAGATGGGTGTGGGTCCATTGCCGGTGCTTTATGGTGTCGATGGCGAAACCCGCCCGGTTCCGCGGGCAACTCACCGTCATGAGAATGGACGAGAGCTTGGAGTACACCTCCAGGTCGAAGGCCCAGTCGGGACGATGCCGCCAATGATGGAAGAGGCCTCCGGCGACCGAGGCCAGGGCGCGTAGAAGGTTCCGGTCGTCGAGCAGGACGAACTCGTCGAATTCCGGCATTTCCCGGGCCAGGATGACCGTGCCAGGGCTGCCCCAGAACACCAGGCGGGCCCGGGGGTAGGCCCGTCGGAGGGCGACCAGGGCCGGCTTGGCGAGAACCAGGGAGCCCATCCCCTGGAACTTGAGCACCAGCACGCGCTCCACCGGCTCCACCCGGTGACTTCGTCGCAACAGGAGCCCGAGCAGGAGCGCGGCGTAGTTGAGAACGAAGAGGATCGGGTACCCGGCGAACTCGTCGATCTTCCGTTTCGTCTGCAGTCGCATGATCGGTCAGGTCGTCGCCGCGCGTTCGCGGACGTGGAGCGTGGCGACGAGGGCGTATAGAACCCAGGTCCCGGCCAACGGAAGGGCGGCCAGGATCGGGGCCAGAGGGTTGTGCCAGAATCCGGTGGGCATGCGGTTGTAGAGGTAGAGCGACAGGAGCCCCCCCCACGCCACCAACCAGGGCCAGACCAGTCGCCCCGCCCGGTTGCTCGTCTGGGCCAGGAGATAGGCGGCGGCCACGGTGAACGGAACAGCCAGGACGACGAGATGGTGGGTCCAGGTGAACGGGGACACGGTGAACACCCACGGCACCATCAGGGAGAAGGCCAAGGGCGGGAGCCAGGGGGAGGAGCCCCTGCGCCCCCGGTGTAGCAGGAGGACGGTCACCGCCAGCAAGCCAAGGGTAAAGATCCGCGAGATCCAGGCCACCAGGGGGGGGATGACCACCAGGGTCAGATCCCCTGGATTGAGGGGCTCGATCCATCGCAGGAGGACGGCGGCAAGGGATTGGTTGGTCAGACGCTCGGTGGTGTACGGGCCGTACTGTAGCATCAGGTGGAAGTAGCGGACGTGCACTGCGGGCCCGAGCACGAGAACGCTCACCGCAAGGAGACCCGCCCCCGCGATCGCCCCGGCGACCAGCAACCTCCAGCGCCGGAGGGCGAGAAGCGGCAGGGCAAAGAGCACCGGGAAGACCTTGATGCCGGCGATCAGCGCCCACCACAAGCCGGCCTCGGCGGCGCGGTGACGGGAAAACGCGCTGGCGAAGAGCACCAAAAGGAAGAAGATCGCGATGCTGGTCTGCCCCGCCTCCAACCCCTGGATGAACATGTATGACGGGCAGAGAAAGAGAAATACCACGGCCACCGCCGCTGCCCCAAAGGCGGGAAGGGACCTTGCCAGGAGGATCAAACCCGCCACGACCAGGATCCAGTTGAGGACGTAGAGGAGGACCAGGCCCTGATACGGCGTGAACAAGGTGAGGGGAACGGCGAAGATGGCGACCCAGGGGGGATAGACGAAGTAGCTGAACCGGGTGAGCCCACGCTCGGCGGCCAACTTCCCGAGGCGGCTTTCCGGAAACGTAGGCGTAGTGAGGCCGGTGACGAGATCGGTGAAGTAGAGCGCGTCCGGTTCGTGGTGGGTGACGGCTAGGCCGGCGGCGTAATACTGGCCGAAGTCGGGGGGACGGGATGGCTGGGACCCGGAAAGGAACGAACGAACACCAGCGTCGCCTGTACCACCAAGAGTCCGGCCACGAGGAGGTACAGGACACGACGCTGCGGCGCGGGGGGAAATGAACGGAACGTCATGATAGGTGGCGGCCCTCGCCCGGGGGTTCACCCCTACCGGAGCAGTTCATAGGGGGGGGAGAATAGCACGCGCCCGCGGTGGCGGACAACGCGGTCGGCGGCGGTCAGCCCTCCCGCACCTCCAGCCCCAATGCCCCCGCGTACCGCGCCACCGCGGTCCGAACCGCCTCGGCGTCGGCGGCCGGCCGCGCCCCGGCGCCCGATTCGTACCGGCACGAGAGCACCCGCAACCAACCCGCGTCCCGCTCCGCCTTGAGATCCACCCGCGCCACCAGCCGCTCCCCGGCCAGGACCGGCAGGCAGTAGTAGCCGTAGGTGCGCTTCGCCGCCGGCTTGAAGATCTCGAGCATCTGCTCGAAGCCGAAGAGACGCTGCACGCGCTTCCGGTCCCAGAGAACCGGATCGAAGGGCGAGAGCAAGACCCCGCGGTCCCGGCGGGGACGAACCGGGCGGAGCCGCCCGGCCAGTTCCAGGTCCCCGGGCCGGATCCACCCCTTGACCCGCCGCCCGGCATCGTTCAGGGCGCAGGGGACGACCTCCCCCGCGGTGGCCATCTCCGCCAGCGCCCGCTCCACCCCGGCGCGATGGCGCATGAGCCGGAAGGTCTGTACGATGGCGCCGGTCTCCGCCCAGCCGTGGCCGTCCAGGGCTTTCAGGACCAGGGTCCGGAGCGCCGCCTTCTCCCCCACCCGCTCCCGGCGCAGCGCCTCGGGGATCACCCGTTCGGCGAGGTCGTAGGCGCGCTGGAAATTTCGCCGCTCGCGGACCGCCAGCTCCCCCGAGGACCAGAGCGCCACCGCGACCTTCTTCGCCGGGCGGTGCCCCCACCAGGGACCGTGATCCGTTCCTTCGAGATCGGTGGAGCGGAGCGGGCCGTCGTTGCGGACCCGGCGCAGCAGCTCCCGGGCCAGGTCCCGGTGCTCGACCAGGATGTCCCCCCACCAGGGGTGCTTCCGGAAGCGCTTCCGGCGGAAGGCGAAGACCGGGTAGAGATCCAGGGGAAGCCAGGACGCCTCGTGTCCCCAGTATTCGAAGAGCGGCTCGCCGGGTTGAAGGAGGCTCTCCCCCAGTTCCGGAGCGAATCCCGGAAGGCGCGACAGCAAGACGATGGCGTGGCTCCGCGCCCCCGCCACCGAGACGGTGTCGAGCTGGAGGTAGCCGAAGCGGCCGATCACCGCGTGGGCGGCCGCCCGCGCCCGCCGCTCGCCGCGGCCCGCGGAAACCGGAAAGCCCGACCACTCCGGCTTCAGGAGGCCGGCCCGGGCCAGGGCCAGCCGCCGGGCCCCGGGAACGTCGAGGGTCTCCATCCTATTCGGCGTCGTAGATCACCAGGCTCATGACCGGCCGGCCCGGAAGCTCCTTCCGCCCGTTCAGGAATCCCAGCTCCACCACGAAGGCCAGCCCGGCCACCTCGGCCCCCAGCCGCTCCACCAGGCGCACCGCCGCGCCCGCCGTCCCCCCGGTGGCCAGGAGATCGTCCACCACCAGGACCTTGTCCCGGGGACCCAGGGCATCCTCGTGGATCTCCAGGGTCGCCTCGCCGTACTCCAGCTCGTAGGACTCGGCGAACCGCTTGGACGGAAGCTTCCCTTCCTTCCGGATGGGGACGAATCCCACCCCGAGCCGGCGAGCCACCGCGATCCCGAAGATGAAACCTCGGCTCTCGATCCCGGCCACCGCGGTGATCCCCTCCCCGGCGAACGGCTCGGTGAGGCGGTCCTCGGCCCAGGCGAAGGCCTTGGGATCTCGGAGGAGCGGCGTGATGTCCCGGAACACGATCCCGGGTTTGGGAAAATCGGGGACGCTCCGGATGAACTGCTTCAGATCCATGAAACCCCTCCTCACCGCCGGCCCCGCCGGCTCACGCAATGTCGTTCAGCTTGACGCCCTTTTCCGAAAGTTCGATGAACCGCTTCATCCGCATGAGCGCCGCCTTCTCGATCTGGCGGATGCGCTCCCGGCTCACCCCCAGATGCTCCCCGGTCTTGGCCAGCGATTGGGCGGTCCCGTCGTCGAACCCGTAGCGAATCCTGAGCACCAGCTCCTCCCGCTCCGAGAGCTTCCCCAGGAGCCGGTTCAGCCGTTCGCGCTCCAGGAGCCGCTCGATGTACTGCTCGAAACCCGCCGGCGGCTCCGCCATCTCGGTCTCGGCCAGGCTCCCCATGGCGTCCCAGGAACTCTCGTAGTCCAGGTTCTTGATGCTCCGGATGAGCTGGCGCACCTTGGCGAGCCGCTTGACCGGCTCCCCCATGTCCTTCGCCACCTCGGCCATGGTGGGAAGATGCCCGGTGCGATGGCGGAGCCGCGCTTCCACCGCCAGGTAGCGGTTCACGAGCTGCATGACGTGGAAGGGAATCCGCACCGTCCGGGACTGGTTGGCCACCCCCCGGGCCAGGGCCTGCTTGATCCACCAGGAGCCGTAGGTCGAGAACCGGAAGCCGCGGGCGTAGTCGAAGCGGTCCACCGCGGCGATGAGCCCCAGGTTCCCCTCCTCGATGAGGTCCTCGAAAGGCACCCCCCGGCCCCCGTAGCTCCGGGCGATCTTCACCACGAGGCGGAGGTTCGAGACGATGAGCTTCTTCCGGGCCTCGAACCGGTTGTGGGGGGTGGACCCCTCGCGCATCTCCCGCCCGTAGCGCTGCTCTTCCTCGGCGGTGAGGAGCGGGTGGCGACCGAGGTCGCGAAGATAGATCTGGAGGGAATCGAGCTCCGCGCCGGACGGCTCCGTCTTGGCCGGGCGGGCGTCCTCCTCGATCTCGAGTCCCAGTTGCCGGGTCACGTCGAGGAACAGGTCGAACGCGGTCTCGTCGAACTCCTTGTGATCGAGAAGGCCGTCGATCTCGCTCTGAAGGATGTGCCCGCGTTTCGTTCCCGCCTGAAGGATGCGATGGGTGCGGTCGGCGAAGGTCTCGATGGGTTCGGGCATCGCTCTCCTTCCTCAGCCGGTGATGGTGAACCCGGCGGTGGGGGGATCGTCGGAACGCTCCCACTCCTCCTCCACCCGGTCCACCCGCGCCCCTTCCGGTCCCCGCTGGAGCCACTCCAGAAACTCCCGCAACCGGTCCTCCGGGCCCTCGGCCCGGGTCTCCACGCTGCCGTCGGGGAGGTTCCGCACCCAACCGCCCAGCCCCCGTCGCGCGGCCTCACGCCGGGCCGAGGCGCGGAAGAACACCCCCTGGACGTGGCCGTGGATGGTGGCGTGGAGCACGGTGGTGTACATGGCGTTCCTGGTTCGCGCGGGGCGGGATCCCGCTCCCGCCGTGCGGCTCGACGCACCAGACTAGCGCGGAACGCGGCCCGATGGGATTCGAAAGTGACCGCCCGGGGGGCCGGCTCGGCCCGCGCCCGGGAGCCCGGAGACCCCCCCGCGGGGGGATGAAAATGGTCGGGGCGAGAGGATTTGAACCTCCGACTCCCTCGTCCCGAACGAGGTGCGCTACCAGGCTGCGCTACGCCCCGACCTCAAGAAACCCGTTCTCGCGCCCTGCGCCTCCGGGGGAATGGACGGCCGGACACGAGAGCCGATAACTATAGGGATCGCCCCTCGTTCCCGCAAGCCCTCTCCGCTCCCTGGGGCGGAATTCAGCGATAGACCGGCCCGACCGCCCCTACCGCCCCCCGAGTAGGCCTCCCAGCCCGACCACCCCGGTCACGGCCAGGGTGACCACCACCCCGGCCAGGAGCACCCCGGCCACGATGGCGGGAAATGACCGGTGAAAGCGAATCCCCAGGAGGAAGGCCAGGGCCGCCCCCGTCCACGCCCCGGTCACCGGGAGGGGCACGGCCACGAACAGGGCCAGCCCCCAGGGGCCGTACCGGTCCACCGGGCCGCTCTTCTTCCGGGTGCGCGCGAAGAGCCACTCGAAGAACCGCCCGAAGCCGGGAAGATGGCTGAGCCAGCGGGAGAGCGGACCCAGGAAGAGCAGGATGGGAATCACCGGCACCAGGTTTCCGGCCACCGCAAAGACGTAGGCGGTGGTCCAGGGGAGCCCGGCCACCCCGATGGCGTAGGGGATGGCCCCCCGGAGCTCCACGATGGGGAACATGGAGATGACGAAGGTGGTCCACTCCGGCGGGAGGAACTGGAAGGCATGGATGACCGCTTCCCTCACCGGCTGGCTCCCGCCGGCCCGCGGCTCATCGGGCTTCCACCTCGAATCCGTCCCGGCCCAGAAGCGGCACGAAGACGCAGCGGACCAGCGCCTCTTCCCGGGCCCCCTCCCCCTCGCGGGTGTATCGCATGAGGGTCTGCTCCAGGCGGTCCCCCACCGGAGCGACCAGGATCCCCCCGTCTTCCAGCTGCTCCAGGAGCGCGCGGGGAGCGTGCGGGGCGGCCGCGGTCACCACGATGCGGTCGTAGGGGGCCGCCTCCTTGAACCCGGTGCTCCCGTCCCCCACCTTGACCACGATCCCCGACAGATCGAGCGCCCCGAACAGCTTCTGGGTCCGCCGGGCCAGATCGGCGATCCGCTCCACCGTGATCACCCGGCAACCCATTTCGGTCAGGACCGCGGCCTGGTACCCGGAGCCGGTCCCGACCTCCAACACCTTCATTCCCGGCTCGAGCTTCAGCGCCGCGGTCATCAGCGCCACCATGTTGGGGGCGGAGATGGTCTGCCCGCCGCCGATGGGGAGCGCGGACCCCGAGTAGGCGTCGTGCTCCATGGCCGGGGGTACGAAGCGGTGGCGGGGAACCCGTCGCATGGCCTCGATCACCCGCGGGTCGGTGATCCCGCGGCCGATCACCTCGTTCTCCACCATCCGATCGCGGGCCTGGGGGAAATCGCGCCGTTCGGTCATGGGAGCCGGAGCTCCAGGCCGCGCAGATATTCGAAACCGCGCGCGTCGGTGATGTCGAGAAGGAGCGGGGTGAGCGAGACGTACCCCTCCTCCACCGCGGCGAAGTCGGTGTCGGACCCGGCTTCCCAGGTCGGGGCGGCCCCCCCGATCCAGTAGTAGTCCCTCCCCCGGGGATCGACCTTCTTCACGATGGCGTCGTTGTAGACCCGGGTGCCGAGCCGGGTCACCCGGATGCCGCGGATCTCCTCCCGGGCGAGTGGGGGCACGTTGACGTTGACCAGGAACCGGGAAGGGGGGTCGGCGTCCAGGAGCACCCGGGCCAGTTCGGCGGCGATCGAGGCGGCGACGGCGGGCTCCGGGTGCTTCCAGGAGGTCAGGCTCACCGCCATCGAGGGGACGCCCAAGAGCGCCCCTTCCATGGCCGCGGCCACCGTGCCGGAGTAGATCACGTCCTCGCCCATGTTCGGCCCGTGGTTCACCCCGCTCACCACGAGATCCGGGCGGGCCCCCAGGAACTCGCGCACGGCCAGCAGCACGCAGTCGGTAGGGGTTCCCTCCACCCCGTAGGTGCGGTTCCCGAGGTCCTTGATCCGAAGCGGGTGGTGGAGGGTGAGGGCGTGGGAGGTGGCGCTCTGCTCGGTGAGGGGAGCCATCACCGAGACCTCGCCCAGCGGGCTCAGCGCCTCGGCCAGGGCCCGAAGCCCCGGGGCGTGCACCCCGTCGTCGTTGCTGACCAGAATCCGTTTCATGCACCCGCTCCGCTCTTCCGCAATCGTTTCATCTCACGCACCCAGCGAACGCTTCGTCCCACCAGCCGGAGGAACCGCATGGTGTCCCGTCCCGGGTGGACCTTGCTCACCTCGTCGCCGTAGACCACCGGCATGGGAATCTCCACGATGCGAAATCCCAGCCGGGCCGCCTTGATCAGGATCTCCGACTCGGCGTCGAACCGGTCCGACTCCAGGGGAACCGCCCGGAGCACCCTGGCCGCGATCCACCGGAAGCCCGACTGGCTGTCGGTGATCCGCGCTCCGGCCAAGCCGCTCACCACCCGGGAGGTGAATCGGTTCACCCTCACCCGGAGCCAGGGCATGCCCGCCGGTTGCCGCATGCGCGAGCCCACCACGATGTCCGCCCCCGCGGCGGCCCGCAGAAATCCGGGGATCCAGGCCGGATCGTGCTGACCGTCCGCGTCGAGGGTGATCACCCCACCCGCGCCCTCGGCGAGGGCGACGTCGAAGCCGGTCCGAAGCGCCGCCCCCTTCCCCCGGTTCACCCGATGGCGGACCACCCGGATCCCCGCCGCGGAAGCCCGGGCCGGAGCGCCGTCCGTGGACCCGTCGTCCACCACCAGTACCCGCGCCGGCGCCAGCGCCCGACCCGCCGCCTCGGCTACCGCGGTCAGCGGATCCCCGGCGTTGAAGGCCGGTATCACCGCCCAGGTGGCTCCGGCTGCGGCCGGTTCGGGAGGCGACACGTGCCCGGAGTCCGGCATCCCGGTCATCGTGCCCCGCCCGCCCAAAAAAGAGCGCCCGCCGGTCCCATGCGGATCCCGCGGGCGAACGGCCCGTCGAAGCGGTGAAACCGGTCCGGGCGGCCGCCCGAAACCCTCGGGCCGGCGGCCGGACCACGCGCGCCGTCGGCGGCGATGAAATGGTCGGGGCGACTGGATTTGAACCAGCGACCACTTGCACCCCAAGCAAGTGCGCTACCAGGCTGCGCCACGCCCCGACCGTAAGACTGTTTTGGGGTCGACGGAGAATACACGAGGAAAATGGGGCCTACAACCCCCCGGCCGGGCCGGCGCCGTGATCGAGGTCCTTGAGAAGCATCTGCAGCTCGCGCCGCACCTCCAGGAGAAGGGCGGCCCGGTCCACGTCGTTGAAGCTGAACTCGAGCTGGTCGCGGATCGCGTCCTTCTCGTCCGAAAGCTTCTTCTTGGCCCCGGCGATGGTGAACCCCTTCTCGTAGAGGAGGTCCTTGATGAGCATGATCAGCTTCAGGTCCTTCTTCTTGTACATCCGGTTCCCGGCCTTGTTCTTTCGGGGCCGTAGCATCCGGAACTGGGTTTCCCAGTATCGAAGGACGTGCGGCTTGACCTTGGTGAGGCCGGCCGCCTCGCTGATGGAATAGTAGATCCGCGATTCCGCCTTCTGCTTCATGGACTCCCCCTGCGGACTTCGGCGGGAGAGGGATCCTCGGCCTTGGGCTCGCGGGTCATGAGCGCCCGCATGGCATCCCGGGGATCCTCCCCCTCGAACAACACGGCGTATACCCGTTCCACGATCGGCATCTCGGTCCCGGTCTCCCGGACCAGTTCCCGGGCGGCCCGGGTGGTGTGAACCCCCTCGGCCACCATGCTCATTCCCGCCAGCACCTCGACGAGCGGGCGCCCGCGACCGAGTTCCTCCCCCACCCGTCGGTTCCGGCTGTGCCGGCTGGCGCAGGTGGTGACCAGGTCACCGACCCCGGCCAGTCCAAAGAACGTCTCCGGACGGGCGCCGAGACGCCCCCCCAACCGGGTCATCTCGGCCAATCCCCGGGTGAGAAGCGCCCCCAGGGTGTTGTCCCCGAACCCGAGCCCGGCCGCGATCCCCGCGGCCAGCGCGATCACGTTCTTGAGGGACACCGCGAGCTCCACCCCCACCACGTCGTCGTTGGTGTAGACCCGGAGCGAATCGTCGGAGAAGAGCGCCTGCACCGCGTCCGCCGCGCCCGCGTCCCGGGAGGCGGCGACCACCGCGGTCGGATGGCGGAGCGCCACCTCCTCGGCGTGGCTCGGCCCCACCAAGGACACCGCGGCCCGCCCCGGAAGCTCTTCATCCAGAACCTGAAGCATGAGCCTTTTCGTCTTGATTTCCAAGCCCTTGGCCACGTTCACCACCGGGCCGGGCGGGAGGTCGCCGGCGGCGGCTCGGGCCAGCTCACGAAGCGCGAAGCTCGGGACGGCGAAGAGCGTGCATACGGCCCCGCTCAAGGCGTCGGCCGGGGTGTCGTGAACCGCCAAAGCTCCGGGAAAGGCGATCCCGGGCAGGTACTTCCGGTTCTCCCGGTCGGCGGTCAGGGCCCGGCGCTGGGCCGGATCGTGGGTCCACCCGGTCACCGCGTGCCCGTTCCGGGCGAGGTGGACGGCCAGGGCGGTTCCCCAGGATCCGAGTCCCAACACCGCGACCTTCATCGGGGGGATTCCTCCGGCTCCGGCTCGGGTTCGGCGACCGCGGCCCTCCGGAGCGCTTCAGGGCGTCCCGCCGAGGCCTCGGAGGGGCGCGCCGCCCCTCCTTCGGGAGTCTCCGGGCGGTGCTCCCAGATCGCCTGCTCCCGTCCCGCCGCCACCCGGCGCCAGTTGGTGCGATGGCGGACGAGGACCAGCAGCGTGAGGAGGATGGAAACCGCAAGCACCCAGGGGAAACGCGGCCCCAGGGCGTCCCGGGTGGCCACCACGAAGAGGGGCAGGAGGAGCGACGCGACCCCGGAGGCCACCGAGACCCAGCCGGTGAACGCCAGCACCGCGGCCCAGACCAGAAAGCTCAGGACCGCGGCCTCGGGGGCGAGACCCAGAAAGACCCCGAGCCCGGTGGCCACGCCTTTTCCGCCCTTGAACCGCGCGAAGGGGGTGAACATGTGTCCGGCCACCGCGGCCAGGGCCGCCGCGGCGGGGAGCGCCCCCTGGACCGGGGGCGGGGCGAGAACGCGCGCCACCGCCACCGCCGCCGTGCCCTTGGCGATGTCCAGGACCAGCACCCCGATCCCCCACTTCCAGCCCAGGACCCGGTAGACGTTGGTGGCGCCGAGATTCCCGCTTCCGTGACGGCGGAGGTCCACCCCGTGAAGCCGCCCCACCCAGAGGCTCCACGCCAGGGATCCCAGAGAGAAGGCGGCCACCAGCGCCGCCGCGGCGGCGATCATCGGCGGCGGGCCCGGAAGTCCAGCCGGAGCGGGGTGGCCCGAAGCTCCAGGCGGTCGCGAAAGATGTTCCGGAGGTAGCTCTTGTAGGCCGCGGGGATCTCATCGGGAGCGTTGGTGAACAGCGCGAGCATGGGTGGGGAGTCCGCGACCTGGGTGACGTAGTAGAGCTTCAGGGGCTTCCCGTTCTTCCGCATCGGGGGCTGGAGGCGCCCGGTGGCCTCCTCGAGGATCTGGTTCAACACGCTGGTGGCCACCCGGCGTTTCCGCTCGTCGTAGAGTTCCTTCAGAAGCGGAGGGATCCGGCTCACCCGTTGCCCGGTGAGGGCGGAGACGAAGAGGATCGGCGCGTTGGCCAGGAGGGTGAGCTTTTCCCGGAGATCGAGCACCACCGATCCGGTGGTGCTGGTGTCCTTCTCCACCAGGTCCCACTTGTTATGGATGATGATCGCCGACTTCCCTTCGTCCACGATCATCGAGGCGATGCGGGCGTCCTGGGAAGTGATGGGCTCGGTGGCGTCCAGCACCAGCAGGGCCACGTCGCAGCGGTCGAGGCTCTTCCGGGTGCGGAGCGCCGAGTAGTACTCGACGCCGGTGGCCACGTGACTCCGGCGGCGAAGTCCGGCGGTGTCCACCAGCAGGTACTCCACCCCGTCGTAGCGGAAGGGGACGTCCACCGCGTCCCGGGTGGTTCCCGCCACCGGGTGGACGATCAGGCGCGGCTCCCCGAGGAGCCGGTTGGCCAGGCTCGACTTGCCCACGTTGGGACGGCCCACCAGGGCCACGTGGATGGCCTCGACCTCGTCCTCCTGGGGGTTCCGGCGCGGAAGCCGTTTCACGATCGCGTCGAGGAGGTCCCCCACCCCGCGCCCGTGCTGGGCGGAGAGAAGCTGGGGGTTTCCGAGACCCAGCTCGGCCATCTCCACCGCGTCCAGCTCCTGCTTGGTGCTCTCCACCTTGTTCGCCACCACCAGCACCTTGCCGGAGTGGGGCCGGAGGTCATCGGCGATCGCCCGGTCCACCGCGGTGAGCCCCTCGCGCGCGTCGAGCAGGAAGAGGATCAGGTCGGCGTCGTCCAGGGCCAGCCGCGCCTGGGCCAGGATCGCCGCCTCCATGGAGTCGTGGGTGTCGGGGACCAGGCCGCCGGTGTCCATGAGCCGGAACGAGACCCCGTTCCAGGAGGCCTCGCCTTCCCGGCGGTCGCGCGTCACCCCGGGCACGTCGTCCACGACCGCCTCGGCGCGACCGACCACCCGGTTGAAGAAGGTGGACTTCCCCACGTTGGGCCGCCCCACCACCGCCACCATGGGAAGCCGCTGCCGTCTCATCGCTCTCCCATGGCCATGGCCGGGAACGCCTCCGCCTCGAACTCCTCCCGGTCGGGGACGCCGAGGATCGGGGCCCAGGACGCCTCCACCTCCACCCCGAGCTCGCGGGCCAGATCGCCGGGGGCGAGGTCGTCCAGGAACACGCCGTCCTCGTTTACCGATTCGTCGGGGACGAGCACCAGGTCCCCGGGGCGGACCCGGGGGCGCGCGGCCTCGAGCAGGTCCCGTCCCCCCAAGAGCCCCGCCACCGTGGTGGGCCGGCCGAAGAGGCGGTTCTCCACCGCGACGGCGTGCAGCGAAACCTCGGGGAGGCGGGCGGCGAGGCGCGGGAGGTGACCGGTCAGGACCGGGGCGAAGCTCTCGCCGGTGAGGATCCACACCCGCTCGATCCCCCGCCGGCGGAGCGCGGCCCCCCCGGGGATGGGCGTCCTCGAAGAACATGAGGGCGCTCCGCACCAGGCCCACCCCGTTCTCGCGCTGTCCGAAGTCGCCGTAGTAGGCGGCGGTGGGAATCGGCTTCCCGGCCAGGATCACCAGCTCGTCGGCCACGTAGGCGAACGGGGTCCCCAGCCGCCGCTCCATGGCCCGTCCGGTGCGCCGGACCTGGGCGGCCAGCCGGCGCGCCTCGGCCCGGGTGAAGGTGCGCATCTCCGGGAGGTTCTCGCGATGGGCGGTGAGCCCCACCGGCACCACGGAGACCGATCGCACTCCGGGGTAGTAGGCGGCCAGACCTTCGATCGTTTCCTCGAGCACCGCCCCGTCGTTCACACCGGGCACCGCCACGATCTGGGTATGGAGGGTGATCCCTCCGTCCAGGAGCTGCTCGATCCGGCGGCGGATCTCCCCCGCGCGCTTGCTCTTCAGCACCCGCTCCCGCACCGCGGGATCCAGGGCGTGCACCGAAATGTAGAGCGGCGAGAGCTCCTGCTCGATGATCCGTTCGAACTCCCATTCCTTGAGGTTGGTCAGGGTCACGAAGTGGCCGTTCAGGTAGGAGTAGCGGTAGTCGTCGTCCCGGTAGTGGAGGCTTTTCCGGAGGCCCTCGGGGAGCTGGTCCACGAAGCAGAACGGGCAGTCGTTCCCGCAGATGCGGATCCGGGGCTCGGCGAAGCGGAGCCCCAGGGGACGGCCGTAGGTGCGGACGATCCGGACCTCGTAGGGCTTTCCGTAGACGTCCTTTTCCTCCACGGTGAGGTCGAGGATCTCCTCCCCCAGCCAGAGATGCAGGTCCAGGAAGTCGCGCACCGCGCGGCCGTTCACCCGGACGACCCGGTTTCCCGGACGGAGACCGGCCTCGGCGGCCAGGGAACCGGGGTCGACGGAAATGATGTCCACGGGTTGGGCTCCCCTTGCCGACCCGGGGGGTTCCGGGCCTCGCGGAGGTTCTTAGGCAATTCAAAATAAGTGCAAGCAGTTAAAAAGATTACGGGGTTCCTGTCAAGCCATATCTCGGGCCGTCGGCCCTTCCCGGGGGCTTCGGTCCGCCCGCCGACGCCCCGGCGGGCGGCGTGGGGTCGGGATCGGACCGGGTGGGGAGAGATGGAGCGGGCGACCGGATTCGAACCGGCGACATTCAGCTTGGGAAGCTGACACTCTACCAACTGAGTTACGCCCGCTCTCGAATTGGCAGGGGGGATTGAACCCGATGCGGGGAGTCGGTGTCAAGCGGATGCGGCGCGGGGAGCCCGCCCCGGTCGCCAAATTCACCCGGACAACCGGGCAGGGTCCGCGAAAATATCCACGGCTCGGGCTACCGCTTCCAGGCCCGCAGCACCCGCTCGGCGGTGGTCTCCGGAGACTCGTTCGGGACCACCTGGAGCCACCGGGCGTCGCTCAGGCTCCGGAACCACGTGCGCTGCCGCTTCACGAACCGCCAGGTGCTGCGCACGATCTCATCGATCCACTTCCGGGGGTCGAGATCCCCATCGAGGAACCGCACGGTCTCGGCGAATCCCACACTCTTCATGGCGGGAAGATCGGTGGGGACCCCCCGGTCGAGAAGCGCCTGCACCTCCGCCTCGAGCCCGCCGTCCACCATGCCGAGGACCCGCGCGCGCACCCGTGCCTGGAGATCCGCGTTCTCACGGTCGAGGATGGCGATGGCCGCGTCGACCTCGGTCCGGCGTCCCTTGGTGCGGAGCTCGCTGGTGGGGCGGCCGGTGAGCGCCATGATCTCGAGCGCGCGCATCACCCGCTGGGCGTCGCGGGGGGAGATTCCCTCCGCCGCCTCGGGATCGAGCCGGGCCAGCTCCACGTAGAGCGCCTCCACCCCTTCGCGCTCCAGGCGGAGGCGGATCTTCGCCCGCAGCGCCTCGTCCTTGGGGAGATCCTCGTTCAACCCGCCCAGGGCTGCGCGGAGATACAATCCAGAACCCCCGACCAGGAGCGCGGTCTTCCCGCGGCCCTCGATCTCCTCCACCGCGGCCCGGGCTCGCCGGCCGAACTCCCCCGCGCTCATCACCGCCTCGGGCTCGACCTCCGCCACCAGATGATGGGGGACGCGTTCTCGCTCGGCGCGGGTGGGAGCGGCGCTCCCGATCTCGAGCCCCCGGTAGATCTGGCGGGAGTCCACCGAGACGATCTCCGCGCCGAGGGCTTCGGCCAGGGGAAGGCTCACCGCGGTCTTTCCAGAAGCAGTCGGCCCGAGAAGCACTCGGAGCGGTTCGTTCATCGGTCGTCCTCCACCCGGATCGCTTGGTTCACTATCCCGACCGGCCGAACCTCCGGTGAAGATCGGTGAGGGGGACCCGGAGAAAAACCGGGCGGCCGTGAGGGTCCCCTTGGGGTTTGTCGGTGGCGAAGAGCTGGTTCACCAGGACGTTCATTTCCTCGAGGCTGAGCTTCTGGCCCGCCTTCACCGCGCCCTGGCAGGCCACCGCGCGGGCCACCCGCTCGGTGACGTCCATGCTGGTGGGAAGCTCGGTCACGTGGTCGAGCACGTCGCGGAGCAGCGCCCCGTGCCGCCACTCGCGAAGTCCGGCGGGGATGGCGTGAACAAGCACCGTGGTGCCGCCGAACACCTCCAGGTGGAAGCCCAGCTTCTCCAGCACCGAGTGCGATTCCAGAAGCAGCGAGAACTCGTCGTGAGTGAGGTCCACGGTGAGCGGGAAGAGGAGTTCCTGGCTCGCGGCCGGAGCGCCTTCCAGGCGGAGCATCGCCTGCTCGAAGAGCACGCGCTCGTGCGCCGCGTGCTGATCGATGACGAGGAGAGCGCCCTCGATCGCCCCCAGGACGTAGGTCTTGTGGAGCTGCCAGAGGTTGGCCAGGACCGGCGCGGCTTCGTCCTCCTCCGGTTCGGCGGGAGCGAAGTCCCGCGAGGCCCCGGAGGGGAAGGGCACGATGCGCGGGGGCTCAGCGTCCCTCGGCTCCCCCACCCGGGACGCCCCCCCGAAGTCCGCCGGGGCGGCCGGAAACCGGAGCGATCGTTGGCCGGGCTCCGGCCCCGCCGGCGGCGCCGCGGTCCCCGCCCCCAGCTTCAGGCTGGGAAAGTGGTTCTCCACCCGGTCCTTCAGCAACCGGATGAGGCGCGGGTAGAGCTCGCGCTCCCGGAGCAGCCGCACCTCCCGCTTGGTGGGGTGGACGTTGACGTCGACCTCCTCGGGGGGAAGGCGGAGGTGGAGGATGGCCTCGGGATGGCGCGAGGGCGGGATGAGATCGCCGTAGGCCTCCCGCACCGCGACCTTGAGGAGCGGGCTCATGATCCAGCGGTCGTTCACGAGAAAGGTCTGACGGGTGCCGCGGGCGCGGGAGTCCTCGGGCGCCCCGAGAAAGCCCTCCAGGGCCAGACCCGGCCCCTCCTCCAGCACCGGCACCATGCGGGCCAGCCGCTCCCGGCCCAGGATCTGCCCCAGGCGGGCGTGGAGGTCCTCGGCGGCGGGGAGGTTGAGCGAGGTCTTTCCGTCCAGCACCAGGAAGAAGGCGGTCTCGGGACGGGCGAGGGCGTAGGCCTGGAGGAGCTGGGAGATGTATCGAAGCTCCGAGGCGTCGGACTTCATGAACTTCCGGCGGGCCGGGGTGTTGAAGAAGAGGTCGCGCACCTCCACCGTGGTTCCCGCCGCCCGCGCCGCGGGCCCGGGGGCGGCGATCCTCCCGTCCTCCACCGTAATCTCCGCCCCCATGGATTCCTCGGCGGACCGGCTCACGATGCGGAGCCGCGACACCGCCCCGATGGCGGCCAGCCCTTCCCCGCGAAACCCGAGGGAGGCGATGTGGACCAGATCGTCCGAGTCGGAGATCTTGCTGGTGGCGTGGCGCTGGACCGCGACCGCCAGCTCGGCGGCGGCGATTCCCCCCCCATCGTCGGACACCCGGATGAGCGCGGTGAGGGGTCCCTCCACCGAGACCTCGATGCGGCGGGCGCCGGCGTCCACCGCATTCTCCACCAGCTCCTTCACCACCGATCCCGGACGCTCCACCACTTCTCCGGCGGCGATCCGCCCCACCAGGGCGTCGGGAAGCACGCGAATGGGGGGCGGCTTCACCAGGTGGGCACCTCACCGGCCAGGGCCAGTTCCACCCGACGAAGCTTCAGGGGCCAGTGCGGGTCGGCGTCGACACCGGTCAGGTGGATCCGGATCTCCGGCGCGGGATCCCAGCGCCGCCAGGGAGAGGCGTCGGTCTCGAAGGTCGCGGCGAGGAGCGCCTTGGGAAGAACCAGGCTCCCGGTGAACCCCACCCCCTCGCCCCGGGCCTGCACCAGTTTCCAGCCCGCCCCCTCATCGTGCCAGAACAGCGCGGCCGATGCCCCCAGCTCGTCGAGCACCGGGGTGGACCAGGCGGCCAGGGCCTGGCCGTCGGCCTGGGGGTCGGGCAGTCCATGGGCGGCCAGGGCGTGGGCCCGGCGCCGCCACCCCATGAGATCGCGGAGCGCCATGTCCTCGGCCACGCGGGCCAGAGCGTCGAGGTTCACCCGCCCCCCGGCCTCACCCACCCCGGTCAGACGGAACCGCCCCCAGGAGGAGGGAATCTCTATGCCGGCTCCCGGCTCCCTCGAGTCGGCGCCGCCGGGAGCCGCACCCACGGCCACCCAGGGAACCCAGACCTCGGTCATGCCGTCCCACCAGAGGACGGCCGCGGCGTCCTCCCCGATCGCCTGCCGAACCAGGTAGCGGAAGGAATCCTCCGGGTGCTTCCAGATGTCGGGGGGCGGCGCCGCGTCGCCGGGTGGGGGGGCCGGAGAGCTTGGATCGGCGGTCACGTTGAACTCCTTGGATTGATAGGGCGTTGAACGATTGCTTTCAGGCAATTTCGAGGCTGCGGCGACCGGCTCGACGGGATCGCTTCCGGGCACGGCGGCCACGGTGGAGGTGGGCTCGGGACCGGGGGCGGAGACCGCCGCCCAGCTCGCCCGGGCCTGCTCCAGGGCCGAGGTCACCAGCGTGCGCTCCCGCCCCACGTCGTCGGGATGGATGATCCGTGCTCCCACCTGGCGCCAGGCCTCCGCCATCTCCGCCGCCGGTCCCCCGCCTCGGGCCGGCACAACCACCACGTCGTCGGGACGGGGCCGGGGAGGCTCGGTAAGCGCCGGAAACTCCGCCAGAGAGGCCAGGCAGAGGATCAGCGCCTCGGGATCGGGGTGGACGGCGAGAACCTCGGGACGAGGATCCATGAGGGAGACTTGCGACAGGACGTCCACGTCGTCCTCGCCGAGGCCCAAGAGTACGAGTCTGGACATGGTTGCTACTCCAAGTTGCGGGTCTCAAGGGAATTCGACCGGTCGGCGGGGCTACCATCGGAGATCGAGAGCGCCGCCTCGACCACCCGGTCCGCCCCGATCTCGAGCATGCAGCGGAAGTGCCTCCGCGGACAGCGCGGTCCCCCGTGCAGGGAGCAGGGGCGGCACGAGAGCCCCTCGATCGCCAGCACCCGGTGACCCGGGCCCACCGGCGCGAACCCAAAGGATCGCACGGTCGGACCGAAGATTGCCACCACCGGGGTGCCCACCGCCGCCGCGACGTGCATGAGCCCGGTATCCCCGGTGACCACCCCGGAGAGGCGGGCCAGGTACGCAGCCACCTGCGGGAGGTCCGGCTCCAGGATCGGCGTCCACTCGCCCCCGGCGGGCCACGCCTCCCGCCAGGCGTCTAGGAGCGCCTCCTCCCCCGGGCCGAAGAAGACCGGCACCGGCCCCCGCCCGGCCCCGGCCAGGCGGCGGCCCACCTCCACGAAACGCTCCAGCGGCCAGCGCTTGGTGGCGTGGCGGGCTCCGGGAACCATACCCAACCGACCGGGGCCGGGAATCCGTCCCGCGGCCCCGGCCCTGAGCGTTGGGGACGGGAAGAGGGCGGGGAGGGCGTTCGAGCCCGGGAGCACGGCTTCCGCGAACGCCCGGGCCACGCGGAATTCCGGTGGAGGGCCGAAGCGCCGGGTGAGGACCAGGAGACGGCGGCGAACGTCGTGGCGCTCGGGACGGTGGACCTGCGACACCCCGGCCAGCCCGAGAAGCAGTCGCGTGCGCGGCGAGGCCTGGAGATCGAAGGCCTCGGCGAAGCGTTCCCGACGAAGTCGCGCTGCCCAGGCCCGGATCCCGGACGGTCCCCGTTCCCCGGAAGGCCACGCCCAAACCCGCCGGACCGCGGGGTGCCCGTCCCAGAGCGAAGCCCACTCCGCCTTCACCAGGACGTCCACCGACCCGTCCCCCCACCGCTCCCGCGCCGCGGAAGCGGCCGCGGTGGAGAGCACCACGTCCCCCAGGGAGCCGAGGCGGATGAGGAGGCGAGGCTCGGCGGTCACCCCCGTTTCGGCCGGGCCGCCGCCTTGTCCTGGGATGCCGACCCTCTCTTGCCGTCGGCGGGACGGCCCCGGGTCCCGGCCTTCTTCCGGGTCTGCTGCTTCTTCCGGCCCGTCCGCCGAAGGGCGGCCTCCAGGACTTCGCCGATGGTGTGGGCCAAGACGAACTGCATGTCCTTCCGCACCCCTTCGGGAACCTCGTCCAGCTCGGATTCGTTGTGGGCGGGAAGGATGACCCGCTTGATCCCCGCCCGCCGCGCCCCCAGCACCTTCGATTTGACTCCGCCGATGGGGAGCACGTTTCCGCGGAGGGAGATCTCCCCGGTCATGGCGGTGTCGGAGCGCACCGGCTGTCCGGTGAGCAGGGAGACCAGGGCGGTGACCATGGCCACCCCCGCCGAAGGCCCGTCCTTGGGCATGGCTCCGGCCGGAACGTGGATGTGGAAATCGGTCTGCTCGAATTCGGGCCGCTCCACCCCCAGATCATCGGCGTGGGAACGGACGTAGGAGAGCGCGGCGATGGCCGACTCCCGCATCACGTCGCCGAGCTGGCCGGTCAGGGTGAGGTTCCCCCGTCCCGGCATGCGCGTGGCCTCGACGAAGAGAATCTCCCCGCCGTAGGGGGTCCAGGCCAGACCGGTCACCACCCCGACCCGGTTCTTGCGTTCCCGCTTCTCGCGGAACACCTTGGACTGGCCCAGGTAGTCGGCGATGTTCTTCCGGGTGACCGAGGCCTTCACCCGTTTCCCGCGGGCCACCCGCGTGGCCACCTTGCGGGCCACCCGGTTGATCTGGCGCTCCAGCTCCCGGACCCCCGCCTCGTGGGTATACTCGTTGGCGATGGTGGAAAGGGCGGAGCGGGCGATCCGGAGGTGCTTGCCGCCGATGCCGTTGTCGGCCAGGGCCCGCGGCACCAGGTAGCGCCGGGCGATCTCCACCTTGTCCTGGGTGGTGTAGCCGGGAAGCTCGATCACTTCCATGCGGTCCCGGAGCGGGCCGGGGATGGAGTAGAGCACGTTGGCGGTGGTGATGAAGAGAACCCGGGAGAGATCGTAGGGAACGTTCAGGTAGTTGTCCTGGAAGCTGTTGTTCTGCGCCGGGTCGAGCACCTCGAGGAGCGCCGAGGTGGGATCGCCGCGGAAGTCCGCGCCCACCTTGTCCACCTCGTCCAGCATGAACACCGGGTCGGGGGACTTGGCCGACGCCACCCCCTGGACGATCCGTCCGGGCATGGCTCCGATGTAGGTGCGCCGGTGGCCCCGGATCTCCGCCTCGTCGTGGAGGCCGCCCAGGGACAGGCGCACGAAAGGCCGCCCCAGCGCCCGCGCGATCGACTGGCCGAGGGAGGTCTTCCCCACTCCGGGCGGCCCCGACAGGCAGAGGATGGGGCTTCGGGGATGCTGGGTGAGCTTCCGCACGGCAAGGTACTCGATGATCCGCTCTTTCACCTCGGTCAGGTCGAAGTGGTCCTGGTTCAGGATCGCCTCCGCCTTGGCGATATCGATGGCCGGGCGCTTCACCCCCTTCCACGGCACCTGGAGCATCCAGTCGATGTAGGTGCGGGCCACGGTGTACTCCGCGGCCTGGGGCGGCATGACCTTCAGGCGGTCGAATTCCTTCAGGGTGGCCTCGTGGGCCGCCTCCGGCATCTCCGCCTCATCGATCCGCTTCATGAGCTCGGCCAGCTCGGGATTCTCCTCCTCCCCGCCCAGCTCCTTCTGGATGGCCTTCAGCTGCTGACGCAGGTAGAACTCGCGCTGGGTCTTCTCCATCTCGCTCTGGACCTGATCCTGGATCCGGCGCCCCAGGGCAAGGATGTCCAGCTCCCGCACCATGAAGGCGGTGACCCGCTCCAGCCGCTTCTCCGAGTCCCGCTCCTCGAGGAGCGCCAGCTTGTCGGTCAGCTTGAGGTTGAGATTCGCTCCGAGGAAGTCGGCCAACCGACCCGGGTCGTCCACGTTCAGAGCGACCACCTTGAGTTCCTCGGACAGATACCCGGTGGCGTCCACCAGCTTCTGGAAGAGCTCGAGCGCGTTCCGACGGAGCGCTTCCCCGCGACGCGAGACCTGCTTTTCCCCCGTCACCACCTCCACCCGTCCCTTGAGGAAGGGGCTCTGCTGGATCAGCTCCACCAGCTTGATCCGGGCCACTCCCTGGACCAGGAGACGCATCCCGCCGTCCGGAAAGCGCAGCATCTTGTGGATGATGGCCGCGGTTCCGGTGCCGGACAGCTCGGAAACCGAGGCCACCGGGCGGGCCCGCGCCCCGACCTCGGAGCTTTCTCCCTCGTGATTCCGCCTCCCGGCGGCGCCGTCCCTTCCCGGGTCGTTCGGGGAGTCCGCCTCCGGGCCCCCCTCATCCTCCCCGGCTTCCACCGTGAACAACCCGATCATCTTGCTCCCGGCCAGGGCCTCGTCGATCGGGTCCAGGAGCTCCCGATCGCTCACCACCAGGGGAAACATCATGTACGGGAAGGCCACCACGTCCTTGAGGGGAACCAGGGGGAGGACGGTGGGGATCTCGAGCGACTGACCGGAGTCGGTCTTGACCGTTATCGTCGAATCAACCATCGTCCCTATTCCACCTCAATTTGATGTTCCTGGGCTTTCGCCCGGGGACGGGCCTTGAGCCGGATCTCCAGCACCCCGTCGCGGTAAGTCGCCGCCGCGGCCGCGGCGGCAAAGCTCTCGGGCACCTGAATGCTTCGGGCGAAGGGGCCCATCGCGATTTCCATCTTATGAAAGGTCTTCCGGCCGGGGGGCGTGTCGTCCCGCCGGAGTCCCCGAACGTGGACGATCCGGGAGCGCATGATCACCTGGATGTCCTCGCGGTTCACCCCGCTCAAGTCCATCCGGATCACGAACTCGGTGTCCGTCTCGTAGGCGTCGGTGGCCGGATACCACACCACATCGGCCTCCACGCTGCTCCGGCCCGGTTCCAGAAACAGGTGCTCCACCAGCTCCCGGAAATTTCCCCATCGGTCTTCGAAATCACCGTCTACCACGGTACGTCTCCTACCAGGAGGTCTCTTCGTCCATGCTCTGATCGAACGCCATGACCCCGCCGAAGTCCTCCTTGCGGTCCTCGTCGGTCTTGGCCATGAGGCCCACCTCGATCAGGTTGTATACCACCTCGCCCACGTCCTCGCCCCGCTTGAGGCCCCAGAAGTTCAACACCGAGCGGGCCATGGGCCCGTACTCCCGGATGGCCATCTCCCGGACTCCCTTGAGGAGTTGCGGCCCGGTGAGATGCTCCTTCTCCCTGCCCCGGTGATGGGTGCGCTGGAAGAAATCCAGGGCTGCCTGCACGAAGAAGTAGGCCTCCCGGGCGTAGCGGGTGTCGCGTTCCAGCACCCGGTCCAGGGTGGCTTCGTAGTCCTCGTCGCTCCCGCTCATCTCAACCCACCACCGATTCCGGCTGCGGAATGGTATCGCTCCAGCTCACGTCGCCGATGCGGCCGAGGACGGAGTCCCGGCGGAAGTGCACGTCGTCCGGAGCGGGATAGTCCCGGTTGATGTGCAACCCGCGGCTCTCCTTCCTGGCGCCGGCCATTCGAAGGATGATGTCGGCGATCAGGGTGATGTTGCGGAGCTCCAGAAGGTCCGGATCCACCTCGAAACGCCGGTAGAACCGCTCCACGTCCTGGCGGATGAGAGCCAGCCGCGGTGCGGCGGCGGTCAGGCGCTCGTCGGAGCGCGCGATCCCCAGGTAGTCCCACATCAACCGGCGGACCGCGTCCCAGTTGTGATTGATGATGACGTCCTCCCGGGGTTGGCCGCTGCTGGGCACGACCCAGGGATCGGCCCGGGGGGGCGGAGAGCCCTCCACCCAGGGGCGCAGATCGTGGGCGGCCCGGTGTGAGAATACCAGGGCTTCCAGGAGGGAGTTCGAGGCCAGACGGTTGGCGCCGTGAAGGCCGGTGTGCGCCACCTCCCCCACCGCATAGAGCCGGGGGATATCGGTGGCTCCGTTGAGTCGTGCGCGCACCCCGCCGCACATGTAGTGCGCGGCGGGAACCACCGGGATCGGCTCGGTGGCCGGATCGATCCCGTAGGAGCGGCACCCCTGGACCACCTGGGGGAACCGCTTTTCGAGGAAGGCGCCCCCGAGGGCGGTGGCGTCGAGCCAGACATGATTCTCTCCCCGGGTCTTCATCTCGAAGTCGATGGCCCGGGCCACGATGTCCCGAGGGGCCAGATCGCCGCGGGAGTCGTGGGCCTTCATGAACTCCTCGCCGTCCAGGCGGCGAAGCACCGCGCCTTCCCCACGCAGGGCTTCGGTGATCAGGAATCGCTTGGCCCGGGGGTGATAGAGGCAGGTGGGGTGGAACTGGATGAACTCCAGGTTCGACACCCGCGCCCCGGCCCGGAAGGCCATCGCCACGCCGTCCCCGGTGGCGATGTCCGGGTTGCTGGTGTACAGGTACACCTTCCCGCATCCGCCCGAAGCCAGGACGGTGGCCTTGGCCTGGAACGGGATCACCGAACGGTGGTCGGGGGTGAGGACGTAGGCCCCCCAGCAGGCTTCTCCGTCCTCGGAAGTGCCCCGGGACATGCGCGAGGCGAGGATCAGGTCAACTGCGAAGAAGTGCTCCAGCATGGTGATGTTGCCGCGGGCGGCCACCGCGGCCAGGAGCGCCTTCTCCACCGCGGCCCCGGTGCGGTCGGCGGCGTGGACGATGCGTCGCTTGGAGTGGCCGCCTTCGCGACCCAGCTCGAGGTTCCCGTTGCCGGCGCGGCTGAACTCGACCCCCATCTCCATCAGCTTCCGCACCAGGGGGGAACCCTCTTCGACCACCATCTGCACCACGTCGGGGTGGCAGAGCCCCGCCCCCGCGATGAGGGTGTCCCGGGCATGGAGGTCGGCGTGGTCCTCGGGATCCAGGACCGCGGCGATCCCCCCCTGGGCGTAGTTGGTGTTGGACTCCGCCCGCTCCTTTTTCGTGATCACGGTAACCGAGCCCCACTGGCTGGCTTGGAGAGCGCACCAGAGGCCGGCCAGTCCCGAGCCGATGATCAGGGTGTCGGTGTAGCGGGGGGCTTCGATCACCATGGCGGGGCCTTTATGGGTTGAACCGACTCAAGTTGGAGGACCAAAGGACGATCATAGCGGAAGGGCTCCCCCCTCTCAAGCCGGCAGCCCGTCGGGAGACCGACGGTCGGGGCCAAATACCCCACCGGCACGGAGGGCGCGCCGGGACGGTTCATGTCCCGGAGCCGGGGGTCCGATATCGGTATAGATCGAGGCGTCCGCCGCCGGGTTCCCCATGGCCCCGACCGGCTGACAGATCGCCTTCCGGTGCGGGATGCGGGAACCGATTCTCCGCCTCCCGGGCCTGCGGTCACCGAGTGCCGCGGCCGTCGCTTCCGCGTGGTCGACCCGGAGGCCTGTTCGACAAGGAGGAGAGAGGATGAAAAACCATCGTCGTCTGCCCTGGGTGGTCGCGCTCGTCATGATTCTTGGAGTCACGGCTCTGGGTGTGACGGTCAACGGTTGCAAGGAACAGGGCGGCGATACCCGCAACATCGTGGACATCGTCTCGCTGAACGGGAACCAGCCGCTCTTGAGCGATGTCTACAACCTGGGTAGCAAGAAGGACGATCCCACCGACGACTTCATCCCCGTGGACGTGGTCGAGGTGACCTTCCAGAGCCGCCCCCACGACAGCGCGCTCACCATCCAGCCCGGCGAGCCCTTCGGATCGGTCCGGTTCTACGCCTACGACCTGGTCTGGGCGGACAAGAATCACGCCGACGGCGTCGACCTGGACGGGAACGGCTCGGTGGATCTGAAGAACGTCCGCGGCGGGGCCATGAACTCCGTGGTCCCGATCGGACAGACCGGTCAGGGCTCGATCCTGGTGGTGAGTGGAGGCGACAAGGTCCTTCCCCCCATCTCCTGCCTCGGCCCGGTGGGTGGCGCCTGTTCCGGCAACACCGCGGTGGAGTACAAGGCGTCCGCCGAGATCACCTTCTACGGCGTCGAGGAGACGAGCGGCGACAAGATCACCCTGACCCGTGGGCTTGCCGTCGACATCGGCGATTACAGCGACCAGTAGAGCGCGGAACCAGACGGGTAGGACGGGGACGGTCGTGAGGCCGTCCCCGTTTTCCTGCTCCCCCGGCGCTCAGGCGAGGAGCTCGCTCAGGAGCCGGTCCCAACCCCCCTCCACCTCCACCGAGGCTTCGACCACCAGCCACCCCGCCTCGGGGTCGGCCAGGTCCTCGAGCCGCATCCGGTCCTTGGTGGTGGTCACCGGGACCGATCCGCGCGAGCGCGCCGCGGTTTCTTCCGCCCGCACCTCGCGCTCGATGAACCGGTGGTGGTCTCGGTACTCGGACCACCCACGGATCTCCGCGCCCGCCTCCTCCAGGAGAGCCCGGAAGCGCCGGGGACGGGCGATCCCCGCCACCCCGTGCACGGCCAGGCCGCGGAGGGACGGCGCGGCGGCGGCGGAGCCGCCGTGGAGAAGGGTGAGCCGCCCCGGCCGGGTCCACGCCCGGGAGCGGGGGCGTCCCGGCGCATGGAGATCGAGGAGCGCCCGCACCGATTCGGTGATCGGGAGATCTTCCCGACCCCCGGTGAGGAGCACGTGATCCGCCCGGCGAAGGGCGCTCGGGGGGTTCGCGAAGGGGTCCGGCGGGGAGAAGCCGCCCGTTTCCCAGGGGGCTTGCCGCGTCGAGGAGAACCAGATCCCGGTTCCGGTGGAGCCGGCGATGCTGGAACCCGTCGTCGAGGATGAAGAGATCCACCGATTCCCCCGCGTCGAGGTAGGCGCAGGCGCCGGCTCCCCGGTCCTTCCCCACCACCACCGGCACCTCGGGTAGGGCGCGACTGAGAAGCAACGGCTCGTCCCCCGCGGTGACGGCGGAGGCGGCGACCCCGGCCCACCGTCCGTCGCGAAGCACTCCCGAACCGTTGCCGCCATAGCCTCGGGTGAGGATGACCGGCCGCCGGCCCGAGCGGCGCGCGGCCTCGGCCAGCGCCCGGACCACCGGGGTCTTCCCCGTCCCCCCCACCACCAGGTTACCCACCGATAGCACCGGGACCGGCAGCCGCTCCACCGGCATCACCCCGCGATCGTGGAGACCGTGGAACACCGAGGCCCCGAGCCGGTAGGCGGGCTCCAGGAGACGCGCCCACCCGCCGGGGCCGTTCTCGAGATCCTTCATCGCCCGGTTTCCGGGATCAGGACGCCCCGCTCGATCAGGAACTCCAGCGTCCGCGCCGACGCCCCGCGGAGCGCCCGGGCGGTTTCCCGCGCCGCCCCTGCCGCCCGCTCGCGCGCGGCGGGATCGCCCAGCCAGGTGTCCAGGGCCCGGGCCAGGGAGTTCGCGTCGGTTACCGTTCGCGCCCCCCCCGCGGCCAGGAGCGCCTCGGCGTCCTCGGCCACGTTGGCCAAGTACGGTCCGAAGAGCACCGGGGCTCCGCCCACCGCCGCCTCCAGCACGTTGTGACCTCCCACCGGCACCAGGGTCCCGCCCACGAACGCCGCCGTCGAGGCCGCGTAGAGGCCGGGAAGCTCGCCGTGGGTGTCCACGATCAGCACCTCCGCCCGCTCGTCTGCGGCGGCGGGACGGCTCCGGCGCGCGGCGCGAAGGCCGCGGCGTTCCAGGTCGCGGTCGAGGGCGTTCCACGCATCGGGGTGGCGGAGGGCGAGAACCAGGCGGAGGTCCGGATGCGCGCCGCGGAGCGTTTCGAACGCGGCCAGGACCGCCCGTTCCTCCCCGGGACGAAGGCTTCCCACCGTCCACACCGCGGCGCCGGTCCACGGCAGGGAAGCCGGCGCGGCTTCGGCCAGTCGGTCATGTTTCAGGTTCCCGGTGACCCGGACCGCATCGCCCGGCGCCCCGAGGCCGATGAACCGATCGGCGTCGACGTCGCTCCGTGCGGCCACCGCACGAAGGCCGGCGAGAAGCGGACGGAACAACCCGGCCAGATGCCGGTAGCGCGGGAAGGCGCGGTCGGAGATGCGGCCGTTCACCACCGAGACCGCCGTGCCCCGCCTCCGGGCCTCGATGAGCCAGTTCGGCCAGAGCTCGGTCTCCACCAGGACCAGGCTCCGGGGACGGCGGCGTGCGAACGCGCGTCCCATCGCGCGGGGAAGATCGAGGGGGGCCAGGCTCACCGCCTCGCCCCAGAGCGACTCCGCCGCCCGGCGCCCGGTCACGGTGGAGGTCGTGACCACGAATCGACCGGCGGCGCCATGCCGGTGGGCCAGGGTGAGAATCGGCTCCAGAGCGGCCACCTCGCCCAGGGAAGCGGCGTGCCACCACGTCTCCGCCTCGGGCCCGGCGATACGGGCCAGGCGCTCGGCATGGAGCGCGGCGCTCTCCTCGCGCGCACCGATTCGAAGGGCCACGCCGGTGAGCGGCTCGGCCAGCGCGGTGAGCGCACGATAGGCGGCCAGGGTCCCGTTCATCGCCTCGCCTCCCGGTCCGCCTCGCCCTCCACCGCGTCCAGCGCGGCCTCCAGCCGCCGCCGCCAGGGCTCGAGGTCCCCACCGGCGGGAACGAGGAGGGGTTCGCCGTACACGATCACCCCGCGCGCCCCCGGCCGCGGGACCTGGAAGCGGTCCCAGGACCGAAAGGACCAGGCGGGGCGCGAAGCCGCCCCCACGGGGACGATCGGCCGTCCCGCCCGCGCGGCCAGGGCCACCGCTCCCATCGCCGCCCGATGGAGCGGCCCGCGGGGGCCGTCGGGGGTAAGTGCCACCGACCGGCCGCTCTCGAGCCACGCGGCCAGTTCGGCAAAGCTTTCCTTCCCTCCCCGGCTGGTGCTCCCCCGAACCGGTCGGAATCCCAGGGCCCGGGCGGCGCGGGCGATCACCTCGCCGTCCTCGGAGAGGCTCACCAGCACCGCGGCTCCGGTGTGGCCAAGCCGGGCGACGGGAAGCCACATGCGGCCGTGCCACACCGTGTAAATCACCGACTCATAACGGCTCAGGGCTTCTGTCTCACGTTCCTGATGAAGATAATGAACCCGGGTGAACTGGCCGCTCAGGCGGAGCGCGGCCGCTCCCATCCACGCGCCGAGGCTTCGCAACGGGCGGCGGAGAGGCCGGAAGTATCTCGAGCGTTTGCGCTCTCTCCCGCCGGACGCGCCTGGAGGCGCACCGGGGCCGTTCACCGCCGCCCCCCGGTCAGAACTCCCGCCACCACCTCGGCGGCCCGCTCCGCCGCTCCCCCGCCCCCCAGGCGCTCCCGTAGCGGCGCCAGGTAGCGGGCCTGCTCGGCCCGCTCCGCGGGATCGAAGAGGAGCCGCCGGGCCACCGCGGCCACCCCCTCGGGCTCCAGGTCCCCCTGGAGGAGTTCGGGGATCCTTGCCCCACCCGCGGCAATATTGACCAGTCCCACGGTGCGTAACTTCACCAGCGCCCGCGCCAGGTGCCAGTTCACCGTCCCGGTGCGGTAGACCACGCACAGGGGGGTGCCCTGAAGACCGGTTTCCAGGGTGGCGGTGCCGCTGGCCACCAGGGCGGCGTCGGCGGCCCGGGCCAGGGCCGGGCCGGCCCCCGGCCAGAGGGGAAACCCCGCCGCCTCGGCCGGCGCGTAGAGGGCCTCCGGGACCCCCGGAGCCCGACTCACCGCCACCCGCGCCTCGGAGAGCCCCTTCGTCCCCGCCACCAGGGGCGGGAGAATGTGGCGGACCTCCTGGGCCCGGCTTCCGGGAAGGAGGGCCAGGAGCGGCGCGTCGGCCGCGATGCCCAGCCGCTCGCGGACCGCCTCACGTGTGGGGAGTTCGAGCTCCTCGTCGAGCAGAGGGTGCCCCACGAAGGTCGCATCGATCCCCGCCTCCCGGAACAGCGCCTCCTCGAAGGGAAAGACGACCAGGAGGTGGTCCACCGCGCGGGCGATTCCCGGCCGCCGCTCCCGCCGCCAGGCCCAGACCTGGGGGGCGATGTAGTAGACCACCGGCTTCCCGCGGGCGCGGGCGCGGCGAGCCAGGCGGAGGTTGAAACCGGGATAGTCCACCGGAAGGACCACGTGGGGGTCGAAGCGTTCGATCTCCTCGGTCGCCTCGTTCATGAGCCGCCGGAAGAAGGGAAGGCGGCGCGCCACCTCGGCGAAGCCGAGCACCGAGAGGTCCTCCACCCGGGCCAGGAGCCGCGCCCCCTCCGCGGCCAGACGCTCTCCCCCCAGGCCCACCACCTCCACCTCGCCGACCCGCCTACGGAGCGCGCGGACCAGCGCGGCGGCATGCCGGTCCCCGGAGGTTTCCCCCGCGGAGACGAAAAGGCGCCAGGCCATCAGCGCCCCCCGGACTGCCTCGCCACCGCCTCCTCGACCGCCACCATCGCCCGGAGCGTGGCCAGGGCCCGCTCCCCGGTCACTCCCTCGTTGGCCTCCCCGAAGACGGCGCGACGGAAGGCGTCGTGCTCGGCGCTCAGGGGATCCTCCCCTTCCGGCCCCTCCACCCGGTGATCGAGGACCTTGAGCATGTCCAGGGCGCCCCCCGAGCGGAGCACCTCACGGAGGAGTTCGTCCCGCTCCTCGCGCAGGCGGTAAACGTGGGTGGTGCGGGCGGCGCAATCGGCGGAGACATAGGTTCCGGGGAGGAACATGCGGAACTTGCGGACCCGTTCCAGGGAGACCCGGCTCGCGGTGAGGTTGGCGGTGGCCCCGCCCGGGAAGCGGAGCCGGGCGTTGGCGATGTCCACCCGGTCGGTGAGCACCGCCACCCCCGAGGCGTCCACCGACTCCGGCTCCTCCCCCACGAAGGCGATGGCCAGGTCCAGATCGTGAACCATCAGGTCCTGGATCACGTCGAGATCGAGGTTCCGGGGAACCAGGGAGGCCAGACGATGACTCTCCACGAACAGTGGAGCCGGGATCCTTCCCAGGAGGCCGCGAATGGCCGGGTTGAATCGCTCCACGTGCCCCACGTGAAGAACGAGGTTCGCTTCCCGGGCCCGGGCCACCAGGAATTCCGCGTCCTCCACCCGTCCGGTCAAGGGCTTCTCCACCAGGACCGGACGGCCGGCGGCCAGCGCCGATTCCACCGCGGCGCGATGGGAGGACGTGCTGGTGGCGACCACCACCGCGTCAGCCCGCTCCAACGCATCGTCCATCGAGGCCGCGGCGAGCGTTCCCAGCTCCCCGGCCACCCGCGCCGCGCGCCCGGGGTCGCGGTCGTATACCGCGGTCAGCTCGAACCCCGGGGCGCCGGCCAGCTTCTCGGCGTGGCGCGCGCCCAGATAGCCCACGCCGAGGACCGCGATTCGGAGCCGGCGGGGCGGGGAGGTCACCGGGTAACGCCCCGTTCGGAGGTCAGCATGAACTCGGTGAAGCGTTCCACCTCGGGGGTCGGAGGCACCTCCGCGCGGACCCGTTCGGCCGCCTCGCGCACCGTCAGCTTGCTCCGGAAAAAGAGTCGATAGGCCAGCTTCAACGCAGCCACCGTCTCCGGGGAGAACCCGCGGCGCAGGAGACCCACCGCGTTCAGGCCGAAGGCCTCGGCGGGGTTCCCCGCCACCTTGGTATAGGGAGCGACATCCTGGGGGATCCGGGAACCGCCCCCGATGAAGGAATGGGCCCCCACCCGCACGAACTGGTGGACCGGGGTCACTCCGCCGATGATCGCGTGCTCGTCCACCCGGACGTGCCCGGCCAGGTTCACCGAGTTGGCGAGAATGACGTGGTCCCCGAGGATGCAGTTGTGGGCGACGTGGGAGTAGGCCATGAGCAGACAGTCGGTTCCCACCACGGTGGCCTGGCCCTCGGCGGTGGCCGGGTTCAGGGTGGCGAATTCGCGGACCACGGTGCGATCGCCGATCCGAAGCCAGGTCTTCTCCCCCCGGAACTTGAGATCCTGGGGAGGCGTCCCCACCACGGCGTGGGGGAAAACCCGGCAATCGCGTCCGATCTCGGTATGGCCGTCCAGGTAGGCGTGGGCGCCCACCGTGGTCCCCCCCCCGATGCGCACGTTGGGCCCGATGATCGCGTAGGGCCCTACCTCCACATCGGCCGCCAGTTCCGCCTTGCGGTCCACCACCGCGGTGGCGGCGATCTCAGCCATGATCCCCCCCTTGACCCGGATGGTCCATACCCCGGGTCAGCGATCCACGACGCTGGAGAGAAGCTCCGCTTCGGCGACGAGACTCCCATCCACGAACGCCTTACCCACCATCTTGCAGATCCTGCCCTTGAGCTTCAGCATCTCGAGTTCGAACCGCACCTGGTCCCCCGGCCGCACCGGGCGGCGGAACTTGGCCCCGTCGATGCCCATGAAATAGACGAGCTTGTCCTTGGGCCGTTCCACCTTGTTGAGGAGAAGGATTCCCCCGGTCTGGGCCATCGCCTCGATGATCAGCACCGCGGGCATGATGGGATGACCGGGAAAGTGCCCGCTGAAATAGGGTTCGTTGAGCGTGACGTTCTTGATCCCCACCACCCGCTCGTCGGTCAGCTCCAGAATACGGTCCACCAGGAGGAACGGATAGCGGTGGGGCATGATCTGGGTGATCGCCTCGATGTCCCAGAAGTGGTTCTTGCCGTCCGGACGGGGCGGGAGGTCGAACCCGGTGGCCCGACGCTCCGCCGCGGCCAGCGACTTCACGAACTCCACGTGGCTCTCGTGGCCCGATCTCCAGGCCATGACGTGCCCCCGCACCGGGAGGCCCAGCAGGCTCAGGTCGCCGAGCAGGTCCAGCACCTTGTGCCGGACGAACTCGTCCGGAAAACGCAATCCGTCCCGGTTGGCCACCCGGTCCTCCTCGACCACCACCGCGTTCTCCAGGGTGCCTCCGAGGATCATTCCCGCGGTCAGGAGCGAATCCACGTCGCGGCGCAGGACGAAGGTGCGGGCGGGAGCGATCTCCGTCTGGAAGACCTCCGGCACGACGTCGAAAGAGGCGTACTGGGTGCCGATGACCGGGTTGTCGTACTGGATGGTGAAGGAGACCCGGAGCCCGGGGTACGGGAGCCCAACCAGCTCCGCCCGCCCCTGGTTGAAGTGCACCGGGTGGGGAATCTCGAAGTACCGGCGTTCAACGTCCTGTTGTTCGATCCCCGCCTCGCGGAAGAGAGCCACGTAGGGGGCGGCGCTTCCGTCCCCCGGCTCCCCCGGCTCGCGGGCGCCGACCTCGATCCGCAGGTTGTCGATCCCCACCCCGCGCACCGCGGCCAGGAGATGCTCCACGGTGTGCACTTCGGCGGCGCCGTCACGCAGGATGGTGCGCCGGCCCTGCTCGGAATCGTAGACCGCGTTCTCCGGCGCAACCCTGACTTCGGGACGGCCGGGAAGGTCGGTCCGGATGAAGGTGATGCCGCTCCCGGGAGGAGCGGGCTTGAAGGTCACCCGGCAGTTCTCGCCGGTGTGGAGGCCGACCCCTTCGTAGGAGATCTCGCCGGCCAGCGTGGCCTGAAGATCCTTCACAGAACCTTCTCCCGGCGCTCCGGCCGTGGGTCCGCGGTCTGGCCCCGGTGGTGGCCGTTCCTCTCCTCCTCCATCTCTCGGATCCGCTTCTCCATGTCCTTCAGCTGCTCGAAAAGCGCGGGGAGCTTGCGGGTGTAGGCGTTCAATCGACGCGCCCGGTCGTGCTCCATGGCCGGATATCCCGATACCCGGGCGTCGGCGGCGACGGACTTGGTCACCCCGGCCTGGGCCCCCACCATGGCCCGGTCCCCGATCGTGATATGCCCCGCCAATCCCGCCTGCCCGGCCACGGTCACGTCCTTGCCCACCTGGGTGGACCCGGAAATCCCCACCTGCGCCACCAGGAGGGTGTTCTCGCCGATCACCACGTTGTGGGCGACATGAACCAGGTTGTCGATCTTGACCCCGCTACCGATCCGGGTCGCCCCCATGGTGGCGCGGTCCACCGCCACGTTGGCCCCGATCTCCACGTCGTCGCCGATCACCACCGAGCCCAGCTGGGGGATCTTCTCGTGGTGGTCGTTGTGGCGCACGTAGCCGAATCCGTCCGAGCCGAGCACGGTTCCACAGTGAACGGTGACCCGCTTTCCCAGGATCACGTCTTCCCGCACGGTGACGTTGGGGTACAGGTAGGAGCCGTCGCCGAGGACCGAATCGCGACCCACGAACACTCCCGGGGCGAGAACCACCCCTTCCCCAAGCACCGCCCCCGCCTCGACCACGCACAGCGCCCCCACCGAGACCCCCGGCCCCAGCCGGGCGGTCGGATCCACCACCGCGGTGGGATGCACGCCGGCCGGCCGTTCGCGAGAGCCCTCGCTGAACATGCGGAGCACCTGGATGAAGCCCACGTAGGGATCGTCGGCGCGGATCAGGGCGGCCGCGGAACCGCCGCCGTAATCCCGGGGGACGATGACCGCCGACGCCCGGGTTCCCGGGACCTCGGCCGCATACTTGGGGTTGGCGAGGAAGGTGATCTGGCCGGGACCGGCGTCGGTGATCCCCGAGACCCCGTTCACCGGGATCTCCGGGTTCCCCTCCAAATCCGCGCCCAGGCGCCGGGCGATGTCTCCCAAGCTGAACTGCATGTTCCGTCCTCGATCCCGGAAGAGGCCGATCTCCGGACCTCAGCGGGCTCCCGGTTCGCCGACCGCCGGGCGGGCTACCTGTTTTGCCCCTGCGGCGGCTGCGCCGGGGGTGTTTGCTGCTGGGGTGTCCCCTGATCCTCGTTCAGAACCGCCACCACCCGGTCGGTGAGATCGAAGGCGTCGTTGGCGTACACGATGTTGCCGTCGGTGGCGTCAAAGATGATCGAATAGCCTTCGCTCTGTCCGATGTTGGTCAGCACCTCGCGGATCTTGTCCACGATGGGCTGGGTGAGCTCCTGGTTTCGCTTGGCCACCTTTCCGGTGGGCCCCCAGATCTCCTGGGTGAACTGGTCGAGTTCGCTCCGCTTCTTCTGGATTTCTTCTTCCCGCTCCCGTCGCTTGGGCTCGCTCAGGATCAAGCTCTGGCTCTCATAGTCCTTCTGGAGCTGATCCAGCTCCTGCTTCTTCGTCTCCAGCTCCTTGTTCCACTGCTCGACCTGCTGATTGAACTGGGACTGGGCGTCCTTGGTCCCGTGAAACTCGGCGAAGATACGCTCGGAATCGATGAAGCCCAGCTTCAGGTCCGCCGCCCGCGCCGGAACGGCGGGAAATCCTAGCAAAAAGACAGCCAGAAAGATAGTTCCCTGGATCATGCGTCGCAACACGACTGGTCCTCCTCTGCGGGCGGGACTCGCCCTGCCCTCGCCGAATTTCCGATTTGGGTCGAGTCGGCGGATCCCCCTGGCCGGCAAATCCGGTTCAGAAGATCCGACCGAACTGAATGTGAGGCTGCCATCCCTTGCGGTCGTACCGCCCCGTGGATCGATTCAGCCGGTCGAAACCATAACCGTAGTCGAAGCCGATCAGGCCCAGGAGCGGCACCTCCATGCGGAGCCCGAGTCCCACGCTCTTGTGGATGTCGTCCCACCGGAAATCCTCCACCCGATTCCAGGTCCCGCCCCAATCGGTGAAGAGCAGGGCGTGGAGGGGATCGGCGATGGGAAACTGCCACTCGAGGGTGAAGGCGGCCATGTACCGTCCGCCCGGATAGTAGACCGGACTCGACGACACGGAGTAGCTGGTGTCCTGAGCCGTGGTCACGCTATCGACCTGAACGCTCCGGATGTAGCGGCTGACCAGGAACCGACGGCCGACGTTGTCCGAGGGTACGACCTCGAAATCATCGTAACCACGGAGGGCGTCAAAGGTGGTTCCTCCCAGGCGGAAGAGCTCGTTGGATTCCGGGGGGTAGCGCTTGTAGTGCCGCGGCACCGGGACCGCCACCGAGGTCCCCAGGCCCAGGCTCACCGAGTCCAGCACCGCGCCCTCGGGGATACCGGTCTCATAGGACCAGGCGTCGGGAAGGAACGGGTCGTTCCGGAAGGCGTCCCCCACCATTCCCAGCCGGACCCGGGGCATCAGGACCGCGTGCCACTTCCCCGCCTCGATCGTCTTCATGTAGTGGGCCAGGTCGAGCTCGTACTTCTGGTAGACCTGATCGCCCCCCAGCGGTCCACCCGCCATTTCCACCCGGAGCTTCTCGTTGGAGCCCACGGTGGGATAGAGGGGATCGTTGGTCGAGTTGCGGACCAGGCTGAGCGCCAGGTTCGAGGTCAGCGCGGTCTCCTGATCGAGCCGGAAGCCGGTGACGAAGAGGGAACTCGAAACACCGGTTCCGGTGCTGTCGCTGGAGGTGGAGATGCTCGTCTCGTCCACCACCGACTGGTTCTGGAGGCCGTAGGTGGCGAAGAGCTTCACGTATGGGATGGGAAGGGGACGGCCCACCCGGATGGCCCCCCCCACCTGGCGGATCTCCAGGTTCAGATCGGGCCCCTGGTAGATCCGGTTGGTGCTGAACAGATCGATCCCGGTGGAGGTCGGCGTCCCCAGGAACCAGGGTTCGGTGAACGAGAGCTCGGCGTTGTTGCGCTGGCTGCCCCGTTCCATGCGGAGGTTCAGGCTCTGGCCGTTCCCGAACAGGTTGGTGTGGCCCAGCTCCATGAAACCGGTGAGCCCCACCGAGCTGGAGAAGCCGAAACCCGCCGACGCGGTGCCGACCTGTTTCTCCTCCACGTTCAGGGTGAGATCGATGTCGTTGGACCCGGGCACCGGCTTGGAGTTCACCTCCACATTGCTGAAGTACCCGAGCTGCTGGAGCATCCGATTGCTGCGGACCAGGAGATTCCGTCGGAAGAGATCCCCCGGCCGGATGGCCAGCTCCCGCCGGATGACCTTCTCCTTGGTTCGGGTGTTTCCGCTGATGAGGATGTCGTGGACGTGGGAGGGTTTTCCCTCCGTCACCTGGAAGGTGACATCCACGGTGGAGTCCGCGGTCACGTAGTCCGGCTGGATGTTCAGATAGATGTAACCCCGGTCCGCGTAGGCCCCGATGGCCTCCTCCACCGTCCTGTCCACTTTCTCCTGGTTGAAGACCGCTCCCGGCTCCAGCTGGGTGAGCCCGTAGAGGGCCGGAGTCGGCACCGCCTGGTTCCCGGCCCACTTCACCCCACCCACGTAGTAACGCTGACCCTCCTCCACCTGGACCTCGACCACCACCCGGTCGTCTTTGGAGCCGGGGACGACGTCGTACTTGAGGACCTTGCCGTCCCTGAACCCCTGTTTGCCCATCTCCTCTTCGATGCGCTTCATGTCCTCGACCAGCACGTCGGGCTTCAGGACCCCGCCCTTCAGGAATCCGGTGGTCCCCTGTTTCATCGCTCCCTTGAGGTCGCCGGCGTCGAGCTGGTGGGCCCCGTCGAAGCGGATCTTCTCCACCCGCACCTTGGGGCCCTCGTCGATCTCCACCAGGAGGATGCGCCGGGACTCGGAGTCCCCGGCCAGGAACCGGGGGGTGATCTTGGCCCGGGTGTATCCCTTCTGCCGGTAGGCGTCGTGGATCCTCCGCTGGACCAGGGAGAGAAGCCGGTCATCGGCCATTCGTCCGGTCAGCTCGCCGGTGGCGGTGATGAGATCCTTCTTCTTGATCTTCTTGTTGCCGGTGAATTCCACCGACCCCACCCGGGGATTCTCGGTGACGTGGACGGTGAGGGCGACGCCCCGCTCGCCCACCTCCCCGGTCACCTGGATGTCGTTGAAGAAACCGAGGTCGTAGAGGTGGCGGATGCCCCGGCGCACCGCGTCCGCCGAGTACCGGGCTCCGGCGGGAAGGGCGAAGGCCCTAAGGACCAGATCGGTGTCCACGGTCTCGTTGCCGACCACGCGCACCGAGGCCACGGTGTCGGGCGGCGCAGACGGCACCTGGGCCCGGGCTTTCCCGGGCCCAGAACCAAGCAGGAAGAGAATCAGAAGGAGGAGAAACTCAGTCGGACGGCTCCCCCCCGGAAGCCGTCTATGCACCCTGCTCCACCCTCTCGCTGTTCTCCGCGGACTCGCGTTCCCGCTCCTCGAAGGTGAGTTCGTCTCCCCGGCGACCGATCCGGATCACGCCGCCCGGGACGAATTTTCCCGCCAGCACCAGCTCGGCCAGGGGGTCCTCGATGAGTCGTTGGATGGCCCGGCGGAGCGGCCGCGCCCCCATCTTCGGATCGAAGCCCTTCTCCACCAGGAGGGAGACCGCCGGGGGAGTGAGGCTCAGGTCCAGGCGGTGCTCGGCCAGGCGGAGCTTGACCTCATCGAGGAGGATCCGCACGATCTGCTCGATCTCCTTTCGGCCCAGGGCCCGGAAGACGATCACCTCGTCGATGCGGTTCAGGAACTCGGGGTTGAACGCCCGCTTGACCTCGTCCATCACCGTGGAACGCATGCGGTCGTGGGCCTCCTGGGCGTCGTCGCGGGCGAAACCCACCGAGCTGCGCCCGCCGATCAGCTGGGCTCCGAGGTTCGAGGTCATGATCAGCACGGTGTTCTTGAAGTTCACCTTCCGGCGCATGCTGTCGGTGAGCTGCCCGTCCTCCAGCACCTGGAGGAGGATGTTGAACACGTCGGGGTGGGCCTTCTCGATCTCGTCCAGGAGGACCACGCTGTAGGGCTTCCGGCGCACCTTCTCGGTCAGCTGCCCGCCCTCCTCGTACCCCACGTACCCGGGGGGCGCTCCCACCAGCCGGGACACCGAGAACTTCTCCATGTACTCCGACATGTCGATGCGGATCAGGGCGTCGGGGTCGTCGAAGAGGAACTGGGCCAGCACGCGGGCCAGTTCGGTCTTTCCCACCCCCGTGGGCCCGAGGAAGATGAACGTGCCGATGGGCCGGCGCGGGTCGCGAAGTCCGGCCCGGTTGCGGCGCACCGCCCGGGACACCGCCTTGACCGCCTCGTCCTGTCCGACCACCTTCTCCCGGAGGACCTCCTCCATGCGGAGGAGCTTCTTGGACTCGCTCTCCTCCAGGTTGGACACCGGGATGCCGGTCATCTTGCTGATGACGGTGGCTATCTCCTCCGCGTCCACCATGGTGGTGTTGACCGAGCGGCTCTCGTTCCATTCCCGCTTCAGCTTGGCCAGCTGCTTGCGGAGGTCCTTCTCCCGATCACGAAAGCTGGCCGCCTTCTCGAACTCCTGGTTCTGGATGGCCGCTTCCTTCTCCTTGGAGAGCTCGCCGATCTTGGCCTCCATGTCCCGGAGCTCCTGGGGAACCACCGAAAGGGACAGCCGGGACCGGGACCCCGCTTCGTCCAGGACGTCGATGGCCTTGTCCGGGAGGAACCGGTCCGAGATGTAGCGGTCGGAGAGGTAGACCGTGGCCCGGACCGCCTCGTCGGTGAACTTCACCCCGTGATGGGCCTCGTACTTGTCGCGGAGGCCCATGATGATGTGCACGGTCTCTTCCGCGGTGGGCGGATCGACCATGATGGGTTGGAAGCGGCGCTCCAGGGCCCCGTCCTTCTCGATGTACTTCCGGTACTCATCGAGAGTGGTGGCGCCGATGCACTGGATCTCGCCCCGGGCCAGGGCGGGCTTCAACATGTTGCTGGCGTCGATGGCGCCCTCCGCGCCCCCCGCGCCCACGATGGTGTGAAGCTCGTCGATGAAGATGATGGCGTCCCGCGACTCGCGGATCTCGTTCATGATCGCCTTCAGGCGTTCCTCGAACTGGCCGCGATACTTGGTCCCCGCCACCACCGCGGCCAGGTCCAGGGTCACGATGCGCTTCTCGGCCAGAAGCTCGGGGATCTTCCCCTCCACGATCCGTTGGGCCAGGCCCTCGGCGATGGCGGTCTTGCCCACCCCCGGCTCGCCGATCAGGACCGGGTTGTTCTTCTTCCGCCGGCAGAGCACCTGCACCACCCGCTCGATCTCGTTCTCGCGCCCGATGATCGGATCCAGCTTCATCTCCCGGGCCAGCTGGGTGAGGTCCCGCCCGAACTGGTTCAGGGCCGGAGTCTCGGACTTCTCCTCTTCCTGGGCTTTCCCGCTGGGCGGACCGCCCAGGAGCCTCAGGGTCTCGTCCCGCACCTTCTTCCGGTCCACCCCCAGCTCCTGGAGCACCCGCGCCGCGACTCCCTCGCCCTCGCGGATGAGGCCGAGAAGCAGATGCTCGGTGCCCACGTAGTTGTGGCCGAGCTGGCGGGCTTCCTCGATGGCCAGCTCCAGCACCCGCTTGGCCTTGGGGGTGAAAGGAATCTCGCCCAGGGTCAGGGTGCTGCCGGGAGCGGCCACCATGCTCTCCACCGTCTGGCGGATCACCTCGAGGTCCAGCCCCAGATTGGTCAGCACGTTGGCGGCGATCCCCTCGCCTTCCCGGATGAGCCCCAACAGCAGGTGCTCGGTCCCGATGTAGTCGTGCTGAAGGCGTCCGGCCTCCTCGCGGGCCAGGTACATGACCTTGCGGACGCGTTCGGTAAACTTGTCCTGCATGAGAATCGGCCTCCTACTCCTCCCCCCGCGGGGGGTCTTCGGACGGGATACCCCCCATCGGGGAGGAGGGTTCCGTTTCCGTCCCGGAAAGTCGTTTTCGGATGTAGTCGGCGCGCAGACGACGCCGCTCCTCCTGCTCCAGCTCCCGCCCGGCCCGCCGCGAGACGTGACCGGGCTGGGAGAAAACCAGAATCTCGTTCAGGACCGGAAGGGGGCAGAGCCCCTCCCGCTCCAGGGCGATGCCGAATCGCACCGCCGAAGCCAGGCTCAGCACCTCCACCGAGGAGATGCTCCGGGCGCTCACCAGCGTTCCGTAGGCCCGATAAATCTTGTCTTCGAGCTGAAGACGGGCGCTCCGCCAGATGACCTCGCGCGCCTCTTCCTCGTACTGGATGATCTGCCGCACCACCTGGTCGAGCCGGCTCACGATCTCGTGCTCGTCGGGCCCGAGGGTGGTCTGGTTGGAGATCTGGAAGAAGTTCCCCATGACCTCGGTGCCTTCCCCGTAGAACCCCCGCACCGCCATGTTCATGGCCGCCACCCCCTGGATCACCTTCTTGGCCCGGCGGGTGAGCACCAGGGCGGGCAGATGGGCCAGCACCGAGGCCCGCATGCCGGTCCCCACGTTGGTGGGGCAGGCGGTAAGATAACCCAGAGTGTCGTCGAACGCATAGTTGAGCCGTGCGTCGAAAATGTCGTCCACTTCGTTGAGCCGGTCCAGGGCCTCTCCCAGACGGAGCCCCGAGAGCATGCTCTGGAGCCGAAGGTGGTCCTCCTCGTTCACCATGACGGTGAGGGACTCCCCGTTCGCCACCAACACCCCCCGGCGGCGGTGGCCCCCGGCCAGATCGCGGCTCACCAGCCGCCGCTCCACCAGGAGGCTCAGGTCCTCCGGGGCCAGGGCGTCGCAGGGTATGTACACCGCGTCGTCGAAACCGGGGATGTCGGTCATGGCCCCCCGCACCCGGCTCACCACCGCGCCCTGCTGCGGCTCGGTGCTCAACCCGGGAAAGGGCACTTCCCCCAGGTTCCGGGCGAATCGAACCCGGGAGGACAGGATGACCGGCGCCGCCGGCCCCGGCTCCGACGCCCAGCGGGGGACGCGGGCCGCCAGCCGGGCGAAGACCGCCGCCGTCGCCTTACCGTTCCCCTTCATCGCTTCTGCTTCTCCCCGGCGGGATCCCCGGTTTCCATCTTCCGGATGTGATCGCGGATCTCCGCCGCGCGCTCGTATTCCTCGTCCGCCACCGCCCGCTCCAGGTCCTCGGTGAGGCGGCGGAGGCGCGCCCCCTGCTCGTAGGCCGCGCCTTCGCGCCGGGGCCGCTTCCCCTTGTGGCGAATCGAACCCTGGATGCGCCGGAACATCGGGGTCAGCTCCTCGGCGAACGTCTCGTAGCACCGGTGGCAGCCGAGCCGGCCGGTCTCCCGGAATCGGGCGTAGGTGAGCCCGCACCCCGCGCAGACCGCTCCGCTTCCCCGGGTCTCCCCGATGCTCTTCATGAGCACCGAGAGGGGGTCGGCGGAAGACCCCTCCGGCGTCGCCGATCCCGGGCTCCACGCCCTCGATCTGGGCGCAGGAGAGGCAGAGGTGGCGCTCCACCTCCTCCTCGTCGGTCACCCGGCGCACCCGCACGGAGGCGGGCTCGGCGCCGCAGCGTTCGCAGGTCTGGGGGTCGGTTTCCGGGTTCTCGCTCATAAGTCGTTTCCGGGCCCGCGCATGGCGCGCCCACTACGGTTATCGGCCGGTCTGCCCGGCGGTTGCGGCTCTATCGGGATAGAGCTTTCCACCCTCCAAACGGTACACCTCATCGGCCCGGGCGGCCAGTCGCTCGTCATGGGTGGCCACGAGGGTGGTCTGGCCGCGTTCGTGGACCAGGTGAGCCAGAAGGGCGTGGAGGTCCTCGCTGCTCGTCCGATCCAGGTTTCCGGAGGGTTCATCCGCGAGGAGGAGGGCCGGCCGGTTTATCAGAGCCCGCGCCACCGCCACCCGCTGCTGCTCCCCTCCGGACAGCTCCCCGGGCCGATGGCTGCTCCTTCCCGCCAGACCGACATTTTCCAACAGTTTAGCCGCTTCGCTTGCCACTTCATACCGCTTCCGCCCCGCGATCAGTCCCGGCATCATCACGTTTTCCAGGGCGGTGAATTCCGGCAGGAGGTGGTGGAACTGGAACACGAATCCAATCGAGCGATTCCGGAATCGCGCCCGATCCCCCGAGGACGTGGCGAACACGTTCCGCCCCTCGAAGAGCACGGTGCCGGCGGTCGGGCGGTCCAGGGTGCCCAGAACGTGCAGGAGGGTGCTCTTCCCCGAGCCGGAGGCCCCGATGATCGCGGTCAGGGTCCGCGGCCGCGGGGTGAAGTCCAGGTTCTCGAGCACCACGAGGTCACCCCCCGGCGAGGGATAGACCTTGCCGAGGCCGCGGACCTCGAGGAGGGTCCCCGACGCGTTCATCGATCCGCCTTTCCGGGCGCGCGCCCCGCCCCGGCGGTTCCCTCACGCCTCACGGATGGTCTCCACCGGATCCAGCCGGGCCGCCTTCCACGCCGGGTACAGGGTGGCCAGCGTGCTGATCACGAACACCGTCGCGCACACCGTGAGCACGTCCGCCCCCTCCAGCCGCACCGGCAGGGTGCTCAGGAAGTAGACGTCGGGGGGAAGGTGCATGGGATAGCGGTCCAGCAGCCATGCCCCCCCGAGCCCGAGCAGGAGGCCGAGACCGATGCCCAGCACCCCGATCTCCATTCCGTTGGCCATGAAGATGCGGAGGATCTCCCCGTCGGTGGCACCCATGGACTTGAGGACCCCGATCTCCCTCCGTTTCTCCATCACCATCATGATGAGCACCCCCACTATGTTGAAGGCGGCCACCAGCACGATCAGGAGAAGGATCACGCTCATCCCCGCCTTCTCCAGCTTCATCCAGACGAACAGGTTCTCGTTGAGTTCGATCCAGGTATTGATGCGATAGGGATAGCCGCCCAGGGCCCGAAGCACCTCGGTCTTGAGCCGCTCCGCCTGGAAGCTGTCCCGGATCTTCACTTCGATCCCGGTGGCCCCGGACCCCAGTCCATAGAAACGTTGGGCCTCGGCCAGGGAGATGAAGGCCAGGGAGGAATCGTACTCGTAGAGTCCCGAGCTGAAGATCCCCCCTACCCGGTACTTGCGGAACTTGGGAACGAACCCCAGGGGGGAGGCCGAGCCCTGGAACGGCCCGCTCAAGAGCACCTCGTCCCCTTCCGAGGCGCGGAGGCGGTCGGCCAGGTTCCGGCCCAGGATGATGAGGGGGGTCTCCCCCGGGGACACCCCGAGGGAATCGAGGGGGGGACTGACGTTCCGGGCCACCGTGGTCACCGACCGCTCGGCTCGGAGATCGACCCCCTTCACGATGACCCCGTCGGAGCGGTCCCCCACCTGCACCAACCCCTTGCCGTAGACGAAGGGGGCCACCCCCTCCACCTGGGGAACCCCGGCGATCACCGCGGCCACCGAGTCCGGCCGGGCGATGGTGTCGGTGTCGTAACGGAGAACGATCAGGGCGGCGTTGGTCCCCACGATGCGGGAGCGCACTTCCTGCTCGAACCCGTTCATCACCGAGAGCACGATGATGAGGACCGCCACCCCCAGCGCGACGCCGCCCACCGAGATCCAGGTGATGAGGGAGATGAAGCCGGTGCGCTTCTTGGAGCGGAGGTACCGGTCGGCGACGAAGACCTCGAAGCGCATGTCTGGAGCTTATCCCTCTCCGCCCGCTCCGGTTTGGCGTCCCGCGGGTTCCTCGGCGGCGGGTTCGTCCTCGGGAGCCTCGCCCTCCTCGGGCCGGAGCTGGGGGAAAAGAATCACCTCCCGGATGTTGGCCGCCCCGGTCACCACCATGACCAGGCGGTCGATCCCGATCCCCACTCCCCCGGTGGGCGGCATCCCCGTCTGAAGCGCGCGAAGAAAGTCGTGATCGGTGACCTGGGCCTCGAGATCCCCCTGCTCGCGAAGCAGTCCCTGGCGCTCGAAGGCCGCCGCCTGCTCCGCGGGGTCGTTCTGCTCGCTGAACGCGTTGGCCAGCTCCATTCCTCCCGCGAACAGCTCGAAGCGCTCCACCAGCCGGCCGTCGGCGCGGTGCCGCTTGGCCAGGGGTGAAAGCTCCAGGGGAAAGTCGGTGACGAAGGTGGGCTGGACGAGATTGGGCTGGGCGGTCTCGGAGAAGATCTCGTCGGTGGCCTGGGCGATCCCCGCCTTCCCCTTGAGATCGATTCCCAGGCGCTCGGCGGTCTCCCGCACCCGGGCCTCGTCCGCCCCGGCCAGGTCCACCCCGGTGGCTTCGCGCACCGCATCGAAGTAACGCACCCGCCGCCAGGGCGGGGAAAAGTCGAGGGTGTGTTCCCGGAAGGTGACCTGGTGGCCGCCCACCGCGTCGCGGATCGCCCCCGCCACCAGATCCTCGGTCACCCCCATCATCTCTTCGTAGTCGGCGTAGGCCTGGTAGTACTCGAGCATCGTGAACTCGGGGTTGTGGGTGCGGTCGATGCCTTCGTTCCGGAAGTCCCGCGCGATCTCGTACACCCGTTCCAGCCCCCCCACCAGGAGCCGCTTCAGGTACAGCTCGTCGGAGATGCGAAGGAAGAGGTCCATGTCCAGGGCCTCGTGGTGGGTGGTGAAGGGGCGCGCGAAGGCCCCGCCGTAGAGCGGCTGCAGCACCGGGGTGTCCACCTCCAGGAACCCGCGGTCGTCGAGGGCGTTCCGGAGCGCGCGGATCATCCCCGCCCGCACCCGGAAGATGCGTTGGGCGTCCTCGTTCACGATGAGATCCAGGTAGCGGCGGCGGTAACGGGTCTCGGTGTCGCGGAGACCGTGCCACTTCTCGGGCAGGGGTTGCAGGCACTTGGCCAGGAAGGTGAGCGCGTGGACCTCGATGGTGAGTTCCCCGGTCCGGGTGCGGAACACCGGCCCCTTGACCCCCACCAGGTCCCCCAGGTCCAGGAGCTTCACCGTGCCGTAGGCCGCCTCCCCCACCACGTCCAGCTTCATGTAGATCTGCACCCGCCCCGAGCGATCCTGGAGGTGGGCGAAGGTGGACTTGCCGTGGCTGCGGATGGCCATCAGCCGGCCGGCCACCGAGACCGGCTCGCGGGACGCTTCCAGGGCCTCGGCGGCGGCCAGGACATCCTCGGCGTGATGGGTCACCGGGTAGGAGTAGGGATAAGGATTCACCCCCAGGGCCCTCAGGGCCTCGAGGTTCTCCCGGCGCTGTTCGATCTGCTCGTTGCTCACGTTCGGGCGTTCTCCCCGGCGAAGATCAGGTCCGGACGGCGTGACGGGCCGGCGGCGACGTCACCCCCTCCACCGCGCGGCGGAGGGTCTCGTCCACCAGCCGGACCGGATACCGGCCGGTGAAGCAGGCGTAGCAATGCTCGGAGGGGGCCTTGACCGCGGAACGGAGCCCCTCCTCGGAGAGGTAGCCCAGGCTCGCCACCCCCAGGAACTCCCGGATCTCCTCCAGGGTGGAATTGGCGGCGATGAGCTCCCCCCGCTCCGGCGTGTCGATGCCGTAGTAGCACGGACCCACGATGGGGGGGCTGGCGATCCGGAGATGCACTTCCTTCACCCCGGCGCGCTTCAGGAGCCGGACCAGCTTGTGACTGGTGGTTCCCCGCACCACGGAGTCGTCCACCACCACCACCCGCTTCCCCTCCAGGATGGGGCGGACCGCGTTGTACTTGACCCGCACCCCCGCCTCGCGCAGGTGCTGGCCGGGGCGGATGAAGGTGCGGCCGATGTAGTGGTTCCGGATGAGGCCCAGTTCGAAGGGAAGCCCCGAGGCCTCGGAATAGCCGAGAGCGGCGGAATTGGACGAGTCGGGGACGGAGATCACGCAGTCGGCCGCGACCGGATGCTCCTCGGCCAGCCGCCGCCCGAGGCGCCGCCGCACCCGATCCACCGGCTCGCCGAAGATCACGCTGTCCGGCCGAGAGAAATAGATGAGCTCGAACACGCACTTGTGGAGCGGGGTGGCGGGGAGCCGGCCGACGGTGCGAAGCCCCCGCTCGTCCAGGGCCACCACCTCCCCCGGTTCCACCTCCCGTACGAACTCCGCCTCCACGATGTCCAGGGCGCAGGTTTCGGAGGCCACGATCCACCCTCCGCGGAGCCGCCCCACCGCCAGGGGGCGGAACCCGTGGCTGTCCCGGGCGGCGTAGACCGCCTCGGGGGTGAGAACGGTGATGGAGAACGCCCCCTCCACCTGGTGAAGCGCTCCCATGAGCCGCCCCTCGAAGCTCGCCGCCCGCGAGGACGCGATGAGGTGCACCATGACCTCGCTGTCCGAGGTGGTCTGGAAGATGGATCCGCCCTCTTCCATCCCCCGCCGGAGCGTCGCCGCGTTCACGATCTGGCCGTTGTGGGCCATGGCGAGGTCCCCGCCGTGGTAGGTGACCCAGATGGGTTGGGCGTTGCGAAGGCTCGAGGATCCCTTGGTGGAGTAGCGGTTGTGGCCGATGCCGTTCGGGCCGGGGAGACGGGCCAGGACGTCGTCGTCGAACACGTCGGAAACCAGCCCCATCGCCTTGTGGTGATGGAACCGTCCTTCCTCGGAGGTCACGATCCCGCTCGACTCCTGCCCGCGGTGCTGGAGCGCGTATAGGGCCAGGTAGGCCGCCTCAGCCGCCCGGGGAACCCCGTAGACCCCCACCACCCCGCATTCGTCGTGCAGATGATCCTCGCTGTCCAACACGTCGTTCCTTTCCGGTAGGTCGGCTGCACGCCCCTCGGGGCCATAGCGGACGGCCCGATAGGGCGACTCTTCCGATCGTTTGGGTTCGCCCCGCCCGGCCCCGGCGGGAAGCGTACGATTCTACCCGACCCGCTCCCGCCCTGTCGTCCCCAAGAGCGCGCGCGCGATCTCCGCGGCGGTGGGGGGCGCGCGGAACACCGTCGCGTCCTCCAGGTGGGGATTGGCCAGGAGGCCCTGCTTGCGCTCCCGGGTCACCGCGATTTCCGCGGCCAGATCCGCCGCCTCCTCCCCCTCCACCCCCAACGACAGCTCCCACAGAACCGCGCGGCGGGTGGCCGGAGGCGCCCCCTCCACCAGGCGGTGGCGGGCCAGGGTCGTCTCGAGGTCCTCACCCTCGCCGGGAACCGCGACCATCACCCAGACGTTCCCCCGGGGTTCGAGCGCCTCGTCTCCCACCGCGATCTCGAGACGGTGCTTGTTGGGGTTCAGGATCAGGTTGGTCTCGCGCGCCAGGCGGGCGAGCACCCCGCGGGCATCGGATTCGGCGTCCCAGCGGAAGCACCAGACTTCCGAACGCGCCACCTCCTCGACCTTCCGCCCGTAGGCCAGCGCCCGCTGCAGGGTCTCGCGGGCGGTGAGGGCGGTGGGATCGCCCACCTTGAGCCACAGTCGCACCACCGCGTCGGTCATGACCGCTCCTCCCTCCGTCCCCAGCGCAGATAGTCGGAAAGGGACTGGAACACCCGGAACCCGGGACCGGGCCCTTCCAGCGCATCCCGGCGGCGGGCGGCCTCGATCCGCTTCTCCCCCCACGGCCCCGGGATCGACTCCGGCACCTGGCGGAGCCAGGCCGCCCGTTCGGGGTGGGGCATGAAGGCGAGCACGTTCCCCGCCGGGTTGGTCACCCCCGCCGCGCCCAGGAGCGAGCCGTTGGGGTTCAGGGGGAACGGCGGGTCCTCGTCTCCGTCCGGGCTCACGTAACGGAGCGGCACCTGCCCCGCCTCGGCCCAGATCCGGAACTGCTCGGGATCCCGCACGGTGAACCTCCCCTGGGCGTGGGCCAGGGGAACCGGGAACACCTCCCCCTCCTCGAACCGCGAGGTGAACGCGGTCTCCCGCCCCTCCTTGGTCACCCGCACGTGGACCCAGCCGCAGTAGTAGCCCTTCCAGCCGGCGGCGTTGGCCCCGAGGGCCATCTCCACCCGGCCCGGGCTCCCGCCGGGCACGAGCCCGGCCTCCACCAACACCTGGGCGCCGTTACAGATGCCCAGGACCGGCTTCCCCGCCTCGGCCGCCCGGGCCACCACGTCCAGGGCCGGCGCCTTGGCCGCCACCGCCCCCGCCCGGATACGGTCCTCGTAGGAGAACCCCCCGGGCAGCACGTAGGCGTCGAAGGACTCGAGGTCGGCGGAGGGACGATTCCAGCGGAAGATCTCGGCGGTGAGTTCGGCGCGGGCCAGGGCGGCGCGGGTCTCGTGCTCGCAGTTCACGCCCGGAAGCTGGAGCACCGCCACCCGAGGCCACGGCGCTTCGCGGAGATGAGGCGTGCTCATCGTAGCGCCTCCCCCAGCGCGCCGCGCCAGCGCGGCTCCAGACGCGCCAGGTCGAGCGCCATGACCGTGTCTCCGTCCCGGGTCACCGTGAGCTCGCGCCCCCGTTCGACCCGTCCCACCCGTTCCATACCCGCCCCGTGTTCGGCGGCGAGCGCCGTCACCGCGGCCACGTCGTCCTCGGCGATCTCCACCAGGAACCCTCCGGTCTCGCTCAGGAGATACTCGTCGAAGCGGAGTCCCCCCGGCCGTTCGGGGAGATCGAGTCGCGCCCCGCACCGGCCGGCCAGGGCCATCTCCGCCGCCGCCACCACCAGCCCTCCTTCGGAAACGTCGTGGCAGGCCCGGATGAGCCCCCGATCGATGCCCGCCACCACCGCGGCGATCTCGGCCCGCACCGCGGCGAAGTCCACCCGCGGAGGGGTCCCTCCCGCGATCCCCAGCCGGCGCCAGTAGGCGGATCCCCCCAGCTCCCGTTTCCTCGGACCGATCAGGTGGAGCACGTCGCCCTCCTCCTCCAGCGCGGGGGTGATCGCGCGGGAGTAGTCGGCGAGCACGCCGAAACAGGCCACGATGGGCGAGGGCGGGATGGACCGCCCGGTCGACGACTGGTTGTAGAAGGACACGTTCCCGCTCACGATGGGGACCGGGATCCCTTCCTCCCCCATCATCCCGATCTCCCGCGCCGCGTCCCCCACCCCGCGTACTCCCTGCACGAACTGTCGGAAGACCTCGGGGTCCTCGGGATTCCCGTAGTTCAGACAGTCGGTGAGGCACCAGGGGACCGCTCCCACTGCGGCCACGTTCCGCATGGATTCGGCCACCGCGTTCGCCCCGCCCTGGTAGGGATCGAGGGTGCCGTAGAACGGGTTTCCGTCCACGCTCACCGCCAACCCGGTGGGGCTTCCCTCCACCGGCACCAGCACCGAGGCGTCGGCCTCGCCGGGTCGGATCACCGCCCGGCCCCCCACCTCGGTGTCGTAGTGGCGGTAGATCGCCTCGCGGGAGGCCAGGTCGATCCCCCCGAGGAGCGCGCCCACGATCTCCCCCAGGTCGGCGGGAAGAAGCGGTTGGGGATCGGGGGCGAAGGCGGCCGCCGGGGCCGCCGGCCGCTCGTAGCGGATCCCCTCGGTGATGGTCTCCACCGGCACGGTGCAGACCTCGTCGCCCTCGTGGGTCACCCGGTAGAGGGTGTCCTCGGCGCGCACCCGGCCCACCACCTGGGCCCGCGCCCCCGGATAGAGGTGGGGAAGCTCGTAGTCCACGTTGTAGATCTGAAGCACCCGCTGGGCCCAGGCCGCGGGCACCACCCAGGCGTAGCGTTCCTGGGTCTCGGAGCAGGCCAGGACTTCGGGCGGGAAGGGGCCCCCGTCCTGGGCGGCGGCGCCGAGCTCGATGTCCGCCCCGAATCCTCCCGCCGCGGCAAGCTCGCTGGTGGCGCAGGCGATTCCGCCCGCCCCGAGATCCTTGAATCCCACCGCGAACCCCTCGGCCCGGGCCAGCTCCAGCACCCGCCGGTTGGCCTCGGTGAGGACGCGCTTCAGGAACGGGTCGGGCACCTGGACCGCTCCCTTGTTGCTCTCCCCTTCGCCCTCGTCCAGGACCGCCGAGGCGAAGGCCGCGCCGCCGAAGCCCGATGCGTCGGTGGGCTTCCCCGCCAGGACGAACACGTAGGGTTCGTTCCGCGCCGCCTCGGGGACGCGGCTCCGGACCAGCCACTGCTCCGGCACCACCCCCACCGCCACCACGTTCACCAGGCAGTTCTCCTCGAAACCGGGATCGAAGGCCACGTCGCCCCCGAGGTTGGCCACCCCGAGCGCGTTGGCGTAGTGCCAGATCCCATCCACCACCCCGGCCGCGATCTCCCGGGATCGTTCCCCGCGCGAACCGAGGGGCACGCCGAAGCGCAGGGCGTCGAGCACCCCGATCACCTCCGCGCCCATGCAGTAGATGTCGCGGACGATCCCGCCGATCCCGGTGGCCGCCCCCTCGAAGGGGAGAACCTGAGACGGATGGTTGTGGCTTTCGTGTCCCACCACCAGCGCCCAGCGCTCCCCCTTGTGGGTGGTGAGGTACACCACCCCGGCGTCTTCGCCGGGACCGAGGATGACGTGAGGGGCCTCGGAGGAAAGGAACGCCTTCAGGCTCGCCCGGCTCGACTTGTAGGAGCAGTGCTCGCTCCACAGGGTGTCGAAGAGGACCGCCTCCACCCGGGTCGGGTCCCGTCCGATGAGGGCGGCCACCCGGCGCGCCTCGGAGGGGGCCAGGCGCAAGCCCTCGGCGCGGAGAAGGGATCCCAGGGCGGCTTCCTCGCCGCCGCCGAACGGCACGCTGGGGCTCTTCACGCCTCGCCCTCCTCGAGCACCCGCTCGAAAATCCGGTCCACGTTACGCAGGTTGTAGTCGAGGTCGAACGCCGCCTCGATCTCCGCGGGGTCGAGCGCCTTGGACACCCGGGCATCCCGCCGCACCCGCTCGCGGAAGGTGGCTCCGCCCTCCTCCCAGGCGGCCAGGGCGATCTCCTGCACCAGGGCGTAGGCCGCCTCGCGGCGAAGGCCGGCCCGGGTGAGCCCGAGGAGGAGCCGCTGGGAGAACACCAGGCCGCCGGTCCGTTCGAGGTTCCGCATCATGTTCCCGGGATAGACCACCAACCCCTCCATCACCCGGGTGAAGATCGCGAGCTGGTAGTCCACCAGGATGAAGGAGTCGGGGAAGATCACCCGTTCCACCGAGGAATGGCTGATGTCCCGCTCGTGCCAGAGGGCCACGTTCTCCAGGGCGGCCACCGCGTTCCCGCGCACCACCCGGGCCAGTCCGGACACCCGCTCGCAGACGATCGGGTTCCGCTTGTGGGGCATTGCGCTCGATCCCTTCTGCCCCCTGGTGAACGGCTCCTCCACCTCCAGGATCTCGGTGCGCTGGAGGCTCCGGATCTCGGTGGCGAACTTCTCCAGGCTGGCCGAGAGGTTGGCCAGGGCGAGGATCATGGCCGCGTGACGATCGCGCTGGAGGATCTGGGTGGAGACCGGGGCCGGGGTCAGCCCCAGCCGGTGGCAGACGTACTCCTCCACCTGCGGATCGAGGTGGCTGAAGGTCCCCACCGCGCCGGAGATCTTTCCGGCGGAGATCCCCGCCGCCGCGGCCAGGAGCCGCTCCTCCTGGCGCTGGATCTCCGTGTACCACCCCAGGAGCTTGAGCCCGAAGGTGGTGGGTTCGGCGTGGATCCCGTGGCTCCGGCCGATCATGGGGGTTCGCCGGTGGGCCATGGCCTGTCGCTTGACCGCCGCGGCGAGCCCTCGGAGGCCTTCCCGCACCACCATGGCCGCGCGCCGGGTGGTCAGCGCCATCGCGGTGTCCAGGAGATCCGAGGAGGTCATTCCGAAGTGCAGGTGCCGGCTCTCGTCTCCCAGGTGCTCGGACACCGAGGTGAGGAATGCGATCACGTCGTGCTTCACCACCGCCTCGAGTTCGGCCACGCGGGCCGGGTCGATCACCGCCTTGGCCCGGATGGCCGCCACCGTTCCTTCGGGGGCGCTTCCGTAACGCTCGAGAGCCTCCACCACCGCCAGCTCCACCTCGAGCCACGTCCGAAGCTTTGCCTCTTCGGACCACAATCCCGCCATTTCCGGGCGGCTGTAGCGTTCGATCATTGCGGGTCCTGACCTCCTTGCCGTTCGGTGGGAAGCGGCTCCAGGGTAACCGGGATGTTCAGGAGCTGTCCCCCCCGGGCCACGGTGAAGGTGATGGTGTCCCCGATCCGCGCCCCGAAGATCGTGCGCCGGGCCTCCTCCGCATCCCGCACCTGGATCCCGTCCACCGCCCGGACCACGTCCCCGAGCTGGATGCCGGCGCGGGCGGCCGGCGAACCGGCCTCCAGGCTCCATACCACCAATCCCTGGCGGTCGGGCAGCCCGAGCTGGTTGGCCAGGGCCGGCGAGAGCTGCTGCACCGCCAGCCCGATCCAGACCCCCCGCACGTGGCCGTAGAGGATGAGCTCCTCGGCCACCGACATCGCGGTGTTGATGGGGATCGCGAAACCGATGCCGAGGGAGCCGCCCCCCTGGCTGAAGATGAAGGTGTTGATCGCGATCACCTCGCCGTCGGCATTCACCAGGGGCCCGCCCGAGTTCCCGGGGTTGATCGAGGCGTCGGTCTGGATCATGTCCTTGTAGATGGCCGATCCCTCGCTGATCTTGACGTCTCGGTGGACCGCGCTCACCACCCCCACCGTCACCGAGGGACGAGGGTCGCCCACGAAGTTGCCGAAGGGATTTCCCAGCGCCAGCGCCCATTCCCCCACCATGAGGTCGTCGGAGTTCCCCAGGGGAGTGGTCTGGAAGACCTCGGTTCCCTGCTGCTTGACCCGGATCACCGCCAGGTCGTAGTTGGGGTCGGTCCCCACCACCTCGCATTCGAAGACCTCGCGATTGGGAAGGGTCACCCAGATCTGGGCCGCTCTCCCCACCAGGTGGTCGTTGGTGAGGAAGAAGCCCTTGGAGTCGAGCACGATCCCCGAACCCATCCGGGGCAGGAATTGATCCTGCACACCCGGAAAATCCGGGAAGAAGCGCCGGAAGAACTCCAGGGTGCGGGGGTCGATTCCCGAAATGGTGCGGCGCTCCAGCGCGTTCACGCTCACCACGGTGGGAGCAACGCGTTCCACCGCCTGCACCAGCGCGGTACGGCGGCTGGCGCTCACCCGGTCGTCGCCGGCAGCCGGCGGCGTGGCGGGAAGCCCCGACTCCTTTCCCCCGCATCCGGCCAGGAGGAGGAACAGGAGCGGAAGCCCCCGACGGAGCGTCCCCCGGACCGTTGTCGTGGTGTTTCGTCTCATGGTGTTCCTCGCATCGCATCCGCGGGCCCTCTGGAGCCCGGCGCGACTCACCCGCCCAACCCGGCCAGGCGCGCCGCCCGGAAGACCGGCGCCTCCACCCGCTCCCCGGGATATCCGACCGCGGCCAAGTAGAGGCCCCCCGGGGAAGCCGCCGGACCCGCCCGCGCGCGGTCCCGCCCCTCGAGGACGCGCCGCAGGGCGCCCACCGCGCCGCCCTCCTCGAAGTCCCGAAGCAGGCTTCCCACCACCGCGCGGACCATGCCGTAGAGAAAACGGTCGGCGGTGATCCGGATGAGCGCGCCGCCCTCCAACACGAGCCAGGATGCCTCGGTCACCGTGCACACCGTGGTCCGGGTTTCCGCGCCCGACCGGGCGAACCCCGCGAAGTCGCCCACCCCCACCAGGGAGGCCAGTTCCCCCGCCGCCCACGCCGGATCGGGAAACCGTCGCGGGCAGGATCGGCGGTGGCGGAAGAAAACCGACTCCTCCCGCCCCAGGGCGTAGAGGTAGGTCCGCTCCACCGCGTCGAACCGGGCGTGGAACTCCGGCGCCGTCCGGACCGCTCCCCGGATCCTGAGATCCGCCGGGGTGAGCGAGGCCAGGGCGCGCGCCAGGGCGCCGGGTTCCCACTCCCGCTCCAGGTCCACGTGGCAGGGGTTCTGCAGGGCATGAACCCCGGCATCCGTCCTCCCGGATCCGGTGGGACGCGCGCTCTCTCCGAGCCGGGCCAGGGCCCCGGCCAGCTCACCCTGCACCGTCCGACGTCCGGGCTGGACCTGCCACCCCGAAAAATCGGTGCCATCGTACTCAAGGTCGATCCGACAGCGCCACCCCATCAACCGGATCCCAGCCAGATCGCCCCCGCCACCGCTGCGCCCACCATCGACCAATCCCAGAACCCCATGCGGTAGCCTCGGGCGAAGCCGCGCTCGGCGCCCGGACGATAGCCGCGCAGCGTCAGGGCCAGGGCGAGAGCCTCGGCCCGCTCCACCACCGTGATCATCCACACCGGGGCCAGCCCGGCCGCCCGGCGGAGCCCCGAGAGCCCCCGGCGGGGGCCGCGGCGGAGCCGATCCACGTCGAGAATCCGCACCGCTTCGGTCCCCAGGATGGGGAAGAGCCTGAGCGCGAGAACCACGGGCAGGAACGCCCGGTGGACGCGCCGGCGCCAGCCCGGCGCCCCCCGCACCGTCCACTCGAGGCTTCCGCCCAGCTCGAAGGCCCGGATGGTGCCCACCGCCCACGCCGCCACCGCGGCCAGGGCGCCGAGCCTCGCGCCCTGGACCGCGCCGAGACGGAGCCCCTCCGCGCTGGGGCGCACCCAACCCAACCACCCCGGTCCCAGGCGGTGACCGGGGGTGAGAAAGGCGTTGGCCACCAGGCTCAGCCCCCACAGGACGATCAGAAGCCGGAAGACGGAGGCCAGGCGCCGGAACCCCACCCCGGCGCTCACCAGCAGGAGGAGGGTCACGGGTAGGGCGGTGAGGGCGCGCCCCGCCGGGGCGGCGGCCAGGGCGACGCTCGAGAGCAGGGCCAGGAAGACCTTGGCCCGGGGGTCGCGGTCCGCCCAGAAGCTCACGATCGTCGCCCCCGGATGAACGCGTAAATCCCGAGCAGGAAGAGGATCGCTCCGGCCGCCACCAACACCCAGTTCCCGTGCCGGTCGTAGAAAGTGGGCCCGTCCCCCAACTCCACCGCATCCACAAAACCCGTCTTCACGAAGGTGTCGGTGCGGTGCCTCACCAGGCCGTAGGGATCGATCACTCCGGAGATCCCGGTGTTGGCCGCCCGGACCAGGCCCACCCGGCTCTCGATGGCCCGGAGCACGTTCATGTTGAAGTGCTGGGCGGGAGCGGCGGAGTCTCCGAACCACTGGTCGTTGGTGATGTTGACCAGGTAGCGCGCGCCGAGGTTCACCTCCTCGCGGGCCAGGCCGGGAAAGATGGACTCGAAGCAGATGAGAACCCCGAAGGGAACGCCGTTCTCCTTCATGATCCCGGGCTTCGTCCCCGGGGTGAAGTCGGATTGGCCGAAATCGAAGCGGTTGAGGAACGGCAGCGGGAAGTCCTCGCTGAAGGGGACAAGGTGCCGCTTGTCGTAACGGGCCACGATCCCCCGCTCCGGGAGGATGAGAGCCGCGGAATTGGTGAAGCGGATCGAGCCGTCCTCGAGGCGCACACCGTCGGGGAACCCGGCCAGAAGCGGCACGCCGGTGCTGTCCACCAGGCGTTCAACCAGGTACCGATAGTAAGGCTCGCGCGGGAGCCGGACCGGGATCGCGGTCTCCGGCCAGATGGTCATGGCCGGCGGACCGGCCTCGCTTTCCGCGGCCAGGTCCGCGGTCTGATCGAGGATCGCGTGGACCACCGAGTCCCGGACCGCCATTTCCCACTTGTCGTTTCCCACGTTGGGCTGGATCACCCCCACCGCCACCCCCGCCCGGGGCCGACGATGGTTGAGGACGTTCTGGCCGTGCAGGTAGGGAAGCACCACCACGATCGCGATGAGGGCGAATCCCGTCAGCTTGGGCCGAACCCAGGGAAGCGCGAGATACAAGTAGACCGACCCGTTCACCAGCGCCGCCCACAGGGAGACCCCCCACACCCCGGTGATGGAGGCGAACTGGATCAGGTGGGGATAGGGGGCGAAGGCGTAGCCCAACGACCCCCACGGGAAACCGAAGGTCCCGGTTCCCCGGAGCGCCTCGGTCAACGTCCAGGCCAGGGGAAGGGAGATCGCGGGAGAAACACCGCGGCGGGAGAGCCAGGCCGCGGCCGCGGCGGCGAGCGCCGGGTAGAGGGCGAGATAGGCCGCCATGACCCCCAGGGCGGGGATCATGAGGTAAGGGACGGTCACGTTCTCGGCCGGGAGCTTGGGGATCCAGTAGAGCAGCACCAGGAAGAACACCACCCCGGTGAGATAGCCCAGACGAAATGCGCTCCAGACCGACACCGTGGTCTCGGGGGGCGAACCGGGAGGCCGGATGGCCAGCATGAGCGGGAAGAGGGCGACGAACGCCACCAGCACCAGCGCGAACTTCGGGAAGCAGACCGCGAGAAGGAGACCGGAGAGGGCGGCGAGGGCGGGCTTCACCGGCTCCTCAACCGAGACGGATCTCGCGCCCTTCGAGCGCCGACTGGTACACCGCCTCCAGGATGCGGTGCAGAACCAGGGCGTCCTCCCCCGGCGAGCGGGGCCGGGATCCGGAGCGCGCGCACTCCACGAAGTGGCGGAGCTCGGCCTCGTAGGAGAGCTTGTAGCTGTTTCGGCCCGCGGTCACCGCCGGGGTGACGTTGACCAGGCTGCCGTGCATCTCCTTGTGCACCCGAAGCGGGTTCAAGAGCGCCGCTCCCTTGTCCCCGAAGAGATTCAGGTAGGCGAAGTCCTTCTCCATGAGGAGGCCCCAGGACACCTCCAGGGCCACCGTGCCTCCGCTCTGGAGCCGGAGGAGGGCGGCCGCGCTGGTCTCCAGCTCATCGCGACGGGGCTTGGGGTGGGCGGTGGCCGAAACCGATTCCACCGGCGGCATGTCCAGGAGCCACATCACCGCATCCAGCATCTGGATCCCGAGATCGAGGAGCACGCCGCCTCCGGCGTACCGCTTCTTCCCCTTCCAGCTCGGTCCCGACCACTCGGAGGCCTGCATGAGCCAGCCGGTCTTGGCGTAGAACACCGTGCCCAGTTCGCCCTCGGAGATGAATCGCTTGAGCACGGCGGCGTCCTCCCGGTAGCGGCCGTTGAAGCCGCTCATCAGGATGCGGCCCTGTTTCCGGGCCGCCGCCACCATCTGCTCCGCCTCCTTGCTGCTGCGTGAGAACGGCTTCTCGCAGAGAACGTGCTTGCCGTTTTCCAGGGCGGCGATGGTCGCGGGCGCGTGGAGGTGGTTGGGAAGGCAGATATCCACCACCTCCACGTCCTCGAGTTCCACCAGTTCCTCTATGGACCGGGTGACGTGGGGGATGTTGTACCGGCCGGCCACCCGGCGGGCCTTGGGAAGGTCGGTATCGCAGATCGCGGCCACCGTCGCTCCCGGGATGCGCGCATAGGCGGGCAAATGGCTGACCTGGGCGATCGCCCCCGCCCCGAGGATCCCCACCCGAACCTCCCGTTCGGCCTTCACCATCGGGGTTCGCCCTCCAGGCGCACCGTGCCCGTCCCCTCGACCGCCTCCCCCACCACGAACGCCCCGTTGCCGGCGCGGGCCACGGCCTCGGCTGCCCGCTCCGCGGGCACCGCCGCCACCAGACCCACCCCCAGATTGAACGTCCGGGTCATCTCATCCAGCGGAACGTCGCCGTAGCGCGCGATCAGCCCGAACAGGGGGGGGATCCGCCAGGCGCTCCGGTCCACCCGGGCGTCGATCCCCGGGGGAAGGATCCGCGACAGGTTTCCCGGTATCCCCCCTCCGGTGATGTGGGCGGCCCCTTTCAGGGTGCCCCGCAGGGCCTTGAACACCGGGCGATAGGAACGGTGGACGGCGAGGAGCGCGTCCCCCAGGGGGACCTTGGTCCCCGGCACCTCGTCGTCGGGGTGGAGCCCGGCCGCCTCGAAGAGCACTCTCCGGGCGAGAGAGTAGCCGTTGGTGTGGAGGCCGGTGGAAGGAAAGCCCAGGAACACGTCCCCGGGCGCGATCCCGGAACCGTCGACGAAGTCCTCGCGGCGGACCGTGCCCACGATGCAGCCGACCAGATCCAGATCGGGAGGGGTGTACACCCCGGGCATCTCCGCGGTCTCCCCCCCGATCAGGGCGCAACCGTTGGCCCGGCATCCCCGGACCATACCCTCCACCACCTGTTCCACCACTTCGGGGTCCAGCTTCCCCATGCCGACGTAGTCCAGGAAGAGGAGGGGATCGGCGCCGTGCACCCCGATGTCTCCCGTGCAGTGGTTGACCAGGTCCTCCCCCACCGTGTCGTAGCGACCCAGCATGGCCGCGACCTTGAGCTTGGTCCCCACCCCGTCGATGCTGGAGACGAGGAGGAGATCGGGATCGCCGCCGGGAATCGTGCAGACGCCGCCGAAGGTGCCGAGTTCGGTGAGCACGTTGGGTCCGAACGTCTCGCGGACCTTTCCCTTGATGCGGCGGACCGCTTCCTCACCGGCGCTCAGATCCACCCCGGCGTCGCGGTAGCGGATGGGGCTCATGACCCGGGGGCTCCCCTCATACCACCCCGGCGTTGACCAGCCCGGGGCGGGCCAGAAGTTCCGGTGGGGGCGGGGCCACCTCCCCTCCCACCTCGATCTCGCCGCGACGAACGAGACGCTCCAGGGCGGTGACCACCTCGGGGTCGAACTGGTCCCCGGAGCAGCGCCGCATCTCGGCCATGGACTCCTCCAGGGTCAGGGCCTTCCGGTATACCCGGTCCGAGGTCATGGCGTCGAAGGCGTCGGCGGTCATCACGATGCGGGCGCCCAGGGAGAACTCCTTGGCCGGCAGGTTGTGGTAGCCGCGGCCGTCCAGCCGCTCGTGGTGGAAGCGGACCAGGGGGGCCACCCGCCGGAACGCGCGCACCTGTTCCAGGATGTCCGCTCCGAGGCCGGCGTGGAGGCAGATCCGCTCCCGCTCCTCGGGGCTGAGACGGCCCGGCTTGAGGATCAGGTCCCGCTGGGACATCTTGATCTTTCCGATGTCGTGGAGGAGCCCGCCGTACTCGATCCGCTCCACCTCCCGCTCGGAGAGCCCCAGCTCCCGGGCCAGGACGGCGCTGTACTTGCTCACCCGCTGGGAGTGCTGACGGGTATAGGGGTCGAACTCATCGATGACACTGGCCAGCACCCCGGCGAAATCGAGAAGATCGCGTTTGGTCTCGATGTAGAGCTTGAAGCTGTACCGGGCCAGGAGCAGGGGGAAGATGAAGAGCACGACCCCCCAGGTCCCGAGCCCGAAATAAGCCACCGCCACCGCCGCCCCGAAGGGGAGCGAGGCCACCATGTGAAAGATGGTCCAGATGTAGTTGACCTGCCAGACCTGCCACGTCTTTCGTCCCTCGGAAAGCGCGATGACCAGGCTCACGATCATGGTGTTCAGCGCGTAGTAGCTCATCCCCATGGCCACGATCGGCAACAGGACGTGGGGAAAGCCGAGGGGCTGTCCGGGCACCCCGCCCAGAACCTGGTACACCCACCCCGCCACCATCACCGTGCCCGCGAAGGCGCAGGCGTTGAAGATGGCTTTGTGGAGCGGGCGGCGCTGAACGCCGAGCTGCAGGAGCATGGTGGCCGCGAACTCGGCCAGGGCGGTGGGAAGCGGTCCCAGGATGAGGATGCCCGCGTAGTCCAGGGTCGAGGACACCGTGATGAACCCGCCTCCCGGCAGGTTGACCGGAGCGGCGTCGGTGACCACGATGAGGGCGAACCAGAGGAGAAGGAGGAACGGAGAGGTTCCGGCCAGGTCGGGCAGGTGCCAACCGAGCAACGTCAACCCCGCGGCCACGATCAGCCCGTAGTAGGCGCGAAACCAGCGGGAAGCCCCCGTCGGCGCCCCCAGCCGTGAAGGCTGCTGAATGGTGATGCCCTCCACGCTCGCGTCAAGCATACCCCCCCGATCCGCCCCCCCCATCGGGGCGCGGTTCCGGAGGGCTCGGGCTGGTGACGGCAGAAAATGTTCCGGCCGAGCACCCCTACGCCGGGTCTACATCCAACCGGATTTTCCCTCGAAAATCACGGACATCAGGTCCAAGAGAAGCTCCCACATGGCTTTGCTCCTTGTTTAGAGGAATCTGAGGTCAGGGTCGCCATCGGTGGTTCGCTTCGCTCGTTCGCTTGCTTGGCTTGTATACGGCTCTGGGTCGGGTGTTTCTCCTCAGGGCAAGGATGTCGGCCGGATCTCGTACTCGACCGGCTCCCGGTAGCGGAGCCGGCCCAGAATGCGGTTCAGGGCGTCCAACGTAGCATAGACAACCGACTGCTGCAAATCGTGGCTGACCGGACACGATCCGGTCAACGTCTTCTCCGATCTATCTTTATAGAATTTGACCGCAACCACCACCACGTCCTCTCCGCCCAGTTCCAGGATCTCCATGTCGGTCAGGGAAAACACGTAGGTCTCGTCCACGAAGCGCTCCACCGCCTCCAGGGCGGCCTGCCCGATGAGAAGCGGGACCTGCCGGCGGGAGTTGGACCCCGCCGCCTCCCCCACGGTTTCCCGGTCTCCCAGGGACAATTCCACCCGGGCACGGCAGGAGGCCTGGTCCAGTCCCACCGTCACCCCCACGAAGCGGAGGCGGATGGCGGCGGGTTCCTCATCGATGCGCAGGGCGGGCAGGGTGAGCACGTTGGGGAGACGGGGAGGCTCGGCGGCCGGCGGCTCGCCGCCGGTATCGCGCTTCTGAGCCACCGAGATCTTGCGGTAATCCACGTCCATCTGATACTCGGCGCGGAGCGCGGAGCGCACGTCGCGGACGATCTGCTTGGGCGGGCGCTGCCCGTCAGCCAGGATATTGATCTCGGCGATATCCCGGTCGTCTTCGGTCAGGGAGATCGAGGCCCGCGCGATATTGCGAAGGCTGAGCAGCAACTTCTCCGCCTCGATCACCCACTCGCGCCCGCGTGAAACGTTGTTCAAGCTACCCTCTTTGCTTGAAGATCCACCGACGGTTTATATCAGACCCCCCCCGGGGAAGCAAGCTGATCCCCCCGCAGGACGGGCGGAAGGCGTTCCGGGACTCAGAATTGCGCCATCTTCCGGACCTCGTGGAAACGGGCCTCGATCTCCTCCCGGGACGCGGTGGCCAGCCGTCCGAGGCTGAACGCCTCCACCGTGAACGAGGCGAGCACGGTGCCGTAGATCGCCGCCCGGCGGATCTCCGCCTCGCTCCGGCTGTCTCCGCACCCGGCCAGGTAGCCCAGGAACCCCCCGGCGAAGGTGTCCCCGGCCCCGGTGGGATCGTAGATCAGCTCGATGGGATACGCGGGAGCGGCGAACGTGAACTCGGGGGTCAGGACCAGGGATCCGTGCTCCCCCTTCTTCACGATCACCATGTCCGGACCCAGGCCGAGGACCGATCGCGCCGCCTTGATGAGGTTGGGCTCGCCGGTGAGCATCCGCACTTCCTCATCGTTCAGAAGCACCACGTTCACCCGGCGGAGGGTGGCCATGAGGTCGTCCCGCGACCGCTCGATCCAGTAGTTCATGGTGTCGAGCACCACCAGGGAGGGGTCGCTCACCTGGTCCAGGACGCTTCCCTGAAGTCCCGGGTGGATGTTGGCCAGGAAGACGTACTTCGCCGCCCGGTAGGATTCAGGGAGCACCGGCTTGAATTCGGCAAATACGTTGAGCTGGGTGTCCAGGGTGGTCCTGGTGTTGAGGTCGTAGCCGTACTCCCCCGCCCACCGGAACGTGCGTCCCGAGGCGGTCTCCAGACCGCCGACGTCGATTCCCCGGTTGCGGAAGAATTCCACGTGTTCCTCGGGGAAATCATTTCCTACCACCGCCACCATCGCCACCGGGGCGAAATGACGCGCGGCCACCGCGAAGTAGGAGGCGGAGCCCCCCAGGGCGTCCTTGGCCTCCCCGAAGGGGGTCTTCACCGAATCCAGGGCCACCGACCCCACCACCAGTACGCTCACGTCGGAGATTCTCCTTCCGTTCGCCCGGTCACATGCGTTCCGGGGCCCCGATGTCCATGAGGGCGAGGCCGTTGGCCAGCACCCGCCGCGCCCCCTCGGTGAGGGCGAGCCGGGCTCGGGTGAGCTCGGCGTCCGGCCCCACCACCCGGCAATGATGATAGAAGAGATGGAAGGCCTGGGCCAGCTCGCGGAGATAGTTGGTGAGCCGGTGGGGTTCCCGGGCCTCCGCCGCCCCCGCCACCACCGCGGGGAACTGGAGCAGGGTCTTCATGAGCACCAGCTCCTGATCGGCCTCGAGCCGCGTCGTGTCCGCCCCCTCCGGGTCCGGCGCCCCCTCATCCCGGGCCTTGCGGAGGATACCCGAGATCCGGGCGTGAGCGTATTTCACGTAGAACACCGGGTTCTCCTCGCTCTGTTTCTTGGCCAGGTCGAGGTCGAAGTCCAGGTGGCTCTCCGCGCGCCGCTGGAGAAAGAAGAAGATCGCGGTGTCCTTGCCGACATCCTCGATCAGGTCCTCCAGGGTGATGAACTCACCCCGTCGCTTGGACATCTTCACCGGTTGGCCGCCGGACAGGAGGTTCACCTGCTGGACGATCAGCACCTCCAGCCAGTCCGCACCGTACCCCGAGGCCTCGGCCGCCGCCTGCATCCGCCCGATGTACCCGTGGTGGTCCGGCCCCCAGATATCGATCACCTTCTCGAAGCCCCGCTCGTGCTTGTCCACGTGGTAGGCCACGTCGGCCAGGAAGTAGGTGGGCTGTCCGTTGCCGCGCACCAGGACCCGGTCCTGGTCGTCGCCGTAGCGGGTGGCGGCGAACCAGAGCGCGCCCTCGCGCTCCTCGACCTCCCCGCGCTCCCGGAAGAGCCGGAGCGCCCGCTCCACCGCGTCGGGATAGAGCTCGCTCTGGTAGAACCAGCGGTCGAAGACCGTGCCGTAGGCGCCCAGGTCGCGGCGTTGCCAGGCCGTCACCTGCTCCACCGCCTTCCGCCCCATGATCGCCGCCGCCTCCTCGGAGGGTTTTCCGTCGAGGAGGGCGTCGAACTCGACCGGGTCGAGGGTGGCGGCCAGGTCCCGGAGGTAATCCCCCTGGTAGCCCCCCTCGGGGATGGTCGCCTCGCCCTCCCCCCGCGCCTCGCGGTAGCGGGCCAGGAAGCTCGCCCCCAGGAGATCGATCTGGCGCCCCACGTCGTTCACGTAGAATTCGGAGCGGGCATCGTAGCCGGCGGCGGCGAGGAGCCGGGTGAGGGCGCCGCCGAAGGCCGCGGCGCGGGCGTTCACCACGTTCAGGGGTCCGGTGGGGTTGGCGCTCACGTACTCCACCTGCACCCGCTTCCCCCGGCCGGTCCCGCTCCGGCCCCACGCCGGGCCGGCCTCGAGGATCTCGGCCAGGCCCCGGCGAAGCCGTGCCGGGGCCACCCGGAAGTTCAGGAACCCCGGTCCCGCCACCTCCACCGCGGCGAAGAGATCATCGCGAGAGCGAAGCGCTTCGGCCAGGGTTTCGGCGATGGAGCGCGGTGGCTTCCGGAGGGGCCGGGCCAGGCCGAGGGCCACGTTGGTGGCGTAGTCGCCGTGACCGGCCTCCCGGGGGATTTCCACCTCGGCGATCACCCCGGCCTCGGGGTAGAGACGGGCCAGGGCCTCGTTCAGCGCGTCACGAATCTCCTGTTCCAGTTTCGATCGCCTCCCGCGGAGCATCCCCCCAGAGGCGCTCCAGCATGTAGATCTCGCGGGTCCGTTCGTGGAACACGTGCACCACGACGTGCACGTAGTCCAGGAGGAGCCAGGTCTTTCCCTTCAGGCCCTCGACGTGCCAGGGGGACTCGCCGTCTTCCTTGAGTCCCGCTTCCACCCGTTCGGCGATCGCCTTGACCTGAGGCTCGGACTCCCCGCTGACCAGCACGAAATAGTCGCATACCGAGGACTGTTCGCGCAGGTCCATGATGACGACATGCTTTCCCTTCTTCTCCAGGGCCAAACGAGCCGCCTTCTCGGCCAGCTCATGGGAGGGAAGGGAGCGGTTCGCGGGGTTCACGCCGGGATCATTGGCGGCGGTCGAGTACGTACTCAACGGCGTCGTGCAGGGTATCCCGGATGGGGCTTCGCTCGAAGTCATCAAGGAGTTCAAGGGCGCGGTCCGCGTATCCCCGGGCGCGCTGGCGCGCGTATTCCAGGCCGCCGAAGTCCGCGGCGAACGAAGCCACCTCGCTCGCGCCGCCGTCGTCCATGACCCCGGCCATGCGCTCACGGATGTGGGCGGTGCGCTTGGGGGGCGCGTTGGCGATGGAATGGATCAGGGGAAGGGTGACCTTTCCGTCCCGGATGTCGGAACGGGTGGACTTGCCCATGGTGTCGGCATCGCCCTCGATGTCGAGGATGTCGTCGGTAATCTGGAAGGCCATCCCCAGGTTGGTGCCGAAATCGGCGAGGAGCCGCCGCTCCCGTCCGTCCCCCCAGGCCAAGAGGCCGCCTATCTCACACGCCGCGGAGAGAAGGACCGCGGTCTTGTCCATGATGAGGCGGTAGTAGATGTCCTCGGTCAAACCGAAATTGAGCTTGTGTTCCAGCTCCAGCATCTCCCCCAGGCTCATGCGATGGGTGGTCCGGGCGAGGACGATCATCGGCTCGAACATGCCCCGCTCCACCAGGAGAAAGAAGGCCTTGGAGTAGAGGTAGTCCCCCATGATCACCGAGGTCTGATCGTTCCACAGGCTGTTGACGGTGGGGATGCCCCGGCGGAGGAAGGAGCGGTCGATGGAATCGTCGTGCACCAGGGTAGCGGTGTGGACCAGTTCCACGATGGTGGCGGCGATGATGGCGTCCCCGGAGACCGGGCCCTTGAGGCGGTTCACCAGGAGGAGCAGGGTGGGCCGGAACCGCTTGCCGTTGGCCCGCAGCATGTGGGTGGAGATCTCGTTGATCAGGGGAACGTCGGAGACGAAGAACCGGGCCAGCTCGTCCTGGACCTGTTCCAATTCGTCCCGCACCGGGCCCTGGAGCCCCCCGATGTTCACCCGGAGCCGAGCGTCGGTTCCCTGAGTTCTTTCGATCATCGGTTACGGGTTCCTGGGCGCTCGTGCGATGGAAAGTGGTGCGACTTCGGTCGATCCCGATTCGTCCCGACCGGGTACAGTCATGACCGGTACGGCCGGATCCAAGACAGCCTGACCCGAAGCCGAACTATGGATAAAGGGAATTGGGATAAGCTGCCTCCGGCCGGCAGTCGGGCGGCATCGCATGGGGGTGAAGCCGCGTCCGCGCTCCGCCGGCAAAGACGATCACGGCAACGGCCCCCGCCGAGTGGATCCCGATCCGAGTTCCTCCGGGAGAATTCCTGGCGTGTCGGTGAATCGGTCGAACGGTATCAAGAGGAAGGAGTAGTGTCAAGGCGGGCCGAGGCCAGGGCGGGCGCTTCCCCGTCCCCTCCCCACGGCGCCGACTCTCCCGGTCCCAGCTTCTCCATGAGCCGGTGCGCCCGGGCCACCGCAAGGTCGAATCCGGGCCGGTAGCGGGCGGGCAGCGGCTCCGCGGCGCCGCCCTTCAGGGTGAGGGGGTTGATCCATCTCCCGTTCGCCTGCACCCGGAAGTCCAGGTGGGGGCCGGTGGCCAGGCCCGACGCCCCCACGTAGCCGATCACCTGACCCTGCTTCACCCGGGTTCCGGCCCGGATGCCCTTGCCGTAGCGTGAGAGGTGGGCGTACTGGGTCAGGTAGGTGGCGTTGTGCTTGATCTTCACCGTGCGTCCGAAGCCCCCGTGCCAGCTCGCGTCCACCACCTTCCCGTTGCCCAGGGCCACCACCGGGGTCCCCGCGGCGGCGGCGTAATCCACCCCCAGGTGCGGGCGGAGCTTCTTCAGGATGGGATGCATGCGCGCGGTGGTGAAGGTGGAGGAGATGCGCCGGTAGTTGAGAGGGGACTTGAGGAAGAACTTCTTCACCGATCTTCCGTCGGGGAGGTAGTACCCGTCCTGACCGGCCTGGTCGCCCCAGGCGTAGTGGATCGCTTCCAGGGGTTCGTCGGCTCCCGCGGGAAGATAGCCCGCGGCCACGATGCGGCCGAACCCGGCCGGCTGGCCCCCTACCGTCCGGTCCTCCACCAGGAGCTCGAACCGGTCCCCGTTCCGGGTGTCGGTAAAGAAATCGAAGTCCCAGGAGAACAGGTCCGCGAACTCCACCACCAGCGCCGGATCCCCCCCCGAAGCGGTGAGGCTCAGGTACAGGTTGTCGGTCACCGTCCCGGCCAGCTTCCGGAGGACGACGTGGACGGGAATGGTCTCGACCTCGGCCCGGTAGGCCGCACCCGCCGGGGTGACCACCACCCGCTGCTCGGGATTGCGCTGGTACTCCAGCCGCCGGAGATCGCCGGACCGGGAGCGGAAGATCAGGAACCGGTCCTCGGGGCGGATCCGCCGGAGGTCCACCCGGGAGTCCAGGGTCCTGAGAACCTCGAAGGCCCCCGCGGGGTCCATCCCCGCTTCCACCAGGGCCCCTTCCGCGGTCTGGCCCGGGCGAACGCGGAACTCGTCCACGCAGGAGAGGATTTCCTCGGGGACCGGGCCCACCGCCGCGGCGCGAAGGATTTCCCCGGTCCCCTCGTGGAGGAGCCGGTCGGCGGGAGACGGGCCGCGCCGGGACATTATCCCGATAGCGCCGATCAATATCGCCACCAAGCCTAGAAAATAAACAGTACGGAAGCGGGTCCGGACGCGCCGGAACCATGTAGAGCCTGCCACGTCTTGCTCATCCCTCCTTGAGTTCGACGGGTGATGTCGCGATCCGGGGCACTTTAGGATCGCCCCCCCGCTCTCGTCAACCCGTTCCGTGCATTTCCCCGAGAATCCTCAGGAGATCCTCCCGGGTATTGAGCCCGGGCTCCTCGAGTACCCGCTCCAGGAGCGCGTCCAGAGCCCGTCCCACCTCGGGCCCGGGGGGAATCCCCATCGCCTCCATCACGTCCCCGCCGTCCACCCTTAGATCGGTCACATCGAGGGCCGTCTCCACCCCCAGGACCCCATCAATCCGCGCCCGGAACTCTCCCAGCGGACCGTCGGAGGCCAAGCCCGTCCCGTGGGCCAGGGTATCCGCCTCCCGGAGCAGGAAGAGGTCCTCCAGGTTTTCCCGTCCCACCCGGCGGATGAACCGGCGCACCGCGGCGTCCGTCCACTCGGGGGTGTAGAAGAACATGTGCTGGGCCACCAGATGGGACACCCGGTCGCGTTCGGCGTGGGGGAAACGCAGCCGGTCGAGGATCTCCCGGGTCATGAGCGCCCCCAGGTTCTGGTGGTCGTAGAACGTCCCCTCCCCGTCCACCACCCGCTTGGTGCGGGGCTTGGCCACGTCGTGGAGGAGGGCGGCCAGGCGCACGTCCGGGGCCTCGGCGGGCGCCGCATCGAGGGCACGCAGCGTGTGCTCGTAGACGTCGTAGGCATGAAACCGGTTCTGCTCCATCCCGACTCCCTCCAGGAGCTCGGGGATGATCAGGGCCAGAATGCCCGTCTCTCGCATGAGTTCGATTCCCACCGAAGGCCGGCGCGCCCGAAGGAGCTTCATCAGCTCATCCCGAACCCGCTCGCGGGCCACCCCGGCCACCCGGTCCCGCATCCGCTCCATGGCGGCCAGGGTCTCCGGCTCCACCGCCAGCTCCAGCGCCGCGGCCAGGCGGATTCCCCGGAGCGGCCGGAGCCCGTCCTCATCGAAGCGCCGGTCGGGGTTCCCCACCGCCCGGAGCCTCCGGCCCTCCAGGTCCGCCTCCCCCGAGAAGGGATCCACGAAGATCCCCGCCTCGGGATCCAGGGCCATCGCGTTGATCGTGAAATCCCGCCGCGACAAGTCCTCTTCCAGGCTCGCCCCGAAGCGAACCCAGTCCGGGTGCCGCCCGTCGGTATAGGGTCCCTCCGAGCGGTAGGTGGTGATCTCGACCGGCCGCCCTCCGGGAAGCGCGGTCACCGTTCCGTGGCGGATCCCGGTGGGAACCGCCTCCGGCCAGAGTCCCATCACCGCGTCGGGATGGGCGGACGTGGTCACGTCCCAGTCGGAGACCGTCCGGCCCAGGAGCAGGTCCCGGACCCCTCCGCCCACCAGCCACGCCTCGTATCCCGCCCCCTTCAGGCGGCGGAGCACCGGCAGGACCCAACCATAGGAGGCGCGGGCGGTTTCATCCAGGAGCTTCGGTGAGGCGGGTCGTCGGGCGGGGTGTTCCATCTGCCAGCGGGCGGCCGATCAGCCGCCCCCTCCCCTCGGGGCCTCGGAGCCGGCGCGCGCCCCCCACCCGGAGGAGCGGCGGTCGAGAGCGCGCTTGATGCGGCCCAGAACCCCCCGGCTCTCCGGCCCACCCAGCGCCTCCACCCTCACGATCTCCACCGTCACGTTATCGGTCCCACCCCGCTCCAGGGCGAGGTCCACCAGCTTCCGGGCGGCGGACTCCGGGTCATTTTGCGACACGACCGGGGCCATGTCCGTCCCGGTCACCGTCCCGCTCAACCCGTCCGAGCAGAGGAGGAAGACGTCGCCGGCCTGGACGGTCAGGGGAGGGTCGGAGGCGTCCACCCGGACCAGGGCGGCCGCTCCCAGGGCGCGGGTGAGCATGTGGGCGTGGGGGGGACGGGTGACGGTGTCGTCCCCGTCCGGGATCCCCAATTCCGCCCCTACCGAGTGATCCCGGGTGAGCTGGGTGGAGACACCGTTCCGGAAGAGGTAGGCCCGGGAGTCGCCGACGTGGGCCACCACCGCCTCCTTTCCCCGGAGCACCAGGGCGGTCAGGGTGGTTCCCATCCCGGCCAGGGCGGGGTCCCCGGCGGCCCGCCGGAACACCGCCTCGTTGGCCGCCTCCACCGCCCGGGCAAGTCGCCGGCCGACAGTGCCTTCCGAGGCGGAGGCATAGGTCCCGGCTACAACGTCCACCGCGATCCGGCTGGCCACCTCCCCCGCCGCATGCCCGCCCATGCCGTCCGCCACCACCACCAGGGCGCCCTCACCCGAATCAAAGTTCTCCAGGTAGGCGTGGCTGTCCTCGTTGTTGGCGCGCCGGCCCACTACCGAGCGGCCGGCGTGGATGAGGCGGATCGGGGGTTCGGGATGGATCACGTGATCTGCCCTCTGGTCGGGGGGACTGCCGCCGGCGGGAGCGCCGCCACCCCCGGCCAGACCGTCGGAAAGGGCCGACGACGGCGTTGACTGTAGCAAATACGACGGGGGGCGTCTCCGTTTCAAACGGTTTCCCAGGGGCGGCTTGAGCCGGTTCATGTCTGGTGCTAGTGTATCTGCTCCCGGCCGAGAACTTCGGCGCCCACCGTCATCGTGCCCCCGAAATCAGACGGAGTACCCGAGCCATGATCCGTTCGCTTCCACTCCGATCGTGCATCCCCTCTCCCGTAATCTCCTGGAGTCTTGCCGCGGTGACCGCCTGCCTCCTCGGCGCCGTTCCCGTCTCCTCCGCCCCGACCCAGAGCCCCGATCCCACCACCCTGGCCGCCTTCAAACAGGACCCGATGAGTTTCTTTTTCGATCTGCGCCGGACCGATGCGGTGGCCTGCGGGCAGGTCGTGCTCGAGGACGCCGCCGTCCAGCCCGACGAGCGGCGGAAGGTCCTGACCGCCCTGGCCGCGGTGCACCTGGCCTCGGGACGGGAGCCCCAGGCCCGGGCCGCGGTCATGGCCATGCTGAGCGAGGACCCCCGCGCCGACCTGACCCGGCCGGAGATGCTCCCTCCCCCCCTGGTTTCGCTCTTCTACGGCCTCCGGGACAGCGTCCTTCTGGCCTCGGGGGACGCGGGCGACAGCACGGGCCCGGCGCCGGACATCCACACCCTGGCGGTGGGTGACATCGAGAACAACTCCATCGTCGCCGGCAAGTACAACCTCGACGCCTTCGCCAAGGGACTCACCCAGATCATGATCACCGATCTCCAGGAAACCACCCCGCTGACCCTGGTGGACCGCCAGCGCCTGAGCGTGCTCCGGGAGGAGATCAAGATGAACCAGAACGCGCAGATCACCGATCCGCGCTACCGGGTCCCCCTGGGGCGGCTGACCGGGGCCCAGTCCTTCCTCTTCGGAAGCATCATGCAGGTGGACGAGAAGAAGGTGCGGCTGGACCTCCGGTGGGTGGACACCTCCACCGGGGAGATTCTCCTCGCCGACGGGGTGGAGGGAAAGCTGGGCTCCTCGGACGACCTGTTCAAGCTGGAGCGGACGGTGCTCCTGGACCACCTGGTTCCCCGGCTTCAGAAGCTCCTGGGTGGCGAAGACCTCGAGCGAGCGGTGAAGCCGTACCTCGAGCAGAAGAAGAAGTCCCTCCCCAAGGGGACGTCCTACGTGAACCTGTTGATCAAGACCGGCGACGCCATCCTGGCCGAGGATCGGGGGGATCTCGCCGCTGCCCAGACCGCCTGGAGCGAGGTGGCCCGCATGAACCCGGAGAACGCCGGGGCGGGCGGCCGGGCCCGGGCGCTCACCGCTTACCTGGCCATGAACGCGGAGGATGATCGATGAACCGAGTCCGGGGTTTCTTGTTCCTGGCGGCGGCGCTCACCGCCGCGGGGTGCGCGGTCGCCCCTCATGGCCCGGGGGACGACCTCCTTCGCCACGGGGACTTCGCGGCCGCGATACCGGTGATTCAGCAGGCGCTGGTCGCCCAACCCGACAACCCGGTCCTGAACCGGAACCTGGGAATCGCGCTTCTCGAGACCGGAAAACCCGAGGCCGCGGCCACCGCCCTGGAGAGGGCGCGGTCCCTCGACCCGCGCGATCCGGTCGCCGCCTTCCAGTTGGGACGGGCGGCGGAAGCGGCGGGGAGTTGGGACGCCGCGGCCCGGGCCTACGGCGACTATCTCGCCCTGGGCGGAAAGCAGGAGTCGGCGGTTCGTGTTCGTCTCAACACCCTCAGCCACCGCCGGGCGGAGGCCGAGGTGAAGGCGGCCCTGGCCCGGGAGCGGAGCCTCTCCGCCGCCTCGGTCCCCGAAAACACCCTCGCCGTCCCCGACTTCGTGAACGTGGCGGCCAGCGACACCCTGGCCCCGCTCTCCCGGGGCCTCTCCGCGGTCCTGGTCACCGATCTCTCCCAGGTGGGGGCGTTCCGGGTCCTGGAGCGCGATCGGCTCCAGGTGCTCCTGGACGAGCTGAACCTGAGCCATCCGAACCCGGAGGCGTCGACGCCCGCCGCCCCCCTCCACGACCCCTCCACCGCCCTGGGGCTCAAGGAGCGCCTCGCCGCGCTCCGCAGCGCATCGAGCGGGAAGCCGTATTACTCCGGCCCGGTGGACGATCAGCGGGATGCCGGTCTGGAGGCGGCGGTGCGGGAGTTTCAGGGGGATCATGGCCTGAAGGCCGACGGCGTTCCCGGACCCCGGACCCTGGCCGCCCTGGCCGGGGCGGTGGGCGATCGCCCCCCCGAGACCCCGGCCAAACCCGCCGAGGTCGCGGAGGTGGCCCCCGACACCGCCCCCCGCCTCGGAAAGCTGATCGGAGCGCGGCGGTTCGTCCAGGGGGCCTTCGCTCCCCTCGGCGCGAGCGCGGTCCGCCTCGATGCGTCGGTGATCGCCACCCACGAAGGAACGCTGACCGCAGCGGGAGATCCGGTCAACGGCCCCCTCCCCCGGGTTCTTCACCTGGAGAAGGACCTCCTGGCCGAGATCCTGGCCGCCCTGGGCATCACGCCTACCCCGGCGGAAGAGGATGCGCTGGCCCGGATCCCCACCGAGAACTTCGACGCCTTCATGGCCTGGTCCCGGGGCCTGGTCTTCCAGGACCAGGGACGCCGGGCCGAGGCGCTGGCCGCCTTCCGGGAGGCGGTCCGGCTCGACCCCGGCTTCAACGAGGCCCGCGCATCCGAGGAGCTGGCTGCGGTCACTCCCGACGATCAGGACGAGCTCGACCGGGCCGAGCTGGACCGGGCCTTCGCCTCGCCCCCGGCCGGCGCCACCGATCGCCTGCTCCGAAGCGGGGCCTGGACCGGCCTCGGGCCCGGACCCGACCTGGACCGCTGGGCGGACACCGACCCCACCGTGACCGAAACCGAAAAGCTGGCCGAGGGAGGAGGGGACGCCACCGGCACCATCGAGGTCGGGGGCACCCTTCCCGGGAGGAACCGGCAATGAGCCGCCGTCACGCGCGCCTCTTCCGATCGGCGTCCGTTCTGGCCCTCGCCCTCATCCCCGCCGCGGCGGCGGCCAGCTCGGGAACGGTGCGCGTCCCCGGGAGCTACCGCACCTGGACGGTGAAACAGGACGGGACCGAGACCTCGATCAGCCAGTTCCACCTCCCCCTGGTTGTAACCGCCGGCCTCGGCCGTGGGACCGACCTCGTGGTCTCGGGTTCCGGGGCCTTCGCCTCGACGGATCCCTCCGGCGCCTCGTCGAATTCCCTGAACGGCTTGACCGACGTCACCGCGCAGCTCTTCATGCGCCTCGCCGGCGATCGATTCCTGATCCACGCCGGGGCCGGGCTTCCCACCGGGAAGACCGAACTCGACGACCGGGAGATCGTGGTGGCCCGCAACCTGGCCCTTCCCGTCCTGGGCTTCAGGGCCAAGGACTACGGAGAAGGCTTGAACCTGAGCGCGGGCGGAGCGGTGGCGTTTCCGCTCTCCGGGACCGCGCGGTTCGCGATGGGGGCGGGGTTCGTCCATCGCGGGAGCTACACCCTTTTCGCCGGGGGCGGGGACTACCGCCCGGCCCCCGAGGTCTCGGCGACGGCGGGATTGGACCTCCAGGGCCGGGGAAAGGGGAGCACCGCTCCCCTCCTCCGCCTCGACGCGGTCTACCGTATCTACGGAAACGACGAGCTCGACGGAGAGACGGTCTTCGAGGAAGGAAACCAACTCGAGCTCCAGGCGGCGGGATCGAGCGGGGGAAGCGGGCTCCGGCTGACCGGCCTCGCCCGCACCGTGCTCAAGGCGGACAACACGGTGACCGGAGGTCAAGGTCAAACCGTGGAGGCGCTCAAGGCCAGCTCCGGGAACGCGGTGCTCGGCCGGCTCGAAGTCGACCTCCCGGTGGGCACCGCTCTCCGCGCGGGGATCACCTCGGAGTGGAACCACGTGAGCGGGAGCGACACCCCGGTCTGGAACGGCGATTCCTACGGACTCGGCCCCGTGCTCCGGGCGGCGCTCGGAGCGCACGCCCGGTTGGAGTTCAACGTCATGCGCCTCGGCGGCACCCTGGACGGCGGCGCGAACCCCGACCTCGACCTCTCCGGCACCTCCATAGGAGTCACCTTCTCCTGGCGGGCATCATGAGGAACGTCATGCAATTCGGAAATCGAATGATTCCGCTTTCCCGGTTCATCGGGGTCCTTTTCGCCGCCGCTCTCGGCGCCGCGCTCTTTTCCCTGGGCTGCGGGGACCATGCCGCCACCGGGCCCCGCACCGCGGTGCCGCTGAGGGTGCGGGTGGAGTTCCCGGACGGCGCTTCGGCCAAGGGAGCGGGACTCACCCCGGCCGCGGTCATCGACCAGGTGCGGGCCTTCGCCTGGGAGGTGGTGGACGACACCACCCAGGTGCTGCGCGATCAGGCCTCCCAGGACATCGCCCCCACCGACACCTCGTTCAGCCTGGTGCTGACCGTGCCTCCCGCCCCGCTCTACCGGGTGCGGGTGGAGGCCCGGAGCGGCAACGTGGTCCACTTCGAAGGCGAGGCCCTCGTGGAGGACGTGGGCTCGGGAGAGACCGCGACCATCAGCCTGGTCCTGGTGGATGCGCTCCCCCCCACCGCCCCCACCGGCCTCACCGCGACTCTCTCCACCTTGACCAGCGTCGATCTGAGCTGGACGGACAACGCGGAGAACGAGACCCGCTATCGCGTGGAGCGCCGGATCGGCGCCGAAGGCTCCTTCGCCGAGATAGCGGTCCTGGAGGGCAGCTTCGCCGGAACCGTGACCTATGCCGACAAGAACCTCTCCGAGCGCACTTCCTACCAGTACCGCGTCCGGGCGCAGGGGGCGGCCGGCTTCTCCGGCTACTCGAACATCGCTTCGGCGCGGACCGGAATCGGCGCCCCCACCGGACTCGCCGTGGCCCCGCTCACCGATACCTCGCTCCGCATCACCTGGAGCTACTCCTCCGACCCCGGGGGCTTCCAGCTCCAACGCCGGACCGGATCCGGGGCCTGGGGAACGATGCTCTATCCGGGCGCCTCGGCCCGCGGCTACAACGACGGCGGCCTCCAGCCCAAGACTTCCTACGGCTACCGCCTCCGCGCCTTCGCCGGCCCCGACACCTCGGTCTGGACGCCGGAGGCGACCGGAAGCACCGAGGACCGCGCCCCGGTCTGCGCTCTCTCCGAGCCCAGCCATGATTTCGGCACTCTGACGGTTGGGAACAGCTCCGTGTGGAGCTTCACCATCACCAACACCGGCGGCGGGACTCTGGCCGGAACCGTGGCCCTGGCGAGTTGCGGGAACGGCTTCAGCCTGACCGACGGCGAGGGACCGTTCAGCCTGACCGCGGGGCAGAGCCGGACGGTGCGCGTCCGGTTCGAACCGACCGTCCCCGGATCCCGCGCCTGCACGGTGGCCACCGGCCTCGCCTGCACGGTATCGCTCTCCGGGAACGCGGTCACCCTGGGCGCATGCTCGGTGGACCTTCCATCGATCGGGTTCGGAACCCTCGAGGTCGGTTCCACCGCGGACACGACCTTCGTGATCACCAACACCGGCGGATCGAGCCTCGACGTTCCCCTCGGGGCAAGCGGGGGGGGCTGCCCGGCCTTCACCCTGGATCCGCCGGCCGGGAACTACAGCCTCGACCCCGGGGCCAGCCTTCCGGTGAAGGTCCACTTCGCGCCCACCCAGGCCGTGACCTACACCTGCACGGTCACCGCCGGGAGCGGGTGCTCGGTGGCCTTGAGCGGCGCCGGGCGATTGAGCCCCCTCTGCTCCGTCACCCCCACCACCCTCGACTTCGGCTCCCGCGAGGCGGGCACCGACAGCCTCCTCTCCTTCCAGATCACCAACGTCGGCGGCGGAACCCTGACCGGGTCGGTGGTCCTGTTCGAGTGCAGCGGCTTCAGCCTGGAGTCCGGCGGCGGGAACTTCGCCCTGGGGGCGGGGGCGTCGCGGGCGGTGACCGTCCGCTTCTCGCCGGGGCAATCGGGTAGCTACGCCTGCACCGTGGCCACCGGGACCGACTGCTCGGTGGCCCTCGTGGGCGAGGCGTTCGAGCTTCCGGTCTGCTCGGTGGTCCCGGCCAGCCTGGACTTCGGCACCGTGTTCACCGACGGGGACAGCGTGCGTAGCGTCACCGTCACCAATCGCGGCGACGGGGTGCTGAGCGGCGCGGCGACCCTGGGCGAGTGCAGTGGGTTCACCCTGAGCTCGGGGAGCGGCGCGTTCAGCCTGGGAGCGGGCGAGTCGCGGTCGATCGACATCGAGTTCGCCCCCCCCACCGCCGGTCCCTTCGCCTGCCAGCTCGACCTGGGAACGGACTGCGATCCGGTCGCCCTCACCGGGACCGGGGAACTCCCCCCCGCGTGCACGATCGAGCCCCAGGCCCTGGTGTTCGACACCCTCGACGTCGAGACCTCCCAGGTCAAGAGCTTCACCATCACCAACACCGGGGGCGGAACCGTCGAGGGCACGGTGGCCCTGCCCGAGTGCACCGAGTTCACCCTCGACTCCGGAGCGGGCGGCTTCAGCCTGGGGGCGGGCGAGTCCCACACCGTGAGCGTCCGGTTCAGTCCGCTCATCCCCGGGGGCGTGGCCTGCGAGGTCACCACCGGCACCCAGTGCTTCCAGGTCCCGGTCGCCGGCGCAGGACGGCTTCCCCCCTACTGCACCCTCGACACCTACTCCCTCGACTTCGGCGCCCCCCAGCCCGGGACGCCGGTCCAGCGGAGCTTCACCATCACCAACGACGGGGGCGGGTTCTTGACCGGCTCGGCAACCGAGAGCTGCCCCGACTTCTCGATCGTCTCCGGCGGGGGTCCGTTCAGCCTGGGGGCCCAGCAGAGCCGCCGGGTCACGGTGGAATACAACAGCACGTCCGCCGCCGGGGGGAGCTGCAGCGTGGACCTGGGCACCGACTGCGGCTCGGTGTCGTGCACGGCGGCGGGGGTGCCGGAGTGCTCGGTGAGCCCCGCCACCCTGAACTTCGGCACCATACCCGCCGGGACCGTCGCCGATCGTACCCTCACCGTCACCAACAGCGGGGGTGGCGTCCTGAGCGGCTCGGTGAGCGAGAACTGCGCCGAGTTCACGGTGTTCCAGGCGGGAGTGGGAGCGCCGTCGGCCCCCGCCTCCCCCGAGGCCAGCGTCCCCTATTCCCTGGCAGCCGGACAGAGCATCGACGTGACCGTCCGGTTCCAGCCCAAGACCGGCGGGTCCTACAACTGCACCATCCTCGCCGGGGATCAGTGCATCGGGGTTCAGGCGGTGGGGAACGCCGCGGTGTGCTCGATCTCGCCGGGGACGACATCGACATGGGGTACACGTACTACACGGGGGACTCGGCTACCAGCTGGTGACGATCACCAACACCGGGGCGGGCATCCTGGCCGGGGCTACCGACCGAGAGCTGCCCGAATTTCTCGCTCACCGACTACACCTACGAAAACCCGGTGAGTTCCTTCGCCCTCGGGCCGGGCCAGTCCTACAGCTTCGTGATCTGGTTCACCGCCCCCGTCGACTTCGGGACCTATAACTGCACGGTCAGCCTCGGGCCGAACTGCCCGAGCATCGTGTGCACCGTGAACCACTCCTGCCTCGGAAAGCCGGGGAAGCGATGAGCGCGAACCGAATCCCGGGACCGGACACCCCGCTGGATCTGCTGATCCTGGCCGATCTCGTTCCGGAAGGCGCGGCCGATGCCCCCCTCCGCGCCCGCCCCCACCGGGTGGACGCGGCGGGCTTCGCCGAGCTGTTGCGGACGACCGCCCCCACCGTGTCCATCGTGACCGGGGACGGGGAGACGATCGCGCTCCGGTTCGACGAGCTCCGCGCCTTCCGCCCCGAGGCCCTGGCCGCCGCCCTACCCGGGCTCCGGGGCCTGACCGCGGTCCACCGGATCCTCGAGGACCTCCACCGCGGGCGGATCGATCTCACCAAGGCCCTGGCCGAGCTGGACGCCCGCGCCGAAACCGTCCCCGGGGTGAAGGCGGTGCGGAAGGCGCTGGCCGGCGGCGCGTCCCCGGAGGGGAAGGCGTCGCCCGAGCCACCCCCACCCGCGACCCCGGCCCCTCCCCCGGCGGAGGGCGGGCTTTTCGACCTGGTGGACGTGGACGCCTCCACCGCCCCCACCGAACCGGAAGCCCCGGCCAAGGCCCTCGACCGGCTGGTTCGCGAGATCGCCGGCGGCGGGGTGGCTCTGAACCGCGACCGCCTCGGCCGGCTCACCGCCCGCCTGGACGAGGCCTCGGCGCGACGGCCTCCGCGGCGTCCTTCACCACCCCGCGGTGCGAAACCTGGAAGCGGCGTGGCGCGGGCTCGATTTTCTCCTCCGGCGGATCGACCCGCGCTCCGGGGTTCGCGTTCACGTCCTGGCCGCGCCGGCCGGCGGACGCGTGGAGGCGTTCCGGGAACTCCTCCTTCCCCTGGCCGCGGAGATCCGCGAGGAGGCCCGAACCGCGGTGGCGCTGGTGGACGCCGAGTTCGGGGGCGGCCCCGACTCCCTGGCCGAGGCCCGCGAGCTCGCCGCCCTGGCCGAGGAGGCCCGGACCCCGCTCGTCGCCTCCGCCGATCCCCGGCTCCTGGGCCTCGATTCGTGGAAAGCGATCCAGTCCCTGGGTCCGGTGGACGAGATGCTCCACGACGCCCCGCCCGCCGGCTGGGCCGCCCTCCGGGGCGACCCCGCCGCCCGGTGGCTGACCCTGGCCGCCAACCCGTACCTTCTCCGCCTCTCCTACGGGGCGGATCTGGACCGGGTGAAGGGGTTCGCCTTCGAGGAAAACCCCGGCCCCGGCGATCCGACCTACCTCTGGGGACGGCCGGGCTGGATCGTGGTCGCCCTGATCGCCCTCGGCGCGATCCGGGACGGCTGGGGCGCGGCGATCACCGGCCCCGCCGCCGCCCTGGAGGTGACCGATCTCCCGGTCCGTCCGCTGGCCCTTCGCGGCGGAGACCCGGTCCAGATCCCCCTGGAGATGCTCCTCCCCGAGAACCGCGTGCTGGAGCTCTCCCGCGCCGGTCTGGCCGCGCTGGCCTGCGCGCGAAACCGCGACCATGCCTTCCTTCCGAGCGCGCCTTCCACCGCGGCGCCCGCACCTCCCACCGCGGCCTCGGACCGGCGAACCGAGGCGCTCCGGGTGTCGCTGGCCTACCAGATCTTCACCGCGCGGATCACCGCCCTCCTGGATCACCTGCTGCGTTGGATGGGACCCACCCAGGGCCCGGAGGAAACCGCGGCCGGGCTCGCGACCGGGCTCCAGACCCTCACCGCAACCGCGGCCGGACCGGAAGTGGAGGTGGCCGGGGCGGTGGGCGACGGCGGGACGTCCATCGTGCTTCGCATCGTGCCGCGGGGCGAGCCGGTTCGGGGCCTGCCGGTTCTGGAGCTCCGCCTCCCGGTGGAGCGGTGATCGGTGAGCCTGGACATCGCCCCCACCCAGATGAACTACTACGACGTCTCCGGGACCACCCTGGAGGAGGCGGCCGGCAATCTGGGCCTGCCCGGAGGCGAGGACGGGCTCACCGAGTTCGACCTCGGGTACGAGTACGACGGCGTGAGCCGGGGCCTTCCCCAGAACTTCATCCTGCACCTTTCGCTGGCCATCACCATGCCCCGCTGGTTGGAACGGGACGCCGCCACCACGCCCGAGCAGGCCGAGTGGGACCGGTTCTACGCCGCGCTCCTGGCCCACGAACGGGAGCACGCCTCGCGGACCCGGGCGGAGGCGCGCCGGGTGCACGCCCGCCTGGCCCGCACCCGGGCCGCCGACCTCGAGGAGCGCTTCCAGGCCGGCAAGCGGGTGATCCAGCGGGAGAACGACGCGTTCGACGACGCCACCCATCACGGCCAGGTGCCGGCGCCCGGAACGATCATCACGATCCCCTGAACGGGGCCGGCGACCGGCCGGAGGAACGATCATGAAACCCTTGCCCTGGAAGATCACCGTGTTCTCCGACCTGGGGGGACGGTCCGACCCGCCGGTTCGCGTCCGCGCCGGGGACCTGGACGAACGCCTGCACGCGATGGGGGTCTCGGCGGCGATCCCGGTGCCCGGAAAAGGAACCGCGACCCTCTCCCCCGAATCCCTCGACGATCTCTCCCCCCGCGCGCTCCGGGACTTCCTCGGGGTTTCCGGAGAAGCCCTCGACGCCGTCCTCCACGCTCCCGCCTTTCAGGGGCTGGAAGCGGCCTGGCGTGGCCTGGCGCGCCTCACCGCCGAGGCGGGGGACGAGGTGTCGGTCGAGGTGGCGTCGGCGCCTCGGGGATCGCTGGCCGAGCGTCTGCGGGAGACCGTGCTCGGCCCGGGGCTCTCCACCGACGCCCCCCCCACCCTGCTGGTCCTGGACTACGACTTCACCCACAAGCCGGCCGACCTGGCTCTGCTCCGGGAGATCGCGGGAATGGCCAAGGTGCTCCAGGCCCCGGCGGTGGCCGCGGCGAGCGCCGGGCTTCTTCGATCTCCGCCACCTGGCCCACGTCCTCACCCTCCCCGACATGGTGGGGCGTTTGAACGACCCCGCCCACGCCGGCTGGACCGCGTTCCAGGCCACCGAGGAGGCGCGCTGGCTGGCCCTGACCCTGAACCGCTACCTGGAGCGCGCCCCCTATCAGGGCGAGGACCACACCGAGGCCGCCACGGTGGCGAAACCGGAGACCTACCTCTGGGCGCGGGGCGGCTGGCTGGTGGCCACGGCCCTGGCCCGGAGCGCCCGGGCCCACGGCCACGCCCTGGACATGTCGGGGGGCCGGGGGGGCCGGTTCGACGGGCTTCCGGTCCGGGATTACCCGGTCTCGGCCAACGAAACCGCATCCTTGGCCACCGAGGTTCCGATTCCCGACATGAAATCCCAGGAGCTTTCCCGCGCCGCCTTCACCCCGCTGGTGGGCCAGCTTCGCGGCGGGGCGGTGGTGGTCCCCATCGCGGTGTCGGTGTCGCGGCTCGGCCCGGGACGACTCACCGTGGAGGGGACCCTGGCCTACCAGATCACCGCCGGCCGGCTGGCGCGGTTCTGCGGCAATCTTCTCGACGCCGCCCCCGGCGGCTCGCCCGACGACGTTGCCGCTTTCTTCAGGGAATCCCTGAGCGCCTTCCTGGGCCCGGTGGGCGGCGAGGACGCGGTCACCGTGACCCCCACCACCGCCGAAGGCCCGGACGGCCCCCGCCCCATGGCGGAGATCCAGGTGCGCTCCGCGGTGCCCCTGGAGGGAAAGCCCATCTCGTTCACCTTCCTGCTCCCCCTGGCGCAGGACTGACGGAGGAACCATGAGCCTCGACCGCGCTTCCCAAGACGATGCTTCTTCCACCCACGAGTTCCACGCGGTGGAGCGGGGCGACTCGGTGGAGATCGGGGCCGGGCTGGTGGTGGACGCGCCTCCCGCCGGGGTTCCCGACGCTCCCGCCCGCCTCCGCCTGGCCTCCGGGCGCCGGGCCGAGTTCGCCCGGGAGGGGGCGGACGACCTCCTCACCGTCTCCGCCGCCGACGGTCGGGTGGAGCTCCGGGTCCGCTTCACCGAGGCCGGTCCGGTCCTCTCCTTCGAGGCCGCGGGCCTGAAGCTGGCCAGCGTGGGGGAGGTGGCGGTGGAGTGCGACCGCTTCCGGGTGGAGGCGCGGGAGGCGGTGGAACTCCGTTCGGGGGGATCGATCGAATCCACGGCCGAGGGCGACGCGGTGACGCGCGCGGGAGGCACCGCCCGGGTCGAGGGACGCGCGGTGGAGGTGCGCTCCCGGCGGGGAGACGTGGACCTCAAGGCCAACGACGACGTCCGGCTCCGCGGGGAGCGGATCAAGCTCAACTGCTGAGGCCGCGAATGGACTTCGAGAACACCTCCGCCTTTCCCCGCCGAGCTGGTCCGGAGCGCCCTCTCCACCGACGACCGCGAGCCCATGCTGGCGGTGGTGGTGGTGAAGGTCACCTACATGGTGGACGCGGCGGGGACCGTCGAGCCGGCCCCGGAGCAGGATCCCATCCGGCTCGAGGCGGAGGAGACCGAGCTGGGGGTGCTCCCGCCCGACGCCGCGCCGGTCAAGCCCGGCTTCGACGTGCTGGTCCTGGGCCGGGCCCTCGCTCCGGAGGGAAAGCCGGTGCCGCAGATGACTGGTGCGGCTGGAGGTGGGTGAGGCGGCGCGCGAGCTGGCGGTGTTCGGCGAGCGGCGCTGGGTGAAACGTCCCCCGGAAGGAAAACCGAAGAAGCGGAAGAAGAACGAGCCGGAGCCGCCGCCGGTCTTCGCGGCCTCGCTCCCCGAGCCCTTCATCGCGCTTCCCCTGACCTACGCCAACGCCTACGGCGGGAAGGCCAAGGTCGGGGTCTACGAGGCTCCCTTCGCCTACAACCTGGAGGGAAAGGGATTCTGCATGGAGGCCGACGCCGCCGAGGGACTGCCCCTTCCCAACGTGGAGGATCCCCGCGCGCTGATCCGGAGCTGGGAGGACCAGCCCCGTCCGGCCGGGTTCGCTCCCCTCCCCCTCGGCACCCTCTTCACCGTGGAGCGCGGGGTCACCCACGACGCGGAGACGAACGAGCAGACCGTGCACCCGGAGGTGTTCCAGAACGCCCATCCCGACCTGGTCTTTCCGGAGGTTCCGCCGGGGACCCCGATCGTCCTCACCGGCATGACCCCGGAGGGACGCCTCGCCTTCGCCCTCCCCGACCTCCGGGCCTCGGTGACCGTGCGCCTGGGCGAGACGGAATATCATCCCGAGGGGAAGGTGGACACCCTGACCATCCACCCCGAGGAAGGGCGCATCGTGCTCACCCACCGCACCCCGTTCAAGTACCGGGTGGTGCCGGAGCAGATCCGGACCACCGTGCTCGCCGTGGAGAGCCCGGGGGGCGCATCATGAGCATGCCCACCTTCGCCATCCACACCGTGAACGTCCGGTTGGCCTTTCTCTATGCCACCCACCTGGATATCCCCCCGCCCTACACCGCGCCCCCCGCCCCCCTTCCCTTCGTAGAGGTGCCCCACACCTGCTTCTGGGGACCGGGGGCGGCCATGGCCGCGCCCAACAAGGTGCTCACCGACAACTTCACCCCCGCTCAGATCGGTCACGACTGCGGGATCGGGGTGATCCACGTGGACATCCCGGTGGGGCCCCTGTGCCCGGTGGCCATCGCCACCTCCTCCTGCAAGGTGGTGTTCGCCGCCGGCACCGTGCTGTCGGACGGGAAGCCCACCGCCGGGCACTTCCCGCCCCTCATCAACCTGCTTCAGTGCTTCGTCCCGGTGCCGCTTCCCATCGGGGGCTTCCTCCTGGTGATGAACACGGTGTTCGTGGGGATGACCCTGCTGGACATCTTCATGGGGATCGTCCGGATCGCCATCGCCATCGTCATCGCCCTCATCTTCAACAAGCTGGGGAGCTCGGCGGGCAAGATGGGGCAGGCCTGGCAGTGGGTGGGGAAACTGGGAGAACGGTTCGGGACCAGCTGGGCGGGGGCGATGGGGAACGCCCTCCTCGGCACCCTGGCCGAGGACATGGTGAAGGGCCTCGTCCTGGGTCCGATCATGGAGGGCAAGATCGCCCTCCCCTACCAGATCGCCGAGCTGGATCTCACCAACGGCCAGGTCAAGGTGTTCTACTGGAACGTGGGCGGTCCGAACTGGACGCCGGCCCAGAATCGATCCGTGGGCGGTCTCCTGGACAGCGCCCAGCAACCTACCGCGGTGCCGAGCGGATCGTCCCCCGCCCAGCAGGCCACCAGCGGCGTTCCCGTCCTGGGAGGATGACATGGTGAGCGATCGCGCCATGAAGACGGCGCCCTACCTGGCCAAAGACCCCGAGGGACACCAGGCGGTGAACGTGCTGGTGAAGCTCGCCTACGTCCTCGAACCCGGGGGCGGGCTGGTCCCGGCCCCGGACCCGGTGGACTTCGCCGCCGAGGACGTCCTCGAGGCCAAGGGGGACGAGCCGGGGACGTTCCCCACCGAGGAGTGCGAGATCATTCCGTTCAAGCTCCGGACCGACGTGGTGGTGACGGGAACCATCCGCACCCCTGATGCCTACCCCCGGCGCGACATGCTGGCCGGGGTCCGGATCGGCCCCTACGGGAAGGCCATCCAGGTGTTCGGTGACCGCCGGATCGAGGCCGGGAAGGACGGCGCCCTCATCTTCACCCCCCCCGAGCCCTTCACCGAGATGCCCCTCGCCTACACCCGGGCCTACGGCGGCGTGGATCCCTCGGTCCCCCGGGTCAACGACGACCCCCGCACCGCCGAGGAGTGGCTGGAGTACCTGACCCTGGAGCGCCATCCCGGGGTGTACCCGCGAAACCCGGTGGGCTCGGCCTACGTGGTGAACCCCCACCCGTGGCTCCTCTTCGGCCGCCCCCTCCCCAACTTCGAGGACCCCGACGACCTGCTCACCCCGGAGCGGATCGTGGTCACCGACCCCCGGCTCTGGTGGCGGCAGCCGATCCCCGCCGGGCTGGGATGGTTCGGGCGAAGCTGGTATCCCCGTTCGGTCCTGGGGGGGCTCGCGCCGCCGCTTCCCGCCGCGGAACCGGCGAAGCTCCGGGAGGTGGAGCTGGGCATCGTGCCCGCGGACCACGCCGACCGGATCGCCGACCCGGACCTCGACCGGCGGATGCGGCGGGAGTTCTTCAACGGGGCGTCGCCCGGCCTGGCCGTACCGCTCCTGCGCGGGGACGAGCCGGTGTCCCTGGTGGGACTCGACGTGGCCGGCGAACGGCGGTTCCGCCTCCCCGGAGAGGTTCCGAGGGTGAGCATGGCCTTCCGGGGCGAGGCCATGGAGGTGCGAGTCCACCTCCACACCGTCTGGATCCGGAAGGACGAGGATCTGGTGACCCTGGTCTGGAGCGCCCTCGCCCGCCCCCCCCGGATGCTACCGGTCACCCTCCCCACCCGGGAAGCCCCCGAGGTGGACGAGCTGGAGGGCATGGAGATCCGGGTGGAGGGACGCGAGGTTCCCCACGAGCCGGTGAACCTCGGCAAATCGCCGCTCTGACCGCGCCGGGGCCTGGGATCCCCGGCGGCTTCAGTTCGCCTTGACCGGGGTGCCGCTCAGGGTGAGGGGGCCGGTGGCGGTCACCGTGGTCGGCTTCCCGGCCACGCTGCAGGGACCGGTGGCGCTCACCTGGACCGTGGCTCCCCCCACCTTGCACAGGGCGTCGGCGGCGACCTCCACCGACGCCCCGCCCAGCTTGGCCTCGCCGGTGGCCTGGACGGTGATCTTGGGCGCCTTGATCTCGATCCCTCCCGGGGTCATGGTGATGGTGCTTCCCCCCACCTTGAGCTCGATCTTCCCGGAGTCCAGGGTGATGGTGTTGGCGGTGGCCTTGATCTCGATCTTTCCCGGGTCCACCGTCGTCCAGTTGTCCTTCACCCGGTGCTCGCTCTTCTCGGTGTCCTCCTGGTAGGAGGTCTTGGACAACCGGTAGTACTGCTTGTCGACGATCACCACGCGGTTGTCGCCGTCCACGAACAGCTCGGCCGGTCCCTCGGACACCTTGATCGTCTGCTTGTTCTTCACGGTGATGGTCTGGTCGTGGCCGACGTTCCGGTTCTCGTCGTTTCCGATGCTCTGGGACTCGTCGTGCTCCACCCGGGCCACCCAGTCCTTCTGGGCGTGCAGGAACACCTCCTCGTTCCCGGACGCATCCTCGAACCGGAGCTCGTTGAACCCGTTGCTTCCCGGGGAGGAGGCGGAGCGGATGGTGCTCTTGGTCTTCTCGTCGGGAAGCGGATAGGGGGGCGGGTTGTCCCCGTTGTAGACGCAGCCGGTGACCAGGGGGCGGTCCGGGTCGCCCTCGAGGAAGCTCACCACCACCTCCATGCCGACCCGGGGAATGAACATGGAACCCCAGCCCGGGCCGGCCCAGGTCTGCCCCACCCGGACCCAGCAGGAGCTCCGCTCGTCGTCCTGACCCTCCCGGTCCCAGTGGAACTGGACCTTGATCCGGCCGAAGTTGTCCGGGTAGATCTCCTCCCCGGCCGGGCCCACCACCTTCGCGGTCTGAGGCCCCTCCAGGCGGGGCGGCGGGGTGATCCGGCGGGGGCTCAGCGAATCGTCGGCGGGGATGCAGTCGAAGGTGTTGGAATAGACCGGCTCCCCTTCGGCCTGCCCCGACTCCTCGGCCAGGACCTGGGGCTGGCTCCCCCAGTGGTTCACCCGGAGGAGCAGGTACTCCCGGTTGAAATCCATCCGGGGATGATCCTCCAGGGTGAAGCGGAAGCCGGGAAGGAACCGGCGGCAGTTGCTCTGGCCCTGGCCGCGATCGCGCTCGGTGCGGTGCTCGGACAGGCGGACCGTCGCCCGCTCCTTGGCCGCCGACACCTCCACGAAGCGCCCGGGATAGTCGTAGTCCTCGTAGCTCCCCTCGTCCCCGGGGTCGGACAGCTCGCCGGTGGCCGAGAGATCCAGGGTGGGTTTCTTGAAGTCGTAGTCCCGCACCATGGTCTTTCCGGTCCGGACCTCGCGCCGGACCCGCAGGCGGGAGATCTCCTTCCCCGGGACGGTTCCGAACTCGGTTTCCCGGTACACCAGGGCGGGATCGCCGGCCAGATCGGGGTGGCACTCCGGGGCGTCGCCGGTCACCAGCACGTGGGAATTCTCGGTGTGGCGGAAGAAGTAGTGGATGCCCTCTTCCTCCAGGAGCCGGCTCAGGAAGTCGAAGTCGCTCTCCCGGTACTGCACGCAGTACTCCCGGGTGGCGTAGGTCCCGTTGAGCTGGGGATCGTAGAGGTCCGAAGGGATCCCGGCCTGGGTCAGCACCTCCTCCACGATTTCCGGAACGCTCATGTCCTGGAAGATGCGGCTCTGCCGGCGGAGGCGGAGCAGCCACAGTCTCGGCACCAGACGAGCCCGGTAGTAGGTGTACATCCGCCCCCGGCCGAGCTGCTCGAAGCGCGCGATCATCCCGTGCACCAACCGCTCCCCGAACTGGCTCTGGAGGGAGAGCAGCGCGTCCTTCCCCACCACATCGTCGAAGTCCATCCCCGGGTCGCGGGAAGCGAGATCCATCTCGAACCGATAGAGGTTCGAGACCCCCTCGTGGCCGCTGAACCGGGTGATCAGGAACTCGTCGGCGGGGAGGCCGTCCACCTCGAGGGAGAAATCGGCCTGCCGAGTGGACCGGATGATCGCCATGACTACGCCTCCTTCGTCGCCGTTCCCCCGAACTCCAGGGCAAAGCCTTCGTCGTCACCCACCGTGACCCGCACCCGGTCGGGAAGCGGACCTTCCGACATCCGTTCCAGGAGCGCGGTGGAGAGCATGGGGAGCAGGGTCTGCTGGATGATGTGATCGATGTTCCGGGCCCCGGTTTCCACCTCGGTGCACCGGGCGGCGATCACATCCTCCACCCGTGGATCGGTCTCCAGGAGCATGCGGTGGCTGTCCCAGAGCCGGTTCACCACCTTGCCCATCTTGAGCCGGATGATCTCCTTCAGGAAGTCGCCGGCCAGGGGGTAGAAGGGTACGATCTCCATCCGGGCCAACAGCGCCGGTTTGAAGTGCTGGGAGAGGACGGGCCGGATGGCCCCGGTCACCTCCTCCAGGGTGGGAGGCACCGGGCCCCCGCACATCTGCATGATCACGTCCGAGGCCAGGTTGCTGGTCAGGAAGACCACGGTGTTCTTGAAGTCGATGACCCGGCCTTCCCCGTCGGCCAGCATTCCCTTGTCGAAGACCTGGTAGAAGAGGTTCAGCACCTCGGGGTCGGCCTTCTCCACCTCGTCCAGGAGCACCACCGAGTAGGGGCGCTGCCGGACCGCCTCGGTGAGCACCCCCCCCTCGCCGTAACCCACGTAGCCGGGAGGCGACCCGATGAGGCGGCTCACGGTGTGCTTCTCCTGGAACTCGGACATGTTGATGGTGGTGAGGAACCGCTCCCCGCCGAACATGAGGTCGGCCACCGAGAGCGCAGCCTCGGTCTTTCCCACCCCGCTCGGACCCACGAACAGGAACACCCCGATGGGGGTGCCGGGGTTCTTGAGTCCGGCATGGGACGCCCGGAGCCCCCGGTCCACCGCCTCGATGGCGTGGTCCTGCCCCTTGATCCGCTCCGCCATGCGGCGATGGAAGTCGAGAACGCTCGCGGCCTGGTCCCGCACCATCTTCCCGGCCGGGATTCCGGTCCAGTCGCTGATCACCGCCGCGATGAGCGCGGCGTCGACCTCGACCGGAATGAGGGGGTTCTTGCCCTGGAGCTTACCGAGCCCGGCCAGGGCCTCGTCCAGCTCCCGCCGGGTCACCTTGGCCGGGGCGGGCGCGGCTTCGCCCTCTCCGGGCTTTCCCGCCGCCGGCTTGGCGCTCGCGTCCTTGCCGTCCCCGGTCTTGGCCGGAACGTCCTTGCCGAGATAGATCCGGCGGAGGTCGAGGAGCCGGTTCACCGCCTCCCGCTCCTTCTCCCAACGCGCGGTGAGCTCGGTGCGGCTGGTGTCGAGCGCGGCCAGCTCCTTCTCCAGCGCCCCGGCCCGGTCCTTCTTCGGGTCCCGTCCCAGCTCCTCGTCCTCGGCCAGCGCCTTCCGCTCCCGATCCAGGGTCTGGATCCGACGCTCCACCGCGTCCAGGGCCTCGGGCTTCGTGGCCTGGGCGATCTTCACCCGCGCCGCCGCGGTGTCGAGGAGGTCCACCGCCTTGTCCGGGAGCTGGCGCCCCGAGATGTAGCGGCTGGAAAGGCGGGCCGCCGCCTCCACCCCCTCATCGGTGATCCGGACTCCGTGGGCCTCCTCGTACTTCGAGCGAAGGCCCCGCATGATGAGGATGGCGTCCTCTTCCGTCGGCTCATCCAGCTTCACCAACTGGAAACGGCGGGCCAGGGCGGGGTCCTTCTCGAAGTACTTCTTGTACTCGGACCAGGTGGTGGCGGCGATGGTGCGGAGCTCGCCCCGGGCCAGGGCGGGCTTCAGGAGGTTGGCGGCGTCGCCTCCGCCCGCCGAGCCGCCGGCCCCGATCAGGGTGTGGGCCTCGTCGATGAAGGTCACCACCGGGGTCGGCGATCCCTTGACCTCGCTGATCACCGCCTTCAACCGGTTCTCGAACTCCCCCTTCACCCCCGCGCCGGCCTGGAGGAGCCCCAGGTCCAGGGTCAGGAGCCGCACGTTCTTGAGGAGGTCGGGCACGTCCCCCTCGACGATGCGGAGCGCCAGCCCCTCCACCACCGCCGTCTTCCCCACCCCCGGCTCCCCCACCACGATGGGGTTGTTCTTCCGGCGCCGGGCCAGGATGTCGATCATCTGCCGGATCTCCCGGTCGCGTCCGAACACCGGGTCGATCTCCCCCTTCCGCGCCCGCTCGGTGAAGTCGATCATGAACCGCCCGATGGCCGTTTCGTCGGCGGGACGGCTCGGACCCTGGGTCCGGGGCTCACCCTCGCCCGGGGCCTCGTGTTCGCTGCTCGAGGCGGTGATGCGGTAGAGATCGCGCTTGAGCTCGTCCTTCCGGATCGGATCCAGGTAGCCGGAGAGATCCTCGTCGGTGAAGCGGTCGGGCTTCTGCACCAGGACCAGGAAGAGACCGCCGGAGCGGACCCGGTCCTCGCCGTAGTCCACCGAGGTCGCGAGCCAGGCGTCCTGGATCCAGCCCAGGAGGAGGGGCGAGAAGACCGGGCGGCCGGTGTTCCCCGCCCGCACCCGATCCAGGACGTGCTGCACCGTCTTCAGGAGCCCCGCGGGGTTGATCTCGAAGTGGCGGAGGATCGCCTGGACGTCCCCGGAGGGATCCTCCAGGAATTGCATGAGCAGGTGCTCCGCCGTGACCTCGTAGTGGCCGCGGGAGACGCAGTTTCCCGCCGCGGCCTCCAGGGCCCGCCGGGTGGGACCGTTCAGCTTGTTGATAAGGCCTTTGATGTCCACGTCCATGGGAACTTCTCCTTCAGGAAGCCGCCCCGGGTCCGGCCGCGGCCGGACCGGGAGCGGAGACTGCGTCAGCGCGCCGGGAGTGGGCCCGCCGTCCCGGCCACCGGGTCGGCGCTCCGCGTGGAGAGGACCACCAGGCCCTCCTCGTCCCCCCGAGGCACGATCCAACTCATTTCTCCCAGCGGTCGGCTCTCATCCCCCCCCAGTCGGAGGGGGGAACGGCCTCCGGCTTGACCCGGAGCGCCACGTCGAAATCAAGGGGGTCGCTCACGAAGTAACGGGCCAGGCGCACCAGGCGCCGGAACTCCTCACCGCCGGGAAGAAAGCGCGAGGCCTCGTCGGCCTCCAGCGGCCCCAGGACGACCCGAAACGAACCGGTGCGGTCCTGGATTCTCTCCCCCAGGCAGGCGGAGTCCCCCAGGAGCGCGCTCGCCGACCCCAGGCGGAGGATCTGCTCGGCAGGGATGGGCACCGTCCGCTCGCGAAAGGACTCCACCTCCACCGGCACCCCTTCGAACTGGTCTCCCAGGAAGCCTTGGAGAGAGGAGGCGGAACGGGCATGCCCGCCCAGCAGTCCGGCCCCGCGAAGCAACAGGGGGAACGGGATCCCCAGGGCTTCCTTCATCCCCGCCGTCCCCAGGCCGACCAGGCAAAGCATGCGGTCGGTGAAAGGATCGTCCCCCCCGACGCCGTATTGCACCGGATAGCGGTACTTCACCCAGCTCCGGTACACGAAGGAGATCAGCCGGTGGTTGAAGAGATCGAGGAAATCCCTCAGGCCCTGCGCGTCGATCCCGTCCCACAGAAGGTCCTCGGTGAAGTGGTTGGGCATGGGCGAGGAAGGCCCGTAGAGCCCGAAGAAGTTCACCGTCACCTGGTAGCGGACCGGGATCTCCGCCGAAGCGTCCTCGCTCCGCTCCACCGAAGCCACGTCGGCGTCGGGGAAACCCAGGCTCAGGGCGGGCCGAAACCGCACGGTCTCCCGCCCGGGAGGGCCTCCTTCACCGGGAACCACCGCCCCTTCCCGGCGATCCAGGAGCAGGCGAACCAGCTGGGGGAACGAGAAGCGGTAGGGCTCCTCGAAGATCAGCCGGTTCAGATCAGCGTTTTCTGTCCGATCTTCGACGGCCACGTGGTCTCCTCGCCGCGTTGAATCCCCCGCGTGCGGAGTCGGGTGAAGGAATTGATCGAGGCATGGAGGCTCAGGAACTCGTTCACCAGGGTGGCGAACAGGAACAGGTCGCCGTCCCCGGCGTAGTGGTCCTCCAGGAGGTCCAGTTCCACCTCCCATCCGCGAATCGGCGCCCCCCGGACCAGGACCTGGGCGGGCCGGCTTCGCACCCGCTCGATGCCGCGGATACGCATGGCGTTGGCCCGCGCCGCCCGCGGGTCGCGCAGGGCCTGGAAGTTGTAGAGATCGAGGATTCCCCGGAGGGCCTCCACGCTGGTCAGGGAGACGTAGTTCAGGGACAGGTGCGAGATCAGCCGCCAGTGGAGGTCTCCCTCCAGGGGAGGGGGCACCGACGGGGTGGGAATGGTGAGGTTCTTGAACCGCACGAACTCCGGGGAGGAGTCGGTGGGCACGCTCACGTCCCCCACCCGGAGGGCCTCGGGCAGACGGCGGTTGGTGACGGTCAGATCCACCGCGATGGTCTCCACCGGCGGGATGGCGCTGGCGCCCTGGACGTCCATGAAGGACAGGTAGTGCTCGGACCGGTCGTCCACCACCGACTCGCGGATGCGGTCGTGGTAGAAGGTGGACTCCCCCGTCTCCCGACCGTGGCGGAAGGCGTAGAAGGGGGGGATGACCCGCTCCCGGGCGGTCCCGGGGAGCACCCCGGTCACCCGATCCACGGTGAAGACCTCGTAGTGGAGCGCGTCGGAGCCCGAGGGGCGCAACCGGTACTCCGCCTGGGTCCGGTCGATCCGGAAGGGGTCGGCCTGGTGTTCGAACAGGTTGGCGATCGGGGTGCAGTAGAGGCGGATCTGATCCTTGGTGGGACGGAGGCTCACCGGCAGGGTCCGATCGAAGCGAATCTCCACCTGGAACCGGTCCTCCACCGGGAGGGCGGCGAGCTTGTCCAGGCCCACCAGGTCCAGGAAGAGGAACTTCTCCGGAAGGGAGAAATACTCCTGGAGCAGCCGGTAGCCGGGAAAGGCCCGGGGCGGATATGGAAGCAGCGCCTCGGAGTCGTCGAACCCCGCCGCCTCCAGGGTCACCGGGACGCGCCCCCCGGGGGCCGCTTCGCCGCCGGGCGCCGCCGCGGGCCCGGCCACCGCCTCCCGCACCTGTCTGCACAGGGCGTGATAGAGCGTGAAGCTCACCGCGGGATCGCCGTGGAGGTAGAGGCGTATTCGCCGGAGGTCCAGGGAATCCAGCCGGGCCTGGTTCCAGACCCGAAACTCGAGAAACAGTCGCGAGGGTCCCGCGGTCCGGTCCTCCAGGGTCACCTTGTCCAGGGAGATCGGGTTCAGGAGCACCTCGGTCGAGGTGCGAAAGCGGCACGGGGTTCCCTCCACCGGCACCGACTGGACCTCCACCCCGCGGGGAACCCGCTGGGACTGGCGGAGCGCGGCCAGAACCGGGGAGAACTCGAGCACCGACATGGCGGGCACCGGCCGGAGGTAGTGCGGCCAGAGCATTCCCAGGAGGGAATGGGTGATCTCGGGAAGCTCGTCGTCCAGCTTCTGGCGGATCCGGCCGGAGAGGAAGGCGAATCCCTCGAGAAGCCGCTCCACGTCGGGATCGCTTCCCACCTGGCCCAGGAAGTGGGCGGCGGCGGGATGGGCCCGGGAGAACTCCTCGCCGAGCTGCCGCAGGAACAGAAGCTCGTCCTGATAGTACTTGTTGAACATCCCTATCCCTTGACGTCGACTTCGCCGGAGGCGTCGATCCGGGTCTCGAACCAGACCGACGCCCGCTCATCGGCGGTGGCCAGCTCGGCGGTGATCTCGAAGCGCAACGCCAGGGGGTCGTCGTCGGTCTCCACGTACTTCACGTTGACCCGGCGGAGCCGCGGTTCGTAGGTTTCGATGGTCTCCTTGATCGCCCGCCGCATCCCCGTCACCCCCTCCGGGAAGCTGGCGGTCAGGTCCACCATGTCCGGAATGCCGTAACCGGGCTGGGCGGGGGCGATCCCACGACGGGAATTGAGGAGGTTCCGCAGGTTGGAAAGCACCGACTCCGCCAGGCGGCTGGTGTTCTCGTGGATGGTCCGGGAACCCTCGGCCCCCGGATCGCGCAGACGCTCGAACAGGCTTCGATCCCGCGGCACGGACCCTCCCGGCGAGGTTCAGGGGACGGCAAGGACGGCCGGGAGGGCGCGATCCGCGTCCTCCCGGCCCTGCCCGATCGGTTCCCGACGGAGGCCTAGGCCTGTTCCCGCCAGCTATCCTGATGCATCGACCCGCTGGGCTCGAAGGTCCAGGAGATGGTCTCGAACATGACCGAGATCTCCTCCAGCGGAGGATGGGTGGAGGAGGCCGGATCGATGCTGTCCGGGCTTACCGCGGTGAAGCTCGAAATCCGGCCGCCCTTGACCTCGATGGTGTAGAACTGCTCGGTGGTGCCGTCCCCGTCCGGGTTGGGCCGGTAGAACTTGAAGGTCCCCTCGATGACCTCGTTGTTGACCAGAGCCCTGTAGAGAAGCGGGGTGGCCTTGTCGATCCGCTTACGGAACACGATGGGTTCGTAGGACCGGCGGCCGGTTGACATGCCGCTCCCCGCCTCGCGTCCGGTGCGGACGGCGGACTGGAAGAACACGCACTCGATCGAGTCCTCGCGGTCCATGGACGTGATCGAGCTGTCGCCCGGGACGTCGGCCCCGTTCGCCTTGAGCCACAAGTGGACATTCTGCGCCATTACCCTTTGCCTCCTGGGTGACGGTGAATCGCGAGAGGATCGGGCGGGTCACCTTGCCGCCGGATCTGCATCCTCTCCAGGATTGAATCTGCGTTCGGACAGAGCCGGACCAGGACCTACTTCTTGTCCAGCTTGCCCACCAGGGACAGGGTGAAGAAGGCGCCCATGTACTTGAAGTGGGGGCGCACCTTCAACCCGACCTTGTACCAGCCGGGATCCCCTTCCACGTCGTCCACCACGACCTCCGCCTCCCGCAACGGCCGGCGCCCCTTGGTGGCGGCGCTGGCGTTGTCCATCTCCGACACGTACTGCCGGATCCACAAATTGAGCTCACGGTTCAGATCGGACTTCTCCTTCCAGCTTCCGATGTTCTCCCGCTGGATGACCTTGATGTAGTGGGCCAGCCGGTTGACGATGAACATGTAGGGAAGCTGGGTCCCGAGCTTGTAGTTGGCCTCGGCGTCCTTCCCCTCCTTGCTGTTCCCGAAGAACTTCGGCTTCTGGCAGGAGTTCGCGGAGAAGAAGCAGGCGTTGTCGCTCCCCTTCCGCATGGTGAGGGGAATGAAGCCCTCCTCGGCCAGCTCGAACTCCCGACGCTCGGAGATCAGCACCTCGGTGGGGATCTTCTGCTCGGTGGTGCCCATCGCCTTGTAGGTGTGCACCGGAAGGTCCTCCACCGCGCCCCCGCTCTGGGGACCGATGATGTTGGGGCACCACCGGTACTTGGCGAAGCTGTCGGTCAGCCGGGAGGCGAAGGCGAAGACCGCGTTCCCCCACAGGTACTTGTCGTGGTTGCCCGCGACCTGCTCGTCGTAGTTGAACTCCTTGACCGGCACCGTCTCCTCGCCATAGGGGAGCCGCAGAAGGAACCGCGGCATGACCAACCCGACGCTCCGGGCGTCCTCCGACTCGCGGAAGGAGTTCCATTTCGCGTAGGTCGGCGACTCGAAGATGGAGTGCATGTCCTTCAGGTTCGGGAGCTGGGTGATGTCGTCCACCCCGAAGAACTTGGGGCTGGCCGCGGCGATGAACGGGGCGTGGGACATCGAGGCCACGCTGGCCGCGTACTGCAGCAGCTTCATGTCCTGGGGATGCGCCGAGAACTCGTAGTTGGCGATCATGGCCCCGATGGGCTCACCGCCGAACTGTCCGTACTCCGCGGTGTAGACCTGCTTGTAGAGGCCCGACTTCACCACCTCGGGGGAGTCCTCGAAGTCGTTCAGGAGATCGTCCTTGGAGACGTTGAGGATCTGGATCTTCGTGTTCTCCCGGAAGTCGGTCCGGTCCACCAGCATCTTGAGGCCGCGCCAGGTGGATTCCACCTTCTGGACCTCGGGATGGTGGAGCACCTCGTCGATCTGGGAGCTCATCTTCTTGTCCAGCTCGGAGATGATCCCGTTGATCACCGACTGGTGGACCTTGGGGGTGGTGACGCCGGGGCGGACCAGTTCCTTGATGAAGGCCTCCAGCCCCCGCTTCGCCACCGCGTAGCTCTCGTCGCTGGGTTTCACCTTCGTGGTCAGGACGATTTCATCGAGCAGCGAGCCGCCGGCCTCCTCGGCCTGACCGGACGCGGCCTGCGCTTGGTTTTCCATTTCAGACATTGTCGTTCCTCCCGGTCACGCCGGCCGGACCTTCGGCCGCGGCGACCCATTCCAGGGATTTCATCCTCCGGTAGCCTGTTCCGGCGGCTAGGCGCCGCTCTCGGGACTCGGGGGCTCTCCGCCGCCCTCCGGCGGCGCCGCCGCTTCCGGAGCCGGCGCACCGCCCTCGCCCAGGCCCAGCTCCTTCATGATCTTCTCCCGTTGGGTCGGATCCTGGAGCAGGGCCTCGATCTTCTTCCTGAACGCGGGGACGTTGGCCAGCGGACCCTTGAGCGCGGTGAGAGCCTCGCGGAGATCGAGGAGCTTGTTCAGCTCCGGGACCTGCCGCGCCACCGCCGCGGGCTCGAAGTCCTTGAGGGTCTTGAACTGGAGCTTCGCGCTCAGCTCCTCTCCCTCGCCGCCGGTCAGGGTATTGGGGACGTTGATGGCCACGCCGAGCTTCTGCTGCCCCATCACGTCGTTGAAATTGTCCTTGTCCACCGAGAGCGCCTTGCGTTCTTCCAGCGCCGTCTCGTCCTCCCGGTTGGTGAAATCTCCCAGGACCATGAGCTTGAGCGGAAGCTCGATCTCCGCCTGGGCCCCACCGGTGGCGGGCTTGTAGACGATGTTCACTCGCTCCTTGGGAGCTACCGATCCTTCCTTGGCCATGGTCCTCTCCTTGGCGTTGATGACAACGAGGGCGGCGCCGTCTCACGAGGCCGGAACCCTCCGGCCTCCCGGTCCCGCCGGGTCTCCGTCTCCGAACAACCGGGCGCGGCTTCGGGGATCAACCCCTTCCGTCCGCGTCCAGGGCCGCCGGCACGTCGAGTCGATAGAGCCGGCTCAGGAGGTCGCGGTTTCGCTCCACGGCCTCGGGTCCGGTCCCCCGTCCCGCCTTGCGGCGACAGGCGAGCAGGGCCTTGAGAACCTCCGCCCCCAGCTCGGGGGCCCAGTCCTCGTAGGTGGTCCGGGCCAGCTCCCGGTCCAGGTTGTCGAGCAGCGCCTCGCCCGCCCCGGGCTGCCCGCGATCCAGACACAGCCGGGCCGTCTCGAGCTTCCACTGGACCCGCGCCCGGACGGTGCCGGCGCGGGCCGCTCCGTCTTCCAGGAGGCGGAGCGCTTCGGGAAGGCGCTTCTTCCCGGCGAGTTTCCGGGCCTCCTGGCGCGCCTCCTCGAACCCCTCCATCTCGGTCTCGTCCCCGGCGGAGACGCTCGCCGGAGCGGGCTCGGGCGCGCCCCCGCCTCCACCCAGGGCGCCGGCCACCCGCGTCTGGATCCAGGTCCGGGTGGCGTTGTCGGCCAGGGGCGTCCCGTCGGCGAAGCGAAGGTCCTTGAGCTCCGGCAGGCGCTTGAGCAGGAGGGCCAGCTCCTCGCACACCGCCTCGGCGGCCGGGACGAATTCCTCCCCCATTCCCTCCAGGGCGCTCACCGCGAATCGGTGGAGGTCCAGCCAGAAGATCCCGGTGGAAAGCTTGTCCTCGGCGCGGGTGAGCACGCCTTTGAACTCCCCGCGGCCGAGCGCCGCCTCGAGTTCGGCACCGAGATCCCCGGGGGACGGAATCTGGGTCTGGCCCCCGGTGCTGGGCGGCGCACCGGCGACCCGGGCCCACACCATCTGCCGGGGCAGCCGATAGGCCAACGGGTTGGTCGGCTCGCTCTCCCGGAGCACCGCGGCCGTAGCCAGGGCCAGACGCCGGATCTCGGTCAGGGCCTTCTGGGCTTCGTCGGGTGAACTCACCGTCCCCACCGAGGAACCACCCCCCGACGCAGCCGGCGTTCCCCCGGCCGGCGTGGCGGGTTGGGGCGGAGGAGCCGCCCGCATCGCCGCCTCGTCGAGAGCCCGCCGAAGCTCGGACAGGAGCGTCCCCCCGTCCGGGACGCGCTCGGCCAGGAGCGCGCCGATCTCCTTCAACCGCTCCAGGCAGGTGGCGAGATCCTCCGGGCTTCCGCGCTTTGCTCCCGGGGCGGACACCTGCTTCGCGCCGCGCTCGCCCAACCACTCGATGGCCGCTACCCGGCCGCGCATGCGCTTCATCGGCGGGAACAGGGTTTCCCAGAAGTTGCTCACCAGATCGCGAAGAATGGTAAGCCCGGCGACCAGGCCGGCGAAGCCGTCCCGCTCGTACAGGCCGACGCAGAGCCAGGCCGCCACGAGGAGATCCTTGGATCGCGTCTCCAGGATCGCCCCCGCTCCCTGGACCACGTCCCCCCATGCCACCTCGGGCAGGGTGGGGAGCTCCAGCTTCCGGATTTCCTGCTGAATGCTCTCGTATTCAGGATCGTCCCGCGCCGAATCTCCGGCGGGGGCGTCGTCTCGAATCGGTTTGGACCCGAGGTCCAGGAGCTCGGCTACGCTCACAAATGCACTCGTTCCTTACCAGGCACCAGAAAAACCGAACCGTCCTGGGTGAGATCCGGGAGGCTCCGGCGGAAATAGGCGGCGCCCGGCCGGATCGGCTTCCGGAGTGATCCGGTCGGGTATGGCTCAGCGAGTCTAGAGGAGGTGGGGCCCGGATTCAAGCCCGGCATGAATCTCACGGTCGCCCCCCCTTCCGGACGGAGGCCGAACCGGGGGGCTCGCGTACAAATCGATCCACGCGACTCACGAGCCCCCCCCCAGGAGGCCCAGCGCGTCACCGAGGGTGGCCCCGGGACGGCCCGAGAGCTCCACCACCGCCGCCGCCCAGGACCCGGCCGCCGGGCCGGGACGAGGAGGGTCCGCCTCGTCGAGGGGATACAAGGTGTCGCTGTCCAGATCCGGATCCACCAGGTGGAGAAAGGCGGTGGTCCCCGGCGGACGGAAGTAGAGATCGAGGGTTCCCGCGGCGTTCTCTCCGCCCGCCGACCAGAAGAGCGCCCGGGGCGAAGCCAGGGCGCGGCCGGTCAGCTCCACCCAGAAGCGCACCCACCCCGCCGCCTCGGGACCGCGACCGGGAACCGGCGCGCGAAGCCCGTAGGCCGGGGTCCGCCCTTCTGCCGCCCCCACCCGGGTCGCCACCTCCAGGAGATTGGCTCCTACCCGGGAGAGGACCCGCGTCGGTCCGGATCCATCCGGTCCGGACCAGCTCCCCATCGCGGGCCAGGAGGGCGTCTCTCCGGCCGTCGCCGGGAGAGCGGCGGGAAGCCCGGCCACCGCCTCGGCCACCGGTTTGAGGGGCGCGGGGCCGGGCACGTCGCTCAACTCCAGGAGCCGGAGCGCCTCGCTCTCCGCCCGATCCAGAAACGGGACCAGCCCGGCGAGATGCGTCGCCGGACCCGTGGTTCCCCCGGCCTGGAAGCCGGTGAAGAGAACGAAGGGAAATTTCCGGCCGCTCCGGTCTCGGCCCGCCACCATGACCCCGGCCAAGCTCTCCCCTTCCCCGCCGGGGGTGAGGAGGAACCGCCAGGCCGGCATCCGGGGGAAGCTCGCGTCCCAGGCGCCCCCCAGCCGGGCGTGGCCCAATCCCACCCCTTCCTGGAGCCATTCGGTGAAGCCGCGCACCCCGGGGCCGCCCGCGTTCACCGACACGAAATCGGCGGCCAGGGGGAGCTTCCCGAACGCGCCGGGGCGGGGATCGGGAACGGGTCCGCTCACCACGTCCCCGTCATCGCCGCGCCGCCACGATATGGGAGGGAAGGCTGAAGCGGAAGAACCCGTTGGAGAGCGGATGAATCGAGGAGAGACCGCTCACGTTCATGGTCACCGTCACCGGGGACGGCTGGGCGTTGAGGGTCCAGGCAAGGGTGACCTGGTTCGATCCGCCGGCCTGGATCCGGCCCTGGTCGAGGAGATGGAAGAATCCCCAGGCCCCGGAGAAGCTCAGGGACGGGATCACCGCGGTGTCTCCGGCGTCCAGGCGCAGGTCGGCCCCGTTCTCGGGATTCGGACCCGGCCAGGTCATGGGGGTCCAGGTGCGCTGACCCATCTGATAGATGAGGGACTGCCCGCCGAGGTCCAGGCGCACCCCGCGCATGACGATGGAGCTTTCGCGCTGCACCTGGTCGGGCTGGATGGAGAACCCGAAGCCCGCCTTCTTTCCCCCGTCCGGGAACATCCCGCGACGGATCCGGTAGGCGGTTCGCAGACAGTCCAGGAACGCCGGGGACAGGTGGACCCTGGGGTTGGGAAGCTCGTGTCCGTCCTCGGAGACCAAACCGGAGAGCGATTCCTGGTAGAATGTCCAGAAGGTACCGTTCGGCCCGAAGAACTGCTCGAAGTCGGCCAGGGAACAGTCCGCGCCGCCGGAGGCCAGGGGAAAGCGACCGGCCAGGGTGGACTGGTAGTCGCGGAGCACCCGGCTCCAGTTGCTCTGGACGTCGCGTCCCGCCTCGGCTCCCACCGAACCGGTGACCAGGCGCGCGGGGAGCTTCAGCACCCGGGCCATCTCCTGGGACGCGGGGCTGGTCTCGGTGTTCGGGATGCGCGTATCCACCCAGCTCACCAGCCCGAGCACCGGTTCGCTCTGGGCGGGGTCGCCGCCCGAGGCGACGGCGGCGTACCCGTTGGCCAGGGCCTTCACCTTGTCGATGTAGTCGAGGTACGGAGCCTGGCCGCCGGAGTCGCCTCCGTGGAGGAACTTGAACGGCCCACCGCCCCCGGGAGCGCGGAAGAACTCGTGGAGGGCGCCGAATTCGGTTTCCACCGCGATGAGCCCCGGGGCGGACTCCTGGTCGAACCGCGTGTTCTGGTCGACCGCCCGGAGCACCTTGAGCACCGGCCCGCTCTCGCCGGCGGCGCGCTCGAGGAAGGAGCGGGTGGCCTCGGGGTCGGCCCCCGGCTCCACCCGGATCGCGGCCATGAAGTCCTGCCAGTGCGCGCCGTAGTCCCGGCCGTACCGGGTGAGCACCGCTTCCCGGATGCCGGGAGGGGTGCCGTTCCAGCACTCGCGAAGCACCCAGTCTCCGCGCACGGTCTCCAGCCAGTCCATGTAGTCGGTGACCGGACCCTTCCATCCGTCCTCGGTGTAGGCGCCGGGGACGGCCACGTCCCCGTACACCCCGACGTCCGCGCCCAGGATGCCCCCCACGGTGATCGACGGGACGGCAGCGCCGGCCTCGCCCACCCCGGAGTAGACCCCGTCCGCCGACCAGTAACGCTGGATGGCCCGGCGGGACACGTTCTCCACGTGCTCGTCCCGGTAGGGCGCGGGGGGGAAGAGATCGGCCAGGATCTCCGGGTACCGGGCGGCGTAGGCGATCTGCTTGACGAAGAGCCGGTCGAAATCCTCGCGGTCTTTTCCGTCGGGCACCCCGGTCACCGGAGCCCAGTAGCCGGAGAGCTGGGCGGCCACCGGCTCGGCGTCGGCCGGGTCCAAACGCGCCGCCGGATCCTGGAGAATGCGCCAGGTCCGGTACCAGCCGTAGTACCGGGGAAAGGTCACCCCGAGGCTGTCCGCGTGCTGGACCAGGTTCCGGGCCAGGTAGGGCTGGACCGGCGCCATCACCGCGTCGTGGAGCGAGGCCAGGTAGAGCCGTCTCGCCGCCTCGGCCGCCTTCTCCCCCTGATAGGTGCCGAGGAGAACCGCCTTGGTCACCGGCCGGCCCCGGTCGTCCATGGCCTCGAGCTTGGAGCGGAGCGACTCCAGGGTGTGGAGATCGTCCACGGTGAAGTCGAGCGATCCACGCTGCGCCGAGGCCGCCGCGCGATCGCTCAGGGACTGCACCTGGTGGAGGAGGCGCCGGTTGCCGGCGGAGAGCACCACCAGGGCCACGGTCAGGAGCGCCAGCCCCACGCAGCCCGCGGCGAACACCTTGGCCCGGCGGGACCGCCGCCGGCGCTCCCCTTCCGCCGAGGGCCCGGCCACGTAGCGGTCGGGGAACACCACCTTGGAGAACGCGTTCTCGATGAAGTAGCTCTTGGTCTGGCTGGGCGCGACGGTCATCCCCTCCTCGGAGGCGGCGATCCCGAAGCCCCGGAGCATGGCGTTGATGACCTGATCGATGGGCCGCCCTTCCTGGGTGCCGCTGGTGAAGTAGAACCCCCGGAAGATCGGACGTTCGTGGTACGGGTTCTCGCGGAACAGGATCTCCACGAACGTGGCCAGACGCTCGGTCAGGGCATGGAACTGAAGGGGGAAGAACAGGATCTCCGGACGGCTCTCCGGGTTGGCCGCCTCGGCGGTGCGCGGCACCCGCGCCTGTCGGAGCGCCCCGGTGAGCTTTTCCATCTCCGCCCGGAAGATGCCCTCGGCCGGCTCCCGCGCGAACCGCTCCCGGGCGATGGTGGCCCCCCACACCGCCGCCCGCTCGGTCTTGGAGAGGTCCCCGAAGAACTCCACGAACCCGCGGATGAGATCGCACTTCGTGAACACCACGTAGATCGGGAAGCTGATCCCCAGGCGCTGGATGAGTTCGTCCACCCGGGCGCGGATCTTCTGGGCGTGGCTCTCGACGTCCTCCTCGCCGCCCATGACCAGGTCCTGGATGGACACCCCCACGATGAGGCCGTTGATGGGCTTCTTCCCCCGGTGCTTGCGGAGGAGATCGAGGAAGGCCAGCCACTCCTGGGTGTCGTCGGCCTCCACCGGAAGCACGTAGCGTCCGGCGGTGTCGAGGATCACCGCCTCGTCGGCGAACCACCAGTCGCAGTTCCGGGTCCCTCCCACCCCGCGCACCGAGGGGCGGTTCCGGCCGGGATCGAGGTAGGGGAAGTTGAGCCCGGAGTTGGCCAGCACGGTGGTCTTGCCCGACGCCGGCGGGCCGATGATCATGTACCAGGGGAGCACGTAGAGGGCGCCCGCGCCGCCCTTCGACTTCCCCATGCGGGAACTCTTGAGCGCCTGCACCGCCTCCAGGAGCTGGGTCCGGAGGTGGTCGATCTCCTCCTCCCGGCCGGGACGGCTGGAGACCAGCTGGGACTGGGCCTGATCCTCCAGCGATTTCTCCAGCGCCGCCCCCGCCCGCTGGGCCCTGAGCCGGAGCAGGAACATGACGATGAGCCAGAGGAAGAGAACGGCCAGGATGCCCAGGGCCAACCACGGTCCACGGATGCCGAACTGCGGGCCGACCCAGACCAGGATGAGGATGAGGCCCGCGGCGCCGCCGGTCATCAGCGATCCCGGACGGAGGAGGCGGGACAAGAGGCTCATGAACATCATGTCGATGACTCCCCGGTCACCGGCCCATCCCGGCCATGAACTGGCGGATGGAATCGGCGGTGTTGCCGGCCGCCCCGTGGGCGAATAGCGCGAAAACCAGGATCAACAGGAGGGCGCCGGGCACGAAGAACGCCGCGGTCACCCACATCGGCACCCCTTCCCCCACCGCCTCGGAGAAGTCGTCGGGGCGCTTGCCGTGGGGAGAGAGCCCCTCCACGCTCCACCCCTGGCCCCGGGCCAGTTCCCGGGAGAGCTCGCCGATCAGGACTTCCAGCTTCTCGCGGCCGAAGAGCTTGAATCGCCCCTCGAACCCCAGGGCGAGACAGTCGTAGTAGATCTCGAGCACCTCGCGGTTCTCGTCCAGGTTCTGCCGGAGCCGCTCCAGACGGTTGAAGAATTCCTCTCCCGCCACGTTGATCTTGAGGAGCTCGAGCTGGAGCGGGGTCACTCTCCAGGTGTCCTTCCCCGGCCAGGCGGAGTTCAGGACCGCCTCATCGAAGAGGGCGACCAGGGCGAACCGGGCCTCCTCCACCGCGACCGAGGAGACCCCGGCCTTGCGGGCATCCTCCTCCATCTTCTCCACCATTTTCACCACGCGCTTGCGGAACTCGGCGGGGTCGCCCAGATCCACCGCCGAACGGAGGGAAAGCACCAGGGAGAAGAGATCGGCGGCGGCTCCGCCGAGGGAGGTCACCTTGTCCGAGGCGGGCGGCGGGGCCGCCCGCGAAGGGACCGGCGTCGCGCCGGGATTTCGGTTCGCGGATTTCGAGAACGGGAGTTTCATGGTTTTCAATCGTTGAGCGCGATGAGCTCGAGCTGGATGTTGGGGAATTCGGGTGGAGCGTAGAGGGCGATGGCATGGGACCCGGCCACCAGGTCCCACACGTCCCCCGATTTCTCCACCTGGAAGTAGACGTATCCGGCCTGCACCGGGAGCGAGGCGGGGGCGGTCTGCACGTGACGCACCGACACTCCGGTCAGCGCGTTCGAGATCAGGAACTCGATCCGGTCCGGGGTGGCGATCTTGATCTTCTGGGGAAGGCTGGTCTGGATCTCGCCGGTGGGCATGGAGGCATAGACCCCCAGGTAGAACCCGACCTTGGGGGCGAGCAGGCGGTCGTCCTCCAACCGCCCGGCGAAGACCTCGTTGGCTCCCTTCTCCAGCGGGATGCGGGTGTAGTGCCGCGGCAGCACCGTCTCCATGAGCTTGGGAATGCGGGTCCCGAGATCGGCGAAGGCGGCCTCGGGACGCTCGTGCTCGTAGACCGCGATGTCCCGGACGTCCTTGTCGCTCATGGTGGTCAACGTGCCGGCCAGCCGGGCCAGGGAGGTGTAGACGCGCTCGGGATGGGCCACCGCTCCGCGCAGATAATGGGAGATCTCGGGAATGGCCGCGTTCACCACCCCCAGGAGCCAGAACCCGGCCACGTCGTCCCGGCCGAACTCGGCCACCCCCTTCCCGCTGTGGCGGCGCCGCTCGGAGAGCTCGCGGGACTTGGCCACCAGGAGTTCCAGGAGCCTCCGCAGGGTGCGAAGAACCGCGTCCGAGGCCCCGATGCTCAGGCAGGGGGGAACGTGGTCCTCGCGGTAGGCGAACCCCCCCTCGGGCTTCCGCACCACCTCTGCGATGGGAAGGTGGTCGTAGTTCCCCAGGGTCTCCCCCGGGAGGAGAAGCCGGAAGTTGCGGTGCGAGACGACGATCTCCCGCTCGTTCTCTCCGCTGGTCTCGTCCATCGCCCGCAGGGTGGCCTCCCGGTACCGGGTCTCGGCCCGGTCGCCGTCGCCGGCGCCGGCCACCTCGCGCTCCCCCGGCCGGTGGATGCGAAGTCCCAGGTAGAGCGGCAGCCGGCTCTCGCTCAACGGGAAGCGATCCTCGATGTTCAGGCCGGGAGGGGCTTCATCCCGATCGGGGATGGAGAAGGCGCCCCCCAGGGGAAGCACCCCCGCGGCCGAATGGACGACCACCTGGCCGTTGTGGATGGCGTCCCGGTCGAGCTCGAGAGAGGTCAACCCCCACCCGAAGGGACGGGCGGAGCGGAAAAGCTCCACCGCGGTCTCCTCGTGGTACCGATCGAGATGCTGGAGGTGTTGGGGAGTGAGGAGCAGGCCCTCGTTCCACACCAGACGGGTGCGTTTGCTCATCGTGCCCGGGTCCTTCCGGCGGTCATGGCGCCGCCGACTCGATGCAGTGTTCGCTGCAGTTCAGGGTGACCTTGGACGGGATCTCGGCCAGGGGGCGGATCCAGCGCCAGCAGTTCCCCTCCGATTTGCAGAAGTTCCCCACCACGGCCAGGTACTGGGCCCCGGACGTGGGATGCACCTCGAACGGCACCTTGGCCCCGGGCTCCAGGATCAGCTCCGACTTGTCCACCAGCTCCTTCCCGAGCTCCGCGTTCTCGTTCCCCCACAGGGTGCCGAGGGCGGACATGGAGATCCGGGCGTCGCCGGAGAGCTGGTAGACCCGCAGGGTGAGCGCGTTCCCCACCCCCTCGTCGCAGGAATTCAACAGGTCGACGGCGGCGAGGTTGAGGGTCACCGTCTTCGGCCCCGGCGGGGCTTCGGGCTTGTCCCCGCCCCCTCCGAATATCGCGCACCCCCCGATCAGCGCGGCGGCGCCGATCCCCCCGATCACCCCGAGGACCGGCCGCAGCCGGCCGGCTCCGCGTCGTTGCATGCTCATCTCCCTCTGGTCCAGGCGAACCGGGTCCGCCGTCGACCTCATGCGGTGTCCGGGTCGCCGGTTTCGGAGCGGCGCCCCAATCGTGCCTCACGAAATCCGCGGTAGCCGCGGCGAAATCCGTCCCGGTGGAAGCGTTCGTAATCCGCCGGGGCCAGGGACCGGAGCCCCGCGAAGCGGCGGAGGAACTCCTCCCAGACCACCTGCATCATGACCGGACGCCAGCGGCTGGGCAACTTGAGCGGCCCCACCTCGATCCCGGTCCCCGCGTACTCCCGGCGGATGGCTTCCGGGTCCAGAACATCGAGGAGCCGGCGCGCACCCTCGTGGGCCGCCTCCTGGTAGCCCTCGAGGAGACCGGCCTGATGCACCTTGATTTCCTGCACCGCCTCCTGGAGGCGAATTCGAACCTCGTCCCCCTCTTCACCCAGAAGCCGGGCGGCCACCTCCGCCGCCGAGGGATCACCCGCCCCGGCGTCCGGTCCGGGGATTCCGTAGGCCTTGCGGAACTGCTCCATCCCCCGCTGCATGTCCAGAAAAAAACCGAGGAGCATGAGGGTCACCTCGGCCGTACGACCGGCGAACCGTTCAAGCTCCTCTGCGTCCTTGAGCGGGGGCTTCCCCGGGCCCCGGAGCTCCAGCATGTGCCGAAGGGCGGCCAGAACCTCCGGTGACACCGGCGTTCCTCCCGGACGTGCCGACGCTTCACCGTTCATCGTGCGCCCCCTTTCCCCGGGATCGGCGCTGAACGGACGCCGAGCGGCCATGTTTGACCCCCACGGCGAAGGCCGCTACTATGTAAAAGCATGATTGCCCGGTGGTCAAGGCCGGGGTGAGATCCATGGTCGATTCCTTCCAACCGAGTCCGTGCTCCGGACTCATGAACCCGTCGAGGACGCGGCTATACGCACCCGCCGATGGTAACTGATCCGCTCCCATCTCTCATCACACCTCGACGCTCCCCGAGGACCGGGGGCGGGAACGCCCATTGGCTTCCGGTAGCCCTCGCGCTCGTGTTCCTGGTGGCCGCGGCGTGGTTGGCCTGGGCGGGACCCTCGGCGCCCCTGGGGCGCCTCGACCGGGTCCTCACCCCCGATTCCGGCGGCGCCCGGTGAGCCTTCCCGTCTCTTCGTCCACCGCCGACCGGGTGGCGCGGATCGGCCCCGGCGCCCTCCTGGCCCGTAGCGCCGGAGTTCTGCTGTGGGGCCTCGCCCGGCCGGAGAGCCTGCCGGTGCCCGAACCTGGCGCCGAGGCCACCCCGGCGCAGAGACTCCCCGCCGCGGGAGGAGCCCTCCCCCGGATCCTGGCCGGAGGACTCGCCGTGCTGGCCCTGGCCGTCCTCGCGGTCGGCTACACCGCCTGGCACGCCACCCGGGCCGCGGTGACCGAATTCGTCCACACCACGCCCGGCACCCCCCTCACCGTCACCGCGGACCGGCTCTCCAATCGCCTGGACGGGTCCTGGTGGACGATCTTCTACCCCGGGTTCCCCGGCCGTCTCGACCGGGCGGCGGAGCGCATCCGGGAGGGCGAGACGGACCTCGAACGGCTGGCCGCGACGTACCGCTCCGAACGCGACGCGGTCAACCGGCGCGGGCTCCCCGCCCGGATCCTCGCGGGACCGGATTTCCTGGCTCCCCTCGATTCCGCCCTGGCCGCGGTGCGCTATCCGTGGCACCGGGGAACCCTGGTCTACTCCGAGATCGAGCAGGCGGTTCGTCCCTATCGGGACGCGGCCGGCGGCGAGCCGGCCAAGGTGACGGCCACCCTGGTCCAGGCTCCCCCGGACCACGCCCTGGTGGTGACGGTGACCGGACCCGACGGGAGCGCGCTCTTGGCCAGCCCTCCCCTCGAGGTGGGAAAGTCGATCACCGTCCCCCTGGTGCCGGGGTCCCGGGTGGGCCTCACCACCCTGCTCCGGCCCGCCCCGGGTGCGGCCTACCGGGTGGAAACCGAGACGTCCTTCCCCCTCGCCGCATGGCCGTCGGGGGAGCTGACCGTCCCGGGAGGCGGCGGGTTCCAGTTCCGGTTCGACCCCGAGGCGGCGCGATCGGCTCCCCCCCTTCCCGCTCTGAGCGGGGCGGCGGAGTCGGAGATCCAGCTCCCCGGGGGAGCGAGCCGACGTTGACACGGGCCACCCCTCCCCCGGAGAATCGGGGACCGGACGTCGCCGGTTTCCCTACCTGGAGAATGCCTTGAGCCCGATCCTTCCCTTCATCCGCCTGCGCCCGCTCGCTGCCGCGGGAATCGTGATCCTCTCGCTCCTTTCCGCGCTCGGCTGCGGAAAATCGGCCGAACTCACCGTGGACGTGCGCGACGGTGCCAACCACCCGATCGCGGGGATCGAGATTCGCCAGGTCGGAAACGACAAGCGGCTCGGGGTCACCGGCGCCGACGGCCGGGCCTCCATCAGCCCCGCGGTGAGCGGGGACGCGGTCCGGGTGCGTCTGACCTCGGCCGCCGACGCGGGCGGTGGAGAGACCCTGCTCCTCCAGAACCCCTACACCATCGACCAGGACGCCCTGAAGCGGGGCTACAAGCTCTTCCGGCTGGACCGCGGCGCCAGGGCCCCGGTCGACAGCACCGCGACCCTGGAGGTCGTCTCCGTCCCGCCGGGGGCGCGGATCCTCCTGGGGGGCTCCCCCCGCGGCGCCACCCCCGCCGTCCTCGATTCTCTGGCCCCCGGTCCGGTGACCCTGGAGCTCCAGCTCGACGGGTGGCATACCCACCGGGTGGATCTCTACCTCACCCCGGGACGGAACAGCTACAACCACGAGCTCACCCGCGAGGAGGTGACCACCGCCTCCCTCCAGGTCCTTTCGGATCCCCCGGGAGCCAAGGTCAGCCTGAACGGAAAGGCCTCGGGAAAGACCACCCCCGCCTCCTTCCTGTCGCTCCCCGCCGGCACCTACCGGGTGCGGGTGACCCGATCCGGGTATCGGACCTGGGAGACCCGGCTCGACCTGGAGCCGGGACGGAAGGGCGTGGCCGACGCCGGGCTCCTGGTCTCGGCCGCCCCCTCGCCGCCTCCGGCGAAGAACCGCTCCACCCCCAAGCCACCCTCGGGCCGGACCGAGACCCCCCCCCCTCCACCGAGCAATTTCCGTCAGACCTACAGCATCAGCACCGCCCCCGGCTTCACCGAGGTCTACGTGGACGGCGCGACCATCAACCGGAACCAGACCGGGAACTTCAAGATCACGCTCACCGCGGGGGACCATCGATTCCGTCTGAAAAACGAGAATGCGGGCATCGACCTGGTGCTTCGCTATACGGTCAAGCCGGGCGATACGAACAACGTTCTCATCCTGAACTACGAGAACCGGAGAGTCGCCGCCCGCAATGATCCACGAGCCGGCCGTTGAGGCGATCCCGTTCCTCGGCGGCCGCATCCCACCAACCAGGGAGGTAACCATGCACGTCCTTCCCGCCCTCCGTCGACGTCTCCACATCACGGTCGTCCCCGCCGCCGCCGTCCTCCTGGCCGCGGTGTTCGCCGCCCCCCCCGGCCCGGCCCGGGCGGATTCCAACGCGGTCTGCACCGCCTACCACGACCAGGATTACGACCAGGCCCTGGCCCTGGCCGCCAAGGCGCTCGCCGCCGACCCTTCCGCCCCCGACAAGATCGACGTCTACAAGTGCCAGACCTGTACCTACGTGGCGCTCATGAAGCAGACCGACGCCAAGGGCTCGGTGGCGGGGATGCTCCAGACCGATCCCACCGCCCGGTTCTCCCCCGAGTACAACTATCCCCCGCCGGTGATCGACATCTACAACGTCGTCCGGGACAGCGTCCTGGGCGGAGGGGGGGGGCCCATCGACGCCAAGACGGTGGCCATCGGGGACTTCGAGGACAACTCGGTCTACACCGGGAAGTTCAAGAACTACGATTTCTCGCTGTTCAAGGACGCCTTGATCCACACCGTGACCGCCGACCTGGCCGAGGCCACCGATCTCAAGATCGTCGACCGCCAGCGCACCCAGAAGATCCTCGACGAGATCCAGCTCTCCCAGTCCTCCTTCGCCGATCCCGAACAGGCGGTGAAGGCGGGAAAGCTCCTCGGGGCCCAGACCTTCATCTTCGGCCAGTACATGGTGCTCTCGGCCAAGAAGGTCCGGATCGACGCCCGCGTGGTACGCACCTCGACCGGCGAGGTGCTGCTCACCAAGCAGGTGACCGGTGAGTTCTCGGGGGACCCGGAGAAATTCCTGGAGATCGAGAGGTCCCTGGTGGAGGCGCTGGCCCAGGGGATCGACCAGGTGTTGAGCCAGAACGGGGACGACCCTAACGCCGCCGAGGGGGTCGCGAACCGGTTCGCCTCCCTGGAGAAGGGGATCGGGAAACGCAATGGCTACGTAGAGGCCAAGTTCCTCACCGCCGAGGCCCTGGAACTGGAAGACCAGGGAAAGTACTCCGATGCGGTCAAGAAGTGGCAGGCGGTCAAGAAGATGGATCCGGCCAACGACGTGGCCGACGCCCGGCTGAACGCGCTCACCGGCTTCGCCATGAACACCAACTGATCCCTTCGTCCGGATCGCGAGCCCTCCGATCGGGGGGCTCGCTCAGGCGGCGGGGAGCAGGACCCGGTAGGCCTCATCGGGATCCCCCGGCGGGGTCGTCTCGAACCGGCCCTGGTGGCGGTCGAGGATGCGGTTGACCACGCCGAGGGCGGCCTCGACGGACTCGGTCTCGCTCTCCCCCGCCCCACCGGTCACGGCTTCGCGGGGAGTCCGGAGTTCGATGGTCACCGTCTTCCGGCGGTCGTCGACAAAGGTCCGGATCTCCAGGTTCCGCATGGCCGGACCGGCGCCCGGCCGGTCGGCCATCCGCCCGAAGAGGGTCAGGAGGACCTGCTGGATCTGGCCGGGATCCATCTCCACCGGGGGAAGATCGGGGTCCAGCCGGAAGGCGAAGCTCATCCCCCGGAACCGGGTCTGGGGACGGACGAAGTCCACCGTCTTCTCCACCAACTCGTTGAGCCCGCACGCGGAGCGCTTCACTTCCCGATGGGAGAAGTCCATGAGGCCCCGGGCCAGCTCCGCCATCTGGGTGGAGAGCTGGCGGATGCGCTCCGCCTCGACGGTGAGCACGTTGCCGGCGGTGTCGCCCAGGTTCCGGATGAGGAGCTGGGCCCGTCCCGAGACCGCGGCGAGGTAGTTGTTGAGTTCGTGCCCGATCTCCGCCGCCATCTCGCCCTTGGCGGCCAGCCGCTCGTTCTGGATGAGCTTGGCCTGGGCCGCCTCCAGCTCGAGGTACCGCCTCGAACCGTCGCGCACGAACAGGATGGGCATCACGCAGAGCAGGAGCCCGCGGTAGCCCAGGATCTCGTAGCAGAAGACCGCCAGCCCCCCCACCGTGATCATGGCTGCCGAGGTCACGAGCTCGGTCTCGGTTCCATAGGCCCCCAGCCAGGCGCGGATCGGGTCGACCCCGCGCCGCCTTCCGGTAACCAGGGCGCGCACGCCCTGGCTCACCACCAGATACGCCCCCCCGGCCACGATGAGCCAGAATATCTGCCGGGGATGGAGCAGCACGAACGCCGCGCTCAATCCCCGCTCGGTGACCGGAATGTGGGTTCCGGTGAGCACCAGCACCTCCAGCGCGGCCACCGAGGGGACGACGGAGGCGAGCGCCCACCCGAGCGCCTCCCGCGGTTTCTCGCGCCGCCACAGGAGCCCTCCCGCCAGGCATGAAAGGGGAACCAGGAGAAGGCTCCAGGGAATCGGGAGCACGGCCACTGCGGCCAGATGGGCGGCGGGGGCCATGGTCAGGACAGTGGTCTGGTCCAGCGCGGGGTGCCAGAGAGCTTCGGCGGCGAGACAGGCGGCGAACCACGTGGCCAGGACCACCGGGAACGGTCCCAGGGACCGGTTCGAGGCCAGGAACAATCCCCCCAACAACCCCACCACCAGCAGGGTCATGAGGTGTACGTTTTGAAAGCGTTTGGGCATGGTTGTCCCCGGAGCCGTGCGGTGTCCCCTATCCTCCACTATTTTCGGCGCTTGCCCGGACGATCTTGAGGGCGGGAAGGCTGCCGGGCCGGTTTCCGGGATCCCGTCGGTAACGGCCGAGGCCCCGGCTCGAGGAAACCGGGGCCTCTCTCCAAATTGCTTTAAACAGAGACGGTAACTTCTCTGTTTTCAAAAAATTCCAGCCGGAGTGCTCGCTCAGAAACCGACGTCGACCAGGGAAACCCGGCGAGCTTGAGGACCCTCGGGGCTGTCCTCGACCTCGAACTCCACTTCGGTTCCGGGCTCGAGGGTCCGGTAGCCGTCCATCTGGATCGCGGAGTGATGGACGAACACGTCGGGGCCCTTGACCCGCTCGATGAACCCGTAGCCCCGTCGCTCGTTGAACCACTTCACGATGCCGGTATGCTCCATGTTCGCCTCCTGATTCGATTTTCGGGGATTCACACGGTCACGGACCCCCTGGACCGGGGACGAGCCCCACTTCCCGGGACCGCTTCCCGGGCACAAAAAAACCGCGCAAGGGCGCGGCGGACGGGTGGACTCGGTTGTTCCGAAACGTGGGCATAGGCCGGATCCTCCGAGGGAAAACGGCTGCTCGTCCTCCTCATGGTACTCCCCCATGGGGGGCGGGTCAACGCGTGGATCGGGTCTGGATGTCCAGTCCCCAGGGAGGCAGATCGGGGACCCGGTGGCAGGCCACCCAGTGCCCGGGCTCGACCTCGGTCAGGACCTGGTTCCGCTCGGCGCAGGCGGGACGGGCCTCGGGGCACCGTGGGTGAAACCGGCATCCGGAGGGAGGGCGGGCCGGGCTCGGCACGTCCCCGCGCAGGATGATGCGCGCCTTGGCCATGGCCGGATCGGGAACCGGCACCGCGGAGAGAAGAGCCCGGGTGTAGGGATGGAGGGGGTTCCGGTAGATGGCGTCCCGCTCCGCCAGCTCCACAACCCGTCCCAGGTACATGACCGCCACCCGGTCGCTGATGTGCTCGACCACATTGAGATCGTGGGCGATGAAGACGTAGGTCAGGTTGAACCGGCGCTGGAGGTCCTTGAGAAGGTTCACGATCTGGGCCTGGATGGAGACGTCCAGGGCGCTCACCGGCTCGTCGCAGATGAGGAGCCGAGGCTCCACCGCCAGGGCGCGGGCAATGCCGATCCGCTGGCGCTGCCCTCCCGAGAACTCGTGGGGATAGCGGCGGGCGTGGTAGGCGGAGAGCCCCACCGTCTCCAGGAGCTCCCCCACCCGGCGCGAGGCATCGCGACCCCGGGCGATGCCGTGAATGGCCAGGGCCTCCTTGATCATCGACTCCACCGTCATGCGCGGGTTGAGGCTGGAGTAGGGGTCCTGGAAGATGATCTGGATCTCCTTCCGCATGATGCGGAGCTCGGAGGTGGTGAGCTGGGCCAGGTCCACCCCGCGATACCGGATGGCTCCGGCGGTGGGCTCGAGCAGGCGGAGCACCAACCTTCCGGTTGTGGTCTTGCCGCATCCGGATTCCCCCACCAGGCCCAGGGTCTCGCCCTCCCGAACCTGGAGGTTCACCCCGTCCACCGCGCGCACCGCGCCCACGGTGCGGTTCAGGAACCCCTTATGGATCGGGAAGTGCTTGGTCAGCCCTTCCAGGACCAGGAGCTCCCCATGAACGTCGACCCGGCGACCCATCCGCTCGGCCCGCCCCAGGATCCGTTTCACGGTGAGGCGGGGACGGCGTGCCACGTAGGCCAGCTGGAACCCCAGCCAGAGCGCGCCCCCGGTGAGGATCGCCACCAGCGGAGCAACCCTCGCGAGGACGAGAATTTCCGCGGAAAGCGCGGCGACCAGGCCCGCCGCACCCCAGACCCTCGGAGCCCCCAGCTCCCGCACCCGCGCGTCCCGCGTCACCGAGGACGCGTAGTAGCCGTAGAGCCCGAAGCCCAGAAGGAGGCCTCGGGCCAGGATCGGGGACATTCCGGCATCCCGGGCTTCCCGCGCCACCCGCGTCCCCAGCGGCAGGGCCAGAAGGATGAACACCACGTGGGCCACCAGGAGATTTCCGATCATCAGAAGCTCACCCCCTCGCCGCGGAGCGCCGGAACCTCGCGCCAGCGATGGCAGCGCACCTGGTGGCCGTCGCCGCACGCCTCGAGCGCGGGCTCCTCCCGCCGGCACCCATCGTCCAGGAAGGGGCAGCGCGGATGGAAGGTGCAGCCCGGCGGGAAGGCGGTGGGCGGGGGCACCGTCCCCGGGATCACGCTCAGCCGCTCCTTCCGCTCGGTCATACGGGGGATCGATTCGAGGAGGCCGATGGTGTAGGGATGGCGCGGGGAGGCGAAGAGGGTGCGGATGTCGGTGTATTCCACCACTTTTCCCGCGTACATCACCGCCACCCGGTCCGCGGTCTCCGCGATCACCCCCAGATCGTGGGTGATGAGGATCATGGCCATGCCCAGCTCGGCCTGAAGGCTCTTCAAGAGCTCGAGGATCTGGGCCTGGATGGTGACGTCGAGGGCGGTGGTGGGCTCGTCGGCGATCAGCACCGCGGGATTGCAGGAGAGGGCCATGGCGATCATCACCCGCTGGCGCATCCCCCCCGAGAGCTGGTGAGGATACTCGTCCACCCGCTGGTCCGGGGAGGGAATCCCCACCTTGGCCAGCATCTCCACCGCGCGCCGCCGGGCCTCCTTCTTTCCCACCCTCTGGTGGAGGCGCACCGCCTCCATGATCTGGTCCCCGACGGTGTACACCGGGTTGAGGGCGGTCATGGGCTCCTGGAACACCATCGAGATCTCGTTTCCCCGGATCCGCCTCATGGCGTCGTCGTCGAGGGACAGCAGATCGCGACCGCGGAACAGCACCTGTCCCCCGGCGATCCGCCCGGGGGGCGACGGAATCAGCCGGAGGATGCTGAACGCGGTCACGCTCTTTCCGCAGCCCGACTCCCCCACCACCCCCAGGGTCTCCCCCGCCCTCACCTCGAAGGAGACCCCGTTCACCGCCTGCACCTCGCCATCGTCGGTGTCGAACACCGTGCGGAGGTCCCGGACTTCCAGAATGGGGGCGGGCCCGGAGGTCGGATTCGGGGTCACGGAAACTCCTTGGCCGCGGTCGGCGGCCGGATCGCGGGGGGGCACTATTTCCCCTCCACCTTGCGGGGATCGAGGGCGTCCCGCAACCCATCCCCCAGGAAGTTGAAGGCGAGGACGGTCAGGAAGATGAAGATTCCCGGGGTGAGAATCCAGGGGAACGAGGTGAGCACCCGGATGCTCTGGGCCTGCTGGAGCATGTTCCCCCAGGAGGCCACCGGCTCCTGGATGCCCGCCCCCAGGAAGGAGAGGGCGACCTCCCCCAGGATGTACCCGGGCACGCTCAGGGTGGCGGCCACGATCACGAAGGAGGCGGTGTTGGGGAGGATGTGCCGGACGATGATCCGAAGCGAGGACATGCCCAGGGCCTCGGCCGCGGTCACGTACTCGTTCTCCCTGAGGCTCAGCACCATGCCCCGGATGATACGGGCCAGGGAGGCCCAGAGCACCAGGGAGAGGATGAGAATGATGATCAGGTAGAGAACGTCGGAGCGCATGTCGGCGGGGAACGCGGCCCGAAGGGCCAGGATCAGGTAGAGGGCGGGGATGGACATCATGATCTCGGAGAGGCGCATGAGGAGGTTGTCCACCAGCCCCCGGTAGTACCCGGCGATGCCCCCGAACAGGAGCCCCAGGGTGTAGGTGATGATTATGCCGAAGAGCCCCACCGAGAGGGAGATCCGCCCTCCGAAGAGGAGCCTCGAGAACACGTCGCGGCCGAACTGGTCGGCCCCGAAGAGGAAGACCTTCCCCGGTGGCTCCACCCCGAAGAGATGGATGTCGGTGGGGATGAACCAGAGGAGCTTGTAGGGCTCGCCGCGGACGAGGAGCTTCACCGGATAGCGCCGGGAGGTGTCGTCCTCGTAGACGATCCGGAGGCGGTCGGTGAGCCGGGTGCCGTAGACGAACGGGGCGTGCCACCCGCCCTGGGCGTCCTGCAGGTGGATTGCGGTGGGGGGGTGGAAGAACCGTTCCCGGTCCTGGGTCTCCATGGAGTAGGGAGCGACGAAGGGGGCGAACAGGGCGGTGAGGTAGAAGATGACGAGGACCACCCCTCCGGCCACCGCGAGCTGGGCCCGCCGGAAGTGCCGCCAGAACACCCGGTAAGGGCTCATCCGGAAGGGAGCGTCCGCCATGCCTTCCGTCCCGGTTCCGGAGACCCGTTCTTCCAGGGTGGCCATGTCAGACCTCGATCCGCGGGTCGACCAGGGCCAGGAGGATGTCCGCCACCAGGTTTCCCAGAATGAGCAGGGTCGAGGCCATGAGCACCGAACCCATGATGAGGTAGAGATCCCGGGCTACCAGAGCGTCGATGGTGATGCGTCCCAGGCCCGGCCAGGACATCACCACTTCCACCAGGAACGCCCCGGACAGGAGGCTTCCCAGGGTGTAGCCGAAGAGGGTGATGAGAGGGTTGATGGCGTTTCGCACCGCGTGCTTCACGATCACCGTCCGCTCGGGGAGGCCCTTGGCCCGGGCGGTGGTCACGTAGTCGGCCCGGAGGACATCGAGGAGGTTTCCCCGCATCTGCCGCATGCGGCTGGCCAGGGGCACCGTGGCCAGCACCACCGCGGGGAGGAACAGGTGCCTCCCCACGTCCAACATCTTCCCCCACCAGGAGAACTGCTCGTAGTTGAGGCTCTTCATCCCCCCGGTGGGGAACCACCCGGTCTTGGCCGCGAGGAGGATGAACAGGAGAGCCAGGAAGACCTCGGGGACGGAGATTCCAAGGAAGGCCACGGTGGACGACAGCTTGTCCAGCCAGGAGTTCTGTTTCACCGCGGCCACGATGCCCAGGGGGACCGCGAACGCCCAGGTGAGGATCGCGGCGGCGGCGGCCAGGATGAAGGTGTTCAGGAGCGCGGTGCTCAGCACCCCGAACACCGCCTGGTGGCGGGAGAAGGATTCACCGAAGTCCAGGTGCAAAAAGATGTTCTTGAGCCAGGTCAGGTACTGGATGTACCAGGGTTGATCCAGGCCGAACCGGGCGCGCATGGAGGCGATGGTGGCCTCGCTGACCTGGGGATTGAGCTCCATGGTGGAGAGGAAGTCCCCCGGCGCGAGCTGCATCACCATGAAGGTGAGGAAGGAGATCCCCAGGAGCACGGGGATCATGTGCAGGAGCCGCTTGACGATGAGCTTGATCACGTCCCCGGGTCAGTTCCCTGCGCGCTGGGCCGCTTCCCGGTGCGCCCGCTCGGGATCGTAGCTCACCGTCTCGCTCTGCCAGAGCACCCAGGGCCTGAGGACGGTCGGCTCGAGGCCGGTGAAGTTGTTGCGGACGGCGATGAAGCCGCGTCGGCTCACCGTGTAGATCATGGGAACCTGCTGGGAGATGATGAGCTGGACCTGGTCGAACACCGCCTTCCGGGCCGCCGGATCCATCATGGACACCTGGGCGTTCATGAGGCTGTCCACCTGGGCCTCCCAGGCCAGGTGCGGATGCTTCTGCTCGGGGTACCAGAAGTGGGTCTTCCCCGAGGACTTGAACACGTTGGAGGACATGATGGGATCGGGGGGGACGCCCCCGGTGAGGCCCAGCAGAATGGCGTCGTAGTCGAAGGAATCCCGGAGCTTGGTGATGATGGCGTTGAACTCGCTGGGGGCCATGGTGGCCTTGATGCCGATCTTGGACAGATCGTCCACCAGGATGTTCCCGGTGGCCACCCGCTCGCGGCTGTCCGCGTTGGTGTAGATCACGAAGGAGATGGGGTGTCCCCCGGCGTCCTCCCGCACCCCATCCCCGTCCCGGTCCTTCATTCCCGCCTGGTCCAGGAGACTGCGCGCCTTGTCGAGGTCGTAGGTGAATTTCTGGATGTTGGGGTTGTACCACTTCTTGTTCACCGGGGGGATGGGTCCGTAGAGGGGGTCGGCGGTGCCGTAGTACACCGTCTCGGCGATGGACTTCCGGTCCACCGCGTGGGCCACCGCCCGCCGGAAATCGACGTTCTGGAACCAGGCCTCCTTGACCGGGTCCACGTAGGGTTTCCCGGACTTGGGATTCTTCCCGGTGTTCAGGTTGAACCAGACCATGTTCGACCCCATCTCCATTCCCAGGTCGTACACGGTGTAGTTCCCCGCCTGCTCCCCGTCCTTCATGTGGGCGTAGTCCTCGGCCCGGAAGTAGATCTCGTCCGACTCGCCGCCCTGGAACTTGAGGACCTCGGCGTTCTGGTCCGGCACCACCATGTACACCAGCTCGTCCAGATACGGAAGTCGGTGACCGGCGGGGTCGTACTCGAAGAAGTAGGGGTTCGGCTTCAGGATCACTTTCTGCTGGGGGACCAGCTCGGCCAGCCGCCACGCACCCGAGGTCACCACCTCCGAAGGGGAGGAGTTCACCCCGTAGGCGGACTCGAAGTTCCCGGATTCGTAGGCTGATTCGAGCATGTGCCGGGGCATGACCGGCGCGCTCCCGATCACCGACAGGAACGGGCCGTAGGGCTCGGGAAGGGTTATCCGCACGGTGAAGCTGTCCACCTTCTCGAAGTGGAAGGGCTTCCCCCCCACCATGCACAGCTCCTGGGCTGAAGGGTGGATCTTGGCGTCGTAGAGGATGCGCGAGGTGAACATCACGTCGTCGGCGGTGATCGGCGCCCCGTCCGACCAGCGGGCCCCCGGGCGGAGATGGAAGGTCCACACCAGCCCGTCCTCGCTCCGGTCCCAGGAGGAGGCCAGGGCGGGTTCGGTCTCCTGGGTCTTGTTGTTGAAGGAGACGATCCCTTCGAAGAGGAGGTTGGTGATGTCGGTGGTCGAGGTCTCGTTGGCGACGATCGCGTTCCAGGTCTTGGGGTCGGAGCGCACGGTGGCCACGTAGCGCCCTCCGTAGACCCCCGAGGCGTTCTCCTTGACCATCGCCCCCGCCGGCCGGGGAAGGGTGTCCGGACGCGCGACGCCTGCGGCGGGGGAACCGGTCCCCCGCTCATGGGCTTTCTCCTCCCCTCTCCCGCACCCGACGGCCCCAAGGGCGGCCAGGCCGAGGAAGAGCGTCATGGCCAGGGTGAAGGGACGGGAAACGCGCATGAAGGTGTCCTCCGGACGGGGGTCTCTGGCCCTAAACACATGGAAAGAGGGGAGGTAGCCGGTGGTCGAGTATAGAAAGCGGCTCAGGGGGCTGTCAACGCGACCCGACGATGCCTCGGGTCGCGGCGCCGGCCGCCGGGACCTCCGACGGCGCCCTGCCCTCCCGGGAACGGGCCCGGGCGCCATCAATGGATGAGCCGGAAGCCGAGCCAGTCCGAGAACAGGAAGCGCAGGCGGTCCAGGGCCAGGGAGATGCGGGCCATGACCGTGAAACCGTAGGAGGCCCCGAAGGAGATCATCAGGTAGTAGATCCCGAGGCGAGCGGCGCCCCCCCCACCCCCCGGTGTTCGGCGGAGAAGAAGAAGTAGTACAGGGTGGTGACGAGACCCAGGATCAGCACGGTGTTGGAGAGCACGCCGAGGACCGCCATCAGGCCGGCGGTAAATCCGTGAGCGGCGGTGAGGGTACCCCAGGAGCCGGGCTGAACCAGGGGCATGAGGTTCGAGCGGATCTGCTCGATGAGGTCACCCTGGGCGAAACCGATGACCGCCAGGCCGGAGTAGGCTCCCACCATCACCCCGATCGCCCAGCGGGAGAGCCATGAGACCCGCGGCACGAAGCGGGCGAACATGAACACCCCCAGAACCAGGGCCCCGACCCGGACCAGCCCGGTGGGATCCGGGGTGCCGCCGAACAACCCCGACACCCCCCTCGAGACCGGCTGGAACAGGTTCGGAACCAGCACGTTGTCGTACTGGATGCTCAGGTAGTAGCCCGAAGCCACCCCCACGAAGAGGTACTCCGCGGTCTTGTAGATCGGGTTGTCCTTGTACAGGTACGAGAGGATGGCCAGGGTACAGAGCGCGGCCACCCAGACCCACGGATCGCTGCTCACGTGCACGGGATCGAGCTCCTACTCCGCTTCCGGGCGGCGGCGGCGGTTCAGGTAATAGACCACGTTACCCAGAATGATCAGGACGATGATGGTGACGTGGCCGAGACTCTGGGCGGACATGCCGGTGGTGGCCCAGGCCGGCCGGCCGATGAGCTGCTCGTACTCCGCGGCCCCGGCCAGCCCCCCCAGGAGTCCAGATAGCTGCCCCGACTGGACGTACGGGTAGTACTCGGGAGCGCTCACCGCGGTGACTCCGGCCACGATCGGAATGTCGTAGCGGCTTCGCACCTGCTGCACCCATTCCTTGGTCCCCGGGTAGCCGGCGGAGATGTTCACGATCAGCTTCACGTCCCGAAAGTTGTCGACGGTCCAGCTGCCGCCGGGCTTCTTGGCGCTCAGAAGGGGCAGACGATCCACCGGGGTGCCGTAGTAGTCGTTCGGATAGACCCCTCGGAAGGATTTCCCGAGCTGGACCATCACGTTCTCCTTGCCCTCCTTGAACCCCAGGTTCACGAAGTCGGTGCCGTAGATCCGGTGGTAGGTCCCCTCCCCCACGGTCTTCAGGCCCCGCTCCAGGAGCGGCGCCCCCGCCGGCCACAGGGTGGCCCCCACGATCTTCACGTTCTTCCGGAACAGCTGGTCCAGGGAAGCCACCAGCATCGGGTCGAGCTCGGGCTTGGACCCCGGATCGTAGTCCGCGGCGAAATAGACCACGTCGCCGGGCTTCAGGTTCTCGATGGCCTGGTAGTAGCCCCGAACCGGCTCGCTCACCCGGATGGGGAGGTTCATCTTGACGAAGAGGGGGACGGAGATGGAGATCAGCATGAGCAGGAACACCCAGCGGCGATCCAGCTTCTCGACCTTCTCCAGGAAGGTGCGCTCGGCGGCGGCCACCGGCTAGTCGCTCCCCAGGAAGTTGCGCTCGATGCCCAGAATCACCTTGAGACCGGTGGCGATCGCCCCCAGCGCCGCTCCGATCAGGATCGCCCGCTTGGCCGCGAGCTGAGGGACATTCATGATCCAGTCGGTGATCTGGGGGAGGCCGGTCCAGATCTTCTCCCCCAGGGGCACCCGCCCGATCATCACGATCACCGCGGCCAGGGCGAGGAGGGTGGCGTCCACCGTCCGCACGCGGAAGGCCCGGAAAGCGGCCGAGGCGATGTAGAAGGCCAGGAGCGCGAACATGGTGGCCTGGAGCGGGACGTACATCCGGTTGTAGACCCGGTCGAAGAGGGTGCCGTCGGTGACCCCGGTGAGGCGGAGGCTCCCGATCATCCACTCCCCCTTGGCCCCCACCGCCCACTTCAGGATGGGAAGCCCGGTGCCCAGGAGCATCATCGCGGTCAGTCCGAACAGGAGCACCACCGCGTAGGGCCACTCCCGGTCCCGCCGGCTCACCTTGAGCAGGTTGATGCGGGCCACGTTGGCCACCCCCAGCACCGCGGCGAACGCGGTCATGATGATGGCCCAGTTCTGGATCTCCGTTCCCACCGGCTCGGTCAGCGGCACGAAGAAGTCGGCCACCATGAACCAACCCACGATCATGGTGAGGAAGAGCGGCACTTCACGACGCAACATGGATTAGTCCAGCCTGAGGAAGTTGGTGAGGGCGTGGATCCCGAAGGTTTCGAGGAGGGTCCCCAGAACCAGGTAAGCCAGGATCACCACCTTCATGTAGTCGGTTCCCTTGAGCGTTCCCACCAGCTTGGGCTCCCGGGCCAGGTAGGCCGTCGCCGCGTAGAACTCCTCACCGATCAGGGTGTAGTCACACGCCACCACGAAGAACGGGAGCTGGTGGATGTTGGCGGTGCCGGCGATCTGGATGGCCCCGGTCTGGAAGCCGGTCTCGGCCAGGATCAGGCTCTCCGCGAAGAAGGAGCCCAGGAAGAGGTTGGCCGCCGGCTTTTCCCGGAGCATGATCCCGTCCACCCCGGCGGTGAAGGCGAACTGCTCTTCGGAGAGATAGCGGATGTTGTTGGGATTGTAGGCGTCGGGGACCCCGGCGTCGATGTACGCCTGCTTCACGGTTTCTTCGGCCAGGGGGACCACGAAGGCGCGGGCCAGAGGCACGATCAGCGGGGTCTCGTACTTGGCCACGGTCCGGGCCACGTTCCCCAGGATGATCATCGAGTAGATGGTCTGGATGTTGTTGACGTCGTCGATCCCGGGAACGTAGAGGACCGGCTTCCCCATCTCGGTGGCGCGCCCCACCGCCTCCTCCACCGCGTCCAGGCCGGCGATCTTCCGGATGAAGAACTGCTTCCCCCCCTCCGCCCGGAAAATGGCCCACAGGAAGAGCGCGCCGAACAGGGCGAGCCCGACGAAGACGGGGAAGAACGTGAAGTCGAAGAGCTTCTGGCCGAAGGTCTTCGGTCCGGGCTCCGAGGCCTCGGCGCCTTCACCCCCCGGAACGGAGAGCGGAGGGGGCGCGGTTCCGAGGACGAGGGTGTCGGTCGCGCCTCCCGCGGCGGGCCCGGCGCCGGCCGAAGCCCCCGCGCTGTCCCCCGGAGCGGGTTCCGCCCGGACCCCGGCGGCCATGACCAGAAGCGCCAGCCCCAGGACCGTGGTCCGGAGGACATTGGACAACCTGGATGTGGCGCGGCCTCCCGCCGGCGCCGGGCGCAGGCGGAGGTTGGGTACCGGAGCGGTCCACATGGGGATAGACGGTTCCTTGTAAGTGTCGGAAAAGATTTCAGAACGCTACCAGAGGCCCCCACCGCGGTCAATGAAGAAACCGGACAACGAAGGTCGGATTAAACAATCGGCAGGTTGTCAGACCGCCGGCTCGCGGCGGGTGCGCCAGCGGGAGACCGTCCCCCGCCGGGGCGGGACGGCCAGGCCCATGGGGGTGGCGATCACCGTCACCACCGCCATCAGCAGCCAGTAGACGATGGGGTAGAACACCGCCACGTAGAAGTAGTGGGAGAGGGTGCGGTCGTAACGCCGCTCCAGGAGCACCCCGGCCAGGAGCTGAAGCAGGCAGGTGGTGCCGATCAGCATTCCCCACCAGGTGGGAATCGGGGAGACCCCCAGAACGGGAAGCCCGGCCGCGCGGAAGAGGATCCAGAGCGCGATGAGCCCCACCATGACGTAGGCCCAGGTGATGGACAGGACGGCCTCGATCAGGACCGGCCAGTGCCGCCGGTGGCGGCGATCGAACAGGAGATCGCGGTTCCGATGAAGCACCTGGGCCAGGCCCTTGGCCCAGCGGATGCGCTGGCGGAAGAGGCCCCCCAGCCCGGACGGCACCTGCATCCAGACCAGGGCCCGCGGCTCGTAGCGCACGTCGTAGTGGGCGCGCTGGAGCTTCCAGGTCATGTCGATATCCTCGGTGACCATCTCGGGGCTCATGAGCCCCACGTCGATCAGGGCGGACCGGCGAAACGCCCCCACCACCCCGCTCATGGTGAGGATCCGTCCCCAGACCCGCTGGGACCGGCGAAGGAGGCTCACGATCGATGCGAACTCGATGAGCTGGAGCTTGGCCAGGAAGCTGTGCCGGTTGGCCACCCGGGGGTTTCCGGTCACCGCCGCCACCCTCGGGGAGCGGAAGTGGGGCACGATCCAGCGCAGCATCATGGGGTCGGGATAGGCGTCGGCGTCCATGATCATCACGATCTCGCCGTTCACCAGGGGAAGGGCGTCGTTCAGGGCCATGGCCTTCCCCTCGTTGACGCGCTTTCGCACCAGGCGCACCTGCCCCCGCTCCACGTAGGGGGCCAACGCGGCCACCGTCCCGTCCGGCGAGGCGTCGTCCACCACCACGATTTCCTTGAACGGGTAGTCCAGGGCCAGGATCCCCTCCACGGTGCGGGCGATCACCCGCTCCTCGCCGTAGGCGGGCACCAGCACCGTCACCAGGGGATAGATCTCGATGTCGTAGAACCTGGGAAGGAGATGGCGTTCCCACCGCCAGTAGTAGAGGAGGGAGGTGGAAACCCACACCAGGCTGGAGAGCACCGGATAGAACGCGAAGAAGGTCAGGGCCGCCAGGTACGGCCAGGATCCCTGTACGGCGGCGGCGGCCTCGGCCGGGCTCACGTTCAAAACGCCCGGTAGATCTTCCGCCCCGAGGCGGGATCGAGGTCGATCTCCACTTCCGGGGCGTTCTGAAGGGCTTCCCAGTCGGGGCCGGCCACCGGACGGCCGAGGGCGTCCCGGCTCCAGTCCGCCTCCGCCTCCGGCACCGATCTCCTCCGAAACGCGTACCGCCGGGAGAGAACCAGGTTGTGCCGGATCCAGGCCGCAGTGAGGCTCACCGACACCAGAAGCAGGACGACGACCACCAGAACCCCGGCCGCGCTCTCGGCCGGCGGGGTGCGGCAGAACACCTCGTACCAGAAGACCCCGAACGCCACCCAGGCGGCCAGAGCCCCCAGAAGGTGCATGGCCGCGCCCAACCTCCCCGTGTGGGTCAGGGGGGGGCGATAGCGCGGGTCATGTCCGCTGGTGGGGCTCACCGAGGCCACGTCTCCCGGGTTGGATCCTCCGAGGGCGAAGCTCGCCCTCTTCGGGGTTTATCGGCCGGCGGCGACCCGGGTTGAAGGAAGGGTCAGATGTCGAAGGAGGAGAGGCGCTCGTCGTGGCTCGGCTTTCCCCAGTACTCCTCTTCGGGGGTGCCGATGGACGGCACGGCCAGGAGCACCGCGGCGAGGTACAGGTAGAGGGCGGCCACCAGGGCCAGGGCCACCCAGGGGGGGACGGGGCCGATCCGCATGCTCCGGTAGAACGAGTAGTCCCCCTCGATCACCCCGGGATGCATGAGAAGCTTCGACACCCAGCTCCCCAGGAGGAGCAGGAAGAGCGCCCCGTAGTTGCGTTTCAATCTCGCGCGCACCGCCTGCTGATAGGTGATCTTGAATCGGGGCCGCAGGAGATCTTCGGCCACCAGTTTCCCCCAGTTGGCGACCGGGCTCCGAAGATCGCGGCGGAAGATCGGCCCGAAGAAGTTCTCTTCCAGCATGTGCACCCGCGCGCGCCAGACGTCGAAGAACCGGAAGCGCCGGGCTTCGATCCCCAGGAACGTGAACACCAGGAGCATGCCGGCCAGGATCCCCACGTGGGAGTGGGAGGGCTCGCCGAGGCTGAAGGTGACGAGGCCCATCACCGAGAGGATGGCCCAGTTGGTGGTGTTGTCCAGCCGCAGGCGCCACTGGGTGGCCCGGTCCAGCTCCCCCCGGTAGAAGTGCACCAGGGCCGAGATGTACTCCGACCGGCTGAGCGGGGTCTCCTCGTAGCTGGGAATGGGGATCCGGGTCTTCTCGCCTGGGTACTCCCGCTCGGTCATCGCTCAGCCCTCGATCATTTCCACGTTCGCGCGGGGCACGATGACGTCGTCCCCGTCGGCAAGCTTCACCCGGAGCACCCGCACCTTGGCCTCGGTTTCCAGCGCGACCAGCTCGGAGGGGAGCGCGGTCACCTGCCCCAAACGTCCGAAGTAGGGCTCGCGGATCACGCGAATGACCATGCCCACGTCGAGACCGCCCTGGAAGGTGTCCGGCGCCTCGTCCCTCCCCCGGCTCTCCTCCAGAGGGACGATGATCTCCGGGCGAAGCACGCCGGCCCGGATCTGGGTGGCCCCGTTCACCGAGGCCTTCTTGCCGTTGAGACGGGTGAGGAGTTCGAAGGTCTTGTCGGCCATGGTGAGGGCACCGAATCCCTCGGTGACGATCACGGTGAGACCCAGATCCTCGCTCCCGGTGATGGCCACCCCGAGGTCGTACCCCAGGAGCTTTCTCAGGTCCTCGTCGGCCATCCCCCCGGCCACGATCGCCGCCGCGCCCTGCTTGCGGGCCTCCTGGATGAGAAGGTAACTGGCCTGGGTTCCCACCACCACCACCTTCCCCTTGGAGTCCTTCAGGGCCTCGAGGCCGGCCTGCCGGTCGGGAGCGTCCACCGCGAGGTGCAGGATGCCCACCCCCTCTCCCCCGATCCCGAAGATGCCCTGGATCAGGGCGCCGCGGGTCTCGACCACCACCCCCTCCTCGGGCATGACCTCCTTCACCGTGCCGTCCACATAGGCCGCCATCTCCACCGGGAGAGCGGGTTCGCGAAGGGTGACCTGGCCGGTGACCTCCGAGACGTTTTCCAGGGTGCCGGAGGTGTTGGCCCGGGCGGTGGACTTGAGGAGGCCGAACAGGGACTTGGCCCGGGCGATCGGCTCCCCCTCCTTCACCGACTCCCCCGACTGCTTGAGCATGCAGCCGGCGATGTCCGCGGGGGGAACGCCGAGGATGTTGGCCACGTTGACCGTCTTCACGTTTCCCGGGAGAGCGGTTCGGGCCACCACGTCCTCGGCCCGGACCGAGTCCCCCTGCTTCACCGCCACCTCCCCCTTCAGGGGAAGGCGGCGGACCTTGTCGATCACGGTGTGGCCGGTGACCCGGAGCCCCGGCGTGTATGCGTGTGCCACGTGCGCTTCCTTTCCTCGGTTCCTATTCGGCGGCCGTCGCGGACGCGGGGTCCGCATACATGTCCACGGCCCGGTTCCAGCGACGGAGCGCCTCCACCCGCCGGGCGCGGTCCGCGGGGAGCCGGAAGGGACGGCGCCCCCGGGCGTCGAGCAGAACCCCCACCACACCCCCCTTCAGGGTCCGGGTCGCCGCGCGTCCCTTCCCCTCGCCGAAGTCGAGGTGCTTCGAAGGTTCAAGATGGGCCTCGGCCTCTTCCCCCACCCCCAGGGGAAGGAGCAGGAGGTCGCCGTAGTTGAGGGTGTGGGCCTCCTCCCGCCCGCCGGAGAACTTGATGCGGGCGGTGAAGGCCGGCTGGCCCGTCTTCCCCTCTCCCCACGGGGCCACGGTGGTGCCCAGGCGGATCATGCAGTCCTTCTCGAACACCTCGGTGGCCACCGCCGGATACCGGGTGGAGAGCACCCCGAGGTGCGGCATCATGAAGATCGAGTCCACCGCCATCTCGGTGATCCCCTCGGGGAGGAAGGCGTCGGTCATCATCAGCATGGCCTGCTGGCGCCGGGGGGCGTGGGACAGCACCCCTCCCGAGCCCACCACCAGGGCCAGGGAGTCCAGGCTCACCAGGGTTTCCCCCGAGGTGGTCTGCTCGAAGGTGTCGGAGATGGTGCGCTCCTGCTGGACCCCCTTGAGCCCCACCGCCAGCGCCTTGTGCTGGGCGAAGGCCAGCCGCAGGGCCTCCCGGGCCAGAGCCTGCTCCACCATGAGCTCCTGCCGGGTCTGGGGGATGGTGGTGGGGCGGATCATCTTGTTCTTGACCCGGTTCCGGAGGTCCGCCTCCTCCAGCTCGAAGGGGACCCAGCGCATGACGTTCTCCACCCCGGCCTCGGCCAGGACGTTGGAGACCGAATAGGACATGCCGAGGTTGGCGGACACGGTGCGGTTGAAGACCTTGGAGAATACCGAGAACACGTCGGTGGTCGCCCCCCCGATGTCCACCCCCAGGACGTCGATCCCCTCCTGCTCCCCCACCGACTCGATGATCCGGCCCATGGCCGCCGGGGTGGGCATGATCGGGACCGGGGTCCAGGACATGAGCTTCTTGTAGCCGGGGGCCTGGGCCATCACGTGCTCCATGAAGAGATCGTGGATGGCGTGGCGGGCGGGCATGAGGTTCTCGCGCTCCATGGTGGGGCGGAGGTTGTCCACCACCGAGAGCGCGGTCTTCTCGCCGAGAATCTCCTCGATGTTCCCCCGGGCGTCGGTGTTCCCGGCGTAGATGATGGGAAGCTTGTAGGAGAGCCCCAACCGGGCCTTGGGGTCGGCGGCGGAGATGAGCTCGCCCAGCTCCACCACGTGCTTGGTCGTGCCTCCGTCCACGCCCCCGGAGAGAAGGATCATGTCCGGGCGAAGCTGGCGGATGCGCTGGATCTTCTGGTAGGGGAGCCGTCCGTCGTTGGAGGCGATCACGTCCATCACGATCGCGCCCGCCCCCAGCGCCGCCCGCTCCGCCGACTCCCCGGTCATGGTCTTCACCACCCCGGTCACCATCATCTGGAGCCCGCCGCCGGCCGAGGAGGTGGAGAGGTAGATGTCCACCCCCTTGTCCCCCACCTGGGGGGTGATGATCGTCTCGCCGTCGAGGATCTGGCGGCCGGCCAGCTCCTCCACCTCGCGGACGGAGTTCAGAACCCCCTTGGTCACGTCCTCGAAGGGCGCCTCCACCGTGGTGGGAGCCTCTCCCCGGACGATGAGACGGTACTCGTCCCCGCGCTTCTCGATCAGGATGGCCTTGGTGGTGGTGCTTCCGCAGTCCGTGGCCAGGACGGACCGCACCTCCTTCGGCAAGGTCGGTTCGCTCAACGTTTTCTCCTCTCGGTCTTGTCCGTCTTCTTCCCCCCACCCTTCCGCTTCGCGGTCTTGGCCGCGCGCTCCTTCTCCCGATGGGCCTCGTCCGCCGCCTCGATGCGGCGAAGAAACTCCTCCATGTTGTCCCGCTCCTCCATGATGGAGGCGAACCGGCTGTAGCTTCCACCGTGGATCACCGCCCGCACCACCGGCTCGAAAAAGAACATCGCCTGGCTCCCCACGAAGTTCAGCGGCTTCACCGACTCCAGGAAGAGCACCGCCGGCACGGCCAGCCGCCGTTCGGCGAGCCAGGCCGCCATCCGGTCCAGAAGGGCGGCGTCCTCCCCGCTCAGCCCCGGCTCGTCCTCCCGGGGCTCCGGTGGGCCATCCCCCGGCGGCCGGCGGCCGAAGATCCCCATCGTCACTCCCCGTCCCCGCCGGGACCGAACCGGCTCACCCAGTCCAGAATCTCGTCCCGGTGCTCGCCGTAGCGAAGCATGACGCTCCGATAGGGCTCCAAGGGGTGCCGGCCCCGGAACGGGCTGAGGCTCACCCCCCTCTCCCCCACGTAGGCCTGGCGGAAATCCCGCCACGGCCGGGCCGTCCGCTGGAAGGCGGAACGCACCTCCACCCGGTCCGGGGTGAGCCGGTAGGAGGTGGAGACGAAGAACGGCCCTACCCCGCCCACCAGGATCAGGGCGGCGAAGAGGCCGATCACCAAGCCTCCCAGCACGAAGCTGGCGTAGATCGCGCCGGCCACCACGGCCAGCGCGGATATCCCCTTGGCCCGTTCCGCGTGGAACGGACGCACCCGCCACGTGAGCTCCACCTTATCGGTGGCCCTCTCCGTCACCGGGCATCCACCTGAGCTTGAGTTTTCGGGCGGCCCGAGCCTCGTCCGGCCGGGCCACCGGCGTGGTATGGGGGGCGGTCTTCACCCGCTCCGGCTCCTCCTCCGCCTCCCGGGCGATGGTCTGCATGATCTCCACGAAGCGGTCCAGGGACTCCTTGGACTCGCTCTCGGTGGGCTCGATCATGAGCGCCTCCTCCACGATGAGGGGGAAGTAGGTGGTGGGGGCGTGTACCCCGAAATCGAGCAGGCGTTTCGAGATGTCCGCCGCCCGGACCCCCTGCTTCTTCTGCTTCACCGCCGAGAGCACGAACTCGTGCATGCAGGGCCCGGGATACCGGAGGGTGTAGTCCCCCCGGAGCCGGGCCAGGAGATAGTTGGCGTTCAGGATGGCCCCCCGGCTCACCGCGGAGAGCCCGGGAGCCCCCAGGCTCATGATGTAGGCCATGGCCCGCACCAGGACCCCGAAGTTCCCGAAGAATCCGTGGACCCGGCCCACCGACTTGGGACGGACGTACTCGAAGCGGAATCCGCTCTCGTCCTCGGTGAGAACCGGGTAGGGCAGGAACGGCCGCAGGTCCTCCCGGACCGCGATCGGGCCCGCTCCCGGTCCCCCGCCCCCGTGGGGGGTGGAAAAGGTCTTGTGGAGGTTCAGGTGCATCATGTCGAAGCCCATCTCCCCCGGCCGGCAGAGACCCACCAACGCGTTCATGTTGGCCCCGTCCAGGTACATGAGCCCCCCGGCCCGGTGCACGATCCCGGCGATGTCCTCGATCTCCGTCTCGAAGTTGCCGAGGGTGTTGGGGTTGGTGAGCATCATGGCCGCGGTGCGGGGTCCCACCGCCTTCTCCAGGGCCGCGAGATCCACCCGTCCCCGGGGGTTGGATTTGATCTCCACCGCCTTCATGCCGGCGATCCGCACCGAGGCCGGGTTGGTGCCGTGGGCGGAATCGGGGATCACCACCTCGTCGCGGACCTCGCCGCGGTCGGCGTGCCAGGCCCGGGCCACCAGCATCGCGGTCAGTTCCCCCTCGGCGCCCGCCGCGGGCTGGAGCGACACCGCGGGGAGCCCGGTGATTTCGGCCAGGGCGGTCTCCAGCGCCTTCAGAAGCTCCAGCGCCCCCTGGCAATCCCCTTCCGGGGTCAGGGGATGGAGGCCGGCGAAGCCGGGGAGGGCGGCCAGGCGGTCGTTGATCTTGGGGTTGTACTTCATGGTGCACGACCCCAGGGGATAGATGGCCTTGTCCACGTGGTGGTTCAGCACCGAGAGATTGGTGAAGTGGCGCACCACCTCGGGCTCGCTCACCTCGGGAAGATCGAGGGGCTTCACCCGCCGCAGGCTTTCGGGCACCCAGTGGGCGGTTCCCCGGACCGGAACGTCCATCTCGGGAAGGATCGCTCCCCGCACCCCCGGCCGGGAGTGTTCAAAGATGAGCTTCTCAGCCACGGGCCGCCTCCTTCACCGCGTCCACCAGGGCGTCCAGGTCCTCTCGGGAATGCTTTTCGGTGACGCAGACCAGGAGCAACCGGTCCGCCCCCTCCGGGCCCAGATCCGCGAATCGGCCCAGGTTCACCCCGGGAATCACCCCGCGGGCCAGGCACCCCCGTACGATCTCCCGGGCCGGGCGCGGGCACTCCAGCACGAATTCGTGGAAGAACGGCGCGGCGTGGCGGAGGCGGAAGCCGTCGAGGGCGTCCAGCCGCTCCGCCGCATGGTGCGCACGCTCCAGGCATTGCTCGGCGGTTTCCCGCATTCCCTCCGGTCCCATGAGGGAGAGGTAGATCACCGCCCGAAGAGCCAGAAGTCCCTGGTTGGTGCAGATGTTCGAGGTCGCCCGCTCCCGGCGAATGTGCTGCTCGCGGGTCTGCAGGGTCATCACGTAGGCGCGCTTCCCGTCCCGGTCCAGGGTCTCGCCGATCAGCCGGCCGGGGACGTAGCGAACGAACTCCTCCCGGGCGGTGAAGAGACCGAGGGCCGGCCCTCCGAAGGAAGGGGCGGTGCCGAGCGAGATCCCCTCCCCCACCGCGAGGTCGGCTCCCATGGAGCCCGGGGTCTTGTAGAGGGCGAGGGCGTGGGGCTCGAAGACCTGGATGGCCCGTGCCCCGGCGGCTCGGGCCTCGGCGAAGAGATCGGTCAGGTCCTCCACGATCCCGAAGAAGTTGGGTCCCTGGGCGATCACCGCCGCCGGCTCGCCTCCCAGGGCGTCCCGCACCCACTCGCGTCCGACCGTTCCATCGGGGGCGGGATCCGCTGCGATGGAGATGTCCTGCCCCTGGCAGAAGGTCGTGAGCACCTGGAGGTAATGGGGGTGAAGCGGACCCGCAACCACCAGCCGCTTCCGCTTGGTCACCGAGACGGCGAGAAGGGCGGCCTCGGCCAGTGCGGTGGCCCCGTCGTAGAGCGAGGCGTTGGTGAGGTCCATACCGGTGAGCTCGGCCATCATGGTCTGGAACTCGAAGGTGGCGATGAGGGTCCCCTGGGACACCTCGGGCTGGTACGGGGTGTAGGCGGTGTAGAACTCGGAACGGAAGGACAGGTGATCCACCGCGGCGGGGACGATGTGGTCGTAGATCCCCGCGCCCAGGAACACCCGGCGCCGGTCGGTGTGCCCGTTCTTCTCCGCCATCGCCCCCAGGCGGCGAGCCACCTCGAACTCGCTCTTGGGACCGGAGAGGTTCAGGGGTCGGCGAAGGCGGAACGCCTCCGGCACCGGGGCCAGAAGCGCCTCGAAGGAAGAGGCGCCGATGGCGGCCAGCATCGCCTCCTCTTCCCCGTCGCCGCGGGGGACGTAGGGGGATTTCAACTCAGTTCCCCTCCCCCACGTGGGCGGCATAGGCGTCGGCGTCCATGAGCTTGTCCAGCTCCGAGGGATCGGTGACCTCGAGCTTGAGCATCCAGCCGTCCCCGTAGGGCGACTTGTTGATGTGCTCGGGGGCGTCGTTCAGGGCGGAGTTCACCTCGATGACCTTTCCCGACACCGGGGACATGAGGTCGCTCACCGTCTTCACCGCCTCGATGGTCCCGAACACCCCGCCCTGCTCGACCTCGGTGCCGGTCCCGGGAAGCTCCACGAACACGATGTCCCCCAGCTCCCCCTGGGCGTAGTCGGTGATCCCCATCACCGCGGTCTTCCCGTCCAGCCGCACCCACTCGTGGTCCACCGTGTACTTCAGATTCTTGGGCGTCTCCATGCCGTCCTCCCGTTCCTCTCGGTCCTTGGGGTCATGCCGTCTTGCGGGGGGCCTTCCGGCTCCCGCGGGTATAAAAAGGCAGGGGGGTCACCGCGGCGGCTTCGCTCCGGCCGCGCACGTCGATGGCCACCCCGGTCCCCGGCGCGGCGTGGGCGGCGTCGACGTAGCCCATGGCCAGTCCCCGCCCCAGCGAGGGGGCGAAGGAGCCGCTGGTCACCATGCCGGCGGGGCGGCTCTCCGCGCTGATCGCATATCCCCTCCGGGGGATCACCTTTCCGCCGGCCGGGGTAAGGCCGACCAGCCGGCGCGGGATCCCCGAGGTTTTCTGGGCGAGGAGCGCCTCCTTCCCCATGAAGTCGTCCTTGGCCATCTTCACCGTCCACCCCAGGCCCGCTTCCAGGGGCGAGGTGGTGTCGTCGATGTCGTTTCCGTAGAGGCAATAGCCCATCTCGAAGCGCAAGGTGTCGCGGGCGGCCAGTCCCACCGGGGTGATCCCCGCCGTCCGTCCCTCGTCGAGGAGCCGATCCCAGAGTTCCGTGGCCCGGGAGTCGCCGACATAGAGTTCGAAACCGTCCTCGCCGGTGTACCCGGTCCGCGAGATCAGGACATCGACCCCGGCCACCTCTCCCGCCCGGGCGGTGTAGGTGTCCATGGCGGCCAGATCGGTCGTGGTGAGCCGGGAAAGGAACGCCTCCGTTCCCGGCCCCTGCACCGCGATGAGCGAGGTCTCGTCGGACTCGTTCCGGAACGCCACCGACCGCGGCAGGCGCTCCCGCACCCAGGCCTCGTCCTTGGCCAGGTTCGCCGCGTTCACCACCAGGAGCACCGAATCCGGCAGGTGGTAGACGATCAGGTCGTCCACGATACCCCCGTCCTCCCGGCACATAGGGGAATACACCGCCTGGCCGGTCGCCGTGCCGGTGACGCGGTTGGTGACCAGGCGGTCCACCGCGGCCAGCGCCCCGGGTCCGGTGAGCCGGAACTCTCCCATGTGGGAGAGATCGAAGATCCCCAGGCCCCCGCGCACCGCCTCGTGCTCCGCGATCTGGCCGGAGTACTGGAGCGGCATCAGGTACCCCGCGAAGGGCACGATCTTGGCCCCCAGCTCCCGGTGGCGATCGTAGAGGGCGGTCTCTTTCCCGTCGGTGGCTGTCATGATCCTTCTCCTCCCGATCCCCGGTTCCGCGCCGGCCGGGCCGCCCGAGACACGGCCGCTCCCGGCGCCCGACCCCGGCAACCGCGCTCCTCGCGTCAACTTGCGCGCACGGGGGCCCAAAGCTTGTGAAGTCTATCACAAGGCCTTCGCCCCCGATCGCGGTCCCCGGCGGCGGGAAATCCGCCCCGACCGCGTCTTCTACCGGCGCGACCGGGGCGGCCCCACCCGGGCCGGGCGGGACTATCCCCGCTTCTTCTTCGCCGCCTTCTTCCGCGCGCGCGGCTTCACCCCGCCGACCTTCGGCTCGGGAGCCTGGAACGCTCCCGGCAGATCCTTGGGGAGGCTCCGGAGCGAGGTTCTCGACCCCGGCGACGGACCGGTCCCCTTGGGCTTCTTCCAGTTGGTGAGGAGTTCGGCCAGGATCCGGACCCCGGCCCCGGTTCCCCCCGTCGTCATGTACGGCTTGGACGGCGGGTTCCACGCCACCCCGGCGATGTCGATGTGAGCCCACCGGTACGCGTTGGTAAAGGCGCCGAGGAACGCGCCGGCGGTGATCGCCCCCGCTTCACGACCGGCGGTGTTCTTGATGTCGGCCACGTCGCTCTTCACCATCTCGCGGTACTCGGACCAGAGGGGGAGCGGCCAGGCGCGCTCGCCGGCGGAACTCGATGCGTCGTGCACCGCGTCGAGGAGCCACTCGTCGTTTCCCATGAGGCCCGCGGCATGGCTCCCCAGTGCGATCACGCAGGCCCCGGTCAGGGTGGCCAGGTCGACCACCGCGTCCGGCTGGTAGCGCTCGGCGTAGGCCAGGGCGTCGGCCAGGACCAGCCGCCCCTCGGCGTCGGTGTTCTTGACCTCGATGGTGACCCCGGCCAGGGAGGTCAGCACGTCCCCCGGCTTGTAGGCATCGCCGTCGGGGAGGTTGTTGGTCGAGGCCACCAGCCCCACCACCTTGAGCGGCACCCGGGTCTCGGCGGCGAAGCGCATCGCGCCGATCACCGCCGCCGCGCCGCCCATATCGAACTTCATGAGTTCCATGTCCGCGCCGGGCTTCAGGCTGATCCCGCCGGAGTCGAAGGTGATCCCCTTCCCCACCAGACAGACCGTGCCCCGGGGGCTTTTACCCTCGTATTCCATGATGATGAATTTCGGGGGCTCCTTGGCTCCGCGGGCCACCCCCATGAACGCCCCCATCCCCATCTTTTCGCACTCAGCCCGCTCCAGCACCTTTACCTTGAAGCCGTACTTGCGGCCGAGCTGCTTGGCGGTGTCCGCCAGGTGGGTCGGGGTGCAGAAGTTGCCCGGGCCGTTGGCCAGCTCGCGGGCCTGGTTGGCCGAGCCGGCCACCGCGCTCCCGTGGGCGATTCCGGCCTGAATCGACTTGAGGCTCCCCTTCCGGCCCTCGAGAACGGTGAGCTCCTCGAGCACGAAGGGCTCGGCCCGGCCGTCGCGGAACCAGTTGTCGTAGCGGTAGGCCCCGAGCAGGAATCCCTCGGCCAGACCCCGCGCCAGCTCGCGAACCGGCCTCCCGGATCCTCCGCCGTGGACCACGGTGGCCGCCCGCTCGACTTTCAGTTTGCGAAGGACGCCGGCCAGGACGCCGCCGACCCGCCGGGCCGCCTCGGTGTCGAACGAGTCCTTGGCGCCCAACCCCAGAAGGATCACCCGCTCGGGAACGCCCTTCCCCGTCTCCTTCGGATAGAGGACCAGGACTTCCTCGAGCTTCCCCTTGAAGTCCCCGGATTCCAGCGCCCGGGTGATGACTCCGCCCGTCGCCTCGTCCACGGCCTTGGTGGCCCCACCCGGTGTCGTCACCCCGTCGAAGAGATTGACCGCCACCGCCGGCCCCCCGACCGAGGCGATGTCCCCCTGCCTCACGCTGAGCTTCACGTCGACTTCCATGACTCCTCCTTACCTCCCGCTCGCCAGGCCCCTCGCCGCGACGTGGTCGCGGGGCCGCTTGCGGTCCTTGATTCCCAGTGCGTCCCTTAGCGCCTGCCCGGTATAGGAACCGCGGCTGGCGGCAACCTCCTCCGGCGACCCGACGGCCACCACCCGTCCCCCTTCATCGCCCCCCTCGGGGCCCAGATCGATCAGATGGTCCGCGGTCTTCACCACGTCGAGATTGTGCTCGATCACCACCACGGTGTTGCCCCGGTCCACCAGCTGGTTCAGGACCGCGAGGAGTTGCTCCACGTCGTGGATGTGGAGGCCGGTGGTGGGCTCGTCAAGAATGTAGAAGGTCCGCCCGGTGGCCACCTTGGCCAGTTCCGAGGAGAGCTTCATGCGCTGGGCCTCGCCCCCGGAGAGGGTGGTGGCGGGCTGGCCGAGATGGATGTATCCGAGCCCCACCCCCTGCAGCACGTCCAGCCGGCGGCGGATGGTGGGGATGGTGCCCAGGAACTCGAGCGCCTCGTCCACGGTCATCTCCAGCACGTCGTCGATGTTCTTCCCCTTGTAGGTCACCTCGAGGGTTTCACGGTTGTACCGGCGCCCCTGGCAGACGTCGCACTTGACGTAGACGTCGGGAAGGAAGTGCATCTCGATCTTCACCACGCCGTCCCCGGAGCAGGCCTCGCACCGCCCCCCCTTCACGTTGAAGGAGAAGCGTCCCGGCTTGTATCCCCGCACCTTGGACTCGGGAAGCTCGGAGAAGAGGCTCCGGATCTCGGTGAACACCCCGGTATAGGTGGCGGGGTTGGAGCGCGGGGTGCGCCCGATCGGGGACTGGTCGATGTTCACCACCTTGTCCAGGTGCTCCAGCCCCGCGATCCCGCGGTGTCGCCCCGGGGGATCGGCGGCGCCGTAGAAGTGCCGGGCCAGTCCCTTGTGCAGGATATCGTTCACCAGGGTGCTCTTTCCCGAGCCGCTCACCCCGGTCACGCAGGTGAACACCCCCAGGGGAAACCGCACCTCGATCTTCTTCAGGTTGTTCTCCGCGGCCTCGTGCACCACCAGCGCCTTGCCGTTCCCCTTCCTCCGCGCGGCGGGGACGGGTATGGCGTCCCGGCCCGACAGATACCGGCCGGTGAGGGACGTGGGGTGCGCCTCGATCTCGGCGGGGGGACCCGAGGCCACCACCGTGCCTCCCAGCTTCCCCGCCCCCGGCCCCAGGTCCACGATCCAGTCCGCCGAGCGCATGGTGTCGAGATCGTGCTCCACCACCAGCACCGTGTTCCCCAGGTCGCGCATGGCGGTCAGCGTCCGGAGCAGCCGCTGGTTGTCCCGGTGGTGCAGGCCGATCGAGGGTTCGTCGAGAACGTAGAGAACCCCCATGAGCCGCGACCCCACCTGGGTGGCCAGCCGGATCCGCTGGGCCTCGCCCCCGGACAGGGTGCCCGCGGAACGGTCGAGGGTCAGGTAGTCGAGGCCCACGTCGGCCATGAACTGGAGCCGCTGGCGGATCTCCTTCAGAACCTGGGCGCCGATGGCGCGTTCCCGCGGGGTCAGGTCGAGCGAGTCGACCCATTCCACCGCGGTCTTCACCGAGAGCGCCGCCGTCCCGGCGATGTTCGCGCCGTGCACCTGCACGGCCAGGGACTCCGGCCGGAGACGGGTTCCGCCGCAAGCCTGGCAGGCGGTGATCCCCATGAAGCTCTGGATGTGGTCCCGTACCTTGGCGCTGGACGAGTTCCGGTAGCGCCGCATCAGGTTGGGGATGACCCCCTCCCACTCCTTCTTGTACTTGACCGCGAAGCGGGAGTCCTTGTAGACGACGTCCAGCTCCTTCCCCCCCGCGCCGTAGAGGATCACCTTGCGCAGGCGCGCCGGGAGCTTCTTCCAGGGGGTCTTGAGGTCGAACTTGTAGGCCTTGCCCAGGGCTTTCATCTGGGCGCCGAGCCAGGAGTTGTCCACCCGGCTTCCGTAGGGGACGATGGCCTCGGCGGCGATGGACAGGCCCGGATCGGGGACCACCCGCTCCGGGTCGATCTCCATGCGGGTACCGAGTCCGTCGCACTCCGGGCAGGCCCCGTAGGGGGAATTGAACGAGAACATGCGGGGCTCGAGGTCGGCGTAGGAGATCCCGCACACCACGCAGGTGGCGTGCTCGTTCAGGACCCGGTCCTCCTCCCCTTCCACCACCACGGTAACCAGCCCCCCCGAGAGGCCCAGGGCGGTCTCCAGGGAGTCGGCCAGACGTTGGCGGGCGTCGGGGGCAGGCTTCAGCCGGTCCACCACGATCTCGATGGTGTGCTTGCGCTTCTTGTCCAGCTTGGGGGCCTGATCCAGCTCGCTCCAGGCCCCGTCGATCCGAACCCGGAGGAACCCTTCCCGCTTCATCTCGGCCAGTTCCGCCCGGTACTCCCCCTTTCGCCCCCGCACGATGGGAGCCAGGATCTGGGTGCGCTTCCCCTTGGCCGAGACCAGGATGAGGTCGGTCATCTCCTGCACGGTCTGCCGTGAGATGGGACGGCCGCACTTCATACAGTGCTGCTTCCCGATCCGGGCGAACAGGAGACGCAGGTAGTCGTAGATCTCGGTGGCGGTGGCCACGGTGGAGCGCGGGTTCCGGGCCGCGGTGCGCTGCTCGATGGAGATGGCCGGCGAGAGCCCGTCGATGTGGTCGACGTCGGGCTTCTCCATCTGGCCCAGGAACTGGCGGGCGTAGGCGGAAAGGCTCTCCACGTAGCGACGCTGGCCCTCGGCATAGATCGTGTCGAAGGCCAGGCTCGATTTGCCCGAGCCGGACACGCCGGTGATCACCACCAGCCGGTCCCGGGGGATCTCCAGGCTCAGGTTCTTGAGGTTGTGCTCGCGGGCGCCGCGAACGGAGATGTTCTGCATGAGGACGATTCGACCATCCACTTCGAGAACCGGCGCGCTCCCCGCGGGAGCGGGGCGCCGCAACCGCGGCGAGGGGAGGCCGCGGACGCCGTGCGCCGGAAGCTCGACCCAGGGGGCGTCCAGGCCGCCCCCGCGGGGGCGTGCCGGGGGCCCGGCAAAAAAAGGAGGCGCGTGGATGGACGATTCCGTGCGCTCCGTCGGCGGCGCGGCTCGCGCCCCTAACCGGATCTCCTCCTGCCCCACGTCCCTCCCCCCGCCGCACGGACGGCTCGCCAGAGCCCCGGCGCCGTCGCGACATCTTCGGAAAGCAATAGAGGTTAGGGCTCCCGCGGCACCCTGTCAAGGAAGGGGCCGATCCCGGCCCCGCCGGCGGAGCCGGACGCCCGCGGCGCGCTCCGGAGGTCCCGGACGACGCGTGGGGGAGGCTCCGGCCGACCGCCTACTCGTACCGGAGCGCCTCTACCGGGTCCAGACGCGCCGCCCGCACCGCGGGCCAGATGCCGAAGAAGAGCCCCACCCCGACCGACACCGAAATGGCGGCCACGTAGGCCCAGATGGGAACGTAGGCGGGAAGCGGGGTGAGGAGGTCCACCAGCTTCCCGATCCCGAGCCCCAGGAGAATCCCGATGATCCCTCCCGCCCCGGTCAACACCGTGGCCTCGGCCAGGAACTGGTTCAGGATCTGGCGGCGGGTGGCGCCGAGGGCCTTGCGGATCCCGATCTCCCGGGTACGCTCGGTCACCGACACCAGCATGATGTTCATGACCCCGATCCCCCCCACCAGGAGGGCGACCGAGGCGATGGCCAGCACCACCACGAAAAAGGCGCCGGTGATCTGGTTGTACAGGGAGAGAAGGTTCTCCTGGGTGACCAGGGCGAAGTCGTTGGGGTCCTGGGGACGGAGGCCGCGGGTGCGCCGGAGCGACTCGGTCACCTGCTCCAGGGCCGCCGGAACCAGCTCGGGTTGCACGGGGCGGAACGAGATCTGGAGCCGCATGCGAGGTTCCCCGAAGAACCGCTTGAGGGCGTCCTTGGGGATGATCACCTGGTTATCGAGGCTCTGGCCCACGAACTTTCCGCGGGAGGCCAGGAGCCCGGTGACCTCGAACTTCTGGTTCCCGATCTGGAGGGGCTGCCCCACCGGGTCCACCCCGCCGTAGAGCTGCTCGACCACGTCGGACCCAACCAGGGCCACGCGCGCCCCGCTCTGGATCTCGTTCTCGGTGAAGGGGCGCCCGTCGGACAGGTCCCGGGCCTGCACCATCAGGTAGTAGGAGTCGATCCCCATCACGTCGGTGAGCCGGGTGTCCGTCCCCCCGTAGCGGAGGCGCTGCCGGGTATAGTACCCCTCGGTGACCGCCAGCACCGCGGGACAGGTCTCCCGGATCCCCTCCGCGTCCTGGTGGTCGAAGTCCTTGCGTTTGCGCAGGGAGTCGGGGAGTTCCCCCACGAACACGCCGGGATCGAACCGCCTTACGCGGATGGTGTCGGAACCGAGGGCGGCGAGCTGGTTCTTCATGGAGCGGTTCAGCCCCTCCACCAGGCTCACCATCCCCACCACCGAGGTGATCCCGATAACGATCCCCAGCACGGTGAGCCCGCCCCGCATCTTGTGGGCGGTGAGGCTGGCCAGCGCCAGCTTCACGATCTCCGCTTCGCTGCCGGTGCGTTTCCAGAATTTCATCGTCGCGTCCTACTCGTAACGGAGCGCGGTCACCGGGTCGAGCCGGGAGGCCCGCATGGCCGGGAAGATGCCGAAGAAGATCCCCACCGCCCCCGACACCCCGAACCCGAGCGCGGTGGCCTCGGGGGTGATGCGGGCGGGGAAACCGGTGGCCGCGGACACGATGAGGCTCAGCGTGAACCCGATGAGGATGCCCACCATCCCGCCGGTCAGGGTGACCACCATGGACTCCATGAGGAACTGGTTCAGGATGTCCCGCCGGCGCGCCCCCACCGACTTGCGCACCCCGATCTCCCGCGTCCGTTCGGTGACCGAGACCAGCATGATGTTCATGATCACGATCCCCCCCACCACCAGGGAGATGCTACCCACCCCCACCAGCACCGCGAAGATGCCGCCGGTGAGGCTCCGGTAGAGATCCATGAGGGCGTCCGAGGAGTAGACCTCGAAGTTGTCCTTGTCCTGGGGACGGAGCCCGCGCACCGAGCGCAGGATCCAGCGCACCTCGGCCTGGGCCTCCTCGGTGGGAACCCCGTTCGCGGGCTGGGCGAGGATGGTGAAGAAGCTCTTGTCCCGGAACCAGCCCATGAGCTCGGTGAGGGGGAGGGCCACGAAGTTGTCCGTGCTCTGGCCGAAGATCTTCCCCCGCTCACCGAACACTCCGATCACCTGGTAGCGGCGGCTTCCCACCCGGATGTCCTGGCCCACCGCCGCCCCGGCCGGGAAGAGTTCCCGGGCCACCTCGCTCCCCAGGATGGCCACGTTCCGCCGGGTCCGAAGATCGGTGTCGCGGAGCGCCCGTCCCTCCACCAGGGGGTAGGGATCGAAGAACGGGGAGTCGGGGGTGAGGCCGACGATGCCGATGCCGCTGAGTTTGCGGTTCCCGTGCTTCACCCGGGCGTTGGTCTGAAGAACCGCCCCCACCGACTTCAGGGTCTCGTTCCGCTCCACCACCGCCTCGTACTGGCGCACGTCGAGGTCCGGCCGCTTCAGGCGGTTGAGGAAATCCTCCTCGTTGAAGGCCAGCCCGATCTTGTCCACCTGGAAGAGGTTGGCCCCCTGGATCAGGATCTTGTCGGAGACGTAGTGGTTCAACCCCTGGATCAGGCTCACCAGGGTGATCACGGTGATCACCCCCATGATGTGGCCGAGCAGGGTGAGAAAGGTGCGGAGCTTGTGGGACCACAAGGATCCCGCGCCCAGCTTGAGCCCTTCCCACAGGAGCCGCATCACGAGACCCCGTCGGAGGTGTCGCTCTCGATCCGGCCGTCGCGCAGGCGGATCCGGCGCCGGGCGTGGGCGGCGATATCCTCTTCATGGGTGACCAGGATTACCGTGTTCCCCTCGGCGGAGATCCGGTCGAAAGCGATCATGATCTCGGTGGAGGTCCTCGAATCGAGGTTTCCGGTGGGTTCGTCGGCGAGGATGAGCGACGGATCGTTGACCAGGGCCCGGGCGATGGCCACCCGCTGGCGTTGCCCGCCCGAGAGCTCGTTGGGGCGGTGGTGGGCCCGGTCGGCGAGACCCACCAGGTCGAGGGCTTTCCGCACCCGTTCCTTCCGCTCGGGACCGGGGATCCCGGCGTAGATGAGGGGCAGCTCCACGTTGTGGAAGGCGTCGGAGCGGGCGAGGAGGTTGAAGGTCTGGAACACGAACCCGATCCGCCGGTTCCGGATGGCGGCCAGCTCGTCGTCGTTGAGATCGGAGACCTGCTCCCCGTCCAGGACGTAGCCGCCGCTGCTGGGGGTGTCCAGGCAGCCGAGGATGTTCATGAGGGTCGACTTGCCGCTTCCCGACGCGCCCATGACCGCCGCGTACTCGCCTTCGGCGATCCGGAGATCCACTCCGTCCAGGGCGCGCACTTCCACCTCGCCCATCTGGTAGACCTTGGTCAGATCGTCGATCTCGATCAGCACTAGTTCTTGTCTTTCCCGTCCGACCGGCTCGAAGACTCCTTGATGCGAGTGCCCTGCTTGAGGTCCCGAAGGATGGTGTAGGGCCCGCTCACCACCCGGTCCCCTTCCTTCAGGTCGCCGGTCACCTCGATGCGAACGTCGTCGGCGATGCCGGAGGTGACGGGGACGAACTCCGCCTTGTCGTCGGTGATCCGGTAGACCCCCTCCACGATCTCCTTCTCCCACTTCTGCCGGGCCTCGGTGTCCAGGCTGTCCGAGGGCGAGACGGTCTTGCCGGCCTTGTGCCCCTCGCGCCGGGCCACCGCCTTCCGGTCCCGTTCCAGGGTGCCCCGGCTCCGGGCCACCAGGGCCTGGATGGGCACGGTGAGCACGCTGTCCCGGGTCTGGGTGGATACGTCCACGTCGGCGGTCATGCCGGGCTTGAGCCTCGGGTCGAAGTGATCGAAACGGACCTTGACCTCGAAGTTGATCGCTTCGTCGGCGGTCCCCAGCCCGCGGCCCCGCCCCGAGCTCCCCACCGTGGCCACCGTCCCCTGGAAGGTGGTGTCGGGGATGGCGTCCACGCTGATCTTGGCTTCTTGTCCCGGTTTGACGTGAACCACGTCGGTCTCGTCCACCTCCGCGTCCACCTCCATCCGGCTCAGGTCGGCGATGGACATCACCACCGTTCCCGGGTTGTTCATGGTCCCCACCACCACGATTTCCCCCTCCTCGATGTTGAGGCGGGAGACGATTCCCGAAACCGGGGCGCGGTACTCGGTCTTCTCCAGGTTGTCCCGGGCGTCCTGGACCGAGGCATTGGCCCGGCTCACGTCCTGGCGGCGGGCCTCCACGTCCGCGGTCTGAACCGCGAAGTCGGTGCGCGCCTGTTCGAGGGCCTGGGCGGAGGCCAACCCCTGCTCGGAGAGCGCCTCCTGCCGCGCCTTGTCCTTCTCTATCTTGTCCAGGCGGGCCTGGGAGAGGGCGAGGTTGGCCTTGGCGCTCCGCACCGCGGCCACCGCCTGATCCACCCGGCTCTGGTACTGGTTGTCGTCGAGCCGGAGGAGGAGATCCCCCTTGGTGACGGAATCCCCTTCGGCCACGTAGAGCTTCTCCACCCGACCCGGCACCTCGGCGCTCAGGTCCACCGAAGCCACCGCCTGGACCTTTCCGGGCGCGGTGATGCGGGAGGTGACGTCGGCGCGCTCGACCTTGGACAGCCGGGCCTTCACGGTGGGGACGTTGGACCGAGTGAGGTTGACGACGAGGATCACCCCGAGCACCACCACACCGGCACCTATCAAGATCCACTTTCTCACGAGTCTTTTCCCCCTCGAACCGGCTAGCGCGGGAGCGGCGCTCCCCGGGCCTTGTCCACCGCCGCCTCGCTGATCCTGAGCCCGGTCTGGGCGTTGACCAGGTCGTTACGAGCCCGGGTCAAGTTGACCTGGGACTCCAGCAGCTCCAGCACCGTTCCCAACCCTTGGGTGTAGCGTTCCTCGGAAAGCCGGAGATCCTCCTGCGCCGACTCCAGGCCCTGCTGGGCGGTCTCGATGGCCTGGATCGAGGCCCGGTAGTTCAGGATGGCCTCTTCCAGCTCCTGCTGGACGGCGAGTTCCGCCGCGTCCATCTGGTACTCCGCCCGCCGCTTGTTGGCGTGGGCCCGCTTGTGCTGCCCCATGTTGAGGAAGGCGTCGAGGCTGATCGAGGCCCCCACCTGGAACGACCACCCATCGCTGGCGCTCTGGGAGTTCACCGGAAAGGTGATCAGCGCCGACGTTGTGTCGCCGGGAGAGGGCGAGTTCGGAACCTGGACCTGGGTGAGCTGATCCCCGCTCGAGGCCCCGGTGTTGTTGCTGACGTTGAAGCTGGCGAAAAGGCTGGGGAGGCGCGAGGTGGCCGCGGCCTTGTACGCGTTCTGCGCGCTCCGGAGATCCTGGCGGGCCTGGAGGAGATCCGGACGTTCCATGGCCTCCCTCACCGCCTCGGAGCTGTCGATGGGGGCCGCCTGGCTGGTGAGATCGCCCGAGACCTGAAGGTCGGTGTCGGCGGAGAATCCGAGGAGCGTGGATAGCCGTGACTCCTCGATGCTCACCTGGTTCTGCTGCTGGATCAGGGTGAGCCGGGCCTGGGAAACCTGGACCTGGGACTTCAGGACATCCACCTTGGCCACCGACCCCAACTCGAACATGCTCTGCACACGGTTCAACTCGTCCTGGGCCAGCTTCAACGCCTCCTGCTGCACGGTGAGGAGGTTCTGGGCCCGGAGCACCAGGTAGAACTGTTGGCGCACGCTGAAAGCCAGGGTCTGCCCGGCGGCATCGACGCCGTGCCGGGCGCTCTGGACGCTGGCCTGGGCGCCGCGGTACCCGTACCAGAGGGGCAGGCTCAGGTTCTCCCGCAGGCTCAAGCCGAACCCGGTGCTGTGGGAGTCGCTGGTGAGATCCACGTCCCCACGCTTGAGCACCCGACCATCGGGATACTGGGAATTGGGCTGTAGGACCTGGATATCCAGGTCCTTGAGGGTTCGGGTGTTGTTGTTCTTGCTGTAGCTGTAGGAACCGCTGGCCGAGGGGAGCAGACCCGCCATCGCATCCAGCCGGGAACCCGCCGCGGCGCTCAGCGAGGCCTCGGCCTGGCGATACCCGAGATTCTGGGCCAGGGCGATTCGCACCGCCTCGTCCACGGTCAGGGGACCCGAAGGCGGGGGAACCGCCTCCGCGACTCCGGTCAGGACCACCGCCAGGGCTGCCGCCGTCAGGAGGGCCCGGCGGCTCTCCCGCCCGGGCGCCCTCTTCCTCCGGACGATCCGTCCGAGCACCAACGCCATGGATCGAGTCATCAACAAAGCCTCCTCGCCACGTGGACGCACAGTCACCCCCTTGCATCCTTCCGTCCGTTCCTACGCGGACCGGGGCCTGGGGGTTGCATCGATCGTTCAACCGGGACGGGCACTATGAGAACCCACCTCGGGGGGTGTCAAGACCGCGCGGCGGCCCGCCGCCGGTGCTTCCCGGGATAGGAATGTCTTCGCCTCGCCCCCGGCCGGCGCGGGGGTCGAGGGGACTGGGAGGGTGATTCGGGCCAACACTATAGCGCACTCTCCCCCAGCCGTCCCACCCAATCGGTCCTCCCGGGACATCCTCCCCTCCGGCTCCGGAAGCCACAAAAAAAGGCACCCGGCCAGCCGGGTGCCCCGTCGTCTCGCCGCGCCGCGGTCGACGTCGATCAGGAATGGAGATGGAACTCGAAAGGAATGGCGATCCTGGCTTTCACCGGCACGTCCCGCTGCTTGGCGGGGGTGAAGAGCCAGTCCATGGCCGCTTTGCGGGCCGCCTCGGCCAGGCTCGAGATCGTGGTGGACTTGATCACCCGGGCCGCGATCACCCGACCGTTCTCGTTGATCGTGACCTCGATCAGGACCGTCCCCTCCGCTCCGGCCTGGCGGGCCATGTCGGGGTATTCGGGAGCCACGGTCTTGATCGGGGTGGGCGGAGTGTCGAAGGCGTAGAACGCTTCCCCGCCCCCGGTGTCTTCCTGCATCTCCGGCGGAGCGAACGGGTTGAAATCCGTCTCGGGAATCGTCTCCTCCATGCTCACATCCTCGGAGACCTCGAGCTCGGTGGGGAGCGCCGGCCGCTCGATCTCCTTGGGGGGAGGCGGAATCACGATCTCGTCCGGAATGTCGATCGCCTGCATCTTCTTTTCTCTCAGCTTGTAGGGCTGGATGTCGATCGGCGGCACCGAGAAGATGACGATGAGGTGGATGGCCAGAGCGATCAACAGCGCGTATTCCAGCGTGCGCAGGTACTTCGATTTGAACGCGAAGTTCGCGCTCCCCATCTGGGTGCCGCTCAGGGTATCCACGGAGGGCGTGGTCATTGTTTCTTCTCCCGGTCCGTGGTGAAGGAGGCGTTCAGGGCCTGGGCTTCCTTCATCATCTCGATCACCTCCGAGGCGATCTCCCAGGGAACCGCCTTGTCGATGTTCAGACCCACGATGAGCGCGGGGTTCTCGGCCAGCTTGGCCCGAAGCATGGGCACGATGTCCACCAGGGTGATGATGTTGTCGTCGATGGTCATTTCGCGCGCGTTCATCACCCAGATGTGGGCGACCTTGTTCCGAGGCACCCGCTGGCCGGCCTCCGCCCGGGGCAGGGTCACCGGCAGGCCCTCCTCCATCTTGAAGATGGTGGTGGCCATGAAGAAGATCAGGAGCAGGAAAGCGATGTCGGCCATGGACGAGGTCGGGATCTGGGCCGGCACGCCGATGGTTCGATGGATCTTGGCCACGCTACTGCCCCTTCGTCTTCAGCGAGATACGACTGGCCCCGGCCAGCTTCAACTCGTCCAGGATGTCCACCATGGCGTTGTACGGCGCGCCCCGGTCCGGCTCCACCGACACCACCAGCTTCTCGTTGGCCGCCTCCCGCTCCTTGACCAGATCCTTGATCTGGTGAAGGGGGGTGGCCTGATCGTCCACGAAGAAGATCTTCCCGGTGGGATCGGTGCTGATGATCATCACGTTCTTGCGGTTGATCTGGGTATTCTGGACGCCGCCCTTGGCGGGCAGGATCAACGACAGCCCGAACTCCTCGGCCACGGTGGTGGTGGCGATGAAGAAGATCAACAGCAGGAAGGCGACGTCCGCCAACGAGGAGTCCGGGATCTTGTCCTCGGGGCGGATTCTGTGGATTTTGGCCATGTGTGTGCTCCTAAAGCCCGGGCGATCCTGACGCTCGCGCGCCCCGGGATGCCCCTGCGCTCCGAAAGCCCTGGATCAAAGCCTTGGTTCGCTCGACCTGGCGACGCGATCCGTTCGGTGAGAGCGGATCAGACCGCCTTGTGATGCACCTCCATGTCCACCAGAGTATCTACCAGTTCCACCGAGGCCTCTTCCATCTCCAGCACGAACCGGTCGATGCGGGAAATGAAGTAGTTGTTCGCGATCTGGACCGGGATAGCGATGATGAGTCCGGTGGCGGTGGTGATCAGGGCCTCCGAAATACCGGTGGCCACCAGCTTGGCGCTCACCTGCTCGGCGGCGGCGATGGCCTCGAAGGCGTGGATCATCCCCGACACCGTGCCCAGGAACCCGAGCAGCGGAGCCACGTTGGCGATGGAGGCCAGCACGATGAGCCCCTTCTGGAGGAAGGACATCTCGATGGTGCCGGCGGACTCGATCGCCTTCTCCACCGCCTCGGGCCCCTTCGACGCCCGCATCAGGCCGGCGTGGAGGATGGCCGCGATGGGTCCGCGCGTGCGCTGGCACACCTCGATGGCTCCCTGGAGCCCTTCGCTCTTGAGCGCCCCGATCACCTGGCTCATGAGCTTGCGGGTGTTGACCCGGGCGCGGCTCAAGGTCCACGCCCGCTCCAGAATCACGCCGAGCCCGAGCAGGGAACAGAACAGGAGCGGCCACATGAACACGCCGCCCTTTTCGAAGAACTCGATGAGGAAGCCCTGCTTCGGAAGCGTGGCTTCCGGCTCGTCCGACGACTCGGGGAGGGTCGGCAGGGCATCGCTCATTGTGGCCGATCCGGCGGAATCCGCCGATCCGGGCATGTCTTGCTGGGCGGCCTCACCTTGATCCGCGGCGGTTCCCTGGTCCTGGACGGCGGGAGCGGACCCCTGTCCCTCCTGAGCCAGAACGGGAGAGGCGGGCAGGGCCACCAGGGCCAGAAGGCCGGCGAGGGCCAGGCCCCACCAGAGATTCCTAGACTTCGCGACCATCGACAGATCTCCTTAGACGAGAGGTTGTAGGCACCAGATCACGCTGCGATAGACCCGATCGAAGGCAACCACGGGCCCAGGTCCACCGATCCACCCGGGAATCCGGAGGGCCGTCCCGTCTTGACGGCGGTTGCTCCGGAATCGCCGTTCGGCATTCGGGGCGCCGCACCCGTCGAAATCGACGCTCGACGGGCGAGGATGCTCCGGGGAGCCGACTTTGAACTCGACGAGGCCATCATGGAAGAGGGAATCACTCCGGGTCCGGTATTCCCCCGCCGCCCGGGGCCGCTCCGGGCCTCGGACCGGGCGGACAACGCCGGATCCGAAGCCGGACCATGAGGGCCATCCGGCGGGATGTGACCGTAAGAGTGTCGGAGGAGGCAACGAGCGGTCCGCACCACCGACCGCCCAACCCGAAGGAGCATAGGCGCATGTAAAGATGCTGTCAAGACCGTGGTCCCTCCCCGCCGGGAGTTCCGTTGTCGGCACAACGCTCGACTCGGCAACGGTTTGCATCCCCGTCCCCCTCCCCTGCTCCGGCGCCGCCCCACTCCGACGGTCCCGCGAGCCTCTCCTCGTCCGGCCACCCTGCCGGCGGTAAAGGGGGACCCTTCTCAGGCCGATACCTGACGGGAGTCCCCTTTCTGGACTGGAGCGGGGAACCCGGAGACTGCAAAACGAAGCCAGCACTATAGGTTGGGCGTCCCCCGGTGTCAACCGAGGGGTGCCGGGAGGCAGAGGCATGCGGCTCGTCGCTACATTGAGCGTACTCTTACTGGCCCTGGCGGTTCCCGCGCCGGCGACTGCGAGCCCGGCAGACACCCCCGGGATCTACTCGGCCACGACCGGAGATCTCTCCGATCCCAAGGCGGTGCTCGACGCGATGCGGGACATCGGCGCCAGCGAATTGAGCGCCGAGGCCCTGGCCCTCTACCAGGAAGGCATGCAGGCCGCGCGATCCGGACAGAAGACGGCGGCGCTGACGTACTTTGAAACCGCGGCGGAAATGGATCCGACTTTTCCCGAACCGTACCTGGCCCTGGCCCGGATTCACCTGTTCTCCTCGCCCGAACAGGCGTTCACCAACCTGTGGCATGCGTCCCGGGCCGCCACATCGTCCTTCGGGGCCCAGCATCTCCTCCTGGTCAACGTGGTCTTCGGGTTCTTCATCGTGGTGGCCCTCGGTGGAATCCTGACCACCCTCTACGCTGCCCTGCGAATCATGCCGCGCGTCCACCACACCCTGAGCGAGCTCCTTCACCGATGGTTTCCTCCCTTGCCCGCGGCGCTCATCGCCCTGGTGATCCTGGCCGCGCCCGCCCTGTGGCGGGTGGGCCTGGTCCCGGTCATGCTCCTCTTCGCCGGAATCATGTGGGCGTGGATGGACAAGGGGGATCGCCGGTGGGCGATTACCCTGGCCGCGGTCACCGTGGCCGCCCCTCTCGTGCTTTGGGGATTCTCCCCGATCCTCTACTCCCCGCTGGATCCCTCGAGCCGGCCGTTTCTCCTGAATCGGGCGATGTCGGCCCCCTATTCCACCGCTCTCGAACAGTCGCTCGCCGACGCCGTGGCCCAGAGTCCCGAGGACGCCGACCTTCATTTCGCCCTGGGCATGGTGGAGAAGCGGGGACGCCACCTGGACACCGCGGAGTCGGCGTACGAGAACGCGCTCCGCTTCGGCGCCCCCGAATCCGAGGTGTACAACAACCTCGGGGTGATCGCCTTCCAGAGGAATCAGCACGACCGGGCCCTGGAGTTCTTCCAGAAGGCGATCGAATCCGGCAACAAGCAGGCCGCCCCTCACTACAACCTGAGCCAGGCGTACGCCAAGAAGCTCCTGTTCGAGAAGGCGGACCAGGAGATGCTGGAGGCGAACCACCTCTCGTTCAACCGCATCCGGGCCGTGCTCCGACACGGCTCCGGCGGCGGCGAGAACCCGCTCATCGACGAGACCCTGCCCTCGACGGCCATCTGGCACGCGGCGTGGTCCGCGCCCCGGCGGATGCCCGGTCTTCCGGACTGGATGAAGCTCTGGTTTCCGGGATCGCTGGTGGCCCTGCCCATGATCTCCCTGCCGCTGTTCGTCCTGGGACTCCTGGCCGGATCGCGCCTCTACCGGGCCCTGGCCAGTTTCGCCTGCGCCAACTGCGGTCGGGCGGTTTGCCGCCGGTGCCTGCGCCGCATCCGCCGCTCCGCCTATTGCACCTCGTGCGGGGACGCGCTGCTCAGGATCCAGAGTGCCGCCTACTCGCGATTGGTCCTGGATTCGCGCCTCCGGCGAAATCGGGGCATGACCTCGATCTTCCCCAGGCTGGCAGCGTGGCTCCTGCCCGGCTACCACGCGTCCTGCGTCGGCCACGCCGATCTGGCCGCCGCCCTGGCCATGGGCACCGCACTGGCCTCCATGGGGCTCGTGCACGACCGTCTTCCGGTCACCCGCCTGGCCTGGCTCGAAAACGGGCCGGGCCTCTGGTGGCCGTTCATTCCGCTGGCCATCCTGGCCACCGTATTCCTGTTGTCCTGGGTGACCGTCCTCAAGCTCCGAGCGGCCCGTCTGACGGACCGGGAGGAGGAGTCCGGCCTGCCCGATGACGTGCCCGCCGACGGGCCCCATCCGGCCCCTCGCAGGGCCGCCTGACCAAGGTCGGAGAGACAAGCGCATGGCGATTCGTGGGGGTCTTTCAGAGTTCTCGGTAGCCGAGATCCTGCAGCTGCTTGCCTTGCAGCAGAAGTCAGGGGTCCTGGCTCTGTCCGAGTCCCGCGGGGGCTCCCAGGTCCTGTTCTTCGAGCGCGGCCGCGTGATGGCCGCCGCGGATCGTCGGCAGGACGGCCGGCATGCCTTCATGAGCTATCTGACCGAGAACCTGATCCTCACCCGCGATCAGCTGGAGAGCGTGGAGGACATCTGCCGGGGAACGGGACACGATCTGTTCACGGTGCTGGTGTCCAGCGGAGTCATGGGCCGCGACCGGCTTCTGGAGGAAATGCGCCGCTACAGCCAGCGGATCGTGGACGACGTGGTGAACTGGCGGGACGGCACCTACGAATTCTCCGGGGACGAGAAGAGCCTCCCCAACCAGGGCATCACCCTGAAGCTGAACCCCGAGGAACTGCTCCTGGAGAGCATGCGACGGAACGACGAGCTGGCCACCCTTAAGGAGTCCATGCTCGCCCCGGACCTGATCCTGGCCCGGGTGATGGACGCGGAGCCCCAGCCCCTTCCCCGCGAGTGTACGGTGGTGATGAACCTGGTGAACGGCCACCGCACCATCGAGGAGATCTGCAGGATCTCTCCCCTGGGCGAGTACATCACCTACGACGCGGTGTCCGAGCTCCTGGGTCGTCAGCAGGCCATGATCGTGGATCCCCAGGACGTGGTGGACCTGACCCTGACTCGCGCCGACCGGCGCCGTGTGTCCGGCCCCGCCGCGATCGCCCTGCTCTCCCTGGTTCTGGGCTCCATCCTCCTGGGAACCGGGATGGGGCCGCTGCTCCGGCACTCCTCAACGGCGTCCTCGTGGCTCCCCCCCCACGTGGCAGATCGCCGCGCCGCCGTCCGCGACCAGCTTCGCTACGATGTCGTGAACCTTCGCCGGAGCCTGCACGAGCCGCCCGCCGCCGCCCCCCGCGACAACGGCGAACCGTCCCGCTAGTCCGAACCGCCTCTCCCTCGCTCCGCGACGATCCACCGCGCCGCTCCGGCCAGGTCGCGCGCCACCCGATCGGCGAGGCCTCGGCGCAGCGCTTCCGCCCGCCCGGCCCGGCCGTGGCCGGTCAGCACCAGCACGGTGCGCAGCCCCGCCGCGCGTCCCGCCCGCAAATCGTTCACGGTGTCCCCCACCAGGAACGAGCGGCCCGGATCGAGCCCGAACTCCCGGAGACCCGCTCGCACCATCGCCGCGCCGGGCTTCCGGCAGGGGCAGGCGCCGGTGAACTCCGGATGGTGAGGGCAGTAGTACGCGCGGCGGATCACCGCGCCCTCGGCCGCCGCCATCTCCTTCAATCGCCCATCGAGGCGGCTGAGACCGCGGAGATCCAGGAGACCCCGCGCCACCGCGGACTGGTTCGAAACCACCAACAGCACCGCTCCGGCCCGGGCCAGGAGCCGGAGCCCCACCCCCGCTTCCGGGTAGAGCCGGAGCTGTTCGGGCCGGACCGGATGCACGGCGTCGCGGACCAGGGTGCCGTCGCGGTCGAGAAAAACCCCCCAGCTCATCGCGCGGATTCCAGGCGGGGAGCCAGGGCCTCGAGCACCCGATCCACCGGCACATCGAGAAGACAACGCAGGTGGTCGCCGGCGGCGAGGGGGCAGCGCCTCCGGAAGCAGGGGCTGCAGGCGAGGCCGAGCCAGACCGCCTCCCCCTCCTCCGGCTCGGGCCCGGTCCAGAGTGGCGATGAGGAACCGAACACCGCCACCACCGGCGCCCCGGCCGCCCGGGCGAGGTGGAGCGCCCCGGAGTCGTTGGTCACCGCGGCCTGGGCGCGGGCGAGAACCGCCACCGCGGTAAGAAGGTCGGTGCGGCCGGTGAGGTCCAGCGCCCCGGCCCGGGCCAGCCTGGCCCCCGCGCCGGTCTCCGCGCTTCCCCCCATCGCCACCGTCGCCACCCCCCGCCGGGCCAGCCGCCGGGCCAGATCCTCGAAGCGTTCGACCGGCCATTGTTTGGCCGGGCCGTAGCTCGCCCCGGGGGCCAGAACCACCGCGGACCGGCCGGACAGGGGCTCGAGGAGGCGCGCTGCCCGCGCCGAGGTCTCGTCTCCGGGGGGGAGCGTGAAGTCCGGCTCTCCCGTGGCGCTCCCCCCCACCGCCTCCACCAGCTCCAGATACTGTCGCCAGAGGGGGCGATCGCGCCGGCCCGGGGGAAGGCGATGGGTGAGAAGCGGTCCGAGGACGCCGCGGCCGCGACCCAGGCGGAGCCCCGCCCCCGACGCGCGGGCCAGGGCCGCGCCGGAAATCGCCTCGGTGAACACCACCGCGCGGTCGGGGGCGAAGCGACGGAGCGGCTCCCGCAGCTCGAGAGGGGCTCGCCCCCCGTGCGCCGGGAGGATTTCGGTGAAGAGGCCCGCGGCGGCATACAGGGGAAGGACGCGCGGATGGGCCGCGCCGATGCGCTCGCCGGGGGGGAGGGATCGTAGCGCGGGGAGCGCCATGACCGCGTCCCCGATCCAGTTGGGAAGCCGACAGAACCAGCGGGCGCCCGGGCCGGCGGCGGGCCAGAGCGGCGAGGTCACTGCCGGCGGTGGAGCAGCAGGAACGCCCCCAGGCCGACCAGGACCACCGGGACCACGATCTTGAAGGTGAGGAGCGCGAGGATCTTCCACAGGATGATGAGGATCCCGATGGTGAGGAGCAACACCCCCGCCACCGCGCGCGGGTTCTCCGAGGCCATGGGGGGAAGCGGCGCCGTCCCATCCTCCTCCGGTTCCTCGGGCAGGGTGATCCAGAGCACCGCGTAGATGATGAGGCCCAGACCCCAGAAAAGAACCGCGAGCACGAAGGCCAAGCGCACCCATACCGGATCCACCCCGAGATAGGAGGCCAGCCCGCCGCACACGCCGGCGAAGATGCGGTCGTCGAAGGAGCGTACGAGGTTCCGCGGTCGGCTTGCCGTTTCCACGGTTGGGATTCTAGGCGAGTCGCCGGTTCCTGTCGAGCCGGGGGCTCAGCGGGGGCCGGCCCACCGCTTCCCGGGGCCCATCCGGGCCAGTTCGGCCAGGGCCGACTCCGCCGCCGCACGCTGGGAGGAACGGGGGAAACGATCCAGGAACGCCCTCAGTACCCCCCGGGCCTCGGCGAACTGGTTGTCCTCGACGAGGACGCGGGCCAGGCCGATGTAGGCTTCCTCCATCTCCGGCTTGAGCGCGATGGCCTGGCGATAGGCGTCGATGGCCTGGGAAGGCTCGCCGCTCCGGGCAAAATAGATGGCCAGGTTGAACGCCACCTCCGGGCTCCGCGGGGCGAGCTGCTTCGCTTCCCGGAGCGAATTGTAGGCGTCCGAGAATTGCCCGACGTGAATCTGCATCGCCCCCAGGTTCCCCCACGCCCGGGCGTTGCCCGGATCCATCCCCACCGCCTCCCGGAGCATCCGAAAACCCAGGGAGTCGGAGCCCTGCCCCACCAGGACCGTTCCCAGGGCGGAGAAGAACTCGGCCAGCTCGCTCCGCCCCGCGAGCCCGTCGAAGAAGGACTGGGGGATGGCGGAGAGGTTCTTCATCCGGGCTCCCGGGTCGCGCTTCAGGATGCGCACGGTTGGTCCGAGGTAGTCGTCCGAGCTGAACACCGCGGCCTCGTCGAAGGCCCGGTTCATCTCGCCGTAGAACGCGGTCTCGGCCGGATACTCCCGCGGATCGGCGAGGTAGCGGGCGTAGACCCCGGAGGAGAAGACCGCGTAGTCGAAGGTGGCGTAGAGCGGGGGCGAATAGGCCGGATCGTAGATGTGGGGGGAGATGCCGTGGAACGGCAGGTAGAGAACGTGAAAGCGATCCGGGTCGGGCCGGGGTCCGTAGCGCTCCACCAGAAGGGTGCTTCCGGCGGGGACGTTGGCCTGGATCCAGGCTTCGGCGGCCACTCGTGAATCCTGGCGGTCTCGCTTCTCCACCCCACGAACCACCTGGGCCAGGGGCCAGGCCACCGTGACCGCGGCCAGCGCGACCAGAATCCCCCGGGACGCCACCCGGGGGAGGGGAAGCCCCCGCGCGACCCCGACCACCGCCGCCCCCGCCCAGGCCGCGGCCAGCGGAACCAGGGGCAGGAGATAGCGCGGCGCGGCCATCTTCCAGGACCCGAAGATGAGAAGAGCCGTCACCCCGAACACCGCCCCCGGGAGAGCCTTCCCCCGGGTCTCCCGGCGGGCGAGAAGAAGGACGAGGCCCACCAGGGCCGCCCCGGCCACCACCGGGGTCCACCCCTGGGGTATGGCGTGGCCCAGATAGTAGGCCATCGCGCTTCCCCGCTCCCGGCCCAGGTGCCCGAGGACCATGTGCCGCCGCTCGAATCCGATGTCCGCCATCGCCGCCGAAGCGTCGAGAAGGACGTACGGGGAGGCGGCGGCGAAGGCCACCGCCGAGGTGAAGAGCCCCTGCCAGAGAAGTCCCGAGAAGACCACCGCCACCGGCCCCTCGCGGCGCGCGATCACGGTGCGCGCGTGGGCGGCCACGAGCGCGGCGATGAGAAGCGCCCCCGGGTACTTGGACGCTGCGGCCAGACCGATCCACAGACCGCACCACAGGTAGTCGGATCGCTCCCCCCGCTCGGCGATCCGCGTGGCCGCAACCAGGGCGGCGGCGGCGAACAGGGTCAGGGCCATGTCCGGCCCCACCAGGCGACTCTCGGTCACCGCCACCGGGATCACCGCCACCAGCGCGGCGGCGATCCATCCCGCCCACGCCCCGGCCAGCCTCCGGGCCAGGAGAAAGGTGGGAATCACGACCAGGGCCCCGGTGACCGCCTGGAGCCACCGGCCCAAGAGCACCGCCCAGTCGAGATGTTGGCTCAGGATCTGGCGGAAGTCGTTCAGGGAAGACGCAACCCCTGTCAAGCTAAGCCACAGAAACCAAACGGCTTGAACAATAAAATTCGAGTAAAAGGTGAGGCTGGGGTACTTGAAGAAGTGGGGGTTCAGGTCCAACCCGCCGCCGGGGATCCCCCAGAACCCGATGGCCTCCCGAACCGGTGAGGCTTCCTCGAAAACCTGGGGCAGGCCCCACCCGAGGCGAAGGACCCGAAGGAGCAGGGCGAGCCCGGTCAACAGCACCAGGCCGAAGGCGATGCGGCGACGGCGCACTCAGGATTCCTCTCTCAGGCGGTGGGCTTCCGGAACCGTGGGGAGAATCTCAAACTCGGTGTGGCTCGCGTGGGGAATCAGGGTTACTTTCTCCCGAGTCCCGGTTGGGCCGGTCGACGAAATCCTCCGGAGTATAGGAACGAGGCAAAAACGAGGTCAAGGAACCCTGCGATGACCGAGTCCCCAGGCCGGACCGCCGGCAAAGCCCGCATTCTCATTCCCCTGGCCGCGGTTCTGTGGGGAGCGGCCAATCTCGGATCCATGCTGGCTTCCACCGGGGGCCGGCTCTCCATGCCGCTCGACGACAGCTTCATCTTCTTCCAGTACGCGAGACGGTTGGCCGGCGGGGCCTTCCTGAGCTACCAGCCTGGATACGGGCCCACCACCGGCGCGACCAGCCTCCTCACCGTCTTCGTGGATACCCTGGGGTATCTGGCCGGCTTCCACGGCCCGGCGATGATCGTGTTCGCTCTCCTGCTCGGCGCGGCGGCCTTCGCCTGGGCGGCCTTCTCCGCCCACCGCCTGGGGCGGAGGCTCTGCCCCCGGGCGGCCTGGCTCCCTCCCGCGCTGCTCCTCACCTCGGGCCCCCTGATCTGGGGGTTCTCGAGCGGCATGGATCTCCCGTTGTTCGTCGCCCTGGCCCTGGCCATGGTCGCGAACTGGCCGGAGGACGGCGAGCCCCCCCCGCGGCGGCTCTTCGTGTTCGGGGCGCTCCTGGGCCTCGCCCGTCCCGACGCCCTCTTCCTGGTGCTCCCCGCCCTGGTGTTCGGGCTCTGGCGGGGGGGAAGGCGGATCTGGTGGGTCCTCCCCGCGGCCGGGGTGGTCCTCCCCTACCTCCTCCAATGGGCCCTCACCGGGACCCCGCAACCGGCCTCGATGACCGTGAAGACCAGCCTCTCCGACCCCGGCTTCGACCTCTCCACCTGGCTCGCCGCAGGGTTTTCCTTCCTGGTCGGGGTGGTCAAGGGGGTGTTCGGGGGAGGGGTGGTCGAGAAAGCCTCCGACCTGGCCGCGAACGGGGGGGCGGGAACCGGGCTCTATCTCGTCCCCTTCGCCCTGGCTCTCGTCCTGTTCGGTCTGGCCCCCGGGGCCTGGGCCGAAGGGCGCGCGCGCCGTCCCGGACCCCACGCGCTTCTCCTCCTTTGGCTGGCGCTCCTCTCGGGAGCGGTGGCCTTCACCGTGCCGGTGGCCTGGCACTGGCACCGTTATCTCATGCCGCTCTACGCCCTCGCGTTCCCCGGAATCGCGGTGGGGGCCGATCGCCTGGGCCGGGGGGTCGAGGCCGCGTGGAACGAACTCCGCCCCGGAGATGGTCCGCGCGTGGTGGGAGCGGTGCTGATCCTCCTCGCTCTTCCGGGGGCCTTCTATTTCGTCGCCGCGTTCGGACGGAACTCGGCCGACATCTACTTCCAGCACATCGAACTCGCCCAAAGGCTCTCCGCGGGGGACCCGGTCCGTCCGCGGCTTCTGGGGATCAACGACGCCGGGGCCCTCACCTACCTCGGAGACTACCCCACCCTGGATCTCTGGGGACTCACCTCGAAGGCGTTCCGGGATCCCGCCCGGCTGGGCGCGGCCGGGATCTGGGAGGAGATCGAGCGGCTGGCCCCGGAGCGGCGCCCGGACATCCTCGCCATCTACCCCGGCTGGTTCGATCCCTCCTTTCTCCAGCCCCACCAGCTGATCGGCGTCCAGCGCCTGTTCCGGAGCTCCATCGCCGGCGGAAATCCCATGAACGTGTACCGGGCCGACTGGGGCCTGTGCGGATCGGGCGACCTCCCCCGGGATCCGGCGGTTCTGGCCCGGATCGGGAATTCCCGGCTCGTGACCACGGTGGATGTGGCCGATCTAAAGAGCGAGAAGGCGGCGGGATACCGGTACCGGACCCTGGACGGAGCCTACGAGAACATCCTCCGCCTCCTCCCCGAAGCGGACGGGAACTCGGTCCTGGACGGGGGCCGGGTGGTGAGCGGCGGCGAGAGCTTCACCGTCCGGGGCCTCGTTCCCGGGCGCCCCGTACTCCTGGTCGCCCGGACCCAGGCCCCGTTTCGCCTTCGGGTGGAAACAAATGCGGAGTTCGAAGGTATGTGGGTGCAGGAAGAGGGCTCACCAGGATCCTGGCACGAGGCCTCGTTCCTCGTTCCCGGGGACGGGATCGGAACCGGGGAGATCCGGGTCCGACTCGCCTCCGCCGATCCGCACCATTCGGCTTACGGCTCGTTCCACTACTGGGTTTACCAACCCTGACCGGATGGTTCATGCTGATGGGGCGGATGAAACAAGCGCTTGTGATATGATGACTTGCCACGAAGCAGGCTCGTACCCCGACCCGCAGAGTGCCAGCCGCCGCGCACCCCTCCGCGCGGGCCCGGCGCCCAGGTGCTGGGCTTGGCGGGTGCATCCAGCCGGAGGAAATGCATGACCAAGATCAAGGTTCCCGCCTTGTTCATCACGGGAGCCGTTCTCATCGGATTCATCCTGGGCTCGATCCTCTCGGGCCAGGTCCGAGCCGAATCGGACGGCCTCCTCGAACAGCTCCACGTCTTCAATGCGGTGGCTACCTACGTCGATCGGAACTACGTCGAGGAGGTGGACAACAAGGAACTGGTTCGGGGAGCCATCCGCGGCATGCTCGAAGAGCTGGATCCCCACTCCACCTACGTCGACCCCGAGGCCTTCGCCCGCATGAGCGAGCGCAACACCGGGGAGTACGAGGGCATCGGCATCTCCTTCGAGATCCGCCACGGCTGGATCACGGTGATCTCGGCCATCGAGGGCGGGCCGTCCGCCCACCTGGGCATCCGCCCCGGCGACCAGATCATCGAGATCGAGGGGCAGTCGGCCAAGGGGCTGGCCAACGAGGACGTGATCGGGAAGCTCAAGGGTCCCAAAGGCTCCCAGGTGAACATCACCGTGGCCCGGCCCGGCCTGGACAAGCACCTCCACTTCACCGTCACCCGGGAAACCATTCCGATCTACTCCGTGCCCTACAGCTTCATGCTGGACGACGGCCAGACCGGCTACATTCGCATGATCCGCTTCAGCGCCACCACGTCCGAGGAACTCGAGCACGCCATGAAGAGCCTCGAGGAGCAGGGGATGACCCGCCTGGTGCTGGACATCCGGTCCAACAGCGGGGGGCTCCTGAACCAGGCCATCGAGGTGGCGGACAAGTTCATCGACGGAAACCAGGTGATCGTCTACACCAAGGGACGGATCGAGGGTTCGAGCCAGTACTACTACTCGACCGACGCCGCCACTCACCCGCGCTATCCGCTCATCGTCCTGGTGAATCACGGAAGCGCGTCCGCTTCGGAGATCGTGTCCGGAGCCATTCAGGACCACGATCGCGGGCTGGTGACCGGGGTGACCACCTTCGGCAAGGGGTTGGTGCAGCGGCAGTACATGCTTCCCGACGGGTCCGCCCTGCTCCTCACCGTGGCCCGCTATTACACCCCGAGCGGCCGCCTCATCCAGCGCTCCTACGCCAACCGCGAGGAGTACCTGGAGCACTGGCGCCAACCGGACGAGGCCGACTCGGCGGCGGCGGACACCACCGGAAAACCCCGGTACTACACCATCGCGGAACACCGGACGGTCTACGGGGGCGGCGGCATCACTCCCGACGTGCGCATCACCGCCTCGTTCGACCTCACCGACTCCGAGATCAAGATCGAGTCGAGCCGGAACCTGTTCGAGTTCGCCAACGCCTTCGCCAACCAGCACTTCGACAAGAAGAGCGCCAACGCCGCGGACTTCCTGGCCGACTACCAGGTCCCCGACGACGCCCTCCAGGCCTACATCAAGCAGGCCGCGGCCGACACCTCGGTGGGGCTCACCGTGGACGAGCTGACCAAGGAGAAGGAGTACATCCGCACCGCGATCAAGCGGGAGGTGGCGGGAAACCTCTGGGGACTGAACGCTCGCTACCAGGTCATCATCAAGGAGGATCCGGAAGTGGCCGAGGCCATGACGCACTTCCCCGAAGCCGCGATGATGGCCAAGACCTACGAAGAGGCGTCCACCCAGAACCGTTGACACCGGACCCCTGAAGAGAAGCCCGGTCCCTCACCGAGGGCCGGGCTTCTGTCTGTCGTTCGCTCGCCGGAAGGCGGCTACATCTTTTCCCGCAGCCCCAACCGGCGGATACGGGTGTGGAGGTGCTGGCGGCTCACCCCGAGGAGCCGCGCGGCCTGGGAGATGTTCCCTCCGGACTCGCGCAGCGCGTCGAGGATCGCCGCCTCCTCGGCCGACTGCAGGGTGGCCTTGAGGGTGCCCTCACGCACCGTCCGCACCGGGGCGCGGCTGCGGAGGCCGGGCAGGAGGTCGTCGGGCTCGATGATCTCGGAGCGGGACAGGGCGCCCGCCCGCTCCACCGCGTTCATCAGCTCGCGCACGTTGCCCGGCCAGTTGTAGCTCATGAGGAGGCGCCGGGCCTCGCCGCCGAAGCGAAGCCCGGGCCGGCCGATGCGCTCCCGGGTCCGCCCCAGAAAATGCTCGGCGAGCAGGATGACGTCTTCCCCGCGTTCCCGGAGCGGCGGGAGATTGACCGTGACCACGTTCACCCGGTAATAGAGGTCCTCGCGGAATCGGCCCGCCTTCACCTCCTCCACCAGGTCGCGGTGGGTCGCGGCGACGATGCGCACGTCCACCTTGCGGGGGATGTTCTCACCGATCCGTCGCACCTCCCCCTCCTGCAGGACCCGAAGGAGCTTCACCTGGAGGGGCGGGGTGATCTCGCCGATCTCGTCCAGGAAGAGCGTCCCCCCGCTGGCCGTTTCCACCAGGCCGGCATGGTCGCGCTCCGCTCCGGTGAAAGCTCCCCGGCGATACCCGAAGAGCTCGCTCTCCAGGAGGTTTTCGGGAAGGGCCCCGCAGTTGACCGGAATGAAGTTCGCCTCGCGCCGGGGGCCGTTGAAGTGCAGGGCCTGGGCCACGAGTTCCTTTCCCGTTCCGGTCTCCCCCTGCATGAGCACGGTGACCGCGTTGCCCACCACCCGGTCCAGGACCATGAACACCTTCTCCATGGCCTGGCTCTGTCCCATGATCCGGTCCCAGTTGGAGCGCTGGCCCAGCGCCTGCTTCAGGGTCCGGTTCTCCGCCTCCAGGGACTCCGCGGTCTCCTCCAGCCGCTCCCGGTGGGCCGCGGTCTCCAGGGCGACTCCCGCCTGGGCGCCGAAGGCCTCGAGGATCTCCACCCCCTCCCGGTCGATCAGGCCGGCCACGTCCCGGCTGTCCACGTACAACGCTCCCGCCGCTCCCGACGGCCCCGGGATGGGGACGCACACCACGGTGCGCAACGACAGCTCGCGCACCGAGCGGCGGGCCATGAAGTCGGGGTTGTTGAGGGCGTCGGAAACGTAGAGCGTGCTCCCCTGATCGAGCACCCGGTCGAGAATGCTGTGGCTGATTTCGGCCAGGACCGAAGGGTCGCCCGGGGAGCCGTCGCGGGTACGCGAAGCGACGGTCCGGAGTCTTCCACCGTCGTCCCGCTGGAGAAGGTAGGCGCGTTCCGCGCCGGTGATCTCGAGGGCGTAGACCAGGATACGATCCAGCAGCTCCTCGACCCGTCCGGCGCGGTTCAGCGAACGGGCGATATCGAGAAGCAGTAGAAGCTGGCGCCGTCCCTCTTCCAGGGCATGGACGCGATCCTGCGAACGGTCCGACGCCTGGACCAGCTCCCGACGCTCATCGGCCTCCACGGAGTGCGCGGCCTGAGCGAGAAGATCTTCGGGATCCTGCTCGCCGTTTTCGTCCGGGGTCCGGTCGGGATCGGGTGGGCTCATTGCGTCTCCTGAACCGGGTTCGACTAATGCCGAATGCACGATTTTGTAGATGCGGGCGGATCGACTCGCATTCTACATCAACCGGAGGGAGTTGTAAACAAACGTTGACGAATGGGCTAAATGACCCAGTTCTGGTCGGATGAGAAGGCGGCGTTCTGGGAGTGGGGAGTGGGAGCTGACGGAGGATCCCGGACGAGCTGAAATGAATCCAGGGAGTCGGGATCAGGCCGCTTCGCGATACTCCTCCTCATCGGTGTCCAGGCGGTGACGGCCCATACGATACCTGAGGGCGCCCCGGCCGAGACCCAGAAGCCTCGCGGCTTCGCTCACGTTGCCATCGGCCACGCGCAACGCTTCCTCGATGGCCGTGCGCTCGATCTCCTCCCAGGCGATCGGTCCCCCGGAGAAGTCGACGCGAAATCCTCCGGCCTTCCCCGCCGGAGCGGGGAGGCCGAGATCTTCGATCATCGTCGCGCCCTGCGGCGCGAGAAGCGCCAGGCGCTCCATGTGATTCCGGATCTCCCGCACGTTCCCGGGCCAGGGATAGGCCTCGAGTTCGGTACGGAGCTTCGGATCGAGATTCAACGGGCTCCGGCCGAGCCGGCGCAACGCCTCCTCCAGGAACGTCTCGGCCAGGAACCAGGCGTCCCCGGCCCGTTCCCTGACCGGAGGAAGCTCGAGCCGGAGGACGTCGAGACGGTAGAAGAGGTCGGCCCGGAACCGCCCGTCGCGCACCTCGGCGGTGAGATCGCGATTGGTGGCGGCGACCAGATGCACGTCGAGGGGAATCTCCTGACGGCCGCCGAGGCGGCGAAGACTCCGGGAATCGAGGACGCGCAGGAGCTTGGCCTGGAGGCCCAGGTCGAGTTCCCCGATCTCGTCCAGGAACGCGGTCCCTCCCTGGGCCAACTCCAGGAGCCCCACCTTTCCGTGGCGTGCGTCGGTGAAGGCTCCCGGCTCATGACCGAACAGCTCGCTCTCCAGGAGATTCATCGGAATGGACGCGCAGTCGACTTCCACGAAGGGACCGTGGGAGCGCGGCCCGAGGGCGTGCAGACGGCGCGAAGCCACCTCCTTGCCGGTGCCGCTCTCCCCGGTGATCAGCACCGTGGAGGGTCCGCCGGCGGCGATGCGGTCGAGAAGCTCGCGTACCTGCTGCATGGCCGGGGAGTTCCCCAGCATGGGAGGCGCCCCGGCCAGGGCCCGCCCGCGCTCGCGGCTCTGCCACACGCGGTCGGCGAGATGGCCGGCCTCCTCTTCAAGGGTGCTTCGGGCCAGGAGCCCGCGCGGCCGGTGGGAGGCGGCCAGGCGGTCCACCTCGCTCTCCCCTTCGGGGGCGATCCACACCGTCTGGCATCTCGGACACAGCCGGCGGAGAGTCTGCACCAGGCGATCCATTCCGGGATCCGGCCCGGCGGACAAGAGAGCCAGGGAAGGATCCGCCGAGGACTCACCCAGGACATCGCCCGCGCCATCGGCCCGGGCGAAGGCCAGGACGTGATGGCCGCTCCTGCCGAGAGCGGCCCGGACCCGTTCCCGGAGTCCCTGCTCCGGCTCGACCAGCATGATGGTCAGGGGCATCAGCGCTCCTCCGCCTTCTCGATCTCCGCCCGCACCCGCGCCGCCTGTCCCTTCAGGTAGTCGTTCTGGGGATCGGCCCCCAGCGCCTTTTCCGCGAAGTCGAGGGCCTGGTGGAGCTGCCCCCGAACGAGGGCGATCTCGGTGAGGGTATCCAGGACTTCCCACGAATCCGGAGCCTCGGATTGCGCCTCGGTGGCCAGCCGGGACGCCTCGTCCAGGTTCACCCGGTGTTGGACGTAGAACCAGGCCAACCCGTTCTTGGGGTCCGCATCCCGGGGAAATTCCTTGATGGCGGAGCGGTAGAGGTGAATCACCCGCGCGTACTCCCGGTCGGCGCGCTCGCGATTCCCCGCCGCCAGGGCCTCGTCGCCGAGACGGGTGTGAACCGCGGGCAGGAAGGTCTTGGCCTGAAGGCGGTAGAGGCGGAGGAGCTCGACGACCGGGGCCTCGGCGTCGTCCACCCGGAGGTCGATGTAGCGATCGTTCCCGCCGCGATAGCCCCCCTTGTCCTTCACCACCAGGAGCGCGGCGGACTGCTTCCCGCGGCGATCCCCCCCGGCGTTGTTTCCCGCCTCGAGGGCGGCCAGGAGCCGTTCGGCCAGGCTCCCCTCGGACCCCTGGAAGGCATCGGCCATGGCCTGCACCACCTCCGGCCCGGCCAGGATGTTCCCCTGGATCGCGAAACCCGGTCCCTGAACCCCTCCCGCCCAGGTTTCACACCGGTCTCCGGTGAAGGTGGCCGAGTTACCGGCCGCATCCACCATGCCGATCTGGCGGATGTCCGGTTGCTCCGCCGGACTCAGGAGCCGATCCAGGGCCTGGGGCGCGCTGGCGCCGTGGGCCATGAGACCGAGTCCGTCGGGCCCCAGGCGGGTGTCCGCGATGGCCTGGGTCGCCACCGCGCCCACCCCGGCCCGGGCCCACGGCACCACCGAGCCCACCGCGAGAAACCGGGAGGCCACCGCGACCCCCCACTCCTTCTCCACGGTGTCGCAGGCCACGATGGAGAACGTGGCCACCGGGGGGAGCGCATCCACCGCTCCGGGCACGACCCGGGGAGAGGCATGAGCGGGAATCGGTGCGAACGCACTCAGGAATACGATCGAGATCGCCACCCCGAACAGGACGGGGCGCAGGTCGTCGGTGCGCATGCGGATGTTGATCCTCCTCACTGAGCGGAATCCGTCGATGTGCGGCCTCCGCCGACTCTTTTGACGGGCCGGGAACACCCCGATATACTCCCCCGTCTCCACCTCGGGGAGCAAGCGATGGCGGATTCCACCACTCCAGGTTATCGGCAGCTCGAGCGGGAACTGGACTCCCGGCTCGCCTCCCTCGAGGCCGCGAAAGGCCTCCCCCCGGAACTCCCGGGTCTGACCCTGGCCGCGGCCGCCGCCGCCCGCGGCCGCCGCGACGCCCTCCGGGCCGCCCTCCGGGTGGTCCGCCGCCGCTCCCTCGATCCGGAGAAACTCCGGGAAGTCCTGCTCCAGACCTACCTCTTCGCCGGCTACCCCCGGGCCATCAACGCCCTGGCCGAGCTGGCCGCCCTCGGTCCCGAGCCCGCCGTCCTCCCCACCTTGGACCTGGACCACGACCGGGGGCAGGACGCCGTGTGGCGGGCGCGAGGCGAGGCGCTTTGCCGGCGGGTGTACGGCGGCGCCTACGACCGGTTGCTCGCGACCATGACCCGCATTTCCCCGGAGCTCGGCCGGTGGATGGTGGTGGAGGGCTACGGGAAGGTGCTCTCGCGGCCGGTTCTCGATGCCCGGACCCGGGAGCTGGCCGCGGTGGCCGCCCTCATGACCCTGGACGTCCCCGACCAGCTGCGCGCGCACTTCCGCGGTTCCTTCCTCTGCGGCGCCAACCGGGCGGACATCGAGGGGGTGCTGGCGGTCGCGGCGCTCATTGCCCCGGAGATGCTGGAGCCGTCCCGGGCTCTCCTCGTCCCGGTCGCCGCCCGCCACGGGGGTTGAGCCGGCGGGGGTTCCGGTTCCCCGGTCTCACCGGGGAAGGGGGGGCAGAATGCCCGAGGCCTCGATCTCCCGAAGGACCGCCACCACCTGGTCATGGACGGCTCCGTTGGTGGCGACCAGGTGGAGCCGCCTCAGATCGAAGCGTCGGCCGAAGTATCCGCTCACCCGTCCCCCCGCTTCCTCCACCATCAACGTCCCCGCCGCCACGTCCCAGGGGTGGAGCTTCTCCTCCCAGTAGCCGTCGAATCGCCCCGCGGCCACGTAGGCCAGGTTCAAGGCGGCGGAGCCGTCCCGGCGGAGCGCCTGGGTGAGCTTCATGAACCGGCCGAACTGGACCAGGTTGTCCCGGCTGCTCTGACGCACGTCGTAAGGAAACCCGGTCACCAGGAAGGCCTGGTCCAGCCGGGCTTCGCCGGTCACCCGGAGCCGCTCCCCGTTCCGGAAGGCCCCCTCCCCGCGCCGGGCGGTGAAGGTCTCCCCCCGGGTGGGATCGTGCACCACCCCCAGGACGGTCTCCCCCTCCGCCTGGAGGGCGATGGAGACGCAGAAGACCGGATAACCGTGAGCGTAGTTGGTGGTGCCGTCGAGGGGATCCACGATCCAGCGGAAGGGCGAAGGCCGGTCGATGGCCGTCCCCTCCTCGGCCAGGATCGATGCCTCGGGGAGGAGGGCGGCCAGCCGCGCCACCACCAGCGCCTCGGACTCGCGGTCCGCCTCGGTCACCAGGTTCACCGCCCCCTTGTGCTCCACGTGGCGGAGCCGGCCGAGCTTGTCCAGGAGCAACTCCCCGGCCTCCAGGGCCGCGGCCCGCGCGCCTTCGAGAACCGTGTCGAGATCCATGCCTTCGCGCCTTCGATCGGGGACGAACGTGAGCGGCGCCGCCACGATCGGCGGCGCCGGGCTATCCGGCGAGTGTACCGCCCGGGAGGGGATTCCTCCCGGAATTTCCGGGAAAGGAGCGTTCGCCCGGCTCGAATTCCCCATTCTCGATGACGGACCGGCCCGGTCCGGGTAGATTAGCGGCCATGAAACGCGACCTTCGTCCCCTCTTCTTTCCCAACTCCTGCGCGGTGGTGGGCGCCTCGGAGCGGGCCGGCTCCCTTCCCGGGGCCGTTCTCCGGAGCCTGGTCCGGGGAGGGTTCCCCGGCGGTATCTACCCCGTCCACCCCAAGGCGTCCACCGTTCACGGACAGCGCGCCTACCCCGACCTCGACGCGCTCCCCGCGGTTCCCGACGTCGCGGTGATCGGCGTGGCCCCCGACGCGGCGGAAGCGGCCATCGACGCCCTGGCCGGGCGCGGGACCCGGGCCTTCGTCCTCCTTACCGCGGGGTTCGGCGAGATCGGCCGGGAAGGCCGCGCCCGGGAGACCGCCCTGGCCGAGCGTTGCCGCGCCCGCGGCGCGGTGCTCATGGGCTCCAACTGCATGGGCCTCCACACCGTGACCTCCGACTACCGGTTCGATGCCAGCTTCTCCCGGATTCTTCCCGGCCCCGGCCGGATCGCCCTCCTCTGCCAGAGCGGCTCCATCGGCGAGTGGCTGATGCTCCGGTTCGCGGAGAGGCGGCTGGGGATGGCGCTCTTCGCCAGCGTGGGGAACATGGCCGATCTGACCGTCCCCGACTTCGTGGAGGGGGTGGCCGAGCTTCTCCCCCAGGTGAACCAGGTGTTCCTCTACCTGGAGACGGTTCCCGACGCGTCGCGCCTCCGCGACGCGGTGGCGGCGCTTCGTCCCGGGACCCGGCTGGTGGTGGTGCGCGGGGGAACCACCGGTTCGGGGCGGCGCGCGGTGGGGGGACACACCGGAGCGGTGGCGGCCGAACCTTCCCTGGCCGAAGCGCTCATGCGCGCGGTGGACGCCGAGGACGTGGTCTCGCTCTCCGAAGCGGTGGATCTCATGGAGACCACGGACCGGCTGGGCCTCCCCCGCGGCGCCCGGGCCGCGGTGATCACCAACGCCGGCGGGCCCGCGGTCCTGGCCACCGACGAGCTGGCCCGGATGGGGGTGGATCTTCCCGCGCTTTCTCCCGAGCTTCGCGGACGCCTGGCCGCCGGGCTTCCGCCGGCCGCGGTGACCGCGAACCCGGTGGACATGCTGGCCTCGGCCGCCCCCGAGGCGTACCGGGAGGTGCTGACCGAGCTCAGCCGGACCGACGAGGTGGATGTGCTCCTCCCCATCTTCATGCATCCCATCGTCACCGACGCCGCGCGGATGGCGGAGGTCTTCGCCGACGTCCTCCCCGGCGCGCCGGTTCCCTCCGTTCCCTGCTGGATGGCCGCCCCGGATGCGGCGGCGACCGGAGACGCCCTTCGGGAAGCCGGACTTCCCGTGCTCGGGGAACCGAACCGCGCCGCCCGGGCCCTGGCCCGCTGGACCCGGCGTCCCCCCGAGCCCGGAACGCCGTGGCCGGAGCCGAGACGTCCGGCCCGCTGGCCGTCCCCCGCGGCCCGTCTTCCCGGAGGAAACTGGGGCGATCCGGCGATCCTGGAAGACTTCCTCACCGGGGACCGGGTTCGTCCCGTCCCCACCCGGCGCGCCTCCGGCCGGAGCGCGGCGGCCGCCGCCGCCGCCGAACTCGGCCTTCCCCTGGCGCTCAAGATCGAACGCGGAAGCGATCCTCACAAGGCCAAGGCCGGACTCCTGGTCCTGGTCCGGACCGAGGCGGAGCTCGAGACCGGGCTCGGAGCCCTGGCCGCCCGGGAGCGCGCGGGAGATCGCTGGCTGATCCAGCGACTCGTCCCCCGCGGACCCGAGGTCTTCATCGCCTTCCTCCGACACCCCGACCTCGGCCCCTTCCTGGGCCTGGCCCGGGGCGGGAGCGCGGTGGAGCGCGGCGCGCCGCCGGTCTGGCTGTCCCTTCCCGCCGACCTTCCCCGGGCCCGCCGGTTCTTCGAGGGGTCGGGATTCCTCCGGGAGATCGGGGAAGGGGGTGCGGAAGCGGTGCGTGATCTGGCCTCGGGGATGGCGCGCCTGGCCGCCGAGGCCCCGGAGGCGGCCATGGCCGAGATCAACCCGGCGGTGTGGGAACCGGAGACCGGTACCCTGTGGATCGTGGACGCGCGCTGGGAGCCGCGCGCCGACACTCCCTGAACGGTCGCTCGTTTCGCCCACTCCTCGCGGGGAGTGGCGTTCGGCGGGAAAATCGGAGCAAAATCGGCGGATCTCAGCCGGTGCGGTTATCCGGTGCCGGACAGGCGCCTAGCCCCTCCGGGTTCGGAGCCGACCCGGACCCGCTCCGGAATTCGGGGCGAATCCCCCATCCCAACCCGGCCCGGATCGACCCGAGTCCCGCACCCGGATTCAGCTAACCCGCTATCCCCCTTGAGCTTTTGCCCCCGCCAGCCCTCCCGACCCGGAATTGGTCGCCCCCTTGCTCTATCACCGCACCGAACGCCCCGTAGCTGGATTCGACAGGAGCGACTCATCCGGGACCCGGATGCACGGAGGAAGGGAGAACCACATGAACGCCACCAACCAATATCCCGACCGGCGAGCCGAACGCGGCAGCGCCATGGTCATCTCGCTGCTCGTGCTCATGGTCCTCACCATGATCGGGACCCTCTTCCTGGCCCAGACCAAGACCGAGACCCAGATCTCCGGCCACGACATGCGATCCACCCAGGCCCTCTACAACTCCGAGGCCGGTTGCGCCGAGGCCCTGGCCCGGATGAGCGACATGTCCGACACCGTCAACTACGTCGGCCCGGCCCAGGGGGCATGGACCAGCGAGCCGGGGTGGGGCGCCTACATCGTTCTGGCCAACGGGAACTCCGCCGGGGATCCCGACGTCGCCGACGCCGCCTCGGACGGGTTGGACAACGACGGCGACGGTTCGGTGGACGAGGACGGCGAGCGCTACCCCGAGGTGGCCACCAAGCAGACCGGCAACGACATGATCGACTACGACTGGGTCAAGGTCCGCTACAAGCTGAACGGCACCAATCAGGTCATCCTCTTCGGCGACCACGACGACGACCTGACCACGCCGCCGCGGGAGAACCTCACGACGGGGGCGCCGGTCCTCCTCATCTCCGCCAGCGGGGCGCAGGGTTCGGCGAACCGCATCGTGGAGATCGAAGCGGTGAAGGTGCCCTTCCAGATCGTGAGGGCCGCCATCTACACCGAAAGCGACGACTTCAAGTTCAACGGCACCCAGTTCCTGGTCAGCGGCAAGGATTGGGACCCGGTCACCGATTCCGAGATCTTCGGCAACACCGAGGTTCCGGGCATCGCCACCACCGGCGCCCCGTCCAACATCGCTGGTGAGCTGAAGAGCAACCAGCAGAACAACGTGGAAGGCGACGGGAGCGAGCCCTCGGTGCAGAGCGCGCCGGTGGACATGGATCTCCAGGCCATGGCCGATCAGTACGCGCCCCTCGCCACCATGACCCTTTCCGGCGGCACCTACAGCAACGTAGGCTGGGGGGACTACGACCACTACGAAGTCGTCCACGTGACCGGTGATCTTCACGTCTCCGGCGGCGGCATCGGGGGCGGGATCCTGGTGGTCGATGGGGACCTCATCTGCTCCGGCCAGTTCACCTGGTACGGCTTGGTGCTGATCCTGGGACAGATCGACTTCACCGGCGGCGGCGCCGGCATCCACCTCTACGGTTCCTGCCTCACCCAGGGCGGGATCGCCAGCCAGATCGTGGGTGGGAACGCCGACGTCAAGTACTCCAGCGAGGCCTTGAACCGCCTGACCCAGCTCTCCCCCTACACCATCTCCGCCTGGCACGAGCTCTAGGCCGCATCTCCCCGGTTATCCGAACGCGCCCGCGGGGCGGCTACGGCCGCCCCGCTTCGCGTTCCGGCGTTCTCCCGCGCCGCGGCCGACGGAGCCCGTCCCCGCGCCCGGCGGTCAACCTCGCTCGGTCTTCCCGCTGAAGTGGAACTTCCCGAGGTGCATGGTGGGCATGGTGAGGGCGCCGGTGTCGGCGGTGGCCGACCACCACGAGGCCACCGGGGTCCGCTCCCGGGAGATCCCGCGCACGTCGTTCAGGGCTTCCACCAGGCTCTGGGTGAACCGGAGGTTTCCCACCGCCCCCCTGATCCGCCCGTCCTCGATGAGGAACGTGCCGTCCCGGGTCATCCCGGTCATGAGCGCCCGCCGGGTGTCGAGGAACCCGTTCACGTAGTGGAACCGGGTCACCAGGAGCCCCCGCTCGACCCGCGCCGGCATCTCCGCCGCGCCCAGCGTCCCGGGTTCGAAGAAGAGGTTCATGGGTACCGGGTCCGAGCCCTCGTTGGACGGGAGGACGGCGTGGGCGGTGCTCTCGCGCCCCATCCTCCCCGCCCACACCGAGTCGGTCCCGAAGGACCGGGCGATCCCCTTCTCGATCAGGTTCACCCGTCGTTTGGGCTGTCCCTCGAAATCGAAGGGGGTGGGCATTCCGGCGTCCTCGATCGCGTCGTCGTAGAGGGTCACCTCGGGCCCCAGGAGCGGCTGCCCGATCCGTCCGGCCAGGGCCGAGGTCTTCTCGTGCACCCCGCGGGCGCTCAGGCAGGTGAAGGTCATCCACTCCATGAGCTCGGCCATGGCGGGCGGCTCCAGGATGACCTCGTAGGTCCCCGGTTCGAGGGCGAGGGGGCGGGCCCCGTCCAGGCACTTGCGGATGGCGATCTCCCCCAGCCGCGCGAAGTCGAGTTCGGCGACGTCGCGGCTCAGCCCCGTCGCGTACCCGGAGGCGTTCTCCCCCAGCGCCACCAGGTTGGTGGATGCGCTGGTGAGGGGAGCGTAGGCGGCCACGCCCCTGGTGTTGGCCACCGCCAGCTCCTTCTCCGCGGTCCGGTACGCACCGGCCACCTGGAGATCGTGCCGGCGGGCGGCGTCGAAAACTGACTTGAGCGCCTTCGCGCGCTCTTCGGGCCCCACGCGGGCGGTTCGCTCCACGTGGCTCCGCGCCTCGGGAATGGCCCGGGGACCGGGAAGACCGCCGAAGGCGGGGTCGGGAGGGGCGAAGCGGGCCAGGGCCGCCGCGTCGGCCAGGACCCGCGAGGCGGTTTCGGGAGAGAGGCCGTGGGCGGAGGCGCGCCCGGCGCGCCCGTCCACGATCACCCGGGCCACCAGGAGCGCGTCCTCGACACAGACGTTCTGGTGGATCACCGAGTTGGCGCAGCGGCTGACCTCGTTCCGTCCCGCCACCGCCACCAGCTCGGCCTCGTCTCCCGCCGCCCCGACCAGGGCCGCGCTCAAGGTGGTGAGAATCCGGTCGCGGCCGATCATTTCGACACCCCCACGCGGACGTTCTCGAACCGGGCGGGAGGAGCGCCGTGGCTCACGTGCATGACCTGCATCGGCTCCCCCTTGCCGCAGGACGGAAGCCCGGTCAGGAGCCAGTCCTCCCGGCCCCCCACCGCGGTGCATCCGCCCCAGAAGCGCGGCGTGATCCCGGTGTAGACCGGGTTCTTGAGCAGGCGGATCCGCTTCCCCCGCTTGATCTCCCAGGCCGCCTCCAGGCCGAACTGGAAGTTCAGACGGATGTCGTCGATGCTCCAGGACTTGTTGGTGGTCATGTAGATCCCGTCCTTCACCTCGGAGAGGATCTCCTCCAGCGTCCCTTCGCCCGGCTCCAGGTTCACGTTCACCATCCGGATGAGGGGGAGGTGGGACCAGCTCTCGGCCCGCATGGTCCCGCCCGAGGCCCCCAGCCCCACCGCCGGGGCGGTCTCCCGCGAGGTGAGGTATCCCACGTGAATTCCCTTCTCCACCAGCGGGGTCCGTCCCGCCGGCACTCCCTCATCGTCCCACCCGAACGTGCCCAGCCCCCCGGGGGTGGTGGAGTCCGCGGTGAGGTTCACCAGGGGGGAGCCGTAGCGGAGCGTCCCCAATCCTCCGATTCCCATGAAGCTCCCGCCGGCCAGGGAGATCTCGGTTCCCAGCACGCGGTCGAGCTCGGTGGGATGCCCGCAGGACTCGTGGATCTGAAGTCCCACCTGATCGGCCCCCAGGACCAGGGTGGTCTCGGCGCCCGGGCAGTCGGGGGCGACGCAGAGCGCCGCCGCCTCCTCGGCCACCCGCGGGGCGTGGTCGGGCAATTCCATGTCGGCGACGAATTCATATCCGGCCGCCCTGAAATTTCCGCGAAAGGAATTGGGATAGGAACGGCGCTGAACCTCGTCGTCGACCCGGGCGGTGGCCACGATCCCTCCCCCCGATTCGGTCGTTTCCTGCCGGATCTCCGTTCCCTCGGTGGAATGGAGCTCCCTCGCGAACCGGAAGAAGTCCATCGAGGCCTCGGCCGCGATCACCCGGGGATGGGCCTGCATCGCCTCCACCGACCGGACCAGCAGGTCGACCTTCCGGTCCAGGGGAACGCCGAAGGGATCGATTCCGTAGGCGGACTTCCATTCCCCCCGGGCGGGCTCCACCGGGGCCAGGCGCACCTTCCCCCCCCCGGCCGAAGCGGAGGCCCGGGCCACCGCGGCCGCCCGCGCCACCGTGGTACGCATCGCATCCCCGGTTTCCGTCGCGGAAGCGGCGAACCCCCACGCTCCGTCGAGGAGCACCCGCACCCCGAACCCCCGGTCCGAACCACGGAGCGCGGTCTCCAGGATGCCGTTTCTCACCAACAGGCTTTCGGTGCGCGTCTCCACGTGGCGGACGTCCCCGTACTCCGCACCCGCCTCCCGGAGGAGTTTCACCCCCAGACGCAGAAGGTCACCGACCGGAATCGCTCCCATGAACGCCGTCCTTTCCCGCCGACCGAAGGCGGCCGGATCCCGTTGTTCGACGGGTCTACCCGCGTCCCCCGAGACTCTCGAAGGGCTCGGTCACGCCGAGCACGCAGGCCACCCGACCGCATTCCACCGACTCCAGCTGAAGGGTGGTGTGGCTGATCCCGAAATCCCGCTGGAGCAGGGCCTTCGCCTCGGCGAGAATCCGATCCGTCTCCCCCAAACGCTCCGGCTGGACCCTCAGGTGGCCGGAAAGGGCATGGACGCCGGAGGTGAGGCTCCACACGTGGAGGTCATGAATGCCGTCCACTCCCTCCAGCTCGGTGACCGCCTCCCCGAGCCGGCGAAGGTCCACCTCGGGAGGCGTGGACTCCAGCAGCACCGACACCGACTCGCGCAGAAGCCGGTAGGCCCCGTACACCACCACCCCGGCCAGGAGCACGCTCACCGCGGGGTCGATCCACCACCGTGAGGTGAGAGCCATCAGCCCCGCCGCGCCGAGGACCAGGACCGAGCTCGCCCCGTCCGAAACGGCGTGCCAGAGCGCGCCCCGGGTGCTGAGCCCCCCGCGGGCCCGGCTCAGCCACCAGATCACCACCAGGTTCACCGCGAGCCCCGCCGCGGCCACCGGAGCCAGGATGTCCACCTTGACCTCGGGGGGGGAGCCGAATCGCCGCCACGCCTCCACCAGGATGCCCAGGGCCACCAGGGCCAGGAGCACCCCGTTGGCCATGGCGCTCAGGATCTCGAGGCGGTAGTAGCCGAAGCTGCGTTTGCGGTCGGCGGGGCGGGTGGCGAAACGGATCGCCGCCCCGGCCAGGGCCAGAGCGAGGATGTCGGTGAGCATGTGCCCGGCATCGGAGAGAAGGGCCAGGGAATTGGCGAGGATCCCGCCAACCACCTCGATTCCGAAGAGCAGGACGGTCACCACCAACGCCCGCCGGAGCGCTCGTCCTTCGTCCAGGGAGCTGGCCCGAGGATGATGGCGATGAGAGGTCATGGTGATGGCTCTGAAGCTGTGGAAGTTACCAAAACACTTGACTATAGGCTGTCGGCGGGGCAACGTGTCAAGGCGGTCGGGGGGACGCGGAGGACGTTCCGGGCTCCCCGGGAGCGCCGGGAAGGGCCGGGGCCGGCCCTGGGCCGGCCGATCAAGGAGGGCAGAAACCGGGCAGGCCCAACGAACCGACCCCGGCGAATGCGCCGCACACGCTCAAGAGATTGTACCATCAAAACCCACATGCGGTTCCGTACGTGAGTTCATTTGAAGTCTGAACGCCGCTTCCCGGCCCGCGCGCCGGGACCCAGCGCCCCCGTGACCTTCGGGCGGATCCTCGTGATCCTGGTCGCCTTCTTCGCCGTCGCGGTGGCCGGGTTCATGTTCCTGGAGCGCCTCCCTCTCGACGACGCGATCTACCTGGCGGTGGCCACCATGACCACGGTGGGTTATGGCGACATCGTCCCGGGGACCCCGGCGGGGCGGTGGTTCACCGTCGTGGTGATGCTGGGCGGGGTGAGCATCGGGTTCTACGCGGTAGGCACCCTGGCCGCTCTCCTGGTGGAGGGACGGCTCGGTCGTCTGGTGGAGGAGCGCCGCATGCGGAAACAGATCGAGGATCTCCGGGACCACTTCGTGATCTGCGGCTTCGGCGAGGTGGGAGTCCGCCTGGTTTCGGAGCTGGTCAGGTCCGAGGCCCCCTTCGTGGTCGTGGAGCGCGACCCGTCGCGCGCCCAGGCCGCGCGGGACGAGGGGTACCTGGTGGTGGAAGGGGACGCCACCGACGACGCGGTCCTGGCCCAGGTCCGGGTGGAGCGGGCCCGGGGGTTGGCCACGGTGATCAACGACGACGCCGAGAACCTCTACATCACCGCCAGCACCCGTGCCCTGAACCCGTCGATAGCCATCGTGGCCCGCGGGTCCCGCCTTCGCGGCCGGCGCTATCTCACCCAGGCCGGAGCCACCAGCGTGGTCTACCTGGACGACCTGGGGGCGATCCGCATGGCCCGGTCCCTCATGCACCCCGACGTGGTGACCTTCCTCGAGGAGATGATGTCCCCGGCCCGCGGCGATGCCCAGCTCGAGGCGATGAAGCTCCCGCCGGGATGTCCGGCGGCGGGAAAGACCCTGAAGGAGCTGAACCTCCGGGCCCGGCTGGGGATCCAGGTCCTGGCGGTGAAGCGCGAGGGGCGCTACCTGGCCAATCCCGCCCCCGAGGAGAAGCTCCGGGGCGAGGACGTGCTTCTGGTGGTGGGCCCTCGGGACCAGATCATCCGCCTCGAGGCGGAGTTGGACCGGGGAGGGACCTAGCCCGACCCGTTCATGAGGCCGTGTCGCGAGGGGGAGCGGATGGCCGTCAGGTCGCGCGCCTCATCCCCCCCGGAGACCGGAGCCGGTGAGCCAGGCCAGGACGGGGTCGCCTTCCCCCCCGCCCGCATGCGGCGCACCCCGGCCTCGGCCGCCGCCGCCGCCCGCTCCGCGGCCACCCCGCGCCGTCCCAGGGCCTGGTGGGCGCCGGCGATCTCCGCTTCGGTCACCTCGATCACCTCTCCCCGGTGGCGTTCCAGGACGGCCAGGATCTCCTCGCGGCGCGGCGGGTCGGCGATCCCGATTCCCGCGGCCTCGGTGCGGCCGGTCCCCCCCGGTGCGCGGAGACCCGGGCACGCTTCGGCCTGGACCGCGATCAACCGGATGTCCTCGCCGATGCCCGCTCGGGCCAGGACCAGCGCCAGCCCCAGAAGGAGCGACCCGTTTCCAACCGGGACCACCCAGATCCGCGGCGGGGATCCGCCGCACTGTCGGAGCGCCTCGACCCCGCTCTGGGCCGTTCCCTCGAGGAAGGCGGGGTGGAAGACGTGGCTGAAGTAGAACTCGCGCTCGGCGGCCTCCAGGGCCCGGGCCGAGGCGGCACCGCGGTTCCCGGCGGCCACCACCACGGCCCCCAGGACCTCCAACGCCTCCCGCTTGGCCCGGGGCAGGGCGCCGGGGGCGTGGACGGTGAGCGGGAGCCGGCACCGCGCCGCGGCCGAGGCCGCGGCCAGGGCCGCGCTCCCCGAGGAATCGAGCACCAGGCTCCGGGCCCCCGACCGCTCGGCCACCGCGGCCAGGACCGTCGCCCCGCGGTCCTTGAAGGACCCGGTGCCGTTCAGGTCCTCCCGTTTCCACCAGAGATCGTGATCCATCGGATCCGGCCAGAGGGGCACCGGCTCGATCACGCCCTCCTCCTCCACCCCCGGGGCCGGATAGAGCTCGGGGGCCGCGGCCGACCATAGCCCGCCGCAGAGACAGCGCACGGGCCAGGTGGGACCGGTCCGTCCCTCACGGCCGCAGGACCGGCATACCAGGTCGTTCATGGCATCACCTCCTCTCCACCACCCGATACCGCCACGACGGTGAGGTCGTCGGGGAGCTTCCCTGCCGCAAACACCCGCACCGCGGCGATGAGCGCGGTGATGAGCGCCCGGGGCGGATCGCCGGCATGGGCGCGGATCGTGGATACCAGCCGCTCCTCACCGAACTCCTCCCCCTCCGGACTGGTGGCCTCGGTGACGCCGTCGGTATAGAGCACCAGGAGATCGCCGGGCCCCAGGTCGATTTCGCTCTCCTCGTAGTCCTGGTCGGGAAAGGCGCCGAGAATCATTCCCCCCACCTCCAGCCACTCGATCTCCCCCCCGCCCGAAGCAGGAGCGGCGGGTTGTGTCCGGCGTTGGTGTAGCGGAACCGGGTGAGACCGGGATCCAGGATCCCGAACACCCCGGTCACGAACTCGGTCTCGCGGAGACTCCCTTTGAGAAACGTGTTGAGCTCGCGGGCCAGGACCGAGGGATGGGAGCGATGGGCCGCCCCCAGTCGGAACGCGGTGCGCAGGCTCGACATGATGAGCGCGGCGGGAATCCCCTTTCCGGAAACGTCGGCGACCGCCACCGCCACCGTACCGTCGCGGCGCTCCAGGAAATCATAGTAGTCGCCGCTCACTTCCTCGTTGGGGAGGGTGCGGCCGTCCAGACCCCGCCGGCGAAGCCGGTCGGGAATCCGGGGGAGGAAGTAGCGCTGGATGCGACGTGCGATCCGGAGCTCCTGCTCCAACCGCCGCCGCTCCGTTTCCTGCTCGAGGAGCCGCGCCCGCTCCAGGGCCACCGCGGCCTGGCCGGCGAAGGTCTCGAGAAGTTCCAGATCGTGGGCGGTGTACGCGCCGTGGCGGTCGCTCTCCAGGTTGAACACCCCCAGCACCCGCCCCCCCGACTTGAGCGGGGCCACCATCTCGGAGACGGTGACGGATCGCGCGTCGTAGTAGCGCGGATCGTCCCGGACGTCGGCCACGATCTCCGGGCTTCCGGTCCGCGCCACCGAGCCCACGATGCCCTGGCCGACCTTGAGCCGCACCATCTCCTCCCCGCCCTCGGGATATCCCCGGAGCGACTGGTTGACGACCTCCAGCCCGTCCTCCCCCAGGAGATAGATCACCGCGGCGTCGTAGGGAACGACCTGCCGCAGGAGATCGAGAATGGTGGTGAGGAGCTCGCGCAGGTCGAGGGTCCGTCCCAGCTCCTGGCCCACCTCCTGGAGAAGTCGCGCCTCCAGACGCTCCCGGCGCAACCGTTCGTACAGGAGCCCGAGCTCGAAGGACGAGGCAACCTCGTTCAGGAGCCCCCCCAGCGCCCCGGCGTCGGGGATCACCGCGGGGTCCGGGTCGGCCAGCTCGACCAGCGCGACCGGACGGCCCCACGGCCGGACCCCCCCGGAGACCACCCGGTCCGCCGCAGCCCCCGCCTCCGCGGCCAGGGCGGCCAGGCCGGAGGAGAACCAATCCGTCTCCGGACGGCCCGGCTCCGGCACGGAGAGGTCCCGGATACGCTCCTCGGAGGTCAGGGGCCGGGTGGAGCGAAGCGGCGGCCGGTCCCGGGGCACGAGGAGAAAGACGTCCCGGTCGGCCTCGTGGAGGCGGGCGGAGATGCCGCAGGTCCGGGCCCCGGTCCCCTCCATCATCAATCGGGCCACCGACCCCAGAAAGCTCCGAAGCTCGAGCCGGGGATCGACGGCGAGGACATGCCGCCGGAGCCGGCGCCGGGGATCGACGGCGGGCCGGACTTCGGCGTCCTCGCCGGCCGAGGCGCCGGGATCGCGGCTCATGCCCGACCCCCGCCCTCCGGAAGCGGGTACTTGAAACCGTTCCCGGTCAGGAACAGCACGACGTCCTCATGGGGCTCCAGCCAGCCCTCGGCGGCCAGAATACGCGCCGCGGCCACGGTGGCCGCGGCCTCGGGGGCGGCGAAGACGCCCTCGATCCTTCCCAACTCACGCCGCGCGTCCTCCATGGCCCCGTCGGTCACGGTCAGCGCGGTCCCCCCGGTCCGCCGCACCGCGTCCAGGATCAGGTGATCACCGATGGTGCCGGGGACCCGGAGCCCGTTGGCTTCGGTCCGGGGGGCGGGCCAGGGCTCGGCGTGGTCCTTTCCTTCCCGAAAGGCCCGGACCAGGGGCGCGCACCCTTCGGCCTGAACCACCACGAAGCGGGGAGGCGGTCCGTACAGGAGCCCCAGGGCGCGAAGTTCCTCGTCCGCCTTGGCCATTCCCACGATGCCGGTCCCCCCGCCGGTGGGATAGATCACCGTGCGCGGCCAGCTCCAGCCCAACTGCTCCACCAGCTCGTAGCCCATGGTCTTCTTGCCCTCCACCCGGTAAGGCTCCTTCAGGGTGGAGAGGAAGAACCAGTCCGAGGCCTCGGGCCGCGCGGCCAGCCACCTCCCGGCCTGGGCGATGTCCCCGTCGACATCGTAGACCCGGGCCCCGTGCAACCGCGCCTCCTCGCGGAACGGCTCGGGCGTGGCCAGAGGAAGCGCCACGTGAACCTCCGCGCCCCAGTATCCCCCGTAGGCCGCGCCCGCGCCCCCCGCGTTTCCCGCGCTGGGGAGCGCCAGCCGCTTCGCCCCCAGCTCCACCGCCCGGGCCACCGCCGTGGCCATGCCCCGGGCCTTGAAGGACCCCCCCGGATTCCTGCCTTCGTCCTTGAGGAGGAGACGGGAGAGACCGAGAGCGGCGCCAAGCCGCTCGGCGTGCAGAAGCGGAGTGGCCCCCTCCCCGAGCCCGCGGCGTCGGCCCGGCTCGCGAACCGGCAACACCTCCGCCCATCGCCAGAGCCCCGGCTCCCGTTCCCGCAGGGCATCCGGGGTCAGAGTCTCCGCCGCCCGTTCCAGATCGTAGCGGGCCAGCCACGTCCCTCCGCACGGGCAGAAGGTCTGGAGCCGATCCGGATCGGCGGCGTCTCCACACCGTGCGCACTCGAGGGCGATGAGAGCGGAGACCGGTCGGGTCATCGCGGGTCGGCCCCGATCCCGATCAGTCGGTGAGGAGGTAGAGGATGCGCCCGCAGTTCTCGCACACCTTGACCAGCTGGGCGGCGGTGATTTCCGAGAAGAAGCTCGGGGGCACGGACTGGAAGCACCCGAGACAGGTGCGGTTCTCCACCGGCACCACCGCTCGGCCGTACTTGGTCACCAGCCGTTCGTAGATTCGGAGGTAGCGCTTGTCGATCCGGGTCACCAGCTTGGCCCGGGCGGCGTGGAGCGGCTCCAGATTGTCCATGGAGAATCCCATGCTCTCGAGCTCCGCGCGTCGCTTGTCATCCTGGGTTTCCCGGATCAGGGAGTCGAGGTCCTGCAGGCTCACCAGGAGATGGAGCTGTTCATGCACCTTCGTCGGCCTCCTCGAGTATTTCCGCCACCTCGTCGAAGTCCACCGCGGAGAGAAGCCGTCGGCGGGTCTTGGCGCTCTTGACCATCTCCACGATCTTTCCCAGCACCGGAAGATAGAGGTTGCTGCGTTCCTGGGGAGGAGCCACGGTCAGGAACACCAGGTGAACCGGCTTCCCGTCCATGGCGTCGAACTCGATCCCCTCCTCGGAACGCCCGAATACCACCGCCAACCGGGTGATGGCCAGGGTGCGACCGTGGGGGACCGCCACCCCACGTCCGATGCCGGTGGACCCGAGGTGCTCGCGCTGCCGGAGCATCTCCAGGAGGATATCCCCTTCCTTGATGCGCCCGGCCTTCACCAGACCTTCCACCAACTCCTTCAGGACCCCTTCCTTGTCCTTGGCCTTGAGCGTGGGAAGAAACAGGTCCTCTTCGAAGAACTCACTCAAACGGATGGTCACAATTGCGTTCCTCACGATGGATAGGTGATCGAGGCGACGAGCGGCCGGGATCGCGGGCGGAGATGGTGTGGCGGAATCGGCATGACCCGGAAATAGTAGACCCGCCACGGGGGTGCGTCAATTCGCCCCCTCGGCCGCAGCGCGGGGCCTCCCGGTTCTCTCACCGCAGGCGTTCCAGGGTCCGGGCCGCCAGTTCCCGCTGGCTCCGAGCGGCGGCCTTGGGATCGTGGTGGCGCACCACCCATTTCCGGCCCCGCTCCCCGAGTTCCCGACGAAGCGCGGGATCCCCCAGGGCCCGAACCACCAGGCCCGCCAGCTCCGCCGGATCCTCGGCGGCGAGGACTTCCTCTCCCGCTCCCGGTCCCAGGCCCAGCACGCCGATCGGGGTGCCCACCACCGCCCGGGCCAGGGCAAGGCTCTCCAGAAGCCGGATGCGAAGCCCCCCCCCGTATCGGAGCGGCACCAGCACCACCGCAGCGGTGAGGAGCACCGAGCGTACGTCGGCCACCTCTCCCAGAACCTCCGCTCCCCGCTCCCGGGCGCGTCGGGCCGCCCCGGGGGGAAGCCCCCCACCGGCCACCGCCAGTCGCGCCGACGGACGGCGTCTCTGAATCTCCGGCCACACTTCGGATAGGGTGAAGTCGAGGGCGTCCCGGTTGAAGTCGGCGGCGAAGGAGCCGAAGAGGAGTACCCGCTCGGGCTGCTCGGGAGGATCGCCGGGACCCGCCGGGGCCAGTTCTCCATCGAGATCCAGACCGTAGGGAACGATTCCGGTCAGCCCGGGCTTGACCCCCTCCACGGTCAGGGCCTCGTTCCGGTCCGCTTCGGTCAGGAACCAGGTGAAGGGCGCACCGGCCAGGGCGGCCTTCTCGCGGGTCTCCTCCAGGTCGGCCCACTGCGCACCGCGCGATCCATCCTGGGTGAACGCCGCGGCCCGCCGGCGGGCCGCGTACTCGATGTCGTGGGCGAAGAGGACGCGGGGCAGGTGGGGAACCCGGGCCAGGTACGGGGCCGAATACCAGTACTCCACCACCACCAGGTCGGGATGGAAGCGGTCCGCCTCGCGGGCGAAGGCATCGAGAAGCGGCGGAAGGCAGGTGTAGGACTCCACCGGAGGCATGCCGCGCCGTGTCGCCGCCCGGGTCCGGAAGCGATAGAGGGCCCGATGAAGGGTCGAAGCGCGATTGGGAGCCAGGGGGGCGGCCACTTCGAGGCCGGGCACGCGGTCGGTGAGCGAACGGACCGCCGCCGTCTCCGAGGCGGCCAGCCTCCGGGCGAAGAGCCGCACCGTGTGCTCCCGGGTCAGGTTCTCGAGAAGTTGCAGGGTCACCCGGCGGGTGCCCTGGATCGGAGGGTAGGGAAGGATCGGTTTCATCCAGAGAATTCGCATCAGGCCACCGCCTCTCCGGCCACAACGTTTTCGTAGACCCGGGTGGTGGCCCGAAGGGCGCGCTCGAGGGTGAACGCCTCCTCGTAGCGCCTCCGAGCCGAGGCTCCCCACCGTTCCGGGAGCGCCCGGTCCGCCTCCGCCTCCCGGAGCGCCTCGGACCAGGCGGCCACGTCGTTCAACGGAAGCCGCCGGCCGGTCCGCTCATCCACCACCTCGTCCATCCCCGGAAGGTCGCTCACCATCGCCCCCCGGCCGGCCGCGAAACCTTCCAGCACGGCAAGCGGCATACCCTCCAGGCGCGAAGGGAGCGCCACCAGGTGTATCCCGGCGAGGAAGGCGTAGGGATCGGCCACCGGTCCGAGGAACTCCACCCGATCCCGCTGACCCAGGCGCTCGACCAACCGCTCCAGGGCGGGGCGCAGCGGACCTTCTCCCCCCACCTCGAGCCGGAGCGGGACATCGGGGAGCGCGGCCAGGGCCTGCACCAGCACGTCCACCTGCTTTCGCGGTTCCAGGGTGCCGAGAAACCCGATGCGGAGCGGACCCTCGGATCGCGGCCACGCGCGGGCCCCGCCGGGATCGGGCACCCCGTTGGGAATCACCGCGATCCGCTCCCGGGGAAACCCCTCGGTGGTGAGCGTTTCCCGGCTGGACTCGCTCACCACGATGGTCGCCGCCGTTCCCCCCGCCGTCCAGAGCTTCATGAGCCGGCGTCGGCGGGAGCGCGGAATGCGGGTCAGGTGTTCGGTGGACACCACCGGCCGGCCGGTGGCCGCGTGGAGCAGGAACGGCAGCAGGCCGGCCCCACCGTCGTAGGTCGAGGGGAGGTTCAGGTGGATGAGATCGGGGCGGGCGGCGCGGGCGGCGCCGATCATCCGTGCCGTCCCGACTCCTCCCGAAGCATAGGGATGGACCGGCACGCCGGCCTCGGCCAGCCGGCGCCGAAACGGGGCGAGTTCCCGCCGCTCCGGAATCGCGACCTCCGCCGTCCAGCCGGCAAGCCCGCTCGCCAACCGCTCCAGGTACACTTCGGCGCCTCCGTACCCGTGCGCTTCGGAGACCAGGAGGACCCGCCTCATCGCGAGCCGCGCCCCCGAAGCAACCGGAAACCCCGAATCTCGACCCCTCCGTGGCTCCAGGACTCGATCGGGGTCCCGTCCTCGGCCAGCCAGGCCGGAACTTTCCCCTCCGGATCGTCGTACCAGAGCCTCGCCCCCACCCACCACACCCTGTGATGGTCGTCGAGCAAACGGCCCAACCGCGCCCGCCCGCCGTCGGGTTCCCGGAAGAAGACCGGGTAATAGGCCTCCAGGCGGCCGGGGCCGTGATAGTACCGGTCCAGCACTCCCACGACCCCCTGTTCGAGCACCAGGTCGTCGGGGCCGGCCCGCCCGGCCAGCCAGGCCGCCGCGCCGCGGTAGTCCTCCCGCCCATAGCGATCGTCGAAGGTCTGGTTCGTCCATCCCACCGCCATGGGAATCAGGAGCGCGGTCAGCGCCGCCGCTCCCCACCACCAGCGGCGCGTTCCGATCCGGCGAATTCCCTCGGCCAGCACGAGCAGGAAAACCGGCTGGGATACCGCCAGGTAGCGGGGGTTGTAGGCCTTGAGTCCCAGGATGGCCACCGCGGCGACGGCCAGGGCGGGAAGGAACGCCCACCAGAAGAGGAGCCTCATTCGCGAATCGCCGAGGCCTCGGGCGGCGGCGAGCACCGCGGCCACCGACCCCGAGGCCCCCAGAAGGAGCCAGGGAAGGTGAGGCAGAAAGAGTGACCAGCGAAGCCCATTGTGGAGGGCTCGAAGCGGCGGTCCCAGGCCGAAGCCTCCGAGAAAGGTGGCGTAGGTGAAGGGTAGGGCCCCGGGATGGAAGGTCAGGGCGCCGCGAATGCCTCCGCCGCCCGCTCCCGACACATCCGCCCAGTCCAGGTGGCCGGTGAGCTCGACCAGGATCCAGGGGGCGGCGACGGCCAACGCGGCCGCCGCCGCGGCCAGCCAAGGGAGGATCCGGTCACGACGGTCGAAGAGGAGATAGAGCCCTACCGCGGGCAGGAGGACCCCCCCGCTCAGATTGCAGAGCAGGAGCGCGGCCAGGCTCGCGCCGTGGGCGATCCAGGCCCGGACGGTGGATCGATCGAGCGCCCGCGTCAGGGTCCAGAGCACCGCCGCCGAGGCGGCGATGAGGAACACGTAGTTCCGAACCTCCTGGGAGTACCAGATATGGAAGGGGGAGAGGGCGAATAGCCAGGTCCCGATGGTCGCGGCGCGGGGAAGGATGGACCGAAAGGCCAAAGCCACCAGGGCCAGGCCGATCACGCCGGCAATCGCCGACCACAGGCGAAGCGAGAGGTCCCCACTCCCCCCGACCGCGGTCCAGAGTCGAAGCAGGACGTGAGGCAGCGGGCCTTGAGGGTCGATGAGCACGTCCCGGAAGCGAAAGACTTCCCCCACCGACGCGGCGTGCAGGGTCGCGAGCTCGTCCACCCAGAGCGATTGCCGGGTCAGGCCGATCAGGCGGAGCAGGCTTCCCACCGCGATGGGCAACCAGAAGGAAAGCAGGCGGGAGGTCGGGCCGGGCTGCGGTTCGGGAGCCGGAACGCGGGGCCTGCCGGGGCGAAAGTGGATCAGTAGGCGCCGTCTCGGGAGACGACGGCGGGCAGGGTGCGGAGCAGGATCTTCTGATCCAGAAGAAAGGACTGGTGCTGGATGTATTGGATGTCCAACCGCATCCACTCGTTGAACCCGAGCTTGCTCCGACCTGAAATCTGCCACAGGCACGTAATCCCCGGTTTTACGTCGAGCCGCCGCCTCTGCCAGGGTTCGTACTTCTCGACCTCTTCGGGGATGGGGGGCCTGGGCCCCACCAGCGACATGTCCCCCCGCAGCACATTGAGAAGTTGAGGCAGCTCGTCGATCGACGTGCGCCGCAGGAACCGACCGACCCGGGTCACACGAGGATCGTTGGCGATCTTGAACACGGGGCCCTCGGCCTCGTTCAGATGCTGGATGAAGTTCCGGGACTCGTGGGCCCCGTCCACCATGCTCCTGAACTTGAAGAATACGAAAGGCCGCCCCCCCCTGCCCAACCGAATGGACCGATACAGGATCGGCCCCGGAGAGGTGAGCTTGATGGCCAGCGCCACGAATGGCAAGAAGGGAACGAAGAGGAGGAGGGCCACCACGGAGCCGACGAAGTCCATGCCACGCTTCCCATAGCGCTTGTAGAACGTGTCCTCGGCGGCGAGAGAGGCGGTGCTCATGGCGACGGCGGGGGGCACATCCACCTTCACCCGGGCGGCGCTACGGGGACGGGATCCCTTCAGGGTCGTCGCCGCTTCCCCACCCTTGGAGGTCTGCAGAAACCCACTTTGAGCGTCTCTCTGGGCAGTTTTGTACATGGGATGCCTGCTCAAGATGGACTCAGGGCCGGATCGGCGGAAAGACGCGCGTCGATGTGGAGAGAGGTGGTATCAGGCAGCACTCGTGACGATTGCTCCATCCTCGAGGTCGACCGGGTTCTCGACTCCCGGCCCTCGAGATGTTTCGATCAACCCCCGGACTCCCGGCTTACCGCTCTATCTTCCCGTCCCCGCCGGGCTCGGACGGACGCCATTTGCGGAAGCGCGAACCGCTCCCGCGTCCGATCGTCCGTTCTCCGCCCCGGCACCCCGGCCTGAATCGTGTTGCGAGACCTTGTTCCGGATTGGACATATGCTGGGGGATCCCCAGCGAGTCAGAAAGGTAGCCAGTGGAGTCCTGCGGTCACCTCCCACGTTCGGCGTGAGCTACCCCCTTCGCCGCTTGGGAGGCGGCGGCAGGGGTAGATTGCAATCGTTCAACGCAAGCATTATATCAAGGTGATCCCCGGACGGTCAACGAGTTTTAAGAAGATGTTAACCCCCAACTTATCCCGCTTCAGGGAGATCCCTCGATTTCGGTTCCGGGCCCGAAAACATTCACCGTGCCGAGACGCTCCCCCTGCCAGCGATCCTCCTCGCTCCATATGTCCCGCAACGAAATACGGGTGAACATGGCGCGGGGGCGGACACGCACCGAAACGTCGTAACGACCCGCGGGAAACGCCTCCGGGAGGCTCACCCATTGGGTGTCGGCCAGCCCCTTGCCCGGGGTCCAGAAGCCGGCGGGCCACGCCCCCTGGAAGGGAGCCAGGGGAAACCGGAGCCTCGCCGGCGCCGGGTGACGTCCGGGCAGGAACCGGGTCAGGAGCCTCCCCAGCTTGATCCCGGGCCGCTCCCCCGCCGGGATGAACCGGAGATGGGCCTCCACCGGCCACCCGGTGGGATCTCCGCCCCGACTCCAGCCCAGCACGACCGGCGCCCGGCTTCCCGCCTCGATCCGGGAGGGAAGGTCCAGGGAATTGAGAACCACCCCTTCCGCCGTCCCATCGGCCGTGGGTACCGGCCACCCTTCCGGTGCCGGGCGCTTCGGGCGCAAGAGCGCCCGGAGCCCCGGTCCGTTGAGGCCGGCGCCCCCCACCTCGAAGAGGACCCATCCCGGCACCCGGCCGGCCACATGCAAGCCCTCGGGACAGGACGTGAACTTCGCCACCCGCAGGCTGTCCAGGTCCCCTCCCCGGGCCGCTCCGAAGTCCACGGTGAGCGGGAGCCCGTGCGGTTCGGGAAGAAGCACGTAGGCCGCGTGATGGCGCTCCAGGAGGGATAGAGTCGGCCCGCGGGGAACCCAGGGAGAGAGAATGGCTCCGAGGTCGTTCAGGCGGTCGAGGCCCCGGGAATCGAGGGGATGCCCGTGCTGGTGGAGCACGGTGATCGGGGCATGGCCGGTCTCGGCCGCGATCAGCGAGGATACCCAGGGATCGGCGGCCACCGCGGCCTCGCCCGGGATCGCCCGCACCATGTCCAGGGCCGCATCCACCCCGGCCGGCCGCCAACCCGCGACCGAGGCGGGCGTGAATCGTGACAGGGCCCCGGGAAGGGCGAGAAGGAGGAGGGCGGCGACCGCCACCCGAAGGGGCAGGGCCTTCCCGCGCCATGGCATTGACAAAAACGCGGCGATCACCCAGAAAAACGGCATGCTATAAAGCAGCTTCACCGGAAGCGAACTCAGATAGCCGGCGGCCAGATCGAAGAGCCCGGGGAGGAGCGCGGGGGCGAGAGCGGCGACGGCCGCCGCCACGACGTACCGTCGTCCCCACCGGTCCCCCAGGAACCGCCGGACTCCAGGCAGCAGGATCAGGGAGAGAACTCCGGCCGGGCCAAGGATCCGAAGCGCGGCCGGTGGGTAGATGATGCTCCCCACCCCACCCAGGGTGAGTACCGGCATGCTCTGGATGTGGAGGGGGTTGACCGGGCCCCTCGACTCCAGGAACCGCCATGCCAGGACCGGGGCGGCCACCGCCACGCCGGCGGCCAGCGCCCCCAGGATCCTCCCCTCCCCCCCCCAGGAATCCCGCCGGGCGGCAAAGAGAAGCAGGACGGCGGGCAGGTACACGAAAACGGGGGCCAGGGGGTGGACCGCGGCGGCGGCGGCGATGAGGAGCGCGAAGAGGAGGACGTCCGAGACCTCGAAGCTCCGGACCAGCCCGAGGAGAACCCAGGTGGCGGCCCAGGCCACCACGAGACCGGCGTGGGCGCCGTAGCCCAACCGCACCGCCCACGCTCCCCCGTAGCCGCCGGTGTAGATGAGGGCCAGGACCGCGGCCAGGAGCCCCCCTCGGTGGTCCAGGCCGAGACGGAGACCCATGATGTAGATCAGGGCGAGCCAGGGTCCGATCAGGATCGCGGGAGCCGCCGTCCACACCGAGCGGGCGGGAACCGCGGCCAGGGCCGCGGCCAGGGCCAGCCCGACGTGGAAGACTCCCTTCCGGGGATCCGTTCGATCCAGTTCCCCGGCGGGCGTGAGGGAGTGGCCCGGAAACACCTCTCCCGAGGTGAGAATCTCGTTCACCGTGGCCTCGTGATCGGGACCGTCGGTGGTGGGGCCCACCGGGGCGCCCGCGCGCGCGGCCAGGAGCACCGCGGAGGCGAGCAGGAACCCGAGCAGCCATCCCGCGGTCCGCGGGGGATGCTCCCCCGGCTCCCGGCGCCAGGCCCGGACCAGCGCGATCAGGATCACCACGAAGGTGCCGAAGAGGTAGGCGGCGCCGAGGGGGAGGGCCGGCCAGTGAAGGGCCCAGCCCAGGGCGGAGGCGCCCAGGACGGGAAGCAGTGACAGCGGGAACGCGAGCGCAACCAGGGCCGGCCACCCGGCCCGGGGAAGTCCCGGCCAGAGAAGGGCCAGGGCCGACCCCGGCGCCAGGAACACCGCGGCCAGCGCCGCCCATGCCTTCACCTCCGGCGGGAGCGGCACGGATCGGGACAGCGCCAGCAGAAGGAGGGTGAAGACGACGAGAAGCCCCAGGGGTAGGCGTTCGCGGGGCGAGGAAACCGCGGTCACTTCGGGTCCTCTTCGTCCTCCTCCCCCACGGCCCGACGCAGGGAGAAGTTCTCCCGCCACAGATGATAGAGACCGAGCAGGGTGATGGGGACGAACTGGACCGCGTGATAGAAGAGGGCGTAGCTCAGGGCGACGCTTTCACCGACCTTGAACAGCATGAGCCCGTACTTCGCCCCCACCTCGAAGGTGCCCACGAAACCGGGGCCCGAGGGGAGCATCACCGCCAGGGCGGTGAGCACCACCATCACGATGCTGGCATGGAGAGGGATGTCCAGCCCGAAGGCCAGGAAAGACACGTAGTAACTGCCGGCCATGGCCAACCAGGTGGCCAGTGAGAGCACGATGATCCATAACACGTGGCGGCCGCGGGAGAGAACCTCGAGGCCGTCCAGGAACCGGTGCATGAGGCCGTTGACCTTGATCTCAAGGGGATCGGGCAGGCGGGCGGTGAGGGAGTTGAACACCCGCATGGTGGCCGCGCGCTTCCAGCGCAGGAGGGCCATCACCGCGAACATGGCCACGCAGGCCACCAGGGCGACGTATCCCGCCGCCTCGACCCACCGCGCGAAGGAGTACCGGAGCAGCATGACCCCCAGGAACAGGAGAATGGCCAGGAGATCGAATGCCCGCTCCACCACGATGGTGGCGAACGCGCTGCTCTTGGAGACCCCGGAGTTCCGTCCCAGGGCGTAGGCCCGTACCAACTCGCCCAGGCGCATGGGAAGGATGTTGTTGGCCATGAAGCCGATCATGGTGGCGGAGTAGGCGTTGGCCAGCGTAACCCGCTTGACCGGCTCCAGCATGAGCTTCCACCGCAGGGCCCGGAGCCAGATCGAGAGCAGGGTAGCCAGGAACACCGGCACCGCCCACCAGAAGTTGGTCTTGCCCAGCACGTCCAGGACCTGGCGGGGGTGAATTCCCCGGAAGGCGATGTAGAGGCTGACCAGGGTGAAGATCGCCCCCACCGCGGTGATCCACCGTCGCTTCATCGCTCGCCCTCCGGGGCCTCGGCGGGGGGTGCGGGGGCGCCCGGACGGGGGCCGACCGCCGCGGTCCGGACGGTGCGCCCGGCGGTCATGAAGCCTTCGATCATCGGTCTCCTTTCGGGCCGCGGCCGACCAGGATCGGCCCCAGCCAACTCCAGGCCGGAGGATCGACCCGGCGAATCAACGATCGCTCCTCGGGTCCCAGGACCCGGAAGATCCGGAGTCCCACCACGAACACCCCGACCCCGAGCATCACCAGGCCCAGGAACGCGACCGGACCCCCGATCCGGGAGCGGAGCGGCCATAACAAAAGCATGGAACCGGACGCCGCGTAAATCCGAAGCAGAAATCCCCAGGGAAGTCGGAGGCGGATCCCCAGTCGCCGGAGCGCCCAGAGGTAGGGCAGGGGCGAGAAGAGGATCACCACCGAGACCGGGATCACCGCGCCCCAGAGCCCGAATCGGGGGATAAGGGCCAGGTCCAGGCCCACGTTCACGGCGGCGTTCACCACGTAGATGACCAGGGCGATCCAGGGACGCTCCACCACGTAGAGCACCATGCCCAAGGGGGCCGAGAAGAAGGAGATGCTGAAGATCACGAAGAAGACCTGGCAGATGATCCCCGAGGGTCCGAAGTCCGGGTAGAGAATGCGAATGGCCAGGTCCCCCACCAGGAGCCCGCCCATCGAGAGCGGAGCCACCAGGAAGAACAACAGCTTGTAGTAGGCGATCGCGGTGCGCTGCAGGGCGTCCCGGTCGCGGGTATAGACCTCGGAGAATCCCGCCATCACCAGGGGCCAGATGGCTCCGGGCACGAATTCCAGGATCATCTGGGGGAACCGGTAGGCCAGGTCGAAGAAGCCGGCTTCCTCGGCCCCGCGGAAGTGACCCAGGAAGAGCACCTCGCTCTGCCGCCAGGTGATGAGGTTCAGGAGCCCGATGGCCAGGAAGGGAATGGAGTACTTCACCACGATGGAGAATCCGGCCGGAGTCGAGGCGCCGCCGGGCTCCGCGCCGGTTTCGGGGCCGGGACCGCCCCGGGCCGCGGCCGCCGCCCCGGCCTCGGCGAGGTAGGCGGGGGTCCGCCGGAGGAGCCACATCGCGAGCACGGCGTTGGAGGCCGCCGCGGCCACCAGGACTCCGGCCACCCGGGCTCCGGCGTGGAGCAGCCAGGCCACCAGCCCCACGTACACCAGGGTGGAAATCACCACGGCAAGGCTCACGCTCCGGGAGTCGTAGTGGGTGTTGGCCACCTGGGTGGCGGTGTTCCCCAGCACCTCGGGGAGGAGGAGCGCCACCCCCAGGACCAGGAGCCCGGCCACCGCGGGGTTGGCGATGTCGCCGATCCAGGAACGGAAGAGAAAGAACAAACCGAGAAGCACCAGCCACAGGAACGTCTGGATGCCGAAGACCGCGAAGAGCATGCCTCGAAGCCGTCCGCGCTCCCCGGCCAGGCGCCAGGTGGGTACGTACCGGAGAAGCCCCTGGGTGAGGCCGGCTCCCACCACGATGGCCACGAAGGCGAGGCTGGTGCGGATGACGGCCAGAATGCCGTATTCGTAGGCGCCGAGGCCTCGGACCACGAGCACGGAGCCGAAAAGGCCCAGCACCATGCGGGCGATCCGCGCCACCACCCCCCAGCCCAGGGCGCCGCCCAGCCTTCGAACGTGATCCCGTTCGCTCACTCCCCCTCCTCCAGCCGTCGGCGGAGCGCGGGGAGGACCGCGGTGATGTGGTCGCGTTCGAGGGGCACCTCGCGATCGGACAGGAAGCACGCGTCCGAGGTGGGATGTTCGGGGGTGTAGCCGTGCATGGCGGTGATCGGCTCCGAGCCCATGTCGCTGGGGAGGATCAACACCCCCGGATCGACGAGGAAGATCAGGTCGCCGTAGGCGCGGTCCGGAAACCCCACCCCCCAGCGATCGAGGGTCTCGGGGTCCAGCACCATCCCCCACTCCAGGCGGTTCAGCGCCGCGCGCAGCGTCGCGGGGTCCCCGACGTCCCAGAACCGGGCCACGGTGGAGTCGAAGAAACCCTCGAAGTCCCGGCCGCGGCGGAGGCCGGCCCCGGCCAGGTCGCCGAGGATGTCGCGGTGCTCGGTCACCCGGGTCATGCCGTGGTCGGAAAAGAGGCTGATACGCACCGGTCCCAGGGTCTCCATCCGCGCGATGAGATCCTCCACCCCCCCCGCGAGGGTGTCCAGGGTCCGGTCGAGCTCCGGGCTCTCCGGACCCGCCCGGTGCTGCACGGCGTCGATCTCGGTGAGGTACAGGAGCACCGTCCGCGGGTCCCCGGCCTCCACCGCCTCCACCGCACGCGCCAGCTTCACTTTGTCCGGAACCCGCCAGTCCGAAACGTGGTAAGGCTCCCCCCGTCGCTCCAGCTCGTCCACCAGGCTGGGGGTCCGGGGAAAGGCCCCGGGCGCCCAGGTATCGTGCACCTCCACCGGTTCCAGCCCGGGGAGCACCCGCATGGGAACGTTGTATAGGCTAAAATACCCTCTTATTTTAGCTTTTTTTCTCCAATACTCCTGCAGACGGACGCGCACCCGCCAGCTGTCCCGGATGCGGCCGGGGAGCCGGGCCACCAGCGCGGCTTCCCGGAAGGGCGAGGAGCCGGACGCCCGGCGGTAGAGAAACCAGTGTCCGTGCTCCACCGGCATCGATCCGGTGAGGAGCGAGGGCACCGCGGTGCTGGAATAGCCGAAGACGGTGGTGAGCCGGCGGCGGAACGGGAGACGCCCGGCCATGAAGCCGGTCCGCTCCACGGTCAACCACCCCAGAGCGTCCACCAGAAGCACGAGGTTCCGGGCCGGTCCCGCCCCTAGGGATGCCATGCTCTTACCAGGTTCAGGGCTAGATCCCGCCAGGCGAGGGCGGCGGCCCGGTCGGCCGGACGCGGGGCGTAGAGATACCGGGGAAGACCCAGAAAGAACCGGTCCTCACGGGTGAGCCAGCTCCCCTCCCGGACCGAGCGCTTGAGCGCCCGAACCGCCTCGCGGGGACGCGCGGCCCGGCGACGGGCCCGGGCGCGGACCCGTCGTCGGTGTTCCCCCCAGTTCGGAAGCGCGGCGGCGAAGCGGACTTCCTCGGCGGCCCGAAAGCCCGCCCGATGATGGCTCTGGGCGGTTCGCCAGAGGAGCGCGGCCTCGCCCGGACCGACCGGACGCGGGTCCCGGCGAAAGGCGGCCGCCCGCTCGTAGGCCTCTAGGAAACCGGGCTCGGCCCAGCTCCAGAGCTCCGGGCGGTCCCGGAGGGTGACCCGGCGAACCTGCTGGGAAAGATCGTAGGCGCGGGTCCTGAGCAACGCGGCGTCCCCCGCGGCCAGGACCGCCTTGTGGGCCGCGATGACCGAGAACCGCACTTCCCCGGAGTCCGACGCGGTGGGGCCTTCTCCCGGCGTCCCCTCGGGCCAGAGCCGAAGGGCGGCCCAGAGAAGGGCCATGCCCCGGTTCAGGAGCAGGCGGGATCCCTCGTCGGGGTCCAGATCCTCCCGGCGGAACCGGGGAAGTTCGATTCGCGCCCCCTCGCGAACCCAGAGCCGGCGATGCCCCTCGCCGAGTTCATACCAGAAGAGGCTCGGCGGCGCATCGACCAGGTCGCGGGGAGTCGCCGTCCCGAGATCCACGAAGTCGATTTCCAGCTCGCGGGCCAGGCGGCGGGAAAGTTCGGCGTATCGCTCGGGCGAAGCGGGGGGCGAGGCGAAGACCAGGAGAAGATCGTAGTCGTTGAATCCCCGGAGGCCTCCGTCCTCGGCGCTCCGGACCGCACCCTCCCCCCGGGCGTATCCCCCCAGGAGGAAGATGCCTAGGAGCCGGTCGTCCGTCGCCGCGGCCCTCACCATCCCGGTGATCCGGTCGAGATCCCGGCTCACCCGCGCTTCGGCGGCGGGGCTGGCCAACGAGGTGAACGGTTTCACGGGCGCCCCCCGGCCACCACGCCGGCAAGCTGGGCCAGCCGATAGGCGGCGGCCCGCGGCCAGAGCTTCCCTCTCCCCTCGGCGGAGAGCCGGCGGGCGTCGCGCAGGGTCTGCTTGGGCCATCCCAGGAAAAGTGCCCCCCATCCCTCCTCGATCCCCTCCCGCTCCCGGCGCACCTGCGCCTCCTGCCGGCAGCGGCGGTAGACCGAACGGAGGGTGTAGGAGTGGGAATGAACTACCGCGGCCCCGGGGACATAGACGATGTGCCGCCCTCGTCGCATCTGGGCCAACGCCCACAGCCGGTCCTCGGCGATGATCACCGATTCGTCGAAGGGCGTTTCCAGCCAGGCCGAGCGCCGGGCCGCGGAATTGACGTTGCTGTAGAGTGCGCCGGCCGCGCCTCGTTCCGGATAGCATCGTCCGAGTTCCCACGCCTCCAGGGCGAAGCACCCCGGGCGGGGGATCTGCCGGCCGAAGGCCGCGGCGACCCGCGGCTCGCCCAGGGGGCCGAGCATGGCGGAGAGCCATTCGGTTCCGACGGGAAGGGCGTCCTGACTCAGCATGGCCACGATCTCCCCCTTGGCCTCGCGGAACCCCAGATTGGTGCTTCGGGCGTGAGTGAATGTACCGGGATCGAGATGGATCACCCGGGCTCCGGCGCCTTGCGCCCGCTCCGCGGTGCCGTCGGTGGACCCGGAGTCCACCACCAGGATCTCCGCGGGAGAAACGCTTTGCCGCCCCAGTGTCTCCAGGAGGGGGTCCAGATACGAGCCCGCGTTCCGAGTGCGGAGGAGGACGGTGACCGAGGACATGACGCGTTCGCTAGAGCCGACGATAGATGAACTCGGGAATCACGTACTGCTGGCGGTTCATCACCACCCCCAGGATCACCGCGCGGTAGGACCTCAAGCGGTCCAGGGAGCGTTGAATGACCTCTCGTTTGGTCTTTCCCGAGCGCACGACCAGGATCACCCCGTCCACCGAATCGGCCAGGAGCGCGGTTTCCGGGGCGCTCAGCACGGGGGCCGCGTCCAGAATCGCGTAGTGGTATTGCCCCCTGAGGTAGTTGATGAACGGCTGGACCCGGTCCGGCGTACAGAGCGCGTAGGGATCGCTGGCCACCCCCTCGGAGGGAAGAACGTCCAGATGTCCGAATTCGGTGGCGCGGACCGCATCCCGGGGCGGGACCCGGCCGGCCAGCACCGAAGCCAACCCGCTTCCCGGCTCCACCAACTCGACCGGGCGCGCCTCGGCGTTCCGCATGTCCGCGTCCACCAGGGCCACCCGGAGACGGCCGTCCTCGCCCAGGAATTGGGCGAAGCGGGCGGCCACCGTGCTGGCTCCTTCACCCGGGACCGACCCGACGACCAGGAGCGTTCTCTGCGACGTATCGGGCAGGACCTGCTCGACGGATGCCCGGAGGCTCGAGAGCTCGCGGGCGAACTCCCCGCTCAGGATCGGGGGTTCGCCTCTCCCCGACGGCTGCGGGAAGTCCGCAGGGGGCGGCGGCGAGGGCGCCGCCCGGTCGCCCATCGGTTCCACCGGAGGCCCGGAAAGGGGGGCCGACCGGGTGCGCGGAGGTTCCTCGGTCCGTTCCGAACCCTCGGGACCGTCGTGGGCCGCCTTGCGAAGCGCGTCGTAGATCTTGCTCATGGGGGTCCTCGGGCTAGTGCCTCGACTCCGGCAGGGCGGCCAGCACCGGCAGCCCCAAGTGCTCCTCGACCTCGACCGGGCTTCGCAACGAGTGATCGAGGCTGTCCAGGAAGAAGGCCAGGAGGAGCCCCACCACCAGGCTCATGAGCGGGGCCAGGGCCATGCGGACGTAGTCGTTGGTCTTCTTGGCGTAGGGCGCGCTGGCCGGCGCGAGAAGCGTCACCGTGTAGTCCGGTGAGGTGGCCTGGTTCACCTGGGACAGGAGCTGCTTCGATTCCAGGTCCTGGAGTTCCTCCCGTTTGAGCTTGATCGAATTGTCCAGCCGGTCGAGCTGCAGCGTGTATTGGGGGATGTTCACGACCTCCTTCCGGTACTTCGCGCTCTGCGTCTCGAGCTCCCGGGCCTGGGTCTCCTTTTCCTTGAGTTGGCTTTCGATGAGGCTGACGGTGGCGAGCACCTCTTTCCGGAGCATGGACTCGGCGCTGGTCAGGGACTCTTCGGCGGCCAGGAGCCGGGGGTGCTCGGGAGTCAGGGTGGCCGCGAGCTGGTCGCGCTCCAGACGCGCCTCCATCACCTTCTGCCTCATCGCGTTCAACGTGTACACGTTCTCGAACTTGAGCTCGGTGAAGTAGGTGGCGTCGTAGTTTCCGGCCGCCACCAGATGCTTCGCGGTGGCCAGCTGCTGGCGGAGCACGGTCTCCTCGCCCTGTACCTCCATGAGATCGTGCTCGGCGCCGGAGAGAAGACGCGCCACTTCATCCTCACGGCTGGCCGAGCCCCCCGTCCCCACCTTGGCCAGGTAGGCCTCCTTCTCGTTCTCCAGCACTGCCAGGTCCTTCTGGCTCCGGGTGATCCGCTCCTGGAAGAAACTGGTGGCCTCGGGGATGGATAGGGACTGTCGGCGGAAGATGGTATAGGCCTCGGTTACCGCGTCCGCGACCGGCCGGCAGACCGAGGCATCCTGGCTGGTGTAGCTGACATTGATGACGTTGGACTCCCCGATCACCTCCGCCGATGTCCCTCCGCGATTGACCCGGATGGGGCGGCTCACCTTGCCGTCCCGATACCACTCGTCCAGGAGCTCCTGGGCCTGACGGGCCACCGGGTAGCTGGTGATCGTCTCCAGCTCCGAGGAGATCTCCTCCGACCAGGGCAGGATCCGCAGGTTCGGCTCCAGGGTGGTTTCCTTCCGCCCGCGCTCCACCCGGACCTTGGAGGTGGACCCGTAGGTGGTGGGGGTGCGCAGATCCAGCAGGAAGACCGAGAGCGTGGTCACCGCCACCACGGTGATGATCACCCACTTCTGGCGGAAGATCACCGCCATCAGGTCGCGGACCGATGCCTGACGAGGTGAACCTGGTTGAGTTTCCAAATCGATTGCCTCCGACTACTGGCTGACCGGGGTCCTCACGATCGTGCCGTAGATATCTCCCGCGTGAAAAGCCTGCCACCCGGCCAGATACAGGCTCGGGATCGGGCTCAGCTTGCCGAAGAACTGATCCACGAAGCGGTCCAGTTTGGTGATGAACGTGGGCGGCACATAGAGAATGTCATTGGGGGCCAGGATCACGTCCTGAGCTCCGCGTTTGCCCTTGAGCACGGCGGCCAGATCGAGGCGCTCCGCCATCGCCTTCCCGGGCCCCGTCCTCCGGAGGAGGATCACGCTGCCCAGGCTGGACCCCTCTTTTGCACCGGCGGCCATGGCCAGGGCCTGAAGCGCGGTCATCCCGGGGCGCAGAGTGATGTCGAGAGGTCGATGAACCTCGCCCAGGACGTAGACCGCGGGGGGAGCGAAGTCGATGACGTTGACCGTGATCTCCGGGGCCTTGTAGTAGGTTGCGTAGGCCTGGGTGAGCATGCTGTCCACCTCGGCGGGAGTCAGCCCGGCCACCACCACGTCCCCCATGATCGGCAGCGCCACCCCCCCGTCCGGCCGCACCTTGACCCGGGTGGAAAGCTGGGGTTCGAAGAGAAACGAGATGTCGAGCTGATCATTGGTCGTGATGACGTAGCCCCGCTTCTCGGGTTGCGCCGCAACGAACGAAAGGACTTCGTTCCGATCCACCAGCTCCACCGAGGGAACTTTGGGACGGGCATGGCCGCACCCCATCCCCGAAAGGGCAAGCAGGACGGCCAGAATCATGGAACTGGTTCTCATGGCACTGGTTATCGTCCCCTTTTTCCGGGGCTGTAGCGTCTGGTTCATTTCGCCCATCCCAAGTCCTCTCCCGGGCCGGGTCGACCGGCCCTCCCGGCGTCCCGAGGACGGTCGGGGGAATCCAAAGCTCGATAACTGCTTAAACACCAACATGTTGACAATCCGGAACCCCTGAAGAGCTTCGTCTCCGAGCCCGGGTTGCGACCGGAAATCAGGAACGGATCACGGTAGGCGGGAGCCCGGAACGTCTCCGCTGGCCTCCGTCGCAAGACCGCCCTCGTCCGAGGCGTAGTTCCCCCTCCTTCATTCTCGGGGGGATCCTCAGAACTTAACCACGGCTCGCGGCAGTACCTCCTCCGGGCTGGTAAGGGTAGGAATTCGGATAAATTTTAGAAGCTCGGAGGGGACGTGTCAACGCCGGCGGCGCCGGGGGACCGCCGGGCGCGGAGGACGCCGGCGGTGAACAGCGGGAGCAGGATCTCGTGATGGCCGATCAGCTCCAATCCCTCTCCCCTTCCTCCCGCGGTCGGACGCTCCACCACGTTCACCCGGGGTCGATAATGACGGATGAAGTCGAAGTTGACGGTGGTGATCCCGGAGAGATCGGCGCCGAGATTCGCGGCCACCGAAAACGCCTTCAGGAAGACCTCGGGCAGAATCACCGCCGAACCGATATTGAGGGCCACTCCTCCCCGGAAATCCTCCAGCACCCCGCCCAGGATCCGGAAATCCCGCAGGGACGCGTCGCCGATGGCCGCTCCCTCCGCGGTCGGGTGCTGGTGGAGGATGTCGGTCCCGAGGGCCACGTGAACGGTGACCGGCCGCCCCAGTCGATGCGCGGCGGCGAGGACGCTCAATCCCCGTGCCGGGGCTTCGACCCGGTGAAGCGCCTCCCCCAGGGCCTCGCCCAGCCCCAACCCCTCCCGGGCCGCGCGACGGGTCACCTCGTTCATTTCCCGCGAGGTCTCGGCGGCCATGCCGAAGGTGGCCGAACCCAGCGCGGCCTCCACATCCTCGGAGGTGCGGCCGAAACGGGCCATCTCGTAGTCATGGATGGCCGCCGCCCCGTTCATCGCCACCGCGGTCAGGATCCCTTCGTCGAGGAGTTGGATCAGGAGCGGCCCGCAGCCGGTCTTGATCACATGCCCTCCGATCATGGCCAGCACGGGGCGACCCGCAGCGGCGGCCGCCGCGGTGGCATTCACCGCCCGGCGCAGGGTGCGCCCGGCGAGGATGTCGGGAAGCGCGTCGATGATCGAGGCCATCTCCGGGGTCACCGGCCGGGCGAAGTCCTCGGCGCGAACCTTGGAGGGGCGTTCGGAAACCGGTTGCGAACGAATGCCGGCCAGATCCGCCTCGCGAAAGCGGGTCACGGCCGGTGAGCCTGCGCGTCGTCGGTACGCGCCCCTCCGAGGTTATCGGGGACGAGCCGTCCCATTCGGAAGGTTTCGAGTTCGGCGACGATGGAGCCCACGGCCACCTTGCTCTTCATCAGGACCGGCATGCGTCGGGCGTCGTCGGTAAGCCAGATGGTGAGGCTCCCCTCCTGCTTGAACAGGCCGGCGGACTTGAGAAGGGGCTCCACCACGATACAACGGAAGGTACCTGCCGGGACCTCCACCGTCTCCCGCCGGAGCACCCGTACCTGGAGCGGATGGTTCTTTCCGTCGGTGTGGTTGGGGATCCCCACGACGTCCCCCGGGTTCAGGGCGAGGGTGCGCACCAGATAGAACGCGCTCAGGACATCCTGGGTCCCGGGTACGATCGGCACGCGCTTGCCGTCGGGATAGACCGCTTCCTCACGGGCGTGGTCGAAACGGACGATCTCGTCCTTGGCGTACTTCCCTTCCCGAATGTGCTTCTCGAATCTGAGGGGAATTCTCCGTCTCGCGGACCAGGTCGAAATCACGCGGTCGTTGACCGGAAAGAACGTGGAGAAGAACCGGCTGGACTCCGCGGTGGAAACCAGGCGATAGGCCATCTCGCCATCCACCATCTCGGACCCTTCCACCGCCAGCTCGGCATCCCCCGCCCGCACGAAGCCGAACTTCACTCCGAATCGGAACGCCTCGCCGGGGCCGAAGGGGATCACGCCGTCCCGGGCCTGGGCCCCGGATACGACCGGTTGCGAGGCCCCCTCCGGCATCGGGGGCGGGGCGGACATGGCGGGCTCCCACGCCGCCACGGCCAGAAGGGCGGCCAAGGCGATCGGGAAGATCCGTCGCGTAGGGGGCGCGTTGAGGAAGATCACGTCGTTGAACCGCCTTTCAGTGCGGGCGGCGAAGACCGGTCACCCGGTTGCCGACCCCGTTCCACGGCCCCCCTCCGGAGGCTCAGCTTCGCCCGGTGTGCCCGAACCCGCCCTCCCCCCGCTCGGTGGGCGGAAGTTCGCCCAGTTCCTCCAGGACCACTTCGGGGAGACGGGAGAACACGATCTGGGCGATCCGGTCGCCGTGCTCCACGGCGAACGCGGCGGAACCCAGGTTGCCCAGAATGACCCCGAGAGGCCCACGATAGTCGCTGTCGATCGTGCCGGGGCCGTTCAGGACGGCGATCCCGTGCTTGAGCACCAGACCGGATCGTGCCCGAACCTGCCCCTCGAAGCCCTCAGGTATGGCCAAGGCCAGCCCGGTGGGCACGAGGACGATCCGCCCCGGCGGAATTTCGAGAGGATTGTCCAGGCAGGCCCTCAGATCGAATCCGGCCGATCCGACCGTGATCCGCTCCGGGGGCCTGGCCCGGGAGTGCACCCGAATATACCCGATCCTGGTCGGGTCGGATTCCATCACGGGACCTCCAATTCCTCCACCCTGGAAAAAGGGTGGAAGGCGAAGTGCCCCCGGTTCACCGGCCCCAGCGCCACCAGGTTCTGGCGGGCGGGGTCCAGGAGGGTCTCCGCGGCGTCCATCACCTCGGATTCGCCGACCGCGTCGTACTCGGCCAGGACCTTCTCCACGTCCTCGGACTCCCCGGTTCGAAGCTCCACCCGGGCGAGCCGGGTCATGCGCTGGGTGAGGGATTCCATCCCCATGATGATCGAACCCCGGACCTGGGCCTTGGCCGCGTCCAGTTCACCCGCCCGGAGCCCCTCCCGGCGGAGGAGATCCATCTCCTCCAGAGTCCGCTCCAGGGCCTCGGTGCCCCGGGCCGGGGAAGTCCCCAGCGAGGTCCCGAAGAGGCCCACGTCGTCGAAATGCTCGGTGTAGGAATAGACGGAATAGGCCAGGCCCGCATCCTCGCGAATGGTCTGGAAGAGGCGGCTGGACATCCCTCCGCCGAAGAGTTCAGTCAGGAGATGCGCGGCCCGTCTCCGGGGGTCCACCTCCGAGGGAGCGGCGATGGCCAACGCAAGGTAGACCTGGGAAAGATCGCTGGGGTAGAGGGAGAGGGTGGACACCGCCGGTGACGGCGGCTGGCGCCGGCTCTCCGGATCCGTCCCGCCGAGCTCGAGGCGCTCGGCCAGCAGCGCGGCCAGCCGATCGGGGTCCACCGATCCGGCCGCGCTCACCACCACCCGGGAGGGTACGTATTCCTCCCGGTGGAAATTCCGCACCCGCTCCGCGTCGAGCGCGGACAGGGACTCCCGGGTCCCGAGGATCGGGGCCCCCAGGATGTCTCCCGGCCAGAGATGGGCGTGGGTCAGGTCTCCGATCAGATCTTCGGGGGCGTCCTCCACGCTTCGAAGCTCCTCCAGCACCACGTCCCGCTCCATCTCCACGTCCCCGGGGTCGAAGCGGGGTCGGGAGACCAGGTCGGTGAGCACGTCCACCGCCAGGTCCAGGTGCTCGTCGAGGACGCGGGCGTAGAAGCAGGTGGTTTCCTTGGTGGTGAACGCCTCCAGCGCCCCCCCCACCCGCTCCAGGCTGGCCGCGATCTCGCGGCCGGAACGGCGTTCGGTGCCCTTGAACACCAGGTGCTCGATGAAGTGGGCCATCCCCTCCCGGCCCGGGGTCTCGTCCCGGCTTCCCACCCGGAACCAGATTCCGAGCGCGGCGGAGCGGCGGCCGGGAACGATCTCCCCCACCAGTCGCGCCCCTCCGGGAAGGTCCCGCCGGAAGAAAGTCTCGCCGATCATGAAACTCCTTGTCTGATTGCCCGGGCGCCCCGATCCGGAGCAAAGGAAAACCCCGCCGAGCGGGGTTCACCGGTGACGGACCGCGCCGGGGGACGCGGCGATCCGGCCCCCCGCGCGCGAACCGATGCAATGCGTTGGCGGGCGCCGGTCGCCCGCTCGCGCGGTTACTCCTTGCTGACCAGGAGCGCCTTCCGGCTGAGCCGGATCTTGCCCTCGGGATCGACCCCGATGACCTTGACCCGGATACGGTCGCCCTCCTTGCAGACGTCCTCCACCCGCTCCACCCGGTGCAGATCCAGCTCGGAGATGTGGACCAACCCGTCCCGATTGGGGAGGATCTCCACGAAGGCTCCGAAGTTGGCCACCCGGCGCACCGTGCCCTCGTAGATCGCCCCCACCTCCGGATCGGCGGTGAGCCCCTTGATGATCTCCACCGCCCTCTGGCCCCCCTCGGAATCGTAGGCCGCGACCTTCACCGTGCCGTCGTCGTCGATGTCGATCTTGGCGCCGGTCTCGTCCTGGATCTTCCGGATGATCTTGCCGCCGGGACCGATGATGTCGCGGATCTTCTCGGGGTTGATGGTGATGAGGATGATCCGCGGAGCGTAGACGCTGAGCTCGCTCCGGGGTTCGGACATGGCGGAGTACATGATGTCGAGGATGTGGAGCCGGGCCTTCTTGGCCTTGTCCAGAGCTTCCTTCATGATGGCGGAGTTCAGGCCGCGCTTGAGCTTGATGTCCATCTGGATGGCGGTGATTCCCTTGCGGGTTCCCGCAACCTTGAAGTCCATGTCGCCGAGATGGTCCTCGACCCCCAGGATGTCGGTGATCACCGCGGTCTTCTCGTCGCCTTCGATGAGTCCCATGGCGATGCCCGCCACGTGGGCCTGGATCGGCACCCCGGCGTCCATCAGGGCCAGGCTCCCGCCGCACACCGTGGCCATGGAGGAGGAGCCGTTCGACTCCAGGATGTCCGAGACCACCCGGATGGTGTAGGGGAATCCCTCCTCGGAGGGAATCACCGGCTCCAGGGCGCGTTCGGCCAGCTTGCCGTGACCGATCTCCCGCCGTCCCGGACCGCGGATGGGTCGAACCTCCCCCACCGAGAAGGAGGGAAAGTTGTAGTGGAGGAGGAAGCTCTTCCAGGTCTCACCTTCCAGCTGATCGAGCTTCTGCTCGTCGGATCCGGTGCCCAGGGTGGTGACCACCAGGGCCTGGGTCTGGCCGCGGGTGAAGACCGAGGAGCCGTGGGTCCGGGGAAGGAATCCCACCTCACAGCTGATGGGGCGCACGTCGTCCAATCCGCGCCCGTCCGCCCGCGCTCCCTCGTCGAGAATGCGGCTCCGCATGTGTTCCTTCTTGATCTTCCCCAGCACCGTCTTGACGTCGCGCGGGTTGTCCGGCCAGGTCTCGGCCAGGGCCTCCAGGGCATCGGCGACCACCGCACCGTAGGCCTCCTCGCGCTCGCTCTTGTCGGCGATGAGATTGGTCTCCTGAACGCGCTTGGCGTAGTCCGCCGTGACCCGTTCGGCCAGTCCGTCGGGCATGACCGGCACGACGAGCTCCCGCTTGGCCTTCCCCCCCTTGCCCATGAGCTCGCGCTGCGCCGCGCAGATCTGCTTGATCCCCACATGGGCGAACTCGAGGGCCTCGAGCATCTCCTCTTCCGAAGCCTGGCGCCCCCCCCCCTCCACCATCACGATGGAGGTCTCGGTGCCCGCCACCACCAGGTTCAACGCGCACTCGTCCTGCTCGAAGATGGTGGGGTTCAAGACCAGCTTGCCCTCGATGCGGCCCACCCGCACCGCGGCCAGGGGCCCGGGGAAGTTCACGTCGGAGAGGTTCACCGCGGTCGCCGCGGCGACCAGGCCGGGAACATCCGAATCGTTCTCCGCGTCGTGGGAGAGGACGTTGATGTGAACCTGGATCTCGCAGTTGAACCCCTCGGGAAAGAGCGGGCGGAGCGAGCGATCGGTGAGGCGGGAGGAAAGGATCTCCTTCTCCGTCGGGCGCCCTTCCCGCTTGAAGAAGCCTCCGGGAATCTTTCCCGCCGCGTACATCTTCTCCCGGTAGTCCACGGTGAGAGGCAGGAAGTCACGGTCGGGCCGACCCGTCTTCTCGGCGACCACCGCGGCCATCACCACGGTGTCCCCGTACCGCACGACTACCGCGCCGTTCGCCTGCCGGGCAACGTGGCCGGTCTCCATGGTGAAGGTCCGTCCGCCCAGGTCTATACTTACAGTCTCAAGCATCGAATTTCCTCCGCAATACGGGATATGGACCCCACTCGGGGCCCGGTCGTTTTCTCAGGATGAAAGCAATTACTTGCGGAGACCCAGCTCCTTGACGATGGTGCGGTAGCGCTCGATCTGGTTGGCCTTCAGGTAATCGAGAAGGCGCCGGCGCTGTCCCACCAGCTTGAGCAGGCCTCGGCGAGAGTGATGGTCCTTCTTGTGAACCTGGAAATGATCGGTCAGGTACCGAATGCGTTCGGTGAGGAGCGCGATCTGGACCTCCGGGGACCCGGAGTCGTGATCGTGCAGGCGGTACTTGTCGATGATGTCCTTTTTTTGATCCTTGGTCAGAGACATGGCTTAACCTCCCAACGGTTCGGACCCACGCCACAACCCGGGTTGGGACCCAGCGAAGGGCGGATGGGACGTAGTCGTCCCGCGCAAATAAGACCAGCGGAAGACAGTAGCATCGGGCACAGCCCGCCTCAAGGCACTTTATGGGAGGGACCAGCGGGGGTCAAAAGCGCCCGGGCCCGCTTCGCGTCCCGGTGGATCTGATCGGATAACTCATTGAAATTATTGAATTTACGTTCATCGCGTAGGCGAGCTACGAACTCCACTTCCAGGATCTTGCCGACCAGATCCTCCCGGAAATCCAGGATGTGCGCCTCAATCGTCTCACCGCGCCCCCCGAAGGTGGGCCGGTGGCCGATGTTGACCACTCCACCGGCGCCCTCGAGGCCCGGGCCGAAGACCCGGACCGCGTAGACCCCCCCGCCCGGGCGCTGTTTTCCCTCGGTCACGGCCAGGTTGGCGGTGGGAAATCCGAGGCCTCGGCCCCTCCCCTCCCCCCGCACCACGCCCCCGGCCAGTCGGTAGCTCCGCCCCAGAAGCCGGCCCGCCTCCTCCACGCCCCCTTCGGCCAGGAGGCCCCGGATGCGGGTGGTGGAGATGGGTCTATCCCCCTCGGTCCTGGCCGGCACCCCTTCCACCGCGAAGCCGAGGCTCCGGCCCAGTTCCGTGAGATGGTCGACGTCCCCCGTTCGGCCCTTCCCCATGGCGAAGTCGTAGCCCACCACCAGGACGGCCAGGCGGTGATGGGGAAAGACGTGCTCGGCCAGGAAGCGGCGGGGGATCTTGGCGGCGAGCCGCCGGTTGAAGCCGAGGACCCGGACCTCGTCCGCCCCCGCTCCCCGGAGAAGCCCCACGTTCTCGCCGAGCAGGGCCAGCCGGGGGGGGGCGGGACGCCCGGAAAGGACGGCCAGAGGGGGCTCGTCGAAGGTGAAGACCACCAGCCGGGCCGAGGCGGCGTCGGCGCGGGCCCGGGCCCGTCCCACCACCGCGGCGTGTCCCCGATGGAAACCGTCGAAAACGCCGATGGTCACGACCGCGGTCCGCGACACGCTCATCCCTCCGCAAACACCCGGAGGAGCCGGGGGGAGGCGCCCCCTTCCGCCAGGGCCAGCAGGTTGCCCGCCGCGTCGAGGAGCCGGTAACGCCCCGCCTCCGCGGCGAGCCGGCGCGGATCGGGGAAGGCGCCGTGGACCACCCTCCGGGCCTCCTCCTCCGGAAGCGTGATCTCCGGCCAGTCGGAGAGGACATCGGCGGGAGCCACCGCGCGCTCCAGCAGCTCCTCCCGGGAGAGGTCTTCCAGCCGGTCCGGATCGAGGGCGTCGGCGAGACGGAACGGGCCGATGGCGGTTCGCGCCAGGGCGTCCAGGGAGGCTCCGGAGCCCAGGGCCCGCCCGAGATCGTGAGCCAGGGTGCGAATGTAGGTTCCGGTGGAGCAGGTCACCTCCAGCACGGCCACCGGAGTGCGCCACTCCAGGAGCTCCAGCCGGCTCACCCGGCGCTCCCGCGGCGGGCGGACCACCTCCTCCCCCCGGCGGGCGAACTCGTACAGCCGTTCTCCGTCCCGCTTCACCGCGGAGTACATGGGGGGAACCTGGTGAATGCGCCCGCGAAAGGGGCCGAGCCCCCCTTCCAGGGTTTCCCGATCGATCCCCGAGACCGGATTCTCCTCGAGAACCGTTCCGGTGCGATCCTGGGTATCGGTCACCCGGCCGAAGCGGACCTCGGCCCGGTAGCTCTTCTCGTACTCGTGGAGGTACGGAACCAGCCCGGTGGCCCGCCCCCAAACCACCAGCAGAAGTCCCGAAGCGAATGGATCGAGGGTGCCGGCATGGCCCACCCGGCGGGTCCGAAGGGATCGAACCACCCGATCCACCACCCACCGCGAAGTGGGCCCGGAGGGTTTGGCCAGAAGCAGGAGACCGGGGGGGACGGACGCCGGATTCACTCCTCCTCCGTGGGCTCCTCATCTCCCAGTTCCCCTCGCTCGTGGAGCTCCCCCAGGATCTCGGATATCCGGATGGCATGCTCCGCGGAACGATCGGGCCGGAAGTGGAGTTCCGGCGTGTGCCGGAGACGGATCCGGCGGCTGAGCTCGGTCCGGATGAAGCCGCGGGCGTGCTCGAGGGTGGCGATTCCCTGGTCCAGATCGTCTTCGGTGAGCGCGGAGATGAAGATCCGGGCCGAACGGAGATCGTCGGTCAGCTCCACCCCGGTGACGGTGATGAACCCGCGACGGGGATCCTTCAACCGGCGCTGGATGATCTCCGACAGCTCCACCTGGATCCGGTCGGCGACCCGATGCACTCTGGGATTGCTTGGCATGAGCGTGCTTCCAGGATGAAAGAACCGAACCTCTTCAGATCGCGGGGCGCACGTCGCGCTCCACCCGGAGCAGGGTGGCCCGGGGGTCCCGAAGGACCGCCGACTCGATCTTTCCCACCAGATCCTCCAGGTAACCCCCGTCCGTCGAAACCGCCGCGGCCAGGAGCACGCCCCGCTGCCAGAGATCCTGTCCGTCCACTTCCGCCACCGAGAGGTTCATCTGACTCAACCGGGCTTTGAGCCCGTTCAGGACCGATCGCTTGGCTTTCAGGGAATGGGAGGCGGGCAGGAAGAGCTCGATCCGGTACACCCCCACGAACATGAGACCGCCCCCCTCCGACCAGTCTTCGATCCGGCGCGTCGGTCGGAGCCGCCGGCGGGGCCCGGGGCGGACCGGCCGGCCTCCCGTTAGGGCGCTCAGATCCGGCGCGCCACCTCCTCGATGGTGTAGGCCTCGATGATGTCCTTTTCGTGGACGTCGTCGTGGCCCTCGAGGCTGATGCCGCACTCGTAGCCCTGGGTGACCTCGCGCACGTCCTCCTTGAACCGCTTCAGGTTGGCGATGCGGCCGTCGTACACCGTTTCGTCGTCCCGCAGGAGCCGAACCCGATGGGATCGGGAAACGGTCCCGTTCAGGATGTAGCAGCCCGCCACCGTCCCCGCCTTGGTGACCCGGAAGGTCTGGCGCACCTCGGCCCGGCCGTGCACCTTCTCGACCTCTTCGGGCTTCAGGAGGCCGGAGAGGGCGCTCTTCACGTCCTCCACCGCCTCGTAGATGATGTTGTAGGCCCGCACGTCCACCTCGGCGCGCTGGGCCGCCAGCTGGGCCTTCGGATCGAACCGCACGTTGAATCCGATGATCACCGCGTTGGAGGCGTCGGCCAGGAGCACGTCGGACTCCGTGATCTGGCCCACTCCGGAGTGGAGCACCGTGCACCGGACCTCGTCGGTTCCGAGGGTTCCCAACTGCTCGGCCAGAACCTCCACCGAGCCGGCCACGTCGGCCTTGATGATGAGCCGGAGTTCCCTGACCTCGCCCTTTTCCATGAGCTCGTGGAAGCCCTGGAGAGAAACCCTACGATCTCGCATCTGCTGCTCGGCCTCGCGGGCCAGAAGCTTCCGCTGCTGTCCCACTTCCTTGGCCTGGGCCTCGTTCTCGGTGGCGGCGAACACGTCGCCGGCCATCGGAGGGCCGGACCAGCCCATGACCTCCACCGGGACCGAGGGCCCCGCGGACTTCACGCGCTTCCCGCGCTCGTTGGCCATGGCCCGCACCTTCCCGTACTCCTTCCCGCATACGAAGGGATCGCCGCTCTTGAGGGTCCCGTTCTGGACCAGCACCGTGGCCACGGTCCCACGCCCCTGCTCCACCCTGGACTCGATCACCACCCCTCTCGCGCGGCGGTTGGGATTGGCCTTGAGCTCCAGGACGTCGGCCTGGAGGAGCAGCAACTCCAGCAGGTTCTCCACGCCGATGCCCTTCTTGGCCGAGATCTCGGCGCAGGGGACCTGCCCCCCGAACTCCTCGATGAGCACCCCGCGGCTGGCGAGATCCTGTTTGACCATGGCGGGATTGGCCTCGGGCTTGTCGATCTTGTTGATCGCCACCACGACCGGAACCCCGGCCGCGCTGGCATGGTCGATGGCCTCCACGGTCTGGGGCATTACCCGGTCATCCGCCGCCACCACCAGGATAACGATGTCGGTGGCCTGGGCCCCGCGCGCCCGCATGGCGGTGAAGGCCTGGTGACCCGGGGTGTCCAGGAAGGTCACGCTCCGGTTTCCGGGCAGCTCCACCTCGTAGGCGCCGATGTGCTGGGTGATCCCGCCCTTCTCCCCCGCCACCACGTTGGCCTTGCGTACGTAGTCCAGGAGCGAGGTCTTGCCGTGGTCCACGTGACCCATCACGGTGACCACCGGCGGCCGCGGCACGAGATCCTCGGGACGATCCTCCTCCACCGCTTCCTCGATCTTCTGCTCGCCGAACTCGGTCTCGAACTCGATCGTGTAGCCGAACTCGAGGGCCACCATTTCGATGGTGTCCTTGTCCAGGCGCTGGTTCTGGGTGGCCATGACCCCGAGGCCCATGAGCTTGCTGATGATCTCGGCGGGTTTCAGGTGCAGCTTTTCCGCAAGCTCGGCCACGCTGGCCAGCTCCGGGATCCGCACCAGATCCTGTTGCTCCTGGGTGGCCACGCTCCCGGTCGCGGCGGGGGCGGGACGAGCGGCGGGAGTGGAGGGAGCCGGCGTCGACGGGGGCGGGGTGACCGTCTTCTTCTTGAAACGCTTGACCTTCCCCCCGGACTCGAGGTCGGCCAGGGTCTTCTTGACGCTGTCCTGCACCGTCTTGTGATCCACCGGTTTCCGGCGGACCCGTTCCACCTTGGGCTTGGGCTTTTCCACGGCTTCGGGAGCCGCGGGCGCTTCCGCGGCCGGGGGCTCGACCGGGGCCTCCGGCGCGGCGGCCTTGGGGGGAGCGGCCGGAGGCGTCGGGGGCGCGGCAGGCCGCTTGGGCTCGGTCGCCCCTCGCTCCAGCGCGGCCTTGGCCTCCTGCTTCCGGGCGTCCTCTTCCTGGACCGCCTTCTTCTCGTCCTGGAATCTCTGCCGAACCAGGTCCACCACCGACGGATCCAACGTGCTCATGTGGCTCTTGGCGGGCGCACCTAGCCCATCGAGGATTCCCAACAGGGCCTCGCTGGACACGTTGAAGTCCTTGGCTACCTGGTAGACACGCAACTTATCGGTCAAGACTACCCCTTTTCTCTCTTATCTCGGGCCGCCGGGAAACGCGGTCACGGTCCGCCGCGTTCGTTCATCCCGACCATCATTTCAAACTAACTCCCGGTCGGACCTTCTTCAACCGCCACGCTGGCGCTTCCGTCGGGATGGGGGCGCTCGTCATCCTCGTCCTCGCCCTCGCCGTCCGGTTCCGCCACGCCCTCCGAGTCCCCTTCTTCCCCCGCTCCGACCACGATCCCGGATTCCTCGTTCCCGTTCTCATCGGAGGTCACGGTGTCCACCTCATCCGCGCCGCTCTCCGTCGCCACAGGATCGGCGGCGCCGGCATCCAGGCTCTCTTCGTCCTCTCCGACCACCGCCTCCGCCTCACCCTCTTCATCCGCCTCGCTGGTTTCCGTTTCACTCGCCTTCGGTTGGGGCACCAGATCGGGGCCCTCCTCCTCCGGACGGGAACCGAACACGGGAGCCTCCTGGTCCTCGTCGTCCTCCGTCACCCCCGCCGCCGCCGCCTTGACCGCGGCCGCCGAGCGGGCGTTGGCCAGGGCGGCCAGGGCCACGCCGTAGAGACGTTCCGCGCTGTTCTCCCCCAACCCCTCCACTTCCATGAGTCCGTCCAGGCCGCGGGTCTCGATGTCGAGGGCGGTGGTGATCCCCGCCGTTCGCAGCGTTTCCAGCACCCCCTCGTAGATGCCCTCCAGATCCTCGATAGCTACGTTGGCCTCGGCGGCGGCGGCCTTGGCCTGGAATTCGCTCTCGGAGTGGAGTTCGATCTTCCACCCGGTGAGCTTGGCCGCCAGCCTCACGTTCTGACCCTGCTTGCCGATGGCCAGGGAGAGCTGATCGTCGGCGACCACCACCGTTACCTTGCGATCCTCCTCGTCCACCCGGGCGTCCATGGCCTTGGCCGGACCCAGGCTTCGGGAGACGAATGCCACCGCGTCGGAGGACCACGGCACGATGTCGATCCGCTCCCCCCCAATTCCTTCACGATCGACTGGACCCGCGAGCCCTTGATGCCCACACAGGCTCCCACCGCATCGATTCGACTGTCGTTGCTCAGCACCGCGATCTTGGAGCGGAACCCCGCTTCCCGGGCCACCGCCCGCACCTCGACCACCTTGTCCGCGATCTCCGGCACTTCGGCCGCGAACAGCTTCACCAGAAAATCGGGATGGGTGCGGCTCAGGATCACCTGGGGGCCGCGGGCCTCCTTGTCCACCTTGATCACCAGCGCCCGCACCATCTCGCGCTGGCGGAAGCGGTCCCGGTGCATGACCTCGCGGGCGGGAATGATGGCCTCGGCGGTGTCGAGCTTGAGCACGATGTTGCCCCGATCCACCTGCTGGACCACCCCGCGCACCACATCCCCCACTTTGTCCGCGAAATCCGAGTACACCCGCTCGCGTTCCGCTTCGCGGACCCCCTGAATGAGCATCTGCTTGGCGGCCTGGATGGCGTTCCGGCCGAACTCCGAGATATCGAGGGGAATCGTTATCTCGTCTCCGACCGAGGCGTCCGCCTTCAGCGCCCGGGCCTGGACGGAGGTCATCTCCAACCCCCGGTCCGAGACCTTCCCCACCACGGTCTTGGTCATCCACATCTCGATGCCGCCCCGCCCTTGATCGAAGTTGACCGTGATCTGGGCGTTGATCCCGTACTTCTTCTTCGCCGCGGACAGGAGGCTTGCCTCCAGGCGATCCACCAGGATCCGGAGATCGACCCCCTTCTCCCGGGCGATCTGGCTCAACGCTTCAATGATGTCGTAGTTCATGCGCTTCCTCTTCGGGCGTCCGGTCGTCCGTCCAACCGCTCCCGCGCGCTATTCGGGCTTCGTCCGCTTTTCGGGACCCCGTTCCCACGGATCCCGCTTCAGGTGCGCCTTCTTGATGGCGCCGAGCGGAACGGCCACTACATCCCCCGCCTCGGTCCGCAGGAGGACCTCCTGCCGGTCCTCGTCGTACCCCGCCAGCACCCCGAGATGGTTGTGCCGGCCATCGATCTTCTCGTAAGTGGAAACCTGCGCGGTCTCCCCTTCGAACCGCCGGTAGTCGGCTGGCCGCTTGAGCGGCCGGTCCACTCCGGGACTCGACACCTCCAGGACATAGTGGCCGGTCAGGATCCCCTTCGCGTCGAAGTGATCCCCGACCGCCCGGCTCACCCGGGCGCAGTCCTCCAGGGAGACCCCCTCCCCGGCGTCCACGAAAATTCGCACCACCAGGCCGCGAGACGATCCCGTGCACTGCACGTCCACCACCTCGTACTCGCTCGCCGCCAGCAGCGATTCCACTTCCTCCTGGATCTTCGCGGTTCTGTCCACCGACGAACCTCTACGGCAGCACGAGCAGCCAGCTTTTCAACTGGCTGCCCCACCGCGACTTACGTTCTCGAGGCATCGACCTGCGCTACGAAGCCCAAAACGAAACCGAGTGGACATAGTTTGCCCACTCGTAGCTCACGACCTTACACCCGACGCCCCGGACTTCGCAAGGGGGGTTGATTTTGACCGGGGAGGATTCACCCATGGGTTCAACCCATGGACCGCAACCCATTGAAAATCAATTAGTTAAGATTCAAGGGCGGGCGGCGAGGGAGAGCACCACCCGCCCCACCGAGCCCAGGGAGCGGGCGCTCACCGCCCCGAGGTCGTCCCGATGGGTGTGCCAGTACGGGTATTCGAAATCGATCACGTCCACCGCGGGGAGGCCGGCCTCGATGAGCGGCATGTGGTCGTCGTAGACGTAGATTCCCCCCTCGGTGGAAAAGACCTCGGGGGCCAGGGCCACTCCCCGCGACCACACCCAATCCACGACCTGGGGGGCGCGTGAGTAGGAATAGCCCTCCACCGGAATCCGGAGATCGGCGTCCCCCACCATGTCCAGGACCACCGCGCGCCGGTAGGCTTCCAGACCCCGAGCGGCAAAACGGCGGGTCCCCCGGCAGTAACCCTCCGGATCCCCCTCCCGTCCAAGGTCCTCGCCGTCGGTGAAGAAGAGATCCACCCCCCGGGGAAGCTCCCGGCCCATCAGGTTCCGCGCCACCTCCAGAAGCACCGCGACCCCCGACGCGCCGTCGTTGGCCCCGGGAATGGGCCGGTTCCGCCGGGTGGAGTCGGGGTCCTCGTCGGCCCAGGGACGGCTGTCCCAATGCGCGACCAGGAGCAGCCGCCCGCCTCCCGGGGGTCCGAAGCGTCCCACGACGTTCATCAGGGGCCAGCTCACGCCCTCCGAATCGGAATAGGTGAACTCGTCGCGCTCCACCCGGGCGCCGTAGCGACGCAGCTGGGCGACCAGCCACTCGCCGCACTCCCGGTGGGCCCGCGTGCCCGGTACCCGGGGCCCGAACGCCACCTGCCGGGCCAACTTCACGAACGCGGAGTCGGCATCGAACGCGTATCCCGGATCGGGCGCGGGATCGGAGACGGTTCGGGGCGGCGCCGCGGTCGTCCCCGCCGCACCGCTCGCACCCGCCGATGCCCCGGCGCGCCCTCCGTCCCCGCCGCAGGCGGTAAGGGCCATCAGGAGCAGGAGCCATCGCGCGCGCATCAGAAGTTGAATCCGGTGGTGAAGGAAATCCCCAGCGAACGCTGGGTCCAGTGCTTGGTGAGGTCGCGGTTCTGGGCGAAGTTGAGGCCGAATGTCCCGGACATGGTGCGGGTGAACTTGAGCGACGTGTTGAGGCGGAGCTGGAGGTTGTCGGTGGACCGGTCGTTGGGACTGATTCCCGAGGTGCTGCGCGTGGCGTTGGACTGCTTGCTGTAGGTCCCGTCCACGGTAAGGTCGATGTCCTTGCCGGACCCCGGCCCACCCCGGGTGAAGCGCTTCCCGAGGGTCAGGTTGTAGCTCACCGTGGTCTGATCGCTGGTCAGTCCCGCGCTCCCCTCGCGTTGGCTCTCGGTGGTGGTGGAGCTCCGGTTGGCGGCGAAACTCGTTCGCCAGTTCCCCTTCAACGTGCCCTGGATGCTCACCAGGGGGCGCCAGTTCCGGGTGATGGAGATCGATTCGTTCGGGTTCAAGTCCGTCCCGCTCTTCCGGGTTTGCCGGCTGAAGGTGGTGGACACGGTGCGGAAATCGGTGAAGATGGTCCGGATCAGGGGCAGCCGCTTGTGAATGTCCCCCCAGTTGAACCGGATTTCCGGCCAGGTGGTGTTGTCCTCCACCCGCCCCACACCGTTGTTGGTGCGGTTCATGTCCTTCTGCTTCTGGAAGGAGAAGTCGAGCGTCACCTTGCTCAGGAGCTTGACGTTGCCGTTTCCCCGATAGGTCTGGGTCTCACCGAAGGTCTGGTTGAAGGGGGCGCGACCCACCGGCTGGACGCTGGATCCCAACCCCACGTCCCGGGTGAGTCCAAGCCGGTAGGCCAGGGGGGCGTCTCCGTGGATCCCGGTGTACGAGCTGCGGCGGCCGAACGTGGCCGAGGTTTGGATGTCCGAGAGCACGATGTAGCGGGTGAACAGGGAGCGTAGGCGATCCCCGGTCCCCGGCCCCTTCGGCTTCTCCGGCTCTCCCCCGTGCGCGGTGTCGGCGGGGGCGGTAACCCCGCCCGGGGGCGGGGGTGCTCCGCGTCCCTGACGGTTCTGGCTCGCGGCCGGCGGGCGGGGGAGCGTTTGGGTCTCCGACGACGACCCCAGGAGCTTCTTCACCGCGTGCCCCAGGGGAAGGGTCAGGACGAGGTTCGCGTTGTTGCCGTTCGAGAGCTCGATCACCGTGCTGTCGAAGTCCGCCCGGGTCAGGTTCGGATCCGAATTCCGGTTGTAGTTGCTGCTCCACGCGAACCTCGGCCGCAACGCGCCCATCAGCGGGGGGGTGTAGTTGAAGTTCGTGCTCTGGGATTGGTGGGTCTCCCGTCCGGTGTTGAGCCCGAAGAAGGACCCCTGCGGTCGCTGCAGACGCACGATGGAACTGTCCGGTCCGAAATGGTCGTCGATCAGGTCCCGGGTGGAGTTCCAGCTCCACCCGAGGAGGCCGCCCAGTGGCTGGAAACCGGTGGAGAGGGTCAGAATCCCGGTCCGGCTCTTCGATTGGTTGGCCAAGCTGAGCATCTCTGGATTTCGTTCGTCCCGTGAGTAGTGGAACTGCTCGGACGTCCCCCCGGCCAGCCCCAGGTTGAAGCTGGTCGGCCAGGGGCGGACGCTCACCCGATTGAAAACCCGGAGGGGATGGATCTGGGAGATACCGGGGGAATAGCTGAAATTCCCGTTGACCCGCTTGGTGCTGTCTACCTGGGTCACCCCCAGGTTGTAGCTCGAGGAGGCCGACCCTCCCAGGTTCATGGCGTCCAGCGTGTAGTGCACGAGCGCCGGGCTGTAGCCCTGGGGGTCGCGGCCCAGGGTGAGCGATACGTCTTTCTGGCCCTGTTCGGTGATGTCCCGCCCGCTCCCCCCGCCCTTGAACTCCACGTCGCTGTTGGGAATGAACTTGGGAGTCTGGCGGTCCCGTTTGTAGTTGAAGCGGAGAGGCGCCCGGAGTCGCAGGGGATCGGCGAACTTGTTCAGATTCACCTGGGTTCCGAAGTTGTAGCTGAGCTGGGTGGTCCCCGAGCCGCGCGTCTGACCGAGGCGCAGGAAGTCGGCCGACGTGGTGGAGACCGTGGCCTGGAGGCTGGCCAGATCGGCCAGGGTCACGTTTACCGCGGCCCGACCGGCCACGCCCGCCTCCTTTCGCACCGCTCCCATCCGGAGCTCGTCGAACCACACCGTGCCCTTGGGGATCTCGTGGCCGGACTTGTTGCGTAGCCCGACGCTGAGTCGACGCACCCGGCTGAAGGAGGGCAGACCCCGGACGGTGACATAGAGCCCGTTCCCGATGTCGGCGGGCGCGGAGTGGACGCTCTCCGACGCCCCGGTTCGAATGAACTTGTCGTGGCCACCGCCTCCGTAGCCTCCGGGAGGCGGTGGCGCGGAGGGCGGCCCGCCGACCAGGAACGAGTCGGCGGGAGTCCCCGGAGGCGCGTTCAGCTTGAGCCGGCTCAAATCGGTGAGCTTGAACCGGAGATCGAGCCAGTGGTCGGCGCGGAGACGGGGGTCGTCCCGGGTGAGGGTGGTGGAGATCTCGTAGTAGGACAGGGTGTCGGTGGCGGCGTTGCTGCCGAATCGGAGATAGAACTCGACGGAGTCGTCCGGCGACTCGAACTGGGGGCTCACGTAGTAGGCCACCACCTGGTAAAGGGTGTAGTCGGACGAGGTCTGGACCGGCCGGTAGGCCTGGAGCTCGTTGCCATCCCGGAAGTTCTCGTACTCCAGGGAGATGCTCTGTTCGCGTTCCTGCACGCTGTTCACCCGCTGGATCCCGAACGGCGGCTGGTAGTTCGAATTCTCCTTGTTGTTCACCACCGCGACGTTGAAGAGTTCGTCGGAGGCCAGCTCGGTGGAGGGGGCGACCTGCCAGCGGTTTCCCACCACTTCGATGCCGGCGATCTGGATGTCCAGGGTATCCGGATCCCCCGAAGGTTGGTCGCCGACCCCCCGGAACCAGACCCTCATGTGCTGGACCGCGGTGAAGTCCACCGTGCCCACCTGGTTGTACACGTCGCTGAGAGGAATCCGGTAGAGCCGCCAGCCGTTGCCCGCCCGGGTGAACCTCGAATCGTCCTGGTAATCCCGGCCCAGATCCGTGAAGGCGGGGGCGGCGAGGTCGATCTGGTACTCCACATAGTTGTTGGTCTTCTGGAGAATGCCGTCCTTGTTCAGGTCCTCGGTGTCGGTCTGCTGGTTCCGCTCGGTCCCGTTGATGCCCAGGTACTTGGCCAGACGATCCTTGGTCGTGCGTTCGGGAAGGTTGGTGTTGATGGTGGTCGGGTAGCGGTCGTCCCCGGCCGGGTCCTGGGCCGGCGACGAGGCGGCAAAGCGCTGCTTCTCGGGCTGGGCCGTCTCCTTGTCGTCGGCCACCCCGTCCAAACCCAGGTCCTTGTCGTAATCCACCTGCCCGCCCAGGTTGTTCCGGTCCTCGGTGTCGAGCGTGCCGTTCGGCGGTTCGGGAGGGGTAAGGGGGTCCCACACCGCGTCCTCGCTCACCACCCCGAGATCGATCATGATCTCGCCCTTCCTCCGGTCCCGGGCATCCCGGTAGTTCTTGAAGTCGTTCACCCAGACGTCGACGTACTGGGCGGTCGAGAGATCGATCCCCCCCGTCCCGGCCAGAGACGTGACGAGCCCGCCCCAGGAACCGTTGGGACCGGGGTCCTTCTGCGGGATGTAGATCGTTTCCAGCACCGGAACCACGTCGTTCTTCTCGGTTTCAGTCTGCGCCCCCGGGGTGATGTCCCCGGCCAGCACCGTGGTGGGCGAGAACCAGAGCAGCCTTCCCCGGTCGGTGGCCAGGGGCGTGGCCTCGAAGGGAGTGGTGGACCCGGCCTGGTATCTCACCGCGGAGGCGGGGGGGCTGGAGTAGAACCAGTTGTACCGGTTCACCCCGGCCGAGGTGACGACCTCCGCCCCCTCCATGTCGTCGATGTAGACCACGTTCCGGGTGTTGGGATCGGGGAAGGAGAGACCCAGGGCCCCGGTAAGGCTGACCTGGGAGGGGACGGTGGTGCTGACCAGCGGGAGCTTGTCCACCCACTCGGTCAGGGCCCAGGGGGTGAGGCGGAGCTGTCCCGAAAGATCCCCCACCGTGGTCTTGGTGGGCTCGTTTCCCAGCCGGGGCCGCTGCTCCGGAACTCCCCGGCTCTCGTGGAGCCAGGAGGTCGAGAAGTTGAATCTGCTGCTCGGGGTGACCTTGGTGCTCAGGCTGGCCCCCATCAGACTCCGGGATCCGGCGGTGAACGGGGAGTCGTAGTTGTAGGTGACCACCAGATCGGCCCCGGGTGCGGTCGCCCGATCGCTCTTCAGGGTGACCACTCCGGTGTCGTAGAAGATCGTATAGTCCGTGCCCCGCGTGAGCACCTCGCCGTTCAGACGGACCGTCTCCGAGTTCTCCAGGATCTGACCCAGCCCGGTGTTGAGCTGGATGGTGTTGACCGCGGTGCGGTAGCTGGTCTCGATGTTGTAGAGATGGCTCTGCTGCCAGTTGTCCCGGAGATAGTTGTAGCGGAGGTCGTAGATTCCCGGGGCCCGTTCGTCGCTCTTGAGCACGTAGGGCCGGTTCCGGCCGGGCGGGATGGGCCAGGACCTTCCCCGGAAGCCCGACGAGCCGGAACCGTCGACGTCCACCGCGCTGGGATCGAAGGGGCGGAGGTCGGGGAAGAAGAGCACTCCGGCGGTGTAGTCGATGAACTCCGGGTCCACCTTGTTGTCCGGGGTGTAGTCCGTGGCGTCATCGTTGTTCCGCTGGTCCAGCCCGAAGATCTGGAGGTAGGGAATGGTCTTGCCGGTGGAGTCGACCAGGTCGGAGCGGTTGGTCCCGCCGATGTCCCTCACGATCTTGAGATCGAAGGTCTCGGGATCGAGGTTGGTGGCCCCCAGGCTGTAGGCGTTCCGAAGCTCCAGCCGGCGCACCGGACCCCAGACGCTCTCGTCCAGCTTCTCGGTGCCCCAGGTGCTGTTGGTGGGCCGGAGCATCTTGAGCTGGAGGGTGTCCAGCCCCGTCGTGTAGTAGGTCCCCACCTCCACGGTGTCCCCGTCCGACACCTGGAGGTAGGAGACGGCCAGGACCTGATTCTCGCTCAGCCCGTTCCTGAGTACCAGGACCGGTTCGGAGAAGTTCTGGTTGTTGAAGACGGTGTAGTCGTCCTCGGCCCGGAGGAGCTGGAAGGTGCCCTCGTAGGGAGCCTTGGTAGGGGTTTTCTGGGCGGGGTCCAGCCATACCTGGGCGGTCAGCGCTCCCTGCTCCGCGTCGTTCTGCACGACCTGGTCGTCGAGATAAACGTGGATGGCTCCCGAAGGGATCGAGGGGATTTCGGCGTAGTCCGGATCGCTCAGGAAGAAGTAGCGGGAGGGAAGGAACTCGTAGTCCTTGATCTCCTTGCTCTGTTCCTTGGCCCCGCCGGTGATCGTGGTCTGGCCGCTCTCGCCCTCCTGCCGGCTGGCGATGGCGGTCAACCCGATGTCCCCCACCTCGGCGGTGGCCTTGACCCCGAACAGGCCTTCCTGACGGGTGGAGAAGGAGACGAACTGGGTCGCCGGAAGGCTCAGGTTGGTGTTTCCCAGCTCCACCGACTTGACGATCTCGTCCTCCCCCCCTTGTAGCGGATCTTGATGGAGTTCTCCAGCGGGGTGAGGGCTTCGCTGTTCTGGGCCACGTCGATGAAGAGCTTGCTCCCGATCGTGCCCTGGAGATTGACGTTCAGGCGCTGCCGCATGTCGAGCTTCGGGAAGAGGGATCCGCCGCCTCGCTCCCCGGTCACCTGACCCACCACCCAGCTCGAGGTCCCGGAGAAGGTGATCTGCTCGCTTCCCGATACCCGGAGGTTGGGGGCCCCCTCGCCGAAGATCTTCGCGGTGAAGGGAAGCTCGAAGGGGAGGGACAGGTTCACCAGGCCCCGCTGCTGCTGGCTCAGGTTCTCCGACAATACCCGCCGGTTGCTCTCGATCCAGGCGCGCCGGAGCTGGGTCCGAAAGGTCTCGTCCGCGTATTCCCCGGGGGTCATGGCCAGGGGGAGGAGAATGTCGGTCCCCCCCGCCTGGTAGGTTATGAGAACGCGGTGGCGGTCGGTATCGTAGTCCACCCGGGGAGTGAGCCCGAGCCGGGCCGAACCGAGCCGGTTCCGCGGGGGGAGGGTGATCCCCAGGGTCCACTGGAGGCTCTGGAAGGGATCATCGGGGTCGAACAGGGCGGTGGGGCCCCGATACGTGGGGGTGCGCGGAGGCGGGTCTCTGAACGACGTCCCCTGGGCCAATACGACAGGTGTCGTTTTCAGGGGGACGGCGGCGAGGGCCACCAAGAGCACAGCTGTCGCCGACAGAGCCTTAACCACGTGCCGATCGGTCCTCCCAGGACGTGTCCGAAGCGGGTAATCCTATGAGAGGTAGAGAGTTGACGCCATCGCAAAACGCGGCCCGGGGCAGACGGCTCCCTTGTGGGTCGCGTGCGCATGACCTAGACTGCCGCATCCGGTGGGTGGATTCCGCCGCCCTCCCGGCCTCAAAGCCCTGTAACCCCAAGAAGGCGCATTGAGTTTCAAGAGTCCGGTGCTCCGCCTGGAACGGTACGTTCTCCGGGAGTCGGTCCTGCCCTTCTTCCTGGGGCTGGGGTTGGTCACGTTCCTGTTCGTGATCGATTTCCTCTTCGACTACCTGGACCTCATCCTGTCCAAGGGGATCCCCCCCCTCGCGGTTCTGGAGCTGTTCCTCCTGGCCCTGGGGTGGATTTTCGCCCTCTCTTTCCCGTGCGGGGTGCTGGTGGCCGCCCTGATGACGTTCGGACGCCTGGCCCAGGACAACGAGATCACCGCCATGCGCGCCCTCGGGGTGAACCTCGGCCGGGTGCTCCGGGGCCCCCTCCTGGCCGCGGTCGTCCTGGCCGGATTCCTCACCCTGTTCAACAACTACATCCTGCCCGAGACCAATCATCGGTTCGCGAACCTGAGCCTGGCCATTCACCGCAAACGGCCGGCGGCGCGGATCGAGCCCGGCGTGTTCGTCAATGCCTTCAACAACTACAGTATCCTGGTCAAGAACATCGACGACCGGACCGGCGAGATGAGCGACATTACCATCTACGACTACAGCCAGGGGAGGATCCCCACCACCATTCTCGCCAAGTCGGGGACGATGAAGTACATCGATCGCGGGGCCACCTTGAGGCTCGATCTCCGGGACGGGGAGATCCACGAGGTCCCGGGAGAAGCGGGCGAGGGCAAGTACCGGCTCGGGGAGTTCAAGGAGGACACCATCTTTCTCCACAACCCGGGGGTCGAGCTCCAGAAGCTCGACCGTCAGAGCCGGGGCGAGCGGGAGATGAACATCGCCATGATGGAGCGGGAGATAGGTCGTCTCCGGGCCCAGCGGGGGGAGCGGCTGGCCCGGCTGGACTCCAAGGCCCAGCAGGCGGGCTACCCGTCCTACGCGGCATTCGAGCGGAAGGCGGCCCCACCCCACGGCCTGGGCGCGCTCATCGGCGCGGCGGTCGGGGCCCTGCGCGGCGCCCATCCGTCCCCCCCGACACCAGCCGGGCCCTGACCGATGCCAAAGAGACTCTCATGGCCGACCGGCTCGACCTCCAGAGCCTCGACCGGCGGATCGACTCCTTGAAGGTGGAGATCAACAAGAAGTTCTCGATCCCGGTGGCCTGCGTGGTGTTCGTGCTGGTGGGCGGCCCCCTGGGTATCCGGACCCGCAAGGGAGGGTTCGCCAACATGGCCATCGCGGTGGCCTTCTTCATCACCTACTACCTCTTTCTCATCGCCGGCGAACAGCTCGCCGACCGGGGTTTCCTCTCCCCCTTCATGTCCATGTGGCTTCCCAACCTGATCTTCGGGATCCTCGGGGTCTACCTCGCGGTCTCGGTGGTGGGATGGGGAACCGCCCGGGGAATGCGCTGAATGAGCTCCACCGCCGCCCGGCGCCTCCATCCCCTCGGGGTGATCGATCGCTACGTCCTCCGGGAATTCGTGCGGTACTACCTCCTGGCCATGATCGGTTTCGTGGCCTTCGTGGTGCTCTTCGACGCCATGGAGAAGATCGACACCTTTCTCGACTACGATGCCAGCGTCGGTCAGATCCTCCGCTTCTACGCGTATTCGCTCCCCTACAAGGCGATCCTGGTGGGGCCGGTCGCCCCCCTCCTGGCCACCTTCCTCTGCCTGGGGTCCATGACCCGCTTCCAGGAGGTCACGGTGCTGAAGGCGGCGGGGATGTCCCTCTACCGCCTCCTTCTCCCCCTCTACGTCCTGGGGTTCCTCCTCTCGGCGGCCACCTTCGGGTTGGGCGAGGGCTTCATGCCCGAGGCGAACCGGCGGGCCTCCGAGATCATGGAGCACGAGATCAAGGGCAGGAGTCTCAAGAGCCTGGGGAGTCGCAACAACGTGACCTACCTGGGACGGAACAACCGCCTGTTCGTGATCCGCCGCTACGATATCCCGCGAATGGCCATGGTCGACGCCACCGTCCAGGAATTCGACGGGGACCGCATGACCCGCCGTATCGACGCCCGCTCCGCGATCTGGAGGAACGGGCACTGGGTGATGGTGGACGGGATGGAACGGACCTTCGACGCCGCGGGGCTGGAGCGGGCGGTCCCCTTCGACACCCTGAGGACCGATTTCCCGGAACTCCCGGGGGACTTCGCCAAGGAGGAGATGCGTCCGGAGCAGATGTCCTTCACCCAGCTCCGACGCTACGCCGAGAGGGTTCGCCAGAGCGGGAGCACGGTCGAGCGCTATGAGACCGAGATCCAGCTCCGGTTCGCCTTCCCCCTGGTGAGCCTGGTGGTGATCCTGATCGGCTCCAGCCTGGCCGTGCAGATCCGTCGGGGCGGGATCGCCCTGGGGTTCGGAATCTCCCTGGGCATCGCCTTCGCCTACTGGAGCCTCATCCGCGCCGGTCAGGTGCTGGGCAACAACGGCACGCTTCCCCCGCTGGTTGCCGCCTGGCTGGGAAACCTCGTGTTCATCGGGCTGGGGGTGTTCCTCCTGGTCCGGACCCCCAAGTGACGCGGCCGCTCGATCCGCGCGCCCTCCGGCTCATGGTGATCGCGGATCTGGGGGCGGAAGGAGCCCCTCCGGATCCGGAGCGGGCGCGCGCCGCCATCCGGGGCGGCGCCGGACTCATCCAGGTCCGGGGAAAGGGCGCGACGGCGAAGGCCCTGGTCGAAGCGGCGATCTCCCTCCTGGCGGTCTGCCGGGAGTCCGGGACCCCGCTCCTGGTCGACGACCGCCCCGACGTCGCCCGGGCCGCCGGGGCGGACGGGGCGCACGTGGGGCCCGACGATCTCCCTCCCCTCGCCGCCCGGCGGGTGCTGGGGGATCTCCTCCTGGGGGTGTCCGCACGGACGGCGGACCGGGCGGAGGCGGCCGAGGCGGCGGGGGCGGACTACCTGGGGACCGGAGCGCTACGCCCGAGCGGCACCAAGGTCGGGGCCCGGGTGATCGGGCTCGCGGGCATTCGGGCCATCGCGGCCGTGGCCAGGATCCCGGTGGTGGCCATCGGGGGGGTGCGGCCCGGGGACGCGCCGGATCTCAAGCGGGCGGGGGCGGCGGGGATGGCGGTGGTGAGCGGGGTTCTCGGCGCGTCCGATCCCGAGGCCGCCGCGCGCGCCTACGTCGAGGCCTGGGAGCGCGGCTGAGCCGCGGCGCCAGGCTCCGGTTCGATCCTCCCGTCCTTGAGCACCGGCACCGCCCGCACGCTGTCCAGTCGGGCGCAGAACTCCAGGTCCGTCTCGAACCCCAGGGAGGCCAGGTAGGTCCCGTGGCTGGAGGCGGCGAGCATCCCGGGGATGTCCTCTTCCCAGCGTCGCCACAAGCCTCGCGCCATGAGCGCCCCGTCGTCGGCCACCAGATCCGGGACGCGGGTGAGAAGCCGGTCCACCAACAACCCGCCCAGAACCGCGTCCTCGAGGGCGGACCGGCCGAGTTTCCCCGAGCAGACCACCAGGATGTCCCGCCCGGGCCGGAGAAGCCGCTCCACCGCCTGGGTGGCGTTCACGAAGGAGGCCAGGACCTGCTCCGGCGCCGCCTGACAGCGCAACATGGCCTGGGAACCGTTCGTGCTGGTGAAGATCAGGGTCTTCCCCTTCACCTCCTTGGGCACGTACTCCAGGGGGGAATTGCCGAGATGGAATCCGGGGATCTTCTTCCCCTCCCGCTCTCCGCAGAGCAGCGTGGTCTTTCGATCCAGCGAGGCCAGGAGGCCGGTGGCGTACTCCACCGAGTCCGCGGGGATCACCCGGGCCGCCCCGGAGGCGAAGGCCTGGGGGATGACCGATGTGGCGCGGAGGACGTCGACCAGGGCCACCGTCGCCTCGCGCAGAAGCCCGTCCTGGACCTCCCCCGGGGTGAAGACGAAGCTCAGGCGGCGTTCACGATCGGCGCTCAAGAAACCTCCGCCGCTTCCACGGGCATCGACTCCTCGGCCATCCGTTCCACGAACCGTGTGTTGACGTCGCCCGCCTGGAACGCGGGGTGGTCCAGGACCTTGAGGTGGAAGGGCGCGGTGGTGTGCAGCCCGTCCACCACCAGTTCCCCCAGCGCTCCCCGCATCCGGGCCAGGGCCTGGGGGCGGTCCTCCGCCCATACGATCAGCTTCCCGATCATCGAGTCGTAGTAGCTGGGGACCCGGTACCCCTGGTAGAGATGGCTGTCCACCCTTACCCCGGGTCCACCGGGAAAGTGGAGGAACTCCACCCGGCCCGGGCTGGGGCGGAAGTTGTGGTCGGGGTCCTCCGCGTTCAGGCGGCACTCGATGGCGTGGCCCCGGAGCCGGACCTGGTCCTGGGTCACCGAGAGCGGCTCGCCGGCCGCGGCCCGGATCTGCTCCGCCACCAGATCGAGTCCGGTCACCCACTCGGTGACCGGGTGCTCCACCTGGAGCCGGGTGTTCATCTCCATGAAATAGAACTCACCCGTCTCGTCGAGCAGGAACTCGATGGTCCCCACCCCTTCGTAGTCGATGGCCCGGGCTCCGAGGAGCGCCGCCTCCCCCATCCGCCGCCGGAGATCGGGGGTGACCGCGGGCGAGGGGGATTCTTCGATGAGTTTCTGATGGCGGCGCTGGACCGAGCAGTCGCGCTCGCCCAGGTGAATGAGGTTGCCGTGGCGGTCCCCGAGAATCTGGATCTCCACGTGGCGGGGCCGGGCCAGATAACGCTCCACGTACACCGACCCGTTTCCGAACGCGGCCTGAGCCTCGGAGCGGGCCATCTGGAACTGCTCCAGGAACTCCGCCGCCGAGCGGGCCACCCGCATGCCCTTCCCGCCGCCCCCGGCCACCGCCTTGATGATGACCGGGAAGCCGAAGCCCTCGGCCTGCTTCACCGCGACTTCTGGATCATCAACCGGGCCGTCGGTTCCCGGGACCACCGGCACCCCGGCCGCGCTCATCGCCGCGCGGGCGCTGGCCTTGTCTCCCATGGCCCGGATCTGGGCCCCGGTGGGGCCGATGAAGGAGATGCGGCAGGATGTGCAGACCTCGGCGAAATCGGCGTTCTCGGACAGGAACCCGTAGCCGGGGTGAATCGCGTCGGCCCCGGTGACCTCGGCCGCGCTGATGATCCGGGGGACGTTGAGGTAGCTTTCGGGCGCCGGGGGGGGGCCGATGCAGACCCCCTCGTCGGCCAACCGGACGTGCAGCGAGTCGGCGTCCGCCTCGCTGTACACGGCCACGCTTCGGATCCCCAGCTCCCGGCAGGCCCGAATGACCCGGACCGCGATCTCCCCGCGGTTCGCCACGAGAATCTTGCTGAACATACCCCCCCGCTCGCGACCCAGCTAGGCCGGCCGCTCCTGCTCGAAGGAATCCCAGGACGTATCCGAGGCGGAGTGGATCCCGCGGGCCCGGAGGTCGAACTCGGCGGGATTGGTGCAGTAGCGCAGGGCGTCTTCGTAGGTGATCTTGTCCTCGCGGTAGAGGCGCATCAGGTCCTGGTCGAAGGTCTGCATGCCGTACTGGTTCACGCCCTCCTGGATCGCCTTGTAGATCATGGGCGTCTTGTGGGAGTCGGTGATGTACTCCTTGATGGTCGCGGTGTTGATCATGACCTCGACCGCGGGCACCCGGCCGTGCCCGCTCTTGTGGGGGATCAGGCGCATCGAGCAGACCGCGGCCAGGTTCGAGGCGAGGAGGTATCGAACCTCCTCGTGTTCCTGCAGCGGGAAGAAGGAAATGATGCGGTTGATGGTCTGCGCGGCGTCCGGCGTGTGCAGGGTCGAAAGGACCAGGTGACCGGTGTCGGCGGCCATGACCGCGACCTTCATCGTCACCTGATCGCGGATTTCACCGATCAGGATCACGTCGGGATCCTGGCGAAGAATGTACTTCAACCCGTCGTGGTAGGACTCGGTGTCGAGCCCGACTTCACGCTGGCTGATCATGCAGAGGTTGTCCCGGTGAAGGAACTCCACCGGGTCCTCCACCGTGATGACGTTTCGGGCAATGTTGTTGTTGAGATAGTCGATCATCGAGGCCAGGCTGGTGGATTTTCCGGTGCCCACCGTGCCGGTGACGAGGATGAGACCGCGCGGCTTCTGCACCAGGTCGGCGAGCACCATGGGAAGGTTCAGATCCTCGAGGCTCGGCACCCCGAACGGGACCTGCCGGAAGGCCATCGCCACCGTCCCCCGCTGCTTGTAGAAATTGGAGCGGAACCGGGAAAGTCCGGGAACGGAGAAGGCGAAGTCGATTTCGTGGGAGTTCTCGAACGCCTTCTGCTGGTTGGGCGTCAGGATCTGCTCCACGATGGACTCGATGTCCTTGCTGCTGGGCTCGGGCTCGTCCAGGGGGATGAGCTTGCCGTCCACGCGGATGGTCGGCGGGGTGCCTGCCTTGATATGGAGATCGGACGCGCCGGCCTGGCTCATGCGCTCGAGTGTGTGGCGGATGTTCATGATACCCGGACCTCCGAATCCCCCCGGATCAAGTTTCTTGGACGAGGAACAGGGCCTGGCCGAACTCGACCGGTTTGGCGTTATCCACCAGGACCTGGACGATCTTTCCCCGCACCTCGGATTGGATCTCGTTCATCAGCTTCATGGCCTCGATGATGCAGACCGTCTGGCCCGGCTCCACCGAGGACCCCGGCTCCATGTAAGGCTCCGCGTCCGGGGCCGGCGCCCGGTAGAACGTCCCCACCATGGGGGATTTGATCGCGGTGAGCCCGGCCGCCGAGTCGATCTCCGGTTCGGAGACCGGGGTCGGGGCCGGCGTCGCCGGCTCCGCAGGGAGCGCGGCCGGCCGCGCCTCGGGCACCGAACCAGCCACGGCCACATGGACCGGACCGCCGTTCTCCCCGCTTCCCTTCCGGATCCGGATTCGCCCCCACCACTTCCACACCTCGAGCTCGCCGATTTCACTCTCTTCCACCAGCCGGATCAGCCGTCGGACCTCTTCGATTCTCATGGGACCTCTCGTCTCGGAGCTCGGAAAGCAAGAGGCGCCCAGCGCAAAGAGAGGTCGCGCAGACCCTCCGACGCGGCGGCGCCTGATTCCGGTGGTGAGCCGGAGGGTCCGGGTTCCAGAACCCGGCTCCGACCCCGGGAACGGGGCCCCGGATCGAGGTCGTCCCGGCCCGGGAGGACCTCTACTAGGACGTCACCAACTCGACGGCGTCCCTGAGAAGCCCATCCGGTACACGCGGCCAGACGCTAGCACCGCCCATCTGGAGTGTCAACACGAAGCGGGTTCTCGAGTCCCGCACCTTCTTGTCCAGCTTGAGCTTGCGCGCTATCGTCCTCTTATCGGCCTCCGGACGGGTGAGCTTGAGGCCCAGCCTGACCAAGAGATCGTTCTGGCGCTTGCGCACCCCCGGGGCGGTGACCCCCAGCGCCTCCCCCAACCAGGCGGCGCCGTTCATTCCCATGGCCACCGCCTCGCCGTGTCGGAGACGTCCCAGGGTCTCCGCCTCGAGGGCGTGGCCCAGGGTATGCCCGTAGTTGAGGACCGCTCGCACGTCCTCCTCGCGTTCGTCCCGCCCCACCACCTCTCCCTTGGCTTCCACGCAGGCGGTGATCACCTCGATCAGGATCCCGGGGTCGCGGGCCAGGACGCGGCCGGCGCCCTCCTCCAGGGCGGCCATGAGGTCGGGCCGCAGGGTCACCCCGATCTTCACCGCCTCGGCCAGGCCCGCCCGGTAGTCGCGGGGGGTCAGGCTGGCCAGAAGCTCCGGATCCGCCGCCACCAGCGCCGGCTGATGGAAAGCCCCGATCAGGTTCTTCCCTCCCCCGAAGTTCACCCCGGTCTTTCCACCCACCGAGCTGTCCACCTGGGCGATGACCGTGGTGGGGACATGGACGAGGGGGAGACCTCGGTACAGGGTCGCGGCGGCGAAACCGGCCAGGTCGCCGGTCACCCCGCCCCCCAGAGCCACCACCGGGGTCCATCGATCCACTCCGGCGGCGAGAAGCGCCTCGTACAGGACCCGGACCCGCGCCAGGGACTTGGCCCTTTCCCCCGGGGGCACCTCGATCCGCGCGATCACCTCGACCCCGGCTTCGGCGAACCCCTGCTCGAGCGCCTGCCCGTGGAGTTTCGCCACCTTCCGGTCGGCGACGACCGCCACCCGCCGGGCCTCGAGACGCTCGCGCACCAGGGCCCCGACCCGGGAAACCAGCCCGGCTTCGATGATCACCGGGTAGGCGGTCTCCCCCACCCGGACTCGCACCAAGGCCATCTAGCCCCCGTCCCGCGCCGGGGTGCGCGGCGCCCGGGATCCGCCGGCCCGCCTCATCTAGCGGACCACCTCGAAGGTGTGAAGGATGGAATCCACCTGCCGGAGGATGGGCACCTTGTCCTGCCCTGGGGCGAAGACCTGGCCGATCAGGAGATAGGAGCGATCCCCGCGCTGGAGGGCGTAGGCCACGAACGGACCTCCGATCACGTACTTCTCGTTCTGCCAGATGCCGCCCCAGCGCACCGCCGGCCGTCCCTGGAACTGCACCGTCCGGCTCCGGGTGAGCGACGGCATGAAGAAATCGCCGTCGTTGTAGACCTCGAGAATGTCGGAGAGCACCGAGTCCCAGGCGGCGGGAACGAGCGGAACCTTTTCGTCGACCCAGTGGACGAGGACCAGACGCACCGGGTCGGCGGCGTTGAACTTGACGAAATCGCGCTTGGGGTCCTCGGCGGCGTAGAAGCCGTCGAGGAGGTGAAGGGTCCAGCCGTACTTTCGGGCCACCTCGGCGGTGAGTTCCGTTTCCTCCCCCAGACCGAACATGGTCTTGGTCAACCCCTCCACCACCGCATCCGAGTATTCGTACCGGAGCTCGGTGGAGTCCGCCCCGGTGAAGAGGTGCAGGAGGTCGGCATCCGACCACGCCACCGCGAAGAGGGTGGTCTGTCCGGTGGCCCACCGGTCCCGGGCCAGGAGCCGGAAGGGGGTCCGCGCCTTGATCTGGTCCCTTCCCGCCTTTCCCAGCATGCCCGGAAGATCGTGGGCCAGGGCGTCGTCCCGGGACAGATCCACGGCGACGATCTGGTTCTTCACGTACTTGTAGGTGACGAAGCGGTCGTAGGGCGGAAAGTCGAGACGGAAGGCGGGTTCGGTCCCGTTGGCCACGGTGGGGCCGGTCTGAACGGGGTACTGATAGAGCTGCTCGATGGCGTCCGCCACCGGACCCCGGCGGGAGGTGTTCGTGAGCACCGAGACCTCGTCGTTGGCCCCCACCGCTCCCGGAGGAGTTCGTTGTCCGCATCCGGACAAGAGAACCAGAATAGTCAGGAAGAGCGCGCCGGTCCGCGGCGCGGTCGTCGCGCCGCCGCGGGTGATGATGTTCATGGGGGGATTATAGGCTCAGCGAACGGCGGGGGCGACCCCGGCTCCGGCCCCGCCCCGGCTGCTCAGGGAGGCGTCCATCTCCGGGGTCCAGGGAACGTCGGGGGCCTGCTCCACGTCCGCATAGACCGTGGTCCGGGTGCCGCGGCGGAGGAAGCGGATGGGAATGTGCGATCCAGGGACGGTGGCCGCCACCAGGAATGAGAGGTCCTCGGGACTCTGCACGCGGGCTCCGGCATAGTCGAGGATCACGTCTCCGGGGAGAAGGCCCGCGCTGGCCGCCGGTCCCCCCTCCACCAGGCGATGGACGATCACCCCGCGGAGCTCGCGACCCCGCGGGTGCGCCGACTCCCTCAGCTCGACCTGCACGCCGAGATAGCCGCGTTCCACGTAGCCGAGACGGATCAGCTCACGCGCGGTCTCCATGGCGTGGCCCGCGGGAAGGGCGACGGTGGCCGCGGCCGGAGAGGCGGTGGCGATTCGCCCCCGGTAGAGGAACCCGGCCACCATGTCGGCGCCCGCGGGCACCATGGCCCGGCTCGGCTCCATCTCCACCCGACCGGAAATGAGACCCACCATCTCGCCCTCGCCGTTCAGGAGCGCGCCTCCGGTGATTCCGGGATAGACCGGGGCGGAGACCTGAACCATCTCCACGTCGCTATACCCCAGGTTGGGTCCCTGGACCAGGATCACCGACCCGAAGCTGGCGGTGGGGGCGCCCGGCGGACCCATCCCCAGCGCCACCACGAGGTCGCCGGGGAAGAGCAGGGCGTCCTCGGCCACCGGAATGGCGGGTAGGCTCAGACCCGGGCTCTCCAGGACCGCCAGATTGGTGCGTCGGTCCACGCCCAGGACCCTGGCCGGCAGGGTATCGCCGTCGGCCGCGGTGACCAGGACCTCCCGGGCCGGTCCCACCACCCCGGCACAGGTGAGGATGCGACCCCCGCCGAGGGATACTCCGGAGCCGATGATGCGGGGGCGGGTGCGTCCAATGGGGGCTCCGGAGGGATCCTCGGTGGCACGGATCACCCGCACCAGGTAGGGCGAGGCCCCGTTCGCCACCCGGGTGACCCCGGCGGCGAGATCGGAGAAGCCCGTCCGCCCGCGGGACTCGCGCGGAACCCCGGAGCCGGCGGGACCGGCGTCGGCCACGCTCACCCGGATCGCGAGAACCGCGACCAGACCGAACCCTACCCAGCCGCGCATCAGAACGTCACCACCACCTTGGCGGTGGGGTCGCTCCCCACGCGGGTGAGCACGGCGTCACCGCCCCCGGGGGGCTCCCGGAGGACCCAGTCCTCGAGGGCGTAGCTGTCTTGGGCCATCCCCAGCGACTGCTCCGGACCCTCGGCCTCGGTGTCGATGCCCGGATAGAGATCGGAAATGGTGGCCACCGGAGGGGTGGGCCCGAAGTCCACCGGTTGGGAGGCGGTCGCGCCGGGATTCCCGGCCGCGAGTTCGGGTGCGGGAGCCGCGGTCACGGCCCGATCGGCCCGGGTCGGACCGGTTCGAGGCTCCGGCGAACGGAACTGGGAGATCCCGAGGAAGGCCACGGCCAGGGCCGCGGCGGCGGCCAGGGGGACCCCCCACCACGCGGCGCGCCGGGAAGGCAGTGGCACCACCGGCACTTCGAGCCCGGCGGCGGGGAGGCCGTTCACCTCGGCGAGAACGCGCTGGGTGAAGTCCCCCGAGACCCGGGGGCCGGGAACCCGGGAGAGCCGGACGAGGAGCGCCTCCATCCCGCTCACCTGGTCGCGGCAACGGGGGCAGACCGTGAGGTGGCCGTCGATGAAGCGGGTTTCAGCCGGGCTGGTTTCGGACTCGATATAGGCGGACAGGAGGGAATCGACGCGTTGGCAAGGTTTCATTCCGAGGCTCCTAGATCGTCCAGCGGCCCGCCGCCGGATCACAGCTCCGATTTCGCAATGGTCTTGAGCTTCTCCTTGAGCATGAGACGGGCCCGATTGATCCGGGAGCGCACCGTACCTCCCGGGATGTCCAGGATGTCTCCGATCTCCTCGTAGGAGAGACCTTCCAGGTCCCGGAGGATCAGCGCTTCCCGGTAGACGTCGGGCAGGCGCGCGATCGCCTTGCCCACCATCCGGCCCGTTTGATCCTGTTCCACCCGCCGATCGGTCCCGATCTGCTCGTCGTCCCGGAGCAGGGGCTCCACGGAGCCCATGACCTCGGTCAGATGGTCCAGGCTCAGAACGTTCCGCAGCCGCACCTTCCGGCGAATCTCGTTCTTGGCCAGATTCACCGCAATGGTGAAGATCCAGGTCGAGAACTTCCCGGTCTTCCGGTACCGCTCACGATGCAGATAGACCCGGACGAAGGCCTCCTGCGCGAGGTCCTCGGCCCGTTGGAAATCCCGGATGTACCGGTAGATCACGTTCTGCAGGCGGTTCTTGTAGCGATCGACGACGCAGGCGAAGGCCGTCTCGCTACCCGCCACCACGTGATCCATGAGGTCCTCATCCGAGAGGTCCTGGTAGAAGGCTCGGCTTTCCAGAGGCGCCTCCATCCAATCTCGCGGTACCTCGGGGCGTTCTACCCCGAGGGCCGGAAACGGTTCCCGGAGAGGGGAAAAGCGCATTTGAGGGGAACACAAACCCCATGGGGGAGGTTATCATAGGCACGGGGTCGTCCGCCCACCCCCCCGGAGGTGTAAGTTGAAATTTTCCAGTCAGTTGACGTTAAGGCTCCCCGTGGCGGTCGCGGCCGCCGTGTTCCTGGCCGGGTGCTACACCGTGCTCAAGCACCCCACCACGGACCTCACCGCCGCTGACACCCACGGCGGCGACTACCGCTATTCGGATTGCGCCTCCTGCCATTCCGAGGGGTTCTCCCAGCCTCTCGTACCTGATCCCTACGGCTACACCAGTTCCTGGTATTTCCCCTACTACGGCCGACCGTGGTGGCTTCCCTACTACGATCCCGAGCCCGGCGCCCCCGGGGGCCGGTGGTCGGGGGGATCCGGCGGCGGATCCCGGACCGGGATCGCCACCGGGGACGACGAGCGGCACGTGGGAGGCCGGGGCGGCGTGCGCGCGGGCGGGGTTCCGAGCCGCCCGCCGGTCTACAATCCCGCCCCCGGAGGCGGCGGATCCGCATCGCCCTCGGTGGGCCCGCAGACCCAGGGACTCGGGGAGCACGGACAGAGCCGGGCCGAGACGGGCCAGCAGCCCGGGCGGACCCTGAAGCCGCGCGCAATCCGCCGGCCCGACGCCACCGCAGCCGCCGCCCGCTCCCTCCACCGGCCAAGAACCAGGACGACGGCAAGAAGCAGGACACGACAAGGCCAAGCCGAAGGACGACAAACTCAAGGTAGGAGAAATATGACGCGATCGAGTGACCGAGCTTCGCGGGACGAGGGCGGAAGGGCTGGGGTTCGCGCTGGCGCGCGTCCGGGGCTTTGGCCGTTGCGGGGTGCTCGGCGCTGGGGCTTTCCTGCGCCCGGGAACGGCGCAGGCCCAGGGGTCGGACACTCCGGTCGAGCTGCCGGAGACCGACGATCTTCGGCATGGGCGCCCGGGCCATGGGCATGGGCATGGCCTACACCGCGGTGGCCGAGGACGTGACCGCGATGGCCTTCAACCCGGCCGGCCTCGCCCAGATCCGCAGGATCGAGTTCTCCGCCGGGCTGGCCTACGACGATCTCAGCAGCACCGTCACCCACTTCGCTCGCAACGACACCCCCGATCTCACAGACCCGCCTCGACCACGCGGCCATGGCCTACCCGATCCCCACGTACCGGGGAAGCGTGGTCCTGGCGTTCGGTTTCAGCCGCGTGGCCGACTGGACACCAGCTATTTCCAGGAGGGGTTCGCCCTGCCGATGACCGCCAGGATCGCCGGGTCTCTTCCGAGTGGAGAGACTACCAACGCGAGGGGATGCGTGAACCAGTGGACGGCGGCCGGGGCCATGGACCTCTCCCCCAACCTGTCGGTCGGGCGCCACGGTGAGCTATCTCACCGGCTCCTCGCACCGAGGACTTCGCTTTGGCCCAGTACCGCGTCACGGGTACCTCCCTGGATCACTCGGACTCCCTGAGACCCGGAAGACTGGCCGTTCCTCAGACTCCAGGCAAGGCGGAACGAGGAATGACTGGATACACAGGATCGTTCGGAATCCTCGGGCACTTCGGACCACGGCGCCGGGTCGGGGCAGCCGTCGGACTTCCCGAAAGCTGAACTACACGGGCACCGGAGCGACATACATGGAAAACAAGGAGTACGCCCGCGATCTCATTGACCGGGTCGCATTCAGCGACGACATCACGTTGCCTGCTTCCGTACGGGGCGGCGTCTCCTGGGGAACACACGGCCTGCTGCTGGCTGGCGGCCTCGGCTGGACCGACTACACCCAGATCGACTACGCGGGAAGATTCAGTTGGCTGCCCATGGTTCAGGACAGCCTTACCCTACAACGCCAAGCCTGTCTATCGTTCCGTAGCGGCCTTCAATCTCGGCGCCGAATACCAGTTCAGTTCAGCCCCGCTCCGGGTTCGAGCCGGGTTCTTCACCGAGCCCCTACCCTACAAGTTGATCGCCGCAGATCCAGACTACGTCTACCAGCAGGGCAGCCTGGATGAGTCGGTTGTCTATCGCGATTACCCGCAAGCGAACATCGTCTCTGATCGGAAGTACTGGACTCTGGGGGCTGGCGTCCTGGTCGAGGGCGCGCTGACCTTGGACGTGGCTTACGTCCGTGGGAGTTGGGAGCGTGAAACGCCGTCGAACTACAAGAACACCACCGACTACTTTCCAACTGTCCCACTCGGGAGAAGGTGACTGAGGACAGGGTGTTCGCGACCACCACCTTCCACTTCGAGTAGCCGGCGAACGGCACCCCGAAAGAGCCGCGCCGGTCTCCGGCGCGGCCTTTTCGTAGTTCCCTGGGACCGATCGAATCGGGCCTCGCTTGGGTAGAGTACCCGGGTACGCCAAGCGCGCGGTATGGCTCCGGGCGCGGGGGGCGGCCCGGAGGTCTCCGAAGATCGCCTACAACAGCCCCAGCCGCTCCAGGGCGTTCTGGGCCGCCGCCTGCTCCGCCCGCTTCTTGTTGGTCCCCTTGCCCAGCCCGAGCTGGTCCCCGCGAACCGTGACCTCCACCGTGAACACCTTGCGGTGGTCGGGGCCGGACTCGGACACGATGCGGTAGCGGGGGTAGGTCTTGAAGCGTTCCTGGATGTTCTCCTGCAGCACGCTCTTGTAGTTGACGTGGCTCCGGTTTCCCAGGATGTGGTCCACCTCGTCCAGGAGATGGCGGAGGATGAACCGGCGGGAGCAGACCAAGCCGCCGTCCAGGTACATGGCCCCGATGACCGCCTCGAACCCGTCGGCCAGGATCGAGGCCCGGAAGGACCCCCCCGACTCGCGCTCGGCGTCGCTCAGGAACAGGTAACGCCCCAGGTTCAGCCGCTTGGCCTGCTCGGCCAGGACTTCCCGGCTCACCAGGAGCGACTTCATCTTGGTGAGCTCCCCCTCCTGGAGGTCGGGGTAGCGGTGGTAGAGGAACTCGTTCACCGCGAGCTCGAGAACCGAGTCGCCGAGGAATTCCAGGCGCTCGTTGGACCCGGGAAGGTCGCCGCCGTTGCAGTTGAGGAAGGACCGGTGGGTCAGCGCCCAGCAGACGAGGTCGGGATCGTTGAAGCGATAGCCGACGTGTCGCTCGAACTCCTCCAGCCCGACCATGAGGGCCGGGTCGCTGAAGGCACGGGGACGACGACGCTTCAGCCGACGCAGAAGGTCGTGAAGGACCATCTCGGGTTTCCAGGCGAAGCCGGACGCCCGGGCGCTAAAGGCCTAGTCGAACCGGCGCACCGCGAGGGTTACGTTGTGTCCGCCGAACCCGAGCGAATTGGAGAGGGCGGCGTGGACCGTGGCCTTGCGGGATTCGTTCGGGACACAGTCCAGGTCGCACTCCGGATCCGGATGCTCGTAGTTGATGGTCGGGGGAAGGATCCCGTGCTTCAGAGCCAGCACGGAGGCCACGAACTCGATCCCGCCGGCGGCACCCAGGAGGTGGCCGGTCATCGATTTGGTGGACCCTAGGGCCAGGGATCGGGCGTGTTCCCCGAACACATTCTTGACGGCGGCGGTTTCCATCTTGTCGTTCAACGGGGTGGACGTGCCGTGGGCGTTGATGTACCCGACCTCGTCCAGCCCCAGCTTGGCGTCGTCGAGGGCCAGCTTCATGGCCCGCGCCGCTCCCTCCCCTCCCGGGGCGGGGGCAGTGATGTGATGGGCGTCGGCGGTGAGGCCATAGCCGGCGACGCGGGCGTGGATCGCGGCTCCCCGCTTCCTGGCCCGCTCTTCCTCCTCGAGGACGACGATCCCGGACCCCTCGCCCATCACGAATCCATCGCGTTCGGCGTCGAAAGGCCGGGAGGCTCGCTCCGGCTGATCGTTGCGGGTGGACATCGCCTTCATGGAGCAGAACCCCGCATAGCAGAGTTCGGTCATGGTGGCTTCGGCCCCCCCGCAGATCATGACGTCCGCCTGGCCGGAGCGAATGGCCTGGAAGGCCTCGCCGATGGCGTGGGCCCCCGAGGCGCAGGCGGACACGGTGGTGAAATTGGGCCCCTTCAGGTTCCAGCGGATGGAAGCCTGACCCGAGGCCATGTTGGCGATCATCATGGGGATGAAGAATGGGCTGACCCGACCCGGTCCCTTCTCCATCATGATCCGGAGCTGGCTTTCGAAGGTGATGATGCCTCCGATCCCCGTACCGATGAGAGCGCCCGCGCGCTCCGGCTCCGGAGGGGCCGCATCCAGCCCCGCGTCGGTCATCGCCTGATGGACCGCGGCCATCGCGTACTGGACGAAGAGGTCCGTTCGCCGGGCTTCCTTGGCGTCCATGTACGGAGACACGTCGAAGTTCTTCACCTCCCCACCCATGCGGGTGCTCAGCTGGGAAGGATCGAACCGCTCGAGGGTTCTGATACCGTTACGGCCCGCGACGAGACCCTCCCAGAACTCGGCAGTGGTATTGCCGATGGGAGTGACCGTTCCCAGACCGGTGACTACGACGTTTCGTTCCATCATGACTTATCGGATGAATCGGTCGGGCCGCCGGAGGGGCCGGCGCGCCGAACCTTGGTCGGTTTGAAGCTACTTCACGTTTTCTTTGAGGTAGTTCATCGAATCCCCGACGGTGACCATCTTCTCAGCGTCCTCGTCCGGGATCTCGACGTTGAACTCCTCCTCCAGAGCCATGATCAGCTCGACCGTATCCAGGGAATCCGCGCCCAGATCGTCGATGAAACGGGCTTCGGGCTTCACCTGGTCGGCGGAGACCCCAAGCTGCTCGACGATGATTTCCCTGACGCGATCCTCATTGTAGGCCATTCCAGATCTCCTCCATCGTTGGATATTCCGGGGTTCAAATTCTCCCCCCGATCAGGGGACGGGAAGGTTATGCCATGACCATTCCGCCGTCAACATGGATCACCTGTCCGGTGATGTAGGCGGCGTCCTCCCCGGCCAGAAAAACCACCACGCCGGCCACGTCCTCCGGGGACCCAAGCCGGCCCACGGGGATGGACCCCATGAGAGCCTGTTTCGCGTTCTCGGGGAGAGCCTCGGTCATCGCGGTCTCGATGTAGCCCGGGGCCACCGCGTTCGCGGTCACTCCCCGGCCGGCCAGTTCCCGGGCCACCGAACGGGTGAATCCCAGGATCCCCGCCTTGGAGGCCGCGTAATTGGCCTGGCCCGCGTTGCCCAGCACGCCCACCACCGAGGAGATGTTGATGATCCTCCCCCACCGGGCCTTCATCATGTCACGGCAGAACACCTTGGTGCAGTGGAAGGTGCCGTCGAGGTTCACCCGGAGGACCTCGCTCCAGTCCTCGGGCTTCATCCGAAGCAAGAGCTGATCGCGGGTGATTCCGGCGTTGTTGACCAGGATCGAGACCTTCCCCAGGTCCCCGGCGATCCGGATCGCCGCTTCCTCCACCGCCGTGAAGTCCGACACGTCCAGCCCCAGGGCCATGGCCCTCCGCCCCAGACCCCGGATCTCCGCCGCCGCATCTTCAGCCGGAGCGGGGTTCCGGGCGGCCAGGGCCACGTCGGCGCCTCGATGGGCGAGCGCCAACGCGATGGCGCGACCGATGCCCCGTGAGGCTCCGGTGACCAGGGCCACCTTGCCCTGAAGATCCGCGGTCACGGCGCCACCCGCTCCAGGTCGGCGGGCTCGGCCACGGTGTCGCAGGCCGCCTCGCGGTCCACGGCGCGCAGGAGCCCCTTCAGGACCTTGCCCGGCCCCACCTCCAGGAACGGCGGGCCCGGGTCGGCGACCAGGGCACGCATGCTGGCCTCCCAGCGCACCGGGTTCAGGAGCTGGCGGGCCAGGGACTCCCTGATGGCCTCGGGCTCTCGCACCACCTCGGCGGAGGCGTTGGCCACCACCGGGATCTCCGCGGGACGGATCTCCACCTCGGCCAGGGCGCGCCGGAGCCCCTGGAAGGCCGACTCCATGAGCGGGGAATGGAACGCCCCGCTCACCTTCAGGGGAACCACCTTCCGGGCCCCCGCCGCCTTCGCCAGCTCCAGGGCCGCGGCCACCGCGGGAGGATCCCCGGACACCACGACCTGGCCCGGTGAATTCAGGTTGGCCGCGCACACCACGCCCTCGGTGACCCCGGCGCAGAGCGCCTCCACCGCCGGCCCCTCGAGTCCCAGTACCGCGCCCATGGCCCCGGGTCGCTCGAGGCCGGCCTCGTACATGAGCTCCCCGCGCCGGCGGACCAGACGCGCCGCGTCGGCGAAGGACAGGGATCCCGCGGCCACGTAGGCGCTGTACTCGCCCAGGGAGTGGCCGGCCGCCGCAGTGGGCCGCACCCCGCGTGCCTGCAGTTCCCGCAGCACGGCCACCGAGTGGACCAGGATGGCCGGCTGGGTGTTCTTGGTCTTGACCAGCTCCTCCTCCGGACCTTCGAAGGAGATCGCCGCGAGATCGAAACCCAGGGCTTCGTTCGCTTCCCGGTAAGTCGTGCGCGCGGTCTCCGAGGCCTCGTGGAGGGTCCGGCCCATTCCCACGAACTGGGATCCCTGGCCGGGGAAGAGAAACACCGCCTCGGTCACTGGTTGCCTTCCCATCGCATCACCGAGGCCCCCCAGGTGAGCCCGCCCCCGAACGCCACCATGCCGATGACGTTCCCCTTCTTCACCCGGCCGCTGGTCACCGCCTCGTCCAGGGCGAGGGGGATCGAGGAAGCCGAGGTGTTGCCGAAGCGTTCGATGGTCACCACCACCTTCTCGGGGGGAATTTCCAGCCGCTTGGCGGTGGCGTCGATGATCCGGATGTTGGCCTGGTGCGGGATCAGGAGGTCCAGATCCCCGACGTTGATGTGGGCCGCCTCCACCGCCCGCCGGGCGATCGATTCCATGCCCCGCACCGCGATCTTGAACACCTCGTTCCCGGCCATCTTCATGTAATGGAGTCGTTGATCCACCGTTTCGTGGGAAGCGGGATGGCGCGAACCGCCCCCCGGCATGAAGAGCAGCTCTCCCTGATCGCCATCGGAGCCGATCACCACCGAGAGGAGTCCCCGGTCCGCTTCGGGATCGCCCTCGATGGCCACCGCCCCCGCCGCGTCGCCGAACAGCACACAAGTGGACCGGTCGGTGTAGTCGGTGATGCGGCTCAGGGTCTCCACCCCGACCAGGAGGATGCGCCGGACCTGCTGGGAGAGAATGAGGGCGCGGGAGAGATAGAGCCCGTAGATGAACCCGGTGCAGGCGGCCCCGATGTCGAGGGCGGCGGCCTGACCGGCTCCCAGCTTGGCCTGCAGGGTGCAACCGCAGGACGGGAAGAGGTAGTCGGGGGTCACCGTGGCCACGATGATGAGGTCGAGATCGGCGGAGGTCCAACCCGCGGCCTTCAGCGCCTTGCGGGCGGCCATGAGGGCCAGGTCGCTCGACGCCTGCTCGGGTTCCGCGATGTGGCGCTCCCGGATTCCGGTCCGGGTTCGGATCCACTCGTCCGAGGTGTCCACCATGCGTTCGAAGTCCTGGTTGGTGAGTATCCGCTCCGGATAGTAGGAGCCGGTGCCGCGGATAACCGCGCTCTTAGGAGTTGGCAACCTTGCCTCCATTGACCCGATCCAGTTCCTGGCGGATCTCGTCGTTGATGCCTTGGGCAGACAGGTCCGCGCTCACGCGGACCGCGTTTCGGATGGCCTTGGGGCTGGATCGCCCATGCCCGATGATGGCCACCCCATTCACCCCCAGAAGGGGAGCGCCGCCCACCTCGGAATAGTCGAGCCGGTTCTTGAGCCGGCGGAGCGACGGTTTCAGCAGGTACGCCCCCATCTTGGCCAGCACGTGGTCGCCGATCTCCCGTCGAACCGCGTGTACCACCCAGTCGAATACGCTCTCGGCGAACTTGAGAAGAACGTTCCCGGTGAACCCGTCGGTCACCACCACGTGGGTCCGTCCCTGGAGGATGTCCCGGCCCTCGACGTTCCCCACGAAATTGATGCCGCTCGAGGAGAGAAGCATGTGGGCCTCCTGGGCCAGCTCACTTCCCTTGCTCCCCTCCTCCCCGATGTTGAGGAGTCCGACGCGGGGCCGATCCACCTTCATCATGTGCCGATAGTAGATCTCTCCCAGAATGGCGAACTGGAGCAGGTTGATCGGCTTGCAGTCCGCCGTGGCCCCCACGTCGAGGATGAGGGCCCAGGGAATTTCTCCCCCGGTGGGAATGGGAGTGGCCAGGGCCGGTCGCACCACTCCCGGAATCCGCCCCATGTTGAGGAGCGCCGCCGCCACCATGGCCCCGGTGTTCCCCGCGCTCACCACCCCCTCGGCCGCCCCGTCCCTCACCAACCGGGTGGCCACGGACAGGGACGAGTCCGGCTTCTTGCGAAAGGAGTCCGCCGCGGCCTCGTCCATCGTCACCCGCTCGGCGGCATGGACCACGGTCAGTCCGGAATCCCCCGCCCCCAGCCGTACCAGCTCGGCCCGGATGGCCGCCTCGTCCCCCACCAGGATGGGGTCGACCCGGTCGCCGTAGAGACGCGAGGCCTCCACGACCCCCTCCACCACGAGGGCTGGGGCCTGGTCGCCACCCATGGCGTCCACCGCAATGCGGGTACGCACCGGTCGGGCTGATTCAGAGGAATTCATGACGCCTGCATGAGCACCGGTTCGAGGTTAGGCGATTTCCGGGGTCGTGATTTCCCGATCGGCGTAGTAGCCGCAGCTCGGGCAAACGCGGTGTGGCCGTTTGGGTTGACCGCAATGGGAGCAGGTGCCCACCGACGGCTTGGACAGCTTCCAGTGGGTTCTGCGTTTGGCCTGCCGGGCCCGGGAATGCCGGCGCTTGGGGAGAGCCACTTCCGATTCCTCCTATGACGATGACTTCGGGACCTGGGCCCCGAACGGCGGAACGCCTGCGGGCGCCCACCGGGTCTACGATGTCTTGTCCTTCAAAGCCTTCAGCCCCTCCCACCGGGGATCTCCCGTGGGGGGCGTACACCCGCACGGCCCTTCGTTCAGGTCCTGGCCGCAGTGCGGACAGAGACCCCGACAATCGGGCCGGCAGAGCTGCACCACCGGGACCTCCAGGATCAGCGCCTCGCGAAGCGGCCCGTCCAGGTCCAGCTCGATGCCGTCATGATATAGGACGTCCCCCTCCTGTTCCAGAGCCACCTCATCCTCGGGGACGTCCGAGCCGCGGCGATCGGCGAACACCAGGACCTCTGCCTCGACCCTGAAGGTGAACTCCCGGGCGCACCGGGCGCAGTCCTGGTTCGCGTCGACCCCCACCCGGCCGCGGAGGGTGATCTGGTCCCCCCTCCGCTCCGCGTCGAGGTCGACCTCCACCGGTCCCCGGGGCCGAAGCCACTCCTCCAGGTCGAACGGACCGGCCGGTTCGAGGCGCTCCACCCGGGAGTGCCCCTGGGGAAGCTGGGGAATCTGGATCTTCAACTAAGCCTACTCCTCCCAGGCTCCCCGGTCGCGACCGAAGCCGTCGCCCCGCGGCCGGAAATCAAGTCGTTTCGTCGGAAAAGAAGAACGGGATCTCGACGCCCGCGGACTCCGGCGAGTCCGAGCCGTGCACCGAGTTGGTCTGGATATCCACCCCGAACTCGGCCCGGATGGTGCCCGGAGCGGCGTTCTTCGGATTGGTGGCCCCCATCAGCTCCCGGAGCCGGGGGATGGCGTTCTCCGCCTCCAGCATCACCGGGATGCATGGACCCGAGGTCATGTAGGCCACCAGATCGTCCAGAAAGGGCTTCCCTTCGTGGACCGCGTAGAACGCGCGCGCCCGCTCCGGCGTCAAGCGCACCAGCTCCATCCGGCGAATCTTGAAGCCGGTGGCCTCGATCATGGCCAGGATCTTTCCCACCAGGCCGCGATCCACCGAATCCGGCTTGAGAATCAAGAGCGTCTTGTTCAACCAGGCCTCCCTTATTTCACGTTCGGACCGATCCCCGAAGGACCGGTCCCGACGCGCATCCGCGCATCGTCAAACGGGGCGCCGGGGGTCGCCGATGGTGGTTGGCGCAGAGCGCGAACACCGACGCCGGGACGCGGACGTCCCTTCCCCCGACCACCCCGATCCCGGCCGCTAGGAACGTCCCAGGGCGCGGGAAACCAGACCCGGAATCTCCGAAGGGATCTTGGCCACCGGCACGCCGGCCTCGGCCAAGGCCTCCGTCTTTTCCTGGGCGGTCCCCCCTCCCCCGGATATGATCGCCCCGGCATGCCCCATGCGCTTGCCGGGCGGAGCGGTCCGACCGGCGATGAAACCCACCACCGGCTTCTTCATCGAACTCTTGATGAAGCGCGCGGCTTCCTGCTCGTCGGTGCCCCCGATCTCCCCGATCAGGACCACCACCTTGGTCTCGGGATCCGCCTCGAAGAGCTCCAGGGTGTCGAGGAAATTGGTCCCGATGATGGGATCCCCCCCGATGCCGATGCAGGTGCTCTGTCCGATTTCCGCCCGGGTGAGATGATCCACCACCTGGTAGGTGAGGGTCCCGCTCCGGGAAACCAGCCCCACCGGGCCCTCCTGGTGGATGGGTCCGGGAAGGATCCCGACCTTGGACTTGCCCGGGGAAATGAGCCCGGGGCAGTTGGGTCCGATCAGGCGGCTGGAGGAGCGCTCCACCGTGGCGTAGAGCTCCACCATATCGTTGACCGGCACTCCCTCGGTGATGCACACCACCAGCTTGACGCCGGCGTCCACCGCCTCGTAGACCGCGTCGACGGCGAAGGGGGCGGGGACGTAGATGACCGAGACGTTCCCGCCGGTCGCGGCTCGGGCTTCGGCCACGGAGTCGAACACCGGCACCCCGTGTACGGTCTCGCCGCCCTTGCCGGGGGTGACCCCGGCCACCACCTTGGTTCCGTAATCGATCATGCCCTGGGTGTGGAACGAGCCGTCGCGGCCGGTGATTCCCTGAACGATGACCTTGCTGTTCTGGTCGATGAGTATGCTCATGTCGGCTCCCTAGATGCGCCGCGCGCCGTTCGCGCGCGCCAACGCCGTCTTCACCACGTCGTCCATGGTCGTCGCGGGCTCCACCACTCCGGCCTGGGCGAGCATTTCCCGCGCGATCTCCTCGTTGGTCCCGGTGAGGCGGACCACCACCGGCACCCGGACGTCCAGGTTCTTGAGCGCGGCGAGGATGCCCTGGGCCACGTCATCGCAGCGGGTGATCCCGCCGAAGATATTGAAGAGCACCGCCTTGACCTGGGGATCCTCGAGAATGATCCGCATGGCGGTGGTCACCTTGTCCGGGTTCGAACTCCCCCCGATGTCGAGGAAATTGGCCGGCTCCCCGCCGTAGTGCTTGATCAGGTCCATGGTGGCCATGGCCAGTCCGGCTCCGTTCACCACGCACCCCACGCTCCCCTCCAGGGGGACGAAGGACAACCCCATCTCCCGCGCGGCGGCGGCGTGCTCGCTCTCGTCCTCCCGGAAGGCGGCCAGCCGGGGCTGGCGGTAGAGCGCGTTGTCGTCGATCACCATCTTGGCGTCCAGGGCGATCACCTTGTCGTCGGGGGTGGTGATCAGGGGATTGATCTCCACCAGGGTGGCGTCCGAGGCCCAGAATACCTCCACCAACCGCTCGAGGATCCGCGCCATCTTGAGCGCGATGTCCTTGCGGGGCTCGATCTTCAGGGTCACCGCCCGCGCCTCGTAGGCGCGGAAGGACCCCCGCCGGTCCAGATGATACCGGTGGATCTTCTCGGGGGTGGTTCGGGCCACCTCCTCGATGTCCACTCCCCCCGCGGCGCTGGCGATGATGACCGGGCGCTTGGCCCCCCGGTCCATGGTGACCCCCAGGTAGTACTCCTTGGCGATCTCCGCCGCGGGAACCACCAGGACCTTCCGCACCGGGTAGCCCTTGATCGAGAGCTGGAGGATGGCCTCGGCCTTTTCGCGGGCCTCGTCCGCGTTCTGGGCCAACTTGACCCCGCCGGCCTTGCCCCGGCCCCCGGCGTGCACCTGGGCCTTCACTACCACCGGCCCTCCCACCTCGGAGGCGATCTTCGCCGCGTCCTCGGGGGTGGCAGCCACCTTGCCCGCCACGATGGGAATGCCGTAGCCGGCGAATACTTCCTTGGCCTGATACTCATGGATGTTCACGACTGCTTCCCCCCCCGGGCGCGCCCCGCTGAACCGTGACGCTCGAGGAACTCGTCCAGGATGTCCGCCAGTTTGGGGCTCCCGATCTCCTCCAGCTCGTACCGTACCCGCACCGCGGGCTTGTTGAGCTCGAGCAGGCGGCCCAGGTCGATGGGAGTGGCCACCAACACCACGTCCGCTTCCACCGCGTTGATGGTCTCCTCCAGGTCCTTCATCTGCTTCTCACCGTAGCCCATGGCCGGGAGCAGGGTCCCGATCCCGGGATACTTGGCGAAGGTCTCGGCGATCTCCCCGGTCACCCACGGCCGCGGATCGACGATGGCCGCGGCTCCGAACTGGCGGGCCGCGATCACCCCGGCTCCGTACTTCATCTCACCGTGGGTGAGGGTGGGTCCGTCCTCGACCACCAACACCTTCTTACCGCGAACCGCGCCTGGATCGTCCACGAAGATCGGCGAGGCCGCGTGGATGATCCGGGCCCGGGGATTCAGCCGGGCCACGCTCTCCTGGACGGCCAGGATATTGTCGTAGTCGGCGGTGGTCTCCTTGTTGATCACCACGACGTCGGCCAGACGGATATTGGTTTCGCCGGGGTAGTACCGGGTCTCGTGGCCGGCCCGATGCGGATCGGCCACCACGATGGTGAGGTCGGGGCGGTAGAACGAAAAGTCGTTGTTCCCCCCGTCCCATAGGATCACGTCCGCTTCCTTCTCCGCCGCCTCGAGGATCTTCCCGTAATCCACCCCCGCGTACACCACCGTGCCGGCCCGGATGTGGGGCTCGTACTCTTCCATCTCCTCGATGGTGCAGTGCTGGAGATCCATGTCCTCCACCGACCCGAACCGCTGAACCGTCTGCTCGGCCAGGTTCCCGTAGGGCATGGGATGGCGGATGGCCACCGTCTTCAGTCCCCGCTCGACCAGGAGCTTCGCCACCTTCCGGGTGGTCTGGCTCTTCCCGGAGCCGGTGCGAACCGCGGTCACCGCGATCACCGGCTTCTTCGATTCGATCATGGTCGCCGCGGTACCCATGAGGGTGAAATTGCATCCCAGGGCGTTGACCCGCGCCGACATGTGGCCCAGGTACTCGTAGCTAACGTCGCTGTAGGCGAAGATCGCCTCCAGGGGGCCGTGTTCGGCCACCAGGTTCTCGAGTTCCGACTCGGGAACGATCGGGATCCCCTCCGGATAGAGGGGCCCGGCCAGGGACGGCGGGTACCTTCGGGTATCGATGTGCGGAATCTGGGTGGCGGTGAACGCCACCACCTCCAGGTCTTCCCGGTCCCGAAGGGCGGTGTTGAAGTTATGGAAATCGCGCCCCCCGGCGCCCAGGATGACTGTCTTTCGACGTTTTCGTTCGCTCACCTCTTCACGTCCTCCCATGCCCGCCCCGGGGAGCCTCGCCCCCGGCTCCGAACCCCGGGGGGCGGGCGCATGACAAAAAAAAAGACAGGCCGCCGGGCGACGAGTCCGAACGCCCAAAGCTATCAGGGGCAAGGGAATACTGTCAACCGAAGCGTGCGCGGATAAGCGCATTCACCCGGGCCGGGGACCCCGGCCCGGCCTAGGCTCCCGGCTTCCGGAGCCGGTCCACCAGGGAGGTGGTCGAGCGCCCCTCGGTGAGCGGCACCAGCTCCACCCGGCCCCCCGCCGCCTCCACCACGTCCCGGCCCACCACCTCCTCGGGACGGTAATCCGCCCCCTTCACCAACACGTCGGGCACCAGCTCGCGGATGAGCCCGAGCGGAGTGTCCTCCTCGAACACCACCACCACGTCCACCGCGGCCAGGGCGGCCAGGACCGCGGCGCGGTCCCCGTCCGGGACCAGGGGTCGCCCGGAACCCTTCAAGCGCCGCGTCGAAGCATCGGAGTTGAGCCCCACCACCAGGAAGTCCCCCTTGGCCCGGGCCGCGGCCAGGAGATCCACGTGTCCCCGGTGGAGGAGGTCGAAGCAGCCGTTGGTGAAGACCACGGTCTTCCCCTCCCCGCGCGCGGTTTCCCGGGCCGCCCGGGCTTCCTTCCACCCCAGCACGCGCCCCATCAGCCCTCCTCCCGCCGGAAGGAATCCCGGAGCCGGACCAGGCCGGGAACCGCCGTCCCCAGCTCCCCCACCACGATCCCCGCGGCATGGTTGGCGATGATCGCCGCCTCCCGCGGATCGGCCCCCCCGACCAGGGCCGCGGAATAGGCGCTCACCACGGTGTCCCCCGCTCCGGTCACGTCGAACACCTCGCGGGCCACGGTGGGGAAATCGGTCCTGCGCCCCCGCTCGAACAGGCTCATTCCCTTGTCCCCCCGGGTGATGAGGGCGCACTCGGCGTCCAGCCGCTCGAGGATGGTTCGTCCCGCCCGCTCCACCGCCTCTTCGTCCCGGAGCTTGAACCCCAGCACCTCCGCCGCCTCATGCTGGTTGGGGGTGATCACCGACACCCCCCGGTAGGAAAAGAAGTGGTTGTCCTTGGGGTCCACGCAAACCGGGATCCTCCGGCGACGGGCTTCGGGGAGGAGCCGGTCGAGCAGGGCCCCGGTGACCACGCCCTTCCCGTAGTCGGAGATCACTACCGCCGAGGCCTCGGAGAGGGCGGACATCACGCTCTCGGTCAGGGCGTGGGATCGCGGAGGCTCCAATTCCGCCCGGTTCTCCTGATCCGCCCGCACCACGTGCTGGCTCCGGGCCACGATACGGGTCTTGAGCGTGGTCGGACGCCCCGGGTCGACCACCAACCCCTCCACCGGCACCCCACGCGCGGTCAATTCGGTCCGCAGGAGGTCCGCGCTGGAGTCATCCCCCACCACGCCGATGAGCCGCACCCGGCCACCGAGACTCAGCAGGTTGTGAGCCACGTTGGCCGCGCCCCCCAGGCGCACCGATTCCCGATGGACTTCGACCACCGGCACCGGGGCCTCCGGGGAGATGCGGGTCACGTTCCCCCAGAGGTACCGGTCGAGCATGACGTCGCCCAGGACCAGGATCTCGAGCCCCTGCCAGGCGGTGATGAGCTGGTCCAGACGATCGGCGTCGAGGCGGGTCCAGGTTTCGGTCATGTCGAGGCGCTCCTCCCGGGGGTGGAGCCGGGCCCCCATCCCCTCAAAAACCGGCGAGTGTACCAGCTCTGGCGGGCGGCCGAGGCTCCCGGAACGACGGAGTCTCCGGGACGGGCGGTCACGGGCCCCCACGACCTCATGCGACAGATTGATGAAATGCCCCAAGCCACTGTAATATTGACGGCTATACGGACTGCATCAAAGGTGGCGTTCCTCCTTGAGGCTGGTGTAGCCGTCCCCCCCCACGATGACATGGTCGAGGAGGGCGATTCCCAGGATGTCCCCGGCCTCGCGGAGCCGGCGGGTGATTCCGAGATCGTCCTCCGAGGGATCGGTCTCCCCGGAAGGATGATTGTGGACCACGATGAGGCTCGCCGCGCCGTGGCGGATAGCCGGCTCGAAGACCTCGCGGGGGTGGACGATGGACGCGTTGAGGCTTCCCACCGAGATGGTCTCCCGGACCAGGAGCCGGTTCCGGGTGTTGAGGAAGAGGCCCACGAAGTGCTCGCGCCGCTCTCCGCGGAGGTCGGCGGTGGCCTCGTAGACCTCCCGCGGCGTCCGGAGGACCGGGCGAACCGATCCCTCGGGACCGGAAAGACGGCGGGCCAGTTCCAGCGCCGCGGCCAACCTCGAGGCCTGGGAACGTCCCAGCATCCCCCACCAGGACGGCTGTTCACCCCCCAGGGTGAGGGAGCCCCATCCCGCCTCCTCGAGTACCCGGCGGGCGGCCTCTCGAGCCGGTCGACCCCGTGAGGGACCGAGAACGAGGGTCAGGAGGTCGAGGTCGGGGAGCGCACTCCCCCCGTCCAGATAGAGGGCGCGCTCCAGGCGGGCGCGGGGAACCGGAGTCGGCCGCCGCTCGGCCACGGAGAGACCGTAGTCAATGGATTGATGCGTCACGGAATCCTCCCGATGCGGGACGGGTCCGGACGGGCCTGGGGGGCGGGGATGGAACCGGGGAACCAACGCCGGGGGCGATAAGAGCGCTCGCGCCGGATCGCTCCCGGGGCCGGGCTACTTCTTGCGGCCCTTGCGCTGGGCCTTCTCCTCCCGGATTTGGGCTTTCTGGCGCTCCTTGCGGCGTTTGCGGCGGCGGCGGATTTCCCGCTTGCGTTCGGATATCATGGCTCCACACTCCTTGGATCAAGAGACGTCGGCCGGAGCCCGCTCCGTACCGCGGGACGTCGGCCGGACGATAAGGGCTCACCGGGCGGGGAAGCCCCATTCTACCCGCCGCCGGGGGCCGCGACAAGCCGTAGTCACGTCGCCGATCGGCCCAGAGCCGGATTGACGGGGCCCCCGCCCTATGCAATAATTACGGTCATTCATGAACCTTGCTACTCTACTCGAGTCGGTCCCTCCTACCAGCCTCTGATTCGGCCGGGTCCGATCGTCCGGTCGGCCGTCACCATCGATATCTGCACACTGAGGTGCTCCACGCTATGCTGAAACGTCTGGGCTCTGTCCTCACCCTCTCGTTCTTCCTGGCTCCCGCCGTCGCCGGCGCGGCCGCCAACACCGTGACCCGGGTCATCGAGGTCTCTCCCGCGGACGTCGTCGTTCGACAGATCGGCGGCCACGACTTCGTGGAGCTCAGAGGCGGGGCTCACGCCATGCCCCTGGGGGCTCCCGACCTCCCCCTGCTCCCCGTCCACATGGAGATTCCCGCGGGGTTCGACATCGCCTCGGTCCGGGTGGTCCCGCTGGCCACGGAGATGCTCCCCGGCCAGATCGACCCCGGAGCGGTCGGAACCGCCCGAGCGGGTGAATGGACCCGGCCCGGAGACCTGGACGCCGCCATTCGAGGGTCGGATTCCTGGTATCCGAGCGAACCGGTGATGCAGTACCGGACCGGACGCCTGCGCGGCCGGAATCTCGCCGCGATCGCCGTGGCCCCGGTGACCTGGCTCCCCGCCACCGGGGGGCTCAAGCTCATGACGCGCTTCCGGGTGGAGGTGTCCCTCAATCCCGCCGCCCCCGATCCGGGCGCCCTGGTCATCCGGCGGGAGAGCCCCGAGGGCCGCCGATCCTTCGACGAGACCCTTCAGCTCCTGACCGGGGTCAGGGCCTCCGGCGTTGCCGGCGCGGCCTCGGAGCTCCACCCCCTGGTCAACAGCGGGGGACCCTTCGAGCCCACGTTCCGCCCCAGCGTCGACGGTAGCCCGGTGGAGATGGTGATCATCACCACCACGGATCAGGCCCCCGTGTACCAGGACCTGGCCGACTACAAGACCAAGATCGGCCTCAGCACCGTGGTCCGCACGGTGGACTGGATCAAGGCGAACTATCCCAACGGGGTGGACACCCAGGAGACCATCCGGAACTTCATCCGGGACGCGGTATCGAAGTGGGGCACCACGTGGGTCCTGCTGGGTGGGGACACCGATCACATCCCCGTCCGCTACGGCTACACCACGTTCTATACCAGCCAGGGCGAGGACATCCCCACCGATCTCTATTACACCGACCTGGACGGAAACTGGAACGGCGACGGGGACGCGGTGTTCGGCGAGGCCTATTCCACGAGCGCTCCGCCCGGCGACGGTCTGGATCTCTATCCCGACGTGTGGGTCGGGCGCATCACCTCCCAGGACTCGACCAGCGCGCGGAACATGGTGGACAAGACCCTGGGCTACCTCCGTAACCCGCCCATCGGGCACCAGAACGACATCCTCCTGGCCGGCGAGGTGCTCTTCCCGCCGAACTGGGAACCCGGGTACTCGATCCAGTACGACGGCGCCGTCCTCTGCGAGGACGTCGTGGACAGTCTCAACGTTCAGAGCAATCCCATCCGCCTCTACGAGAACTACACCGCCTGGCCGGGGGCCTCGGCGGAGAACAAGGCGTCGGTGGTCGGCGCGCTGAACGGCGGGATCGGGGTCTTTCATCACGTCGGCCACGGCTACATCAACACCATGTCGGTAGGCCTCGGCGCCCAGATCCTCATCAACTCCGACATCGACGCCCTCAGCAACGGCAACGAGACCTTCGTGGTCTACGCCATCAACTGCACCTCCGCGGCCATCGACTTCAATTGCATCGCCGAGCGGTTCCTCTCCAACACCCATGGCGGCGGCGTGGCGGTGGTGGGGTCCACCCGGCTCGACTTTCCCAGCACCGGCGTCTACTTCCAGAACGAGTTCTACGGCCTGATCTACCGGCGTGGAGTGACCGAGATGGGGAAAGCGGTGGCCATGGCCAAGATCCCCGAGATTCCCTACTCCACCCAGGACAACACCTACCGTTGGACCCAGTTCACCCAGATCTATCTTGGCGACCCGAACCTTCAGGTCTGGACGGATACCCCATCGACCCTCACCGTGACCCACGCGTCGACCTTCACCCTGGGGCAGGGCACCTACTCGGTCACCGTGATGCGCGGCGGTTCCCCGGTGGATTCGGCCCGGGTGGCTCTCTACAAGGACGGCGACGCCTATTCGGTGGGGCTCACCGATCCTTCCGGCCAGGTCGTGCTTCCGTTCCGCCCCGACCAGACCGGGGCCTTCTCGGTCGGCGTCCACTCCCACAACGATCTCCCCTATCTCGGCTCGGCCACCGTGGTCGCTCCGGGCGGCGCTCCGTATCTCTTCGCCCTGAGCCAGGCTTTCGTGGACGACGGGTCCGGTTCCACCGACGGGAACGGCGACGGCCGGCTCGACTCCGGAGAGACCGTGGAACTCAACATCGCCCTCAAGAACAACGGGGGCGCCGGCGAGACCGGGATCACCGCCACCCTGACCAGCGGCGATCCCGAGTTGAACGTGATCGACAACTTCGCCCAGTACCCGGACATCGGCACCGGAGCCTCCTCGTCGGCCAACGACCCCTTCGTGCTCAGCGTGCCCCGAAGCGCTCTGGACCGGCTGGAGGCCCACTGCACCCTGAACATCTTCGGGAACTCCGGCGCCTATTCCCAGGAGATCATCGTGTACGGCCACGCTCCGGAGCTGGACTACCAGCAGCAGTCGGTACGGGACACGGTGGGAAACGGCAACGGGAACGGGGTGATCGCGGCCAACGAGGATTTCGCCATCATTCCCACCGTCCATAATTCCGGGCTGGGCACCACCCGCGGTCTCGAGGCCCGGCTCCGGAGCAGCGACCCCGCGGTCACCATCACCGATTCAGTGAGCGTGCTCGGGGCTCTGATCACCGGGCAATCGGGGGTGAACCCCGCCGACGGATTGGCCGCGCGCCTCTCCGACGTGAGCACCGCCCATGAACTCACTCTGGTGCTGGTGGACGCCTACGGCGAGCTCTCCACCATCCCCCTCGATATCACCCCGCCGGACACCGTGATGAACGTGGTCTCCTACGGTCAGGCCACCTCCATCGCCCTGACCTGGACCCAATCCACCAGCGCCGACCTGCGGGGCTACAACGTGTACCGGGCCACGTCGTCGTCCGGCCCGTTCACGCGCATCAACCCCACCTCGTTCGAGAGAACCTCCTACTACAACGACGAGGGTCTCCCTTCCCTCACCCGCTACTACTACGAGGTGGCGCCGGTGGATTCGTCGGGAAACGAGGGCAGGAAATCGGTGGCCACGTCCGCCACCACCAGCCTCCCCATCCACGACGGCTTTCCGGTCGAGGTGACGAGCGCCACCACCGCCGGAATCACCCTCGCCGACCTGAACCACGACGGTCAGCCCGAGATCCTCGGCGGGGGGGAGGAGATCTACGCGGTCCAGTCGAACGGGGACGAGTACTATGACGGCGACCAGGACGTCCGTACCCTGGGCCCGATCACCAAGACCGGCGGCATGCTCTTCTGGAACACCCCCGCGGTCGGGGACGTGGACCGGGACGGCGAGCCCGAGGTCGCGGGGGTGAGCTGGTCCGACGTCAACGTCCGGCTCCTCGACCGCTTCGGAATCGCGATGCCCGGCTGGCCCAAGGACGGCAATCCCCTGAACGAGATGGAGCCCAACCCTCTCGGGTCGGTGTGCCTGGCCGACGTGGACGCCGACGGCACCCTCGAGGTGCTGTGTTCGGTGGGCCGAGTGCTCTTCTGCTGGCACTACGACGGAACCGAGCTCCGGGATGGGGACAACAATCCCGCCACCGACGGGATCCTGGCCGTCACCGGGGAGGCGTTCTCCTACTCGACGCCCACCGTGGCCAACATCGACGGCGACCCCTATCCCGAGATCATCGCCGGCATGCACGACGGGAAGTTGTACGTGTTCCACCACGACGGGACGCCCTATGCCGGTTTCCCCTTCGCGACCGGGGGGAACATCACGTCGAGCCCGGCGGTGGCGGACATCAACCTGGACGGACAACCGGAAATCGTGTTCGGTTCCAGCGACAGCAAGCTCTACGCCATCCACTCCGATCTCACCTCGGCCCCGGGGTTCCCGGTGGGGATCCAGCTCGCCCAGGACGTGGATTCCTCCCCGGCCATCGGCGACATCACCGGGGACGGGATACCCGACGTGGCGATCGGCGCCTCGAACGGCGCGCTCTTCGTGTTCCGGGGCCAGAACGGTACGATCCCCGCCGGCTTCCCGATCCAGATCCGCGACAATCTGGGGGTCAAGGTGGCGGTTCGTTCCAGTCCGGTTCTGGCCGACGTGGACGGCGACGGGCAGATCGACATCGTGTTCGGAGACCAGAAGGGGCGTCTCCACTGCGTGGACCGGAACGGTCAATACCTGCCCGGCTTCCCCATCCAGACCGGGAACCTGATCGAGAACGCCCCCGCGGTCTGGGATGTGGACGGGGACGGGCTCACCGAGATCCTGGCCGAGAGCTTCGACCAGAAGATCTACTGCTGGGACACCCCCTGGACCTTCAACCCGGCTCTCGCCGCGTGGCCCATGTTCAAGCACGATCAGCGGAACAGCGGGATCGCCACCACCGACGTGTTCGAGCTCACCGGGGTCGGAGACGGAAACCAGCTCCCCGAGTCCCGGGGGGACTCCTTCAGAACTCCCCCAATCCGTTCACCGCCGCCACCACCCTGCGCTACCGGATCCCCGAGGGAACGGACTACCGCCGGGTGCGGGTTCGCGTCTTCGACATGAGCGGGCGGGTGGTGAAGACCCTCATCGACGGTGAGCAGCCTCCGGGCCTCTACGAGATGTCCTGGGACGGCACCGATCGCGCCGGCCGGCGCGTTGCCGCGGGGATCTACCCCTATCGCCTGGACGTGGCCGGAACCAGCTTCACCCGCAAGATGGTCCTCCTCCGATGACCTCGGGGGGGGGCGGGACCCACGGCCCCGCCCCCTCCTCCCCTTGTGGCCCGGCCCGGCGGGATCTATTCTTGTCCCCCGCATGAACGTCATTCGCCGCCTCGGCCCCTATTTCCGGCCCCTGTGGCGCACCATCGTCCTCGGCCTGGTGCTGATGGCCCTGTACGCCCTGTTCAGCGGTTTCTCCATCGGCCTCATCCTGCCCATCGTGGACAAGGTGTTCCTGCGGACCGAGGCGCCCTCGGGCCAGGTGATCCACGTGGACGAGGGGCTCCACCGGGCCTGGCACGAGGCGGGCCATGCCTTCCGGACCGCCGACGGGCTCGGTCACCGCTTCGACGCGGCCCGGAGCGCGGCGATGACCGGCCTCCAGCGGATCCAGAACCAGGCCCCCCCCCTGGAGATCCTGGCCTGGCTCTGCGTCATCACCCTGGTGGCCATCCTGCTCAAGAACGCCTCGGATTACGGGCGGAAGGTCGCCTTCATCCGGGTGGAGCAGCGCGCGGCGGAGTCGCTCAGGACGGATCTCTTCCACCGGGTGGTACTTTTCCCCCTCTCCACGTTCAACCGCATCCCCAGCGGCCAGCTCCTCTCCCGACTGGTCACCGACGTGGAACTGGTGAAGCAGTTCACGGTCAACAGCGCGGCCAACTTCGTCCACAACCTCCTCCAGGTGTTCGTCTACCTGGGGATCTCGGTGTGGGCCAGCTACCGCCTGGCCCTGGTGAGCTTTCTCATCGTTCCTCCGGTGGCCTTCATCACCGGCAAGATCGCCTCGAAGCTCCGCCGCCACAGCGGGCGGGCCCAGGCGCGGATCGCCGAGGTCACATCCTCCCTCTCCGAGGTTCTGGGCGGGATCCGTATCGTGAAGGCCTTCGGAAGCGAGGTCCAGGAGCAGAACCGGTTCGCCCGGGCCATCGCCCGCTACCGGAGCTCGGTGATCAAGCTCATGGGCCTGGACGCCATGGCCGCTCCCCTCTCCGAGTTCTGGGGGGTGGCCATCGGAGTGAGCGTCCTCTATTACGGCGGACGCCTGGTCCTCGCCCCCGATTCGGGGATGACCGCGGGACGGTTCTTCGTCTTCTTCATCGCCCTGGTCTCCATGCTCCACCCCCTGAAGGAGCTGTCCAACGTGGTAACCCGCTTCCAACGGGGAGCGGCGGCCGCGGACCGTGTGTTCGAGGTTCTGGACCTTGCGGTGGAGGAGGATGCCCCCGATGCCGTCCCGGTGGCCGCGTTCGAGAAGGGAATCACCTTCGAGGGGGTGACCTTCGCCTACGAGAAGGACCGCCCGGTGCTGCGCGAGGTGAGCTTCGAGGCCCCGGCGGGGACCACCACCGCCCTGGTGGGACCGAGCGGCGGCGGGAAATCGACCCTGGTGGACCTGATCCCCCGGTTCAACGACCCCACTTCCGGCCGGGTGCTCCTGGACGGAACGGACCTTCGCCGGGTGCGCCGACGGGACCTTCGGGCGCTGATCGGCATCGTCACCCAGGAGACCCTCCTCTTCGACGACACCGTGTTCAACAACATCGCCTACGGGATCGAGGCCCCGGACCGGGACCGCGTGATCGAGGCGGCCCGGGCGGCCAACGCCCACGAGTTCATCGAGACCATGCCCTCGGGGTACGACACCCCGATCGGAGAGCGCGGCGTGCTTCTCTCCGGGGGCCAGCGCCAGCGCCTGGCCATCGCCCGCGCGGTGCTTCGGAATCCGTCCATCCTCATCCTCGACGAGGCCACATCCTCCCTGGACACCGAATCCGAAAACCTGGTCCAGGAGGCGCTGATCCGGCTTCTGTCCGGTCGAACCACCTTCGTCATCGCCCACCGCCTGAGCACGGTGATGCGGGCCGACCGGATCCTGGTGCTCGATCAGGGGCGAATCGCGCAGTCGGGGTCCCACACCGAGCTGGTGGCGGCCCCCGGGCTGTACCGGCGGCTCTACACCCTGCAGTTCCGGGACGAGGAGATCCCACGGCTCGATGCGGTGGAGTCCTGAGCCGGGGCGCCCGCCCGGGAAGGTGCTGGTCATCCAGCTCCGGCGGATCGGGGATGCGGTGCTCCTGACCCCGGCCCTGGACGCGCTCGGGACCGAATGGCCCGAGGCCCGCGTGCATCTCCTGACTTCCGGGCCCATCCCCGATCTCTTCGCCGGGGATCCCCGGGTGGCGGTGACCTGGACGCGCCCCCCCCGGCTCCGCCTGCCGGGCCTGGCCGCCCGGCTCCGGGCCGAGCGCTTCGACGCGGTCTTCGACTTCCAGTCCCTGCCCTGGACCGCCATCCTCTGCCGCACCCTGGGGGCCTACGGCGTGGGCTTCGAGAAGCGCCGGCGGCGGCTAGGCTACCGGCGAATCGTCCCCCTGTCCGAGCACCGCGGAAGCGATTATGCCGCCGATCACAAGCTCGACCTTCTCCGGGCCGCGGGGCTCACCGCCCCGTTGACCCTTCCCCGCCTCATCGCGCCCAACGCCCGATCGCCCCTCTGGGAGACCCTCCCCGCCGGGCCCCGGGTGGTCCTGGTCCCGGTGAGCCGGCGGGCCCACAAGCGCTGGGGCGCCGAGGCCTTCGCCCGCACCGCCCGCCTCCTCCACGAACGGACGGGAGCCGCTTTCGTGGTGGCCGGGGGGCCGGGGGAGGATGCCGCCCTGGACGAGGTCGCGGCGGCCCTCGACGGCGTCCCCCACCGGCGCTCCACCCTGACCCGCCTCCGGGAGATGGCCGAGCTCACGGCCGGGGCGGATCTCTTCCTGGGGAACGACAACGGCCCGCGTCACATCGCCCTGGCCCTGGGGGTCCCGACCCTGGCCTGGTTCGGGACTCAGAACCCCACCCACTGGACTCCCCCGGGAACCGCGCGGCACCGCGTGATCTGGGATCGCGGGCGGGCGATGGGTCGTCCGGTCCGCGACGACCTGGTGATCGTGCCCGAAACCCCCGAGGACGCGGCTCGGGCGGGGGCGGAGCTTCTGGCCGGAAGGAGCGCGTCTACGTGACCCGCGTCGCCTTCGTGAACGCCACCCATCGCTGGGGCGGGGTCAAGAGCTGGACCCTCCGGGCGGGGCAGGGCCTCTCCGAGCGGGGTCACGACGTCCGCCTGTTCGTCCGCGCCGGGGGGGACCACCGCCGGGCGTTCACCGAGGCCGGCCTCGACGCCCGCGCGGTGACCTTCGGCATCGACTTCAATCCCCTGGCCGTCCGGGCCCTCACCCGCGGGTTCCGCGAGCACCGCACCGAAGTGGTGGTGACCAACGTGTCCAAGGACAACCGGACCGCGGGCCCCGCGGCCCGGCGCCTCGGCCTTCCGGTGCTCCAGCGGGTGGGGGGAAGCGGCGACATCACCGACGGCTGGCGGGTGCGGCTGGAGCAACGCCGCTACGTCGACCGTATCGTGGTCCCCGCCCGCTCCATCCGCGACCGTCTGGCCCGGTACCCGTGGATGCGGGCGGAGGAACGGGTGGCCGTGATCCCCAACGGGGTGGACCTGGAGCGGTTTCGTCCCGGGGTCGGGAAAGGCGCCCTCCGCCGGGTGCTCTCGATCGGACCGGAGGTCCCCCTCCTGGTCACCACCGTCCAGCTTGCCGCGATCAAGGGCCTGGACGTTCTCCTGGCCGCCTTCGCCGCGATGAACCGCCCGGAGCCGGTGCTGGCCCTGATCGGGCGGGGGAAGGAAGAGGAGGGCCTCCGCCGGCGCGCCGCCTCCCTCGGCCTGGAAGCGCGGATTTGTTTTCTAGGATTTCGTGATGATCTACATTTGCTATTGGAAGACGCCGATGTCGCCGTCCACCCCTCGATCGCGGCGGGGGAAGGGCTCCCCAACAGCGTCATCGAGTGTCTGGCCAAGGGGAAGGCCCTGGCCGCCACCGGGGTGGGAGGAGTTCCCGAAGCGGTGACCGACGGGGTGGAAGGGCTCCTGGTCCCCCCGGGAGACCCCGGCGCCCTGACCGGGGCCCTGGCCCGCCTCCTTGACGATTCCCCCCTCCGCGAACGGCTGGGCCGCGCGGCGCGACTCCGCGCCGAGCGGGAGTTCGACGAGAGCCTGATGGTGGACCGCCTGGACGCGCTCCTGCGGGAGATGGCCCGATGAGCGCGGCGCCCGTCCGCCTCCACGTCTGGACCATCGGCGACCGTCAGACCGCCAGCACGCGCCTCCGCGTCCACCAGTACCTTCCCCGCCTCGCCGCCGACGGCGTCGAGGCCCGGGTGCGGTGCATCCCCAAGGGCTTCATCCCCCGGCTCTGGCTGAAGGCGGCGCTCCGCCCCGGGGACCGGCTCCTGATCCAGAAGAAGCTCTTCGCCCCCTGGGAGCTGGAGCGCCTCCGGGATCGGGCGCGGAGGCTTCTCTTCGACGTGGACGACGCCGTGTACCTGGACGGGCCGGGGAGCACCCGGAACGGCGATCGTTGGGAGGCGGTGACCCGGGCCGCCGACCGCGTCCTCGCCGGCAACCGCACCCTGGCCGAGGCCTCGGCGCGGCCGGGACGCGCGGTGGTGATCCCCACCCCGGTGGACACCGAACACCACCGCCCGACCCCGGGCGAGTCGCGCCGGCGCGGGCTCATGGCGTGGATCGGCAGCCGCACCAACCTTCCGAACCTCGCCCCGGTTCTCGCGGTGTTTCCCCGGGTGGCCGCCCGCCGTCCCGGGGCGCGCCTGGTGATCTGCGCCGACCGGCCGCCGGACTCCCTTCCCGCCGGAGTCGAGTTCATCCCCTGGTCCCTGGACGCCGAGGCCGCGCTCCTCGGCGAGGCGGAGATCGGCCTCATGCCCCTGGACGATACCCCTTTCAACCGGGGAAAGTGCGGGTTCAAGATCCTCCTCTACCAGGCGGCGGGGCTCGCGGTGGTCGCGTCCCCGGTGGGGGTGAATCGGGAGCTGGTGACCCCCGGCGAGGACGGCTTCCTCCCCGCGGGCCCGGATGCATGGGAGGATGTCCTGGCCCGGCTGGCCGACGAGCCCGACGCCGCGCACCGGATGGGCGCGGCGGGACGGCGGCGGGTCGAGGCCGCCCATTCGGTGGCCGCGCTCTATCCTCGCTTTCGTGAAGCAGTCATGGAGGGATCATGAACGAGCGGATGTGGACTGCGCTTCTCGGGAAGCCGGAACCCGTCTCCCCCGCCGAGGCGGGGACCCGGCTTCGCGCCGCGGGAAAAGTGCTCCTGGTCGGACCGCACCTGAGGCGGGGCGATCTCCTCGCCGCCACCCCGATCTTCCGCAACCTCCGCCGGGCCCTTCCCCGGGCCGAGCTGGTCCTGGTGGCCGGACGCCAGAACGTGGACGCGGCGATGGACAGCCCCGATCTCGACCGGGTGGAGGTGACCCGGCTTCGCGGGCTCACCCTGGGACCCCGGACCCTCGGATTCGTGCGCCGGCTGGAACGCGAGCGCTTCGACGCCGCCCTCGTCCTCCCTGCCCCCCATCCCCTCGCCTTCGCGGTGTACCTGGCCCGCGCCGCCCACCCGGGATTCACCGCCGGCCTGGACGACGCCCCCCTGGGCAGCGCCCTGGCCCGGCTCGGCTTCGACTGCGTGCTCCCCGCGCCCGGGGAGGAGCGGGTCCACCTGGTGGACATGGCGCTGGCCCTGGTGGAGGGGCTGGGCATCCCGGTGGAGGAGCGCGGCCACGTGCTCGGGGTGACCGCCGCGCAGCGTGCCTCGGCGGAGGCCGCGCTGGCCGAGGCGGGGATCGATCTCGCCCGGCCCATTCTCGGGATCCAGCCCGGGGGCACCGCCCGCCATCCCGGGACGCATTGGCCCCCCTCCCACTACGCCACCGTGCTCCAGCGGGCGGCGGCGGAGCTGGAATTCCAGCCCCTCCTCCTCGGAAAGGAAGGGGACGCCGACGCCATCCGCCAGGTGCGGGAGCTGGGGAAGCGCACCGTGGTGAGCCTGGTGGATCTCCCCTTCCCCCTCTACAAGGCGGTCCTCTCCCGGCTCGACTTCTTCCTCACCCAGGACGGCGAGCGGGTCCACGTGGCCGCGGGGGTGGGGGTGCCCTCCTACTTCATCTACCTCGGCTCCCCGCCGTGGCGCTCGGCCCCCTACGGCCCCCACGTGGCGGTGTGGGCCGAGGAACGGCGAGCCCCCGCTCCCAACGAGGTCTGGGAACGGGTGAAACCGCTCCTCGTCGCGGCCGGGGAGCGCCGGAGGGGCGCGACGGGGTGAGCCGCATCCTGGTCATGGCCAGCGTACGTTGGTTGAACGCCTCCGCCGCCTACGCGGTGGACGTGGCGGAGGGGCTCGCCCGCCGGGGCCACGACGTCCGCCTCGTCGTCAAACCCGAATCCCCGGTGGAGGCCGAAGCCCGTCGCCGCGGGCTCGCGGTGGAGACCGCCTTCGATCTCACCGCCACCGGGCCGGGCCGGGTCTTCGCCGGACTCCGCGGACTTCGCGCCCTGGTGGCCTCGTTCCATCCCCAGCTGGTGAATGCCCACCGGAGCGAGGACCATCTCCTGGGTGCGATGGCGCTCCGCGGAGGCGGGGTACCGCTGGTGCGGACCCGGGGGGATGTTCGCCCCCCCCGGTCGCACCTGGCCAACCGCATCCTCTACCGGCGGGCCACCGCGCTCCAGATCGCCTGCGCGGACTTCATGCCCGACCGGTTCTACGCCCCCCTGGGGATCGAGCCGGCCGAGGTGGCGGTGATCCGCCCCGGGCTCGACGTCGAGGCCTACCGCCGCGACGCCCCGGAACGAGGCGCGGCCCGTCGGGAGCTGGCATTGGATGAGCGCGCCGATTGGATCGGGCTCATCGGTCGCTTCACCGCGGCCAAGGGGCACCGCCCGCTCATCCGCGCCTTCGCCCGGCTTCCGGGCGCGCCCCGGCTCCTGCTGTCGGGGACGGCCAACGAGATCTCCGCCGGGGACCTTCGCGCCGAGGCCGAGGCCGCGGGAGCGGGGCCCCGGGTCACGGTCACCGGCCGGGTGGAGGACGTCCGTGCCGCGCTCCGGGCCCTGGACGTCCTGGCCGTACCCTCGGTCGCGTCCGAAGCCATCGCCCGGATCGCCCTGGAGGCGCTGGCCCTGGGGGTGCCGGTGGTGGCCTCACGCCTCAACTCCCTCCCCGAGATGGTGGGGGAAGCCGGAATCCTGGTCCCCCCCGGCGACGAGACGGCCCTGGCCGCCGCCCTCGCCCGGGCGCTTGACGACCCCGGGTTCCGCGCCCACGCGGCGGAAGCCGGACCCGATCGGGTGATCCGCCGCTACGACCGGCGCACCCAGATCGATCTCACCGAGGCCCGCTTCGGCGAACTCACCGGCGGAGGATGGGGATGAGCGGCGCCGACAGCCTCTTTTTCGGGGGCGGCGAGTGAGGGTATTCCTGCTCACCCAGGACTTCCCTCCCCGGCCGGGGGGAATGGCCCGGTACTATGCGGACTGGGCTCGAGGCCTCGACTCCGATTGCACGGTCGCGGTCGGATCCTGGGAGGGCCGCCCCCCCGAATCCCCGAGCGGTGCCCGCCTCCTCACTCTCCCGGTGGACGCCGGCCGGGCCCACCGGCCGGTGGGTCTCTGGCGGGCGATGCGCGCGGCGGAGGCCGCGATGGCCGCCGACCCTCCCGGAGTGCTCATCTCCGGCAACGTCCGCCCCTACGGTCCCCCCGCCCTCCGGATCGCCCGACGCGCCGGCATCCCCCTGGTGCTCGCCTATCACGGGAACGATCTCCTCCGCACCGCCCGCCGGTGGAGGACGCACCCCTGGAAGCGGCGGCGATGGGCGGCGCTGGTCGCCGGGGCGCGCCTTCACCTGGTGAACAGCGCCTTCACCGCAGGGTTGGCCGAGGGGGCGGGGCTGCCGCCGGAGCGGATCGCGGTGGTTCCGCCGGAGGTGGACGACCGGCGCTTCCGCCCCAACGAGGGCCCCGGAGAGCGTGCCGCGCTCCGCGCCCGGTTCGGTTTCGGCGAGGACGAGATGGTCACCCTCTTCGTGGGACGGTTGGTGGAGCGCAAGGGCCTGGACGATCTCTTCGCCGCTCTCCCCGCCCTTCCCTCCCGGGTGCGCCTGGTGGTGGCCGGGCCGGGAGGGGTCGAACCCTGGCGGCGCCGGGCCGAGGCCGCGGGAACGGCGTCCCGGGTGCGCTTTCTGGGCCGGGTGACGGAATCGGAACTCCCCCTCCTCTACCGGGCCGCCGACCTCTTCGCCGCCCCCTCGCGCGACCGCCGGGAGGAGGACGACGTCGAGGGGTTCGGGATCGTCTTCCTGGAGGCCGCAGCCTCGGGGCTGGGGTCGCTGGCTACCCGGACCGGCGGCATCCCCGAGGCGGTGGAGGACGGGGTGGGAGGGCTTCTGGTCCCCCCCTCCGACCGGTCCGCCCTCATCGAGGCGTGGAGGCGGCTGGCTTCCGATCCGGAGCTTCGGCGTCGTCTGGGGGAAGGGGGGCGTGCCGGGCGGGCCCGGAGCCACGGGTCCGGGAGTTCGGCTCGGGCCCTGATCGAGGTCCTGGAGCGGCGCCTGGACGCCTGAAGCCGGGGATGAAGGAAGAGAGGGGCCCCGCCCCGGGCCCGGTGTTCGATCCGCGGTCAGCGTAGGCTGTCGAGCTTGTCCTTGGCCAGGCGCGCCTCGGGGGAGTCGGGATACTCCCGCATCACCGTCTCGAAGTACTTCCGGGCGGTGGCCGAGTCTCCCTTCCGCAGGAAAGCGTAGCCCAGCTTCAGGGTGGCGGCGGGTCGCTTGTTTCCATCGGGGTAGAGATCGCGGACCTTCAGGTACTCCTGGATGGCCCGGTCGAGGTCCCCCAGGGCGAAGTAGCTCTCGCCGATGTAGAACTGGGCGTTGTCGGCGCGGTCGGACTGGGGGTAGTACTTCAGCAGGTCCTCGAAGCCGGCGACCGCGAGCTGGTAGTTTCCCCGGGACCAATCCCGATAGGCGGCGTCGTAGAGCTCGGTGGCGGACGCCGGGGGGCGTTCCTCGCCGCCCATCCCCCCCATGCCGGTGGACTCCGCCGGGCTCCCCATCCCGGTGTCGGGAGGGGCGACGGTGGACGCGGGCGTCGGCGGTACCGGTGTTTCCTGGACCCGCCGCTGGAACTTCTCGAAGCGCACTCCCTGGTCCTCGAGCTGGGAGCGGAGCACCTCCAGCTTCTGCTCCAGATCACGGAGTTGGGCGTTGGTGTCCGCCCGCATGGCCGCAGTGGCCCCGGTCTGGGAGTCCATCTGGGTCTTCAGGTCGCGGACCAGGGCCAGGATCTCCGCCTGCTCCTTCCGCATCCCCTCCACCTCATCCCGGGTCACCTCCACGTTCACCGGTTGCCGGAAGAAAGCGCCCACACAGCCGCCCAGAAAGAGTGGGGCGGCCAGGATGACGAGGGTGGCGCGTGCACGCAGTTGTGGGTTCATGCCTCGGTTCCGTTCCTGCCGCGGCCCTGTTCGCCGGGGCGCGTCCGAACGGACCGCGCGGCGCGCGGTCCGGGAAAAGGGGAGCGCCGGTCCCGCTCACGGGGGCGGGACCGGCGCCGGGACTACTGGCTGATGTTGAAGTGAACCCGCCGGTTCTTGGCCCAGGCCTGCTCCGTGTCCCCCATGGCGAACGGCTTCTCCTCGCCGTAGGAGAGGGTGGAGAGCCGGGAGGCCGGTATTCCGAGGTCCGTCAGGTACTGCATCACCGCATCGGCCCGGCGCTGGCCCAGAGCCAGGTTGTATTCCTCGGTCCCCCGATTGTCGCAGTGGCCCTCGAGAACGACCTTGGCGTCGGGATGGTCCTTGAGATACTGCGCGTCGGTCTGGAGGACCATCCGCGCGTCGGACCTGAGCTCCGCCATGTCGAAGTCGAAGAACACGTCCTGGACCTTCTCCATCCAGGCCCTCGGGTTCTCGGTGACTTCCGGGGGCTCGGCGGGGGGCTTCTCGGGAGTCTTCTCCGGCGGGGTCTGGTTCACCTCGGTCGTGGGCGGTGGCGGCTTCTTGGGGCACGCGGTCAGAAACGTGAACCCCACCGCCAGGACGGCGATTCCTATGAAGATCTTCATGGTATGTCGATTCATTGTGATTGGTACCCTCCCCATTGGTTCCGGCTATTCCGGTTCGCTTCCACTCTAACCGGGCCCCTCCCGGTCCGCAAGGTGCGGCGGAGAAAGAACCCCGTCCACCTTTCCCGGTTCCAGGATCCCCGCCGGCCTCGGGCCGGCTTCCGGGTCACCTCGGGGGCACCCCCGACCAGTCCGGAGCATAGTTGTCGGTCCCCCTCCCGGTGACCAGCGCCCGCACCGTCCCCGAGTCCACGTCGAGCACGTAGATCCCCTTCTCCCCTCCCCGGGTGGAGGTGAACACCACGTGCCGGCCGTCCGGAGCCCAACGGGGATGCTCGTCGCTCCCCGGACCCCGGGTGATCTGCTTCTCCTCCCCCAGGCCGCTGGCGTCCATCACCATGATCCGGAAGAGCCCGCCGCGCATGGAGGCGAAGGCGATCCGGTCCCCCTGGGGGGACCAGTCGGCCTGGTCGTTCCACTTGCCGGCGAAGGTGAGCCGGCGCGCCCCGGTTCCGTCGGCGTCCATCATGTAGAGCTGGGGGCTGCCCGCCCGGTCCGAGGTGAACACGATTCGCCTTCCGTCCGGGGACCACGAGGGTGACGTATTGATGCCGGCGGCCCGGGCCACCGCGTGGGGGTCTCCGCCGTCCGCGGTGACCTCCATGATCTCGCTGGATCGTCCCTCGGTCTGGCTGTAGGCGATCAGGGAGCCGTCCGGAGAATAGGCGGGGGCGCTCTGGACTCCCCGCCCCCCCACCAGGGGGCGCTCCTTGCCCCCGGCCACGTCCGCCTGCCACAGGTCGGCGTCCCCCTTCTGGTAGGACGTGAACACCACGGCGGCCCCGTCCGGCCGGAAAGACGGGGAGAGGTTGATGGAGCCGTTCCGCGTCAGCTGGCGCAGGCCGAAGCCGTCGTAGTCGACCAGAAAAATCTCTTTTCCCCCCGCGCGGCTGGAGACGAAGACGATCCGGGTCCGGGCGATTCCCTGTCTCCCGGTGAGGTAGAGCACGATGTCGTCGGCGAACCGGTGGGCCGCTTCCCGGTACCACTCGGGCTTGGTCCGATAGTCCCGGGAGAAGATCAGGGTGCGGCCGGGCAGGGACTCGAGGGTCCCCCGAAGCACGATGTCCCCGCCGGAAACCAGGAGTTCCCCCCGAACCAGGGCCTGGGCCCGGCCGGCGTAGAGGGTGTCCCCGGGGGTGAGCCGGGGAATCTCCGTCACCGCGAACACGTCGGAGTACTGGAGGTCCTTCCCGGCCACGTCATGGACCGCCTTGGTGTCCTCGCCGGTGGCCCCGGCGCCGGGGAGGAAGTCCTCGAGTAGAAGCCGGATCTTGGGAACGGATCCGGTCTGGGTGATGACGATGTGCTTCTCATTCGAGGTGGTGCTGTCGACCTGGGCGCGCGCGGGACGCCCCGCGCCGGCCAGCATCGCCGCGACGACGAGTACCGCGCTTCCGGCGGCGCCGACGCGGGTGCGGTCGATTCGAAAGGCCTGATGCAACTTGATCCTCCTCCGTGGGCCGGGGGTATGGCGGAGTCCGCCCGGCTAGTCGGGCGAGACGCCGGTCTTCCGGAACGTCACGGAAAGTCCGAGATGGTCGCCGGAGTACGCCTCGGGGATCGGCGGGAGGCGCTTGGTGTCGAGCACCACTCCCATCGCCTGCCGGTCGTAGAGCGACGACCCCGAGGGCTCCAGGATGAAGGGCTGGACGATCGTCCCGTCCTTCTCGATGATGAAGTGGACGGTGGTCCGAAGCTCCTCGCTCCCCTCCTGCTTTTCCCAGTGCGCGGCAAGCATCTGCCGGACCCGGGCCAGGTAGCTGTCGTCCCTGAAGTCCCTCTGGTCCACCATCCCCAGGGACACCGGCTCCTCCGGAGTGTCGGGGATCTTCACCTCCTTCTCCGGAGGCGTCGTCTCCCGGGGCTTGGTCTCCGGAGCCTTGGTGGGCTCGGGTTTGCTCTCGGGCTTCTTCTCCGGCTCCTTCTTCTCCGGCTTCGGCTTGGGCTTCTCCGGCACCTTGACCACGTCCGTTTCCTTGGCCGGCGGCTCCTTGGGCTTGGGCTCCTCGACGGGTTTGGGCTTGGGAGGCTCCTCGGTATGGGTGGGCACCGGGGGCTTGAAGTTGGGGACCGGCCAATTCACGAGCGCGACCTGGTACATGGGCTCGGCATAGATCGGCCGGGGGGATCGGGAAAAGGGTATGGAGAGGAGGATCAGGGCGACCAGATGAACCCCGAGACTCAACCCCACGAATCGGGGTATGCCCCAGGTTCGGGTCACCGGCTGGCGTGCCTCCTTACGCCGGGTCGGCGACGAGAAGAGCTTCATGATTCAGTCTGCGCTCACGTCGTGGGTCCCGTGGGCCCCGGCAGGGTGGCGACCGGTCACCCGTTTCGCGGCGGCCTCCGGCGAGACGGCCCGATCACGAGATCACGTATCCACGCCGTGCGGCGATCTCCTCCTTGTGCTTCTCCACGAGCAGCATCCACTCCGTGCTGCCCGGGCTCAGATTCCGCGAGTAGGTCCCCAGACGGTCGACCGCTTCATGAGTGATCTCGTCCTCGATTCGCAGATCCGCGATCAGAAAACGGGCGATATCCCGCTCCAGGGCTCCACGACGGCCCTCGAATCGCACCAGGTCGGTCCGGCTTTCCAGCAACCCCGCCAACCGGGCGGCTATCCGCTGGACCTTCTCTTCGCTCAGCCTCACCGGTTTCCTCTCTCGTGCCCGCTCAGATCACAATACCCCGTTCCCGGGCCAGTTGTTTCTTGATTTTGTCCCGCAATAGGGCGATGTCCATGCTCTGGGCGTCGATTCGCGAGCGATACTGGGCCAGCACCCTCTCGACGTCCCGATCCAGATCGTCCTCCAGGGCCAGTTCGTCCCGGATGGCCGTGGCGAGCAGAAGGGTCACGGCGTCCTGGCTCTTCAGAAACTCGGTATCCTCCCGGGCGTCGATCCACACGGTCAGTTTCCCGGCCAAGTCCCGTATCTTTCTGGGGGACAACCGCATAGAAATCTCCCTCCCCGCCCGGCGGTCCTGCGCTTGGTGTATTCTCACGAGCGACCGGATTCCTTGTCAAGCAGACGGCGCGCCTCGGGTCGAGGGTCCGTCCGCCCCCGACAGACGAATTCGAGCCGCCGGAAACGCTTTTTGCCACGAGTCGTTTGCGAATGAAGGGACCTCTCAACGTGGCCCGGCTCGAACCGATTCCCGCCTACTCCTCGAGTCGGTACCTGCAACTTTCTTTTAGTTCCATTCTCGACCGGCCGCCGTAACCCTGGGCGGCCTCAGAGAGAAGCCCTCGTTACTGTAAAGAAATTTGTCAATGAAATGGTTCCGAAATAATCAGGACCGTTTGCCCGGATTTTTCTGCAATGCCGTCGGCATACACCGTATTTTTTCCACGTACCGGATTGTGACCGTGCGGTATGGATGCTAGGATTGACCCATGTGCAATAGATTCCCCCGTATTGTACAGCTACGGGTAGAATCTCCTTCTCCATACCAGCATCTTGCGCGAGACGCGAAGAGGGAGGAAACATGGCTCGTTCCAAGAAGGGCTTGAGCCGCAGAGGCCGGCGCCCCAGTCTGAAGGTCGCCGCCCGGAGGGCGGGCAAGCTCCAAAATGACGTCAAGAGTCTCTTAGCGGATCTGGAGGATCTGGAACGAAGACTCGTCCGACTGGATACCCTCCTCGAGGCGAGCAGGAAAGCCGATCGAGAGAAGCTCAAGAAGAAGCGGTCCAGCCGCAGCCAGGGGATCCGTGGAAAGGGACCCAACGTCCGCGATCTCGCCTATCAGTTCCTGGCTCGCCGGAAGAAGCCGATGGGCATCCAGGAAATCAGCCAGCACGTGCTGAAGGGAAAGAAGGGGCAGGCAGGCGAAAATTTCACGCAAAATCTCGGAGCCGCCCTGGCGCGCGACTCGAGGTTCCTGCGCGCCGGTCGCGGCGTCTACACGGTCAAGAAATAGTCCCTATCGCCTGGACGTCACACCATGCGGGGCGAAGCGGTACACCGTTTCGCCCCGCTTTGCCTGGATATCCGGATGTATCCCCGGTTCCCCCATGGACGGGTAGACTGGACGTATCGTGGATCTCCGGTCGGGTTTCCGTCCGCTACGGGTGAAATCGATCCTTGACGCCCCCACCCCGGGGCGGGAGAATCCGTGGTCAGCGAAGCGGATTTCCTGTGCTGCGCGTCATCGTTTGGGCACCGCAATGACCATATCAGCGAAGCGAAGCAGGTACTGTTTGCGGGCACCGGAACGGACGGGGTGATCGGGATTCCGCTTCCTTTATATCCCGTCAATCCCCCGGGGCGGCCGCGGTCGGCCCACCCGATGTCTCCCCCCCTACCGTGACCGGTCCCGACGATCCCCCTACCGGCGCCGCCGGAACACCGTGTAGGTCTTCTGGGTGGCCGGGGGCGCATCCCGAGCCACGGTATAGAGTTCCCGGAAGCGGGGACGGGCCAGGAGCGCCCGGCGGAAGTCCAGACGATCGGGATTTCCCTCATAGTCCTTGAGCGCCCGCAGGCGATGCTCGTTCAGCTTGATTCCGTAGTCCCATACGATCCATCTCGGCTGCAGATCGAGCAGACGATCGAGGTCGTAGCGATGGTGGCCGGGGGCCCAGGCCCCGCCGTGGCGGGGGCGCCAGGCGCGGACGTCGGGATCGTTGATTCCCAGCACGTCCAGGGTGGGGAGGCCCGAGAAGTACGGAATGGCTCCCGCGGCGGTCACCGCCACCGTGTCCCCCGGAGCAGCAACCTTGTCGAGCCACCGGGCGAGTTCTTCACCGATCAACGGATAATCGGCGATCCGGTCCCGGGTGGACCAGCCCAGGGCCAGTTGAGCGGCCAGGACCCCGCCGACCACCAGGGCGTGGACGCGGGGGCGGCCGATTCCCCCCTCCGCCCGCCGCCAACCCTCGGCGAGCAGCAGATAGAATGCGGGTAACACCGGGGCCAGGTAGCGAGTCTTCCCCATCCAGTCTCCCCCCGCCGCCAGCACGAAGAGGCCCTGGAAGACCAGCCAACCCATCGGGAGGAGCGGCCACCACCGGGCCCCGTCCCGGGGCGCGGTCGTCCGCCGGCCTACCAGGAGCAATGTCCCGATCAAGACCGCCAGGGCGAGCCAGCCGGCGTGGGCCAGCGCCCACCCTCCCAGGTCGGCGGCTCCATGCACCCACGGCGCGGCCCCGGTTTCCATCTTGGCGTAGAAGGTGTTCGGCACGACGCGGTGGTAGAGGCGCCAGCGCAGAAGCAGATACGCCGCCGCCGGGATCATGCCCAGAAGCCAGCCCGCGAGGAGGCGCCGCCGGGACCAGGCCCCCCAGACGAGCCACGTGAGGCCCCAAAGCGCCCAGGCTGGGCCCTCGGGTCTGGACAGGGTCAGAAGCGCCCCCAGTCCCCCCAGGGCGAGCCCTCGGGGGAAGCCGGCGCCCCCCTTGGGGGACGCCCCGGCCGCGACCCCCATCCACCCCGCGATGAGGAGAGCCGCCGACACCGTCTCGAGCCCGGATCCCGCCCATACCGCCAGCCCTACATCGGTCGTCGTCCCAGCGACCAGGATGGCGGTGGCGGTCCCTCCCAGATTCCTCCGACGGGCCAGGGCGAACAGAACGGGCGTGAGCAGGAGGTAGGCCCCGAGTCCCAGCCAGGGAGCGGCGCGGTGGGGTGGGACGCCGAGGCGGGCACCCCCGGCCAGGACGAGGGTCCACAGAGGATTGGAGAATCCCTCGACCGCGGTCCCGCCGTTGAAGGTGAGGCCTTTCCCGGCGGCGAACCGGGCGGCGTAGCGAAAGGAGATGTACGCGTCGTCGACCATGGCCCCCCCGTGGGCCCGGAAGAGGACGGCGAAGAGCAGAACCTGAACAACCAGGAGGAGACCCACCAGGACCGCGGGCGAGCGAAGCAGGGATCGGGTTGGGGGGGCCGGAAGTGACTCTTCCGAAGTCCTCATCCAAGGTCTCCAGACCCGGTCCTACCCGATGGAGCCGGGCGTCCGCGACCGGCCACGGAGGGCCGGCCAAACCGGCCCGACCCTGAATTCGGGGGACCGTCGCGCGGACGGCCCGGAGCCGAAGCTCCGGGCCGTCCGTCGGTCGCTCAAGAATGGTGCGGAAGAGGGGACTTGAACCCCTACAGGATTGCTCCTACAAGGCCCTCAACCTTGCGCGTCTGCCAATTCCGCCACTTCCGCTCGAAGGTCCACGAGGCTCAATTTCCGCCGGGGGCGTCGCTCTTCGGCTGCGCGCCCTGATCCCCCTGGGCCGGCTGCTGCGCGGGTGCAGGCTGGCCGGCGGCCGGAGCCCCACCCCCCGGCTGGGCGCCAGCCGCGGGCGCTTCCATGTCCCCGCCCACCGGAGGCAACCCCTCCGCTCCCCCGCCGGGCATCTGGAGCGGCTGGGACGACGGAGGAGGCTGGGTGGCAGGGTTCACCTGCCCCTCCCGAATGACGCTGCGGGGAGCGTTATGGCTACCCGACATGAGAGCCAGGACCAGGGAGGTGGTCATGAAGGCGATCCCCAGGACGGTGGTGGCCTTGCTCAGGAACGTGGCCGCGCCTCGACCGCCGAACAGGCTCTGCCCCGCCCCCCCCATACCGCCGAAGGCGCCGGCCAGACCACCCCCCTTCCCGGACTGCAGAAGCACGACCAGGATGAGGGTCACACAGATGATGAGATGCATACCCAGTAGGAACCCGTAGATCACGCGCGTCTCCTTGACTGCAAGACGGGGCCGCTTCGCCCCGGGCAAAGCCGCACCCGTTCAAAGGACGGGCAAGTGTAGCAAGCCCGCCGGGGAGCGTCAACCGCGGGGAGGGGGGGACAACGGAGCCGAGGCCTCCACGATCGGAAGGAAGGTCTCCGCCTTGAGGCAGGCCCCCCCGACCAGGGCGCCGTCGATGTCCGCCCGCTCCAGAAGCGTCCGGGCGTTGTCCGGTTTCACGCTCCCCCCATAGAGGATGCGGATGCCCGACGCGGCCTCGGCGCCCAGGACCCGCCCCAGCTCGCGACGCAGATGCGCGTGGGCGTCCTGGGCCTGCTCGGGGCTCGCGGTGTTGCCGGTCCCGATCGCCCAGACCGGCTCGTAGGCCACGACCAGGCTCGCGGGACTCCTCAGGGCCACTCCCCCCAGCGATCCCACCACCTGCCGGGAAAGGACCACTTCGGTCGCGCCCGCCTTGCGTTCCTCCTCGGTCTCCCCCACGCAGACGATGGGGGTGAGACCCGCCTCCAGCGCCGCCACGGCCTTCCGCCGCACCCGGGCGTCGGTCTCACCGAACAGGGTCCGACGCTCGGAGTGTCCGAGAATGACCCACCGGCATCCCGCCTCCAGGATCATGGGTGCCGAGACCTCGCCGGTAAAGGCCCCCGAGGATTCCCAGTGCATTTCCTGGGCCCCGAGCCCGACCGGCGACCCGGCCAGGACCTCCGCGGCCTGCGGGAGGAGAGTGAACGGCGGGCAGTAGACCACCTCGCAGGGGGGGGACGGGCCCACCCCCCGTCTCACCTGTTCCAGGAGCGCAACCAGGCCCGCCCGGTCCAGGTTCATCTTCACGTTGCCGGCAATGATGGGTTTTCGCACCGGTCAGCTCCGATCCGTCAGGGCGACCACGCCGGGCAGGTCCTTCCCCTCCAGGAACTCCAGGAAGGCGCCTCCACCGGTGGAAACATGGGTATACGCGTTCTTGTCCAACCCCAGGCGGGCGATGGCCGCCACGGAGTCGCCCCCCCCCACCACCACCGTTCCCCCTCGCTCGTGGACCTTGGCCAGGGCGCGGGCAACGGCCCGGGTCCCTTCGGCGAAGGCCGGCACCTCGAAGATTCCCAGCGGTCCGTTCCACACCACGGTCTGGGCGTCGGCGAGCTTCTCCTCGAACAGGGCTACGGTCCGGGGCCCGATGTCCACCCCCATGACCCCGGGGGGAATGTCCGGCCCCTCCGATTCCTGCTTGGGCTCGGATCCGTCCGCGGCCGACGAAACGATGGAATCCACGGGGAGCAGCAGCTCCACGCCGGCCTTCCGGGCTTCGGTGAGAACGGACCCCGCCAGCGCCACCCGATCCGACTCCACCAGCGAATCCCCGATCTCGTGTCCCTGGGCCTTGTAGAAGGTGTAGGTCATCCCGCCTCCGATCATGATGCGGTCGACCTTGTCGAGGAGATTGTTGAGGACGTCGATCTTTCCCGAGATCTTGGCTCCCCCCAGAATGGCCACGAAAGGCCGCCGTGGATCCTGGAGGGCCTCTCCGAGATAGCGGAGCTCCTGCTCCAACAGAAGACCGGCCGCCGCCTGCTTGAAGCGGTGGGCCACCGCCTCGGTGGAGGCGTGCGCGCGATGGGCGGCCCCGAAGGCGTCGTTCACATAGACGTCGCCGAGCTGAGCCAGTTGTTGCGCAAATCCGGAATCGTTGGCTTCTTCCTCGGGATGAAAGCGGAGATTCTCCAGGAGCAGAACCTGGCCGTCCTCCAGCTTTTCGCTGGCCTCGAGGGCAGCGCTTCCGACGCAGTCGTCGACGAACCGGATCTCCCGTCCCAGGAGCTTGGCCAGGCGCTTGGCCACCGGCTCCAGCGAGTACTTGGGATCGGCGGTTCCTTTCGGCCGGCCCAAATGGGACATGAGGACCACCCGGGCCCCACGTTCGACCAGGTTTCGAACGGTCGGTAGTGAAGCGACGATGCGCGTGTCGTCGGTGATCTCACCGTCCTTGAGGGGAACGTTGTAGTCCACGCGGACAAGCACGCGCTTCCCCGCAACGTCCAGATCCTCCAGGCTGAGCTTGGCCATGGCCTATCCCCGGCTGCGGATCAGATCCAGAAGATCCAGAACCCGCATGGAGAAGCCCCACTCATTGTCGTACCAGGACAGGACCTTGACCAGGTTTCCCTCCATGACCGAGCTCATCTTGGAGTCGTAGATGCTCGAGTGCGGGTCGTGTACGACGTCGGACGAGACCAGATCATCCTCGCTGTACCTGAGCACGCCCTTCATGGGCCCCGCCGCAGCCTGCTTCATCGCGGCGTGCATCTCCTCCTTCGTGGTGTTCTTCTCCAGCTCGGCCACGAGGTCCACCAGCGATCCGGTGGTCACCGGGACACGCACCGCGATACCGTCCAGCTTTCCCTTGAGATCCGGAATCACCAGCCCGATGGCTCGAGCCGCTCCGGTGGTGGTCGGGATCTGGTTGACCGCCGCCGCCCGGGCTCGACGCAGATCCTTGTGGGGCAGGTCGAGGAGCCGCTGATCGTTGGTGTAGGCATGAATGGTCGTCATCCACCCGCGCTTGATCTTCCAGTTGTCGTGAAGCACCTTGGCCACCGGAGCCAGACAGTTGGTGGTGCAGGAAGCGTTGGACATCACGAAGTGTTTGGAGGGGTCGTAGTCCTCGGTGTTCACGCCCAGAACCATGGTCAGATCCGCGCCCTTGGACGGCGCGCTCACAATGACTCTCCGGGCCCCGGCCTCCAGATGGACCGCCGCCTTCTCCCGGTCGGTGAATCTCCCGGTGGCCTCGAGCACCACGTCCACGCCCATCTCCTTCCACGGGAGCTTCCGGGGATCGGTTTCGCAAAGCACCTTTACCCGAACGTCCCCGCACCGGATGACGTCACCGTCGAGGACCACCTCTTCCTGCAGATTTCCCTGGACCGAGTCGTGCTTGAAGAGATGCGCAAGGGTCTTTGCATCGGTGATGTCGTTTACCGCCACAAACTCGAGGTCGGGACGGCTCAACGCGCCCCGCAACACCTGCCGTCCGATTCGCCCGAATCCGTTGATCGCTACTTTCATGCCTGACTTCCTTTTCTGTACCCTCCCCGGGAGCCGGGTGCGGTCCGGAGGGCTTTTCCGGGGACGGCGGGGAACGACGATTTACGGAATGTGGGGCCCGGCGGAGTTCCGTCCCAATCCCCGCCCTTCACGCTCCCGGGCCCACAAAAGCAAGAATGCCGGTCTCTTTCGAGATCGACAATTCGATGGTATGCGCGGCGTTAGACCCTGTCAAGCCGCACCTGACCCGTCCGATGGCGCCGCCTCCCCCACCCCGCAAGACCGCGGGGATGATCCCGGGACCCCTCCCGTCCGGCGGCGTCAATAGCCGATGAAATCGGATGAATAACGTAGGATATACCGGCCGGTTCCGGACTCGTCCACGAACACGAACTTGAGTCCGGTGACGCTGGTCGTTCGTTCTCGATCCGGGAAGAGCGGGCTTCCCTGACGAGTGTAGGTCCAGATTTCGTAGGGTCGCGTGTCGACTTCGTCGTTGGTGGCCAGAGTGCGCCCCGCGGCATTCTGCTCGGACAATCCGGCCACCAGCTGATCGAGTTGATTGTCCTGGGTGGGGAGGAGTTCCCGCTCGATCTCGTCCGGTTCGCCGAATCGAATGTACATCCGGCCCCGATCGCTGAGCATGCCCTTCCCGTCCGACCCGAAATGTCGGGTGGCGTACGCCACCCGGCGCAGAAACTCCTGCCGCAGCGGGTTGCCGGCGCTGGTGGGATCGGGATCCGCATCCGCCCAGAACTTCTCCACGTACTGTTCCCGGTCGCCGGTGGACATGCTCCGGAACCGATCGTACTCCTTCTCGGTAAAGAGAACGCGAGCTTCGTTCAGGATCTCCTGTTCGGTTCGATCCCATGAACCGGTCTTCCACAAAAGGTTGAAGCTCCGGGAGGAATTCGCCTCGCCGCCGTCGGCCGAGTCCCGCACCGAGACGGCCAGGGTGTACTCCCCGCTCGGCAGAGCGCTCACATCGAAGGTCATCACCTTGACCCACTCCCGGCTGCCCGACCGCACCGTGTCCGGCACGATCCTGACCGTCTCTCCGGACGGATCCTGAAGCAGGTGATCTATATAGTAGGTCTTCGCCACGCCCAGGGAATCGCGCAGGTCGTAGACCTCGTAATAAGCGCTCACTCTGGACAGGAAGAGGCCGTAGCCCCGGGAAGGATTCGGCACGACGTCGAGATCGTTCTTCTCGAAGGGGCTGTCGGGGGAACCCTCATGGACCTCCCAGGCGAATTGGATATCGCTCACCCCGAACCGCTTCCCCACGAACGGAGGCGGGATGAGGGCGCCTTCGGCCTTCCCGTTCTTGCGCTTCCCGGTGAACAGGTAGAGGATTCCGCGTTTCCTCGCGTTCAGATCCTCGACCTGGACCTCCACCGAGGCGGCGCGGGGATCGAGGGGCTCCCGGAGGAGAAGAATCTGCGCGTGATCCGGCGAAACCGCCACATCGCCGTCGGCCACCTGAAACTGATAACGGTGACCCGCCTTCCCCAGCTCGTTGTCATCCGCATCCTTGAAGGTGAGCTGGACATAGACCTTGCCCGTATAGACCGAGTCCGCGTCGGGCTCGAACGTGAGCTGGTTGTTGGAGATCTTGAAGTAGTACTCCTCCTGCACCCCTCCGTTGCTCCCGCGGAACCCGGCATAGTCGGCCTGAAACCAGATATCCCCCGTCGACGCCAGGGGAAAGTCCGGCGCCGCCGTCGCTGGAGTGGCCGAAATCAAGGCGAAGAGCAGTGGAGCCACGGCGACTGGGACCGCTCCTCTCAGGAAAGACATAACGGCGTGGGTTTTTGGCGTCATGATCACCTTCCGACCCGGCCGGGGCCCGGGTAGGATCGGAGCCGGACGGCCCGGCCCCAGAAGTAAAGCAAAACGGGCAGTACGGTCCGGTCTCACCGTACTGCCCGCCCGACTGCGGTGAACCGGTTGCCCGCGGCTTCGGCGGGCCCGGCTTCTTTGTCTCGTTCCCGGCGACCCGCTAGAAGTTGATCTCCAGGGAGAACCGATGGGCCCCGGACAGGTCCGCGAGATCCGTGTACGAGTAGTCGAAACGCGTTGCCGAGGAGAGCGACGTGGGGAATTTCACCCCCAACCCGGCGCTGTAGCTCTCGGCGTCGTACCCGAAGTTGTAACCGCCCCGAAGGAAGAAGAAGTCCTTGTAGGCGTACTCGGCGCCCCAGTTCAGCCGCTCGTTGTTGTCCGGAGGGTGGCTGAATTCCGCGGTGGTCAGGACCTGATGGTCCAGAGCCTGGAACACGTTCATGGCCGCCCCGACCCGGAAAAGGATCGGGAGTTTGGCCGACTTTGCGTTGTCGATGTACGACAACTGCGAACCCATGTTCTGGATTTCCATCCCGATCTTCAACGAACGGTAACCCGTGTCGTACAGCGTGCCCACATCGAAGGACAGGGCGTTGGAACTGAGGTTGTCCAATCCCGCGTGGACCAGGCTGGCGGTCACACCGACCGAAAACTTGTCCGTGAGGGACCGGGCATAGGTCAACCCGAAGGCCGAATATCCGGCATCGAAGTACGTGCCGTCTCCGTCCGGCTTGTACACGGTGGTCCGGGCCATCTGGTCCATGTACAGGGACCGGGCGTGAACGGCCAGCATCCCGGGAAGGAAACTCAAGCTGAAGACATACGCACCCTGGGTGAGGTTGGTGTCCGACACCCAGTTCAGGTGGTTGACGGAGACGACGTTGCCCTGGAGGCGGGCGATTCCGGCCGGATTCCAGTACACCGCCGAGGCATCATCGGCCACCGCCACGAAAGCTCCTCCCATGGCGGTCGCTCTGGCCCCGATCGGGATCTTCAGGAACTGGCCGTCATAGGTTCCCACCTTCTCGAAGAATTTCGCCGCCTCTGCCTTCGACGGCGGAAACCCCGCCGCGGCAAGGCCCAGAAGCGTGAGCGCCACGACCGTTCTTTTCACCGCAGTACCTCCTTGTGCCCTCATCCGCCGGCTGGAACCCGTCATCGGATGATCACGAAGCGACCCCGGCAAATGCCGCCGGAGTATTCCACCGAGTACAGGTAGATGCCGCTCGTTATGTTTTGACCGTTCCGCGAGATCAGATTCCAGAAGTAGGTGCCGTCTCCATTGCTCCCGTCGTGAGTCTCTTCCTTCACCAAGTCTCCGGCCAGGGTGTAGATCCGGATCGTCGATTTCTCGGGCGGGAGATTCCTGAACGCGATCTTGGTTCCGGTGGGATCCCGGTCGCTGGGAACGAGGTCCCAGTCGGCGCTCCCCCGGTACGGGTTTGGCACCACGGTAACGTCGTTGCAGCCGCCGGTGGTGTTCCAACGCGGGATCACCGACTCCGCCTCCACCGCGGAAGGAAGGCCGCCGAGAACCTGGATCTCATCCTTCCCGGTGGTCGAATTCTTGACCGTGGTCAAGCCGAACGCGGTCACCGAGTAGAAGTACAGCTTCCCGTCGATGAGACCGCGGGTATCCTCGTACTGGTAGTAGCCGACCGGATAGATGTCCTTGCCGTCGTCTGTCTTCCCGATCGATTTGACACCCGTCTGCTTCACCTCGCGCAGGTTCCTGGCGTCCTCGGTGAGCGGCGCAGCATCGGGAGACTTCCGGAACTCGGCGATCTTCATCCACTCCTCGGGAGCGGGGCCGATCGCACCCTCCGGCCTCTGCCAGTTGTCCACCCGCCAGACCCGGTACCCCTCGAACAACTCCTGCTGGGTGATGGGATCCTTTCTCAGCTCCGATGAGTTGTCCCACTGGATGGTCACCCGGTGGTGACCGGCCGGAGGCACGTAGAGCGCGAGGTTCGGATCCTGGATCGGGTCGAGGGTGGGGTCGGTGTTGCTGGTCGGCGGAGGCGGAGCGGTCGTTCCCACCCAGTGGATCTGGGTTTCCTTGCCGTCCACCCCGGTGCAGGGGTTGCAGTCCGCGTCGACCCAGGTGCAGGTGAGCGCCTTGATGGTCCGTGTCGTGCCGAGAGTGTCGCAGGGATCGTCCCAATTGATGACATCGCCCTGTTGCAGCACCTTCAGGCACCGCTCCTTGCCGTCCACGCCGGTACTCGGCAGATGGTCGGCGTCGACGTAGGTCCCGTTGAAGACCCGCTGGGCGTTGACCGCGTTGGCCCAATAGCCGCACTTGAGAAGGTTGTCCTGCTGGGAGTTCAAATAGCTGTCTTCGCCCGGGCACTTGGTGGCGATCACGTACGCGGTCTGGAAAACCAGGGACTCACCGGGATTCAGCTGGGCGAATGGACCGGCGCCGACCACGTACCGGTAGTCATCCGGCTTGACCCCCCACTTCTGGGGCTTCTGGTGCGAGTTGAGGAGCGTGTAGCGTTCGTCGTCGTTCTGGGGATCCGAATTCTGCCCCGACGAGCTGAACCAGACCACCGTGCTCAATCCCACGTTCTGGGGAGCGCGAATTCCGGTGTCGTCGGTGGTGTGCCCCAGGAAGAGGGTGCCGAACACCCCGGGGACATCGCCGCCGGAAACGGTGGTGCCGTTATCCGGAGCGTCCCACATGAATGCGCTGTCCATGGACATGTCGAACTTGGCGCACGCCCCGCCCAGGGACTGATCCACGATGGTGGTATCGACATGAGCCCACCCCACGCGATCATCGGTCCAGAACGACTCGTGGGTCTTGGGCCCGATGTCGGAATCCGAGAAGAAACCGAGGTAGAGCTGCTTCAGGCGCTGGTCCCCGGTGTTGATGATCTCGAACTCGAATCCGACGAACTCGTTGATGCCGGTCGTGGACCATTCGAAGGACCGCTGGTGCACCAGCACGTTGAGCGGCACGTGGTCCGGATTCTGGGCCACCGCTTCCGGCGTATCGTCCTTGTACTGGCACGAGAACATCTGCTGGCCGACGGCCGCATAGTCCTCGTCGATCTTGCCGTCCCCGTCGTCGTCCAATCCGTTCTGGAAATCCTCGTTGACCTTGGCGGGATCCACGACGTTGTTGTCCACGCAGCCCGCGTCTCCATCGTCGTCGGCCAGACAGGTTCCGCCCTCGCCGAGACGGTTTCCACCCTTGACCCCCTCGTACGACTCGTAGACCGTCCATACCGGGCTCAGCTCCGGTCGGAGTTCAGTGGGAGCCGCGGTGGAGACATGGGACTCGGAATCGGATCCGATGGCCCCGATCCAGAGCCCGGAATAATAGAGGTACTCCCCCCCCCGCCATCCGGCGGAGAAGTCGTTGATATACGGGTTGCCGATCAGTCCCACGTTGGTGATCTGCAGGGTGAGCAGACCCACGTTGTGGGTGAAGATGTTCGGTTCGCGAGTCGCGTACACCTCGTCCGGCACCCTGCCGTAAGCCATGGGGAGATCGATGTTGGAACGAGCCAGCGCCGATCCGGCGGTCGCCCCCAAGAAAGCGCCGATGAGGAGCAGGCCGACCACCTTGGATCCGGGTGCCCGTCTTCCTGGGTTCATGTGCTCCCCCCTCCTTGTACCTTCAAGCCCTCTGCGAGAGTAGTCCATCATGTGCATGTTCCCGCCGTCAGAAGTTGATCCCGATCCCGACCCGGATGTTCCGGCCTTCGGAGAACACTCGGGGATCGTTGAGGGGGATCCAGTCCTGAATCCCGTCCTCGTTCAAGTCGTCACCGAGATACGCCCCGCCCGCCCGTCCGGTCTCGGTATAGAAGACCTGGTAGTCGAGCGTACCCGCCTGGGGGGGATTGGGAAAATTGACCGGGGAAAGCTGCCGGATGTTCTTGGCGTCCAGCACATTGTTGCCCCGCAGGAACAGCTTCACCTTCTGTCCCCAGATCTTGTAGTACTTCTCGGCCTGGATGGTCAGGTTGGATGTGCTGGGCAGCCGCCGTGAGTTGGTCTTCGAGGGATCGACCTTGCGCTCGCTCCGGTCATGCGGGGTCCAGGGGAACCCGGTACCGAAGGTCCAGACGAGGTTGGCTGACCAGCTCCCCGGCTCCGCAATGGTGGCGGTGGCGGAGAGGGTGTGGCGTTGATCCCAATCCAGCGCCTGCTCGGAGATCGGCAGGTACAGGAACGTGACCTGCTGCTGCTGGTTGGGGTCCGAGGCCACGCCGGTGGCCACTCCGTAGGTGTACGAGAGGTCGCCGGCGAAGTTCCGGGTGAACCGCCGGGTGAGGCTGAGCTCGAACCCGCGGGAGGACGCATAGTCCTTGTTCACGTACTGGGTGACCAGGGCGGGACTGTCTCCAGCGGCCACTTCCTGGATGGTGAGGAGCCCGAAGATGTCCTTGAAGTAGACCGTGAACTGGCCGAAGACATCCTCGGTGAACATGTGCTGGAGCGCGGCCTGATAGGAGACCGTGGTCTCGTTCTCGAGGTTCGGGTTTCCCCGCGTCCGGACCGCGGCGCCGCGATTTTCGAAAATGTACTGGCGGTCCGGGACCTGGCTGAACCGACCGTAGTGGAAGGAGAATACGTCGCGATCGGAAATCGGGTAGGCAATGCCGACCCGCGGACTCCATTGGGTGCGGGTCCGGTTCTCGACCTCCGAGGCGTCGAGCTGGTTCCCCACCGAGAACAGGTCGTACCGAAGTCCGGCATTGACCACCATCCCCTCGTGTTCCCACCGGTCCTGCAGATAATAGGAACCCTCAGGGTTGTAGTAGTGGTACTGGCTCCGATAGAGGCCGATGAGCCCTTCCGCGTTGACCCGGTTGGGGAAGTCCACCGCGAGGAGCTGGAGATCGTTGTACGTCAGCTCCACTCCGCTCTTCACCTTGTGGGGACCGATTTCGCTGGTCCAGTCCGTCTTCACCGTCCAGACCTTCGTGGTGCGGTCGGTATAGGTGGGAACGTCTCCGTTGGTGGCGAAGAACGGGTGGGTGGAATAGTGGATCCGGTCCCGCCACTGGTCCGGGTACCGGGCCTGGTATTCCCAGGGCTGCTCCCCCAACACGTCGGAGGTGTAGTCGTACTGGTTCCGGCTGACCTTGAGAGTGTAGAAGGTCCCTTCGCTGAGGGTATGGTTCCACACCACTTTGTACTGGCGGAAATCGTTGGTGATGTTCGGGGTATGTTCAGGGGCGTTGTAGTAGACCCAGTTGGGTCCCTCCTGTCGCTCGCTGAAACCTCCGTAGCGGGTGACGATCTCGCCGGTGTCGGGAATCGTGTCCAACCGGGTCTCCACGAAACCCGACCGGCTGAAGGTGTGGTAGTAGGTATCGAACTTGTGGTGGTTGTCCAACACCTCGAAGGTCATCTTGTAGTTGGGACCCGGCGTCCAGGCCAGCTTGGACTGAAGGTTGATCTCGTTGTCCTGGCGGGGGCCCACCCGGATGAAGTCGAGAACCTGGCTGCGCGTGCGCTGCTCGCTGGTCTTCAGGTAGGTATCGGTCCAGGTGCCCTGGATCGACACGAAGTAGGTGAGTCTGCGGATCGGAGTGGGGCCGCCCATGCCCAGGGAAACCCGGTCGTAGTTGTCGTAGGTCTTGTCCGGGGCCCCGTAGTCATCGGTCATGTAGGTGACGTTCCCGGAGAAGGCAGCCCCGCCCTCCTGGGTGACGATGTTCACGATGCCGGATTGGGCGTTTCCGTACTCGGCGTCGAAGCCACCGAGAAGGACGTCGGAATTCGAAACGGAAACCGTGGCCACGTTGACGCCCCCTCCCACCAGAGGGTCGTTCACGGGCATACCGTCGATCTGGTACTGAACCTCCCCTGCCCGACCGCCCCGGAAATGAAGCTGGCCGGCCTGGGAGACGACGCCGGACTTGAGCGCCACCGCTTCCTGAAACGTATCGACGGGGAGACGATCGAGCTCCTCCTCGCCCACATTGTGCATGGTGGTGGAACTCTTCTGGTCGATGAGCTTCTTCTGGGCCTCGATCACCACCGGCTTCATGGTGGCGACGACGGTTTCCTTGAGGTCGAAGTTGAGATTGACGCTCTGTCCCGCGTTGATCTGGAGGCTCCGCTCCTGGGGCTCATAACCGAGGAAGGATACGCGGACGTTGTAGGTGCCGACCGGAATGTTCTTGACCGTGTACTTACCCTCGCTGTTGGTCATCGCGCCCAGTTTCGTTCCCAGCACGACAACGTTGGCGTAGGGCAGGGGTTCACTCTTCTCGCCGGCACTCTTCACGGTTCCCGTCAGCGTGCCGGTTCCCTGAGCGAAAGCGGAGGTGCTGGCCGCCAGGCTCAAACCGGCGACCAATAGCATGGCTAGCAAGCTCTTGGGGCGGACGTCCATTACCGTGTCGGCTCCTTTCCGCGGGGCGAAATGCCCGTAGCCCTGGCTCTCTACGACAGGCGCAACTATAAGCGCGAGGGACGGTTGAGTCAACTGAGGCCGACTCAGACGCCCGGGCGTCCCTTCGAGTCCACCACCAAGGGGACCGAACGGGCACCATACGAGGGCCGATGAAGGAGCGAGACGTCTCGTGAGGCAGGACCGCCGGCACCAAACGGCGGCACGAGGGTGAGGACCCTAAGGTCTTCTTGCTCCATCAATCTAGCCAGCCCAAATGCCTTTGTCAAGCCCGATTCTCCGGGTCAGAAGAGGTATTTGACGTAGGCGGAGAATCGGGATCGATCGATGTTGAGATCCGACTGAACGTCCACGTCGTAGGCGAAGTCGAACTGCCAGATGCCGCCGGCCGGCACCACCCCGATCCCCGTCGCCACGGTGGTCGTGTTGAACGAGCCGTTCCGGTCCGGAAGGGCTTCATAGTCCTGCTTGATTCGTGACCGGATGAGCCCAGCCCGTCCCACCAGGGTCTCCCCCAGGAGGTACTCCCCCCCCACACGGAAGCTCTTGTCGTCCAAGGAGTTCTTGGTATCGATCCCCTCGTTCCGGCTGGTCACGTCGCTGCTGGCGACCTTGGCTTCGGCGGCCAGGAGCAACCGGGATTCGACCCCCACCCAGGAGACGCCCCCCACCAGGGCGGAGTTCTTGGCGCTCACGTCCTGGCGGACCTGGGATCCGATAGCGTTGGGGTTGACCAGGACGGCGAAATCCTGGCTCCCGCTCAGCACCGCGGCCCCGGCGATGAGCCGGCCCGGTATGACGTCCAGCCTGGCCCGCCCCCGGAACTGCTTGTTCACCCTGTCCTCGGTGAAGGTGTCGCGGTTCATGGACACGTTCTCGTTGGTGGGGTTATAGGTAAACCGTTGGGACCAACTGATATGGACCGACTCATCCCCCTGGAGCTTCTGCCGGCTGAAGTCCGCCCCGGCATGCAAGCGCCCCCGGTTGACGAAGCCATGGACGGACCAGGTGCCGCCGGGACGGCGCCAGTCGAAGGTGTCGGTGTGGAAGGGTCCCCGGCTCTCCCCGTCCAACTTGGTGGTGAACACCTCACCCCGCGCCCCCACGACCACCCCCTCGGCCACCTGGTAGCCGGCCCCCAGGCCGGCCCGGGTCACGATACCGTTGTGGGAGATGTTGTAGATGGAGGGTGAGAAGGTGTTTTCATCCTCGCTGCTCCGGGACAGATTCAGCCCCAGGGTCAGTCGGTCGGTGAAGTAGCGGCTCCCGGTCAGGGCCAGCCCGGTCACGGTGAAGTCGTTTCGCTCGTCGACCAGGTCCAGGGTCTGAACCTTGGCATAGTCGATCCGTCCGCCAACCCCCATGACCCCGGGGTGGTGATATCCGATCAGAAGCGACCCGTCGTTGATCTTGATGTCGTCCCCGGTCGACCGGACGTCCCGCTCGGCCAGCTCCTTGTGGGAGTAGCGGGAATCGATGGACCAGGAGTCCCGATCGTCGCCGAACCCCGCCGGGTTTCGACTGAAATCGTAGAGATCGATCTCGTAGTTCCCGTCCGGGACCGCGGCCTCGAATCCGCCCATCCCATCCAGTCGGACCGTCCCCGTCCCCAGGTCCACCTGGGCCGGAAGGAGGTAGAGACGCTCGTAGATGAGTTCCTGGGCCCCGGCGCCGGAGGACGCGGCTACCGCGGCCGCGGTGACGGTGAGAACGATCACCGCCACCCGCTTCACAACTGGGATCACCTTCACGCTCCTTAACCTTGGCATCGGTTCTCCACCGTGCTCGTCGCGGGCGTCCGCTTCTCGAACTGGAGGCGAATCTCCGTCGATCCGCTGCCGACGTGACTCGAGTTGTTGAAGACCCCGACGGCTATCCGGTATATGCCGGGTTGGTTGGGGTCGGGGGTGATGGACAGGTCGTCGGAGTTGCCGGTGTCCAGGTCGCGCATGATCTCGATCGTACGGACCGGGAACCCCTTGTCCTGCCCGATCGAGTAGGCGCCCCGGGCCCTCACGTCGCGCGCGCTCCCCGAGGGAATGGTCAGACCCCAACCCTGGACATAGTCGTACTCCCCCGGAACCAGGCGGTTGCTCCACAGCTGGGGGAGCCCGATGCGGGAGCACGCCAGGGTGCTCGTGCACTTGAAGACGGTCGTGTAGGGAAGCCAGAGACCGAGATTCACGGGGACGCCGCCGTTCAGGTCGGCCAGGATCTGGTTGCTGTCCTTCTTGGTATCGATGCACTCGGTCAACTTCGAGGGGACATTGGTGCCGGTGACCCAGTTCTTCGCGTACGGGAGCGTGCCCGAGTCCTGGGCCAGGCGCCGTGAGCCGTCGATCCAGAGATCCTCGCAGAAACCGGCCGGGCTGACAAAGGTGCTGAAGAGCCAGTGCGGACGCAGGTCCCTGGGAGCCGACTCGAAGCGTGTCCAGTCTGCATATTGATAGATGGGGCTCAGGTTGGTTCGTCCCGCCCGCCAGACCCAGACGTCGGTGTTCTCCACCCCGGCAACCGTGGTCGGGGTCAGGACGCCTCCGGGACCGAGCGTCGGGAAGAGACGCCGCTCGGTCGCCACCAGATCCGTTGACGCGTGCGCGTTCGCGGCCCGCGTCAGGAGCAACATCACCTGATCTTCCTGGCCGCCGGCGTTCCGTCGCAACCAGTTCGAAGGGTTGATGATGGTGGAGTCGCAGACCGAGGGCGTCGAATCCGCGACCGGGCTCGGGCAGAACTTCCCGTCGATCTCGTTCTCGCAGATCTCGCCCGGCGCCTTGGGACGGAGGTAGGCGAGCTGATCCGGATAGATGTCCTGGGTCGCATCGGCGTAGCGGATCAGGAAGTAGATGCGATCCTTGTGACTCGGCTCCACCCGGGACTCGTCGGTCCAGACCGCCCGGACCTCGAGGTAGAAGTCCGCGCCGCCGGACCCGTTCGCCCCGGTCATCCGGACGAACATGGGTTCGGCCGAACCCCACTCCACCGGCTGGGCCACACCGTCCAGCACCGGGAGCGCGTCGTCGCACGGGTCGCCGCTCACCCCGGGGTCGGTGTAATGCACGGTGAGGGTGGAGAAGTCCTCGAGTTGCGGTTCGCTGATCTGGTCCACTCCGGAGCACCCCCCTGCGATCCAGAGAAGGAGACCCGCCAGGACGCCGACGGTCAGCATGCGCGTAGCGTTCATGAAATCGTGTCCTCTATCGGGGTTCCAGCCGCTCGGTTCCGGCCGTTTTTCGTCGTCGTAGGGGGGGATCGGCATGGCCTTTCCTGAGGCGCATTAACGCTAGCCTCCCCCCCACCGGACTGTCAAGTTCTCTTGCCCTCCACGCCGCGACGACGCGGCCCCGGGGGCGCGCCGGGTCGCGCCCGGCTCACGAAGGGATCGCCCTCCGCCCAGAATCGCCAGGCCCGGTCGCGCCCCAGGCGAATCCCCACCCGGGGCCCGCTCTCGATCCGCCCCGGACGACGCCCGTCGTCCCGCACCGTGAGCTCCGGACCGGCCAGGGAGAGGGTATTGTGGGCCAGGTCGATGCCGAAGGCCTGGCAGAGCCGGGAGGGACCGGAGGTGAGCTCGACGGGGTTCTCCCGGCCCCGGCGGGCCCGCATCCGCTCCACTCCGGCCTCGGGACGGACGGCTCGGACCAGGACCGCGGCGGGAAACCCCTCACGCTCGGTCACGAAATTGAGGAGGAAATGCATTCCGTACGTGAAATACACGTAGGCCCGGCCCGGCGGCCCGTACAGAACCCGGGTCCTCGCGGTGAGCCCGGCCGCGGCATGGCAGGCGGGGTCCTCCTCGCCCACGTAGGCCTCCGTTTCCACGATGCGGCCCACCGTCCAGGTGCCGTCGTCCTCCCGGCGGTGAAGCAGGCAGCCCAGCACCTCCCGGGCCACGGTCAGGCAATCCCGGTCGTAGTAGGCGACCGGGAGCAACCTCCCGCGAGGCCGGCGGGCCGGTTTCATTCCGGAGGGAGCTACCGGCCCGGCGCTCATTTCGGCCCGGCGCCCTCCACGCCCGCATCGACCAGCGCCTTCCGGAGTTCCCGCTCGATCGCGTCCCGGGCGGCGGGGCTCGTCCCCTCGGCCCGGAGCACCAGCACGGGCTGGGTGTTCGAGGCGCGCACCAGTCCCCATCCCCCGTCGAAGGTCACCCGCGCGCCGTCCACCTCCACCACCTCGTGGGTGGGCCGATAGAGGTCCCGCACGCGCTCCACGACCTCGAACTTCCGCTCGTCCGCACAGTCGATCCGGATTTCGGGGGTGGCGTGATACCGGGGGATCTCGGCCAGGAGCGCGGAGAGAGGCCGGTCCGAGGCGGCCAGAAGCCGCACCAGCCGCCCCGAGGCGTAGATCGCGTCGTCGAAGCCGTACCACTCATCGGCGAAGAACATGTGCCCGGACATCTCGCCGGCCAGAGGCGACCCGGTCTCCGCCATGGCCTTCTTGATGAGGGAATGACCGGTCCGGGTCATGACCGGCTTCCCGCCGTGGGCCTCGATGTCCTCCACCAGGGCCCGCGAGCACTTGACCTCGAAGAGGATCGGGGCCCCGGGACGGCGGGCCAGCACTTCCCGGGCGAAGAGCGCGAGGAGCCGATCCCCCCACACCACCTCCCCCCGCTCGTCGAGGGCGCCGAGGCGGTCCGCATCGCCGTCGTAGGCCAGGCCCAGGTCGGCCCCGGTGGCCAGCACCCGCTCCCGGAGGGTGATCAGGGTCTCGGGGAGGGTGGGGTCGGGAATGTGGTTGGGAAAGCGCCCGTCGGGCTCGCAGAACAGGCACTCCACCTCGGCCCCCAACCGCCGGAAGAGGGCGGGCGCGAGCTCGCCCGCGCATCCGTTCCCGGCATCCAGTACCAGCTTGAGAGGCCGGGCCGGAGCCAGTCGCGAAACCATCGCGTCGAGGTAGGCTTCGCGGAGATCGATCTCCTCCACCTTCCCCCGCCCGATCCGGAACTCCCCCGCCTCGATCCGGCGTCGCAGATCCCGGATGCCGTCGCCGTACAGACTCGCCTTCCCCAGCATCATCTTGAACCCGTTGAACTCGATCGGGTTATGGCTCCCGGTGATCTGCACCGCTCCGTCGAGGTCCAGGTGGTGGACCGAGAAGTAGACGGTGGGGGTGGGAACCACCCCCAGGCGCACCACGTCGACCCCGGCCCGGGTGATGCCCTCGATGAGGGCGACGGCCAGGCGCGGGGAGCTCTCGCGCACGTCCATGCCCACCGCTACCCGGCTCCCGCCCGCCTCGGCCACCCGCGAGGCGTAGGCCCGGCCGATGGCCCGCACCACGCCGTCGGTGAGCTCGGTGGCCACGATTCCCCGGATGTCGTACTCGCGAAAGATGTGTGGCGTCACGAGACCGTCTCTCCCGGCTTCTTCCCCGCCTTCGCCGCGGCGGCGTCCTTGGCCAGACCCGAACGGAGATAGGCGTCGATGAACCCGTCGAGGTCCCCGTCCATCACCCGCTGGACGTCCCCCATCTCGTGGTTGGTGCGGTGGTCCTTGACCAGGGTGTAGGGCTGGAAGACGTAGGAGCGGATCTGGCTCCCCCAGGCGATTTCCTTCTGCTGGTCGTAGAGGGCGTCGAGCTGCTTCCGCTCCTCCTCCAGCTTCCGGGCGTAGAGCCGGGCGCGGAGGATCTTGTAGGCGCTCTCCCGGTTCCGGTGCTGGCTCCGCTCGTTCTGGCTCGACACCACGATGCCGCTGGGGATGTGGGTGAGACGGACGGCGGAGTCGGTCTTGTTGACGTGCTGGCCCCCCGCGCCCGAGGCCCGGAAGGTGTCGACGCGGACGTCGGCCTCGTTGATCTCGATTTCCACGTCCTCCTCCACCTGGGGAAAGACGAACACCGAGGCGAAGGAGGTATGGCGCCGGCCGCTCGCGTCGAACGGGGAGATCCGCACCAGGCGGTGCACTCCGGACTCGGCCTTCAGGTAGCCGAAGGCGTAGGGGCCGTTCACCTCGAAGGTGGCGTCCTTCAGGCCCGCCTCGTCCCCGGCCTGGTAGTCGAGCATTTCGGTGGCGAAGCCGCTCCGCTCCGCCCAGCGAAGGTACATGCGGAGCAGCATCTCCGCCCAGTCCTGGCTTTCGGTCCCCCCCGCCCCCGGGTGGATGGAGACCACCGCCCCCGACCGGTCGGCAGGGTCGGAGAGGAAGGATTTGAGCTCGAGCCGGTCCACCTCGCGCTGAAGGGGATCGATCTGCTTCTCGATCTCGGTCCGGGTGGCCGCGTCCTCCTCCTCCAGGGCCATGTCGAAGAGATCCGAGGCGTCGGCCGCCTCGCGCTCGATCTTGGCGAACTCGTCCACCACGCCCTTGGCCGCTTTCAGCTCCTGGACCACCGTTCGCGCCCGATCGGGATCGTCCCAGAACCCGGGCCGGGTCATGATCAGGTTCAGCTCGTCGATTCGTTTCCGCTTGCCGTCGACGTCAAAGATACCCCCTCAGAACGGCGAGCCGTTCCCGCATCGCGTCGAGGGAGCGTCGGATGTCCTGGGTCTCCAAAACCGTGTGTCCTTTCCTTGGGTCCGCGCCTCCGGACTCAGGGGTGGTCTCCGGCCCGTTGCCGGAGGGTCCGCGCCAGGGTCTCGATGTCGCCCTGGAGCGCGTTCAGGTCGCCGTCGTTCCGGATGAGCAGCTCGGCCCGCCGGACGAGTTCCGCCTCGTCCACCTGGAGGTCCAGTCGCCTCGCCGCGGCCTCGGAGGAGAGCCCCGCGGCCACCAGCCGCCGGCGGCGCTCCTCCCGCGGCGCCACGACCCCGACCACCAGGTCCACGAATTCAGGCGGGCCCCATCTTAGCAAGAGAGCCGCCTCCACGACCGCCACCGTCTCGCCCCGCTCGCGGAGCGCGCCCAGCCGCGCCTCGAGCGCGGCCAACAGCGGCGGGTGGACCAGGGCGTCCAGCTCGGCCCGCTTCCGGGGATCGGCGAACACGATCCGTCCGAGGACGGCGCGATCGATCCCGCCGTCGCGGGCCAGCACCCCGTCGCCGAACCGCCGGGCGAGACGCCGGACCAGGTCGCTCCCCGGAGCGTAGAGGGCGTGGGCCTCCTTGTCCGCGTCGAGCACGACGAAGCCTCGGGCGGCGAGCCCCGCCGCCACCGTGCTCTTCCCGGATCCCGCCGCCCCGGTGAGCCCCGCCACCAGCATGTCAGTGGATCTCCGCCCAGTTCGCCCCCACCCCCACGTTGACCACCACCGGGACGTCCAGGTCCAGCGCCCCTTCCATGGTCTCGCGCACCGCCCGCCCGAGCGCCTCCGCCTCCGCCTTCGGGCACTCCAGGACCAGCTCGTCGTGAACCTGGAGAAGGAGGTTGGCCCGGAGCTTCTCCGCAGCGAGCCGCCGGTCGAGATGGATCATGGCCACCTTGATGAGATCGGCGGCCGAACCCTGGACCGGGGTGTTGATGGCCAGCCGCTCCCCCGCCGCCCGCGCCGCCGCGCTCTTCAGCCGGAGCGCCGGGATGTAGCGCCGGCGGCCCAGCAGGGTGGTGACATACCCGGTGCGCCGCGCCTCCTCCAGCACCCCGTCCAGATAGGCGATGACCCCGGCGTACTGGGTCTTGTAGTTCCGGATGAAGGCGGCCGCCTCGTCGGTGGGGATGCCCAGCGTCCGGGCCAGGCCGTAGGGGCCCTGGCCGTAGAGAACGCCGAAATTCACCGTCTTGGCCTGGCCGCGCTGAAGCTCGGTGACCTCCCCCGGTGCCACCCCGAAAATGCGGGCCGCGGTATCCCGGTGGACGTCCTCCCCGTCGCGGAAGGCCTGGACCAGGGCGGGGTCCCCGCTCAGGTGGGCCATGATCCGGAGCTCGATCTGGGAGTAGTCGGCGGAGAGGAGCACCCATCCCTTCTCCCCGGGCACGAAGGCGCGGCGCACCTCCTTCCCCAGGGGCGTGCGGATGGGAATGTTCTGGAGGTTGGGATCCGAAGAGGAGAGCCGGCCGGTGGCGGCCACGGTCTGGTTGAACGAGGCATGGACCCGCCCGGTCTCGGGATGGATCATCGCGGGGAGGGTGTCCACGTAGGTCGACTTGAGCTTGGCCACCTGGCGGTAGTCGAGGACCGCTCGCGGGAGCTCATGGTAGGGACTGAGGCTCTCCAGGACCTCGATGTCGGTGGACCAGCCGGTCTTGGTGCGCTTCCCATGGGGGAGCGCCAGCCTGACGAAGAGCACGTCGGCGAGCTGCTTCGGCGAGTTCACGTTGAACTCGACCTCGGCCAGTTCCTGGCACCTGGTCTCCAGCCGCCGGAGTTCCCCCTCCAGCCGCCCGCTCATCTCGCGGAGGAAGGGCACGTCCAGGGCCATGCCGGTTCGCTCCATCTTCATGAGCACGTGCATGAGCGGCATCTCCACGTCCCGGAAGAGCGGGGTCAGCTCGGCCTGATCCAGCTTGGGGGCGAGAGCCGCGCGAAGCCGGAGGGTCATATCCGCGTCCTCGGCGGCGTAGGTGGCCGCGGTCCCCGCGTCCACCTGGGCCATGGAGATCTGCTTGGCGCCCTTCCCGATGAGATCGGTGATCGGGATCATGGCGTGGTCGAGCTTCTCCCGGGCCAGGTCGTCGAGCTTGTGGGAGCCGTCGGGGTCCAGAAGATACGAGGCGATCATGGTGTCGAAGGCGGCCCCGCCCACCTCGAAGCCCGCGCGCTCGAGAACCAGGAGATCGTACTTGGCGTGATGGAGGACCTTGGGGACGTCCGGGTCGGCCAGGACCGGTCCCAGCACCCGTTTCACCTCGGCCGGATCCAGGGGCGCGGCGCCCTCGGTGTGGCCCACGTTCACGTACCAGGCCTCCCCGGGGCCGGCGGCCAGGGCGATCCCCACCAGCTCCGCCCGCATCGGGTCCACCGAGGTCGTCTCGGTGTCCACCGCGATCCCCTCGCGATTCCCCCGGAGCCGGTCGGCCAGCGCGGACAGCGCGCCCGGGTCGCTGACCAGATCATAGGCGTTGGCCTTGCCGAACAGGTCCGGGGCGCGTTCGTCCCCCAAACCCAGCTCCCGGCGGAGCCGGGAAAACCCGAGGCCATCCAGGAGGTCGGCGAGCCTTCGGCCTCCGGGGCGCCGGGCGGCCAGGGCGTCGAGACCCAGGGGCAGCTCGAGATCGGTCCGGATGGTCACCAGGTTCCGGGCCTGCATCGCGGTTTCGCGGTGCTCCTCGAGCTTCCGGCGCTGGTTGGCGGAGAGCTGATCGAGGTTCGCGTACAGGCCTTCCAGGTTCCCGAACCGGGTGATCAGCTTCCCGGCGGTCTTGGGCCCGATCCCCGGCACTCCGGGCACGTTGTCGCTGGTGTCCCCGGTCAGCGCGAGCACGTCCACCACCTGTCCGGGCTCGGTCACCCCGAACTTCTCGGGAATGTCGTCGGGGCCGAGCACCCGGGCCTCCACCGCCGAGGAGCCGCCCCGTCCCGGATTCAGGATCCGCACGTGCTGCCCCAGGATCTGGTAGAAGTCCTTGTCCCCGGTCACCGCCAGCACCTCGAGATCGGGACCGGCGAGCTGAACGGCGTAGGATCCGATCACGTCGTCCGCCTCCACCCCGCCCTCGATCACCAGGGCGCAGGGCCAGGCTTCCACCAGCTCCTTGACGCGGGGAATCTGCGCCCGCAGATCCTCCGGCATCTCGGCCCGGTTCGCCTTGTACTCGGGGTAGATCTCGTTCCGGAACGTCGGGCCGGGGGGATCCAGCACCACCGCCAGGTAGTCCGGCTTCTCCTGCTGCACCAGAAACTGCAGGGTGTTGGCGAAGCCGAACACCGCCCCCACCGGCTCCCCTGAGGGATCGGTTAGCCCGGTCTTCAGCAGGCCGAAAAACGCGCGATAGAGGAGCGCGGTGCCGTCGAGGAGATAGAGTTTCTTCATGGGCCGCCGATGGAAACGGGGGCCGGAGGGCGGCGGGTCCCGCCCGATTCAGCCCCCGGACTACGTCTTCCGGTAGAGTCCGTGATTCGAGATATACACCGCCACCGGCCCCGGGACCAGATGCCGGATATCGAGCCCGGTCGCCACCCGCCGCCTCACCTCCGAGGAGGAAATGGCGAAGGGGTTTCCCTCCACCATCCGGCACCGGGCGGCGAGGGCCGGGTCCACCCCTCCCCGGTCGAGCCCGGGCCGATTGACCGCGATCAATCGGTTCTCTCCGAGGATCCGCTCCGGTTCACGCCAGGTGGGAAGGTCGCGGAGGCTGTCGAGACCCAGGATGAAGTGGATCTCCGCCTGGGGCCGCTCCGCCCGGATCCGGCTCAGGGTGTCCACGGTATAGCGGGGGCCCCCCACCTCCAGCTCGAGGGTGGAGATCGCGGTTCGGGGCTCGGCGGCCAGCGCCTCCCCCAGCATGGCCAGACGGCGCTCCCCGGAGCTCAGGACCCGGTCCGGCTTGTGGGGCGGGCGCGCGGCGGGGACGAAGAGAACCTCGTCCAGGTCAGCGGCCTCCCGGGCGAGGAGCGCCACGTGGAGGTGGCCCCAGTGAACGGGATCGAAGCTCCCCCCGTAGACTCCCAACCGGCCCGAACTCACGGTCGGGCCGTGGCGGACCTCGATGAATCCGCGGGGGCCCCCTCCGACGGCGCCCCTCCGTGATCGCGGGCGTCGGCGAGGAGGTCCTCGGCGGAGCCCACGTCGTCTCCGGCGGGATACTGGTCCAGATATTTCCGGGCCCACGTGGCAACCCCCGCCCAGTCCTTGGATTTCTTGTAGCTCTCCGCCATGCCGAGCACCGCCCGCGGTCCCCAGGGCGTGTCCGCGTATTCGGCCAGCACCTTCTGCTCGAAGTAGAACCGGGCCGCCCGCTGGTCGCCGAGCTTCCGGTACAGGGCGCCGTTCCGATAGGCCTTCTCCGCCAGCCGGGTGCGGATGTCGAAGATGTGCCCCCGGGCGCGGTCGGCCAGTTCGTTGTCGCGGCAGCGGCTCAAGAAGCTCCGGAACTGCACCAGGGCGGACTCGGTCTCGGTCTGATCGAGCTGGGCGGGCCGGGCCTGGGAAAGGAGGGCCAGGCCGAGGTGATAGGAGGCGTCGCAGGCGAAGGGGCTGTCCGGATACTCCCGGATGACCCGCCGGAAGCGATCCTCGGCTTCAAGGTATTCGCCTTCCTCGTAGTAGCACCGGGCGGCGAGGAAGATGGCCTCGTCGGCGTACCGGCTCCCGGGGCGATCGGCCAGGAGCTGCTTCAACACCAGAAGGGCCTGGGGATAATCCTCGTTCTGGACCGCGTTGCGCGCTTCCTCGATCCGCGAAGTTTCTCCGGCGGGGATCTTGGGCACGCTCGCGCACCCCGCGGCGGACAACGCCGCGACCACCAGCGCGAAGGCGAGTAGGTTGGTGGACCGGCGGCCGCGCACGGCCGGCCCGATCCTCTGCGCGATCTGCATGGAACTCAATTCTGGTTGGTGTAGAAGAGGTAGATTAGCCCGGCCACGATGCCGGTGACCAGCGCCGGCTCCACCAGGCTCCCCAGCCCGTGGGTCTCCAGGGTGGGCTTGGTGAACGGAAAGTCCCTCCCCTCGAGGAGCGGCAGCTTCCCCGCCGGAACCACGTCGATCCGCTCGGTGTCCCCGTTTCCCACCCAGATCACGTCTTCCCGTTTTCCCTTGAGGAGGTTGGCATAGAGGCTCACCGCGGCCAGGCGCTGGACCTTTCGGGATCCGAGGGGACTGCGTTTGTGCGATTCGGGATAAAGAATGCTGAATTCGGCGACCCGGTAGCGGAAGACCAGGTCGTCCGGGCCGACCGGCGTGCTCGCTACGGCGATTTCCGGCTCGGGCTCCATCGTCTTCTTCCGCTCCGCCACCGCGGCTTTGGCCCCCCGGGCGGCGGCGGCCAGCGCCGACGACGAGTTCGGTGGAGTGGTGGAGGTCGGAGCAGCCTCGGAGGTCCCGGCGGTGTCGGCGGGCCCGGTCGATCCCGGAGCCGGCTCCGGAAACTCCGGTCCCACCACCGGTGCCGCCTTCAGGTAGGCTGAGTAGCCGGCCTGGGTGAGCCGGGAGAGGAGCAGGTTCTCCACGAACCAGTTCGCCTCGTGGGCGGACGCGGGCTCCACCAGCAGGGTGGCCCCGGGAGGGGCGTTGAATCCCATGAGGAGCCTGGTCACCGCGGCGTTGGCCGCCTCCGAGAGCATGGCGAGGTTGGTGGGGTAGGACTGCGTCACCGCCGTTTCCAGATCCTGGGCGAAGGCGCTCCGCCCCGCTCCCAGCGCAAGGAGGGCCGGGAGGGCGATCGCGGAGATCACGTGCCGTCGAAGGGAAAATCTCGTCATTCGATCGTCTCCACCGCGGCCGGCGCGACCACGGGATGCGGTTCGAGGCTCACTCCCACCAGATCGTAGGCGTCGGCGCCGGTGATCTTCACCGGGTAGAACTCCCCGGCCAGGAGGCCGGTTCCCGCCACCCGCACGCACCCGTCCACTTCCGGGGCTTCGCGGACGCTCCGGCCCCGGGCCGGGCGCCCCCCCTCCCCCGGCTCCTCGATCAACACCTCGAGGGTCTTTCCCACCTGGGACCGGTTCACCGCCAGGCTCGTCAGCCCCTGGCGGGCGAGGAGCCGGTGGGTGCGCTCCTCGATCACCTCGGGGGGCACCGGGTCCGGCAAGCGCGAGGCGGCCGCGGTGTCCTCGGAGGAAAAGGGGAAAGCCACCAGCTTGTCGAATCGCGCCCACTCCAGGAACTCCAGGAGCTCCTCGAAATCGCCGTCGGTCTCACCCGGAAACCCCACGATCACGTTGGTCCGGAGCGCGATGCCCGGCACCCGCTCCCTGAGCGTCCGGACCAGGTCCACGACGGTCTCTTTCCCGGTGTGGCGCCCCATGCGCTTGAGCATGGAATCCGCGATGTGCTGGATCGGCATGTCGGCGTAGGGGACGATCTTCTCCGCCGTGGCCACGGCGTCGATCAACTCCCGCGTCCAATAGAAGGGGTTGGCGTACATCAGGCGGATCCATCGGACCCCCTCCACCCCGTCAAGCTCCCGGAGGAGCGGCGCGAGCTCGGGTCGTCCGGACCGGTCGATCCCGTAGGCGGTCAGATCCTGGGCGATCAGCACCAGCTCCCTGGCGCCGTTTTCGGCCAGCACGCGGGCCTCGGCCACGATGTTGCCGATGGAGCGGGAGCGTTGTCCGCCCCGGAGCTGGGGGATGATGCAGAAGGTGCACTTGGCGTCGCACCCTTCGGAGAGCTTCAGGAAGGGCGAGACCGGCCCGGTGGAGAGCACCCGGGAGGCGGGATCGCCGTATACCAGGTCCACGTCGTCCGCGGTCGCGGTGTACCCCTTCCTGCCCGGGGCCAGGAGACCGTTCACCACCTCCACCACCCGTCCCACCTCGCCGGTCCCCATGATCGCGTCCACCTCGGGGATCTCGGCCAAAAGCTGGTCCCGGTACCGGTCGGACAGGCAGCCCGCCACGACGAGCTTCTTGAGACGTCCATCGGTCTTCATGCGGGCCACCTCGAGGATGGTCTCGATGGACTCCTCGACCGCGCTCTGGAGGAAGGCGCAGGTGTTGACCACCGCGGCGTCCGCCTCGGCCAGATCGGCGGTGCTGACGAAACCCGCCCGGTCGAGCCGGCCGAGCATGACCTCGGAGTCCACCTGGTTCTTGGGGCAGCCGAGGGTGACAAAAGCGATTCGGGTCATGAAAGTCCATTCAGGGCAAGAGATGGGGGGGGCGGTGGGATCGGCCTCACTCGTCGCGGCCGGCCAGGACGTGCTCCAGGCGCACCTCGTCCACCAGCACCTCGCGGGCCTTGCTCCCATCCTGGGGAGCCACCACCCCGGCCCCTTCGAGCATGTCCACGATTCGGGCCGCACGAGCATAGCCTACTTTGAGCCGGCGTTGAAGCAGGGAGGCGGAGGCCTGGCCTGCCGCCACCACCAGCCGCGCCGCATCCTCGAACAGGGGGTCGTCCCCCAGGCCCCCGGTTCCCGACTCCGGATCGGCCATCGCCGCCTCCAGCTCGGGATGGGCCTCGGGCTTCCCCTGGTCCCGCCAGGCCTCGGCCAGGCGCTGGGTCTCGGACTCCGACACGAACGCTCCGTGGACCCGGACCGGGGCGGCCTGGCCGGGGGGGAGGAAGAGCATGTCCCCCTTTCCCAGCAGGGACTCCGCCCCGTTCTGGTCGAGGATGGTGCGGCTGTCGGTGCGCGAGGCCACCTGGAAGGCGATCCGGGCGGGGAAGTTGGCCTTGATCACCCCGGTGATCACGTCCACCGAGGGCCGCTGGGTGGCCACGATCAGGTGGATCCCCACCGCGCGCGCGGTCTGGGCCAGGCGGGCGATCGGCTCCTCCACTTCCTTGCCGCTGGTGATCATGAGGTCGGCCAGCTCGTCGATCAGGACCACGATGTAGGGGAGCTTCTCCTCCCCCTCGCTCACCGGCCCTTCCTTGTCCATCTTGATGTTGTAGCTCCCGATGTTCCGGCAACCCCGGGCGGAGAGCACCCGGTAGCGGCGCTCCATCTCCAGGAGGAGCCACTTGAGGCTCCGAGCGGCCAGACGGGGATCGGTCACCACCTCGGTGAGGAGATGGGGGATCCCGTTGTACATGGGAAGCTCCAGCATCTTGGGATCGACCATGAGGAGCCGTAGCTCGTCGGGGCTCCGCTTGAGGAGCAGGCTCGTGATGAGGGCGTTCATGCACACGCTCTTCCCCGAGCCGGTGGTCCCGGCGATGAGCAGGTGCGGCATGCGCGAGAGCTCCGTGATGAGCGGCGCGCCGCCGATGTCCTTCCCCAGCGCGAGGGGAAGCGGTCCCGAGGCCTCGCGAAACGCGTGGGTCTCCAGGAGCCGCCGGAGGAAGATGGGCGCGGGGTTCCGGTTCGGCACCTCGATCCCCACCGCCGCCTTGCCGGGGATGGGAGCGATGATCCGGATCCGGCTGGCCCGAAGCTTCAAAGCCAGGTCGTCCTGGCGGTTCAGGATCTGGTTCACCCGCACCCCCGGCCCCGGGGCGTACTCGTAGCGGGTGATGACCGGCCCGGGATGGACCTCCCCCACCCGTCCCGCCACCCCGAACTCACTGAGGGTGTCGGTGAGGATGCGGGAGTTCTCCAGGAGCTCGGACTCGGCCACCGGCGGGCCGACTTCGGGGACGTCGTCCAGGATCCCCGTGGTGGGAAGCACCATCTTTCCCCGGACCGAGGCGAGGACGCCGGCCGTGGTCTTCCGCCCCTCCCGGGCATGGCGGCGGGCCTCGAGCACCGCGTCTTCCACGTCCTTGGACTGGACGTCCACCGGGCCGCGGGCCCGAAGGAAAGCCGCCGCCTCACCGGACGTCGTCGCGGAGGCGGTGACGGGGGTCGGCGGTCGAGCCGCCGCCGGTTGCCGGGGCGGAGCCTCCTCGCGGTCCGGATCCACGATCCGGGGGGAAAACGCCGGCTCCTCCGAGGCGGCGGCGCGGGACGGCGCCGGACGGGCGGGCTCCTCGTCCGCCTCCCCCTCCATCGCCCCGGACTCCCAGGGGCGATCCTTGATCCAGCGCGCCAGCGCGATCGTTCCGTGGACCAGTCCCCGGGCGGCGGCGCGCAGCCCCCGCCAGGCCAGGACGCTCCCCCGCTGAAGCCCCCACGCGCCCCACACTCCGAGGAACCGCCCCGTCCGCCCCAGACCCACCAGGAACGCCCGGGTGAAGGTTCCCCAGCGTCCGTCCCAGGCCTCGGCTTCGAGAAGAAAGAACCCCACCGCGGCCACCCCCAGGACCAGGATGCCCCCCACCGGACCCACCAGCCCGTGAACCCCGTTCCAGATCCCCGTCCCCAGGGCGCCTCCCCAGGTGTGCCCCCCGCCGGCGGCGGCGGCCACGGCGGCCACGGTGAGGATCAGGGGCAGCGCGACCAGGCTCCGCAGGATGGGCCGGCGCACCGGCAACACCCCGAGCCGGTTCCACCCCCACCCCAGGAGCAGGGCCGGCGCCGACCAGGCCGCGCCCCAACCCAGGATCTTCAGGGCGGCGGTCGCGCACCACACGCCGAGCCCGCCGCCGGCGTTGTGATAAAGACCGGACAGAAGGCCGGTGGGCGCGCCGGCGGGGAAGTTCGCGAAGGCGGAGATGCGGCCGGCCAGGAAGGGGAGGAAGACCTCGCGGCGCTCGAAGGCGGTCCGGTAGGCCGCGGCGTCGAAGGACAGGAGCGCGGCGGTGAGGAAAAGGCCGAGGGCGAAGAGCCCCAGCCCCGTCCACCGCGACAGCCGGTGTTTGCGGGCGGTTCCCGAGCCCCGTCGCTTCTGCGCCATAGTGCCCTCCGGGGCGGCCCGGGAAGGCCCCGGCGCCGCCTTCAGCAGAAGCCGGCCGCGCTCCGGCAGGATGTCCGCGCCGGGTCCGGGGAGATCACCCACCCCGCTCCCCGCGCCGGCCCGAAACGCGTTCGTTCCGGGCCCCGGCCCCCGCTTCGCGGCGGCCTCACACGAGTTTCTTGATCTCCTCCACCCGGTTCGTGTCTTCCCAGGTGAAACCGGGCTCCTTCCGGCCGAAGTGGCCGTAGGCCGCGGTGCGGGCGAAGATCGGCCGGCGCAGATCGAGGGCCTCGATGATGGCCTTGGGGCGCAGGTCGAATACCTTGCGTACGACCTCGGTGAACCGCTCGTCCGGGATCTTCCCGGTTCCGAAGGTATTTACCATGACCGAAACCGGGTCGGCCACCCCGATCGCGTAGGCCAGCTGGACTTCCGCCCGCTCGGCCAGCCCCGCGGCCACCAGGTTCTTGGCCACCCAGCGGGCGGCGTAGGAGGCGGAGCGGTCCACCTTCGAGGGGTCCTTGCCGCTGAACGCGCCGCCCCCATGGCTCCCCACACCGCCGTAGGTATCCACGATGATCTTCCGTCCGGTGAGACCGGTATCCGCCTTGGGGCCACCGTAGACGAAGCGACCGGTGGGGTTGATGTGGAAGGTGATCGGGTGCTTGGGGTCGATCATGTCCTTGGGGATCACGGGCAGGATCACCTCTTCACGGATGGCATCGCGCATCCGGGTCATCCCCGCCTCGTCCATGTCCCGGTGCTGGGTCGAGACCACCACGGTGTCGATCCGGACCGGGCGGAGCCCCTCGTACTCCACCGTGACCTGGCTCTTGCCGTCGGGCCGGAGAAAGTCCAGGACGTTGTTCTTCCGGAGGTCGGCCAGGCGGTGACAGAGCTGGTGGGCCAGGGTGATGGGAAGGGGCATCAGCTCCGGGGTCTCGTTGGAAGCGTATCCGAACATGAGCCCCTGGTCCCCGGCCCCGCCGGGATCCACTCCCATCGCGATGTCCCCGGACTGGTGGTCGATGGAGGTCATCACCGCGCAGGTCTCGTAGTCGAAGCCGTAGGAGGCGTCGTCGTAGCCGATCCGCTTGATGGTGGCCCGGACGATTTCGGGGATCTCGACGTAGGCGTCGGTCGAGATCTCGGCGGAGATGAAGGCCAGTCCGGTGGTGACCAGCGTCTCGCACGCCACGCGGCACATGGGATCCTCGGCGATGATCGCGTCGAGGATGCTGTCGGAAATCTGGTCCGAAATCTTGTCGGGATGACCTTCGGTCACCGACTCGGACGTGAACAGGTGGCGGTCCGCCATGGTTCTATGCTCCTTGAAATCAGCGGGTTGGATAAGCAGGGCGGAAAGACTTTACCAGCAATACCGGGCTCCCACAAGCCGCCTCAGGTGAGATGCACCTCGCTCGAGTCTCCCACGTTCAGCCGTTTGAACGCGCCCTCGACCACCGCCTCTTCCCCGATCAGCGAGGCGTCGAGAAGCATGTGCCGGACATGCGCCCCCTCGTTCACGATGGAGTTCCTGAGGACCGACCCCTCCACCACCGCCCGGGCGGCCACGGTGGCGTACGGCCCGATGATGCTGTTCTTGACCGTCGCCTCGGGGTCCACCGCCACCGGGGGGATGATCACCGAGCCCTCGATCACCGGGGCCACCGCCCCCATGTCCAGGAGATCCCGGTTGGTGGCCAGGAGGGTTTCCGCCTTCCCGCAGTCGTACCAGCCCTCCACCGGGAACACCTCCATGGGCACCCCGTCCTTGAGCATGATCTGGAGCGCGTCGGTGAGCTGGTACTCTCCCCGGGTGGTGCGGTTCTCGCGGATGAGATCGTCGAGGGCGGCGAACAGCTTCGGGGTCTCGGTGACGTAGTAGATCCCCACGATGGCCAGGTTGGAGGGCGGGTGCTCCGGCTTCTCCACGAAGCGCTTCACCCGTTCCCCGTCCATCTCGGCGATGCCGAACCGGCGCGGATCCTCGACCGCCTTCACCCCGATCTGGGTCACCGGCTTCTTCAGGACCCCGCTGAAATCCACCCGGAAGATCGTGTCGCCGAGGACGATCAGGGCGTCCCGGTCCCCCACCACGTCCCGGGTGAGGTGGATCGCATGGCCGAGGCCCCGGCGCTCGGGTTGCTGCACGTAGTGGACGGTGAGCCCGGGGTAGTGACGGCCCACGTACTCCCGCACCCGGTCGCCCATGTAGCCCACCACCAGCACGTATTCCTGGACCCCCAGGGCCAGGAGCTCGTCCAGGATGTGGGCCACCATGGCCTTTCCGGCCACGTTGATCAGGGCCTTGGGAACGGTATGGGTGTGCGGGCGGAGGCGGCTTCCCACCCCCGCCACCGGAATCACGGCCACGGGCAGCTTCATGGTTCTACAAGTCCTTCGCGTTGGGTTCGATCTCCGCGGAGAGGAGCCGCTTCAGATCGTTCATGAGGGAGAGGCTGGAGGCGTCCGCCCCCAGGACGTCGGCCAGGGCCACGCTCACCCAGTCCCCGGCGTAGGCGAGCCCGAGGGCCTCGATCCACGGGTCGGGGTGCGGTTCGTGGGCCGCGCTCACCCGGGCGCCGTGCCCGGCCAGCACCTGGAGAGTAGCATCCCACCGCCTCAGGGCGGCGGCTGCCCGGGGACGGCCGAGGGCCACCGGAACCAGGGGAACCGGAGGACGGGCCTCGGCGGCCAAAGTCATCACCGCATTGTGCGCGGCTTCGGGAAGCCCCCACACCACCGACGGGGCCTTGGCGTTCTCGGCCAGGTCGGCGGCCCAGCGCCGGGCGGCGGCCAGGCCCGGCGGCTCCGCGGCCAGGAGCACCGGGAGCCCCTCCCGAAAGAGCGCGGCCAGCCCGCGGGCCGGCCCCCCTTCCGCGGCGCCCCACCGATCCCGAATCCCGGCCAGGTGGCGCGAGGCCTCGGACCAGTCGGGCGCGGTCCGTGGGGCGGCCAGGGCCGCGGCCCCCCGGATCAGGTGGCCGAGGGCGCCCCGGGGCGAAAAGCCCTCGGGGATGACCGCGAAACCCGCCCCCTCGGCCCGGGCCCGCTCCAGAAGCGGCCCGCCCGAGGCCACCGCGGCCCGGGACAGACCGGCCTTCGCCGCCCCGTCCCACAGGGCCAGGGTTTCCCGGGTGCGGCCGGAATAGGAGAGGCAGAGCAGGGCGTCGGCGTCGGCGGCCCATGCGGGGAGGGCATCCTCGCGGAGAACCGCGGTCTCCCGGCCGGGATCCTGCAGCAGGGCCGCGAACTCTCCGGCCAGAGCCGAGCCTCCAAGACCGGCCACCAACAGCCGCCCCCCCCCGGGGAGCGGTGCGCCGCGGGTCTCCGGTCCAAGCCCGATCTGCTCGGGGATGCTCGCGACCTCGTCCCGAAAGCTGCGGCTCATGGCGTTTGCTTTCCCCGCTTGGCCGGCGGCCGGCGGGAGCGGGCGGGGGCCTTCCGCGCCCCGCCTCCGCGTCCGTTGGTTTCGCGGGTGAGGGTGAGCAGGTCGGAGAAGCGCGAACCGAGCCGTTCGTCGATGAGCGCGTTCACTTCCGCCGCCTCCCGGCAGGCGAGCGCGTCCTCGGCCAGCCGGCGGCACTCGGCGTAGTTGAGGGACCGGACGGTCTGCTTGACCTCGGGAACCAGGTACGGACTCACGCTCAGGCGGTCGAACCCCAGGCCGATGAGGAGCGGAACCGAGAGCATGTCCCCGGCCATCTCCCCGCAGATGGACACCCATTTTCCGTGGCGATGCGTGGCCTCCACCGTGTCCCGGAGCGCCCGGAGAACGGCGGGGTGATTGGGCTGATAGAGATGGACCAGCGCCTCGTTGTCCCGATCGATGGCCAGCAGATACTGGATCAGGTCGTTGGAGCCCACCGAGAGGAAGTCGGCCTCGGCGGCCAGTTCGTCGGCCATCATCACCGCCGACGGGACCTCGACCATCACCCCCAACTCGGGATCGGAGTCGAAGGGGACGTTTCGCCGGCGGAGGGAGGCCATGGCCGACCGGGTCAGGTCGCGGGCGTAGTGAAATTCCTGGAGCGAGCTGACCATGGGAAAGAGGATACGGGCCCGCCGACCCGCCGCGGCGCGGAGGATGGCCCGGAGCTGGATCCGGAAGAGAACCGGGTGGGCGACCAGATAGCGGATCCCCCGCATGCCGAGGAAGGGGTTCCGTTCCCGGATGACCCCCATGTAGGAGGCGATCTTGTCCCCCCCCACGTCGAGGGCCCGGATCACCACCGTCTCCGGCTCCACCGCCTCCATCACCTCCCGGTACACGCGGACCTGCTCGTCCTCGCTGGGAGCGCGCCGCTGCCACATGAAGAAGAACTCGGTGCGGAAGAGGCCGATCCCCTCGGCCCCGCGTTTACGGATGTAGGGAAGCTCCGCCGGCATCTCCATGTTGGCCGAAAGGGTGATGCGGTGGCCGTCCACGGTTTCGGCGGGAAGTCCGGCCAGGGACTCGTGCTGTTCCTGCAGGTTCTCGAAGGCACGCTTTCGATCGCTGAACCGGGCCAGGGCCGCCGGAGTGGGGTTCAGCTCCACCAGGCCCCCGAAGCCGTCCAGGGCCACGGTGTCCCCGTCCCGCACCGCCTCGCTGATACCCTTCACTCCCACCACGGCGGGGATCCCGCGGGCCCGGGCCATGATGGCGGCATGGCCGGTGGTGCCTCCGGCGTCGGTCACGAACCCCAGCACCTTCTCGGGATCCAGGAGCACCGCCTCGGAGGGGGCGATCTCCCGGCCCACCAGCACGCCCCGCCGTTCGGGAACGGCGATCCCGCCCTCGTCCCCGGAGAGATGGCGGAGCACCCGGCGCTTCACGTCGAGGAGATCCACCGCCCGCTCGCTGAAGTACGAGTCGGATAGCTTCTGCAGGCCCTCGGTCATCTCCATGACGTGGCGGCGGAAGAGATACTCCGCGTTCTTCCGCTCGGACCGGATGGCGGCGATGGTACGGTCCACGGCCAGGGGATCCTTGAGCACCATGAGCTGGACGTCGAAGATCTTCGCCTGATCCTCCCCGAGATCGAGGAGGGTGGCCTCGCGAAGATCGGTCAGCTCGGCCTGGGCCCGATCCAGGGCCGCGGAGAACCGGTCCACTTCCGCCTGGACCTCTCCGGCGGCCAGGCTCCGCTCCTCCACCGCCCGCTCCGGGTCTTCCAGACGCAGGGCGGGACCCACGGCGACGCCGGGCGCGGCGGCCATGCCGCGAAAGCTACGGGGCGGACGCTTGGGTTTCCGGTCAGGCTTCTTCGCCAAACTTGTTCTCCACCAGGGCCTCGAGGGCGTCCAACGCGGTCCCCGCGTCCTCCCCCACCGCTCGGACTCGGATCGTGCTTCCGCAATAGGCGGCCAGCATCAGCACGCCCATGATGCTCTTGCCGTTCACCTCGGTGCCCTCCCGGGCCACGAAGATCGCGGACTTGAACTTTGCGGCCAGCCGGGTGAACTCGGCGGCGGCCCGCGCGTGCATTCCCTTCTCGTTGACGATGACGAAATCTCTGGGGGAGGTGTCGCTCACGGTGTCTGGTTCCTCAGGATGAATGCCGCGGTCAAGCCGATGATCATAGCGCCGACGGCGAGAAGGGTGCCACGCGTGAACCCCCGCCGTCCCAGGAACCAGCCCGAGGCCATGGTCGCTCCCCCGAGGAGGGCGGGGCCCGCGCTCCCCCCCAGAGGCCCCAGAAGCACCGCCCCCAGGAGCCCGGCCCCCGCCAGCACCACCGTGGGGACCGCGGCCACCGCGGTCCGGAACCGGGGAGAGACCAGGAGCCGGTGGACATCCTCCCCCCGGCGGTAGCCCCAGAACACGCCGCCCAGCCGAAGCCCCAGGTGGGCGGCGTTATAGAGGATGAGGAACGCCACCGCTCCCCACCCTCCGGCCAGGAGCGCGATCGCGCTCCCCAGATGTCCGGCCGCGGGCCGGGTCCCGCTCCACAGGACGGCGTCTCCCGCCGCGGCAAAGGGCCCCTCCAGGGCCCGCTTGAGCCGGGGCACCCGGGCCAGGGCCTTCGCGTCCCCTGACGCCGCGCGCTCCTCCAGACGGACCACCGCCCCCAGAATCGGACCGGCCATGGCCGGGTTGGTATTGAAGTTCTCCAGGTGGCGCCGGTAGAAGGCCCTTCGCTCCTCTTCCCCCGACCAGAACCGGGCCGCCGGCGACAGGGCCGCCGCCACCCCCAGCCCCTGGCGGCGCTGGACGTTGAACGAGGCCTGGAGGCACAGGACCCCGGCGGCCACCCGGGCCAGGAGGCCCCGGGGCGCGGCGACCGGCTCGGCGCTCATGCGAAGAACCATCCTGCCGCGGCCAGAGCCATCGAGGCCGCGAGCCAGGTCCAACCCTTTCCCCTCCGGCCCACCCGGCTGGCCGAGTACCCCAGCCCGGCGGCCAGGACCGGGATCGCCACCCAGCGCCCGTCGGCGGCGGGGAGGAGTTCGGCCAACCGAAGCCCTCCCCAACCCACCGCAAGCCCGAGCGCGGTGATCGCCGCGCCGAGGAGCGCGCTCTCCGCCACCCCCCGGAGATTGATCCGGATCAGGGCGTTCCCCCGGCCCGCTTCGGCGGCCGCCAGGGCGCGCCGGACGAGTCCTCCCCGGTGCCGGCGCATGACCATGATCAGGGGCCGCCCGGTCTCCGCCACCAGGAAGGCGGCGCCGAGGCAAGCGGCCAGGGAGGCGGCCTCGGGGACGGCCAGGGCCCCCAGGCGGGTTGAAGGTCCCAGGCTCCATCCGGCCAGGGCGCCCCCCACCACCGCCGCCGGGCCGACCAGGGGGAAGGACGCCCCCCCCAGGGCGAAGGCGCGTCCCCACACCGCCTGCAGCACCGCTCCCAGGGCCAAGCCCGCCACCGGCTCCCCCACCACCATCCCGGCCAGCCATCCGGCCACGAGGGGCTGTGAGACCATGAGCTGGGCCAGCGCGGTGGTGTCCGCAGCCACCCACCCTCCAAGAAGGACGAGGCCCAGGCCCTCGACAACCCCGGGCGCGCTCAGAGCCGTTCCACCTCGAGCCGGAAGCTCACGCTCCAGCGTTCGCGGGGGCCGAGACGAACCCGCCAGTTCGGAAGCAGGGCGGCGGATTGGAAGATGCGCTCGAACCCGCCCTCGGAGAGGGACACCGTCTCCACCGGGGCCCGCCACAGGGTCGCCGGCTCGGAGAAACCCAGCCGCGCCTCGAAGCCCCGGTGACGATCGACGAGACCCACGAATTCAGACACCTCGGTAGCTCCCACCGAGCGGAAGGCGGACTCCGCCGGGGGGACCCCGGGGATTCGATAGAAGTGATCGGGGGAGTCCCCCGCCATCATGGCCAGGTTCCACTCCACCCCGAACCACAGGTCGGCGGCGGTTTCCCCGGCGTTTTCGAGGACGTAGTCCACGTCGAGGAGCGCGCCGCCGGATCCCAGCCGGAGCCGCTTCTCCACCGCCACCCGGTGCGCCTCCCCGTCCTTCCACACCGTGCCGGTGCGGCGCAGGGAGACCAGGTGGAACCCGTTCTGTTCGGCGGCGGCAACCTCGTAGGGCGAGGAAACGAAGTCCCCCTGCTCCCCGAATTCCCCGGTGTGGAAGCTCTCCACCGTGCTGTCCGAACGCAGGAAATGGTCCACCAGGGAGCAGCGGCGGTACCGGTCGTAGTGAAGGTGTTGCTCCAGACCCGCCTCCTTGGCCAGAACCAGGTCGTGGATGCTCTTGGTTCCGTCCCCGGAGACGGCCCCCGGGGCCACCGCCCCCGCCACCCGGTCGTGATAGGCCTCGGGCCGGCGGGTGAGACCGTTTCCCAGCGATACCCGGAGCGGCTTGACCCCGATCTCCTGCAGCGCCCCCCCCTCCCCCGGCGCCACCACCAGGGTGAGATCGGGGTTCCGGAGGAACACCTCACGGTCCCCGTCGCAGTCGTAGTCCACCCGCTCCATCCCGGCCCAGCCCCCTTCGCCGTGCCGGGCCGTGTCCACCAGGGCTTCCGCGGCGAGGATACGTTCGTAGAGCGCCTCGCGCAGGTGCGGGAGGTACAGGCCCCCGAAAACGCCGTGCCAGTAGGCGCAGTTGCACTGGGAGGCCCAGAGGAGATCCATGGCCTCTTCGCGGACCTTGCGCTGGCGGCCGTCGAGTTTCCCGGCCTCGGCGCGGACCTGGAGCATGCGCTTGTTGATGTGGTCGCTCTCGGGGTAGCGGGCGAAGAAGTTCCGCCAGAACCCCCCCCGCACGAAGCGCGCGTTGTCGTGGTTCTCCTCCTCCACCCGATGATGGAACCGGTGGAAGTGCCGCTGCGCGTCGGGGGGCATGGCCCACTCCATCATCTCCTCGTAGGCGGCGGTGGGGAGGTAGACCTTGCCTTCGGGCGGAACCTCGCTCACCACCTCGCCGGGGAAGCGGAGCCGGATCCACTCCTGGTTCTCCTCGAGGAGGGTGAAGAACCGGTCCAGCCAACCGTCCTCGTACACCAGCTTGTGGGTGTTGGGCCAGACCCCGAACTTCTCGCCGTCGTCCCCCAGGAGCGCCGTCCGCCCCGGGTGGTCCTCGGCCAACCCCCGGAGGAAGTCGATGGTCTCCTCCGGCGGGTGGAACGGAATGAGATAGCGCAGGTCCTTGGAGATCGGAAAGACGTGGAGGGGAACCCCCTGATCCTCGGTCACGTAGTGGCCCCAGAGCCGGTCGCGCTCCAGCCCGGCGGCGATGAAATGGGAGTCGTCCACCATGGTGTAGCGCACCCCGGCCCGGGCCAGGGCTCCGACCATCGAGGGCTCCCACACCCGTTCGGTGAGCCATACCCCGGTGGGGCGCCGGCCGAAGCGGCGGGAGAGCCAATCCGAGAGCTTCCTCACCTGGCCCTCGCGGTCCGCGTCGGGAATCGAGGACAGGATCGGCTCGTAGTAGCCGCCGCTCAACAGTTCGACCTGGCCCCGCTCCACCAGCGCGCCCAGGCGGTCCAGGTAGTCGGGGCGGTGGGCCACGAACCAGTCGATGAGGCAGCCCGAATTGTGGAGTCCCACCCGGATCGGGGGATGGCGTTCGAGGACTTCGAGGAAGGGGAGGTAGGCGGTCCGGTAGGCGTCCTCGATCACGAAATCGAAGTTACCCACCGGTTGGTGATTATGGATCGCGAGCAGGAAGTTGATCGTATTCAAGTCGTCCCTCCGCCAAGGCGGAATTCAGCTCGATCGGCGGGTTCCCCGGGAGGTCCTGGGCGACCAGCCGCACCCCGGCCGCCGCCAGCTCCGCCAGGGCGGCCAGATCGTCCGGCGTGAAGTAGAGATAGTCGGTGAAACGTCGCGCCCCCTGCCGGTAGTGAAGCCCCCCGACGTTGATCTCGTCCAGGGCGGCGCCCGCGCGGACCAGGGCCAGCATGAAAGCGGGTGAGCGTACCAGGAGGAACGCGCGGCCCGGAACCCCTTCCGCGAGCCGGCGGGCGGTTTCCGGGATCCCCAACACCTCCGTCTCCACCCCCGGGGGGGCGGCGGAACGTTGAACGTCCCGCTCCCAGGCGTCGGCGGCCACCTCGTCGTCGGCCACCAGGATGCGGTCGGGATCCAGGGCGGAGGCCCACCCCACCGAGACCTGGCCGTGGATCAGGCGCTCGTCGATCCGGGCCAGCACCAGGCTCACGCCGGGTTTCCCCCCCGGTACACCTCCACGCTCTCCTGCCCGCGGCGGGCGAGATGCCGGAGGAAGTCGGCCATGGACTCGTGTTCCCGGGAGCGGAAAGCGGCCAACAGGAGCGGCAGGTTCAACCCGGCCACGATGCCCACCTCGTCCTGGTCCCGGGTTACCCGGCGGGCGGCCACGCAGCAGGAGCCGAAGCCGATGTCGGTGAGGATCAGGGCCGGACCGGGGTGGTCGTCCAGCCACCGGTGGATGCGCGCCTCCAGCTCCGGGTTGGACAACCCCTCATTGGAGAAGGAGTCGATCGGGGGAAGCTGGCCGAGTATGGCCGCCGCCGCTTCGAGGAGCCCCTCGCCGAAGCCTCGATGGGAGATGAGAAGGACGGGAACCGGTCCCAGGCTCATTCAAGGTCGTCCCGGGCCAGCATCTTGAGCCTCGCGTTCTGCGCCATGATTTCCGAGAGCTTCTTGTCGAACTCCTGGGCCGCGTCCACCCCGTAGGACTTGACCAGGTAGTTGAGCGCGATGGTCTCCGCGATCACCGTGATGTTCTTCCCGGGGTAGATGGGAACCGTCACCAGGGGGATCTGCACCCCGAGGATGGTGGTGAGGTGGTCCTCGAGCCCGGTCCGCTCGTAGTCCATCCCGTCCTCCCAGTCCTGGAGGTGCACCTCGACCTCGATCCGCTTCTGGAACCGGATGGCCCGGATCCCGAACACCTTCTGGAGGTCGATGATGCCCACTCCCCGGATCTCCAGATGATGGCCCAGGACCTTGTTGGCCGAGCCGATGAGCACGTTCTCGTGGCGGCGCTTGACGGTCACCACGTCGTCGGCCACCAGACGGTGGCCCCGTTCCACCAGATCCAGCGCGCATTCCGATTTCCCGATCCCGCTCCGGCCGGTGAACAGGAGACCCACCCCGTACACGTCCACCAGGGAACCGTGAGTGGTGGTGGTGGGAGCGAAGATGTCGTCCAGGTAGGCGGTGAGCTCGTGGATGAACGGGGTGGTGGACATCGGCGTCCCCAGCACGGGGATCCCCCTCTCCTCCGCCCGCCGGAGGAACATCGCGGGGACGCTCAGGTCCTTGGTGGTCACGATGAGCGGAACCTGGAACTGGAACAGCCGGTCCATGGCCACCGCGCACTGCTCCTCGGTGAAGGAAGAGAGGAGCCCGATTTCCGTTTCCCCCACCACCTGGATGCGCTCGGAGAGGAAGTTCTCGATGTAGCCGGCCATGGCCAGACCCGGCCGGTTGATGTCGCTCACCGTGATCGGGACGTCGGTATCCGTGCCCGAGGTCAACACTTCGAGCTCGAACGCGTCCTTCCGGTCCTCGTAGAGCCGGGTCACCGTGATCTGGTTCATGAAACTCCTAGTCCAGGTGGATGTCGAGGACGCCGACGTTGCCGTCCCGGCGCTTGAACACCACCGTGGGCCGTCCGGTCGTCTCGTTGGTGAAACCCAGGGCGTCGCGGCGGGATGCCCGGAGCTGGGCGGCGGCCATGACCACCGACATGGACACCGAGAGGTCCCCCAGGTCCTCGCTCACCAGGCCGTCGTAGTCGGACTCGTCGAAGCCGACCGGCAACTCTTCCTCTTCCGGAAGCGTTTCGATCTCCGCGGGGGGCGCCTCGGAGGGGGCGCCGCGGCGCTTGCCGCGGGTGAGCCGGTCCTTGTGGCGGCGCACCTGGACCTCGATCTTGTCCAGTACGTGCTCCAGGGCCACCTTGTCGCTCTCGCCCACCGCGTGGCTGATGAGGGGGGTTCCGTTGGCGACCAGGGTCGCCTCCGCGTTGTAACGGTTCTTTTCGAAGCTCACCACGATCCGCGTTTCCAGGATCCGGTCGAAGTAGCGCTGAAGCCTGGCGACCCTCTCCTCCGCGCGCTGCTTGAGGCTGTCGCTCAGGTCGAAGTGCCGGGTGCTGATTTCAATCTTCATCTCGATCCTCCCTTGTTCCCATCGGCGGGCCCATCCGTGGCCACGCCGGGTCGCCGGCCCCCGCCGGGCTAATGACGCTTTCTCATGCGCGCGCTGGAGATGCCGAGCTGCTCCCGGTACTTGGCCACCGTGCGCCGGGCGATGTCCACCCCCTCCGCCTTCAGGGTATCCGCGATCTTCTGGTCGGAGAGGGGGCGGTGCTTTTCCTCTCCTTCGATCAGCCGGGTGATCTTCTCCCGGGCCGCCTTGGACGAGATGTCGTCTCCGTCCGAGGTTCCGAGGCCGCTGGAGAAGAAGAACTTGAGTTCAAACACTCCGCGTGGGGTCTGCACGTACTTGCCGCTGGTCACCCGGCTCACCGTGGATTCGTGCATCTCGATCTCCCGGGCCACGTCCTGGAGGGTCAGGGGTCTCAACTGCAACACGCCGTGATCGAAGAAGCCCTGCTGCTTCTCGACGATCTTCGTCATGACCTTGACCATGGTGCGCCGCCGTTGTTCGATGGTCTGGACGATCCAGCGGGCGGACTTGAGCTTGGACTTCACGAATTCCTTGGTCTTCTGGTCTCCCCCGCTCTGATCGAGCAGCACGCGCTCATAGGCCCGGTTGATGCGGAGCCGGGGGACGTTACGGTCGTTGAGGAAGACCACGTACTCCTCGCCCACCCGCTCCACCACCAGATCGGGGTACACGTAGCGCGCGTCCTCGCCGGCCATCTGGGAACCCGGGTTGGGGTTCAGGGTGGCGATCTCGTCGAGGGCGGCCTGCACCTCCTTGACCGAAACCTTCGAGGAGCGGGCGATGTCGGTGAGACGCCGGTTGGTGAGCGATTCCCAGTGATCCTCCACGATCCGATAGGCCAGGGAATCCGCCTCCCCGCGGCCGCGAAGCTGGACCAGGAGCGACTCCCGGAGGTCCCGGGCCCCCACCCCCAGCGGCTCGCACTCCTGGAGCATCCGCACCAGGCGCTCCACCCGCTCGGGCTCGGTCCCGGTGTGCTCGACGATCTCCTCGGTGGACAGGGTGAGGTACCCGCGCTCATCGAGGGAGCCGAGGATGAAGTCCATGATGACCTCGTCCTCCGGTCCCATCGGCCGGGTCAGGATCTGCGAGCGGAGGTTCTCCTCCATGGTCACGGCGGAGACGTTGACCCGCTCGTACTGCTCTTCCTTGCGCTCGGACGAGAAGCTGGTGCCGGTATCGCTGGCGTCCTGGAGATAGGCCTCCCAGTCCACTTCGTCGTCCTTGCCGCCCTCCTCGGTCTCCCCCTCGGTCCGCTCCCCGTCCGCGCTCACCTCCGGGGTTTCGGTGATCTCGTCCACTTCCTCCAGGAGGGGATTGGTCTGAAGCTCGGTCCGTAGCTCCTCCCGGAGCTCCAATGTAGGCAGGGTCAGAAGCTTCAACGCCTGTCGAAGCTTCATGGTCATGATCAGCGTCTGCTTCTGCGTCTGGCGAAGCTGGTGTTTCATTTCCATGACTTCGTCACGACCTTTCTAGAGAACGAACTGCTCGCCGAGATAGATTCGGCGGGCCATGGGGTCCCGGGCCAGTTCGTCCGAGGTTCCGGAAAGGAGGATCTTCCCCTCGTACAGGATGTAGGCACGATCGGTGGTGCGCAGGGTCTCGCGCACGCTGTGGTCGGTGATCAGGATGCCGAGCCCCCGGCGGCGGAGCCGGTTGATGATCTCCTGGATCTCCCCCACCGCGATGGGGTCGATGCCCACGAACGGCTCGTCCAGGAGAAGGTAGCGGGGCTCGGTGACCAGGGCCCGGGTGATCTCCACCCGGCGGCGCTCCCCGCCGGACAGGTTGTAGCCCCTGCGGTCGGCGAGCTTGGCGATATCCAGCTCGTTCAGCAGCTCCTCCAGGCGCTTGTCGCGTTCCCGGCGATCCAGGCCCAGGGTCTCGAGAATGGCCAGGATGTTCTCCCGCACCGTGAGCTTCCGGAAGACCGAGGCCTCCTGGGGGAGATACCCGATCCCCAACCGCGCCCTCCGGTACATGGGAAGCCGGGTGATATCCCGGTCCCCGAGGAGGATCTTCCCGCGGTCCGCCTTCAGGAACCCCACGATCATGTAGAAGGTGGTGGTCTTCCCCGCCCCGTTGGGTCCGAGAAGTCCCACGACCTCGCCGGGGCACACGTCCAGCGATACCCCGTCCACGACCTTGACCTTGCCGTAACGGCGCTCCAGGTTCTCGGCCGAGAGCCGGAGCGCGGTCCCGGCCTCAGGGCCCGGTCGAGAGGCTTCGTTCACGGTCGATGATGGTGACGTGGACATCCTGTTTCACCTGGTATTCGGACAGGTCGGGTTTGGCTTCGAAACCGACGCCGGTGAGCACGCGATCCGGTTTTCGGATCCGGACCAGGCCGGGGCCGGTTATCCTATCCTCGTCCTTCGCATAGTTCATTTCCGAGGTCTCCAGGGTGTCGCCGTCGGTGGTGACGAGTAGCACCGCGTCCTCGGCGGTCATGTTCCCCGACTTTTCGTCCACCGTCCCACGCCGGGCGGTCATGACCGAAGTCACCTTTCCCTGGTCGTCGTAGAACTCGAGCTTCGGGTCCTCGAGCTTGACTTCATCGAAGTTGGAGAACCGCCAGGCGGTCTTGGCGTGAAGCACCCAGGCTCGAAGGCCGTCGTGAGTCTCGGTCAGTTCGAACCCGCGGATTTCCCGATCCGCCCCGCTCGTCTCCTCCGAGGCCCCGATGGGGGCCTCCTTACCTCCGCAGGCGCCCAGGGCCAGGCTCGCGGCGAGCGCGGCCGCCACCGGGATCGCCGGACCCCGGAACCATCGACTGATATGCCCGGGGCCTAACCGGAAACGCACGTCGGCCCCCCCTCCCCGGGTCGTTCGCCCAGCCAGCTCCGGGTGGGGGCTTCCGCGGCCCTCGGCGCCGGTCCTTTCCAGCGGGGGTGGATCCAGATCCACTGCTCCGGGGTGCGAAGGATAAGGCCCTCGAGGGCCCGGGCGACGTCCTGGGTGAGCGCCTCGGCGTCGCCGCCGGAGGCGGAGCGGATGGCGGGGAGCACGGTCACCCGGTGGGTGTGGTCGGGACGCCGGTGGATGCCCAGCGGGATGAGGGGCGCGCCGGACGCCATGGCAAGCCGCGCCGGGCCCTCGGTCATGCGCGTCCGCTGTCCCAGAAAATCCACCGTCACTCCTCCCCGCTTGATGCGCTGGTCGGCCAGGATCCCCAGAAATCCGCCCCCCCGCAGGTGCCGGAGGGCCTGGAGCGGGAGGGCCTCGCTCGAGAGCGTGCGCACCCCCATCTTCAACCGATGCTCGCGAAGGGCCCGGTCGAGACGGGCCTCGCGAAGCGGCCGGGCCAGGGCGACGAGCGGATAGCCCGCCTCCACCAGGGCCGCGGCCAGAATCTCCCAGTTGCCAAGGTGGCCGGTCACGATGACCGCCCCCCGGCCTTCCCCGAGCGCCGTGTCGAGGTGCTCCCGTCCCTCGAATCCGACCAGCCCGCGTCGCGTCTCCGGTCTCAGGGCCGGGTATCTCAGAAAGTCGTAGGCGGTGCGCCCGATCTCCTCGAACACCCGGCGCGCCTCCCGCTCGACCCGGTCCCGCGGCCATCCGGGGTAGACCCGGGCCAGGTTCTCCCGGGCCAGCCGGCGGTCCCGGCCCACCAGCAGATGCCCTCCCCGGCCGATCCAGACGCACAGTTCCCGGCCCGCGCGCTCCGGCAGCCACGAAAGGAGCCCGGGCAGAACCCGGGCCATGCCGAACCGCCCCCTCCTTCGCAACTCCTTGGTATTCATATCGGTAACTACCGTCAAGGCTTGAGGCTAACAGAGGTTCGGAGGCCGGTCAAGCAACCCTTGTGCCAAAAAGTTTGGCACGGTGGCTCAGAGCGTGCCAAACCGGGATCGCGGGCTGAAAAGCCGGCGGCCGGGTCGGGCTCAGGGCTCGCTTCGCGCGGCTTCGGCCCGGAGACAATCGTGGAGGTGGATGATCCCCACCGGCCGGCCGCCCTCCACCACCACGAGGTTGGTGACCGCGCCGGGGCGGCGGGCCTCCATCTCGCGGACCGCGGCCGCCACCAGCGCGTCGGGCGCGATGGCGCGGGGCGCGCGGGACATGAACCGGGCCACCGGCTCGCCGAGGAGGTCGCCCTTCACCGGCCCGAGCAGCACGCGCTTCAGGTCGCCGTCGGTGAGCACCCCGGCCAACCCGCCCGCGCCGTCCACCAGGACCACCACGCCCAGGCCCTTGTCCACGATCTCCACCAGCGCCTCGCGAAGGGTGACGGAGTCGGGAGCGGTGGGGAGCGCGGCGCCGCCGTGCATGAGTTCCCGCACCCGCCGCGCCACCTGGCGTCCGATGAGCCCGCCGGGATGGACGTAGGCGAAGTCCTCGCGGGTGAGCCCACGCCGGCGGAGAAGCACCACCGCCAGGGCGTCCCCCACCGCCATGGTCGCGGTGCTGCTGGAGGTGGGGACGAGATCGAGCGAGCACGCCTCCTCGATCCGGCCGAGGGCGACGGCCACGGTGGCGCCTCGACCCAGGGGGCTTTCGGCCGACTCCACCAGCGCGATCACCGGGGTCCCGAGCCGTTCGAAGTACGGAAGGAGGTGCAACAGCTCCGCACTCCGCCCGCTCTTGGAGAGCGCCAGCACCACGTCCTTGGACCCCACGATCCCCAGGTCTCCGTGCAGGGCCTCGGTGGGATGGAGAAAGAACGCCGGGGTTCCGGTGGAGGTGAACGTGGCGGCGATCTTGGTCCCCACCAGCCCGCTCTTCCCCACCCCGGTCACGATCACCCGGCCCGAGGCGGCTTCCAGTATCTCCACCGCGCGGCGAAAGCTCTGATCAAGCCCTTCGGCCACCCCGGCGAGGGCCCCGGCCTCGCGGCCCAGGACCTCGCGGGCGATCTCCAGGGGATCGAGCCCGGTCCCGGCGTTCATGGACGACCCGCTCTCCGCGCTCATCGGGGGGCGCCGCCTTCGGCTTCCGGGCCGCCGCCGGTCTCCTCGCGCCCCACCGAGAACCCCTCGTCGCGGTTCGCGAACCCTTCGACGATCGTCTCGCGGATCCCCGCCCGGTCGAGGAGCCACTCCACCGCGTCCCGTACCGCTCCCGCCCCTCCCGGCACCGAGGTCACGTAGCGGGCGGCCGCGCGCACCTCGCGGCAGGCGTCGGCCACCGCGACCGGCCAGCCCACCCGGCGGAGGCACCGGAGATCGGGAAGATCGTCCCCCACGTAGGCGGCGTCGCTCCAGTCGATCCCCGCCTCCTCCAGCCAGCGGTCGAGGAACCGGTCCTTCCGTCCCACCCCGATCGCCCACTCCGCCCCCATCTCGGTGGCCCGCTGCCGGGCGGACAGCGACCCCCGCGCGGTGAGAAAGAGCACCCGCCACCCCGCGGCCAGGGCCAGCTTCACCCCCACCCCGTCCCGGGCGTGGAAGCGTTTGGCGTCGCGTCCCCGGTCGTCGAGGATGATGCCGCCGTCGGTGAGCACACCGTCCACGTCGAGCACCAGAGCCCGGATCGTTCCCGCCATCACTCCTCCTCGTGAAGGGCGTTCCACACCCGGACCAGGCTCCGGAGCAACGCCCCGACCTCGGCCAGGGGAAGCTGGGTGGAGCTGTCGCTCAGCGCCTCGGCGGGATCGGGGTGCGCCTCGAAGAAGACGGCGTGGACCCCCGCGGCCACCGCCGCCCGGGCCAGGGGAAGGGCGTACTGGCGCTCCCCCCCGGTCTCCTCTCCGGAACCGGGGAGCTGAAGGCTGTGGGTGATGTCGTAGACCACCGGGCAGCCGGTGGCGGCCATGATGGGGATGCTCCGCATGTCCACGACCAGGTTGTGGTAGCCGAAGCTCGCCCCGCGCTCGGTGACCAGCACCTGGTCCGACCCCGCCTCCCGCACCTTCTCCACCGCCTTGGCCATGTCCCCGGGAGCCAGGAACTGCCCCTTCTTGAGATTCACCGGCTTTCCCGTCGCCCCCACCGCCTCGAGGAGCGAGGTCTGCCGGCAGAGGAACGCCGGGACCTGGAGCACGTCCAGCGCTTCGGCCGCCCGCGGGACCTCCTCGGGGGTGTGGACGTCGGAGAGCACCGGGAGACCGAGCTTCGCCCGCACTTCCTCCAGTACGGCCAGCCCCTCCTCCTGTCCGGGTCCGCGGAAGGAGCGCACCGAAGAGCGGTTGTCCTTGGCATAGGAGGACTTGAAAACGAAGGGAAGGCCGTGATTTCCGGCCAGGCGCTTGAGCTCGGCCGCCACTTCCAGGGTCATCCCCCGGTCCTCCACCACGCAGGGGCCGGCGATGATCCCCAGCCGCGTTCCGTCGAAGCGGATCGAGCCCGCGGTGACCGGGCGTTCGGGAAGGGTCACGAGCGCCCCGCGGTCACCGCCGGGTCGCCGGCGTCGCTCTCCGAGCGGGCCAGGGCGGCACGGATGAAGTCGCGGAACAGGGGATGGGGACGGTTGGGCCGCGAGCGGAGCTCCGGGTGGTACTGCACCGCCACGAACCAGGGGTGGTCGGGAAGCTCGATCACCTCGACCAGGTCGCGCTTGGGGTTCACCCCGGAGATGCGCATCCCGTTCTTCTTGAAGGTCTCGCGGAAGGCGTTGTTGAACTCGTAGCGGTGGCGATGGCGTTCCGAGGCCTCGGCGGCGCCGTAGGCCCTCCGGGCCACCGATCCGGGCTCGAGCAGGCAGTCGTAGGCGCCGAGCCGCATCGTCCCCCCCATGATGGTCTGGCCCCGCTGCTCGGCCATGAGATCGATCACCGGGTGCGGGGTCTCGGGATCGAACTCGCTCGAGTTGGCGCCTTCCAGGCCGCAGACGTTCCGCGCGAACTCGATGGTGGCGCACTGCATCCCCAGGCAGATCCCGAAGAAGGGCACCCGCTTCTCCCGGGCCCAGCGCACCGCCTGCACCTTCCCCTCGATGCCGCGATCGCCGAACCCACCGGGGACCAGCACCCCGTCCGCTTCGGCGAGGAGGGCGTCCGCCCCCTTCTGTTCGATCTCCTCGGAGTCGATCCAACGGATCCGCACCCGGGAGTCATTGGCCACCCCGCCGTGGCTGATCGCCTCGATGATGCTCTTGTAGGCGTCGCGAAGGTGGGTGTACTTCCCCACCACCGCGATGGTGCCGCGCTCGGGAGCCTGCTTGAGCTTCTGCACCATGGCGATCCAGTCGTCGAGGTCGGGCTCGGGCGCGGTGAGGTTCAACGTCTCCAGGACCCGGGCGTCGAGCTCGCCGCGGCGAAGGGTGAGGGGAACCTCGTAGATGCTCTCCACGTCCGGGGCCTCGATCACGCTCTGCTTGTGGACGTTGGAGAAGAGCGCCAGCTTCTCGCGGATGGAGGGGGTGAGGCTCCATTCGGTGCGGCACATGAGGACGTCGGGCTGGATCCCGATCTCCCGCAGCTCGCGGACGCTGTGCTGGGTGGGCTTGGTCTTCATCTCCCGCGCCGCCTTCAGGTACGGCACGTAGGTGAGATGGATGACCATGGTCGCGTCGCGGGGAAGGTCGAGCCGCATCTGGCGGATGGCCTCGAGAAACGGCAGGCTCTCGATATCCCCCACCGTTCCCCCGATCTCCACGATGGCCACGTCCACCCCTTCGGCGTCCCCCACCTCGCGGATCCGGCGCTTGATCTCATCGGTGACGTGGGGGATGACCTGGACCGTGCTTCCCAGGTACTCGCCGCCGCGTTCCCGGCGGATGATGGTGTCGTAGATCTGGCCGGTGGTGACGTTGTTGACCCGGGAGAGGCTCCGGTCGATGAATCGCTCGTAGTGGCCCAGGTCAAGATCGGTTTCGGCGCCGTCGTCGGTGACGTAGACCTCGCCGTGCTGGAAGGGGCTCATGGTCCCCGGGTCCACGTTCAGGTACGGGTCGCACTTCTGGAGGGTCACCCGGAGCCCCCGGGCCTTGAGGAGATACCCCAGGGACGAGGCGGCGATCCCCTTGCCCAGGGAGGACACCACTCCTCCGGTCACGAAAATGTACTTGGCCACGATCCCTCCTCCTGGTTTCGTGCTCTACCGATCTCGTCGCCTACGATTCTACCAGCCCCGCCGGTACGGGGATTCCCGCCGTCCATCGATCCAACCGGGCCCCGCGCAGGTTCCGGTCCGCCCCGGCTCTCCGCGCACCCGGATCAGCCCGCACCCCCGGCGCGCCCGGCAAGAATTCGGCCGACCGGTTCCGCGTCGTCCGGGGTGTCCACCCCACGGGAGGGCCAGGTCCCCACCTCCACCACGATCCGGGCGCCCGCCTCCAGCGCCCGGAGCTGCTCCAGACCTTCCGAGCGCTCCAGGGCGCTCGGGGAAAGACCCACGAACCGTTCCAGGTACGCGGTCCGGAAGACGTAGATGCCGATGTGCTTGAGCGGCCCCACCCCGTCCCCGCTCCGCCGATACGGGATCGGGGCCCGCGAGAAGTAAAGGGCGAAGCCGTCCGTTCCCAGCACCACCTTCACCACGTTGGGGTCGGCGAATTCTCCGGCCGCGGCGGGAACGGCCAGGGTGCCGAGGTCGGCGCCACCTTCCCGCTCCATCCGCCCCACCAACCGGTCCACCGCCTCCCCGGGGAGCAGAGGCTCGTCCCCCTGGAAGTTCACCACCAGATTGAAGACGTCCCCCTGGCCTTTCAGTTCCCGCACCAGATGTGCCGCCCGGTCGGAGCCCGAAGGGAGGTCGGTCGGGGTGAGTCGCGCCTCCACCCCGCATTCCCGCGCCGCCCCGGCGATCCCCTCGTGGTCGGTGGCCACCACCAGCCGATCGATCCTCCCGGCTTCCCGGGCCCGGTCGATGACGTGAGCGATCAGGGGCTTCCCGGCGATGACCGCCAGCGGTTTCCCGGGAAACCGCGTGGATCCGTACCTGGCCGGAATCACCCCGAGCACGCGCACGTCGCTACCCCACTCGTCCCGGGCCATGGCACGCCCCGGGACGACGGACGATTCGTTGGAAACAGCCGACGGGGGGATCTCCCCTGGGACCGGCGCCGGATGACGGGGCCGGATTCTCGAGCGGGCAACCGCGCTGCAGGGCAAGCCGGGTTGCTAAAGCGGTGGCCCTGGTCACTCTATCCGAACCGGTCCCCTTTGCAAGCCGCTTTTTTCCCGAACTCACGAATTGGTCGGGAGTTGGCCCCTTTTCCCTTGTCGAAGCGGGTCCGATGGGATAATCTATCGGTCGATTCGGATATAACGATGAAACAACCACCCACGATCACCCGGCTCAAGGCCCTGGCCGACCCGGTTCGGCTCCGGATCCTCGCTCTCCTGGAGGACGAGGAGCTCACGGTGGGCGAGCTCACCGGGATCCTCGGCATGACCCAGAGCCGGGTCTCCGGGCACCTGGGGGTGCTCCGGGAAGCGGACCTGGTGCGGGACCGCCGCCAGGGGACCTCCGCCTTCTACTCCGCGCTTTCCGAAGGCGAGGCGGCCGAGACCTGGAAGGCGCTCCGCTCCACCGTCCCCGAGCTGACCGAGAGCGCCGCCGACCGCCGCCGCCTGGGCGAGACCCTCGCCCGGCGGCGGGAGAAGAGCCGGGAGTTCTTCGACCGGGTCGCGGGGGCGTGGGACGACGGGCGAAGCGAATCCCTGGGGTATCACGCGGGGGCGTTCACGGTGGCCGGGCTCCTCCCCCGGGGATTCACGGTGCTGGATCTGGGAACCGGGACCGGTGGGCTCCTGCCGCTCCTCGAGCGGTACGCGGACCGGGTGGTGGCGGTGGACATGAGCCGGGGGATGCTCTCCCGGGCCCGGGGGAAGACGGGGGCGCGGGACGGGGCGCGGATGCTCCGCGCGGACGTGGAGCGGCTCCCCCTCGACGAGGCCTCGGTGGACGGGGTGGTGGCCAACATGATCCTCCACCATCTCCCCCACCCCGAAACCGCGCTCCGGGAAACCGCCCGCGTGCTTCGGCCCGAGGGCCGGGGGGTGATCGTGGATTTCGAGCCCCACGACGAAACGTGGCTCTTGGAGGAGGAAGGGCATCGCTGGGCCGGGTTCGATCCCGCCCAGATCGCCGGGTGGTGTGTGGACGCCGGGCTCACCGTGCCCGAGTTCGAGCGGGTGCCCACCCCGGAAACCGGCCGCTGGCACCGGCTGGACGTGTTCGTGGCCCGGTTCGGCGCCGCCCCCCGGGCGGGGCGAAGACCGGGCGCCATCAAGCGTTGATTCGAGGCCCCGGCGCCGTGATCGTCACGGCCCCGCCGGGCGACGATTTCCATGGAGCCGCCGACCGGCGGCATGACGACCCACGAAGAGGAGAGACCATGTCCAAGAAGAACGGGAACGCGAAGAAGCAGGAAGGCTTCGACACCGGCGATGGCTTCAAGGTCCGCGACCTGGAGCTGGCCCCGCAGGGACGGAAGCGCATCGAGTGGGCGGAGAGCCGGATGCCGGTCCTCATGGCCCTCCGCGAGAAGTACAAGAAGACCAAGCCGATGAAGGGGATGCGGATCGCGGGGTGCATCCACGTGACCAAGGAGACCGCGGTGCTGGTGGAGACGCTTCGGGCCGCCGGCGCCCAGGTCTCGTGGTCGGGGTGCAATCCCCTCTCCACCCAGGACGACGTGGCCGCCGCGCTCGCCGCAAAGGGAACGTCCATTCACGCCTGGCACGGGATGAACGTGAAGGACTTCTACTGGTGCATCGAGCAGAGCCTGGCCTTCAACCCGACCCTGACCCTGGACGACGGCGCCGACCTGATCATGACCGTGCACACCAAGCGGCCGGACAAGGCGGCGGGGATCCTGGGCGGGACCGAGGAGACCACCACCGGCGTCCACCGGCTCCGCGCCCTGGCTGCGGACGGGAAGCTCATGTACCCGATCGTGGCGGTGAACGACGCCGAGACCAAGTGGGACTTCGACAACATCTACGGGACCGGACAGTCGTCCCTGGACGGCATCCTCCGCGCCACCAGCGTCCTCCTGGCCGGAAAGAACTTCGTGGTGGCGGGCTACGGCCACTGCGGCCGCGGGGTGGCCATGCGGGCCAAGGGCATGGGGGCCAATGTGATCGTGACCGAGGTCAAGGCCACCGCGGCCTTGAAGGCCACCCTCGAGGGCTTCCGGGTCATGAAGATGGACCAGGCGGCCAAGCTCGGCGACATCTTCATCACCGCCACCGGGATGAAGGACGTGATCGTGGAGCGCCACTTCGCCCGCATGAAGGAGGGGGCGGTGATCTGCAACACCGGCCACTATGACTGCGAGCTGAACCTCGACGACCTGGAGAAGATCTCCAAGTCCAAGCGCGAGGTCCGGGCCAACAACGAGGAGTACACCCTCAAGAACGGTCGGAAGATCTTCGTCCTGGCCAAGGGACGGCTGGTGAACCTGGCCGCCGCCGAGGGCCACCCCTCCGAGGTGATGGACATGTCCTTCGCCAACCAGTTCCTCTCCTTGCTCCGGCTCTCGCGCGAGGGGAAGAAGATGGAGAAGAAGGTCTACGACATCCCGCTGGAGCAGGACCAGGACATCGCGGGGCTGAAGCTCAAGACCATGGGCTACGCGATCGACACCCTGACCAAGGAGCAGATCGTCTACGCCACCGACTACACCGCCGGGACGTAGGCGGGATTTCGTATCCCGGCCGGGCGGCTCTTGCCCGGTTCGCCGAAGTTGAGCGCACATGGGAAGCCGGGGCCGCTGGGCCCCGGCTTCCCTCTGCCGGCCGGAATCTAGCCCCCCGACCGCGCGTCCCAGGCCGCGAGGAGCTTCGCCTCGCGATCCGCGGTGAGGCCGGACTTGAGGGTGGTGCCGGGCGGGCGGCTCATGTCCCAGGCCAGGGTCTCGCGCACGACCTGAACCGTGGAGCGGAAGGCGAGGCCGTCCCCGAGCGCCCGGTCGATGTTGACGGCCAGGATTCCCCCCTCCTCGGGCGGCGGCACCAGGGGAATCTCGCTCCAGAGCTCCGCCTTCTGATCGACCAGGAACTCCACCGGCACCCACTCCGGCTCGGCGTTGCTCCCGCTCACCTCGCGGCAGATCCGGAACAGGTCCCCCATGGCCACCGGCTCCCGGGGCCCGGTCACGTTGAACACCCCGGTCCGCCGGCCTTCGGCCATGCGGAGGAGCCAGGCGGCCTGGTCGGAGGCGTGGATGACCTGGACCGGAGCGTCCTGCGGGGCGGGCGCGAGGTACCGTCCCCCCGTCGCGATCCGCCGCACCCAGTAGGTGAACCGGTCGGTGGGATCGTAGGGGCCGACGATCAGCCCGGAGCGGGCGATGAGCACCCGGCCCGGCATGGCGCGCTCGGCCGCGGTCTCGCAGAGGGCCTTCAGGGCGCCGTAGGTCTCGCCGGTGATCTCCTCGGTGGCCGGGTCGTCCAGGGTCGCGACCTCGGCGCTCTCGTCCATGTCGGGGGTGAACTTCCGGTACACCGAGATGCTGGAGACGAAGGTGTAGTGCTCCACCTTCTCGGCCAGGTACTCGGCCGAGGCGCGGACCAGCCGGGGCAGGTAGCCGCAGGTGTCGATCGCCGCGTCCCAGCGGCGGCCGTTCAATTTCTCCAGCCCGCCGTCCCGATCCCCGAGCACGTGCTCGGCGCCGGGGAAGAGATCCGCCCCGGTCTTCCCGCGATGGAAGAGGGTCAACTCGTGACCTTCGGCGAGGGCGATCTCCGCCAGGTGCCGTCCCAGGAAACGGGTCCCACCGATCACCAGGAGCTTCATGCGTGGTCTCCTCCGGCCGTCACCGGCGGCCGCTCATGGGTTCGAGCACGGGACACCGGAGCCCGCGCCGATCATTGGTTCGCCGGCAATGCGCCCGCTTCCGCGCCGGCGGGCACCGGCCCCCGGTCGCAGTAGATGCCACCCCGGCGCTCGCCGAAGCCTCGGGGCGGAGCGTACCGCCCTTCCGCCAGCTTTCGCGCCAGGTCCGAGAGCCGGTCCCCCGACCCGAAGGTTCCCGAGAGGTCCACGAAGATCGCCACCCCCGGGGCGCGGCGGCGCCAAAGGTTTCCGCCGCGGCTGTCCACGAACCCGATCGAACGGTTGAGTTCATTCTCTTCGTAGAGTCCGAAGCCGTTCTCCCCGGCCAGATCCACGAACCAACCCGCTCCCTGGCGGAGGCTCACGCCCAGGGACGACCCTCGGCCGGGGTTGTACGTGTCCGCCCCCTCGGCGTCCAGGAATATGCCCAGACCCAGATCGTCGCCGAATCCCAGGCCCCAGTTGGCCAGGTAATAGTCCGCCCCGGTAAGGTTCACGAGGATCCCCGCCCCCATCCTCTCCCCGCACCCCATCCCGCGCCCGGCGGCGATAGAGCTATCTCGCCCGGCGAGGTCCACCAGCGCCCCCAGGCCGAAGTCGCGCCCGAAACCCTGCACACCGTACCCGGCCTCGTAGGTGTCGTCGCCGGCCGCGTCCACCAGGAACCCCAGCCCCCCGGCGGGAAAGGGCCCGATCGCCGCCGCCGCCCCCTGGACCGCCATTTCGGTTGTGTCGCCCCGGGTGCTCCAGGGGAACTCCTTCAACCTCCCAACCCAGTAGCGGTCTCTCCCCCCCAGGTCCAACAGCAACCCCAGCCCCCGCCATCCGCCGAACCCCTGGCCCATGCCGAATCCGTTGACCGGCTCGTCTCCGGTGATCTCGAAGCGGTCGTTCCCGGCCCGGTCCAGGAGGATCCCCATGCCGTAGACCGCCGCCCCCTGGGAGAGCCACTGGCCGCGATACAAATCATCCCCCCCGTCGTCCTCGATCCAGCCCACCCCGCCGAAGCCGAATCCCGAGCCCCAGGCCGTGGCCTCGTAGACGTCGTCGCCGGCCCCGAGGTCCACCACCGCCGCGTACCCCAGGATCGCGCCTCCCGGGCCCGCCCGCCCCGAGTCCGCGGCGGCGTAGCGGTCGTTTCCGCCGAGGTCCACCACCACCGACGCCGGTTCGTCCCCCGAAGCGGACCCCGGACCCTCGTAGACATCGTCACCGCCGAGGTCCAGCACCAGGAGGTAGCTTCCGTGGTAGCGGTTGGCGCCCGCTCCCCCCACCGCGACCCGCCCGAGGGGCGAGGCCCAGTCGAACTGGAACTCGCTCTCCGCCGCGGGGAGCGCGGCCAGGGCGGCCGACGCGGTGTCCACCTCCCCCGCCAATCGCACCGCCCCGCGAGTGAGCGCGCGAAGATCCAGGCTCGAAAGCTCCCGCTCGAGTTCCCGGGTGTCATCCTCCGCGGTCTCATCCCCCTGGACCACCACCCCCCGGAGCGCCGCCGCGGTCCGTTTCCCCTTCGCCCCGAAGATCCCGCCCCGCTCCAGCTCCGAGCGGTCCACCTCGCGGTTCCGCCGCACCGCGGCCGCCCGGGAGGCCAGGATCAGCGCAGCCAGCTCCCGCGCGGTCGCCGGAGCCAGGGTCGCCTCCTCGCGGGTCACCGTCTCGCGGTCCTTTCCCTGGAACCGTTTCCCGGTCCCGGTGAAGAGCGCCTCCATGGCGGTGGTGACCGGGGTGGATGACGACTGCACCGCCCGCTCCTCGGCCGCGAGCACGGTGTCGGGGAGCGGAGCCACCGAGACCTCGGGCTCCCCCAGGTCGGCGAGGAGCGCCATCACCCCACCCACCGACGACGCCCGCGCCAGCTCCCGGGCCGCCCCCTCCAGGGTGGCCGGGGCCCGGCCGGGCTCGTCCATCACGTACTTCTGGAAACGGAGCCGCCCCGCCGGCTCCCCCATCAGCGCCAGCGCGGCGGGGTCGACGCGGAACGCTTCGGGCGTCGTGCCGTCCAGCGCGGCCAGCGTGTCGAGCACCGCCCGAAGGCGCGGGGAGTCGCATACCAGCGTGTCGGCCGCGGTCCCCGGGGGGGAAGCCTCGGGGGCGCGGACGGCGGAGCCGAAGGCCAGCACGAGCCCCAGGAAGACCGAAGCCGCTCCGCGACTCAAGACACCGGCTCCCGCGCCTGCGCTTCGGGAAGGCCGGAGAGGATCGCCTCGCGCACCCGGGCAGAGAGCGCGGGAATGTCCGCCCGGGTGAGCCCGGCGGTGGGAATGGGCGGGTGGATGATCACGGTGATCCGGCCCGTCCGCGGGAGAAGCTTCCGCTTCCCGAGGATCCGCCCGGTGTTCCGGATGGAGATCGGGAGGATGGGATAGCCGGTATCCACCGCCACGTAGAAGCCGCCCTTCTTGAACGGCAGGAGTCGCTGATCGGGCGAGCGGGTTCCCTCGGGGAAGACGGCCAGGGCGATCCCCTTCCGCATGCGGCTCACCGCCTGGCGAAGCGCGGTCACCGCCTGCTCGCGGTTTCCCCGGTCCACCTTGATGTGGTGGGAGGCCCCCAGGGCCCAGCCCAGGAACGGCGCGCGCACCAGCTCCCGCTTGGCCACGAAACGGACGGAGAGGCCCTTCAGGGCCACCACCGTGGCCGGGATGTCCAGGTAGCTTCGATGGTCGGCCATCATCACGCAGGCCTGGCCGAGGGGGAGGTGCTCCCGGCCCTCGGTCCGAACCGGGGCCAGGAAGCAGGCGAGCATGGTCCGGCTGTAGAGTTGCTGGGAGAACTCCATCCAAACCGCGTGGGGATCGAAGGGGGCGCCCACGAGATACAGGAGCCCGATGAGCATGCTCCAGATCGCCGCCCAGAAATAGGCCCACACCGCGAAGATCACCCGAGCCGCCACGTTCATGGTCGAAGACTTTCGGGGGAACCGCCGGAGCGGTCAAGGGAGGAACGGATCAAGCGAGGGGGCGGAGATGGAAATCTCCGCCCCCAGCGCGAGGGACCGGCGGAGAGAGGCCGGGCCTCCCCCCGCGTCGGAACCCGGACTTCCGCGGATCGCAGGCGCCCGCGGGCTCAGTACCCCAGCTCGCGGATGCTCGAGAGCACCTCGGCCGCCGACTTCCGGAGGGCGTCACCCTCGGCGTCGGTGAGCGGGAGCTCCAGGATCCTCTCCACCCCGCCCGCGCCCAGGATCACCGGCACGCCGACGTAGGTGCCCTCCACCCCGTACTGCCCGGTGCAATAGGCGGCGGCGGGCAGTAGGCGCTTGTTGTCGAGCAGGATGGCCTCGACCATCTGGGCCGCGCTGGCCCCGGGGGCGTAGAAGGCGCTTCCCGTCTTGAGCAACGCCACGATCTCGCCCCCCCCCTTCCGGGTGCGCTCGACCAGGCGGTCGATGGTGGCCTGGTCCATGAGGTCCATGATGGTGACCCCGCTCACCGTGGAGTAGCGCGGGAGCGGTACCATGGAGTCGCCGTGCCCGCCCATCACCATGGCCTGCACGTCGACCGGAGCCACGTTCAGCTCGGCGGCGATGAAGGCGCGGAAGCGCGCGGAATCCAGCACCCCGGCCATCCCCATCACCCGGTTGGGCGGGAAGCCGGTGGTCTTCATCATGTGGTAGGTCATGATGTCGAGCGGGTTGGAGACCACCACCACGAAGGCGTCGGGGGCGTTCTTCTTGATCTCGGCCCCGATGCTCCCCACGATCTCCGCGTTCTTGGTGAGGAGGTCGGTCCGGCTCATGCCGGGTTTCCGGGGGAAGCCCGCGGTCACCAGGACCACATCCGAACCCTTCAGGTCCTTGAAGTCGTTGCTGCCGGAGACCTTGGAGTTGTAGCCCCGCACCGGGCCGGCCTCGAGCAGATCGAGCCCCTTCCCCTGGGGCACGCCGTCGACGATATCCACCAGAAGGACGTCGCAGAGCCCGCGATCGGCCAGGTACAGCCCCGCCGAGGCCCCCACGTTTCCGCCACCGCCGATCACGCTCACCTTCTTCATGATTCCTCCCCTCCCTTTCGAGGCTGGATGGTTGTCGTTCCCGCCGTTGAACCGGCGGGGACGTTCAAACTGTGCTCACCGATCTGACCCGTGTCTTCCGCCCCCAAACGAAAAGACCATGGCCCGCGGCGTCGGCCGGGCGGGGCATGGTCTCATTCGACGTTTCGGACGGCGTGCGGCGACTCCCGCCGGGGAGGTCGCCGGTGGCTTACTCGGAGGCCTCTATCGAGACTTCCTTCCGATCCTTGCCCTTGCGCGCAAATGTCACCCGCCCGTCCACCAGGGCGAACAGCGTGTCGTCCTTGCCCCGCCCCACATTGACCCCGGGAAGGATCCGGGTGCCGCGCTGGCGCACGATGATGCTGCCCGCGGTGACCCGCTCTCCGCCGAAGGCCTTCACGCCGAGCCGTTGACTGTTGGAATCCCGGCCGTTCCGGCTCGATCCTACACCTTTTTTGTGTGCCATGAGTCAGCTCCTGAACGCTTCAAAGGGTTCTGTCGGGCGGTCAGCCCTCGATGCCGTCGATACGAATCTCGGTGTAGTCCTGGCGATGCCCCCACCGGCGGCGATACTTCCGGCGGCGCTTGAACTTGCCCGCCACGAGCTTGGGGGTGCGGGCATGCTCCACGACCTGGGCGGAGACCGAGGCCCCCTCCACCGTCGGGGTACCCACCTTGACCGAGGTCCCGTCCTGGACCAGGAGGACCTCGTCGAGGGTCAGGGTGGCCCCTTCCTCGGCCTCGAGGAGGGGAACCCGGAGCACCTGGTCCTTTTCCACCCGGTACTGGAAACCGGCGACCTTGATGACTGCGAACATGAAACAAGCCTCCTCAAACCCGGGTCGACCCGGGCCGATGGGCGAGACGCCCTGGGGTAAGGACAAAGCGGGGGGGATGATACCAGCCCCCCCGGGCCGGGTCAACGATTTGGTCCGGACCGGTTCCGGCCGGGCTCCGGATCCCCGGTCCCGGTCGTAACCGACCGCCCGGCACCAGGGTCCGGCCCCCCGCCGGAACCCCACCCACGCCTCCGGCTCAGGGCCGGAAGCGCTCGGTCACGTCCTCGTTGGTCCGGGGGAAGATGACCTTGACCTCCCCCCGCTTCAGCCGGGGGTCGTCCCGGACGTCGATCTGGAACTTGAACTTCTGCTCCAGCCGGGCCAGCCGGTCCGCGCTTTCCGCGAACAGGTGCTGGGCCATCTCCGGCGATACCCGAAGCTCGATCATCTTCTCCTGGGTGTTGACCCCGATCCGGTTCAGCAGGCGCTCGACCTTGAGCGCCACCGACTCCAGGCTCAGGACCTTGCCCAGCCCGGCGCAGCAGATGCAGTCGTTGGAGTAGTAGTGGAGAAGGCTCGGGCGTTCCCGCTGACGGGTCATCTCCACCAGCCCCAGATCCGACACCGCGAAGGTCTTGGTGCGGCTCCGGTCCCGCTTGAGGTTCTTCCGGAGCTCCTCCAGGACCGCCTTCTTGTTGGCCTCGGACTCCATGTCGATGAAGTCGAGGACGATGATCCCGCCGATGTCCCGGAGACGGAGCTGGCGGCCGATCTCCCGCGCCGCCTCGATGTTGGTCTTGAGGATGGTCTCTTCCTGGTTCTTCTTCCCCACGAACCGGCCGGTGTTGACGTCGATGGCCACCAGGGCCTCGGCCTGATCGATCACGATGTAGCCGCCCCGCTTGAGCCACACCTTCCGCTCGAAGAGCTTGTCGATCTCGGATTCGATGCGGAAGGCGTCGAAGATCGGGAGCTTCCCCCGGTACTGACGGACCCGGCTCACCAGGTCCGGAGAGACCGACTGGAGGTAGTCCCGCACCTCCTGGTAGACATCCGGCGAGTCCACCGCCACGTCGTCCACGTCCTCGGTGAGGATGTCGCGAATGAGCCCGGTGGCCAGGGAGAGTTCGCGGTGAATGAGGGCGGGAGACGGCGCCGCCGCGCACCGCCGCTCGATCTTCTTCCACTGCTTGACCAGGTACCCCACGTCCTCCCGGAACTCCTCCCGGGAGCGCCCCTCCCCCGCCGTCCGCACGATGAGGCCCGCGTTCTTGGGGCGGATGTCCTTCAGGATCTTCTTCAGGCGGTACCGCTCGTCCCGGCTGGGGATCTTGCGGGAAACCCCGATGTGGTCGGCGCCGGGCATGAACACCACGTAGCGGCCGGGGAGGCTCACCTGCTGGCTCACCCGGGGGCCCTTGGTGGAGATGGGCTCCTTGGTGACCTGGACCACGACCTCCTGGGATTTCTGGAGATGGTCCTCGATCTTGGGGGCGCTTTCGCGCCGGGGCTTTCGACGGGGGGATCGTCCCCCGCGGCCGCCGCGGGCCGGCGCTCCTCCTCCGCTCTCCGGCTCGTCGTCGTCGTCGAGGAGATCCACGTCGCCCCCCACCAGGGAGGCGGCGAGGTCGGAGGCGTGGAGAAACGCGGTCTTGGCCAGGCCGATCTCCACGAAGGCGGCCTGCATGCCGGGAAGGACGGCGTTCACCTTCCCCTTGTAGATGTCCCCCACGATGCGGCGGTCATCGGGCCGCTCCACCAGGAGCTCCACGAGCTGCTTGTCTTCCAGGATCGCCACCCGGGTTTCCTTCGGGTCGGCGTTGATAATGATCGACTTCTGCATCGAATCCTCATGAGACCGCGCCCCCCTTTCGGGCCGTTTGCTGCCACCACGCGAAACCGGACGCAACGACGGCGAGCGGGTCGAGAACCTGGTTCCGACCGGGAATCATGAGACCGCTCCGGTGAACCCGCAGCAGCCGCTCGTCGAAGTCCGCCCAATTGCAGAGGACGGTGGTGAGAAGTTCGGGGCGCACGCTGTCGGGGCGGTTCAGGGCGAGGGTCAGACCCAACCGGGGGCCCCCTTCCTCTCCGCGCTCGACCACGGCCCGAATCAGGGACGGTCTGGCATTGAATGTCCGTGAATCCTCGCCCCGCACCTTGGTCACCTCGATGACCTTCGCGGCCAGTGCCCGGTCCACGCTCTCGCGCAGCCGGGTCTCCAGCTCCCCGGGGGACATGCCCCCGAATTGGTCCCGGACCAGGGTGGCGGGGAACGAAACTTCGTAAACTGCTATCTGGATCGCGCTGTTCAGCGAATCCGGCTCGGTGCGAATGGGGGCCTGTGCCGTCACCTGGAGCCCGGCGGGAAGCGCCTGATTGAAAAGGGTGACAAAGGACTCCGGCACATCCCGGGCGAAGGCGACGTCGAAGTATTCCGCGTCGCTGGTCATGCCGAGGGGTAGGGGGGGACCGAAGGAGAGCTTCGGCCTCCGTCCCTTGCCCTGGGACACGGCCAGCGGAAGCTGGGTCCGCCTAAACGCACGCTCAAGAGAGCGGGTCACATCCAGATGGGCGGTGAACCGCGCGGGTTCGCCTTTGGAGAAGCGCAGGCGGTATCTCTCCGCCTGACGGGCTTCCCGCCCTCTGCCCGCCCGCCGGGGACGCCGGCCCGCCGTCCAGGCGGGCGCGTCGAACCCCGGGGTGGACGCGCCGGCGCCGGTGGACCCGGCCCGGGCGTCCGTCCGCTTCGAGGATTCCCCTCCCCCGTTACCGAGGGGCGGGGACTCGAGCACGACGTGAGACCAGGGAGTAGGTTGGAGGTCGTCGGGAGGAAAGCCGGCGACCCCGAGGGCGGTCATCGCCTCTTCCCACCGCGACGCCGAGAACGCGTCGGGATCGGACTGGCGGCGCGCCCCCTGGCGCGACACCTGATCCAACACCGCGGCCGCCCGTTCGTCGCTCCGGAGGAGCAACGCCTCCACCCGGGCCGCCCGGGGGGAGCGAACGGAGACCTTGACCTTCCGCCGCGCCAGGCGGCGGCGCCATCCTTCGACGACGGCCAGGCATGCGTCCTCGTCGGTGGAAGCCTCCAACTCCCACCGGGTGTGCGGGCGGGGAACGAAGGGAACGACCTCCACGCTCAGCCGCGGGGCGCCGCCCTGCGGCGTCCGAATGGACTGAATCGCTTCCATCGTCTCCAACCATTCCTCGCGATCGTCCTCGGTCTCCCCGGGAAGGCCCAGGAGGACCTGGAGTCGGATGGCCGACCACCCGCCCCGCCACGCGGTCTGGACGGCCTCGAACAGCCGCTCCTTGGTGAGCGGCCGGCCGATCATCTCGCGGAGACGGGCGGAGGGAGCCATGGGCTCGAACGTGAACCGGGCGCGGCGCCCCTTGCGAAGCTCGCGGGCCAGGGCGGGAGCCACCCGGGTCGGGTCCACGTCTTCCAGCCGGAACTGGACGCCGTACGGTCCAAACCTCTGGTTCATCGCTTCGAGGAGCGGCACGATCTCGGGATGGCGGCTCCCCGCCGCCGAGGCCAGAACCACCGCTCCGTGCCCGCTCGCCGCCAGCGCGGCCTCGGTTTCGCGAAGCACGCGTTCCAACGAGCGCACGCGGAGCAAGGCGGGCGCCGAGGCCGGATCGTCCACCCCCCGGTGGCGGGCGATCTCCACCACCAGTCCCTCCGCTTCGGTTTCCGCGAAGGGGACGATGGGGGCATCGGAAATCGGGGGAAGGTGGGCGAGCCAGCGGGCGCGCACCGGGGCTCCGTCCCCGTTTCCGTTCCGGTGTTCGGCCGCCGAGGCCCCGGTCTTGATCTCCGGGACCAGGATCCCGTCCCGGCCCTCGAAGAGCGCCCGGAGTTCGCTCCGGGTGCGATCGCCGCGGCGGCGGAGTTCCCGCCCCACCTCGAGCAGATCCGCGGCGAAGGCCTCGGGATCCCCGACCAGGAAGGCATCCACCCAGGGCGCGGCGGGCCGGGGGGTGAGCGAGAGTTCCCCCGCCATCACCACGAGGGGATCCCCGGCGGACCGGAGAGCCGAACGGAGCTCCACCCCCGCCAGATCCAGCATGGCCGCCAGGTCGGGAAGGTCCAGCACGCCGTCGGGAAGGGCGATCAGAAGATCGTAGTCCGCCAGCGGGCGCCGGGCTCCCAATCCGAAGAGCGGCACCCCCTGGCGCCGGAGCTCCGCTTCGAAGTCCGGGGCGGGGGCGAACGCGAGGTCCACCAGCACCTGGTCGGGCTCTCCCGCACCCCGCAGCGCATCGAGCAAACCGGGCACGCGCGCCCGGCCCAGGCCGGACTCGAGGGGACCGGGATAGACCAGACAGACCCGCACGCCGGCTCGATCGAAGTCGGGAAGGCGGCCGTGGGCGAAAGGGTTTTGGTACCGGTTCGGCTTGGAGACCAGGGGGAGGACACATTCCTCCAACCGGTCCGTTACGAGTTCCATATGTCTTTATGATCCAACAGGATAAGGCCGTTCGAGACCCGGGGTGCACACGGCCGCTGGTCCCGTGACGGGACCCTGCCGACGGGAACCCTCGAAGAGGGCCGATTTGCCGCAGTCGTGCAAACTATCATGAGGGTTGTAATTCCCTCAACGGCTTTCCCGCCGGGAACCCGTGGAAACACGGGACGCGGTCCGAACGGGGTTCGCGACCGGCCCGCCGGGGGGGGCGATCTTCCCACGAACGGACGCGGATGTCACCACGGGATATGAAGTTGGAGAATTTTCTCCCGCCTCAGGCCAGGGCCAGGGCCACCGGAACCACCCGCGTCGCCCCCGCCGCCTCCAGGGCCCGGGCCGCGGCAAGCAGGGTGGAGCCGGTAGTGGCCACGTCGTCCACCAGGACCCAGCTTCGCCCGGTGATCCAGGCCCCTTCCCGACTCGCGAAGGCGCCGGCCACGTTCCCCGCACGGCTCGATTCGGGGAGGCGGGCCTGGGCCCGGGTGGCCCGGGCGCGGCGGAGCGCTTCCGGGACCGGCGGGCACGCCCATCGAGGCGCCGCCGCCCCGGCCAGGAGCCCGGCCTGGTTGTACCCCCGGGCCCGAAGCCGGGTGCGATGAAGCGGCACCGCGGTGAGGCAGGCCCCGGCGAGGCCCGGGTCCACCCGACCGGCCAGGATCCGTCCCAGGGGCCGGGCGAGATCCCGCCGGCCGTGATACTTGAGGCCGTGCACCAGGGCGTCGAGGGGCGGCTCCATCCAGTAGGCGGCCCGGCCCCGCAGGCGGTCGTGCCCGGGACGCCGGCACGCGTACCCGGCCTCCCGGTCTCCCCCGGGACGCTCCTCGCTCCGGCAGGCGAAGCAGATCCAGCCCGGCGGCGCGGGCCGGAGGGCGCGCCGGCACCGCCCGCAGATCCAGCGCCGCGGGCCGATCTCCTCGCCGCAGCCCGGACAGAGGGGGGGAAGCAGGGTGTCGAGGAGGAGGCGCGCGGCGGCGCGGGCGGAACCGGGAAGGCGGCGTCCGGCTCGTTGCAGTGGATTCACGATGACCGCTCGATCCGGCGGGGTATTCGGCGGGGTGTTCAGTGTAGCGCACCCCGGCGGGGGCGGCGGGGTGTCCCCATGCGAGCCCCATCTGCTCCCTCTCCGGCCGCGATCATTCCTTCCGGAGGAACACCACCACGTGGAAGTTCCGTTCCCTCCCCGCCACAAGCTCCATCAGCCGCTCGTAGTGCGGGTCGTTCCGGAGCAGGGTGTCGGGCACGTCTCCCCAGAGCCGCGGCCCGTAGTGGTTCTCCCACAGCACCACGCTCCCCGGCCGGGCCCCGGCCAGATTCGCCCGGGTGAGCTTCGGGGTCCGGGTGGCATCGTAGCGGTCGCGACCGGAGAAGAAGGCGAACCAGGGATGGTTGGTGTAGACCACGGCGTTCCCCAGGCCGAGCCGGTCGATCTGCTCGGTGGCCGCCTTCACCGCCGCGCGCTCGGGATCGAGGCCGATGGGGCGGACGGTGAGAAGCGCCAGCGCCGCCGCTCCCACCCCCGCGGCTATTGCCACCCGGCGCGGGGGAACGAGCCGCGGCCGGAACAGCACGAGCACCCCGCCCGCGGCGAGGAGCGCGGTCACCACCCAGCGCCATTCCACCCGTCCCGGCCCGATGAAGGACTCCCCCACCAGGACGTGCGAGCCGAAGAGCGCCACCACCGCGGTCCAGGCCAGCGCGAAACCGATTCGTAGTCCCAGGGGGCGCGGCCGAAGCCCGGACCAGTCCCCGGCCCCACGGGCGGCCACCAGCGCCACCGCCGGGGCTACCACCGCGATGTGACGGAGAAACCCGACGCTCCGCCCGAAGGGAAGCTTGTCCCAGGCCAGGAGGCTCAGGAGAACCACGTCCACCACCACCAGGACCACGGCCAGGACCGGAAGGCGCGCCGGAGCCTCGGACGAGGCGGGCGCCCGGTTCCCGGAGCGAAGCGCCGCCGCCAGGGCCCACAGGAAGAAGAAGAGGACCACCGCCCCGATCACCACCACCCCGTTCCGAACGTACTGGAGCGGCCCCAGGCTCACCAGCGGACGCTCGTTCCCCGCCCCCAGCACATAGAGCGGCGACCCGTGGAGCGCCCAGCCCGCCACCGCCCAGACGGCGCCCGGGAAGAAGGCCCCCAGCCGCGCCTTCCATCCCACCCGGGGCCACGCCGCGGCCAGGACCACCAGGGTGAGCACGCCGGCCTCGATCCGGGCCAGGGGAAGGAGCCCGGCCAGAAGCACCGCCCGGTCGCGCCGCCCCGCGTACCACGCCCAGAGAAGGGCCGCCATCACCAGCGCGGCCATCGGCTCCGCCAATCCCCCGTAGGAGGTTTCGAGGACCAGCGGCTGGAAGAAGAAGAACGGCACCGCGAGCCAGGGGAAGGCCACCCCCGCCGCCTCGGCGGCCAGGCCGGCCAGGGCCGCCGCCCCCGCCACCGCCACCGCGGTGGTCGCCTCCACCCCCGCATAGCCGAAGAGGCGGGCGGGAAGCGCGAACAGCGCCAGGGGGACCGGCATCCCCCAGTCGTCGGCGAGGAGCGAGGGGTCCTTCCAGACCTGGCGGGCCATGTAGTAGCGATCGATGTCGTCGTCCTGGTAGGTGCCGGGGGAACGGGCGGCGTAGACCAGGGCCACGGCCAGGCAGAGAAGGGCGAGGGCGAGGATCGCGCGCCGGGACCGCCCGGAGCCGGCCTTCCGGCGCGTTCCGCTCCCGGACCGCGGCGCGCGCCGCCCGAGGCCCCGGTTCCCCATCTCCTACACCTCGTTCCGGCGCAGGGAGACGTTCAAGATGAACCCCATGAGGGCGAGGGTGGTGACCAGGAAGGTGCCTCCGTAGGAGAGAAAGGGCAGGGGAAGGCCGGTCACCGGGGCCAGACCCAGGGTCATGCTCACGTTCACCGCCACGTGGAAGACCAGCATGCCGCAGATCCCCACCACCAGGGTGCTCCCGAACCGGCTTCGCGCCTTGAGCGCGATCCCCAGTCCCCGGTGGACCAGCACCCCGAACAGGAGGAGCACCACCCCGCAGCCGACAAATCCCCATTCCTCGCCAAGAACGGAAAAAATAAAGTCGGTATGGTTTTGAGGAAGGAAGCCCAGGCCCTTCTGGGTCCCCTTCAGGTATCCCTGCCCGGTCACCCCTCCCGATCCGATGGCGATCTTGGACTGGATGACCTGGTAGCCCGACTGGGCCCGGTCCTGCTCGGGGTTCAGGAAGGTCACCACCCGCTGGCGCTGGTAGGGCTTGAGCGAGTTCCACAGGATCGGGGTGGCCGCGGCCACCGCCATGTTGATGGCCAGCACCGCCACCACCAGGTTCCGCCGGGCCCGGGAGAGGAGGAGGATCACCCCCACCACCAGGAGGTACAGGAGCCAGGCCCAGAGATTCAGGGAGAGGATCGCGCTCAGGAGCGGCGATCCCAATACCAGGATCACCCCGATGGGGAGCCCGGCCCAGAACAGCATGGGGACCACCGCGGCGGGGATGCTGAGCGAGGTCCCGAGATCGGGCTCGATGAGGATGAGCACGAAGGGAACGGCGGCGGCGGCGAGAACCGGCGCCATGTGGGTGAGCCGGCGGAGGTCGAAGCGGGGCCGGCTCAGCATGCGGGCCACGAGGAGAATGGTGGCCAGCTTGGCCAGCTCCGAGGGCTGGAACTGGAATCCCGCGAGGGAGAGCCAGCGGCGCGCCCCCAGGCTCGTCACCCCCACGACCGGCACCGCCAGAAGCAACACCAGGGACACCGCGTAGAAGAAGTGGCTGTATTCCTCCCAGAACCGGAACGGGATGGCGGTGACGACAAACAGGACGAGGAGCCCCATACCGAGCCAGGTGATCTGATGGCCGAAGAGCGCCGACTTGGCCGGGCTCATCGGCACCTGGCTGGCCGAATACACCAGGACCAGCCCGATGACCAGGAGGGTGGCCATGGTGATGACGAAGCCCCAGTCCATCTGGCGAACCGCGCGGCGGTTCATCTCCGCCTCCCGCGCGCCGCCCGACCGGGGACGGCATCGAATCCGTGTCGCATCAGTCGGTCTCCTGAACCCGCACCACCAGCGAGTCGTCCACTCCGAAGTAGGCGGAAAGAATGCGCTGGGCCACCGGCGCGGCCACCGAACCTCCGTGGCCCCGGTTCTCCAGGACCACCGCCACCGCCACCTGGGGATCGTCGGCGGGAGCATAGGCGAGGAAGAGGGCATGGTCGAAACCGGGGTTCTGGGCCGTCCCCGTCTTCCCGGCCACGGTCTCCCCGGGAACGGCGGCGCTTCGCGCGGTTCCCCCCTCCACCGCCGCCCTCATCCCCTTGTGGACCTCGGCCACCGCGGCGGGGTCGAGCGGGATCTCGATGTAGCTGGGCGCCAGCGCCGGCGCGGGATAGCGGCGATCGCGGCGGTCCTCGCCCAGGGCCTTCACCAGGCGCGGCCGGGGGCGCCGCCCCCCGGTGGCCATGACCGCGATGTACTCGGCCAGCTCTATCGGCGTGGCCAGGACCTCCCCCTGCCCGATGATCAGGTTCAGGGCCACCCCGTGACTCCAGCCGCGCGTCCCGTAACGCCGGTCGAAATACCGCGTGTCCGGGATCAGACCGGTGCGTTCGCCGGGGAGGTCGACTCCGGTGAGGTCGGCAAAGTGGAAGAGCTCCCCGTAGCGGGCGATCCCGTTCACCCCCAGACTCACCGCGAGCTGGTAGAAGTACACGTCGCAGGACTGGGCCATGGCCTCGACGTCGGTCAGGGCCCCGTGCCCCGCCCGCTTCCAGCACCGGAAGGTCCGGTTCCCGAAGCGGAACCCCCCGAAGCAGGGGCTCAGTTTCTGCCCCGGTTGGATGATCCCCTCGGCCAGGGCCGCGTACAGGGACAGGGGTTTGAACACCGAGCCCGGCGGGTACACCGACTGGACGGCGCGATTCAGGAGCGGGGCGCTGGGACGATTCAGGGCGTCCCAGGTCTCCTGGCTCAACGCTCCGGAAAACGTGTTGGGGTCGAACCCCGGGCGACTGGCCATGACCAGGACGTCCCCGTTCCGGACGTCCATGAGGACCGCCGCCCCCCGGACCTCGGGGGGATCGCCCCTCCCGTCGTAGCCCGCCCGATCCAGCGCGTTCTCGGCCACCCGCTGAATCTTGGAGTCCAGGGCGAGGGTCACGTCCCGACCGGGCTTGGGGGGGATGGGCTGGGTGCTCAGGAACGCATCGCTCCGGCGCCCGGAGGCGTTCACCTCCACGTAGCGAATCCCGTCCTCGCCCCGGAGCTGGCTCTCGTACTCCTTCTCGATGCCGGTCTGCCCGATCAACGAGCCCGGCCGGTATTCCTGCCCCTGAAGGGTCTCCAGCTGCTTGTCCCCCACCTCGCCGGTGTATCCCAGAACGTGGGCGGCCAGGGAGTCGGCGGGGTAGTACCGGATCGCCTCCACCTCCACCGAGACCCCGGGAAGTTCAGCCCGGTGCTCCTCGACCCGTGCCACCTGGGTCGTGTCGGCGCTTCGCACCAGCCGGACCGGGTTGTAGCTCGATACTCGCTCCCGCTTCACCACCTGCCGGTAGTGATCCGGGTCTTCCCCCACCAGATCGGCCAGGCGGACCAGGGTGGAGTCGAGGCGGCCGGCATGATGGACGAACCCCTTGAAGTGGGGGTCGAAGGTGATGATGAACGAGGGGATCATGTCGGCCAGGACGACCCCGTTCCGATCGAGAATACGCCCTCTCGGGCCCGGCACGAACTCAGGCCGCCGCCAGTTCCGGAGCGAGAGGTCCCGGCTCTCCTGGGATGAGAGCACCTGGAGCGAGGCGAGCCGGGCCAACAGCACCAGCATCACGGCCAGACCCACCAGGCGCAGGACCAGGGCCCGCTCCCGGCGGTCAGCCCCGCCTGACGAGTATCTTCCTCTCATGAAATTTCAATTGCCGGTGGGAAAACCGCTGCACCTCATGGAGCGCGGCGGGCACGAGCGCCGCGGTGAGCATCGAGGAGGGCAGGGTCACACGCGCCATGTAGGAGATCAGCCCGTCGATATCGCCTCCCCTCAGAAGAAGGTACACCAAAAGCCCCTGGCCGAGTCCAGCTACCAGGATCGCCAGGCCCTGGGTGAGTCCCGACTCGCGGTAGACGCTCCGTCCCAGGGAACCGACCGCCCATCCCACCAGGGCCAGGGAGAGCGCGCTCACCCCGATCGGCGTCCCGTAGACCAGGTCGCGGAACGCGCCGAGAAGAAAGCCGGCGACCGCCCCCACCGGCGGGCGCCGGGCCAGGGCCAGGATGACCGTCATCCCGAGGAGAAAGTCGGGTTGGATGGTGAAGCGGCCGAAGAGCGCCAGCCGGAGCCCCTCCAGCGCCAGGGCCAGGGCGAGGACCACCAGGAAGGTCAACCTCCGACCTCCGCCGAGTCCATCGGGGCCTCGCCGGGGAATTCCCCGGGCAGGAAGGGAGTCCCGGTCCCGGGTTGGGGGATGAGCACGAAGGTCTCCTCCAGGCGAAAGAACGACGCGAAGGGATCGAGCCGGATGTCCTTCAGGAGCCGCTCCGGCGAGTCCCGGACCTCGGCCACCCTTCCCACCGGAAGGCCGGCGGGGAACACCCCCCCCAGGCCGCTCGAGATTAGGGTGTCCCCCACCGCCACGTCGGACTGAAGGGGGGCCTTGGAGACGCGCAGCCTACCCTCCCCGGGGTCCCACTCCACGATTCCCAGGACCCGGCTCCGGGTGTCGCGGACCGAGACCGGGCTGTTCTCGTTCCGGAGGAGACGGATACGGGAGGTCCGGGACGACACCCTTTCGACCACCCCCACCAGTCCCTCCACCGACACCACCGCCTCGCCGGGAGCGACTCCCTGACGCGAGCCCACGTTGATCCAGGCCATCCCCCGGATCGGATCGCGGTCGAGACCCACCACGCGGGCGGGAACCGTCCGATACCGGATGGGGGGCTCGTAGCCGAGCATGGCCCGGAGCCGGGTGTTCTCGCGCTCCGCCTCGCGGAGGCGGGCCAGTTCGAGCTCCAGCTCCATGACCCGCTTGGATGGACCGCGCGACCGGGTGAACAGGCGGCCGATCTTCAGCGGCTGGGACACCACGGTCAGGATGCCGCCGGCGACCGCGTCCACCATCGGCACCAGGACCGGGGGACGCCGAAGCACGGAGACCGAGGTTCCGGCGACCAGGAGCGCCGCGGCCACCAGCACCACCACCAGGGCGCGGCGGCGGTCGAAGAAGGCCACCACCCGCTGGACCGCCTCGAAGATGATGCTCAGGAAAGGCATGGCGGGGGTCCGGGCTCGGGGGTCCTAATCACGGAACGACTTCATCAAGACCTTTTCGTAGAGTTCCAGGTTCTCCAGCACCTTACCGGTGCCCAGGACCACGCAGAGGAGGGCTTCATCGGCCACCGTGATCGGCAGGTTGGTGGCTTCGCGCAGGAGGACGTCGAGGCCCCGGAGGAGGCTGCCGCCCCCGGTCATGAGGATCCCCCGGTCCACGATATCCGCGGCCAGCTCCGGCGGCGTCTGCTCCAGGGACGTGCGGAGCGCCTCCACGATCTGGCTGATCGGCTCCTGGAGGGCCTCCCGGATCTCGGTGGAAGTGACCTTGATCGTCTTGGGGATGCCTCCGATCAGATCCCGCCCCTTGATCTCCATCTCCTCCTCCTGCTCCAGGGGGAAGGCGGATCCGATGCGGATCTTGATCTGCTCCGCGGTCTGGTCGCCGATCAGGAGGTTATAGGCGCGCTTGACGTACTGGACGATGGCCTCGTCCATCTTGTCCCCGCCCACCCGGACCGACGTGTCGTGGACGATGCCGTTCAGGGTCATCACCGCGATCTCGGTGGTTCCCCCCCCGATGTCGATGACCATGTTCCCGCAGGGCTTGTCCACCGGCAGACCGACCCCGATGGCCGCGGCGATGGGCTCGGCCACCAGGAGGACTTCCCGGGCCCCCGCGGCCTCGGCCGAGTCGCGCACCGCGCGCTTCTCCACCTCGGTGATGCCGGAAGGGACGGCCACGATCACCCGCGGCCGGACCAGGAATTTCCGCTTCTGCACCCGCTGGATGAACTCCCGGATCATGTCCTCGGTCTTTTCGAAGTCGCTGATCACTCCGTTCTGGAGCGGGCGCACCGCGATGATCTCCTCGGGGGTGCGACCGAGCATGTCCTTGGCATCCTTGCCCACGGCCAGCACCTTGCCGGTGCCCCGGTCCACCGCCACCACCGAGGGCTCGTTCAGCACGATTCCCTTGCCCTTGACGTACACCAGGGTGTTGGCCGTGCCCAAATCGATGGCCACATCGGTGGTGAAGAGGCTCATCACCCGATCGAACATGCCGTGTCGTGTCCTTTCAAATGACCTGGAAGGAGGGAGCCGGAGGCCTGTGGGGTGCCCTCCCCGCCTCCGGTGGCCCCCCGCGTGGAGCCGCAGGGACGCTAGCAAAGGGCTCGCCAAAGCCACAAGGGGGAAAGCGTTCCGGCGCCCGATCGGCGGAGCGAGTGAGGCCGGCGCCGCCCCCCCACCGGCGCCGGAGCCCCGGTGGGATATGAGAACGGGGGCCGCGCCTTCCGGCCCGGCCCCCGGTTCGAGGCGCCCGGGGCGGGGGATCTCCCCCCGCCTCCGGAACGGGATCAGAAGTAGTAGGTCCCGGTGATCGAGGTGAGGGGATAGGCGCTCTTCCCGCTGAAGAGGTAGCCGCCGGTGAACACCGCGTCCGGGTTCACGGTGGCGTCCACGTCGAAGTGCTCGAAATGGAGTCCCATCCCGAACCCGAAGAAGTATCGGGAGGACAGGGTGTCCCGGTCCGGAACGTTGTCGCCGGGAGCGTTCACCTTGGAGATGTCCACCGTCTTGGTGGCCCCGACCCGGCCGGTCAGCCAGGGATAGACGTCGAACTCCAGGGCGATGAACATGGCCGGGAGGTCCCAGCGGGAGAACTCCGCGCTCATCTCGGCCCCGGTGTAGGTCTTCCGCTTCAGGTAGTTGGCCGCCAACCCCATGATGAGGAGATCGTTGCCGTTCACCTCGTGCTGGAGGGCGGCGCCCACGTTCAGACGGTTGCTGTAGGTGTCGTCCGCGTCCCCCTGGGCGGTGGCGTCGAGATGCTGGTAGATCACCACCGGGACCAGCATGTTCCCCTTGCTCATCTGGTTCATCATGCGGGCGCTCAGGCGGTAGGACAGGTTCCCCGCGTCCTCGGTGATGACGTCTCCGGCGGAGTTGGTCAGCATCCAGGTGATGGAGGTCAGGTCCACGGCCAGTTCGACGTTGTCGGTGGTGCCCACGTCGAACTTGAGCCCTCCGGTCACGGAGAGGGAGTTCGTTCCGCCCCCGGTGATCCCGCGGGTGAGCGGTTTCGACTCCGCATCGCCCTGCTTCACCGAGCTGTCCGTCCAACGCAGGGAGAGTCCGGTGGTCACCTTGCTGAAGTTCTTGGCCCAGGTGAGGTCGATGTCGCTCATCTCCGAGGGGATGGCGTTGTCCTGCTCGTCCCGGACGAAGAACCGGTCGTAGGTGGCGGCCTGGTTCAGGTAGACCGCAAAGACCCCGTAGGAGGTGTTGTCCCCGGCCCCGATCACCCCGACCGAGTGGTTCCCGAAGGTCTGTCCGCTGTTGGCGTCCGCGCTACCGAGCGATGCGGTCACCAGGTTCTGGTACCGTGCCGCCACCGTGGGGAAGACGCGGAAGTTGAAGTAGTCCTCCACGTACTCGCGCTGGATTCCCAGGGCGTCGAGACGGGCGTCGGACGCGAAGGAAACGCCGGCGGGGAGGACGAAGGCGAGAATCAGAAACGGCATGAGCCAACGGAACGATCTCATGTGTGCCCCCTTGTCAGATCCGTGACTTGCGCGGCCGTGCCGGCGGGTCGCGCGTTCCGCCGCTTCCCGAGGGAACCGGGTCTCACTGCGCTCGTGGATCACCGGGGCCGCTGATCCGGGGCAAATTACGACAGGCCAATGGGTTTGTCAATCCGCGGGATCACTGGAGAAGCACCGGTCCGGCCCCCCGGAACTGGACGAACAGCGCCCGGTCGAAGTCGGGTTCCTCGGACCGGAGCGAGTTCACCCGGACCCGCCCCCGCGCGTGGATGAACCGCCCGTCCGGCAGACCGATCCCCACATGGGAGACCTTGGGGTCCGACTCGCCGAAGAACACGAGATGGCCGAGCTGGATCTCGCGCGGATCCCGGTAGATGTAGGTCTCTCGCTTGAGCCAACGGAACTGGTCCCGGGCATCGCGGGGGAGCTGAACCCCGTGAAGTCCGAAGACGGTCTGCACGAAGCCGGAGCAATCCAGCCCCTTGGCGGTGACTCCCCCCCACTGGTACGGCACTCCCAGGAACCGGTGGGCGGTCTTCACCAGGGAGGGAATGTCCCGGGGACGCTGGCGGGGACGAAGGGTGGTCCGGTCGAGGAGAAGGTCGTTGGCGTGGAGATAGCCCTCGGTCTCGTCGGGAAGAAGAACCCGGATCCATTTCCCGGATCGGCCCAGACGCCGCATCCGGGCTCCCAACGGGGCTTCGCGGAGCGCCAGGCTCCGCCGGGTCGCTTGCTCCCGCACCCGGGCGATCATCGAATCGACTTCCACCAGGGGACCGTTCCGATACGCGGCGAGTTCCTCCCGGCTCACCGGCTGGGCCGACCAGGATCGCATCCATCCCCGGTAGCCGTCCGGAGTCATCACCTTCAGCCAGAGCCCCCCGTTCCGGCGGGCCACGACCTCGAGCGGGGTGCCCAGAACCGCCTGGGAGATCTGCTCGGAGGCATGGTCGGGCGTGCGGCGCATCTCCCCCAACCCCTCGTTCACGATGACGTAGCCTTTCATCGAAGCTCCTCGCTCAGTTCCGGCCCGATCCCACCATCCGGTATCGGCCGAACCCGTCCGGGTCCTGGAAGACGTAGGTGGCGCTCCGTGAGTAGTAATACCAGATTTCAGTCGGCGGCCCCGATATTCCGTTGACCGTGCGCTCGATCCGATCGGGGGCCCCGAACCTGATGTAGGTCCGGCCCATGTCGGAGCGCCACCCCGGCTCCAGGACCCCGAAGTGCTGTTCGGCGTACTCCACCCGGTTCATGAACTTCACCAGGGCCTCGTTCGCGGCAGTCCGGGGGGCGGGATCGCGCCGGTTCCAGAACCGGGTCCAGAGCACGGCCAGCGAGTCATCGGGGGCGTCCTCCAACTCGCGAAGCTCGGCGTTGGTGGCCACGTAGCCGAGGACGGTGCGGAGCATTCGGGGGTCCTCGAGAGCGATCCGGGTCTCGTCCACCTGGAACGTGCCCTCGGAGCGGGCGCGCTCCCCCCCAGGCTCGCCTCGACCTCGAGCCGGTAGCTTCCCCGGTCGAGTCCGGCCAGGGACGGCTCCACCAGGATGAACCCGCGTCCGTTCCGCCGCGGGGCGGAACCGGTCGAGTCGGCGCGCGTCCGCCCCATCCCGTCCCGGACCGACCAGCGGACGGCGTAGGCGCTGTCGGCCACGCCGGGAATCCCGTCCCGGACCCAGGCCCCTACACAGAGGCCGGCGGTGTCGTCCCCATAGCGGGCGAACGGTCGCGGGAGAACCGGCCCCACCGAGCCCGCCCGGCGGCCGCCGCCGGTGTCGCCGGCGCACTCGCCGAAGATCAGATCGGAGACGGCAAGCGGCGTCCCCCGGTAGTCCGGAACGCGGATGGGGAGATCGGCTTCCCCCCGGCGGTCGCTTCCCGGTTGATCCACCTCGACATGAAGATCGGCCCGCCCCGGCGGAAGCCTCAACTCCAGATGATCCAGGTAGGCGCCGCCCCCACCGGCCGCCCGCACCGCGGCGTCGCGAGCGTAGCTCCTCGTCCACTTCCGGGTGATCGTGCTTCCCCCCTCAGCGGCGGTGGCGATGACCAGGACGTGGAGAGTGGACGAATCGGCCTCCACGGAACCGGAGGTCGACGCCAGCCCGGCGAGGGGAAAGGCAAGCTCGAGGCGGGTCACCGGGCTCCCCGCGGAGTCGGGATAGGAAATCGTCCGGGTGAGGAAAGGGAGATTTCCCCGGACCTTGGCTTCGGCGGCGGGAGCGGTCGAAGCCCAACCCAGGATCCCGAGCAGGATCATCGAGGCTCCGGCCGCCGGGATCCGACTCATCCCCCGATGCGGTACATGCCGCGGCCATCGACCGGGCCGACCGCGCTCCCCTCCCGGATCTGGCCATGGTAGGGGTGCTCTTCCGGTTTCTCGCGCACCGCCCGCCGGAACATGGCGGCCAGGTCGGCATCGTCGGCCCCCGCCCGCAGGGCTTCGCGGAAGTCCATCTCGTTCTCGTTCAGGAGACACCCGCGGAGCTTGCCTTCGGAAGTGAGCCGCACCCGATTGCACCGGGCGCAGAAGTCGCGGTCGGAGATCGGGGAGATGAAGGAGATCCGTCCCCGCCAACCGTCCCCGGTGAAGGTGCGGGCCGGCCCGCCGTTCGGTGGGGGATCCAGCCCGACGAGCGGATAGCGCGCCTCGATTCGTCCCTTGAGCTCCGCGGTGGGGAGCACCCGGTCGAGGCTCCACCCGTTCTCCGCGAAGGGCATGAACTCGATGAACCGGATGTCCACCTCCCGGGTCCGGGCCATCTCCACGAAGTCGAAGGCCTCGTCCTCGGTGGATCCCTTGATGAGGACGGTGTTGATCTTGACCGGGCGGAGGCCGGCCTCGATCGCCGCTTCGATCCCCTCCCGCACCTGAACCAGCCGGTCGTAGCCGGTGATCGCGGTGAAGCGCTCGCGGACCAGGGTGTCGAGGCTCACGTTCACCCGGTCGAGCCCGGCCGCGGCCAGGTCGCGGGCGTGCCGGGCGAGGAGGACGGCATTGGTGGTCATGACCAGCTCGTGAAGCCTCGGGCCGCCGTTGTCGACCCGCTTCCGCCGACCCAGGAGCGTAACCAGATCGAGGAGATCCTTCCGCACCATGGGCTCCCCGCCGGTGAGCCGCACCTTCCGCCAACCCAGGGAGACCGCCGCTCCCACCAGCCGGTCGATCTCCTCGAAGCTCAACACGTCCTCCCGCTCCACGTGGACGGGGTGTTCGGGCATGCAGTAGGAGCACTTGAGATTGCACCGGTCGGTGACCGAGATGCGGAGATACGTGATCTCCCGACCGAAGGGGTCAACCAGGGGCATCGCACTCTCCTTGCGCCCCGCAGGGCACCCGGCGGGCAAAGAAGGCGGGCGTTTCAGGAAGAGCTTACCGGCTCCGGGTCCGGAGGAGCAACACAAGCCCGATCGCCACCACCCCGACCGATATCCACTGGGCCATGGTGAGACCGAGGGCCACCGGCACGTTCGTCCGCAGGTACTCCACCCCGAACCGCTCGGTCCCGGCCAGGAGCAGGTAGACCGCCATGGTGAAGCCGGGGCGGTCCTGCCACGCCTTGCGCCGGGACCACAGGAAGAAGAAGAACCCCAGAGAGAGGACCGCCTCGTAGACCTGGGTGGGATGGACCGGAATCGTGGTGGGCGGGGTGCCCTTGGGAAAGGTCATGCCCCAGGGAAGGTCGGTGGCGTGGCCGTAGTCGTCTCCGTTCAGGAAGCAGCCGATCCGACCCACCCCGTAGCCCAGGGCGATCAGGGGGGCGCCCATGTCGGCCAGGGTGATGAGGGGAACCCCGTAGCGGCGGGCCACCAGGATGACCCCCAGCGCCCCGCCGGCGAGGCCGCCGTAGTAGGTGAGCCCCGCCCCCGAGAAGATCGATCCCAGGGGATCGGCCATGGTGGCCGAGAAGTGATCCACCAGGTAGTAGATCTTCGCTCCCGCCACCCCTCCGATCATCGCGGCCAGGACCGCGGAACCGGCGGCGTCCGGAGAGAACCCGCGGCGGGTGAACTCCTTGGTGGCCAGCCAGGCGATCAGGAGGAACGCCACCGCCAGCATGAAGCCGAAGGAATGGATGGTGACCGGCCCGATTCGGAAGAGTTGCGGCAACATGCGAAAGACGGTAGGCGGGGACGGGGGGAGTGTCAATCAGGAACCGCACTGCGGCGCGCGGGCTCCTCTCGCTTGGTACAATCGAGCCATGAGGCCCCAACCCCTCCTCATCGTGGCCGCCCTCCTACTCGCCCCGGCACCGGGGACGGCGGCGGTGGTCCGGGTGGAGTCCGACGGGAGCGGCGATTTCACCGCCATCCAGGCCGCCGTCGACGCCGCGGTCTCCGGAGACACCGTGATGGTGGGGCCGGGCACCTGGTCCGAACACGTCGCGGTCGAGGGGAAGTGGTTCATCCTGATCGGGCGGGAAGGGGCCGAGTCCACGGTGCTGGAGGGGGGCTACGCGGGCCGTCCGTTGACCATCGTCGATTCCGGCCTCCGCTGCACGATCACCGGGTTCACCTTCACCCACGGCATCAAGAACGGTCTCTTCCCGGACAATTCCGGAGGCGCCCTGGCCGCCTTCCACGCCAACCTCACCGTGAAGGAATGCGTGTTTCGGGAGAACGTGACCTCGGCGGGGGGGACGGGGGGCGCGATCTACGCCACCGCCCGCGTGGTGCCCGGGGTCTCCCACACCGGTCCCCAACCCGCTCTCTCCCCCGAGATCCAGATCGCCGATTGCCTCTTCGAGGACAACTGGGCCAGCGACGAGGGGGCGGGAACCTTCATCGACGACTCGGAGGCGGTGATCACCGGCTCCACCTTCCGCCGGGGGCAGGCCGTCCAGGGCGGGGCGATCTCCCAGGTCGGCCGCCCCCTCACCGTCATCGACTGCCGCTTCGAGGGGAACCATTCCCGGAAGGACGGGGGGGCGTTGATCCACACCGCGACCCTCATCACTCCGGTGACCCTCGAGGGATGCGTGTTCCTCGACAACCGCTCGACCGACATGGGGGAGGGAGGCGCGGTGAAGGTGAAGGGGCGGGAGAACCTGGTCATCCAGGATTGCGCCTTCCTGCGGGGATCGGCCTGGCAGGGAGCTGGAGCCCACCTCCAGACCGCCTCGCTCCTCATTCGCCGCACCCTATGGCTCGACAACCATGCCGACGACCGGGGCGGAGCGCTCTACCTGCTCTCCCCCGCCGGCGCGGTGATGGAGCGAACCACCTGGTTCGCCAACGGCGCCGCCGTCGCGGCCTCGATCTACGCCAACGGGGGTTCGTTCGAAGTGCGAGCCTCCATCATCGCCGACCCGGGCCCGAACACGGTCCTCTGCCACGTGTCGGAGGGGACCGGGTCGTGCCTGGTGGGAGGACCGGCCACCGGGGGCTGCCTCCCCTTCGAGCAGATCCAGGCGGTGGCGGTCTGCCCCTCGGACTCCCTGAGCCTCTGCTCGGCGCCGGCGCTCCCCGGTTGCGGGCCGGTGGGCCACGTGGATGCGCCGTGCCCCGACGGCGCCTGCGACACCCCGGTCCGGGCGGTGAGCTGGGGCGTCCTGAAGCGGCGCTATCGCTAACCCGAGGGGATCATGCGGTCGTCGGCCGGCGGGGAGGCCTCGGGGGCGCCGGGGCCGGGGAAGGGCTCGGCGGCGACGGCGATCCACAGGAGCGGCTCCACCGGGAAGAAATAGCGGGCCCCGCCGAGGAACGGCAGGTGGCCCAGGGTCCAGGCCCCGATCCCCGCCGCGCCCACGCGGGCCGCAGCGGTTTGTTCGGGATCGAGCCGCCGGCGCTTCCACCGGCGCCACCCCGCCCGAAGGGCCAGGAGCCAGGCCGCGACCTGCGCCGCCTGGGCGAGCGCCAGAACCATGAGCGCGGGGAGCCTCCCCCACTTGCTCGCGAGCTCGGACCGGTAGGTGGCGGCGGGGGCGGGAAGCAGGAGGCGCGCGGCCTTGACCGGCATCAGCGCCACGAAGCGGGCCGGATGGTCTCCGATGTAGTCGAGGGCCCGGTGGAGCGCCAACCGCTGGTTCTCGATTTCATTTCCGGTCGCCGGAATTCCATCGGGGGGATCGGCGCGGCCGCCGCGGGCGTTGGGGTTGTTCCCCAGGAGAAGATTCAGGGATCCGTTGGTGGCGATGAGGACCGGGCTCCCCAGAACACGCTGGTTTCGCGCTCCCCAGAGACTCACCCCGGCGAGATCGAAAACCAGGAGGACGGCGAGAACCGCGGCCAGTCGGCGGCCGCCGAACCGCCGCCACCCCCAGAGCGCGGCCACCGCCGCGGGAACCACCAGGAACGCGTGCCCGCGGGTCATTCCCGCCGCGACCCCGGCCGCGCCCGCCCCCATGAGCCAGAGAGCGCCTCCCCGGCGAGCGAAGCGGACCACGGCGGCCAGAGCCAGGAGGAGCGCGGCCCCGCACACCACCTCGGACATGAGAAACGCCGGCATCACGATCTGGCTGGGGTCCAGGGCCAGGAACAGCGCCGCGCGCTTCGCGGCCCGGCGACCGGCCAGCTCCGCGGCCAGCCAGGCTCCGGCGGCGGCCAGCGCCAGCGAGGCGATCACGTTCATCGCCTGGCCGGCGCGGGGGGAGGCCCCGGCGATCCGATAGGCGACGGAGAGCGCCAGGGGGTATCCGGGCGGATAGAGAGCGGTCGGCGCGCCCTGATAGCTGAAACCGTTCCCGGCGGCCAGGGCGGCGGCGGTTTCATGGTAGAAGTGGCTGTCCCAGGTATTGGCCACGGTGGGAAAGACCGGGGTGGCCAGAACCGCGGCGAGCCGGAGCGCGACCCCCAGTCCAACCGCCCAGAACCACCCGCGCGGGACATCGCGCGGCGACCGGGCGGCGAGGGGTTTCGGCGACATGGGCCCGATCATACCCAAAGCCGGATTCCATGGCAGGATTGAAAACCGCGGCCGGGCAGGCGTGGGAAAGCGCCGCACCCCGCCTGTCTCATGTCCGCGTTGCGGAACATGTCCCCCGTCCACCTCATGGCCGTCCTGCGCCCGCTCCGACGCCTCCTCCCCCGCTCAGTCCCGGGGCTCCCCCCGGGCCAGCGCGGCGAGAACCTCACCGTCGGTGGGGAACGCCAGGGGCTCGGGGGGGCGGGCCGGATCGAACCACCCGGTCTCCGAGGCGTCCCCGCCGGGACGCTCGCTCCCTCCCGCGATCCGCCCCAGGAACCAGATCCCCACCGAGTGCGCCTCGGGATCGTGGAAGTTGGAGAGCACGGTGAAGACCGGACCCAGCTCGACCCGGTAGCCGGTCTCCTCCTCCATCTCGCGGCGGGCCGCGGTCCGCACGTCCTCGTCCCACTCGATGTTCCCGCAGGGGATGCACCAGGCCCCCGCCGGCGGGCTGGTGCGCCGAACCAGGAGCACCCGCCCGATGCCGTCGCGGAGGATGACCGCCACCGCCGCCTTGGGATTCCGCCACAGGACCCGGCCGCACCGGGGACAGGCGTCGCGTTCCCGCCCACCGCGCATGACGGTCGTGAGTTCCGAACCGCAGGCGGGGCAATACCGGTCGCGGGCCACGGCCGGTTCAGGGCGCGGCGGGGGCTTCGGAGGGAAGCCGGGTCGAGGCGAACGCGGGAAGCCCGAATCCGCCGCCGCCCGGGAGGTCCGCCGTCGCCTCGGACGGGGAGTCGAGAAGCCGGTCCAGGGTCCGGCCGCTGGCCCGGCAGGCATCGACGAACCGCCAGGCCTCGCTCAAGGTGGTGACCGGAGCGCGCCCCACCCGTAGTCCCGGGGGAATCCCCTCGCCGCGGGGGCAGGGAACCGCGATCAGGTTCGGGCGCTGGATCGGTTCCCCGACCCGTGGAGGCCGGGTGACGTGGGCCGTCCGGCCGGGGAGGAACGGCACCAGATTCTCGTCGCCTCCCAGCAGCAGCCCCGAGGTTCCGCGAAGGGCGCAGAAGGAACCCAACCAGGCCACCGCGTCGCCCGCTTCCCGGCCTCCCGTGGTGTCGGCCAGGCTCACCACGTGCGTGGGGCACCCCCGGCTCCGGTTCCATCCGTCAAGCGCGCGGAAGGCGGGGCTCAGGTTCTCGGTGGTGATGATGAGGAAGGTGGATGCCCGGGGAACCGGGGCCGAAGTGGGAACGACGGGGCGGGTCATGAGCCCGAGCACCGCCGCGGCCACTCCGAAAAACGGAATGGTCACCCCGAGACGACGAAGAACCGGGCCCACTTGCATCGAAAGGACACCCTCCAGGTCCATGCGACGGTGGCTTCATGGGAAGCGTTTGATCGATGCCGGATGGTAGGATCGGGCTTTTCCGGGTGTCAATAGGCTGCCGAGAGCGTCGGCCGGGGAGCGGAGATCGTGAATCGTTTCGGCCTGAATCCCAAGGCGATGAGCCCCGAGGTCCCGATCACCTTCTCCGGACCGGCGGGGACGCTGGAAGGCCTCTGGCGGCCGCCGCGCCCGGGCGCCGCGCTCCGGGGCCTGGTGGTGGTGGCCCACCCGCATCCTGCCTTCGGCGGCACCATGATGAACAAGGTGGTGTTCCACACCGCCCGGGTCCTGAATCACGACCTCGATCTGGCCGCCCTCCGGTTCAACTTCCGCGGGGTGGGAAAGAGCGCGGGGCGCTACGACGAGGGGCGGGGGGAGGTCGATGACGTTCTCGCCGCGTGGGCCGAGGCCCGGCGACGGGAACCGGGCAGCCTGCCGCTGGTCGCGGCGGGGTTCTCCTTCGGGTCGGGGATGACCCTGGCCGCCACCGCTCGTCCGGCCGAGGCCGGCGCCCCCCAGCCCGCCGTCCTGGTCCTCATCGGGCTCCCGGTGCGGCTCTTCTCCCCCCCGAACGCATCCCCGCCTCGATCCCGGTGGCCGCGGTTCACGGGGAACTCGACCAGTACACCCCGCCGGAAGCGGTGGGCGAATACCTGGAGGGATGGCCGGGTCCCCACGCCTTCCACGTCATCCCCGGGGCGGACCACTTCCTGGAGGGACACCTTCCCGAGGCCACGACATTCCTGAGCCGGAGCTTGAAGGAGTGGCTCTAACCCCTTCTATATCTTGCCGTTCAGCATGTTCCGCATGATGTGGCCCGCCACCTGCGGATTCTCCTTCAGGCGCCGGAGCGAATACGCGTACCAGTGGCTGCCGAAGGGGACGTACACCCGGAGCCGGTGGCCTCGGGCCAGCACCCGCCCCCGCAGGTTCTCGGTCACCCCCAGGAGCATCTGGAACTCGTAGCGGTCCGGGGAGAGATCCAGATCCCCGATGATGCCGTAGGCCGCCTCCACCAGATCCTCATCATGGGTGGCGATCCCGACGTAGCACCCCCCGGCCAGAAGCTCCCGCAGGAGAAGCGCGTAGTTCCGGTTGATGGCGTCGTGTCCCTTGTAGGCGATCTCCGCCGGCTCGATGTAGATGCCCTTGCAGAGACGGACGTTGGCCCCCACGGAGATCAACGAGCGGACGTCGTCGAGGCTTCGTTTGAGGTAGGCCTGGATCGCGCAGCCGACGTGGCCGGGAAACTCCCGCCGCAGCCGCTCGTACACCGCCAGGGTGGCGTCGGTGCAGTTCGAGTCCTCCATGTCGATGCGCACGAAGTTGCTGAGCCGGATCGCCTCCTCCACCACCCCGCGGCACACTTCGTAGCAGAGTTCGGGGTCGATGGTGAGACCCATCTGGGTGAGCTTCAGGGAGACGTTGCCGTCGACCTTCCGTTCGTCGATGGCCCGCAGCACCCGGAGGTACTGCTCACCCGCCCGCCGCGCCTCCTCGGCCGAGGACACGAACTCCCCCAGGACGTCCTGGGTGGTCATCATCCCCTCCCGGTTCAGCCGGGCCACGGTGTCGAGCGCTTCGTCGAGGGTTTCCCCGGCGATGTATCGCGAGCTCACCCGCCTCACGATCGGCTTGGGGACCACGGGCAGGGTGCGGGCGACCACCTTGTTGAACCAGCTCATCCTCCTCGTCCTCCTCCAGTGGCGACTCGTACGCCGGCCCGAGGGTCCGCGGCGGCCGGCGGCGCGGGTGAGTGTAGCATGCACTCCGACGCCCCGGAGACGTCGCTCGACACCTCCGGAGCTACAGAAAGTAGATGATGGGGAGAGTGGCCAGCCCGCTCACAAACACGATCCCCAGCGCGGTGAGGAGCGGCCGGCGGATCTTGCGGTGGCCGACGGTGATGCCGATCAGGGCCTTGCTGGCGGTGTTCGAGAGGGCGGCGATGAGGATCGCCCCCACCGCCAGGTTCGCCGGAAGCGATGGACCGGTGAGCTTGGCCACGCTCAGGGTGATGGCGTCCACCTGGGTGAGGCCGGAGATCGCCGCCACCATGGGGGTTCCGGTGACCGGGAGGAACCGCCCGGCGGCCTTGACCAGGAAGAGGACCAGGGCGAAGGCCACTCCGAATCCGATCACCGTGGTGAGGCGGAACGGGTTCTGGATCTCGAGCCCCCCCTCGATCGCGGTGTCGTGCCGGGACCCGCGCCAGAGCCAGTACGAGGTGGCGACTCCCGAAACCCCCAGGGCGGCCAGGGGGATCCACAGGAAACGGAAGAGCGCGGGTTGGACCACCGCCACCAGCACCGCGATCCGCGCCACCATCACCGTGGAGGCCATGGTGATGGCCATGGCGCAGCTCTTGGCCAGGGCGGGATTCTCCTTGCTCCGGCGGCCGAAGGACATGGACACCGCGGTGGAGGACGCGAGCCCGCCCAGGATCCCGGAGAGCGCGATCCCCCGCTCCGGACCGTAGAGCTTGAAAGCCACGTAGCCCAGGAAGGAAACCCCGGAGATGAGCACCACCATGATCCAGACTTCATGAGGGTTGAAGGCCGCGAGGGGACCGTAGTGGCGGTTGGGGAGGATGGGGAGCACCACGAAGGTGATGACCGCGAACTTCAGGGTGGTGTAGATGTCCTCGGTGGTGATGCGCTCCACCCAGCGAAGGAGCGCTGGCTTGACCGAGAGCAGCACGGCCACGATCACCCCGCAGGCCACCGCGGCCTCGGTCCGACCGGCGGCCACCAGGGCGCCGAGCAGGAAGGTGACGAGCGCGGCCACCTCGGTGGTCATCCCCCGGTCCGTCCACTCCATCATGGAGCCCCGGAGATAGGTGACCCCGACCAGGATCGCCAGCGCGGCGAAGGCCAGGGGCAGCATGGGGGGGCTCAGGGTCTTGGTGAGCCAGGCCGAGAGGTTTCCGAGAAGGGCGTAGAACATGAAGGTGCGCAGCCCGGCGAACCCCTTCTCCCCCTTGAGCTGGTGGGTGTACTCGCGTTCCAGGCCGATCAAGGCGCCGATCAGGGTGGCCACCCCCATCGAGCGCAGGATCTCGATCTGATCGGTCATGCGCGGGTCCCCGCATAGGTCGCCGTGAGCCGCCGGCAGGCCTCGGACAGGTCGTCATCGGTCTTGGCGAAACAGAAGCGCACCAGGTGTTCTCCCCCGCCGTCGCGGTAGAAGGCGGATCCGGGGATGGTGGCCACCCCCGCGTCCCGGAGGATCGCGTCCGAGGCCTCGCGGGCGGTGCGCGCACCCACGCCCGCCGGCTCGGCCATCAGGTAGTAGGCTCCCGCCGGGACCCGCGGTCTCCATCCCAGCCGCTCGCAGGTTCCGGCCAGGAGATCGCGCTTCCGCTGGTAGTCGCGGGCGAGGTCCCGATAATAGCTCGGGGGGACGGCGGCCAGGGCGTGGGCGACCGCGTGCTGGAGCGGGGTCGGCGCGCAGACGTAATAGAGGTCGTTCAGGACCCCCAGGGCGCCGGCCAGTTCCCGGGGCGCGGCGGCGAACCCGATCCGCCAGCCGGTGATGGAGAAGGTCTTGGAGAAGCCGCTCACCGTCACCGCGCGTTCGCGCCCGCCCGGACGGGCGGCCAGGCTCAGATGTTCGCGGCCGTCGTAGAGGATGTCCTCGTAGATCTCGTCGGTGATCCCCCAGAGGTCATGGCGGTGGAGGAGGGCGACCAGGCCGTCCAGCTCCGGCGCGGTCCAGACCTTTCCGGTGGGGTTGGCCGGCGAACAGACCACCACCGCGCGGGTGCGCCCGGTCACCGCGCGCTCCAGGGCCTCGAGGTCCACCGCGAAATCGGGCTCGGCCAGGGGCACCGGCCGCGGCACGCCTCCCGCGGCCAGCACGGTGTTCCAGTGATATCCGTAGAAGGGTTCGGGGAGGATCACCTCGTCCCCGGGATCGAGAAGCGCGGTCATGGCCACGGCGAACGCGCCGGTGGAGCCCACGGTGACCACGATCTCGCCGTCCGGATCGTAGGTCGCGCGGTTCTTGGCCGCCAGCCTCGCGGCGATCGCCTCTCGAAGTTCGGCCACCCCGTCGTAGCGGCTGTAGGTGGAACGGTTCGCCTCCACCGCGGCGGCCAGCCCCTCCTTGAGTTCCACGATGGTGGGGAGATCGCAGATGCCCTGGCCGAGGTTGATCCCACCGACCCGCGCGCACTCCAGGGTCATGCGGCGGATGTCGGACTGGCTCAGGTCGCGCATGCGGGACGATAGGTGGATGGAATTCATGGACGGCATCATACGCATTCCGCCCCGGGCGCGCGAGGCCTCACCCCCCGGACTCCGGCGCCCGGAGGGATCAGGGGAGCCGGACGACCTTGAACGCCGCCTGCGCCCCGCCCCCGACCGCGCGGACGAAGTAGAGTCCGGCCGGGGCCGGAGACCCGTCCCCGTCGCGTCCGTCCCACCGCAGATCCACCGTCTCACCTTCCGCCTCTCCGTCGTAGAGCCGTCGCACCTCCCGTCCCCGCGCGTCCCATACCGTGACCCGGGCCGGACCGGCGGGCAGGGTCACCCGGAAGCTCAGCGCCTCGCGGAAGGGGTTCCGCTCGGGAAGCCCCAGGGTCAGGCGCGGAATGGAACCGGCGACCGACGCGCGGGCCAGCACCGTCGTCCTGCCCCCACGGTCCAGGCCCACCAGCCGGTACTCCGCCCGTCCCGCCGATGGTCCGGCGTCCAGGATCTTCCCACTCGCCGGAGGGAGCCATCCCTCGTTGACCGCGGCCGTCAGCCCATCGCGCTCCCGCTCCACGCGCACCCCGGACAGCTCGTCGCTCTCCGCCAGTTCCCAGCCGATCTCCACCCCGCCCGCCGCCTCGGTGGCGGTGAAGCTCACCACCCGGACCGGAACGTAGGTCGCGGCATCGACAATGAAGTCGACGTAGCCCGACGCCACCCCCAGGGCGGCGTTCCCTTCGGGGGCCCCGGCCAATAGCTCCGCCCGGGCGTCGAGGTCCGAGGCGCGGCCGTTGAAGGACCCGGCGAAGCGCACCGAAGCCCCGAAGCGATCGAACGCCTCGAAGCTCGGCACCGGCGGCGCCGGCCCGAGCCGGAGATCGGCGGAGATGTTGGGACTCGACCCACCGTAGTAGATCCGCACCTGGCCGGCGCGGGAACCGGGGTCGTCCACCCCCGGGGCTCCGGCCGCGAAGTCGGGAACACCGTCCCCGTTCATGTCGAAGCCGCCGTCCACCGCCACCCCCAGGCTGTCCCCCCCCGTGGTCCCGTTGGCCCACCAGGTGGAGAGGCTGTTCACGGTGAAGCCGCCGCGGAACAGGTAGATCGTCCCGGAGCCGAGGCCGGCGCTGTCCCGTCCCGGCGCCCCCACCAGGACGTCGTCGTAGCCGTCGCCGTTCTGGTCGCCGGCCCCGCTCACGTCCGCGCCGAAGCGGTCGGCTCCGGTTTGACCGGTGAGGGTCACCCGGGTCGGGGCGACAACGGTCGAGGCCTGGCCGAGCCAGATCACCGCGTGGCCGGGGTTCAGGTCCTCGAGCTGCGGCGCGCCGGCGATGAGGTCGTCGTAGCCGTCCTTGTTGACGTCGCCCGCGGGGTCCAGGGAGTATCCGAGGTCCCATTTGGCCTGATCCCCGTAGAAGGTAAAGCTGGAAACCAGGCCGGAGACGTTCCCCTTCCCGAGGAAGACCTTCACCTGGCCGGCCCGGAGCCCCGCGCCGTCCGGCCGGGTGTCGGTGATGGTGGGCGCGCCCACCGCGAAGTCGGCGTACCCGTCCTTGTTGAAGTTGAAGCCGCCGGCCAGCGAAGCCCCGAAGCGCGCCCCGGGCAGGTCGCCGGTCCAGGACTTGTCCGGTCCCGAGGGAAGGGAACTCGCCCCGAAGAAGAGATACACCTTCCCCGCCCCGACCCCGGCCTGATCGTTCCCCGGCGCTCCCACCAGAAAATCGTCGTAGCCGTCGCCGTCGACGTCTCCCGCGGTGGACACCGCGAACCCGAACTCGTCGCCGCTCACCGCGCCGTAGTAGACCGCGTCCGGCGTTTCCGGGAAGACACCGTAGCGACCGAGGAAGAGCTGGACCAAGCCGGCGTGGCCGGCGGGACCGTTGGCGTCGGGCGCTCCCACCAGAAAATCGTCGTAGCCGTCGTGGTTCACGTCCCCCGCCCAGGCCACCGCCCGGCCGTAGCGGTCCCCGTCCTGGTCCCCGCTCAGGACCTGGGCCCCGGCCGGAACCCAGCTCCCAAGAAGCAGCCCCAGGACCCCCAGGACGGCCCAGCGGACGCACGACCTCGCGGAGCTATTCATCTGGAACATGAGATCCTCTCCATAATCCTTTACGGGTGTGTTGACTATGCCGAATGTGAATCCGGGAGTCCCACACGCCCTCTCCTCGGGTGGACGCCACCCGTTGGTTATCGGTCCCCGGGCCCGGGGTCTGAGCCCCCGGGCTCACCGGCTTCCGGCCCGGTCTCCTTTTCCCCCAGGCTCCCGGCGAGGGCCTCCAGGCTCTCGAGCGGCCGTCCACAGGCCCGCTCGCGGCAGACGTAGGCCCGCGCTCCGCGCTCCGGCGGGGTCATCTCCGCCGTGAAGGGGAGGAGCGCGACCAGGGGATCCCGGCCCGGCCGGCGACGGGCGGAGACCACCCGGGGAAGATAGCGCCGGGCCAGGTGCTCGACCATGTCCCGGGTCACCGGATCCTCGTCCGCCCCCGCCACCACGACCTCGTGCGGGGCGCCGAGCAGGAAGTCCAGGGCGGCCAGGGACTCGGGGTAGGCGGTGGGCATGGCGCGAAGCGCCCCTCCGAAGGCGGTGAGCGCGCGCTCCCCCGCCCGCCGGAGTTCCCCGTCTCCGGCCAGGTTCCCGAGCCTGAGGCACACCCCCGCGGCCACCCCGTTTCCGGAGGGATGGGCGCCGTCGTAGAGGGGCTTGTCCCGGGTGAGGAGCGCCTCGTGCTCCGGCGAGGTGAAGAAGAACCCGCCGCGCTCGCCGTCCTCGAACCGGCGCACCATCTCCCGGGCGATCTCCAGGGCGGCCCGGAGGCGCGCCGGATCGAACCCGGCCTGATACAGGTCGAAGAGGCCCCGGGCCAGGAACGCGTAATCGTCCAGGAAGCCGGGGATGTCGGCCGAGCCGTCGCGATAGCGGTGAAGGAGCCCGCGCTCGTCCCGGAGCGCGGTGAGGGCGAAGTCCGAGGCCTCGGAGGCGGCGCGAAGGAGGTCGGGAGCGTCGAGGACGCGAGCCCCCCGAGCGAGGGCCGAGATCATGAGGCCGTTCCAGTCGGTGAGCACCTTGTCGTCCAGCCCGGGGCGCACCCGATCGGCCCGCGCGCGGAAGAGCCGCTCCCGGGCCGCGGCGAGCCGCATCGCCACCGCGCCCGCGTCCGCGGAGAACCGCGCGGCCAGCGCGTCGTCCCCGGCCACCCGGGAGAGCACGGTGGCCCCGCCCTCGAAGTTCCCCCGCAGGGTGACCCCGTAGGCCGCGGAGAAGAGCGCGGCCTCCTCCGCCCCCAGCGTGTCCAGGATCTGGTCCGGAGTCCAGACGTAGAACCGTCCCTCCTCCCCCTCGCTGTCCGCATCCTCGGCGGAGTGGAACCCGCCCCGCGGGTCCCGGAGGTCCCGGAGCGCATAGTCGAAGATCTCCCGGGCCACCCCGGCGTGGCGCTCATGCCCGGTGGCCTGGTAGGCCTCCAGATAGGCCCCGGCCAGAAGGGCCTGGTCGTAGAGCATCTTCTCGAAATGGGGAACCAGCCAGGTGCGGTCGGTGGAGTAGCGCGCGAACCCGCCCCCCAGGTGGTCGCGAATTCCCCCCGAGGCCATCGCGTCCAGGGTGCCCTCGACCATCTCCAGGAGGTCGCGCTCCCCGGTCCGGTCGGAGCGGCGAAGCAGGAACGTCAAAACGTGGGGGCGCGGGAACTTGGGGGCGGCGCCGAATCCTCCTTCGAGGGAATCGTACTCCCGCCGGTAGCCGTCGGCGGCGGCCCGGAGCGCCTCCTCCCCCGGCTCCGCGGGCTCCCCCTCCCGGCGCTCGCGGACGAAGGCGGCCACCGTTTCCGCCGAGGCGTCCACCTGGTCCCGGGCGGTGGTCCAGGCTTGGTGGAGCTGTTCGAGGAGCCGCGCGAGCCCCGGCCGCCCGAAGCGATCCTCGGGGGGGAAGTAGGTCCCCCCGAAGAACGGCTTTCCCTCCGGGGTGAGGATCGCGGTCAGGGGCCATCCCCCGCTTCCGGTGAGCCCCTGCACCGCGGTCATGTACTGGGCGTCGACGTCGGGGCGCTCCTCGCGGTCCACCTTGACCGGCACGAAGTGGGCGTTCAGGTACGCCGCGATGGCCTTGTTCTCGAAGGACTCGTGGGCCATGACGTGGCACCAGTGACAGGTGCTGTAGCCGATGGAGAGAAACACCGGCTTCCCCTCGCGGCGGGCCGTCTCGAAGGCCTCCGGGCCCCAGGGACGCCAGTCCACCGGGTTCTCCGCGTGCTGGAGGAGATAGGGGCTCTTCTCGCCGGCCAGATGGTTGGGCATGGGATCTCCTTCTGCGGACGTTCGCGGGCACGCGGAATCGAGGGTACAGGATGGCGCGAAGCGCGACGAGGTCCCCGGCTGGCCGGGGGGCGCGCGGTGGGGTACTGTTTCGGGCCGTGATCCATCTCGACCCGGTTCGCTTCGTGCTCGTCCGCCCCGAGGAAGCCGGCAACGTCGGCGCGGCGGCGCGGGTGCTCAAGAACTTCGGTCTCGGCCACCTGGTCCTGGTCTCCCCGCGCCTGGCCCGCCGGGCCGAGGCGGTGAAGTGGGCGCGCGGGGCGGAGGACGTGCTGGAGGGGGCGGACGTGGTGGACGATCTCGCCCAGGCGATCGAGCCCTGCGTTCGGGCCTGGGCGACCACCCGCCGGCGCGGAAGGCTCCGCGGCAGCTACCTGGGGGCGCGTGACGCGGCGGGGGAAGCGGCGGCCCTGGCCCGCTCGGCCCAGCCGTCGGCCTGGGTCTTCGGTCCGGAATCCCGAGGCCTCACCACCGGCGAAGTGGCCCTCTGCTCGGGGCGGGTCACCATCCCCACCTCCCCCGCCCAGCCTTCGCTCAACCTGGCCCAGGCGGTGGCGGTCTGCGCCTACGAGACCTGGATGGCCGCGCGCGAGGACGCTCCGGCGGCGCCTCGACGGGAGGTCCCCCTGGCCGATCGGGAGGCGCTCTACCGGCACCTGGAATCCGCGCTTCTTTCGGTGGGCTTTCTCCAACCTCACACCGCGGCCAGTCGGATGGCCGTGCTCCGCCGGCTCCTGGAACGGGCATCGCTCGCCCCCGCCGAGGTTCGATTCCTCCGGGGACTGGCGCGACAGGTCGGCTGGGCCGGAGCGCGCGCAGGCGAGGACCCGGAGGGGCGCTGATCGGGGCGGCGAGGCCTCGATCAGGCGGCGCGGCGGGAGTCGTCGGCGGGCGACGGGGGCGCCGAGCGCAGGCGCCGCCGGATCCGCCCCACCAGGCGCAGGACCCGTTCCCCATCCCGTGCCTTGGCGGCCACGATGCCGGCGTGCTCCGCGAAGAGGCACAGCACCCGGAGTTCGTCTTCGACGAAGGTCACCGCGGGGTTTCCGGTGCTGACGCTCAGAACCCCGACCACCCGCTCCCGCACGACCACCGGAGCCACCATGGACGAGTGGATGCGGCGGCGCTTGGGCTGGAAGGCGGGGAATCTCCGGGTATCCACCTCATCCCCGAGGATGAGCGGGGTGCGGTTCATGGCCACCGTACCGGCCACGCTCTCTCCCAGGCGCACCCGGGCGTTCCGGATCAGGGCCACGTCCTGGTGTCCCGAGAACGCGGTCACCACCAGTTCGCCGCTGGCCCGGTCCAGCATCATGAGGCTGGCCTCTTCGCAGTCGAAACAGTCGAGGCAGGAATCGACGATCACCTGCCCCAGTTCGGCAACCGAGGTCTTGGAACTCACGGCCCGGGTCACGTTGAGGAGCGAGACCAGGTAATCCAGCGGGGGGCGGACCGGACGCTCGACCAACCCGGGGCGTCGATGAGGGCCTTCCGCCCGGCGACGACGCCAGACGAGGAGCTCCAGCCCCTTGAGCCCCAGAGCGGCCGATCCCACTCCCAGAACCCAGGACCCGGACCCCACGCCCCAGGTGAGCATGCCCAGGAGAACGACCAGGGAGAGTCCGGACCCCCATTCAAGGGCCATCAGGCTCCGATCCCCCGAGCGGGAGTACCGCCGGGAGACGGCTTCTGGGTTGGCGGGCTTTGTTGCGGCCATGGTGTCTGGTCCCATTTATCGGCTCCGGGGGCCCCGGATTGAGCCCATTCCCCCTCGATCACGCCTTTTGCCCCCCACGCGAACCATGTATCATCTCGCGGCCCAATTTCGCGGAGGGATGCCGGCTCCGCCGCCCGGCGTCCGGCCCCTCCACCCAGGAAGGAGTCCTCCGCCCGTGCCCATCCGCGCCCTCGATTCCCGGTCCCGCCGGTTCATGGCCGAGGTCCAGGAGTTCGCGCGGCTCCTGGGCGCGGGATGGGTCGGGAGCCGGGACGCCTGGCACTATCGCCGGCAGATCATGGAATCCATCATGGCCTTCGGGGTGTCGGCGATTCCCCTGGTGGTCCTGGCCGCGCTCTTCATCGGGTTGGTGCTGGCCCTGGAGTGGGGCACCAAGCTCGAGCCCTTCGGGGCCAAGTTCCTGATGGGCCGCATCGTTTCGGTGGGAGTGATCCGGGAGATCGGCCCGGTGGTGACCGGGCTCATGGTGGCGGGACGGACCGGGGCCAAGATGGCCGCGGAGATCGGCTCCATGCAGGTCACCGAGCAGATCAACGCGCTCCGCGCCCTGGGGGTGGAGCCGGTGCCCCGGCTGGTCATGCCCCGCCAGATCGCCAGCATGATCACCATGCTCCCCCTCACCATGATCGGCGACGTGGTGGCGATCCTGGGGGGGTACTACGTGGCCGTGACCTGGCTCAACATCTCGGCGCATTCCTTCTGGGAGGGGGCGCTCAAGAGCCTGACCTTCAAGGATCTCGCGGTGGGATTCCTGAAGCCGGTCTTCTTCGGGTACATCATCGCCTCCGTCAGCGCCTACTACGGGATGGCCACCCGGGGCGGGGCGAGCGGGGTGGGCGAAAACGCCACCCGCGCGGTGATGTACAGTTCCCTGAGCGTACTGGTCACCGACTTCATCCTGGGCAAGCTCATTCTGGCCATCTTCGGGTAGGAAACATGCACGTGCGGACGGAAGGACAATGCGAGGCGCCGAAATCGACCGGGGCGCCCCCCCAGGTGATTCTGGAACTGGACGGCGTCAGCCTGCAGTTCGACGACGAGCCGGTGCTGACGGATTTGAGCCTCCGCATCCGTCGCGGGGAGACCCGGGTGATCCTGGGCCCGAGCGGGGCCGGTAAGAGCACGATCCTGAAGTTGGCCCTGGGCCTCATCCGCCCCGACCAGGGCCGGGTACGGGCGTTCGGCACCGACATCACCGACCTCCCCGACCGCGATCTCCGGACCCTGCGCCACCGCATGGGTATGGTCTTCCAGGGAGGCGCGCTCTTCGACTCCCTGAGCGTGGCCGAGAACGTCGGGTTCTGCATGATGGAGAACCACAACCTGTCCCTGGAAGAGACCGCGCCGGTGGTCCGGGAGCGGCTCGCCTACGTGGGGCTGGAGGACGCCTTCGATCTCATGCCGTCCGAGCTCTCGGGAGGAATGACCAAGCGGGTGGCGGTGGCACGCGCCACGGTCTGCCACCCGGAGCTCATGCTCTACGACGAGCCGACCTCGGGCCTGGACCCGATCTCCACCCGGCGGCTCAACAACCTCATCAATCGTCTCCGCGACGATCTTCACGTGACGTCGGTGGTCGTGACCCATATCCTGAGGGACGCCCGGGCGGTGGGCGACAGCATCACCATGATCCACGAGGGGCGGGTCATCTTCGACGGCGGCGTCGACGAGATCGACCGGTGCCCCGATCCCCTCGTCCAGGACTTCATTTCCGAGAGAGGACTCTGACCGGCCATGAACCAACGCCAGCCGCCGGGGTGGCGCACCCTCCGGGTGGGGATCTTCTTCCTTCTCTCCACCGTCATCCTCCTCGGGTTTCTCTTCGTGGTGGGCACCAACCAGCACCTGTTCACCCGGCATTACGATCTGGTGCTCGAGCTCAGCAACACCCAGGGCCTGGCCAAGGGGGCCCGGGTGGCGCTGTCCGGCCTGGAGGTGGGGCGGGTCAGCGACATCCGTTTCGTGGACCTCGACACCACGAGGGCGCTCCAGGTGACCATGGCCATCGAACGCTCCCAGCGGAATCGCATCAACGCCACCTCGGTGGCCACCATCCGCACGGTGGGGATCCTGGGGGACAAGTTCATCGACATCAGCCTGGGGGACCCGGACTTGCCGCCGCTCCCCGATGGCTCGCCCCTGCCCGTGCGGGGCGAAATCGACTGGACCGAGACCTTCACGCGGGCCACCGACGCCATCGACGACTTCACCGCCTTCCTCCGGAAAGCCGGCACCGCCCTGGACTCGGTGAACGCGGGCCGGGGGAGCCTGGGGCTGCTCGTGAACGACCAGCCCACCGCCGAACGGTTGCGTCAGGCCACCGCCGATCTCGCCGCGGTGACCCGCTCCCTGCGATCCGGGGACGGCACCGCGGCCCACCTCCTCGCCGATCCCGGAACCTTCCGGAAGCTCGACGGGATCCTCACCCGGCTGGATCGGCTCACCGCCGAGGCCGACTCCGGGAACGGGGCCCTGGCCCGCGTCCTCTCCGATGAGGACCTCGGAGACCGGCTGGCCGGCCTGATTGCCGGCTCGGACAGCCTGATCACCGCCATCCGCAGCCGGGGGACGACGGGACGGCTGATCGAGGACGCCGAGCTCTATGAGGAGATGACCGGGACCCTGACCGAGCTTCGGACCCTTCTCGAAGACATGAAGAAGAACCCCCGGAAGTACCTCAAAGTCTCTGTATTCTAATCAGTTCCAGCCTGCACTTCGCCTCGATCCTCAATAGCTTTTCGTTCGGCCTGCCCGGTTCCGTCTCAAGGCGGCTCCACGCCTCATCGATAACAGGGCAACCGGCGGGACTCCCTCGCCGGCGGGAGCACCGAAAGGAAGGCCATGCAGAACCGAGCCCGCCGCCGCCAGGCCGCCGTCCAGTCTCCCGGATCCGGGACGGCCTGGACCGTGCTCGGTCCGGGCTGCCTGATCCAGGGGGACCTCATCCTCTCCGGGGACGTGATCATCCACGGGCGGGTGGAAGGCGCCGTCTTCACCGACGGCGAGGTGCGGGTCGCCGCCCTCGGTTCGGTGGAGGGCGGGGTACACGCTCCCCGGGTGGTGGTCGAAGGAACCTGCCGCGGTCGGGTGGAGGGAAGCGAGGAGGTGATCCTTGCCGCCGGCTCCATGGTCCACGCGGACGTCGAGGCGGCGGTTCTCACCATCGAGGAGGGGGCCCGGTTCTTCGGACTCCATCGGGTAGGGGGTCCCCCGGAGGGGCCCCGGATCCTTCCCTACGAGAACCGCGACCCCGGCCACGCCTGATCCCCCCGCGATAACCTCAATCCGTTTCAGTGCGCTTGGAGAACCCGGTGGTTCCCTGTATCCTCTGCGCGGCCGTCGCCGGTGGAAAACCGTTCCTCCGGAGGGAGGCGGCCCACCCGGAGGAAAGCGGTGGCATTGAAGCGCGTTCCCATCCCCACGGGGCTCGATATCGACGACGACGGCGCGACGGTGGCCGTGATCTGGCCGGGCAACCGCATCGACCGGCTGGCCGCCTTCGAACTCCGCGCGGTCTGCCCCTGCGCCCGATGTGTGGACGAGATCACCGGAAAGCGGACGCTCAAATTGGTGGACGTCGATCCCGACGTCCGGGCGGTGGCGGTGGGGCGGGTCGGTCGTTACGCCCTGCAGATCCGCTGGAGCGATGGGCACGACACCGGGATCTACACCTACGAGGACCTCTTCGAGGGGAAGCTCCGCCGGGACGAGGCGGGGAGCGACGGGTAGGCCATCCGCCGGACGGATCCGGCGCGCGGACGGCGGCGGACCGCCGGTGCGGGAACACTTCTGAGGCTTGGGAAAGGACGTGGAGGGGACCATGACGGGAATCGCTTCACCGAAGACTGAGATGCGGGAAGGCGCTTCGGGAACCGGGGAGCATCCGGACTGGAGCGGCCGGGCAGCGGCGACGTGGCTCAGCGAACTGGCGAACGGCGGGGTACTCCCCGGCGGCCGGGCGCTGGTGCCGTCGGCGGAGATGATCGATGAGGCGGTGGCCCTGGCCCGTGCCGGCTACCGGGTCCAGATGGTCGATCCCTCCGGTGACGCCCTGAGCCGGGCCAAGCAGACGGCCCGGGCCGCGAAGGTCGGCATCGACACCATCCAGGGGAATTTCTTCCGGGTCAGCACGCCGCTCTACGGCACCGTGAACCTGGTGGCCGACCGCACGCTCTTCCCCACCCTGGGGCCGATCAGCCGCCCGGACTGGGTCTTCCTCCTGGCTCGCCTCCTTCCCCGGGACGGGAAGCTCGCCGCGCTTTTCCGCGTGGCCCAGGGAGGGCCGGGTCCGGCTTCTCCCTACCTCATCACCGAGAAGGAGATCCGAGGGCTTCTGGAGCGCAATTTCTTCGTCGAGCAGCTCCAGCCGTCCGGGCCCTCGGCTCCGGGAGCGGTGCAGATCTGGCGGGGCATCTTCCGCCGGAAGTAGCTCCGCGCGGCCGTCACGCGCCCGGTCGCCTCGATTCCCCCCGGACGGGGCGGATTCGGCCCATCCCCTACTCCAGCCAGGAGGTGGGATAAGCGGGATCGTCCACCGCCATCACCGCCTTGGACACGGTGAGGGGGCGGAAGGTGTCCATCATCACCGCGATCTCGTTGGTCTCCTTGGCCCCGATCGAGGCCTCGGCCTTTCCGGGCTGGGGACCGTGGGGCAACCCGTCGGGGTGGTACGTTGCCGAGGCGAACTCCATCCCCTTCCGGCTCATGAACTCCCCTCCCGCGTAGAACAGGACCTCCTCGCTCTGCACGTTGGAGTGGTTGTAGGGGGCGGGAACGGCATCGGGGTCGAAATCGAAGGGCCGGGGGACGAAGGAACACACCACGAACCCGGTGCCCTCGAAGGTCTGATGGACCGGGGGCGGCTGGTGGATCCGGCCCACGATCGGCTCGAAGTCGCGGATGTTGAAGGCGAAGGGAAAATAGGTGCCGTCCCACCCCACCACGTCGAAGGGATGGGCACGCACCACGTGGCGGGTCACCGTATCCCGTTGCTTGGTGAGGATGGAGTACTCCCCGGTCTCGTCCACGGTGCGGAGCCGGCCGGGGACCCGGATGTCGCGCTCGGTGAAGGGCGCCCCCTCCTTCATCTGGCCGTTCTCGTTCCGATAGCGGGCGGGAATCCGGATCGGGGTGGCGGACTCGATCACCAGGAACCGGTGCCCGCCCCCCTCCAGTTCATAGCGGTGAACGACCCCGCGCGGAACCTGAAGATAGTCCCCCTCGCCGAAGGGGAGGTCTCCGAAGGGGGACTCAAGCACCCCGCGGCCCTCGACCACGTAGAGGAGTTCGTCCGCCTGGCCGTTCCGGTAGAAGCCGTCGTGGGCGCCGGTGGGCCGGACGAAGAGCAAGGCCACGTCGCGGTTGTAGACCACCGGAGTCCGGTCCAGGAAAATGTCCCCGCTCGGGGGGAGTTGGCCGAGGCGGAAGTGGTAGGGGCGGAGTGCGCGCTCCGCCGCCGGTTCCCAGCGAAGGTCCTTCACGACCTCGTAACGCAGGAGCTGGGTGGGCCGGTGGATGCGGTAGAGGAGGGACGAGGCCCCGGCGAAGCCCTTGTTTCCCATCAACTCCTCGTAGTAGATCCCCTCCCCGGGCTTCCGAAACGCGGTGTGGCGCTTGGGAGGGATCGTTCCCCGCTGCTGGTAGATGGGCATTACAGGTTTCCCCGGCGGGCCTGCTCCCGTTCGATAGCCTCGAACAGCGCCTTGAAATTCCCCTTCCCGAACCCCTGACAACCCCGGCGCTGGATGATCTCGTAGAACAGGGTGGGCCGGTCCTCCACCGGCTTGGAAAAGAGCTGGAGAAGGTACCCCTCGTCGTCCCGGTCGATCAGGATGCCCAAATCCTGGACCGCCTTCCGCGACTCCTTGATCTCCCCCACCCGATCCCAGATCAGTCGGTAGTAGCTGTCGGGGACGGTGAGGAACTCCACCCCCCGCTCACGGAGCCGGGACACGGTTTGGATGATATCTCCGGTCAGAAGCGCCACGTGCTGCACCCCGGGTCCCAGGTAGAAATCGAGGTACTCATCGATCTGGCTCTTCTTCCGGCCGGGGGCGGGCTCGTTCAAAGGGAACTTGATCCGCCCGCTCCCGTTCGACATCACCTTGGACATGAGCGCCGAGTACTCGGTCGAGATGTCCTTGTCGTCGAAGCTCATGAACCGGCGGAAGCCGAAGACCTCCTCGTAGTAGCCGGCCCAGACGTCCATCTTCCCCAGCTCCACGTTCCCCACCATGTGATCGATGGCCAGGAGCCCCACGTCGGCGCTCGGAACCTCGTCGGCCGCGTATCCGGGGAGAAACGGCCCGTCGTAGTCGTTCAATTGGATGAGGCTGTGGATGGTGTCGCCGTAGGTGGCGATCCCCGCCCGCTCGACCGAGCCGTGCTCGTCGCTGTCGGTGCGCGGTTTGTAGTCGGCCTTCCCTCCCCGAGCCACCGAGGCGCGGAAGCTCTGCCCCACGTCCTCCACCTCGAAGGCGATGTCCTTCACCCCGTCCCCGTGAAGCTTCAGGTGTTCCACCATCGGCCCCTCGGGCTGGAGCGGCGTGGTGAAGACGAAGACGATCTTCCCCTGGCGGAGCGCGTAGGAGGCGCGGTCCCGGACTCCGGTCTCGGGACCCGCGTAGGCGAAGCGGCTGAATCCGAAGGCGTTCCGGTAGTAGTACTCGGCCTGTTTGGCGTTTCCCACCCAGAACTCCACGTGATGAATCGACTTGAGAGGCAGTTCGTCGTCATGCTTGGGCATGGGTCGCGATTCCTTTTCTGTAGACGTCCCGGACCCGCCGGTCAGACCTCGGCCATCGCCTCGCGCACCGAAAAGTACCGGGCGTCGGGATGGTGGAGGACGAGGGCGGAGACCGAAGCCTCGGGCTCCATCATGTACCCGTCGGTGAGTTCGACCCCGATCCTTCGCTGGGGCTCGAGGAGACGCCAGAGCGCCGCCTGGTCCTCGAGGTCGGGGCAGGCCGGATAGCCGAAGGAGACCCGAAGGCCGCGGTAACGGGCCTGAAAAATGTCCTTGGGGGAAAGCTCCGGCGGATCCGGGAAGCCCCACATCGCGCGGATCTTCCGGTGGAGGAACTCCGCGAACCCTTCCGCGCTCTCGATGGCCAGGGCCTGGAGCGCGTAGGATTTCAGGTACTCCCCCGCCTCCTTCCAGGCCTCGGCGCGGTCCCTCACCCCGCTCCCGCAGGTCACCACGAAAGCGGCGAGATAGTCGGTGCGCCCGGAGGACTTCGGCGCGAACCAGTCGGCCAGGCACAGACGATCCCGGTCGCTCTGGCGGGGGAAATCGAAGCGGGCGATCTCGGGACCGCCGGGACGCTCGACCAGGACCACGCTGTCCCCGTCCGCCTGCGCCGCGTAGAACCGGTAGACCGCCCGGGGGGTCATGAGCCCGAGGCTCAGCACCTCGTCCTTGAGCGCCTCCACCGCCTCCTCGAGCTTGGCCGTCTTGACGTCGCCCTGCTCGCGGAGCCGCTCGATCGACCCTCGGAGCCCCAGGTGCTTCACGTAGAGCATCTGGGGGTTCACGAAGGGGAAGATCTCCTCGAGCCCGACGTTCTCCACCACGTGGAGCTTCAGGTCCGGCGGCTCGGGGATCTCCACCTCGCGCCACCCCGCCACCGGCGCCGCCGGGGCGGTCGCGCTTTCCGGAACCGCCACCGGAGCGGCCTCGCGCCGACCCGCCCGCTCGGCGAAGAGCGCGTCCCGGCGGGACGGGTCCACCAACCGTTGGGCCACGCCGAGCCCGTCCATGGCGTCCCGGCAGTAGATCACCGGCCCCGGGTACCCGGCGGCGATCCGGGTCTCGGTGAACTTCCGGGTGAGCGCCGCCCCCCCCACGAGAATCGGGGCGGACACGCCGGCCTCGGCCAGATCCTGGGCGGTCACCACCATCTGTTGGGCGGACTTCACCAGGAGCCCGGAGAGGCCGATCATGTCCGGCCGGTGCTTCTTGGCCGCATCGATCAGGTCCTGGGGCGGGACCTTGATGCCCAGATTCACCACCTCGAATCCGTTGTTGGCGAGCACGATCTCCACCAGGTTCTTCCCGATGTCGTGCACGTCGCCCTTCACCGTGGCCAGCATCACCTTGCCCCGGCTCCGGCTGTCCGCCTTCTCCATGTAGGGCTCGAGGTGCGACACCGCCGCCTTCATGGCTTCGGCGCTCTGGAGCACTTCGGCCACGATGAGCTCGTTCCGGTTGAAGAGGCGCCCCACCTCGTCCATCCCCTTCATGAGCGGACCGTTGATGATCTGGAGCGGCGGAGTCCCGGCCCGCGCCCGCTCCAGGTCCTCGATCAGCCCGTCCCGGGATCCCTCGATGATGTAGTCGGCGAGCCGCTCCTCGAGGCTCCGGTTCTCCTTCTTCGGCTTCGTGCGGGTGGCGGAACGGTTCCGGTAGAACGCGGCGAACGCGGCGATCGGGTCCTCTCCCCGGTCCATGAGCAGGTCCTCGGCCAGGCGCCGCTCCTCCTCGGGAATGGACGCGTAGCGCTCCAGCTTCTCGCTGTTCACGATGGCCAGATCCAGTCCGGCCTCGATGCAGTGGTGGAGGAAGACCGAGTTCAGGACCTCGCGTCCCGCAGGGGGAAGGCCGAAGGAGACGTTGGAGATCCCCAGGATGGTCTTCGATCGCGGAAACGCCTCCTTGATGAGGCGGACCCCCTCGATGGTCTCCACCGCACTCCCCACGTAGGCCCGGTCCCCGGTGGCGCAGGGAAAGACCAGGGGGTCGAAGATCAGGTCCTCCTCGGGAACGCCGTAGTCGCGGGTAAGGAGTTCGTGGGAGCGCCGGGCGATCTCGAGCTTCCGCGCCCGGGTCACCGCCATCCCCTGCTGGGGATCCTCGTCGATGGTGCCGACCACCAGGGCCGCGCCGAACTTCCGGGCCAGGGGGACCACGGCCCGGAACCGTTCCTCCCCGTCCTCCAGGTTCACCGAGTTGATGATCGACTTCCCCTGGCAGCGCCGGAGCGAGCGATCGATCACCGCGGCGTCGGTGCTGTCGATCATGAGGGGGAGTTTCACCTTGCGGGCCACGCGCTCCAGAAACCGGTCCATGTCCGCCGTCTCGTCCCGGTCGGGGTCGGCCAGGCAGACGTCCAGCACGTGCGCCCCTCCCCGCATCTGCCGGCGTCCGATCTCCGCGGCCTCCTCGAACTGCCCGGCCTGGATCAGGGACTTGAACTTGCGGCTCCCGATGACGTTGGTGCGCTCTCCCACGATGATCGGGCGGTTTTCTTCCTCGAGGGAGAGAAAGTCGATGCCGGATACCCGCGAGAAGCGACCGTGGACCGGGGTCCGAGGCGCCTTCCCCGACACGGCGGCGGCGATGGCCCGGATGTACTCCGGCGTGGTGCCGCAGCAGCCTCCCACCAGGTTCACCCACCCGTGCTCGGCGAAGCGCCCGAGCACCGAGGCCAGCTTCTCCGGGGACTCGTTGTAGCGCCCGTCCTCGTCGGGGAGCCCGGCGTTGGGAACGCAGGAAACCGCGCACTCGGCGATCGCGGCCAGGGAGCGCACGTGGTCGGTCATGAAGGAGGGGCCGGTGGCGCAGTTGAGCCCGATGGCCAGGAGGTCCAGGTGCTCCAGGCTGGCATAGAGCGCCTCCACTCCCTGTCCGGCCAGCATGGCGCCCATCGGCTCGATGGTCCCGGAGATCGCCATCGGCACCCGGCGCCCGACGATCTCCGCGGCCTCGGCAATCCCCAGGGTGGCCGCCTTCACGTTCAGGGTATCCTGGGAGGTCTCCACCATCAGGAAATCGGCTCCCCCCTCGATCAGACCCGCCGCCTGCTCGCGGTAGTGGGCAACCATTTCGTCGAAGGTGACCCCCCCGGTGACCGAGATGGTCTTGGTGGTCGGGCCCATGCTGCCGGCCACGAAACGGGGCTTGTCGGGGGTCGCGAACTCCGCCGCCGCTCGAACGGCGATCTCCGCCGCGGCGCGGTTCAGTTCCCGGGCCCGTTCGGCCAGACCGTACTCGGCCAGGACCAGGGGCGTCCCCCCGAAGGTGTCGGTCTCGATGATGTCGGCGCCGGCGGCGAGGAAGCTCCGATGGATGTCGAGGATCGCCCCGGGATTCACCACGCTCAGGTACTCGTTGCACCCGTCGAACTCCGCCCCCCCGAACGCCTCCGGATCCAGGTCGAGGTTCTGGATGGAGGTCCCCATCGCCCCGTCCAGGACGAGGATGCGGCGGGTCATGAGGTCCTTGAGCAGGACGATTCGGTCATCGGGCACGTCGGTGTCCTCGGGTCGGAGAAGGAAGCGGGCGGCGGGGCGCGGGCGGGCCCGCCGGCCGGATATACGCCGGCCGCGGAGCGCGCTCGTCGCCCTCCCACGGTCGAACATGCATTGTAGCAAACACGGTTACGGGGTCGAGGGGCGGGGACGGTCCCTCCCTCCCGGGGACCGGTCCGAGGCCTCGGCGGGCGCGCGCCGGGGCCCTTGGGCACGAAGAGAGCCGGGGATCGGTGCCGATCCCCGGCTCGTGACGGTCATGACGGTTGCGGGCGGGCGGCCGCCCTTCCCACCGGGCGGCTAGGGGCGCCTCCCGCCGGGCTGTTCCCGGGCGAGGTCCACCCGGATGGCCCGTCCGTCGAGCATCTGTCCGTCCATCTCCTTGGCCGCCGCTTCCGCCGACTCCTCGGAGGTGAAGGTTACGAACCCGAATCCCCGGGAACGACCGGTGTCCCGGTCCTGAACGACCCGCGCCTCCATGATCTCTCCGAAGGCGGAGAACGCCTCCTGCAGGCTGGTGTCATCCGTCTTCCACGCCAAACCACCGATAAAGAGCTTCTTGGCCATATCGCGACTCGCACTCCACTTGGTGCGCGCCGTCGGGATCGAGGTTCCCTCGGGACGCGCGTCTACAGGCATCCGCGGAAACGTGTGGAGAAGGACCGGTAGGAACCGAAGCCGGGTTAGCGCTTGGAGGCCCCGAGGTCTTCTTGCAGCATCGTAAGCGCGGCGATCTCGATCCGGCCGCCGGGGCCGGCGTTCCGGCCGAGACGAGACAACCGGAACGATCCTAAACTATGTCGCCCGGTTGCCAGAATCAAGCGAAAAGCTTCTAACCTGTCTCGATCCAGCAGTTTCCGGACGTACGCCCGCGAGAGACGCCCGACGCGGCGGGCGCGCGGGGATCCGGGGGGCGACCCGGCTCGCCGACACCCGGTTAACCTTTTTAGTATTAAGTGATTACATCTGTTGTTTCAAGAAACTTCTCTGGACCCGGAACCCGGCCGGTCCGCCCTGTGAACCGGGGCGTGGAGCTCCGCCGATCGGCTCAGGGCTCCGGCGGAAAGAGGTATTCGAGGATGGTGCCCAGACGCGCGGACCACGCCGCCTCGTTGTGGAGCGCGCCGGGATACTCGGCGTAGACCAGATCCCCGCCCAGGGTCCAACCCCGGGCCATGAGCGCGTCCCGGAGTCGCCGGGCGCCGGCCACGGTCTGCGCCGCGTCCTGGGCGTTGGCGCCCTCGGCGGTCCCGGTGTCGAGCCAGATGCGGGTGTCGGTCTTGGGGGCGGCGCTCACCCGGCTCACGATGTCCTCGTCCGCCCACCACACCGACGGCGACACCACCCCGATCCGCGAGTACACCTCGGGATGGCGGAGCGCGAGGTACATGGAGACCAGACCCCCCAGGGACGAACCGGCCACCCCGGTGTGCCCGCGATCCGGCAACGTGCGGTAGGCGGCGTCGATCGTCGGCTTCAGCTCCTCCACCAGGAAGCGACCGTAGTTCTCGGCGTCGCCCCCCCGCTGCTGCGCGTCGACCGCCGGAGTGTACTCGGCGATCCGGTCGGAGGTGTTGTAGACCCCCACCACGATGAGCGGGGCGATCCTGCCCTCGCCGATCAGCCGTTCCGCGGTCTCGTCCACGTTCCATTCCTGGCCCAGGAACCCGGTGGCGCGGTCGAAGAGATTCTGTCCGTCGTGCATGTAGAGGACCGGATAGCGACGGGAAGGATGGTCGTCGTAACCGGGAGGAAGGTAGACCGCCACGTCCCGGGCCGGCTCGAGGAAGCGGCTGGTCACGTTCCGGAGATAGCGAACGTCGCCGGTCACGGTGTGGGGAACCGCGCCTTCGACCCAGTCCCGCCAGGTGGCCACCTCCACCCGGACGGTATCGTCCGCCACCACGAGGTGCCGGCGGTTGGGCAGCTCGGAGCCGTCGGCCGCTTTCTCCACCGAATCCCATCCTCCCCGCGTCACCTTGAACTCGAGGGAGGTGCTCTCGGGAAAGGACGCCGTGGCCTCGTAGAGGCGGTCGCCCACGCGCCGGGCGGCCAGTCCCGTCCCACTCCAGTTTCCGAGGGACCCCTGGTTCCCCGAGATCCAGAGGACGGAGTCTTCGGGGGTCTTCTCGGGCACGGTGATCCGGAAAACGACGATGGGGTCGCCGGGCGGGCCGGCCTCGGGCGCGGCCGGACTCGAGGCGCTCCCGCTGCATCCCAACGCCATGGCCAACCCCCACATCAAGAAGCCCCGTCGGAGCGCAAGGGCCCCGATTCCTCGCCGCCTTGCGTGTGTTCCCGACACCGATCCTCCCTTCCCGGCCGCGATTCCCGCTCCGCGGCGAGACCGGAGAGTCTACACCATGGAAAAGCAGTGGACTCGGGGGCGATTTTCCGGTAGCTCTATACGATTGGTAGGTTACCGCCGGGGCCTTACAGGGGGGGCCATGCTCGATCGTAGGCAGGAAGAGAGCGATGCCGCCCGGCGGGCCTACTGCCGGGACATCCTTCCCCATGTCTCCCGTACCTTTGCTCTCTCCATCCCGGTCCTGGAGGAACCCCTGCGCTTCCAGGTGGGAATCTCATACCTCCTCTGCCGGATCGTGGATACGGTGGAGGACCGCGACGACCTGGCTCCGGAGACCCGCCGCGCACTCTTCGAGGAACTGACCCGCCTGGTCCGGGCTCCAGGCGACCAGGCGGCCCGGCGCCGCTTCCAGGAACTCCTCCCTCCCTACGGGGACGTTCACCACGAGAGCCTCCTCCGTCACGCCGGAGACGTATTCGACTGCTACGCGGCGATCGAACCCGGCGCGCGCCGGGATGTGAGCGAGTGCTTGGACGAGATGATCGGCGGCATGGCTTCCTACCCCGGCCCCGCGCGGGGGCCGGCTCCGGTGGAGGCCTGCCGGAACCTGGACGAGCTGGAGCGCTACTGTCACGTGGTGGCAGGGACGGTGGGCATCCTCCTCTCCCGGTTCTTCGGGCGGGCGTTGGGCGATGCGGGCTGGCTCACTCCGGGGCGCGCCGAGTCGGGGCGGCGATTCGGGCTCGGACTCCAGCTCACCAACGTCATCAAGGATCACGATCGCGACGGACGGCGCGGGATCACCTACCTTCCCCGGGGGTGGTTCCAGCAGCTCGACGGCCGCACGCTCCTCCGGCCGGAGGCCGCGCGCCGGGTGATCGTCCGCGCGCTGGAACACATGGACGCCGCCGAGGACTACATCCTCTCCCTCCCGCCGCGCCGGACGGACATGCGCCGCTTCTGCCTGTATGCCGCCCACCTGGCCCTGGCCACCCTGTACCTGGCCGCGCGACCCGATCCCCCTGGCGCGCCGGCCAAGGTGAGCCGCGAGGACGTGGCGGTGATCCTGGGACGCGTCGACCGCCACGCCGACGACGACGACGGTCTGCATTCGCTCTACCAGGGCTATCGCGACGCGGTGGCGGCGGCGGTCGACACGCTCTGATTCCGCTCCGGCGCTCCCGTCCGTCCCGGGGCGCAACCCGAACGGCCGCGACGCCCGCGGAACGTCCCCGGCTGGCCCGGACCAAGCAGAACCGGGGGCCCCGCTCGGGACCCCCGGTGCAATCGAATCGGAAACGCTCCGCGCTTCCCGGCCGGCTAGCCGCATCCCCCCGTGCCTCAGGTGGGCACGAAACGGGTCGGCGCGCCACCGCCACCGCCCCCGATGTGGGGGGCGCTGACCCTTCGGCTCGCCCCATCGTGGCCGCAGTCGGGGCAGGCCACGTCGTCCCGGTCGCGCTCGGCGATCAGGAGATTCTCTTCGAACACCCGCCCGCAGGCCGGGCACTGGAAATCGTAGTTCGGCATGATCGCTTCCTCGTTCGCTGCGGCCGCCCACGGCCTCCCATCCCTCTCGGCGCTACACACACCGGGTCCACCGGGTCGGACGCGATTCCCGCCGATCGGTCACACCCGAAACGGGGACATCGCCGGGTGGCGATGCCTCGCCTCGGGTTCCGGTCAGATCCCCGAGGCCGCGGCGGTCCCGGCCACGAATCCGCTCGCCCAGGCCCACTGGAAGTTGTACCCCCCGATCCGTCCATCCACATCCAGGATCTCCCCGCAGAGGTGGAGCCCGGGGGCGAGCCGGGACTCCAGGGTCTCGAGCCGGAGTTCGGCCAGGGGCACGCCGCCGGCCGTCACCTCGGCGAAATTGTAGCCGCGGTGGCCGGTGACCGGGAGCGGATAGTCGATCACCGAGGCCACCAACGCGCGCCGTTCTTCCCGGGTGAGGGCGTGTCCGGGCCGGCCGGGATCCACCCCCGCGGCCTCGCAGAGGGCGCGGCCCAGGCGTTCGGGGAGCCGGTCCCCCAGGTATCGCCCCACGGTCCGCGCCCGAAGCCCCCGGAGCGCGGCATCCAGACTCGCGCCGGTCTCCTCGGGAAGCCAGTTCACCGCCAGGTGGGCACCGGGCTCGGCGGCCACCGCGCTCAGGTAGTAGCGGCTCATGTCCATCACGTTGGGCCCCGAGACACCGAAGTGCGTGCAGAGGATCGATCCGGTGAGGCGCTCCTGACGCCTTCCGGTGGCGCCTCGAAGCTCGAGGGTGGCTTGGGCGGAAACCCCGGAGAGCGCGCGGAGCGGGTGGCCGTCGGGGAGAGTGAGCGGCACCAGCCCCGGCAGGATCCGCGGGGTGAGGGTGTGCCCGAGGAACCGCGCCAGCGCGTACCCGTGTCCGTCCGATCCCGAGCGGGGAAGGCTCCGGCCGCCGGTGGCCAGGATCACGCGCCGGGCGTGGAGGCGCGCGGGGTTCGCCCCCGCACCGGTGTCCGCCCCCTCCGAGGCCTCGGCGCGCGCGAGCACGAACCCGTCCTCGGAGCGGCGCACCGACTCGACCCGCCAGGGATTACGAACCTCCACATCGGCTTCCCGGACCGCCCCCAGGAGGGCGTCGAGCACGCTGCGGGCGCGGTCGCTCACCGGGAAGAGCTTTCCCGTTTCCTCCCGCTTGAGTTCGACCCCGAGTTCGGCAAAGAAGGCCACGGTGCGGGGAACGTCGTAGCGGAGGAGCACCTTCCGGATCGCCCGGCGCGAGGAACCGGCGAAGGCGGACTCGTCCACGCGATCGTGGGTGACGTTGCAGCGCCCGCCGCCGGACACCAGGATCTTGGCCCCGAGCTTCTTCGCCCGGTCCAGGACGACGATGCGGAGCGCCCCCGGGCCGCGGGCTCTGCCGGCCTGAACCGCGGCCATGAGACCGGCGGCTCCCGCCCCCACCACCGCGATGTCCACCCGCTCCTCGGTCGACGACAACGTCTCGCTCTCCCCTCGCCCGACCCCGTGCGGTCCTCCGGCGGGACGCTAGTCGAGCACGATCTCCGAGGCCGGCTCCCGCAGATTGTAGCGGGAACTCATGACCGCGCCGTAGGCCCCGGCGTTCTCGATCAGGAGAACGTCGCCGGGTTCCGGATCGGGGAGCGATCGGTCGCGGCCGAGGACGTCCCCCGATTCGCAGATCGGACCCACGATCTGCCAGTAGCGCCGGCACGGCTCGTCCAGCCGGCTCAGGTTGTGAATGGTGTGCCAGGCGCCGTAGAGGGCGGGGCGAAGGAGGGAGTTCATCCCGGTGGTGAGCCCCGCGTAGTGGACGCCTTCCTTGGTCCGGACCTGGGTGACCGGGGCGATCAGCACCCCCCCTTCGCTGACCAGGAACCGGCCCGGCTCCAGGCGAAGATCGAGCCCGGGAACCCGCGCGCGAAGCTCGGCCAGACGCGCTTCGAGCAGGGCGAGGTCGAGGGGAGCCTGCCCTGGGCGCTCGGGGACCCCCAACCCGCCGCCCAGATCGAGCCAGCGCGCCTCGGGAAATAGCTCGCGGATCCCGGCCAGGGCTTCCCCGGTTCTGAGCCAGACGTCGGGATCGAAGATCCCGCTCCCGACGTGGGCGTGAAGGCCGGTGACCCTCGCCCCCGCCCGCGACGCGGCCTCGACCAGCGCGTCCAGATCCCCGAGGGGCTGCCCGAACTTGGCCCGCGCGCCCGCGGTCCGCACCGTGGGATGGTGGCCGAAGCCGCGACCCGGATCGAGCCGGACCGCCACATCGCGGCCACGGAAGAGCTCGGGGTTGGCTTCGAATGCACCGGGACCGTCCACCGTGATCTCGGCGCCGACGGCCGCCGCCGCCGTGTACTCCTCCGGGGGGCAGAAATTCGGAGTGAAGAGCACCGGACACCCGGATCCCGCGACGGCCCGCGCCCGCTCCACCTCGGCCGCGGACACGCACTCCAGCCCGTAGCCCGCCCCGGCGAGAACGGCGAGAACGTCGGGGTGGGAGTTGGCCTTCATCGCATAGTAGAACCGGTTGATCGAGGGGAGGTCGCGCCGGAGCGCTTCGGCTCGGGCCCGGATCGCGCCGAGGTCGTAGACGTAGTGCGCGCGGCCGTCCGCCGCAATCTTCAGGAGTTCCTCCCGCCGGCCCCGCCACCACGCCGGGGCGACCTGCTCGCCCGGGCGGCCGCCCCGGAGCATCTCCCAGCTGGGACCGAGACGCGGATCCTCGTCGTGGGCGGAAAAGAGGCGCGCGTGGAGCCGGGCGACCAGGGGCTGGGCGTCCGCCTCGTCCACCACGAAAGAGACGTTCAGATCCTCGGCGGAGACGCTCACCAGGTGCACCGGGTGCTCCTGGAATGCCTCGAAGGCGGGGCCGAGCTCGTGGAGGACGGCGCGAATCCGCCGGCCGACGATCGACACCACCGCCGCGGGATGGACGATCCGGACCGTCCCCAGCTCCTCGAGGCGCCGCACCAGCTCCCGGAACGCCCGTCCCTCCATCCCCCCCGGAACCGTGTCCAGGGTGACGCTCACCGCGAACTCCGAGGTGGTCACGAGGTCGACCGAGATCCCCAGATCCCGGAACGGCTCGAAGACCCGCGCCAGATAGCCGGGGGTTCCCCACATGGCCAGGGCGGAGAGATTCACCAGGGTCACCGAGGTGCGGCAGGTCACCGCGGTCACCGCAGGATGGGCGCCGTCGTCGGCCTCGATCCGGGTGCCTTCGATCTCCGGAGACTGGACCCGGGCCACCCGCACCGGGATCCGGTGGCGCGCCGCCGGAACCAGGCAGCGGGGATGAAGGACCTTCGCCCCCAGGCTGGCCAGTTCCTGGGCTTCCCGGTAGCCGATCCGGCGGATCAACCGCGCGGCGGGAACGCGGCTCGGGTCGGCGGTGAACATGCCGTGGACATCGGTCCAGATCTCGAGGAACTCGGCCCCCAGACGCGCGGCGAAGAGGGCGGCCGAGGTGTCGCTTCCCCCCCGACCCAGTAGGCACGTCTCCCCCTGATCGGTGCGCGCGAGAAACCCCTGGGTGATGACCACCCGCGCACCGCCGGCCACGCGCTCCATCGGGCCGGGGTCGCGCTCGGCGGGCACGTCGGCATCCAGGTAGCGCGCCTCGTCGGATTCCATGGACCGGGGCGCGCTCACCATGATCTCGGTGGCGTCGAGCCAGGCCGCGTTCACCCCCCGGGCGGCCAGAAGCGCCGCCCCCAACCGGCTCGACGCCCGCTCCCCCATGGCCATCACGCGGGCGGTGAGACGCGGGGGCGTCTCCCCGGTCAAACGAATCCCGTCCAGGAGCCGGGCAAGCTCATCCCACAGAGCCGCCAGTTCGGGAACGTCGGATTCGAGGCCGCCTGCCGACCCCAACGCCCGGTGAAGCTCGCGAAGCTCATCAGGCGCGGTGACAGTCTTTCCCTGCCGGGCCTCGGCCACCGCGCGCTCCAGACGGTCGGTGACGGTGGCCAGAGCCGACACCACCGCGCAGACCCGGTGTTCGGGGGTGAGTGCCCGAACCCGTTCGGCGATCCGGTCCCATCCGGTCGCCGTAGCCACCGAGGTGCCGCCGTACTTGAGCACGACCCAGGTGGAACCCTTGGACAGGTTGTCGGACATGGCGCTGTGATCCGTCATGCAGGGGATGCCTCCTCGAACCGCTGACTATAACCCAGGAGCCTGCGGCGTCGAGGGGACGGCGTGGTTTCGATCGGGGGCGCGGCGCGAGGGCGCGGAAGATGCGCGGGGGCGGCGGGAAACGACAGGCGGAACCGCCCGGTGAGCGGTCCCGCCCGTTCATGCGGATCGGCACGGAGAGATCAGATGCCGGTGATGACCGGCGCGTCCGCGCTCGCGTACATGTCGGGAACGGTCATCACCAGGGTGATCCCGGAAAGCTTGCCCTTCCCGGTTGCGGTGATCACCAGTGGGTTCGAGTCGGCGGGTTGGCCGCCGCCCGAGGAGATCTGATAGGTGAAGTTCTCGGAATCGGCCATGTCCATCAGGCCGAACTCCCCGGCCACCGGCGGCCAGGTGGGGGTTCCATTCAATGCCGCGTGTTCCTGGGAGAACGCCTTCGCCGCGGTGATCATCTCCCCCATGCGGGACTGGGCCTCGGTGACCCGGGTCCGCCGTACGTAGCTCCCGTAGATCGGAACCGCGATACCGGCCAGAACCCCCACCACGACGGTCACCACCATGAGCTCGATGATGGTGAAGCCAGCCTTGGAGCGGAGCGGATGGTGTCGTTGCATCGAAAGCCTCCTTGAAGAGGACCGTTCCCATCGCCTGGTGGACCGACCTTCGGCGGCGCTTCGCCCGGGAACCTGGGCGATCTCTCACACTCAGGGGGGATTCGCCCCAGAACATCCGAGGACCGTGGTGCCGCCCCGCAGCGGACACTCCCGCCGAATTGGCTGTCGCTTGGCCCGTTGGCGTCGGGTGGACCCCCACGGGCCCCGCCGCCCGCACCCCGGACCGGCACCGATGGACTCCAGAAGATGCAAAGCCCGGACCAACCGGGTCGGATTCGGACTCCAAGGCGGCGGGCCGGGCCACATCGGAGTCGGGCCGCGCCAGAGGAGGAGATAGGGAGGAAAGAATGGTGTCCCCAACGGGATTTGAACCCGTGTCGCCAGCGTGAAAGGCTGGTGTCCTAGACCAGACTAGACGATGGGGACCCGAATCGAGGCCGCTCCGACGTCCAAGCCGCGTCGGAGGCGCAGGCAAAAACCGGTCGCAGAAGGTACCAGGATACAAAGTCGAGGGTCAACCGGCGCCCACGACCCGCGGGCGCCTCCGCGTCCCTGCCGTCCCCGCATCACAATATCCAACAGGCTTGCGCTGTGTGCGAGAAACGCCGGGGAGAACCGCTGAAAAAAAAAGGCCGGGGGGTGATCCCCGGCCCCGCCTCAAGCTGGAGCCGGGCGTAGGCACCCGGCTGGAGGGCAACCAGCCTGAAGACTGATTCGTGCTCTAGGGCACGACCTCTTGACAAGGGTAACCGGCCAGTCCCACGAGGGATGAGCAAGGGCCGCGTCTGAGCGCAGCCAGCTTACACAGGGACACAGCCAAGCCACCGAGCATCATTATACCAGCCCCCCCCCCGCCGTCACCCAAAATTTCCGCTTACTGGAGACGCCGGACAAGCCCAACCACTTTTCCAACAATTTTCAGATCTTTCGGATTCCTCACCACGATGGGGTCCATGGTCTGGTTGGCCGGAAGAAGCCGAACCCTATCTGCTTTCTTTTCAAAGCGTTTGACGGTCGCCTCGTCCTCGATCATCGCGACCACGATGTCCCCGTTGACTGCCTGCTCCTGGGGCCGGACCACGATGTAGTCTCCGGGGCAGATGTGTTCCTCGATCATGCTCTCACCCTGGACCTCCAGCAGGAAGTTCCCGTCTCCGCGGAGGAGGGAGGCGTCCAGGGTGAGCCGCTCGGCGATGTTCTCCACCGCGAGAAGGGGCGCCCCGGCGGCAATCCTCCCCACCAGGGGGACGCTCTGGCCGGAGGCGCTGGGCCGACTTCCGATGATCTCGATTCCCCTGGACCGGTCGCGGGTCCGGGCGATGAACCCCTTCCGCTCGAGGGCCAGGAGATGGTCCGAGGCGGCCCGGGTGCTCCTCATCCCAAACTCGGAGCAGATCTCGCGGAGGGTGGGGGGGTACCCGTGCTCCTCCAGATGGCGGGCCAGGTAGTCGAAAATCTCCTGCTGTCGGGCGGTCAGGCGTTGCATGGGGTGCCTCCCAGAAGGGTCCGGGTCACGAGGTCGGGGGAGAACAGGTCCCCTTGGCGATCCCGCCACCTCGCCCTCTCCTCGACCGAATCTAATGCACGACCGGCCGCGGGGCCAGCATTCTTGCTCGCTTTGGCCATTGATCCCCGCACCGCGTCCTTCACGTCCGTCTGGGCCGACACGCCCGGGGAGGCGGCCGCCGGTGGAGCGGGAGCGGCTTTCGGGACCCGCCCGACGGCCAGGGCCAGGAGAAAGCTCCTGGGCCAGAGATCTCCGGCCTCGGTGGCCACCGCGGGTCCCAGGGCGACCGCCCGGCGAAGAAGTCCGAGCCGTCGCTCCTGAACGAACTCGCTCCACTCGTCGGCGAACCGCCGCAGACGCTCCGCGCGAATCCGGCGGGGCACGCTGCGACATGCCTTCTGGAGCTCCCCCACCAGGACCCGCCGTAGCGCGTACGCCTCCTGACGGGATCGGACTTCAGACCATTCCCTGTTCACCGCGATCATGGTCGCCCCCTTTGACGGCGGGCCGCTCGCCCGCCCATCCGCGTTGGTTGACGGGTTGTCCGGGCCGCGCCCCGCCGCTGCGGCGCCGGCCCGGAACCCCGTCGTTTGCCTGCCGCGCCCCGTGGGCGCGGTCTCAAGAACAGCCCGGTCAAGGTCGGCTTCGCCCGCCTCACCCGACTTTCCCCGTCTTTTAGAGAGGACAGACACCTTGCCGGGCTCAATCCGTTTGCTGTGCATATGTATACTACTCGCATGAAGCCTCGGCAAGCAAAAAAGGGAGGGGACGGCAAAAAGTTTCGAACTCCCGGTCAAACAACCGTTTAAGGGGCGTCGAGGAAGGCTTCCAGACGCATGGAGAGCCGCTCCCATTCGGAAATCGCCCCCCCGATCTCCGCCTCCAGCTCCTTCAGCCGCCGGTGGAGCCGGCCCAGCTTCTCGGGATCGACCGCGGTCTCGGGTTCGGCCATGGCCAGGATGAGGTCCTCCTTCTCCGCCTCGAGTTCCTCGATCCGGGTCTCGGCGTCGGCCACCCGCCGGCGGAGCTTCTCCTCATCCCGCTTCCGCCGCCGCTGCTCCTCGTAGCTCCTCCGCCGCGCCTGCTTCCCGCCTGCCACGCCTTCGGCGCCGTCTCCACTCCGTTCGGCCGGGGGGGAGGGCTCCGGCGCCGGCCCCGGAGCGCCCCGCGACTTCTCCGAGGCCTCGGCGCCGGTCACGCCGCGCCGCGAGTGAGCGTAGGCCGAGTACCCACCTTCCCAGAGCCGGCTCCCCACCGCGCGAAGCTCCAGCACGTGGTCCACCACCCGATCCAGGAAGTAACGGTCGTGGCTCACCACCAGCACGGTGCCGGCATAGATTTCCAGCGCGGCTTCGAACACCTCCCGGGATTCGATGTCCAGGTGATTGGTGGGCTCATCGAGGACCAGGAAGTTGGCGCCGTGGCGCACCAGCTTGGCCAGGGCCACCCGGCTCTTCTCGCCGCCCGAAAGCTGGTTCAACGCCTTGAAGACATCGTCGCCCCGGAAGAGGAAGCCCCCCAGAAACGACCGGATCTCGTTCTCGGTGACCTGGGGGGTGACCGACCAGACCTCATCGAGAACGGATTGGGGGCCGCGGATCCTGGTCTGCTCCTGCTCGTAGTAGCCGATCTCCACCCCCGGCCCGATCCGGAGCGTCCCCTCGGTCTGGCCCTCCTCCCCCACCAGGATCCGCACCAGGGTGCTCTTCCCCACCCCGTTGGGACCGATGAGGCCGATCTTCTGGCCGCGGATGACCGAGAACGACACGTCGGAGAAGATGCGGGCATCGCCGTAGCGCTTGGAGAGCTTCTTGGCCTCGGCCACGATCTTGGCGCTCCGCGACGGCTCGGGGAGCTTCATGTGGATGCTCGAGGCCGGCCATTCCGGGGCATCGATGCGTTCCAGCTTCTCCAGCGCCTTCCGCCGGGACTGGGCCTGCTTGGTCTTCTGGCCGGCTAGGTTCCGGCGGATGAAGTCCTCCTGGCGGAGGATCTCGACCCGCTGGAGCTCGTAGCGCTTGGCCTGCTCCTCGAGGCGCCGTTCGCGCTCGACCAGGAAGTCGTCGTAGTTCCCCTGGAAATGCTGGAGACGGCGGTTCCGGATCTCCACCACCCCCCGGGCCAGCCGGTTCACGAACATCCGGTCGTGGCTGATGATGACGAAGCCGCCCTGGTAGCTCCCCAGGAACGCCTCCAGCCATTCGATGGCATCGAGATCGAGGTGGTTGGTGGGCTCGTCGAGAAGCAGGAGATCGGGATCCCTGAGGAGCACGCGGGCCAGGATGGCCCGGCTCTTCTGGCCGCCGCTGAACTCGACCAGCGGCCGGTCGAGATCCTCTTCCCGGAAGTGCAGTCCCTCCAGCACCGCCGAGACCCGCGCCTCGAAGGAGTAGCCCCCCTCGCGTTCCAGCCGCTCCTGGAGCCCGGCGTACCGGTCGAGAAGATCCCGGGTCCCCGGATCCCCCTCGCTGACCGAGCCCAGCTCCCGGGTGACCGCGTTGAACTCCGCGTGCAGTTCCTCCAGGTGCTTGAGCCCGCTTGCCGCCTCCTCGCGAAGGGTTCGGAGGTCCTCCACCCGGACTTCCTGCTCCATGGCGGCGATCACCGCGCCGCGCCGCCGCCAGACCGTCCCCCGGTCGGGTTCGAGTTCCCCGGTCAGGAGCCGGAAGAGGGTGGTCTTCCCTGCGCCGTTCCGGCCCACCATGGCCGCGCGGGTGGTGTCCTGGATCTGCCAGTGGACACTCTCCAGGACGTCGTTCGAACCGTAGGCCTTGGACACTTCGCTGAGTTGAGCGATCAACATGGCTTGGAGCTTCCGCGGTGAGGGTAAAACGCGGACCATCATAACCGACGCGGGACGGTGGCGGGAGCCGGTTCCGCCTGGGCGGCGGACCTGAGGGTCAGGCGCGCTCGACCGTTCGTGAGGAGGTCTCCGGCGAGGTCCCGCTCCCGGGCGCCTCCGTACCGGATGGCGGGTCGGGGTCACCGTTCGGGGAGCGGCGCTCTCCCACGGGATCGACGTAGGGCAGGAAGACGGTGAACGTCGTTCCCACGCCCGCAACGCTGGTCACATCGATGTGGCCTTGGCTCTGCTTCACGATGCCGTACACCGTGGAAAGTCCGAGTCCGGTTCCCTTCTCCGCTTCCTTGGTGGTGAAGAAGGGTTCGAAGATCCGACTCATGATCTGCGGATCGATACCGGTGCCGCTGTCCGACACCTCCAGGGTCTCGTAGCGACCGGGGGGAAGCCCGTGGGCTTCCGCCGCATTCCCATCGAGGCGCCGGCTGCCCACCGCCATGGTGAGCGAGCCCCCGTTGGGCATGGCGTCCCGCGCGTTGACCGCGAGGTTCATGAGAACCTGTTCGATCTGGTTCCGGTCGGCGCGGATCCAGCCCGCCTCCGGCTGATGCTCGATCTTCAGTTCGACGTCCCGGCCCAGAAGCCGGGCCAGAAGCTGCTCCAGGTCCGCCACCGTCGTGTTCAGGTTCAGGTTCTCCGGTTGGAGCGGCTGGCGACGGCTGAAAGCCAGAAGCTGGCGGGTGAGCCCCGCTCCCCGCTCCACCGCGTTGTCGATCTCGGCCAGGTTCTGATGGCCGGGATGATCCTCCCCGACCTTCCTTCGCAGGAGACGGCTGTTGCCGCCGATTGCGGTGAGGAGATTGTTGAAGTCATGGGCAACGCCGCCGGCCAGCCTTCCGATCGCCTCGAGCTTCTGGGCCTGCCGGAACTGAGCCTCCAGGAGCTTCACCTGGGTGATGTCGGAGATGAACCCCTCGATCGCCTCGAGCCGTCCCTCATCGTCGAAGACTCCCCGACCCTGCTCCAGGACCCACCTGATCTCCCCCGAAGCATTGGTGAGGCGATACACCAGTTGGAAGGGCTCGCGCCGGCCCAGGGCATCCTGGACCCGGTCCCATACCATGGCCCGGTCTTCGGAGTACACCAGGTCTCCGAAAGAGACATCGCGGTTTCCGATCAGCCGTTCGGGTTCGTAGCCGGTGATGGCCAGCGTCCCCTCGCTGGCGAACTCCATGGTCCAGTCCGGATCGTTGGCGCAGCGGTAGGCCATGCCGGACAAGTTGCTGAGCAGGGTGGCCAGGCGGCGGTTCTGCTCCCGCAACGCGTCCCGCGAGGCCTCGGCGCCCTGGAACAACCGATCCAGCACCAGGTAGAGGATGCACCCGGTGACCATGACGTAGCCCAATCCCTTGAAGGTCTGAAGGCGGGTCAGGACGCTGGGCGAGGCAGCCAGATGCTCCAGGAACCTGTCCGAGAACAGGATCCACAACGCCGCGACGATGACATAGAGCCCGGCCACCTGAAGGGCCGGCCTCAACCGTTTGGATGTTCGGGTCATGACCTCACCGGCGGCCCTGAGGGGTGAGCCGCGGCACGCTGGAATCTCGCATAGGGTCGGAAGGACGGAATTCTCGCGTGCTGGTGTGTACGTGGTGTGGGCCGAATTCCAGTCCCGATCTGAAGATCGGCCCCAGGCGAGACCGACCTTAGATTTCACTCAGGTTGGATTCTAGCAGGTCCGGCTTGTGCAACCCCCCGCTAATCGGGTCGAGGCTAGGGAAGGACCACCAACTTCCGGGTCGCCAGCGAACCGGCGACCCGGAACCGGGCAAAGTAGACCCCGGCGGGCACCGCACGGCCGTCGTCCGCCACGGCGTCCCACCGGGCCTGGAACTCCCCCGGGCCAAGGATCCCCAGGTCCCGCTCGGCGACACGCCGCCCACGAACGTCGTACACCGCCAGGCTTGCGCGACCGCCCACGTCCCCGGACAGCGTCCCGGAGAAGCCGAAGCCGGCGGCGGAGGGCATCGGGCTCACGGTCAGGCCTTCCAGGGCGGGAAAGAGGTCCGCGCGCTCGAAGACCGCCAGGAGCCAGCCCTCGGGGTCGGGTTCCACCCCCCAGTCCGCCCGGGGCAGGTCCACCGCCCATGAGCTGTACTCGCCGTCCACCCGGCGGGCCTCATCCAATTCCGCGCCCGGGCTCAGGTATCGGATCTGGATCGGCATGCGGTAGAGGGCGGTGCCCGAGGGAACCTGGCGGATCCGCACCCGGAGCCGGGTTCCGGCGCCGGCGGGGGCGCTCCGCCAGTCGATCTGGTACTTCGGGTACCCGGTCTGGCCGAGCCACGGGCCGAAGAACCAGGTCAGGTTCTCGCCGAGCACGTCCTCCGCCGCGGCCTGGAAGTCGGCGGAGGTGGCGTTGCCGTATGCATGCTCGGCGGCATAACGGCGGAAGATGTCCAGGAAGCGCTCATCCCCGGGAGCGGTTCGGCCTTCGAATTCGTCGGTCCTCATCGGAGGTCCCCCGGCCGACCTCAGGCGGCACACCGAGCGCAACATGTCGAGAACCCGCGCCCCCTTGTTGTACTCCACGAAGGAGAGGAGCCGGCCCGGAAGCGGCTCGGTGAGAGGCTGGTCCAGCTGCGGGTTGGCCAGATAGACGCTGTCCATGACCGCCAGGCGCTCGCGCATCGGTCCCCAACCGTAGCGGTACTCGGTGAATAGCAGGTCGAAGTAGGTGGCGAAACCTTCGTTGAGCCAGATGTCCCGCCACGCGGACGGGGTGATCATGTCTCCCCACCACTGGTGGGCCAGTTCATGGGCGTAGAGATCCTCCAACTCCCTCTCGGTCGAGCGCCCCCCGATGAAGTACCAGCCGATCAGGGTGTTGGTTTGATGCTCCATGCCACCTCCGAAGTCCTCCACCGTCATGGCATAGCGGGGGAAGGGGAAGGGCCGGATCCGGGAGAAGAATGAAACCATGTCCGGCACGGTGGCGAAGGCCTCGCGGGTGTCGTCGGCGATCTCCGGATAGGTGAAGAACTCCAGAGGAAGCCCGTCGGGGCCGGTCTCCTCCAGCTTCACATAGTCGCCCAGGTAGAAAGCCATGAGGTAGGTGGCCGTCGGCTGATCCATGCTCCACACGTATCGTGTCCGGTCCCCGATCGCGGTCTCCGAGACCAGGACTCCGGTCCCCGAGGCGACCAGGCCGGCAGGGGCGTCCACGGTCAGGGTGAGGGTGGCCTTGTCCCGGGGGACGTCGTGGCAGGGAAACCAGTTCCGGGCATAGGTGGGCTCGGCAAAGGTGTGGGATCCGCGGTCGGAAAACACGAGTCCTCCGGGAGGGGTGCTGATGCCCTGGCACTCGGGGTCGGTTCCCGCATAGGCGACCCGGATCTCGATTTGCCCGCCGGCGAGGACCTCGGAGATGGGTCCCACGCGAAGGAGGGCGGCAGCCTGTTCGTAGGGGACCTGGACGAAGGTGGTGTCGCCGCTCCCCCGCACTTCGACCCGGGACACCCCCATTCCGTCGAAGTCCAGGTCCAGCGCGGTCAACGACCGAAGGGCGGTGAGGGTCACCGTGGCTTCGGCGCGGACGGTGCGCATGGCCCGGTCGATCTCCTGGATGTGAATGTCGTAGTGGAGCACGTCCACGCTGTCGGCTTGCTCGGGCGGACCGAACTCCGGAGGATTGCACGGCGCGAGGGTCGGAGACAGCGTTCGGACGACTTCGGCCAGCTCCCGGGCATCGAGCCGAAGCAGATCGTCGAGTTCGCCGGGGGGGACGAGTCCCTGCTCCAGGAAGGGGACCAGCGCCGGCACCGTCCGAGGCCCCGGCGGGGACGGGCGCCCGCTCGTCGCCGACGAGCCGGGAGCCCCGCCCGAGGCGATGGCCGGGACGAGGAGCCCGACGAGGAGGAGGCTTCCCGCTAAGCGATTGTTGAAAAGGGTGTTATGCAACATGCCCCTCGGCCTGGGTACGGCGGTGACCCGGATATGAGCCCCGATCGGTCGAGTCTATCCTCCGAGGTTCCGGCACGGCACCCGAATTCAACCTGCTCCGTCTCCTCGCCCGAGGAGCGGGACCCGGCCCCGGGCCGGGTCGTGAGGCCCACCGACCCTCCCTGGGTCCCTTCCCCCATCTTGGGCTGAGGTCAGCCATCGGGGGCCAACCCCATGAACGATCGACGCTTGGGTCGCATTCGTTGGGTCGGCGCCGCCCATCCGGGTCCCCTCCCATCATCCGAAGCGGGATTTCCCCCACCCCAATCCCGACACCACGACTCGATCCTCCGGTGCAACGGAAAGAATAACTCCTTGAAATCCGGTCGTTTAGAAGTCCTTGGGACCGGGTCTCGCCGCGGGTGGCACCGCTCTTGCCCTTATTCAGTGGCACGCGCCGAGGGCGGTGGACAACGGCCCGGGCATCCGCAGGGGGTTTCAAGGAGAGCAGACCATGAAGAGCCAAGCTTCCAAAGTCCGTCGGTTGATCATCGCCGCCAGCGTCCTCGCCATCTCCGTCTTCGCCTGGGGCTGCGGCCAGACCGCTCCCACCGGGGTGGATACGAACAGCATCCAGCAGGACCAGCAGGTTGGGACGCAGAGCACGCAAGTTCCCGATTGGGAATAGGCGGATTACGTGCGAAGCGCCAAGAGCGTGTTCCTTGATCCGGGGCAAAGACAGGTACAGTTTTCCTTCTACCCGGGATCATCCATTGAACTGCTGATAGTCTGGATGGCTTGAAGCACCCCTCGCTTGACTTCGATGGCGTTCTGTGGTGGAGCCAGATTTGAGCAACTCCAATCCCCAGAATGCCATATCCATGAATCGGTGTTCCTATGGAGATTCTGTGAACCTCTTCACGAACATCAGAGTCCGTCCGGTAGTCTTCCAAGTGCTGCGTCCGATAATACCGTGAAGGTGCGAGTAGCGGGGGTAGCCCCCCTGAGATGAAGAAGCGACCTGCGCGCGCGTTCATAGGCCTCTCGAGCCTCATCGCAAAGTCTGCCCAGCTTGCTTCAGGACATACGCCAGCCTCGTTTCGACTGAGGCCTGCTGATCCACTTGTCCCGTCGCCTTCAGGGCACTGATCGCTCTCTCCAGGTGATTCGCAGCTGTCGTCCCACTGCTCAAGTGCACATGCAACGTGCATCACCTCGACCCTCAGCTAGATAGGCTTCGACCGCTGAGCGTGGAGTCTGCCTCAGACCCGCTTCCGCCTTGAACCAAGAGATCAGGTCGTACCGGCATTCGAAGCGAGAAAGTGGCAAGCCGCCACGCTTGAGCTCGCCAGCCCGCGATCTTCCAATCTCTCTGCTTCCTTGAGTACAAATTCCATCCGCCGATGTGCCGCCCCGAAGCGTCCTAGCTGCACCTCGTAGAAGCCCAGGAACAGCATGACCATCGCGGCCGTTCGATCGCTCTTCGTGGCCAATGCGGTGGACAGCGCCTGCGTGGTTCCGCGATGGGCCTCGAGAATCTTCCCGTTGTCGTAGGCCACAACGCTGGCGCGTGTCGAGAACCGGACCGAGTCCTGCCAACGCGAAGCTTTCTCCGCGAGCGCCACGGCTCTGTGGGTGAAGGGCGCGGCCGCCTCCGGGTTCCCCCTCTGGAACTCGAGTCCGGCCCTCGCATAGAAGTAGTAGGGATCCGATTCCAATGTTTCGGGCCCCAGGCGACGTTCGGCCTCCTCCAGAAACGTCGCCATGGCCTTGATGTCGCCGACTTGCGCGGCCAGGCGGGCCCTCCCCACCAGATACTTGAGGAGCAGAGGCTCGTCGGACTCCGGCCCGTGACGACACGTCTCGTAGGCGCCGGTGGCTTCGGGGAACCGCCCGACCTCCCACAGAAACTCCGCCTTCTGCAACTCCGCCCGGACCCGCTCCCGCTCCGTAGCCTCGGCGGACGCGGACAACGCCTCGCACTCCGCCACCGCGCCCTGCCAATCACCCACCGCGAAGAGAGCGTCGGCCAACATCCGGCGACGATCGATCTCGACCTCCGGCGGGCTCTCGGACCCGAGCAGGCGCCGGAGGATCTCCACCTCTTCCGGGAACCGGCCGAGCCGATGGGCCGCGCGCCGTCCCGCTTCCCATACGAACAGGAATTCCGGTTTCCGGGCCTCGGGTCGATCCTTGAACTCCTTCCAGAACCCCAGCACGTCCTCGTAGCGGCCCTCGGCAAGCCGGCTCCCGAGCGCGTCCCCCAGATACCCCGGCAGGAAGATCCCCCGGGCGAACAGGTCTCGCGCCAGGGCAAGATCGCCTCGATGGAGGTCCCCGGAGCCCTCCAGGCGGGCCGCGATCGCCTCGATCCGTTCCCCCCCGAAATGGTTTGCGCTGGAGCGGCGCAGGGCGGCGTGCACCAGCCAATCGGGGATTCTCTCCTGTAACTCTCCCCGCTCGTAATCTCCGCGACTGAGGCCCAGCCGCCTGATTTCCCCCTGGACCCGGATCCGCTCCGTCTCGCTCCAATCCAGGGCCTCGGCCAGCGACGACCATCGCCAACCGGTGTCGCTCCAGGCGAGGAGCGACAGGGCGTCCCGAGCCCCGGCCGACGCCCGCTCCCACATGATGACGGCCTCGGACTCCACGGTCCGCGCCTCGGAGTCCGGTCCACCCTGCGGCCGCCCCCCCGGGCGGCCCGCTTCAGGAGCACCAGGCCGAGTGGGCTGGCCCCGGATCGGACCTCGGGGCGCGGGTGATCGACACCGTAGCCCTCCTCTTCGGGAAAGAGATCGAGGACGAGCCCGGCCAGACCGTCCTCCTCCGGTCCCGGCCAATCCTCGGCCAGTGCGCGCACCGCGCCGCCGAGCCATACCGAGTCATCGTCGGGCTCCACCGCCGGGACGATCTTGAGCACACAGGTGCGGGTGCCGCTCCCCTCCCGGTCCCTCCCCACCACAAAGGCCCTGAGGAGTCGCGATTCCACCCCCCCCGCCCGCTCGGGCCAGAGCACCACCACGTCCTTCTCCTCGAACCGGCGCGCCAGCTCCCGGGCCAGCCGCACCGGATCGGGGTCCCCCGTCGCGGCCTCGAGCCAGTCGCGCACCGCACCAAGTGGGAGATCCCACAGGGCGGCCCAGCCTTGACCCACGAGCCGGCGGGCCATCGCACGGGCCGCGGTGGTCCGTCCGGTTCCCGCGCGTCCCCGAAGCGCTACCGCGCCCACCGCCCCCCCGCCGAGGTTGCTCATCCACGTTTGCCAGCGATCCAGGGCGGTGTCGAGACCGAACACCCCGGCTTCGAGGACATCGGGGCCCCAGGCCGCGGCATCGGCCCGGAGGTCCGACCAGCGCACGGGGCCCCGCTCGGCGGGGACCGGACGTCCGAGGGCGGTGAGAAGGGTGAGGAGCTCGGGCGAGGTCCGCCGGACCGGCGGAGGCACCTCGGGTCCGGCGGCCAGGCGCTTCATGGCCTCCGCGGAGCCGAGTCCTTCCCAGGGACCCCGTCCGTCGATCCAGGTCGTCGCGGTGGCGGCCAGCGCGTACAGATCCGAGGCGGGGGCCGCGCCCTCACCGCGGGCGGTTTCAGGCGCCAGGTATCCAAGGGTGCCGCGAACCCCCGCCCGAGCCGCCTCGGTCAGGGGAAGGGTGAGCCCCAGATCGGCCACCTTCGACCGCCACCGCTCCCCCTCCTTCCAGACCAGGAGGTTTCCGGGAGCGACGTCGCCGTGAACGTAGCCGTGGCGGTGAAGGTAGTGGAGCCCGCGGAGCGCCTGGGTCAGAGCCGCCCGCACGGCGGGCTCACCCCCGATTTCCCAGATCCGGGTCGGCTCCAGGGCGGGCACGTATTCCATGAGGTGAGCCACGGTGTTTCCGTGACGAAGCAGATCGCGGGATTCGATGAGGCACGGATGGCGCAGCCGGGCCAGCAGCCGGTACTCCAGGAGCAGCGACTTGTTGGCTTCGGGCCCGCCCCCCACCTTGAGAGCGGAGATGCGGCCGGTCCAGCGGTCCCGCACGCGGAAGAGCCGGCCTTCCGCCCCTTCGGCCAGCGGGACCCAATCGGTGAAGCGGCCGCCGAAGTCCCCTTCGTTCTGTGCATCCAGGCTCATGGTTCCGCCGTAGGTCGATGCCCCATTGACTTGCCCCCCGCCTCCCTTGACACTCCTCGCGTCCCGTTCCCGGAGGGCCCATCGCGATGAAGATAACCCATCCCGAGCTGGCTGAGGCCCGCTCCCTGGACGAGGCGGTCGCCCTCCAGGAGACGGTCCGGGGGCTGGTCCGGCTGGCGCCGTTCCGCCGGCATCCCCATCGGGTGGTGGGAGTGGACGCGGCCTATGCCCCCGACGGCGTCCTGGGGTACGCGGCCGCGGTGGCGCTCAACGTCGAAACCCTGATCCGGATCGAGATCCAGACCGGGGTGACCGCATGCACATTCCCCTACGTTCCCGGACTTTTCGCCTTTCGTGAACTTCCCATCCTGCTCGCCGCCTTGCGGAAGCTCACCGAAGCCCCGGACGTGCTCCTGGTGGAGGGACACGGGGTGGCCCACCCCCGCCGGGCGGGCCTGGCCACCCACCTTGGGGTTCTGCTGGACGTCCCCACCATCGGCTGCGCCAAGACCCCGCTGGGGGGAGAGTGGCGGGAGCCCGAACGCCGGGCCGGATCCTCCAGCGAGGTCCGAATGGGCGGGGAGGTGGTGGGCGTCGCCTTCCGGTCCCGACCCGAGAGCGCGCCGATCTTCCTCTCTCCCGGCCACCGGGTCGACCTTCCCTCGATCCTGGAGCTGGCCCCCCGGCTCTTCCACGGCCATCGCCTCCCCGAGCCCCTTCATCTCGCCCACGAGACCGCGGAGAGGACCCGCCGCCACCATTGATCCCCCGGCCGGCGCACGGGATCCCGCGTGGCCCTCACTCCCCGGCCGGGCCTCGGCCCTTGGCCCCCCGCCCTTCGGCGGGCTATCATTCATCTCCGAATTCCAACCGCTTGGAGGCGATGTCATGCGTTCGTTGTATCCGCCGATCGATCCCTACAAGACCACCCAGCTCCAGGTTTCGCCGGTTCACACGATCCACGTCGAGGAATCCGGAAACCCCAAGGGTCGGCCGGCGGTCTTCGTCCACGGCGGACCCGGGGGCGGCAGCATCCCCCAGTATCGCCAGTACTTCGACCCGGACGCCTACCGCATCGTGGTCTTCGACCAGCGGGGGTCGGGAAAGAGCACTCCTCACGCAAATCTGGAGCAGAACACCACCTGGGACCTCGTGGCGGACATGGAGAGGATCCGGGAGGCCCTGGACATCGATCGCTGGTTGGTTTTCGGCGGTTCCTGGGGGAGCACGCTCTCCCTGGCCTACGCCCAGACCCATCCCGATCGGGTGAAGGCGCTGGTGCTTCGCGGTATTTTTCTGCTCCGTCCCAAGGAAATCCGATGGTTCTATCAGGAGGGGGCGAGCTTCATCTTCGCCGATGCCTGGGAAAAGTACCTGGCTCCGATTCCCGAGGCGGAGCGGGACGACCTGGTGGCCGCGTACTACCGGCGGCTGACCAGCGACGATCCCGCGATCCGTTCCGAGGCGGCCCGGGCCTGGAGCGTGTGGGAGGCCACCACCAGCAAGCTCATCCCCGATCCCAAGCTCATCGAGGATTTCGGGGGGGACGAGTTCGCCGAGGCCTTCGCGCGCATCGAATGCCACTACTTCACCAATCGCGGGTTCTTCGAACACCCCGACCAACTCCTGGAAGGTGTGGACCGGATCCGTTCCATCCCCGCAGTCATCGTCCAGGGTCGCTACGACGTGGTCTGCCCGATGACCACGGCCTGGGACCTCCACCGTCGTTGGCCTGAAGCGGACTTCCATCTTGTTCCCGACGCCGGTCACTCCGCCGGCGAGCCCGGAATCGTGGACCAGTTGATCCTCGCCACCGACCGGTTCAAGGAGTTGTAGCCGCCTACCGCCGTTCCCGGTCCCCATCAACCGGGACCATCGAAGGAGAGCCGTATGCCGCAACGTCTCCTGCTTCCGCGTGCCATGGTCCTCGGGATGTGCTGCGTGCTGGCCGGCGCCGTCTTCGGCGCCTCGGAAGCGCGGGCGGAGATCGTCCGGTTGGGGCACGACGTCGTTCCCACCTTCGAAGAGGTTCACCTCACCGTCGACCCCGATCGCCCGGACTACTCGGGGTCGGTGCAGGTCGTTCTCCAGGTGAATCGGGAGACCGACCGGTTCCGCTTCCACGCCCGGAGCCTCACCCTGGACCGGAGCGTCCTGATCGGCCAGGACCTCCGGGTGGTGCTCAAGTCGGAACCGGTGGGAAACGACCTGATCGAGGTGCGCGCCGACCGGCCGCTGGCGCCGGGAAAATACGTTCTGGCCGTGTCGTTCCACAGCCTTTTCGACACCACCGCGGTCGGACTCTATCGAGCCGAGGCCGGCGGCCGGCATTACGTGTTCACCCAGTTCGAGGCCGCCGACGCCCGGCGCGCCTTTCCCTGCTGGGACGAACCCGAGTTCAAGGTCCCCTGGCAATTGACGGCGCGGATCCCCGAGAATCTGGTCGCAATCGGGAACACCCCGGTCCGGTCCGAGAAGCAGGACGGCGACTGGAAGACGGTGAGCTTCGACAACACCAAACCCCTTCCCAGCTACCTCCTGGAGCTCTCGGTGGGGGCCTTCGACACCGTTCCGATCGCCGGCATGGGGGTGCCGGGTTCGGTGGTTGCGGTGAAGGGCCAAGGCGACCTGGCCGAGGCCGCGGCGCGGGAAACCCCGGCCATCATGGACGCCCTTGAGCGCTACTTCGGGCGACCCTACCCCTATCGGAAGCTCGATCTCATCGCCGCGCCGGAGTTCTGGCCGGGCGCCATGGAAAACGCCGGGGCGATCACCTTCGCCGACCGGCTTCTCCTGGTGGACGCGAGCGAGGAGACCCCGTCGCGCGTCCGCAGCCTGGTCCGGATCACCGCCCACGAGATCTCACACCAGTGGTTCGGGGACCTGGTGACCATGACGTGGTGGGACGACCTTTGGCTCAACGAGTCCTTTGCCGACTGGATGGGCGACAAGATCACCCAGGAGGTTCATCCCGAGCTGCACCAGAACATGGAGACCCTCAACGCCTCGCTGGAGATCATGGAGCAGGACGCCCAGCCCTCGGCCGAACCGATTCGCAATCCGGTCAACTCCATCGCCGAGATGCTGGGCAACGTCGGCCTGGCTTACAACAAGGGCAAGGCCGTCCTCGGCATGTTCGAGTCCTGGGTGGGACCGGAAAGCTTCCGGCGGGGAATCAACGCCTACCTCGCCGCTCACGCCTGGGGGAACGCCTCCTCCTCCGATCTCTGGGCCGCGCTGGCCGACGTGTCCGGAAAGGACGTGGCCGGCGGCATGTCCACGTTCATCGAGCAGCCGGGATTGCCGCTGGTGAGGGTGGAACTCCTTCCCGGCGGGAAAGCCCGCGTTTCCCAGGAGCGATTCCGGAACTTCGGGACGGAATCCAAGAACCTCCTCTGGAAGGTCCCCGTGGTCCTCACCTACCCCTCGGGGGACTCGCTGGCGAGCCGGACCGTCTACCTGGACACCCGGAGCTCGGAGGTGGACCTGGGGTCGGGCGCGCCTCCGGCCTGGATCTATCCCAATGGCGGAGCCCACGGCTACTACCGCTGGCGCACCTCGCCCGCGACCCTGGCCGCGCTGGCCGCCGCCGCCCCGACCGCGCTCTCCGCGCGCGAGCAGGTGGAGTTCCTGAGCAACCTGACCGGGCTCCTCAAGGCGGGGATTATCGGGGGGGACGCGTACTACCGCACCCTCAACGCCTTTTCCGGGACGACCAGTCCTTTCGTGGTGAACGCGATCATCGGCGGCTTGGCCGGGGTGAAGGAAGCCCTGGTCCCCGACTCCCTCGCCGACGCCTATGCCGCCTACGTCAAGGCCACGCTCCAACCCGCCCTGACCCGCTTCGGCATGCGCCCGAGACCGGGAGAGGACGACGCCGTAACCCTCACCCGTCCCCGGCTGCTGGAGGAGCTGGGGAAGTCCGGACGGGACCCGGCGGTCCTCGCCTACGCGGATTCCATGGCCCAGCTCACCATGCAGCATCCGGACGAAGTCCCCGCGTCCCTCCACGACGCCGCGCTCGGTCTCGCCGCGTATCACGGAAACGCGTCCCTCTTCGACGCCTACCGCCAACGGTTCGAGACCGCGCAGACCCCGGTCGAGCGCGGGCGATACCTGACCGCCCTGGCGTCGTTTCGGGATCCGGAGCTTCAGAAGAAAGCCCTCGCCTTCGCCCTGGAGGGAACCCTCCGGACCAACGAGATGTTTGCGGTGCTCCGGGGGACGCCCAAGGACGAGGCGAGCCGGGATCTCGTATTCCAATGGGTGATGGACCACTATCAGGCCCTCCTGAACCGCCTCCCTCCCGCGTTTTCGGAATTCATGCCGACCTTCGCCGGGGGCTGCTCCCCGGAGCGGCTCGCGGCCGCCAGGAGCTTCTTCGCGAGATCCGGACATGGCGGCCCTGGAATCGAGCATCGGCTCCGACGGGTGGCCGACGAGGTCGGGGCCTGTGAGGAACTCCACCGGCGGGAGGGCGCGGCGGCCGCCGCCTACCTGGAGGGCTATCGCCCTTGACCGTCCTCGTTCCGGGAGGGAGGGTTGTCAGACCGGCACCAACTGGGGTTAGCTTGAGCAATCGAACGCGGTCCGATCCGGCCGACCAAGGAGGCTTCCATGAGCGATCACGTCTACAAACACATCGAAATCACCGGTTCCTCGAGCAAGTCCTATCAGGAGGCCATCGAAAACGCGGTTGAGCGGTCGGCGAAATCGGTGGAGAACATGCGCTGGTTCCAGGTGCTGGAGAGCCGGGGGCACATCGAGAACGGTAAAGTGTCCCACTGGCAGGTCACGATCAAGATCGGTTTCACCCTGAAGGACTGAGTTCGCGCCGCCCGCGGGGCCCCGGTTCGCGGGCCGTCGATCTCATACCCAAGGAATTCTCATGGCGCCGGACCACCCGGTCGCGCCCGCCCATCCCCTGAGTACGCTCCGGTTCTCCCTCCTCGCCGTCCTCATCGGCGGGGTGGCCGGGATGGGCGCCGTGGCCTTTCGAGCCCTGATCGCGCTCTTTCACAACCTTCTCTTTCTCCGCACCTTTTCCATCACCTACGACGCCAATCTCCACACCCCGGCGTCCCCCTGGGGCCCGTTGGTGATCCTGGTCCCGGTGGTGGGAGCGCTCGGGGTGGTCTTCCTGGTCAAGAATTTCGCCCCCGAAGCCAAGGGACACGGCGTTCCCGAAGTCATGGACGCGATCTACTACAACAAGGGAGTGATCCGGCCGGTGGTGGCGGTGATCAAATCGCTGGCCTCCGCGCTCTCGATCGGAAGCGGGGGGGCGATCGGACGCGAGGGGCCGATCATCCAGATAGGCTCCTCTTTCGGTTCCACCCTGGGCCAGCTGATGCGGGTCCCCTTGTGGCAACGCATCACCCTGGTGGCGGCGGGGGCGGGCGCGGGAATCGCCGCCACCTTCAACACCCCGGTGGGGGGCGTGTTGTTCGCCGTCGAGATCATGATGCACGAGGTGAGCGTCCGGACCCTGGTGCCGGTGGCGATCTCGACCGCCACCGCGACCTACGTCGGACGGATGTTCTTCGGCCCCCACCCCTCCTTCGTCATCCCCGGTTTCGAGACCCCGTACTTTCACCTCACCGATCCTGCGGTGCTCCTCACCTACGTGGGGCTGGGAATCCTCATGGGCCTGGTCTCCGCCCTCTACATCAAGTCCATCTACGGCTTCGAGGACTTCTTCGAGAAACGGGTGAAGGGGGGCTACTACGTCCGGCACATGTCGGGCATGCTGGTGGTCGGCGTGATGATGTACGTCCTCTTCCGGCTCTTCGGCCACTATTACGTCGAAGGCGTGGGTTACGCCACCGTGCAGGACGTCCTCTCGGGGGAAACGCCATCTTCCTCCTGCTCCTTTTGTTGTGCGGACTCAAACTTCTGGCCACCTCGCTCACCCTGGGATCCGGAGCCTCGGGGGGGATCTTCTCCCCCGCCCTCTTCATGGGGGCGACCCTGGGGGGCGCCTACGGGATCCTCCTCCAGAACCTTTTTCCCGGCCTGGGAGTGAGCGCGCCCGCCTTCGCGGTGGCCGGGATGGCCGGGGTGGTGGGTGGATCCACCGGCGCGGCCATGGCCGCCATCGTGATGATCTTCGAGATGACCCTCGACTACAGCGTGATCGTCCCCATGACCATCACCGTGGCCCTGAGCTACGAGGTGCGGAAGCTCATCTCCCGGGAGAGCATCTACACCCTCAAGCTCGTCCGGCGGGGACACACCATGCCCGACGCGCTCCAGACCAACTTCCACCACTTGCGGCGGGCCGGGGACATCATGGACACCCGCCTGGTCTCCGTCCCCGCGGACGCCACGATGGATCACTTCGTGCGGTCCGCGTCCGGGGCCGCCTCGGTCACCCATTTCCTGGTCGTCGAAGGGGGGCGCGTGACCGGGGTGCTCACCCATCACGCCGCCATGTCCGCCCTGGCCGAGCCGGATCAAGGGACAACCATGGGAACCGTGGCCGACGCGAACTTCATCGTGGTGTCCGAGGACTCCACCTTGTCCGAGGTGATGACTCGGCTCCGCCGGAGCCAAGCCTCGGCGGCGTTGGTGGTCCGGCGGGGGGAGCCGGCAGACCCCGAATCGACGGCGGCCGAAGGCGTGACCGGGATCATCAACAAGGAGCGGATCGCCGATACCCTGGTGGAGGCGATTGAGCTATTCTCGGACTGACCGGGCGGTTTCCTCGCGGGAACCACCTCATCGACGCCGGCAGGCCCCGTCGGGCTCCCGGTTCTCCGGATATCCACGCCAATCGACGGGGCTCACATGAGTTGGTCGGAAAAGCTTGGGGCGAACCGGGTCGTCCTCGCCCTCTCGGTCGCCCGCCTGGGGGATGCGATCGGGAACAGCATCCTTTTCATCATCATCCCGCTCTACGTGGCCAAACTCCCCGCTCCCTGGTTCCACGTTCCGGAATCGGTGCGGGTCGGAATCCTGATCTCCCTCTACGGCATCGTGAACTCCGCCTTCCAGCCGCTGATGGGGGCGCTCAGCGACCGGTTCCGACGCCGGAAGCCCTTCATCCTGGCCGGACTCTTCCTCATGGCGGTCAGCACGTTCCTGTTCACCCTGGCGAGCCGGTTCACCGACCTCCTGGTCCTCCGAGCCATTCAGGGGGTGGGGGTGGCCATCACCATTCCGGCATCCATGGCGCTCATGGCCTCGGCCACCCAGAAGCACTCGCGCGGGGGGTCCATGGGGGTCTACTCCACCTTGCGGATCGTGGGGTTCGCGTCGGGCCCCCTGATCGGAGGCTTCCTTCACGTCCGCTACGGGTTCAACGCCGCCTTTCTGGCCGGGACCGCCTTCGTGCTGTTGGGGATGCTCCTGGTACAGTTCTGGGTTCACGAAGCACCCACCGAGGCCCCGGCGGCCGCCGAGCGCCCCCGGTTCCGGATCATCGACCGGGGGCTCCTCTCGGGCGGAATCCTGGGCCTGGGGGCGGCCACCTTCGTGATGGCCGCGGTGTTCACCATGATGAGCACCCTGGAGGTGCAGTTCAACGAACGCCTCCATCAGACCGCGTTCGCCTTCAGCGTGGCCTTCAGCGCTCTCATGGTGAGCCGGCTCCTCGCCCAGATCCCCCTCGGCCACCTCTCCGACCGGATCGGACGAAAGCCCCTGATCGTGATTGGCCTCCTCCTCATGGCCCCGGCCAGCGCGCTCCTCGGCGAGGTGACATCCACCTTTCAGCTCACCGGCCTCCGGCTGATCCAGGGGCTGGCCTCGGCGGGGATCGCCGCTCCCGCCTTCGCCCTGGCCGCCGATCTCTCCAAGGTCGGAGGTGAGGGCCGCCAGATGAGCGTCATCACCATGGGCTTCGGGCTGGGAATCGCGGTGGGGCCCCTGATCGCCGGGGTCCTGGCCGTTGTCTTCTTCGAGCTGCCGTTCCTGATCGGGGGGGCGCTTTCGCTTCTGGCCGCCTGGATCGTCCACCGCTACGTCCCCGAGACCGTCCACCGGCAGCGCCGGGCGGCGTAGGGGGGGCGTTGCGGGCGCTCGATCGTCCCCGCGATCGCAAGAGGGAACCGTTGACTCGGCGGAAGCCCTTTCGGCGCCCGCCCGAACCCATTAGAATGTCCGCTCGTTTCGGCAAGGCCGGATGATTGTCTCCCCGCAGGCTGCGGGTCGGGAGCGAGGACCAGGCGATGACGGAAACAGCGGTACGCGCGATCTACCGGGACCCCAAGGGACACGTGGGACGGACGGTCACGGTCTCCGGGTGGATCCGGACGGCCCGATTCTCCAAGAACGTGGGATTCCTGGAGCTCAACGACGGGACGTTCATGAAGAACCTCCAGGTCGTGATCTCGCCCGAACTCCCGAACTACGACGAAGTTTCGCGCCTCGGGATCAGCTCCTCGATCGTGGTGGAAGGGGATCTGGTGGAGAGCCCCAAGCCGGGACAACCGGTGGAGCTCAAGGCGGCCCGGGTGGAGATCGAGGGCGCCTCGGACGCTGACTATCCGCTCCAGAAGAAACGGCACACCTTCGAGTACCTCCGTACCATCGCCCACCTGCGCCCCCGCGGAAACACGTTCACCGCGGTTTTCCGGGTGCGCTCCCTCGTCTCCTACGCCATCCACACCTTCTTCCAGGAGCGGGGATTCGTCTACGTGCACACCCCGATCCTCACCTCCAGCGACGCCGAGGGCGCGGGTAGCATGTTCCGGGTCACCACCATGGACCTGGACAAGCCGGCCCGGGGCGGGGACGGCAAGGTGGACTACGCGGCGAACCTCCTGGGCCGGGACGCGTTCCTCACCGTGAGCGGGCAGCTCGAGGTCGAGACCCACTGCATGGCCTTCCGGAACGTCTACACGTTCGGCCCGACCTTCCGGGCCGAGAACTCGAACACCGCCCGCCACGCCTGCGAGTTCTGGATGATCGAGCCCGAGATCTCCTTTGCCGGACTCCCCGAGGTCATGGACCTGGCCGAAGACATGGTGAAGTACCTCATCACCTTCCTCCGCGAGCGCGCCCCGGAGGAGATGGCCTTCTTCAACCAGCGGATCGATACGGACCTCCTGGCCCGACTGGATCACATCGCCAGCCAGTCCTTCGAACGCATCCCCTACACCGAGGCCGTCTCGATCCTGAAGAAGAGCGGGGAAACCTTCGAACACCCGGTGGCCTGGGAAGACGGCCTCCAGACCGAGCACGAGCGGTACCTCTGCGAGAAGGTCTACAAGAAGCCGGTCTTCGTCACCGACTATCCCAAGGACGTGAAGGCGTTCTACATGCGCCAGAACGACGACGGGAAGACCGTGGCCGCCACCGATCTCCTGGTCCCCAAGGTTGGCGAGATCATCGGGGGAAGCCAGCGCGAGGAGCGGATGGACGTCCTCAAGCGCCGGATCGCCGAGATGGGTCTCGACGAGAGCGCCTACTGGTGGTACCTGGATCTCCGCCGCTACGGGACGGTGAGGCACGCCGGGTTCGGCCTGGGACTCGAGCGCTTCATCATGTACGTGACCGGGATGGAGAACATCCGGGACGTGATCTCGTTTCCCGCGGACGCCGAACAGCATCGAGTTCTGACCCGGAGAACGCCGGCGATCCACCGCCTTCGCGCCGGACCGGATTGCTGTGGCATCGTAGTTTCACGCATGCTATACTGCAACAAATTTCCTCGTCCCGTTCCCGTGCGGGGCCTGTTCCTCCATCACCCCCAAGGAGCAAGACCATGGCCACTAGGCATACCCCCGATTGCGGCCCGCATCTCCCGGCGTTTGGGAGCGTTGCTCGTTCCCGCCCTGCTGGTCCTCTCGTTCGCTTCCACGCCTCCGCCGGTGTCATCGTCGCCTTCGGCGGCGCCTCCGGACCCGGGCTGGCCAGCATGTCGTTCAACAACCTGGGAACCCCGTCTCCGGGCAACGACAACTTCGCCGGCACCTCGCCCAACTGGGTCGCCGTCAACCAGAAGGCCTACAATGCCGTCGGCTACATCGACATGGTCTTCGTCGTCGTCGATTCCGGAGCGACGCCCATCACCGAATACGTGCTCACCGAGGGCGTCGACAACGGCACCGGCATCGACTGGACCGACTACCACCTCCAGCTCGGGTTCGGGACCGGCGCTTCCTTCGTGCCCTCGGGCCCCGGGGACGGGCTCGACTTCGACGCCCCGGACTACGACTCCCCCTTCAGCTTCGCGCCATTCACCACCGTGAACCCGGGCGAGGACGGCGTCGATGCCTACGGCGGCACCTTTCCCACCGGCTCGTTCCACGTCATATCCTTCCCGTTCGACGTCCCGAACGGCATCACCGAGTTCACGATCCGGCAGTATCCCACCATTTCCCCCACGCCCACCGAGGCCACGACCTGGGGAAGGGTGAAAGCCCTGTACTGATCCGGGCGAAGTATCCACCGGCCGGCGCCGCGTCAGAGTCCGAGGACGCTCTCGACCTCCAGGAAGAGCGGCCACACGGCCCCTCCGGTGTTGCCGAGCATCGTTAGGACGATGCTCGGGCCGGGGTAGACGGCGGAGCGCATGGCCACACCCGGGTCCGAGCCCTCGACGAAGACCTTCCGGATCGCTTGATCCGGAAGGTCGATCCATACGCCGTATCCGTAGTGGGTATATGGCGAGTTCAGTGCGGTGGCGATATGCGGCTCGAGCAGCGCCTCGGTGGTCCCGACCGCCAGTAGTTCGGATCCGGTCAACGCCCTCCAGAACCGCGCCAGGTCCGGCGCGGTGGTGTACGCCCCTCCGTCGGGCCCGCCGATGACCGGCACCGCGAAGACGTTGGTCCGCCAGGACCCGTCGTCGTCCTTGATGTAGGCGCGGGCGGTCCGCTCCGGCAGCCGGTCGGCCGGGAAATACCCCGAATCATCCATGCCCGCCGGTTCGAACACCGTTTCCCGAACGACGTCCGGGAAGGGCTTGCCGGCCACGCACTCGGCGACCAGGCCCAGGAGGATGTAGCCCCCGTCGTTGTACTCGAACCTGTCCCCCGGCGGGAACTTCATGGGCCTGTCCCGGAAGAGAGGCAGGAAATCCTTCGGTCCTCTCATCCGGTACACGGGAACGTCCCGCCACAGCGCCTCGTAGTCCGGGTCCATGTCCTCCTCGAAGTACGAGGTGATCCCCGAACTGTGGGTGAGGAGGTGGCGGACGGTGATCTCCGGCGAGAAGTGCGGGAAGGCCTCGTCGACGCACTCGGTCAAGCGGGTGTCGAGGCTCACCATTCCCAGCTCCACCAACCGGCAGACCGCCACCGCAGTGAAGATCTTGCACCCCGACGCCGTCTGGAACCGGGTGTCGATCCGGTTGGGGACGGACTCCGAGCGGACGGCCGGGCCGTAGGCGTCTTCGAAGAGAACCTCGTTGCCATGCGTCAGACAGACCACCCCGGAAAACGGCTCGGGATCGGTCCGGCTCTCGATGCAGGCGGCCAGCGCTTTCGGGTCGAGCTTCATGCGATTCATCCTGTGGCGGGGCGGGAACACGAGAAGGGCCCGCTCCGGCCGCGAAGGGTATCATGCCCGGAGCGGGGGCCCACGGCGTGAAGCGGAGGGCGCGCGGATCGCCCGGATCCTCCACCCCCGTCCCGTCGGCCCGGACCGCCTCCACGGGCCGCCGGGGGGCCATTCCCAGGCGGCATGGTATGATGCGATCTCCGCCGGGGCGGTGAGCGGGACGAAGACCATAGGGATCGATCGGCGGCAGAACGTACTCCCCAACCTACAGGAGCCATCCGACCCATGCCCCTCGATCCTGGCACCCGCCTTGGCCCCTACGAGATCCTGGACGCGCTGGGAGCCGGCGGCATGGGCGAGGTCTACCGCGCCCGCGACACCCGTCTCAACCGGACGGTCGCCATCAAGTCCCTATCCCACGCCTTCGCCGACGACCCCGGCCACCTGGCCCGGTTCGAGCGGGAGGCCAAGGTCCTGGCCTCGCTGAACCACCCCAACATCGCCGCCATCTACGGGCTCGAGGACCACGCGGGAGCTCCCCACCTGGTCCTTGAGCTGGTGGAGGGCGAGACCCTGGCCCAGACGCTCACCCGGGGACCGCTCCCGGTCTCGGAGTCCCTCCAGGTCTGCGGGCAGATCGCCGAAGCCCTGGAGGCCGCTCACGAACGGGGCATCGTCCACCGGGACCTGAAGCCGGGAAACGTCATGCTCACCGCCACGCGAACGGTGAAGGTGCTGGACTTCGGTCTGGCCAAGGGACAGGCCTCCACCGAGGACTCCTCGGCGGTTCTGACCGCCACCCCCACCGCACCGGCCTTCTCCACCGGCGCGGGATTGATCCTCGGCACCGCTCCCTACATGAGCCCGGAGCAGGCCCGCGGTAGGCCGGTGGATCGTCGGACCGACGTGTGGGCGTTCGGGTGCGTGCTCTACGAGTGTCTCTCCGGCCGGGCAGCCTTCGCCGGGGAAACCGTCTCCGACGTGATCGCGAAGATCCTGGAGCGCGAGCCGGACTGGAGCGCGCTTCCCCCCTCCACGCCTCCCCGCCTCCGCACCCTCCTCGGTCGCTGCCTCACCAAGGACGCGGTGCAACGGCCCCGCGACATCGGTGACCTGCGGCGGGAGCTGACCGCCATCGCCCTGGAAATGTCCGCGCCCAAGGTGGGCCGGACCTCCCCCGCCGACCGGCCGTCGCTGGCCGTGCTCTACTTCGAGAACCTCTCCACCGACAAGGAGAGCGAGTACTTCTGCGCGGGGATCACCGAGGACATCCTCACCGATCTCTCCAAGATCAAGGGACTCCGGGTGGCGTCCCGAAACGCGGTGGCCAAGTACCGCGGCGAATCCGTGGACATCTCCCGGGTGGCTTCGGACCTGGGGGTGCGGGCGGTGCTGGAGGGGAGCGTCCGGAAGGCCGGCGACCGCGTCCGCATCTCCGCCCAGCTCATCAACGGCTCCGACGGGTTCCATCTCTGGGCCGACCGCTACGACCGCGTCCTGGAGGACGTCTTCGCGGTGCAGGAGGAGATCGCCTCGGCCATCGCCCAGGCGCTCCGGGTGGCGCTCACCCCGTCGGAAGCGAGGAGGCTCACCCAGGACCGCCCCCAGGACGTGCGGGCCTACGACCTGTACCTGAAGGGGCGCGAACAGTACGGCCAGTACACCCCCGAGGGGATGCGAAACGCCCTGAATCTCTTCCAGGAGGCGATCGGGGTGGACCCGAACTACGCCCTGGCCTGGGCGGGTATCGCCGACGCCCACGGCCAGATGCTGCAGTTCGGAATCAGCGAGAACGTGGACGAGACATTTCGGGCGGGGCTCGAGGCCGCGGAGCGGGCCATCCAGATCAACCCCAAGCTGGCCGAGGGCTACAAGGCCAAGTCCCTGGTGCTCCGGTTCTCCGGCGACCGGGAAGGATCCAATGCCGCCCTGGCCCAGGCGATCGAGGTCAATCCGCGCTTCACCCCCGCCCTCATCAACGTCGCGGTGGAGGAGTTCTGCCGGGGCGACGTGGCCGGAGCCGAGCGCCATGTGCGCCGGGTGCTGGAGATCGATCCCCAGGAGTCCTTTGCCACCATCTGGCTGGCCTGGCTCATGACCTACACCGGCCGCTGGGAGGAGAGCGCCGCCATCGGCCGCCAGCAACGCACCCTCTCCGACAATCCGATCTACGTCGCCGCCACGTACGGATTCCAGCTCAACGCCGCCCTGGCCGCCGGCGACATCGAGAGTGCCCGGGACCTGTATCGCCGCGCCGCCGCCGAAGTCTCGGACAAGCCCAACCTGAGGGTGATGAAAGCGTCGATCGCGCTTTCCAGGGGGGATCTCGAGACCGCGCAGAAGATCGCGCGGGAACTGCGGGATGACCGTGGGGTGGGAGGGGGACCGCTGCTCGAGCTGGCCCGGATCGAGCTGGCCGCGAACGACCCCGAAGCGGCCCGTCACTTCCTGGAGCGGGGATTCGTTCGCGATCTGGCTCCGGTGGCGATCCGGCTCCTTCCACACCTCCGCCCCCTCCTCGGCTCCCCGCCCTTCACCCCGAGGCGGATGGACGCGGTCCTGGTGTGGCCGCTGGAGGCGCCCATGCCGGACCGGGAGATGCTGTCGCTCTTCCGGGAAATCCGGCTGGACACCGGCACCCCCGAGGGCAGTGGAGTGGAGCCGGCCTGACTCCGACCCCGGCCGCTACGATCGGTCGCTTGCGCCGACCGCTGAACGCCGTCCACGTTCGATACGCCCGGGGCGACCACTTGGGTCGCGCGGTCGCGGGAGCGATCCACGGCGGCTCCTGATGCGCCCCGCGTAGCCGACGTTCGGCTCCAGCGCCTGCGTGAACAGGGGCTTCCGGGGGCCGAGGATGCCGTCGGGAAGCATGGGGCCGACTCCGAGGCTCCCACGTCCACGGTGGTCGATCACCCGAATCCCCAACCTCCCATACGGCGCCACGTTCACGTTTCCGGGCGACCACCCCATGCCGACCTGGGGCGCAAGGACCTTCTGCCCGCCGCGACGAGGTACATGTTGTCCCGCCAGACCGAGAAGTTGATCGTACCGGGAGCGCTCCAGGCAGCGCCGATGATGCTCCCGATCCCCGGAATCTCGCAGATTGCCGTGGGCCGCCCACCCTCGACGGGGACCTTCCAAAGCTTCCGGTCGTCGGCGTAGACCAGCTCCCGCGAGTCCGGGGACCAGCTGGCCGGCCCGGCGGCCAGGATATCGGCAACGGACCTCGGGGTGAGCTGATCCAGATCGCGGACCCACACGTGATTTGCAGAGGTGTATGCGGACCGCGAGCCGGCGCTGGAGGAAGTGATCCTCGAGTGTCTCCAGGGGGATCCGCGGCGCCGGCCCCGTTCGGCGCGTGAGATCGGCGAACGGCTCGCGGAGACGAGGCCGGCCGGGTCGCCGGCGACTTCCGCCACCTCGTCGAGGAACGCCACCGCCGAACCGGCATCGGTCGTGGTGATTCCGGTCGAGGACTCCGCTGCCGGTTAGGACGACTGGTTGGCGGGTCGGTTCGAGCAGGCCGTCGAGGGCGCCCGGCGAGCGGGGGTCTTCGAGCCGGAGAACTTTCTTTTCTACACGCCGTGGGTGGTCCTGATGTTGAGCGGCCGGGAGGACGAAGCCGCGCTCATGACCCGGATGGTCGACCGGAAGGAGGACCCCACCTTCACCCGCCTCCTGCGGTTCCACATCGCCGCCGTGTCCCCGGTCACCGCCCTGGGCGGAACTCGACCCCACCCGGGTCTGGTGGCCTACTCATGTGTGGACCCGGAAGATGCGGGGTGCTACCCTTTCGCGCTTCTTCGCCTCGGTCCACCCGGCCCACCCTGAGGAGGTATGCATCCCATGCCCGACAAGACCCTGACCCCCTACGAGAACCTGCAATTTGCCCCCCTTGCCGATGGAAGCCCGGTGCAGATCTCGCTGCTGTGGGGGAATCCCGAGACCGGGCCCGCGGCGGTGCTGGTGAAGTTCCCCGAAGGCTACCGCGAGCCCTGGCACTCCCACACCTCGACCTACCACGCCGTGGTCGTGAAGGGCGCTTTCCGCTCCCTCAGTCCCGAGGGCGGGCCGCAGTCGGAGCGCGTGCTGGGACCGGGTTCCCACATGATCCAGCCCGGCGGCGTGACCCACGCCGAAGTCAACGCCGGAGCGGGCGACGCGCTGGCCATGGTCTACTTCGACGGGCCGGTCGACTTCGTGATGGCGGAGTAGCGAGGGCCCGGCCTCGATGGGGCGGCCGTGGTGCCGGGAGGGGGACTCGATTCCCCGCGGGGCGATCGGTCGGCGAACCGCTACTCCCCGACCATCTTCAGGAGGTCCTCCACCGACAACGCCTTCGCCTCCTCCACCAACCCATCCAATGTCCCCTTCGGAATCCCCGCCTTGTGCGCCTCGATCCGGTCCACGATCCCGGGATCCATGGGGTGATCCACCACCACCCCCGCCCGCTTCGACCTTGCGTCTGCCGCCGCCGCAATCGCCACCGCATTCTCCGGCCGGCCGTGCGCCTCGGCGACGTCGAGCGCGATCCCGACCGTGGGCAGGACCTCGGCCGGATCGGTGACCGAGGCCATCGAGCCTAAACCGGCGCCGCCGGGATGGTCGGCGGCCAAGCGGTGGAAAAGATCGATGGAGAAGCGCGTCTTCCCCGTGCCCCCGTAGCCGGTGATGGTAACCACGCGCGCGTCTCGCCGTGTGAGCGCGATCTTGGGCCCCCGGCTTTGGGGATCCCTCAGCCGTGCCCGGTGGTGGCCGCCGGACCGGGTTCCCCGGGTCCATTTGGCCCCAGCCGGCCCGAGGCCCCTCCGGACCCGGGCCGATCGGGGGCGGCGTGTCACAGGTTGACGGAGTACCCCCTGCTGGACATACACTTCGGCCGGCCTGGACCCCCTATCGTCGCTTCCGTACCGGCCGACCACGGAGATCGAAAGGTCTCCTGCTCCCCCATTCAAGTTTCCAGAAACGAAAGCGTGGTCACCATGTCGCTGAGCCCCGGGGCCCGGTTGGGCCCGTACCAAATCGTCTCCCCGCTCGGGGCCGGCGGCATGGGCGAGGTCTACCGAGCCACGGACACCCGTCTGGGGCGCGAGGTCGCGGTCAAGGTGCTCCCCCGGCACCTGAGCGAGAACGCCGAGGTTCGCGCGCGCTTCGAGCGGGAAGCGAGGACCGTTTCCTCCCTGAACCATCCCCATATCTGCACCCTCTTCGACGTCGGACGCGAGGGGGACACGGACTACCTCGTGATGGAGCTCATCGAAGGTGAGACCCTCGCCCAGCGGCTCACCCGGGGCCCCGTGCCGATCGACCAGGTCGCCACAATCGGCGCGCAGATCGCCAACGCGCTCACGCTCGCACACCGTTCCGGCATCGTGCACCGTGATCTCAAACCCGGCAACGTCATGCTCACGAAGTCGGGGGCAAAGCTCATGGACTTCGGCCTGGCGCGCCCCACGGGTCTTGCCGGCGGCGAGAGCGACAAGTCCATGGCGACCCTCACCCAGTCCCCCACCATGGCCGAACCGCTCACCGCGCAGGGGACGATCGTCGGCACCTTCCAATACATGTCGCCCGAGCAGCTGGAAGGCAAGGAGGCCGACGCGCGCAGCGACATCTGGGCGCTCGGGTGCATCCTGTATGAAATGGCAACCGGCAGGCATGCCTTCGACGGCAAAAGCCAGGCGTCGCTGATCGCCGCGATCCTCGAGCACGAACCGGAGCCCATCACCGACCTCCAACCGATGTCGCCGCTGGGCCTGGATCGTCTGGTGCGGGCTTGCCTGGCCAAGGACCCGGACGACCGCGTTCAGACCTCGCACGACGTCCGGTTGCAGCTGGAGTGGCTCGGGGCGGAGCCGGCCGGCGGCGAGCGGCCGGCGGCAACCCCCGCGCGTTCAAGGAGGATCGGTGTGCCGCCGCTGCTCGCGGCGCTGGCGGCGATTGCGGTGGTGGCCGTGCTGGCGTTCGTGGCCGGCCACCGGAATGCGGCGTCCGCGGACGACCTGGCGGGAGACTTCCACCGGAGGACCTACGGCACCCAGAGCATCTTCACCGCGCGCTTCATGCCCGACAACAAGACGGTCGTGATGAGCGCGGCCCTCCACGGCAGCCGCACGGAACTGTTCGTCATTCGTCAGGAGTATCCCGAACCCCAGCCGCTGAACCGCAAGGACGTGCACCTGCTCGCCGTCTCCTCACGTGGTGAGCTGCTGGTTCTCGACCACGCCCGCTACACGGGGAGCCACCGGTTGTTCTCCGGCACCCTGGCGCGCATGCCGCTGGAAGGCGCGGCACCACGCGAGCTCATGGACAACGTCCGCGAGGCGGACTGGGGGCCGGACGGGGAGACCATGGCGATCATTCGGGACCTGGGAGCCGCCGACCGGCTCGAGTATCCAGTGGGGACCGTACTGCGCGAATCGGCCGGCTACCTGAGCGACGTGCGCGTGTCACCGGACGGCAACCTGGTGGCCTTTCTGGAGCATCCCTGGCGTTTCGACGACCGCGGAAGCGTGCAGATCGTGGATCGCTCCGGAAAGAGCCGGGAGCTTTCGAGCGGCTACTGGGGACTGGAAGGCATGGCCTGGGCGCCGGACGGAAAATCGCTCTACTTCAGCGGAGGAAAGGGCGGGGCCATGTACAACGTGTTCCGCGTCACGCTGGACGGCGATGCGCACATGGTCAGCGACAACGCCGGCACCATGATCATCCACGACGTTTCCAGGGACGGGACGTGGGCCGTGAGTCGCGATGATACCGCCGAACGCATGTTCTTCCGGGCCGCGGGTAGCGATCGGGACGTGGATCTCAGCTGGCTCGACGACATGGTCAGTCCCGTTCTCACGGGGGACGGGAAAGCGCTCCTCTTCACCGATCAGAGCAGCGAAGCCGGCGTGAACTACGGCGCTGCCTTCCGTCCCACTTCGGGCGGCCCGATCGTCCGCCTGGGAGAGGGAGGGGTGAGCGATGTCTCCGCGGACGGGAAGTCCGTGCTCGTGAGGATCCCCGACACTCCTCCCCGGCTCATGTCCTACCCGATGGGTGTGGGGGAAATCGCGCGATTGGACCGAGGGCAGTTCGAGAACCTGTCGGTTGCTTCGTGGCTTCCGGATGGACACGTCCTGGTCTGCGGGAACCTTCCGAAGGGCCCGACGCGCGCCTTCGTGCTGGACCCCACCACGCACGAGGCAACCCCGGTGGGGCCGGATGGACTCTGGTCGTGTTTCCCCTCCCCCAGCGGGAAGACGTTCATCGCGCAACAGGAGACCGGGTGGGTGACCTGCCCTCTGGAGGACGCGGGCGAGGTGACCCCGGCCCCGGGCCTGAGGTCGGACGACCATTTCATCCGGTGGAATCACGGCGGGTCCGCGGTGTTCGTTTTTCACCTGGCCGAGATCCCGGCCCGGATCGACAGCGTCAGCCTGGCCACGGGGTCGCGCGAAACGGTCCTCACAGTGAGCGAGGGAGAGAACGCCGGTCGGACCGGAATAAGCTCTGTCTCGATGGCGGACGACCTGCGCACGGTTGCGTACGAAGCCGACCAGCTCATCTCGGTGCTGTTCACCGTCACCCGCACGCGCCCATCGGGTCTCTGACCGCCCTCCCGACGGGGTCCCCCTGGCTGCGTAGGCGAGCGCCATACCGGAGAGTGCAGCGGTCAGGCCTTCAACTCTTGCGGACGGGGGCGCCACGGTGTCCGGGCCGTGTCCGGTCGACGACGCGCCTTGGCGAGGCCGGGGATCCGCACTTGCGCCGGCTGCTCATAGGCATTTGTTCGGCTCGGGCGTCCATCTTGGGGAATCCCATTCCGGCTGTCGTCCAACACCCCGCCTGGCCATTCTCCGGGTGCGCCGGACCACGAACCGCGATGGAGACAAGAAGTGGGAATGTGGATCGTTCGGGCCGGGAACCCTCGGAGTAACGCGCTGTCTACCTGACATTGGTGCCGGGAGGGAGACTTGAACTCCCACGGGCCTTGCGGCCCAACGGATTTTAAGTCCGTTGCGTCTACCCGTTTCGCCATCCCGGCGTCGGTTGGGAGACCGTAGGTTAGCGCGTTCCCGGGCAAGCCGCCACCGGCCCGTGTGCCAAGGTTTGTGACGTGTCTGTGCGCCATCCGCCGCACTCCCGCGTGGGCCAGCTGGTCGGCCAGCCGTCCATGGCGCGGGGTTGGCAGGATGGTCGACTCTGCCCCACCCAGGCCGACACGGAACATTTTCTTGAAGTTCGAGTGAATACTGGACCACAAACCCGTCCAACCCTGCTATGGTGGTCCCTGCGCATTAGGCGCACCCTCCTGAAGATCCTCTTGATGCGATCCGGATCAAAGCTCCGAATTTTCTCATGAGTGCTCTCCACGATCCGGTGTTCCAAATACCGTCCGGGCGTAAGTCTGCCGATAGTACACGGTTGAAGTACCTGCCCGGGCATCCAAGAGGATGTGGGAAGACTTGCGCGTCCCACTCCAAGTAAGGAATCCGATGACCCAGAAGATCTATGTGGGCAACATGCCCTTCAGTATGGACGAGGAAAGTCTCCGCGCCTTGTTTTCCAGCCACGGAGAGGTCCAGACGGTATCGGTCATTACCGACCGTGAGACCGGGCGGCCCCGCGGCTTCGCCTTCGTTGAGATGGCCACCGGTGCGCCGGAGGCGATCCGGGCCCTCAACAACCACGAGGTCGATGGGCGCGCGCTCACGGTGAACGAGGCCAAGCCTCGCGAATCAAGCGGTTCCCGCTCCTCGCGCTGGTAGTCCGGTTTGGGAGGGGGCGACCCGTCGCCCTCTCCCATCCCTTCCTCCCCTCCCATCTCCTTCTTCCCCCCCCCCCCGGAACTGCCGGTTTCCATCGGCTGAGCCGGGCTCCCTGGATCGGGGATCAGCGGGACTGGCCGAACCGGCGCTTCAATTCCCCGAAAGTGATCCGCTCCACCGGCGTCTGGGCATCGTAACCGTCGCTGAATTCGATGGCGAAGAAATCCCGGTAGCTGCTGGACGTCCCCGGAATCAGCTCATCGGCGATCTCGATCACGGGATCGATCGTCCCCGTGGCGGTTCCCGTGGCCACCGCCCCGACACTGACGTTGAGCATCGATGCAGAGGCCGACATGCCGACGAGGGTGACCGTGTCGACGGGAATCGCCGGAGTCTGGTCGATGGTAAAGGCATCCGTGGCCGGATCGGAGGTCCCGGAATCCCCGTTCACGTCCAGGCTGGAGGTGATCAGAATCCCCGCGCCCACCGCCTGAAACCGAAAGGACGAGGTGGCGCGCGAGCCGAAGACGTTCCGGACCGCCCCCCCCCCGGTGGCCAGTAGGTGGACCGGCACGTCGGTCACGCTGACCGGCGGAGTGGCCGTCTCGACGACCCGGAACTGGAAGTCGATGGAAACGATGCTGGACAGGTTGAGAGAAGTGTTCCCCTCGGAGATGTTCCAGGTGACCTCCGCCGTTCCTTCCGGAGGTCCCGCGGATCCAAATCCCACGCTCCCCGCAACCGCGTAGCCGATACCGGAGAGCTCCTCTGTATGAGACTCGGGAATCGCCGAATCGGAACCCTGGAAGCCGGCGGTGCTGGGACCGACGGTCAACGAAATGTTCTCCTCCCAGAGCGTGGACGAGAGAGGAAACTGCGCCTCAACGCGACCGGCAAGAAGAACCAGACCGGCGGCCATGAGAAGAAGAGTCGGTTTCATACGATGGGCAAACTTCATTTCAACATGCCTCCTCGATCGTGGACTCCATTGAAGCCGTCCATGCACCCGACCACGTCGCTGTGGAACGTCACGGCATGTCAGCAAGCGGGTTTGTTGCAGCGGTCGCAAGCGTCGCCGCGGCTTTCCGCCCTGGCGACAGAAGGGATGCGGGGCGCGTATCCAGCCGGATCCTGGGTAAGCCCGTGGCGTCACATCGCTTCGGAGGCACCCGGTCGTCGGGCGAGCCTCGACCTGGTTGCCTCCATGGTTACGGCCCGGATTGCACTACACCCGAGTTTCATACGACGAAAGAGTAACACATCCGGACTGACACAGTCCGAAATGGGTCCGGTCCCGGGCTCACGATTTTCGTAACCGATTGGAAATAAGATGATTACCCAGGATCCGGCGCCGGTGCTCGAGATTCCAGACCGGCGGCGGGGGCCCGTGCCGCCGTTCCGGGGTAGGTCGGGAAACCGGCGGGCGCCGGCGCTTGGGGCGGGGCGCCGAACACCGGATCACAGATACTGTGGGGTACCGGGGGGAGGGCACCCGCCGGCCCTCCTTGCCCGACCGGAATGCTACTTCGCCAACCCCCGCCTCCAGTCGGTGACGAGCCGCAAGAAGCCCTTCTCGTCCTCGGAGACGTCCCCCCCCACGTAGAGGAGCCGGTCCCCGTCCGGGCCCAGCGAAACCGGAATCCCTCCCGCCACCGGCGCGGAGACCTGGGCGAAGAGCTTCGGCGCCCCGGTCTTGAAAGTGGACCCGCTCCCGTCCACGGGCACCTCCATGACTTCCCCGGAGGCCTCGATGTAGAAGAGCTTCTTGCCGTGGGGGCCCCAGAACGGATAGACGCCTTCGTCCCGGTCGACCTGCCATTGCCGGTTTCCCCCGGTCATCGGGCGCACGATGACTTCCCACGCCCCGCTCGCGGACTGCTTGGTATAGGCGAACCACCGTCCATCGGGCGAGACCTGCGCCACCACGTCGAGCCCCTTGTCCCCGACCTTGAGTTCCATCTTCCCGGTGTCGACCGCCATCTCGTAGATGTTGTAGCCCGTGTCGGGATCCTCCCGGGTGACCATGAGGGTCGAGCCGTCGGGAGTCATCCCGTCAGAGGTGACTTCCTCCGTCCCCTCGTACAGGACCGTCGCCCCTCCGGTCCCCTCCACCGGCCGGCTCACGATACGATAGGTGCTGTCCACCTGCGTTTCGTACAGGACCGACTTGCCGTCTGGGGTCCAGACCGCGTCCTGCTCGTCCCCGGGATCGAAGGTGAACCGCGTCCGGAGACCGGAGTCCAGGTTCACCAACCACAGGTCCGAGGTTTCGGTTTCGGGGTCGACCACCTCCACCACCGCCTGGGTGCCGTCCGGGGATACCCGCGGCCGCCGGAACTGTCCCGGCTCCCCCACCCGGCCGAGCTGGGTCCCGCTGGGTCCCGTCCAGGCCAGGAACTGTTCGGCGCTTCCGGTCGAGATCTGGTATGTGAGCATGCCCTCCCCGGTGGAGGAGTAGACGGCGCATACCGCGCCGCCCGACAGGACGAGGATGTTCTCCACCAGGGGAATACCGTCGGGTCCCAGCTTCCCGGTCCGGGGATCCATGGGGGTGGCCAGGAGGACCCCCTCCCGAACGGTGAGCAGGCTGCCGGCCGAGTACTCGGCCTGCGCTTCCGACGTGGCGATCATCTGCGGGGGGCTTCCGTCCAGGGAGCCGATGTAGACCCGGTTGCTGTCGTTCCTGGCCGGTATCATGCGGGCGAGGAACAGGAACCGCTGTCCGCCGGGAAGGAACCGCGGCTCCCGGTGCGAGTTCTCGCCGTCATCTCTGTTGATCGTGGTGATCTCGACCGCGGTTCCCCCCGAGGCCGAAACCCGGTGGATCCCGCTCTTGTGATCGGGAGCGAAGAGGATCACGCCGTCCCGGTTCCAGGTGCCTCCCTTCATGTTGCTCGCCGGGCAGAGGACGACCGGGGGGCCGCCGGCCACCGCGACCTTCTTGAGCTTCCCGTCCGAGGCGAACCCGACGTACCGGCTGTCCGGCGACCAGAAGGGATAAACCGCGTCGGTGGTGCCGGTGATGACGGTGGCGTCGGGGCTGTCCAGCCGCCGCAGGTGGAGGGTCACCGGCCCCGACGCGTCCCGGGCCGCATAGGCCATCATGGTCCCGTCGGGGGAGAGGGCGACCGGGCCGGGATCGGTCCCGCTGAGATCGAACGCCCCCCCGGGCGGAGGCGGGACGGTGAGGTTCAAGACCTGCGGGGGCGCGGACCGGCCGAGGACCTTCCAGCCCAGCATCACCCCTCCCACGGCCAAGGCGAGAGCGACCACCACGGTGGCCCAGAGGGGAAGGCCGCGCTTCCACCCGGGCGTGTCCTCCCCCCCTCTGAAATGCCGCTCAGGGATGACGCGGCCAGGATCGAGGAATCCATGGCCCCGCTCTCCAGGAAGATGCGGGCCTCCCCCACGTCCCGCAGCCGCCGCCGGGGATCGCGCTCCAGGCACCGCTCCAGGAGCAGGCGCATACCGCGTGACGTGGTCTTGGGCAGCCGGTCCCATTCGATGTCGGCGCGCAACACCGCGGCCAGGGTGTCGCTCACCGTCTCGCCCTCGAACAGGCGCTTCCCCGAGAGCATCTCGAACAGGATCACCCCGAAGGACCAGATGTCGGCGCGCCGGTCCACCTTCTTCCCCCGCGCCTGCTCCGGGCTCATGTAGGCCGCGGTGCCCAGGATCACCCCACCCCCGGTCAGGGCGGCGGTGATGGTGGGCGAGTTCTCCAGGGCCTCCTCCTCGGCGGTTTCTCCCACGAAGGCCCGGGCCAGGCCGAAATCGAGGATCTTGACCTTGCCCTCGGAGCTCACCTTGATGTTGGCCGGCTTGAGATCGCGGTGGACGACGTGCCGCTCGTGGGCCTCCTCGAGTCCCGCGGCGAGCTGCCGGGCGATCTCGAGCGTCTCTTCCTCGGGGACCGGCCCCTGAAGAATGCGCTCGGAGAGGTCGGTCCCCTCGGCCAGCTCCATGGCCAGGAACCCCTGCCCGTCGGCTTCCTCCAGCCCGAAGATCGAGGCGATGTTGGGGTGCTGCAGCGACGCCAGCACCCGGGCCTCCCGCCGGAAGCGGGCCAGGCGCTCGGGATCCCGGGCGAAGTCCGGAGGCAGGAGCTTGACCGCAACCTCGCGCCCGAGCTTGGAGTCCCGGGCGCGATACACCTCCCCCATCCCTCCCTTGCCCAGGAACGCGGTGACTTCGTAGTGGCCGAGGGTCTTGCCGATCAGGGGTACTGCTCCTCTCGGAATCGTGGAAACAAGATCCCGGGGCGGTCGCGTCCAGGAAATGGCGTTTTGAAGGGGACCGGAACGGGCGGAGTTTACCCCGGCTTCTCCGGAAACGCGAGCCATACCGGGAGGCCGGTTCGCCCTCTCGCCCACTTGGAGTCCCCTGCCGGACTCGACTTTCCCCGTTCGACCAGGCCACCGGCTCCCCTGACGCCGATCGAACGGGCCGCGGGAACCCACGCTTCGTGACCGGGAACCCCTGCAACTCCATCCGGGCCGGATGCGTAGTGGAGGACGGGATCCGGGGGACGGGACGGTCCCTGGACTTGACCGGCGTTGGGAACGCCGCAAGGAGGACAGATCTCGGTGCCGGACCATGGCAATCGATCGAGGACCAACGGCTGCGCCCTGGTCGTCGCGGCCCTGTTGGCGGTGCCGCTCGTGGTGGTGGGTGTCGTGGCCCTGAGGACGTGGATACCTCTGCAACTGGCCGGCCGGAGCCTGGATGAGCTCGACCGGACCCTCGGGACCGAGGCGCGCTACACGCCTCCGCCTCTCGGCGCGATTCCCGCCGGGAGGATGGATCGCTTTCTCGAGCTTCGGGCTTCGCTGATGCGTTCGTGCGAGGACTATGCCGTCCTACGGGAAGGATTCGAAGCCGTCGCCTCCCTGGATTCGACCGAGACGCCGGATGTAGAAGGGACCGTCCGGGCGGCGCGGAGCGTGGGAGGCGCAGCGTTGGCGATCACGCCCTACATGGCCAGGTTCTTCAGGCTACGGAACACGACGTTGCTCGCGGACTCCATGGGGCTCGAGGAATACTCTTACATCTACGCGATGGCTTATCACGATCGTCTGCTGTCGGAGGAAACGCGTGCGGAGATCTTCTCGGACGGCGACGCCCTCTCCCCGGAAGCCTCGGAGATGCTGCGAGGATGTCTGGCGAGGCAACTGGAGGTCCTTGGTCCCGAGAACGCCGCGTCGGACTGGCGCGCCTCGCTCATGCAGGAGCTGGAGCGGATGGAGAGCGATCCCTCCCGGCTCCCCTGGCAGGACGGGCTGCCTCCCCCGATCGCCGCGAGCCTGACGCCCTATCGGGAGCGGCTCGATCGCGTGTTCTGTGGGGCCACAGCCGGCCTGGAGATGGAGCGGAGTACGCGTCGCGCCCTACGGATCGCACTCTACTGACCACCCGATCCGTGTGCGCACCGACCCGGCCGGCCGCGGTGAGGCCCGGCCCGGTGGCAAACGGCGCCCGCCCGAGGACCGGGGCCGGTCCCATCGCCTCAGCGGGCAGGCCCCGGACTTGAAATGCTTAGCCCCTAAGTATAAAATAGGCCCATGAGACTCCCCAGCGACATCCGGAGGAGATTTCAGGAACACGGGAGACGAGGAGGCGCAGAACGCTCCCGGCGCCTTTCCCCCGGCGCCCGAGCGGCCATCGCCAGACGCGCCGCCCTGAAGCGCTGGACAGCGGTTCGCTTCGGCGGCACTAGCTTCGCCGCCCTGCAACTCCCCGGGGGCGAGTTGATCGACGCGGGGGTCGACGATCTCGCCACCGGAAAGGAAACTATCGAGAGCCTCCTGGTCTCGTTGGCCGCCCCCCGGCTTCGTCGCGAGAACGTCCCCCTCCCTTCGGCGACCCTCTCCGACCCGGACCTTCGCCTCTACCGGTTGCTCGAACGGTCCGAAGGCGACCTCGCGCATTCCAGATACCTGGCCTACCTGCGACGGGTAAGCTCGTTCGCGGACGCCTGCCACGCGTACTCGGCGGGTCGGAGTCGCCTTGCGGGATGAACTCACCCGCGAGCGGTTGGACGCGCTCATGCGGGAGATCGCCCGCACCGCTCCCCGCCGGGGCAGCTATCGGGTGTATCTGGTCGGCGGGGGAACCGCGGTTTACGCGGGGTGGCGTGCGTCCTCCATCGACGCCGATCTGTTCTCCGAACAGGAGGCGGTCTTTCACGACATCCAGGGCATCAAGGAGCGCCTCAACGTGAACGTCGAATTCGCCAGACCCGAACACTTCGTCCCCGCGCTCCGGGGAAGCGCCGGGCGCCACCTCTTCATCGAGACCATCGGACGCGTTTCCTTCTTCCACTACGACCCCTACTCCCAGATCCTCTCGAAGATCGTCCGGGGCTTCCAGCGGGACGTCGACGATGCCCGCCACTTCGTGGAGAGCGGCATGGTGGAAGGCCCGAAACTCCGGGATCTGGTCGAGGGCATCCCGACCCCAGCCTACTCGAAGTATCCGAGCCTCTCCCGGCCGGCCGTCGTCGGGGCCGTCGACGCATTCCTGTCCGAGCTGCCGCGGGGGTAGAATCCGGTCCTGAAATCCCACGCCCCGGCCCGAACCGGTCGACCACCTTGGAGTCCCGCCCATGCCCGACACCCACGGAACCATCCTCGAAACCGGGAGGCTCCTCCTCCGGGAACTGACCCTGGGCGATCTGGACGCGCTCGCCGCCCTCTACCGGGATCCCGAGGTGCGGCGCTACTTCCCGGAGGGCGTCCTCACCCGCGAGGAGACCCGCGAGGAGCTGGAGTGGATCATCCGGGAGTACTACGCCAAGCACGGCTTCGGCCTCTGGGCGACCATCCACAGGGAGTCCGGCGCCTTCATCGGCCGCTCGGGCCTTCTTCCCTGGACCATCGACGGGCGGGCCGAGGTGGAGGTGGCCTATCTGCTGGCCAGGGAGTACTGGGGTCGGGGCCTGGGCACCGAGGCCGCCCGGGCCATCGCGCACCATGCCTTCGATACCCTCCCGGTCTCCCGGCTCATCTGCCTGATCGACGCCCGGAACGCGGCCTCGCGCCGGGTCGCCGAGAAGATCGGGATGACCCTCTACCGGGACGATTTCGAGGACGACAAGGGCCCCGCCCACATCTACGCCATGGCGCGACCGGAGACGACATCATGAACGACGCGATGAAGGAGACCGTCTGGCGACAGTTCGGCGCCGCCATCGACATGCTCGAGGGGGCCGTCCGGGCCTGTCCCGAATCGATCTGGCGCGACCGCGATCGCCAACCGGAGACCTGGTACCTGGCCTACCACACGCTCTTCTGGCTCGATCTCTATCTCTCGGGGCCGGTGGAAGGGTTCCGCCCGCCGACGCCCTTCGGCCTGGAGGAACTCGACCCGGCGGGAGTCCTCCCCGATCGCGTGTACACCCGGGAGGAACTCCTGACCTACCTGGAGCACGGCCGCCGCAAGTGCCGCTCGACCATCACCAACCTGACCGACGACAAGGCGGCGGAACGACATGCATTCGGCTGGGGGGAAGCGAGCTTCGCCGAACTCCTCCTCTACAACCTTCGCCACGTGCAGCACCATACCGCGCAGCTCAACCTCATCCTCAGGCAGTCGATCGATTCCGCCCCTCCATGGGTAACCCGGACGGGAAACCACCTCCCGTCCTCTGAACTCCACGGCAATCCGCACGCCCGGTAGCCGCTCCGTCACCCGCGCCGAAACCGGATCTCACTTCTCCAGCCGCACGTCGTCCCACCAGAGCGAGACCGGCTTGCGGACGTGCACGATGAAGAGCGTGACGCTCTGGATCCGGGCCATGTCGAGGAGCCGCGCCCGGGGGCTCCGCCGGATCTCCTCCAGCGGGATCCGAAAGGTGTTCATCCCGGGTTTGAGGCTCAGGTTCACGTAGGCCGCCCGGGTCCAGTCGTTTCCCACCGTGACGTCGTCGATCCGAAGCGCCATCGGAATCGTGTCCGGGAGGGTGGAGACCATCTCGAAGTCCAGGCTCCGGTATCTCCGCCAGTCGGGAACCGGCTCGCGGAGGGTGAGCCCGGCGTAGTCGACCGGCTTCAGGATCAGGTGGGCGGCGCGGTTCTCCGGGTCCTTCCGATACGGAGCCGGCAGGGGTTCAAAGCTCATCTCTGTCTCGTGGCTGAAGTAGAAGTAGTGCTCCCAGGGCGCGTCGAACCCGAAAAGGAGCGGAAACGCCTCATCCCGCTTCGCGTAGGCGTCCCCCACCTCCACCACCGGCCGGGCCACGATCCCCACCGGGATGAGGGCCAGCAAGACCACGGTCACCCGGAGGGGGGCCCGCCAGCGGGCGGGAATCCGGAGCGTCGCGTCCACCGCCGCGGCCAGGAGCAGGCAGGCGACGATCCCGGCCAGGTCCCGCTCCCAGTCCCCCAGGTCGGCGTCCCGCCCGGTGAAGTGCTGGAGGATCTCGCTCCCCAGGCCGGCGGTCGCGGCCAGGAAGAAGACCCCAACGTACCGGCCGAGCCTCCGCCACCCCCGGGCCGGCCACGCCCGGACCATCGCCCAGAGCGCGATCCAGGCGAACACCCCGAAGAGCGGGGCATGGCCCGCGTTGAACACCACGTCCCACCAGGCGCTCGCGCCCGGGGGCACGAAGACCTCGAGCACCACGATCAACGCGGCCAGGGCCAGCGACGCCAGGGCAAGGGAGCGCTTGCGGTGGGGCGCGCCGTGCCCCGACTCGCGGGAAGCGATCGCGCTCACCGCGCCCCCGGCACGGTCACGGTGACCGGGTCGCTCGGTGCGCTCTCGTTGAAGGCGTCGTCCACCACGGTCACGCGATAGGTGTAGTTCGAGTCGGGCTCGACGGTGAAGTCCTCGAACCCGGCGGACCGGAGATCGGGGACGAATCCCTGGAGCGGAAACGGCGGATCCCGGAAGAGATTGTAGTGATGGAAAGCGGGATCGTCCGACGCCTCCCAGCCCAGCACCACCTCGTAGCGACCGGCGATGTCGTTCAGAACCGCCCGGGCGGTGAGCCCCTGCGGGGGCGCGGGAGCGGTGAAATCCACCCGGACCCATACCACCCCGGTGGGAAGGCTCTCGATCCCCGCCGGGCTGACCGAGGTCAACCGGTACCAGTAGCGAACGCCGTCCACCACGTCCTCGTCCACCAGAATGCTCCCGGTGAAGAGTTCCCGGTTCAGCCGCACGTAATCGGCATCCGCGGGCGGCGACTCCCCCACCGCCCGGTAGACGTTGAAACCGTCGATGAAGGCGAACAGGCCCGGGTCGGCCTGCCAGGTCACGTTCACCGAGCCCACCGACGGGAGCGCCAGGAGGTCGGTGGGCAGGGGAAGCGAGGCCGGGGCGCGAAAGGCCGCGGTCGGGGTCACGGTGTGCCCGCAACCCGCGAGCGCGACGAGAACCGCCGGCCACAGGGCGAGCGAAAGAACGCGAAGCCGCGGGCGGCGCCTCATCGCTTCCACCGCCATGCCGGGCTCGTGGCCAACGCGAGGCTCCACCGCGTGCCGGAGAGCGTGTTCCGCCCCCACACCGTGGTTCGCGCCTCCGCCTCCACCGCCACTCCGCGCCCAGCGGCCACCGACACCGTCGCGGCCAGGTCGAGGTTGTCGGGATCCACGGTGGAGGGGTCGAAGCGAGTCTCTCCCGGCCGGGCCGGCGGGGGCCCCACCGCGACGCCGCCTCGGGCTTCGCCCCGAAGACCCACCCGCGAGCCGATGCCCGTCCCCCCCCCGATCGCCCCCTCCACCCGGTCCCGAAACACCCCGCCCCGGAAGACGTAGGCCGCGTCCAGGTTTCCCCAGTAGCCGGTGAAGGACGACCCCGCCGAGAGTCCCAGGGAGAGATCGCGAATGCCCGAGCCGAGGGCGGGGTACTCCTCGACCGCGTAGCCGGTGGGGAAGGTGGCGGCGGCCAGGACCGAGGCCACCCCGCGCGATCCCCGCCAGAGCCCGCGCTTCACCCCCACCGCCAGATCGGAGAACCCGTAGGTCTCGAACACCGCCGAGGGCTGGTTGGCCTGAAGGCGCTTCCAGGACCCCGCGGCCACCAGGTTCCAGCCCGGAAGGAGCCCGACCTCGGCGTACATCGCCACCGCCAGGTCCTCGTACCGGGTGTTCCGGAAACCGCCCCCGGCGGCGTCGAAGGGGACGGCGCGACCATCCTGATCGAGCCGCTCCCGGGTGGAGAGCGCACCGGCGGAGAGGCGGAGGTAGGCGGTTCCGGGCTCCTGGAGCCACGCTCCCGCCCGGGCCGGGCCGGAGCCCCCGAGGAGAGTCACGAGGGCGAGCAGGACGGCCACCCGGGCCCTGGGTTCGAAGCGCATGAGGGGATGATACGGCCTAGGGTGAGGGCCGGTCGAAGGTAAGGGGACCCGGCCGGACCGGCGGCCCTGACCGACATGAAACGAAATCGCAATTCATTCGTGTATGAACCGGCAAGATGAGGTATCATGCCGGCCAAGAGGCGTCCCCTGGGAATTCAGCCCCGTCCTCCCCGGACGGTGTGAATCTCCCCCCATGCAACACGGTCATCCCCCGGAGGTACCCATGAGTTCCTTGCGAAAACATCCCGAGTCCCCGCTCCGTTCCCGTCCGCTGGCCCTCATTCTCTTCGGCCTGGTCGCGCTGGGCCTGGCCGCCGCCCCCGCGGCCCAGGCCGGGTCGATCTTCCTCACCGGTCATGATCCGGACTTCCACGCGACCCGGGGACTGAACGCGGCCGGCGCCCAGACCATCAACAACGTGGCCATCAACTTCATCCGCGATCCCGGATTCAACCCCTACTTCGCCACCGCCCCCAAGTTCCTGTACGTGGAGTCCAGCATCACCCCGCCCACCGGCCATACCGTGGGCAAGGCCGGCATCGTGGCCAGCGGCTACGTCGAAGGGGTCGACTTCGACCATCACGACGCCTCCACCCTCGCCGCCGCCCTCGGCCAGCTCGGCCAGCCCGGCGGCTACTGCGCCATCGTGGTCGGCTCCGATTTCGGGGGGATCCTCACCCAGGCCGAACTCGACATCCTGAACGCGAACCAGGCGGCCATCGCCACCTTCGTGAACTCGGGCGGGGGAATCTACGCCATGTCCGAGGGGAACTCCGGCGCCGGTCTCACCCCCGGCGGCGGACACTACGCGTTCATTCCCACCGTGGTCTCGGCGGCCAGCGTGGACCAGGGCGAGACCGGGTTCACCGTGACCCCGTTCGGAGTGGGGCTGGGGCTGGCCGACAGCGACGTCAACGGGAACGCGTCCCACGTGGTCTTCACCGCCACCGCGGGGTTGAGCGTGGTGGACACCGACGCCTCCGGCCGGATCCTCTCCATCGCGGGGCGGGAGCAGGTGATCCCGACCCGGCCCACGACCTGGAGCCGGATCAAGTCGCAGTACTGATCGTCCTCCCCGCGCGGCGGGGGTCGGTTCTTCTTCGGGCGGGGCGTGGTCGGAGCGACCGCGCCCCCGCCCGTTTTACGCCGGGGCCTCGGAGGCCGCGGACACCCACGCCGGGGGGAGCCCGGACGCCGCCGCGCGATCGAGGAGCCAGAGCGCCGGCCGCGACGCGCTCACCACCATGCGGGCCGGATGCCGCGGGGTGGCCTCCTCCGCGGTGAGGGTGCCGGCCACCGCCTCGGCCTTCTCCTCCCCCGAGACCAGGAACACCGTCCGCCGGCTGGAACGCAGGGCTTCCGGGGTGAGGGTGACCCGGTCCTGGCCGGCCGGGTGTCTGGTGGCGAAGGCCAGCCACGCTCCGAAGTCGGGCCACTCCTCGGCGGGAAAGAGCGAGGCGGTGTGGCCGTCCGACCCCAGCCCCAGGAGCACCAGGTCGAAGAGCGGCACCCGCTCCGCCCAGGCCAGGAGCATCTTGTGGGCCTTCCGGGCCGCCTTCTCCGGCGGGTCCTCGCCGCGGAGCCGGATCATGCGGTCGGCGCTCAGCCCCAGCGGCTCGAGGAAGGTCTCCCGGGCCATCCGGTAGTTCGAATCCTTGTCGTCGGGGGGGACACAGCGTTCGTCGGTGAAGGTGAACCGCACCCGTCCCCAGCCCACCCGGTCCCGCAGGGTCGGCGCGGAGAGCCGCTCGTAGAGGGGTACGGGGGTGCTCCCCCCGGCCAGGGCCACTCGCGCCCCCGCCCGCGCCTCGGCCAGGGCGGCCACCACGATCTCCGCGGCGCCGTCCAGGAATGCGGTCTTGTCCTCGAAAAGGCGGATCTCGTGTCCGTCGGGCAGGGAGTCGCTCACCTCAATCCTCCTTCAGATCCTCGAAGCCCAGGGCGACCCCCATGGCGTCGCGGGCCGACGGATCCAGAATCGCCTCGTGAAGCTCGTGCACCACCGCCGATGCCCGGCTGGTCTTGGACTGGTTGAGCCGGGCCACCCGGGATCCTCCCCGCTCCACCACGATCGCCCGCTCCTCGGAGAGGCGCCGCCAGGAGAGCGGGGGATCCCCGCCTCGGAACGTCATGCCGACCCCGAGGGTGGCCGCGGGGTCGATCTGGGGATCCCCCCGGGTCACCACCGCCTCGATCCCCCCCGAGGGCCCCTCGAACCGCCCTCGGCTCCGCGTACCGGCCTCCTCCGCCCACCGCCAGCCGAGCCGGGCGGCGAGCCAACCGAACAGCAGCCACGCCTTGAGCCGGGCTCCCGGACCTTCCCCCACCTCGACGGTCACCCGTTCCAGCCGCTCGAGGGACCGCGCCTCGCCGGACCGGTCGAAGGGGAGAGCCAGGGCCCGCCGCCAGTCCACCAGCCGCGACCACAGGACGTCGCGGTAGGAGGGCGGATCGTCCCCGCTCTCCCCGCAGCGTTTCCAGAGGGCGATTCCCGAGGCCTCGTCCAGGTGGGTGCCGTCCCCCAGGACCACGTCCACGTGACCGCCGAGAACCCCCAGCCACCCGAGGGCCAGGGGCGACACCCGCTCCGCCACCACCTCCACCGGCACCCCTCCCACGCTCAGCGACCGCACCGCGCTCGCCACCAGCCGGTCGGTCCCGGGGCCCGCCTCGATGTTCACGGTCTCGCAACAGATGAGGGACCGCCCGCTCGAACCGCGGCTGCACGCCGCGCTGACCCAGGCCTCGGCCTCTCCCCGCCCGAGCCCGGGGTCGTGGTGGACCACGATCACCCGCGATGGGTGGAGCCGGACCAGGTCGTCGGTCAGTTCGTGAGCCTCGTCGTCCGGACGAAGCGGGAGCACCAGGGTGGCGTGGCAGACCCGGGTGACCGGGCCATCGTCATCGCGCGCCGCTCCCTCCTCCATCCAGAGCGTGGCCAGGTCGCGCTTCACCGCTTCGGCGTCGAGTCCCCGGGAGGCCTTCTCGCCCAGGTGGATGATGTCGTCGTGGGTGGGGGTCACGATCACACCCGCAGCCATTTCCGGCCGTCGGCCTGGATCAGGCGATCCGCGGCCTCCGGCCCCCAACTCCCCGCTTCGTAGGGCGCCGGCTTGTCCCCGGGCTCGGCCTCCCACGCCCCCACGATGCTGTCCACGATCCCCCAGGCCAGCTCCACCTCGTCCCGCCGGGCGAAGAGAGTCGAATCGCCGACGATCGCGTCGAGGATCAGGCGTTCGTAGGCCTCGGGAGGCTCCTTCCCGAAGGAGGTGGCGTAGAAGAAGTCCATCCGCACCTCCTCCACCCGCATGGCCTGGCCGGGGAACTTGGATTCGAAGGAGAGCGAGATCCCCTCGTCGGGCTGGATGCGGAGCCGGAGCACGTTGGGCCGGGGGCGCAACGACTTGCCGTCGCCGAAGAGCTCGTAGGGGGGCTCGCGGAAGACGATGCCCACCTCGGTGGCCCGCTTGGGAAGCCGCTTCCCCGAGCGCAGGTAGAATGGCGTCCCCGCCCACCGCCAGTTCTCCACCCCGAATCGGGCGGCGAGAAAGGTGTCGGTCCGGGAATCGGGAGCGACCTTCTCCTCCTCGTGGTATCCCGGCACCTCCTTCCCGCCGGCCACCCCCGCGGTGTACTGCCCCCGCACCACCCGGGCCCGAACCTCGTCCGGGGCGAAGGGGCGGATGGCGGTCAACACCTTGGCCTTCTCGTCGCGGACCGCGTTGGCCTCGAATCGGACCGGCGGCTCCATGGCGGTGAGGGTCAGAAGCTGCATGATGTGGTTCTGCAGCATATCCCGCACCACACCCGCCTCCTCGTAGAACCCGGCGCGGCTCCCCACCCCGTCCGTCTCCGCCACCGTGATCTGCACATGGTCCACGTGGCGTCTATTCCATAGTGGTTCAAATATTCCGTTGTCCAGCCTAAAAATCAATATATTCTGGACGGTCTCCTTCCCCAGGTAGTGATCGATGCGGTAGATCTGGTCCTCGTCGAAGACCCCGAGCATGTGCCGGTTGAGCGCCCGCGCAGTGGCGAGGTCCCGGCCGAACGGCTTCTCCACGATGATGCGGCTCGACCCCTCGGCTTCCGGGTCGCGCACCAGGTTCGCCTTCCCCAGGTTCTCCACGATGGTCTCGTAGGCGCTGGGAGGCGTGGAGAGATAGAAGAGGTGGCAGCCAGGGTGGTTCCGGCCCCGATCGATCTCGGCCAGCCGCTCCCCCAGAGCGCGGTACGCCGCCTCGTCCTGGAACTCCCCGCGCACGTAGCTCATGTCGTCGCAGAGCTGGCTCCACACCGCCTCATCCACCGGCTTCCGCCGGGAATGCGCCTCCACTCCCTCCCGCATGACCCGGCGGAAGTGGTCGTCGCTCCAGTCGCGCCGGGCGAATCCGACCACGCTGGTGTCGGGATGGAGGAGCCCCTCCCAGGCCAGGTTGTAGATCGCGGGCATGAGCTTCCGGGAGGCGAGGTCCCCGGTGGCCCCGAAGATCACCAACGTGCAGGGGATGGGTTCCCGGACCCGGGACATTCCCTCGCGTAGGGGGTTGGTCCCCGGCTCTCCGGCGGCTCCGGTCTCTTCGTCCACGCGCGTCGCGGATACGGTCTTGGTCATGTCTGCTCCTCGCTGCTTCCTTCCTTCCACACGCATGCTCCGGGCGCCGCCGCCCGAGCCACCGAGGCCACCTCGGCCGGCTCCCAGGCGATCCGTTCCGGCGGGAGGAGCTTCGCCTCCTCGAGCTTCTGCCGGGTGAAGGGCGTGGCCAGCCCCACCACCCGGATCCCCGCGGCGAGCGCCGCCCGAACCCCCGACGGGGAGTCCTCCAGGGCCAGGCACTCCTCGGGCCGAAGCTCGAGCTCCCGGCAAAGCCGGTGATAGATCTCCGGGTCGGGCTTGGTGCGCTCCACATCCTCGTAGGTGAGGATCCGTCGGAAGGCGCCGCGAAGCCCGAGGGCGTCCAGCACCTTCTCCGTCTGGTCGCGGTGGGAGGTGGTGGCCAGGGCGGTGATGCACCCCGCCTCCACCGCCCGGTGAAGGAGGTCGATCACCGGGGGCCGGCGGTTCTTGCGGAGCACCTCGGGATCGTGGGTCAGCTTCTCGTAGTGCCCGAGCCGGACGGCCACGTAGGCCTCCCACGGTGTCGACGCCCCCAGCTCCCCCATCCGCGCCCGGGCCGGTCCCTCCAGGCCGAACCGGTCGAGAAGCGTGGTCGCCGCGTCCTTCCGCGACCGCCCCACCACGTCCTTGAAGGCCTCGACCACCTCGGCTTCGTCGAGCTCCGGCCGGAGATCGACCGCGGCGCGGGCGTAGGAGGTCGCCTTGAGCTTCTCGGTCTGAACCAGCGTCCCGTCCAGGTCGAAGAAGAGCGCGCGGATCATGAGCCCAGCTCCCGCCGCCTGGCCACGTACTCCCGCACCGCGGCCACCACGGTGGAGTGACTCCAGGTGAGAGGGCTCACCGAGAGCGGCTCGCCGGTGAACGGGTGGACCTGCTCGGCCATGATACCGCTCGGCAGGGTGTGGTCCGCCACCCACTCGAAGATCTCCAGCGCGCCCTTCAGCCCGTCGCGGTCCCGGGCGGCGGCGATCCGCCACTGGGCGAGCCAGAGGGTGCAGATGAACCAGGGGTTTCCGGGCACGTCGTCCGACACCCGGTGGTAGGCGTCGTTCTCGTAGCGGGCCACGCCGCCGACCTCGGTCTTCACCCAGAGCCGATCCTCCACCGCGCGCATGGTGGCGGCGATGCGCGGGTCGTCGGCCGGGAACATCCCGAAATACCAGAGCCCCATGAGCGAGGCGTCGACGGTGAGATCGGGGGTGAGCCCTCCGTCCGGCCCGCGGGTGAGCATGCGGGCGAAACGCTGCTCCTTCTCGGACCAGAAATGGGTCTTGACCGCCTCGCGCATCTCTTCCGCCGAGCGCCGGCAGTCGGCGGCGATGGCGGTCTCCCCGAACGCCTCGGCGAACTCCGCCGCGGCGGTCAGTCCCCCCCAGACCGCCCCCACCGTCCAGGCCATCACCCCCCGGCGCTCCTCCCAGAGGTCCCAGGAGGGAAGCGGCAGGTGGTCGGCGGGATCCCGGTAGGCGGTCATCCAGCCCGCGGCCCGGGTGATGAGGTCGCGGTAGAGGGGCTTCACGAACTCGACGTCGCGGAATCGCTGGAAGTGGCGCCACAGGGCCCAGAGGACCAGCGCGGTCTCGTCCTCCTGCACCGGGAGCACCTTCTCCCCGTCCTGGTACCAGCCGTGCCAGGAGGAGGCCAGGGATCCGTCCGGGTTGTATTTGTGCAGGAGGTAACCCTCCTCGGTGATGGCCCGCAGGCAGAAGTCGAAGAAGCGGCGGGTGGTGTAGGCGTGGCCGGAGAGAATGAGCGACGAGCTCACCAGCGCTCCGTCCCGGGGCCACATGTAGGAATAGGTGTCGCGGGCGTAGCGGGCGATGTCGTAGTCGTTGGCCGCGATGATCGCGCCGCCGTTGTCGATCTGGGTGCGAAGCACGATCAGGCTCCGCCGGTAGAGACGGCACACCTCGGGGGAAAGGTCCGCGAGGTCCTCGGTCTCGTCCTTGGTCAGCCAGAGGTTCCAGTAGTGACCGGTCCGGTCCAGGAATCCCTCGGGGCCCCGCTCACGCACGATGCGGTTCACCAGCACCACGTTGGGAAAGCAGTCGGCCACCGCGATCCAGTACCAGGCGGCCGCGCTTCCGCCCGGGTCCACCGCCAGGTGAACCGCCCCCACCGAGTCCACGCTCCCCTGGGCCACCGGGTTCCCGGAGAGCGCTCCGTCCTCGGCGTCCCGCCACGTTCCCTCGCGACCGGGGGTTTCCTTCTGGCCCACCGCCCACGCGTGAAACCCCAGGTTCCAGGCCCCCGCGGCGCCGGTGGCCGCGTTCATCATGAACCAGCGCTCCCCCTTGTAGTGGAAGAGCGCCTTCCGCTCGGGCTCGTAGTAGGCGGAGTCGGCGACCTCGGTGCCGTAGATGTGGAAGTCGTGGTGGAAGAAGAGCCGCACTTCCCGGCGGCGGTCGCTCTCGTTGTGGACCTGGATCCGCCGGAGGTAGAGGTTCTCGTGGAAATCCACCCCGTCCCGGCATTCCAGACGCACCCCCAGATCGGGATGGCGGAGCCCGACCCGGCTCAACAGGGTGGCGTCCTCGTAGTCGAGGGTCCGCGTCCAGCCCTCGTCGGCGATCCAGCGGAAGGCGCCGTCCACCCAGACCCCGAACCGGAAGGGGTGGCCGGCGGTATGGTTCTCCTGCCCGACGTGGGGCCAGTAGATGTCCCGGAGCTGGTAGGTCCGGTCGAAGTTCACGAGCAGCGACCCGTTTCCGAGCGGGATGTCGCGAGGCATGCGTCCTCCCGATGGTTGATTGCTTGATGAGAGGCGCCGCCCCGGGCCCGGCGCGAAGTTCAAGTTTCCTCTCTCCGGGTGGACCCGTCAAATGATGAACGGTCCTCGGAGCGCGGCCTCTCCGGGAGAGCGGCCTAGAGATCCCCCTCCGCGGGGCGAAGCACGATCTCCTCGGGGACGAGCGCCGGGTCGGTGGTGAGCGCCCAGATCGCCGCCTCGGCCACCGCCGCCACCGGCATCAGGCGCCCCTCCGGCGGCCGGTCGGGACCGTCCCACATCGCGGTGTCGGTCCCCCCGGGGATGAGGGCGGTGACCCGGACGCCGGACCCGCGGGTCTCCGCCCGGAGCACCCGGGTGAAGCCCAGGAGCCCGGCCTTGGACGCCCCGTACGCTCCGCACCCCTCGAACGCCCGGATCGCCGCCACCGAGACGTTCATCACGATGTGCCCCTCGCCGGCTTCGAGCATGCCGGGAAGGAGCGCCCGGGTGAGGAGGAACGGCGCCCGGAGATTCACCTCGATCATCCGGTCCCATTGCTCGACGGTCAGCTCATGGGCGGGAGCGTATTCCGCCACCCCCGCGTTGTTCACCAGGACCGTCACCTTCCCCAACTCGCGCGTCGCGGCGGCGGCCACGCGGTCCGCTTCCCCGGGATCGCGGAGATCGGCGGGAAGCGCCATCAATCGCCCTTCCGAGGCCTCGGAGGCGGTGAGCGCGGCGGCCCGCTCCTCCAGGGCGCGCAGGGGCCCGGGGCGGCGTCCCACCCCCGCCACCCGCATCCCCCGGCGCACCAGCCCCAGGGCGATCTCGCGGCCGATGCCCGAGCCCGCCCCGGTCACCAGCGCCGCGAGTCCCGTCAGGGAGCGGACCGGCCCCGGAGCCGGAGTGCGGTCGTCGCCAGTCATCGCTAGAACTCCGTCCGGCGCTTCACCAGGTCCAGGAACTCGTTCCGGGTGGCGCGATCCTCGCGGAACACCCCGAGCATGGCGCTCGTGACCGCCACCGAGTTCTGCTTCTGCACCCCGCGCATGGTCATGCACATGTGGACGGCCTCGATCACCACCCCCACCCCCTGGGGTTTCAGGAGCTTCATGATGGTCCTGGCGATCTGGGTGGTGAGGCGTTCCTGGACCTGGAGCCGCCGGGCGTAGACGTCCACCAGCCGCGGGATCTTGGAGAAGCCCACGATTCTCCCGTCGGGAATGTAGGCCACGTGGGCCTTTCCCGCGAAGGGGAGAAGATGGTGCTCGCACATCGAGTAGAGCTCGATGTCCTTGATGCAGATCATCTCGTCCGATTCCTCGGAGAACAGCGCGTTGTTGAGAATCGCTTCCGGGTCCTGGCCGTAGCCCTGGAGATTGAACCGCCAGGCCTGGGCCACCCGATGGGGCGTCCGGAGCAGGCCCTCCCGCTCCGGGTCCTCGCCGACCTCCACCAGCAGCTCCCGGATGACGGCCTCCATCCGCGCGTCTTCGGGGACGGAGGCTTCGCTCACCGGGAACTCCCCGGCGGTGAGTCCTCGCGCCGCCTTCCCCCGTGCCGGCGGGTGATGATCCTTTCGCGTGGTCATGCCCGATTCCTTTCTCGTTCGCCCGCCCTTCCGCCGTCGCCCGGATCGTCTCCGTCCTCCGGGCCGAAGTACTCCACCACGTTCCGCTCGGTTTCGTGCAGCCGCAGGCGATAGAGGGCGCCCTTCCCGAAGGCCGGCTCCAGCACCTCCCAGGCCGCGACGACGATGTTCTCCGCGGTGGGGATCCGCCCTTTCATGAACTCCACATCGTGATTGAAGTCGCGATGGTCGCACTTCTCCCAGAACTCCCGCCGGATGATCTCCTTCATGTCCTTGAGATCGATCACCATGCCGGTGTCCGGATGGACCCGGCCCCGCACCGTCACCTCCAACACGTAGTTGTGTCCGTGTCCCCCCGCGGTCGCGCACTTCCCGAACACCGCCAGGTTCTTCTCGTCGGACCAGGCGGGGTTGTGGAGCCGGTGGGCGGCGCAGACCCCGATCTTCTTGGTGAGGTAGAGGGTCCCGCTCATCGACGTGCCTCCTCCCGGGTGGCGCTCATGCGGAGTCTCCCTGGGCGGCATCCGGTCCCGCCGCCGCGAAGTGATCGAACAACGAGGCCTCGGCGCCGGCGGGGACCCGGCCCTGGGCCACCAGCTTGGACCCGCCGCCCCGTCCACCCACCGCGGCCAGGAGCGGCCGCGCCATCCCCCCCGCGTCGAGCCCGGAATCCGCAGGAACGGCCAGGGCCACCTTGACCCCGTCCGGTTCGGCCGAGACCAGAAGCACCGGCTCCCCGCGCCGCCCGGCCAGCTCCGACGCCGCGCCGGCCAGCCAGGCCCCCCGGCCCGGGCCCAGGTCCCGGGCGAAGCGGCCCGCGGCGGGTTCCGCCGCCCACTCCACCACCAGCCTTCCGCGAAGCTCCCCCTCCGTCTTCTCCAGCCGGGAACGCGCGTCCTTGAGCTCGGCGAGGAGCGCGGCCACCCGCCCGGGGACCTCGAACTCCTCGGTGGTGAGCGCCAGGGCGGCGCCGCGAAGCGCCCGGTGGCGTCGCGCATAGTCCAGGAGCGCCCTTCCCCCGCAGACGAATTCCACCCGGATGCCCCCCTTCTTCCGTTCGGCGCGGAGCAGCTTGATCGGCCCCACCTGCCCGGATCGGGGGCAGTGGGTCCCGCAGCAGGGGGTGGCGTCGAAGTCCCCCACCGTCACCACCCGGATGTCCCCGGCCACCGGCGCCTCCTTCCTCACATGGGGCGGAAGCGCCGACGGGTCATCGTACCAAGTCGCCGCCACCTCGAGATCGGCGGTCACGATTTCATTGGCCCGGGCTTCGGCCCGCTCCAGCGCGGCCTCGTCCAGACCCTCCCGGTTCAAGTCGATGGTGCAGCGCTCGGCTCCCAGATGGAACCCCACCGTGTCCGCTCCGAACAGGTCCACGAAGGCCCGGCTCAGGATGTGCTGCCCGGTGTGCTGCTGGCGATGATCGACCCTCCGCGCCCAGTCCACCTCGCCGCGGAGCGGAGCCATCGGCGGACGGGCGGCGAGGCGGTGGATCACCCGCTCCCCCTCCTCGAACACGTCGGTCACCGGGATCCCTTCCAGCGTGCCCCGGTCGTGGGGCTGGCCGCCGCCGGTGGGGTAGAACGCGGTCCGGTCCAGCGCCGCGTCCCAGGTCCCTTCGGGGCCGGGGCGAAGATCCACGACCTTCGCCTCGAACGTGCGAAGCTCGGGATCCGCGTGATAGAGTCGCTGCGTTCTTTCCATGATCCTCGGTTTCCCTGGAGAAAGTCGTTGAGTATACGCGAATCGGATCCTTCCGAGCCGGCCTGGCCGGAGCGCGTGACCCGGGAGGGGAAGCGCGTCCGCACCGCCTTCCGCGTCCGCTACGCCGAGACCGACCAGATGGGCATGGTGTACTACGCCAACTACCTGGTCTGGTTCGAGGTCATGCGCGGGGACTTCATGCGGGCGGCGGGGGTCCCCTACTCCCGCATGGAGACCGACGGATGGTTCCTGCCCATCGCCGAGGCCCACGTTCGCTACCTCCTCCCCGCCCGCTACGACGAGGCGGTGGAGGTGGTGGCATGGATCCGGGCGGTCCGATCCCGCCTGGTGACCTTCGAGTACCGGGTGGAGCGCGGGGGGGAACTCCTGGCCACCGGCTGGACCACCCACGTGCCGGTAGGCCGGGACGGCCGGCCCCATCCACTTTCCCGGGAACTCCTGGACACCCTGGAAGTGTATAAGGAAAGCGCGACCGGGGAGGAATCAGGCCGATAACCTTTGGATGGACAACCGGTTTGTCTGATATACTGCCTTCCTCGCTAGTTCGGGCCATACCAGGGAGATGGATGAAGAAGCTGCTCGCCTCCATATGCGCCGTTTTTGGCGTAACGTGCTGTGTAGCTGCGTCTTACGCAGCCACGCCGCGTGCCGGGGTTCAGCTCTCCACCCTGGACCGTCCCACCCTCTCCGCCCAGGTATCCCCTCTCAGCCTCTTCGGATCGACCGGACGTCAGCCCGACCTCTTTCCGGTCGAATCCCGGACCGACTCCAGGTTCGACTACTCCCGGCTGGCCTACAAGATCTCCTACGCCGGGGCCATCCTCCTCACCGCGGATCACGTGGTCCGCTCGGTGAACTCCCTGCTTGATTCCATGGAGTACACCGGGCGCGACGGCACCTCGATCCACTTCGTCATGGAACCGAAGAGCAAGGGCTTCGATGTCATGCTGAAGTTGAACCGTCCGCTGGGTTTCTAGTCCCGGGCCATCGCGGCCGTCGCTTCGTCTCCCCCGTCGACTCCCCTCGCATTTGACGTTGTCCGAACGCGGTGCTACCTTGCCGGCATACGGAGCTTTGGGCGTCGTTTCCCGGCCTCGCTGCCGTGGTCGAGGCATTCGGCGCCGCGACGGGAACGAGGAGGGCTATGAGCGAGCCGTGTCTCTTCTGCCGGATCGCGCGACGCGAGGTGGACGCCGGCGTGGTCTTCGAGGACGACGCGGTCATGGCTTTCCGCGACGTCAACCCCCAGGCCCCGGTCCACGTGCTCATCATCCCCAAACTGCACGTGGCCACGATCAACGATCTCCGTGAAGAGCATGCCGACCTTCTGTCCCGGCTCTTTCTGACCGCGGCCAAGATCGCCCGGGATCACGATGTCGCCGACGAAGGCTATCGCCTGGTGGTGAACTGCCAGGAAGGCGCGGGGCAGTCGGTCTTCCATCTGCACATGCACGTGTTGGGAGGCCGGCAATTCAAGTGGCCTCCCGGCTGATGAGGGACCGAGAATCGAGGGCGGTGGAGGATGGACCGGGGAATCAAAACCCCGTCCGGGGTGTAAAATTATGTGAGCGGTGCGGTTGGGAGGGGCGAAGCGGCAGTCAGCTGCCGTGGCGCGCGGACGCCGAAGTGCCAAGAAGTTGGCCGACTGGAATCGCACCCGGTACCGGATGGTCCGGTTTCAGGTCCGATTCCCGCATCGGATCGGCGAGCGCAGTTCGGGGATCGCCGGCATCCCCCCACGGGTTTCGGGCATCGGACAACCCGGTGCGGGACAAAAGCTTTCTGCGTACCTTCCCACGACCTCCCTCCGCCCGGAGTTCCCCCCCTCTCCGTCCATGCGTGGCACGAAAGTTGCACTTTGCAACGTCAGGATTAGCGCGGCGTGTACCCAAGCCGCCCGCCCGGATCGTAGGCCCGGCGGGTGCGGCCCCCGCCGGGGCTTCCCTAAAGGAGTGAAGGCGAATGGCACACAAAATCGATGTCGAGGCCCTGGTCGGCCAGCTCCAGGACGTGGATTCCTTCCGCGAACTGAACTGGGAGGGCACCTTCCAGGAGTACGTGGACATCGTCACCCAGGAACCCAGGGTTACCCGCACCGCGTACCAGCGGCTCTACGACATGATCATGTCGTACGGGACCGACGAGTACATCGACTCCAAGAAGCGGGTCACCCACTACCGGTTCTTCGACGATCCCGACAACGCGGGCCAGGACGCGGTCTACGGTCTGGACATACCCATCATGAAGATGGTGAACGTGTTCAAGTCGGCCGCCCGTCGCTACGGGACCGAACGCCGGGTGATCCTGCTTCACGGGCCGGTCGGCTCCTCCAAGAGCACCATCGTCCGCCTGCTGAAGAAGGGGCTGCAGCACTACTCCAAGACCAGGGAGGGACGGCTCTACACCTTCCGGTGGATCGAGAAGGCCGAGGACGGGACCGATACCCTGGCCCCCTGCCCCATCCACGAGGAGCCCTTGCACCTGATCCCGACCGAGGTCCGCGGGAAGTTCCTCGCCCAGCTCAACGAGCAGCTGGATGACGACGACAGCATCTTCCTGGAAGGTGATCTCTGCCCCTACTGCCGGCGGAATTTCGAGGAGCTGGAACGGCGCCATGACGGGGACTGGACCAAGGTCCTGGCTCACGTCCGCGTGAGACGCCTACTCCTCTCGGAGAAGGACCGGGTGGGAATCGGCACCTTCCAACCCAAGGACGAGAAGAACCAGGACTCCACCGAGCTCACCGGGGACATCAACTACCGGAAGATCGCCGAGTACGGAAGCGAGTCCGATCCCCGGGCGTTCAATTTCGACGGCGAGTTCAACGTCGCCAACCGCGGCCTGATCGAATTCGTGGAGGTGCTGAAGCTCGACGTGGCCTTCCTCTACGACCTCCTGGGCGCCTCCCAGGAGCACAAGATCAAGCCCAAGAAGTTCGCCCAGACCGACATCGACGAGGTGATCATCGGCCATACCAACGAGCCGGAGTACCGCAAGCTCCAGAAGAACGAGTACATGGAGGCCCTGCGGGACCGTACGGTCAAGATCGACATCCCGTACATCACCAAGCTGGCCGAGGAGATCAAGATCTACCTCAAGGACTACAACCCCTCCAAGATCCGCGGAAAGCACATCGCTCCCCATACCATCGAGATGGCGGCGATGTGGGCGGCCCTGACCCGGCTGGAGGACCCAAAGAAGGCCGAGCTGACCCTGCTCCAGAAGCTCAAGCTCTACGACGGCAAGATGCTCCCGGGCTACACCGAGGACAGCGTCCGTGAGCTGCGCAAGGAGACCAGCCGGGAGGGCATGGAGGGCATCTCCCCCCGCTACATCCAGGACAAGATCTCCAACGCGCTGGTCACCGAGGGCACGCATTCCATCAACCCGTTCATGGTTCTGAACGAGCTGGAATCCGGTCTCAAGCACCACAGCCTGATCGACAACGAGGAGGTGCGGGCGCGCTACCGCGAGCTTCTCGGTGTGGTCAAGGAAGAGTACGAGAACATCGTGAAGAACGAGGTGCAGCGGGCGATCTCCGCCGACGAGGAGGCCATCTCCAAGCTCTGCTCGAACTACATCGACAACGTCAAGGCCTACACCCAGAAGGAGCGGGTGCGGAACAAGTACACCGGCCGCGACGAGGAGCCGGACGAGCGGCTGATGCGGTCGATCGAGGACAAGATCGACATCCCGGAGAGCCGCAAGGACGACTTCCGCCGGGAAATCATGAACTACATCGGGGCGCTGGCCATCGAAGGGAAATCCTTCGACTACAAGATGAACCCACGCCTGCACCGGGCCCTGGAGCTGAAGCTGTTCGAGGACCAGAAGGACACCATCAAGCTCACCACCCTGGTCTCCAACGTGGTGGACAAGGCGACCCAGGAGAAGATCGACATCGTCAAGAGCCGCCTGATCAAGAACTACGGCTACGACGAGGAGTCGGCCACCGACGTGCTCAACTACGTGGCTTCGATCTTCGCGCGGGGCGACGCCAGCAGCTCATAACGGGCGGCTGAACACGACCGGCCCGGTCCGGCGGGGCCATTCCCGGCCGGACGGCGGGGCCGCTACCTTGAACGGGGTGATCACGTTTTGGTTCTCCGAATCGAGCAGGACCACGGGCGTTTCCATCAGATCGTCCGGGGCCGCATCAAGAAGGAACTCCGCCGATACATCAGCCGCGGGGAGCTGATCGGCAAGCAGGGTCAGAAGCTCATCTCCATCCCCGTGCCCTCGGTGGACCTTCCCAACTTCCGCTTCGGGGACAACCAGGGCGGGGTCGGCCAGGGCGACGGCGCCCCCGGAGCCCCGGTGGACGCCGACGGCGAAGGCGGCGCCGGGCAGGCCGGGGACGCTCCCGGCGCCCACCTCCTCGAAGTCGAGGTGACCCTGGAGGAGCTGGCGCAGATGCTGGGCGAGGAGCTGGCCCTGCCCAACATCCAGCCCCGCGGCAAGCGATCGGTGGTGAGCAGGAAGGACAAGTACCGGAGCGTCCGGCGCACCGGCCCCGAGTCCCTCCGTCACTTCAAGCGCACCTACCGCCGGGCCCTCCGGCGCCAGATCGCCTCGGGTAGCTACGACTACGCCGTTCCCCGCATCATCCCCATCCGCGAGGACCGGCTCTACCGGTCCTGGACGGAAACCGAGGAGCCCCAGGCCAACGCGGTGGTCATCTATATGATGGACGTATCCGGGTCCATGGGGGACGAGCAGAAGGAGATCGTGCGCATCGAGTCGTTCTGGATCGACACCTGGCTCAAGAGCCAGTACAAGCGGGTGGAGTCCCGCTACATCGTCCACGACGCCGCCGCCCGCGAGGTGGACGCCCACACCTTCTATCACCTGCGTGAATCGGGAGGGACCAAGATCTCCAGCGCCTACGATCTCTGCCGCCGGCTCATCGAGGACGAGTATCCGCCCGACGAGTGGAACATCTACCCCTTCCATTTCTCCGACGGCGACAACTGGGGGGGCGGCGACACCGAGATCTGCGTCAAGCTGCTCACCGAGTCGCTTCTTCCTGCGGTCAACCAGTTCTCCTACGGCCAGGTGGAGAGCCCCTACGGAAGCGGCCAGTTCATCAAGGATCTGGCCGAGAACTTCACCGACCAGGAGCCCCTGGTGACCAGCAAGATCGAGGGCAAGGAAGGGATCGTGGACTCGATCAAGATCTTCCTGGGCAAGGGGAGGTGACGGGGTGACCACCAACCTCAGTCCCCGGCTCTCCGAGATGAAGGCGCGGGTCGAGGAACTGGCGCGTTCCCAGGGCCTCGACTTCTATCCCGTGATCTTCGAGATGATCGACTACGAGCAGATGAACCAGATCGCGGCCTACGGCGGCTTCCCCACTCGTTACCCCCACTGGCGGTTCGGGATGGAGTACGAGCGGCTCTCCAAGTCCTATCGCTACGGGCTCTCCAAGATCTACGAGATGGTGGTGAACACCAACCCGGTCTACGCCTACCTGCTCACCGCGAACAGCGAGATGGACCAGAAGCTGGTGATGGCCCACGTCTACGGCCATGCCGACTTCTTCAAGAACAACATCTGGTTCTCCCCCACCAACCGGAAGATGATGGATGAGGCGGCCAACCACGCCGCCCGGGTGCGCCGCTACATCCAACGCTACGGCATCGAGAAGGTGGAGACGTTCGTGGACGCCTGCCTCTCCCTGGAGGATCTGATCGATCCCCATTCCCTCTTCATCAAGCGGCGGAGCCCCCGCCCCAGCGCCGAAGAGGAGCGGGACCAGGCCGATTCCCCCCCCCGGCGGTGAAGCGTCTGAAGAGCAAGGACTACATGGAGAGCTTCATCAACCCCCGGGAGTACCTGGACGCCGAGGAGAAGCGCCTGAAGGACGACCACGAGCGCAAGCCCCGCTTCCCCGAGGAGCCCGAGCGCGACGTGCTCCTGTTCCTGATCGAGCACGCTCCCCTGGAGGCGTGGCAGCGGGACGTCCTCTCCATCATCCGGGAGGAGGCATACTACTTCGCCCCTCAGGCCCAGACCAAGATCATGAACGAGGGATGGGCCTCGTTCTGGCACTCCCGCCTCATGACCGGCCGGCTTCTCACCGACGCCGAGGTGATCGACTACGCCGATCATCACTCGGGGACGGTGAGCATGCAGTCCGGCCGGTTGAATCCCTACAAGATCGGCCTGGAGCTTTTCCGCGACATCGAGGACCGCTGGAACCGCGGGCGGTTCGGCAAGGATTACGAGGACTGCGACGATTACGTGAAGAAGCGCGACTGGGACCTCAAGCTGGGCGAGGGCATGGAGAAGGTGTTCCAGGTGCGCCGGATCTACAACGACGTGACCTTCATCGACACCTTCCTCACCGAGGAGTTCTGCCGGGATCAGAAGCTCTTCACCTTCGCCAAGAACGATCGGAGCGGCAACTTCGAGATCCAGAGCCGGGAGTTCCACCGCGTGAAGCAGCAGCTCCTGACCGTTCTAACCAATCACGGCCGTCCCTTCATCTACGTCCAGGACGGCAACTTCGGCAACCGGGGAGAGCTCTGCCTCAGTCATCGATTCGAGGGGCCCGAGCTCCAGCGCGACTACGCCGAGGCCACCCTCGAGAACCTCGCGCTGATCTGGGGCCGGCCGGTGCATATCGAGACGGTGTTCGAGGACACCCCCACCCGCCTCACCTGCCGGGACGGCAAGATCGACGAAGCGGAGATCCAGGCCGAGGTCTGAGCCCTCCCCACCGGCCTCCGGGGGCCCTTTTCAAGCTCCCGCCCCACGCCGCCAAAGTCCGACCCCCCCGCTTCCGATAACCCCTTACGATGCAACCGGAACGGGTCCCGATACAACCGCCGGCTCCGGGCCGGCGTCTGGGCGTGATGGAAGGCCGGAGCCGAACGCTGTACTGGGCTCCGATCGCCGCCGCGGTATGGGCGCTATGCCTGGGGGCCGCGCTCACCCGCCACGGGGCCGCGGTGACTCCCGACTCCGTCCAGTACCTGAGCGCGGCCGTTCACGCCGCCCGGGGCGATGGGCTCACGAGCTCGATCACCGAGCTCTCGGCGGCCGGCCTCCGGGTTCCGTTCGCGGCCTGGCCCCCGCTGTATCCCCTGGGGCTGGCCGGACTCCTCGGGCTGGGGGTCCCGCTCTTCGAGGCCGCGCGCTGGCTGGGAGTGGCGCTCACCGCGCTCTGCTTCCTCCCCCTCGCCGCGGTGGCCCACCGCGCCGGAGGCCCCCGCGCGGTGACCCCGGCGGTGCTTGCCTACGCCGTGTTCTTTCCGCCCCTCATGCTCTCCACCTTTGCCTGGTCGGAGCCGGCCTACATCTTCCTGTCGCTCTCGAGCCTGGCCTTTCTCGGGCGGGCGCTGGCCGGGGAATCCCGCGCCGCCTGGCCGGAGGCGGCGGCGGGGCTGCTGGCCGGAGCGGCCATGCTCACCCGCTACGTCGGGTTCACGCTGATCGGGGCCTCGATGATCGGGCTGTGGCTCCTCACCCTGCACCGGCCCCCGCGGCGGTTCTGGGGCGGTCTCCTCGCCTACATCCTCCCCGCCGCGCTCCCCAACGCGCTCTGGCTCTGGCGGAACCACCTGGCCACCGGCTTCTGGTTCGGAGACGCCCGCCCCGAGGCCTGGTTTCCGGTCGATCGGATCCTGGCCGATCTCGGACGGACCCTGGCCCTGGACTGGACCGCCCCCGCCGCGCGGCTGGGCGGGGCCGCCGGGCTGATTCTCGGTCTGGCCGGAGGCGTGGGCGCCCTGCTGCTTCTCGGTCTCCTCGCCTCCCGGACGCGGGCCCTCCGCTACCCCGAACCTCGGGCCGGGGGCGGGCTGGCCTTCGTCCTCTGGCTCTACACGGCGGGGTTCCTCCTGGCCATGATCGCCCTATCCCGCGAGGTCGGCTTCGACCCCCTGAACACCCGCTACCTCGCCCCGGCCTATCCGGCGCTCCTGGTCCTGGCGGTGGGTGCGATCCGCTGGGTGCTCGGAAGCGATCGGCGGCGGGGCCTCGGGCCGGCGGGCCGGAACCTGCTCGCCACCTCCGCGCTGCTCCTGGCCGTCCCCCAGATCGCCGCCACCGCGGTGCTCGCGGCGCGGGCGGGGACCGAGGATCGTACCCTCACCCGCCCGTACTGGACCAGCACCCTGTGGAACGACGCGTCGTGGGCGAGCGATCCGGGGCTCGGACGGCTCTCGGAGCTGGCCGGGACCGACGGGCTCGTGATCTCCAACGTGTGGGAGTTGGTGGGGCTTCGGCTCGGCGTGCCGGCCAAGCCGCTCCCCGAGGCCGCCTCCTCCGACTTTCCCGCCCGGCTCGCCGACTTCCCGGGCGCGGTGATCGCGGTGGACCGGAAGCTCCGGGCCTATCGGGCGGGCCCGGCCGACCTCCGCGCGGCGATTCGCGGTGGAGCGCCCTTCGAGGACCTGGGGGAGACCGGCGACTGGAGCTTCTTCCGGGTGCTCCCGAAGCCGGGGGCCGGCCGATGAGGCGCGCCCCGCTCGCCGCGGCCGCCCTGCTCCTGGCCGCTCTCCTCGGTCCGCCCGTCGAGGCCGCCGACGGCTGGAGCGCGCGGGTGGACGCCAACCGGGCCGACGCCGATTCCCTGTTCGCGCTGGGGCGGGAAGCGGCGGCGGAGGGACACACCGGGGATGCGATCCGGGCCTACGAGGCCGCGGCGGCCGTGGATCCCGCCCGCCGGGGCGAGGCCCGGGCCGCGCTGGCCTACCAGTACGCCTGGGCGGGGCGGCTGGGAGCGGCCCGAGACGCCTTCGCCGACGCGCTCCAACGACAACCTGGCGACTACGATCTTCGGATGGGCGCGCTCCTGGTCCGGAACTGGATGGGCGATCACCTGACCGCCTCCCGCGGGTACGCGGAGCTGGCCGCGGAGTTCCCCGGCCGGCCGGGGCCGCGGACCGGCCGGGCCAAGGCGTATCAATACCTGGGACGCCGGGATCTCGCGCTGGCCGAGACGCGCGCGGCGCTTCGCCTGGACCCCGGCGATCGCGATGCCCGAGCCCTCGACGCCGGTCTCCGCCGCGGGCTCCGCCCCACCGCCGGCGTCTACTACGACGGCTCCGAGGACTCGGATCACTACCGGGTCAATTCCGGGTGGTTCGAGGCAAGCATCCATCCCCATCCCCAGCTCGAGGTGGCGCCGTTCGTGAACGTGGTGGGGATCCGCCGGACCGGCGCCGTTCCGATCGACGAGACCTGGGTGGGGCTCACCGCCGCCGGCCAGCCCGCGACCCGCCTCACCGCGCGGTTCCGCGCCGCCGTCCTCACCGATCGCCCCGCCGGCGCCGCCTACGCCCCGGTCACCGGCGATGCGAGCGTGGACTGGCGGCTCTCCGACCGGGCCGAGCTCGGCCTGGCCGCGAGCCGCTTCGCGGTGGTCTCCTACCGGACCTGGCCGGAGAAGATCACCGGAGAGGCCTGGGGAGGATTTCTGGATGTCCGGCCGAGCTGGCGGTCCGCCGTCCGCCTCGACGCCGACCGCGCCCGGTACGCCCCGGTCGCCGGCTTCGCGGCCAACCACCGCTGGAACGCACGGCTCACCGCCTCGCGCGAGGTCTGGGCGCCGGTCCGGCTGCGCCTGGGGGCCACCGGCCGGTACTTGGACTTCGAGCACGACCAGGACAACGGCACCTGGACCCCCCGCCGGTTTCGCGCCGGCGCGGCCACCGTCGCGTGGAGCTACGGTCCGCGGGACCGCTGGTCGCTCGACGGCTCGGCGGAGCTGGGGGCGGCCCGGGAAGGGACCGGCGGGACCACGCGCTACGCGGCCTGGCGGATCGGCGCGTGGCGGTCGCTGGGACCGGTGGCGATCGAACTCACCGCGGGGCACTCCGAGGGGAACGTGGAGACGGGAAGCGGGTACGATCGCTCCTACGCCCACCTCGGGGTGCGCCGACAGTTCTGACCGCGGCCGGTTGGCTTCGCTTCTGATTCGACTCATGGCAGACCTGGACCTATCGACCAAACCGCCTCTTGGCCGTCGACCCCCCGTCCGGTAACCTCAGTGGTTTCCGGTCATCATCCCTCAATCAATCGATCCGAGGAACTCCATGCCCACCATCAGCGTGATCCCGGGGGACGGGATCGGCCCCAGCATCGTGGAGGCCGCCCGCCGCGTCCTCGACGCCGTGCTCCCCGACATCGCCTGGGAGGAGGTCCCGGCCGGGGACGCGGCCTACACGCTCACCGGCGACCCCCTCCCCGCCGACACCCTGAAGTCCATCCACGCCACCCACGTGGCCCTGAAGGGTCCCTGCACCACCCACGTGGGAATCGGGTTCCGGAGCATCAACGTGGCGCTCCGGCGCGAGTTCGATCTCTACGCCAACGTCCGACCGGCCCGCGCCTTTCCCGGCGTGAAGTGCCTCTTTCCCGATCTCGACATCACGGTGATCCGCGAGAACACCGAGGGTCTCTACTCGGGGATGGAACACTGGGTGGGCGAGGGCCACAACGCGGCCATGGGAATCGGGATCAACACCCGGGCGGGCATGGAGCGGATCTGCCGGTTCGCCTTCCAATACGCCCGCGAGAACGGGCGGCGGAAGGTCACCGCGGTTCACAAGGCCAACATCCTGAAGATCCTGAGCGGGCTTTTCCTGGAGGTGGCGCGCGAGGTCGCCCCCGCCTACCCGGACATCGAGTTCGAGGAGCGGATCGTGGACAACATGGCCATGCAGCTCGTCCGCGACCCCTACCAGTTCGACGTGGTGGTGAGCACCAACCTGTTCGGGGACATCCTGAGCGACCTCGCCGCGGGGTTGATCGGCGGGTTGGGCCTCGCCCCGGGGGCGAACATCGGCACCGAGGCGGCCATCTTCGAAGCGGTTCACGGGACCGCCCCGGACATCGCGGGGAAGGACCTGGCCAATCCCTGCTCGGTGATCCTGGCCGGGATCATGATGCTCCGCCACCTCGGCTACCGCGGGGAGGCGGACCGCGTCGAACGGGCGGTGGTGGACGTACTCCGCGAGGGGCGCTCGGTCACCCGCGACCTGGACCCCCTGGCCGGCGTGGGCACCCGGGCCATGACCGAGGCGATCCTGGCCAAGCTCCGCTGATTCCCCTCCCGAGCGCCGGCGGGCGGCCCGTCCCGCCCTGGCGTGCCGGAGCCGGATTCGCTAGAATCGGGCTTTCTGCGCCCGGCGCACCCCGTCTTTTCATGAATCCCCCGGAGTGGACAGGAGGAGGAGGACGATGCCCAACGTAGCCGAATTCCGAAACGAACCGCTTACCGATTTCACCAAACCCGAAAACCGGAAGGCCCAGGAAGAGGCGCTGGCCGAGGCCAGAAGCCGGCTCGGCCGGGAGTACCCCCTCCTGATCGGCGGCAAGGAGGTGAAGGCCCCCGCCACCTTCAAGTCCACCAACCCCGCCCGGAAGGACGAGGTCATCGGGGTCTTCCAGAAGGCGGACGAGAAACTGGCCGTCCGGGCCCTGGAGAACGGCTGGGAGGTGTTCGAGAGCTGGAAGCGGACAACCCCCGAGCATCGCGCCGGGATCGCCTTCAAGGCCGCGGCTATCATGCGCCGCCGCAAGTTCGAGGTGAACGCGTGGATGATCCTCGAGGCCGGCAAGTCATGGGTCGAGGCCGACGCCGACACCGCCGAGGCCATCGACTTCCTCGACTTCTACGGTCACGAGGCGCTCCGCTACGGAGCCGAGCAGCCGGTGACCCCGATCCCCGGCGAGAAGAACCAGCTGGTCTACATCCCGCTCGGGGTCGGCCTCAGCATTCCGCCGTGGAACTTCCCCATGGCCATTCTCACCGGCCTCACCTCCGCGCCCTGGATCGCCGGGAACTGCGTGGTGCTGAAGCCGGCCTCCGCCACCCCGATGATGGGCCAGCTCTACATGGAGATCGTGACCGAGGCCGGGCTTCCGGGCGGGGTGGTCAACTTCCTCAGCGGTCCCGGAGCCATCGCCGGCAACGTCCTGGTGGAACATCCCAAGACCCGATTCATCGGGTTCACCGGCTCCAAGGAGGTCGGTCTGGGGATCACCGAAAAGGCGGCCAAGCACCATCCGGGCCAGCTCTGGATCAAGCGGGTGGTGGTGGAGATGGGCGGCAAGGACGCCATCATCGTCGACGAGGAGACCGATCTGGACGTCGCCGCCCAGGGGGTGATGGTGAGCGCTTTCGGCTTCCAGGGTCAGAAGTGCTCGGCCTGCTCCCGGGCCATCGTCGAGGAATCGGTCTACGACGCCTTCATGGAGAAGCTTCTGGCCAGGATGAAGACGATCAAGCAGGGCGATCCCGTCGATTCCGGGAACTACATGGGTCCGGTGATCGACAAGAACGCCTTCGAGAAGATCATGTCCTACATGGAACCGGGGAAGAAGGAAGGGAAGCTGGTCGCCGGCGGCGAGGGCGACTCCTCCGAGGGTTGGTTCATCCAGCCCACCGTGTTCAAGGATATTCCTCCCGACGGCAAGCTCGCCCAGGAGGAGATCTTCGGTCCCGTCCTCGCGGTGATCAAGGCCAAGGACTGGAAGGACGCTCTCCGGATCGCCAACAACACCGAGTACGGGCTCACCGGCGCGGTTTATACCGACAACCGGAAGAAGCTGGACGAGGCCGAGGCCGAGTTCCACGTCGGGAACCTGTACCTGAACCGGAAGTGCACCGGAGCCCTGGTGGGCGGCCAGCCCTTCGGCGGGTTCAACATGAGCGGCACCGACTCCAAGGCGGGAGGACGGGATTATCTGCTGCTCTTCCTCCAGGCCAAGGCCATATCGGAAAAGGTGTCGTGACCCGGTCACGTCGGGGGCCGGCGGGGTTCTTTCCCGCCGGCCTTCTTCTTGCCCTCGGGACGCCGGCGGTGGCCTCCTGCTCCGCCGGGATTGCGACGGGCACCTGAGCCCGGTGGCCGTCTCGCACGACAAGCGTGTCCGTGGCACTCTCGTATGCGTTGTCGGCCGTCCCCGGTGACCCGGTTTCTACCGATCGTGGGCATACGGGGCTGCAGGGGATCGGCCCGCAGGTCGATCTACGGCGTTGGTTCGGCCCGGTAGAACTCGGTATCGCCCCCCCGGTACGCTTTGTAGGCCTGGCGGGCCCGGGCCACGCGCCAGCTTCCGTCCTCCGCGCGGGCCAGGCGGTACTGGGTCCAAATCCCCGCGACGGAATCGTCGAGGAGCCGGTCCATGATCACGGTCACCGTGGAGCTGTCCGGCGCCTCGCTGCGGTTGTCCTCGCGGTAGAGGCGCACGCGGGGCGCCTCGGTGGCTTTCGACACCCATAGCGCGACCAGGCCGGGGTCCCGCACCCAGCCCTCGCCGCGGCGGGCCGCCGCCCCGATTTCCACGTTGAACGTGGCCGGTTCAACGTTGGTGGAGGAACGCATCATCGGGATTTCCGCGAACCCCGCCGGGATCGCGGAAACCGGCGGGGGCGGGGCGTTCATCGCGGGTTTGCTTCCGGCGCACCCGGCCACGCCGAGAGCAACGAGAGCGACCGTTACCTTGACCACTGGCTTCATCGGGGATCCCTCCTCCGGTTCCTAGTGACTCCGACCCGGCTCGGGCTCCGTTCCGGTATGGCTGAAGCCCGACCGCCAGAGTACTCCACCCCACCCCGGGGAGAAAGCCGGATGGGGCGTCCCGGCGCGGACCCGGCTCTCCGGCCCCTGGGAGCCCCCGGGATGCCCACGCGCCCGTAGAACCCCCCTCCCCGAATCTGCTAAACTGATGCGCTGGAATCGAGTCCCAATCAAGAGGTTGCGCGTCCGGGGATCCCGCCGGAGCCTCGAAACGCCGACCGGCGCCACCTCCATTCAAGGAGTCCCGCTTGACCGAAGTCTCCCTGGTGATGCCCTGCCTGAACGAGGAAGAGACCCTTCCCATCTGCCTCCGGAAGGCCCAGGACACCATCAAGAAGCTGAACCTGGACGCGGAGATCGTGGTCGCCGACAACGGATCCACCGACCGCTCGGTGGAGATCGCGGAGTCCATGGGGGCCCGGGTGGTGCACCAGCCCCTGAAGGGCTACGGGAACGCCTACCTGGCCGGGTTCGCCGGCGCCCGGGGCCGCTACCTCATCATGGGCGACTCCGACGACTCCTACGACTGGACCGACATCGGGCGCTTCCTGGAGCCCCTCCGCCGGGGCTACGACATGGTCATGGGAACCCGGCTCAAGGGGACGATCGAGCCCGGGGCCATGCCCTTCCTCCATCGCTACCTGGGAAACCCGGTGCTCACCGGGATCCTGAACCTCCTGTTCCGGACCGGCATCTCAGACGCCCACTGCGGCATGCGGGGCTTCACCCGCGAGGCCTACGAACGCATGCACCTTCGCACCTCGGGGATGGAGTTCGCCTCGGAGATGGTGATCAAGGCGGGCAAGGCCCGGCTCAAGATCGCCGAGATCCCCATCACCCTGCACAAGGATGCACGCACCCGCGCGCCCCACCTCCGCACCTGGCGGGACGGCTGGCGCCACCTCCGGTTCATGCTCATGTACAGCCCCACCGGACTCTTCCTGATGCCGGGAGCGCTCCTGCTTCTCCTGGGGATCGCCCTCCTCGCGGTTCTCTATCCCGGGCCGCTTCATGTCGCCGGCCGGGAGATCGACATTCACTCGATGGTCCTGGGTAGCCTCCTCACCATCCTCGGCACCCAGGTCATCACCACCGGTCTCTTCGCCAAGGTCTATTCCTACGAGCGGCACTTCGACAGTCGGGACCCGGTGCTCCGCACCCTGGCCCGCCGGTTCAACCTGGAGCGCGGGCTCGTCCTGGGGGTGCTGGTGTTCATCGCCGGGTTCGTTCTCGACCTGGTGGTGGCGGTGGAGTGGATCCGGAGCGGGTTCGGCCCCCTGAACGCCATGCGGCAGGCCATCCTGGGGAGCACGCTCCTGGTGGTGGGGGCCCAGATCATCTTCTCCTCGTTCTTCCTGAGCATGCTCTCGGTGCAGGTCACCGAGCTCAAGTCCGACTCGGCCGAGGCCGACACCCAGCGTCAGGCCTCATGATCCTTTCCGCCACCTCGCGCCTTCACCCCCCCGGAGCGTCCTGAGATGTGCGGTTTCGCCGGCATCTACCGCCATGGGGGACGGCGGGACCCCGATGATGAACGCACCCTGCGCGGCATGATCGGGACTCTCGCCCATCGAGGGCCCGACGACGAGGGCGTGCACCTGACTCCCGAGGCCGCCCTGGGATTCCGCCGGCTGAGCATCGTCGACCTCGAAGCGGGCCACCAGCCCCTTCCCAACGAGGACGAGACGATCTGGCTCCTTCTGAACGGCGAGATCTACAACCACGCTGAGCTTCGCCCGGAGTTGGAGGGCCGCGGCCATCGCTGGCGCACCCGCTCCGACGCGGAAGCGGTGATCCACGCCTACGAGGAGTGGGGACCGGACTGCCTGAAGCGCCTCCAGGGCATGTTCTCCCTGGCGCTCTTCGACGCGCGGAAGAACCGGCTCTTCGCCGCCCGGGACCGCCTGGGGATCAAGCCCTTTCACTACACCGAACTCCCGGGGGGAGAGCTGGTGTTCGGCTCCGAGATCAAGTCGCTCCTCGCCCATCCCCGGGTCCCCCGCGAGGCCTCGGCGGAGGCCGCTGCGCTGTTCGTGACCTATCGATACCTTCCCTCCCCCCACACCCTGTTCCGGGGGATCCGGAAGCTCCCCCCCGGCCACCGGCTGATCGCCGACGGGAACGGGGTGCGGACGGATATGTGGTGGGACGTGGACCTGGACACCCGGTGGACCGGCACCTACGAGGAGGCGGTCGAACGGCTCCGCGACCTCATGAAGCAGAGCGTCCGCGACCGGCTCATGTCCGACGTTCCCCTGGGGGCCCTCCTTTCCGGCGGCCTCGACTCCAGCATCATCGTGTCCCTGATGGCGGAACTTCACCAGGGCGCGGTCAAGACCTACTCGGTGGGATTCAACGGGGCGGGGGGAAACGAGGACGAGCTACCCTTCGCCCGGGAAGTGGCCCGGGCCCTCGGCACCGAGCACCACGAGCTGGTGATGGCGGAGAAAGACCTCCCCGGCTACATTGCCCCCCTCATCTGGAACATGGACGAGCCCCTGGTGGAACCGGCGGCCATCCCGGTCTACCTGATCTCGCGCCTGGCCCGCGAGACGGTGACCGTGGTCCTGACCGGAGAGGGGGCGGACGAACTCTTCGCCGGCTACCCCAAGTACGGCCGCGACGGCCTGGCCCGCGCCTACGCCCGGGTCCCGAAGCTCCTCCGCGAAGGCGTGGTGCGACGCGGGCTGAACGCCATTCCCCTGCCGCTCCGCCGGGTGCGGGTTGCGGAACGGAGCCTCTCCCTGGACGATCCCCTGGAGCGGTGGCCCTCCTGGTTCGCCGGGTTCGCCGGCACGGCGCGGCGGGAGATCCTGCAGCCCGACCTGCTTCGGCGCCTCGAGGATCCCGCGGCCCGGGCGCCGGTGGCGGAATGGGTGAAGCGGGCCGCGGGCCGCGACCCCCTCACCCAGATGCTCTTCGCCGACGTCAAGACCTGGCTGGCCGACGATCTGCTCATGAAGATGGATCGCATGAGCATGGCCACCTCCCTGGAGGCGCGCGTCCCCTTCCTGGATCACCGCATGGTGGACTTCGCCTTTTCCCTCCCCTCGGAGTGGAAATGGGGAGACGGACGCGGGAAGAAGATCCTCCGTGACGCCTTCGGGCCCGGGCTTCCCCCCAGCGTCCTGGCCCGCCCCAAGGCCGGTTTCCCCGTCCCTCTGGCCCGCTGGTTCCGGGAGGATCTCCGGGAGTTCGTGGCCGACACCCTGCTGAGCGAGAGCGTGGGCCGGCGCGGGGTCCTGAACCCGGCCGCGGTGCGGCGCGTGGTGGAGGACCACGCGGCGGGAAGGCGCGACTACCGGCGCGAGATCTGGACGCTGTTGAACCTCGAGCTGTGGTATCGCATCTTCATCGACCCGCCGTCCGCCCCCCGGAATGCCCTCGCCGAGACGGCCGCCGCGGCCCGCGGATGAAGGCCTGGCACCTCCGCCGCCTCGCCGCGATGCCCTGGGGCGAACGGCGTCTCCGGATCGCGCGCGCCCTCCGGAACCTCCGCGACCGCCGGGTCTGGCTCCGGGATGGACCGGAGGCGGTGCTCGGGCCTCCGCCGGATCCGGGGGAGTTTCTGGCCGGGTGGACGGACGCGCCCTGGGTCCTGGAGCCGCGCCGGCTGGCCGGCCTGGCCGCCCGCTGGCCCGAGGCCTGGACGGCGCGGACCTGCGCCGAGGCGAAGGAGATCCTGGGCGGCGCCTACCGCTGGCTCGGAGCAACGCGCGAGATGGGACCCCGCCCCCGCTGGCGCCGGGAGGCGGTTTCCGGCGTGGACTTTCCCGCGAGCTGGTGGAGCCGGATCCCGCTTCGCTCCCCTCTCGGTGCCTTCGACCTGAAGCACCTGTGGGAGCCGAACCAGCACCGGGCCTTCACCACCCTGGCCAAGGCGTTCCTTCTCACCGGCGATCCCCAGTATCGCGATCATCTGGCGGCGATCTGGGACGACTGGATGGAGCAGAACCCGCCCTTGGCCGGACCCAACGCGGTCTCGCCGCTCTCGGTGGGTCTTCGGCTCCTTCATTGGGCCGCCGCCCTTCGGTTCTTGGCCGCGCGGGAGCGTCCTTCTGAGGACCATCTCAGGGCCGTCTGGCCCCGGGTTCATGACCAGCGCGAGTTCATCGTCCGAAACCTCTCCCGCTATTCATCGGCCAACAACCACCTGATCGGCGAGCTGGCCTCGGTGTTCCTCACCGATCTGGCCTTCCCCGGAATCGCCCCGCCCGCCGAGACCGAATCCGTGGAGCGCGAGCTTCGGACCGAACTCATCCGCCAGTTCCACCCCGACGGCGGCAATCGCGAGCAGGCCCTGCACTATCACGCCTTCGCGCTGGCTTTCGGCCTCCTGGCCGCCACCGGCGCCGAACGGCGCGGGCGCCCCTGGCCTCCGGAGACGCGCCTTCACCTCCGAAGGGCGGTCGCATTCCTGGACGCGGCCCGCCTGGGGGAGGCCGCCGGCCCCGAAGCCTTCCTCTTCGGTGACGGCGACGATAGCGAAGTGCTTCCCCTGGCCGAGGGAACGCGCCTCCTCTATGCACCGCTCGTGGCCCAGGGGCGCGTCTTGGCCGGCGAACCGGCCGGGCTCGGGCCCGAGGGGGATGAACGGACGGCCTGGCTCCTGGGCGAGCCGGGGCTCCCCGACCCGGATCGTCCCACCCCGGCTCCCCCGCCGGGCGCGGCGTTCCCGGACAGCGGCCACGCGTTCCTTCGCCGGGGGCCCCTGGCCGCCCACCTGAACGCCGGGGAACTCGGCTACCTCTCGATCGCCGCTCACGCCCATGCCGATGCCCTCTCCGTCCAGGTCGCCTATGGCGGAACGCCGATCGTTCTCGATCCCGGCACCTTCACCTACCGGGGGGGAAACCCCTGGCGGGACGTCCTGGCCGGCACGCCGGCCCACCCTACCGTGTCCCTGGAGGGCGGCAACCAGGCGGAGCGCCTGGGGCCGTTTCTGTGGGGGCGCCGCTACGTCGCGCGCCTCGACGAGGTCTCGCTGGACGGCGAGCCGCTCCAGGCTCGGGGGACCCATGACGGATACCGGGATCTGGGGTTGGTGCACCGGAGGCGCCTGGAACTCTCCGATCCGTCGACCGTGGTGGTGGAGGACGTCCTGGAGGGATCCGGGGTGCGGACGGTCCGCCTCAACTGGCCCCTGGGGCCCGGAGAGGCCGTCGTCGAGGCCTCGGGGATCGTTCTCCGCGCTCCCGGGGTGACCGCCCGGATCACCGTGGAGGGCTTTGCCGCCCCGGCCCGCCTGGAGCGGGGAGACCCGGAGCGCCCGGGTTCGCCCTGCTTTTCGAGGGGTTACGACCGTCTCCAGGCCGGGCAGGCCGCGGTCTGGGAGGGGCGGATCCCGCTCCCCGCCCGCTGGGTGACCCGGATCCGGATCACACCTTCTTGACCAGCTTGACCAGGGCAAGAAGGAGGACCGCGCCGAAGAGGGCGGTCAGGAAGGCGCCGATCCCGCCCCGGGGGACCACCCCGACCTCCCCCAACACCCACCCTCCGGCCACCGCGCCCAGCACCCCCACCACCGCGTCCCCCAGACACCCCAACCCACGGCCCCTTACGATGATGCCGGCCAACCAGCCCGCCACGAGCCCGATGATGATGAAGACGAGCAAGCTCATCGTTCCCTCCCGGAATCGACCGGCTCCCCCGGTAAGACCGAAAGCCCCCGGCCTGGAGTCCGATATACTCTTTCGGGTGCGGAGGATCCGCCGGGCGCACCGTCCGGTCAAGGGGCGAATCGCCGGCGACCGTCTCCCTGCATCCGAGGACGGTCCGAGGAGTCGATGAAAACGTTCGAAGCCCGTGAGACTCAACCTGCGGCATACCGCGCCCCATGGCAGGACCGCCTGCCGCGACCGATCGGTCGTATGGTTCGCCTTCCCTGGTGGCAGATCGGGGCGGCGGCGGCGGCGGCGTTCCTACTCTCCCAGCAGATCCTGGAGCCGCAATCCCGGGTGATCAAGGCGGTGGCCGGGCTGGTGCTGTTGATCATCGCAATCCGCACCAGACCCTTCTACGCGCTCTGCTTCATCGCCCTGACCTTCGCCTTTCCGTTCTCGATCTTCATCGGGTCGAGCACCCTGATCTTCGTCGGGCTGGCCTTCACCGTGTACCTGGCCCGCCTCACCCTCGGCCAGGTCCCGCCCCTGGTCCGGACCCCGGTGGACGCCGGGATGGGCGTGCTGGTGGGTTGCTACATCCTCTCCTTCTACAACATCGACAACCCGGTGATCCTCGGGCGCGCGGTCCAGAATCTGTTCAGCATTTTCGCATCATTCATGCTCTTCTACCTGACCGCCAACTTCATTCGCACCGAGGACGAGCTCAAGACGTTCAGCAAGATCCTGGGAATCGCCCTGGCCTTGATCGTGTTCGTGGGCATCTACGAGCTGCTGCTTCCCGGTCGCGCGCTCATCCCCCACTGGATCCTGGGAGGGGGCAGCGGGCACACGCAGATGCGCGAAGGGTACCGGGTGGGGGGGGCCTTCTACGACTTCGAGCTGTACGGGGAGTTCATGGCGGTGAGCTTCTTCCTGGCCCTCTTCCTGTTCCAACGGGCGAGCCGGCCCAACCTCCGGTTCTTCACCGCCATCCTCACGATTTTCACCGTGTTCGGGCTGCTCACCTCCGTAACCCGGGGGGCCACCCTGGCTTTCATGGGTGGGGTGGTGTACTTCACCTGGCTCATGCGCCGCCGACTCAAGTTCCGCGACTTCGCGGCCGCGCTCCTGATCGGAGTGACCGTCTACCTGGGTCTGGAGTTCGTGGTCGCCGATTACACCAGATCGGGATCGGTGTTCGACCGGCTCTTCGCCACCCATTTCGTGAACGGCCTCCCCGACTCCCGGGCGATGTGGCCGATCATCTGGGAACGGGTGCTGGAGCATCCCATCGTGGGCCACGGTCCCTATTACGATCTGGGCCTCCAGCGGGGCATCACCGGCCGCGGCCTGTACGTTTACACCTGGCCCCACAACCAGTACCTCTTCTACGCCCACACTATCGGGCTTCTCGGTACCGCCGCCTTCCTCTTCATCGGGGTCCGGCTCCTCGTGGTGTCGTTCCGGGACCGCGCCGCGGGGCTCCAGGAGCCGTCTTTCCCCCGGAGCTTCATGCTGGCGCTCCACGTCATGCTGCTGGTGTTCCTGGTGGACGAGCTCAAGATCGATTACCTGCGGAACCCGATCTACATGTACTACCCGTGGCTCCTCATGGGGCTGATCGCCGCCACCCACCGCATCATCCAGCAACAGGCCACGGCAGGGGCGGGAAAGATCGGGGCCTCGGCGCCGGGCGGGCGAGGCTCCCCGTCCCCGGCCGCCTCCCGGCCCAGCGGGGCCTGATCGGAGGCGGGCGGGAGCGAGGAGGGCTGCGATGGCGCCGGGGTCGACCGGGGCTCCATTGGAGCTTTACTTCGAACCCTCGAACCCGTATTCTCCCATTGATTCGATCGCTTTTCATCCATAAATGAAGGGCGCTTGTTTTCGTCGGCTTTCTTCCGTTCCGCCTCGATGATAAGGTGAAACGGGACCGCTACCCGACGGGTTCAACGTGCGGTGGGCTATAGTTGAGGCAAGGTGACGGGGCACGAACAGCTCCCACCTTCGGCGCCGCGCCGCTGCGGTCGGGCGCGCGACCTTCTCCGGGCCGATTAATCCCCCAATTGGTGCCCGGGCCTCTTGGAGAATTCTCCCCACAACGGAGAATGGGGGACTTGTGCGGTGAAGCTGGTCATTCAGATCCCGTGTCTGAACGAGGAGCACATCCTGCCCCGCACCCTCGCCGATCTCCCGCGATCAATCCCCGGAATATCCAAGATCATGATCCTGGTGATCAACGACGGGAGCACGGACCGGACGGTGGACGTCGCCCGGGAGAACGGTGCGGCAAGGATCGTCAACTTCTCCTGCCGCAAGGGGCTGGCCAACGCATTCTATCGGGGTCTGCACGAGGCGCTGGCCATGGGCGCCGACATCATCGTCAACACCGACGGGGACAATCAGTACCGCGGCGCCGACATCGCCGCACTCATCCAGCCGGTCATGAACGGAGATGCCGACATGGTGGTGGGTTGCCGGCCCATCGAAGAGAACCCGGAGTTCTCCGCCCTCAAGAAGCGGCTCCAGCGGCTGGGGAGCTGGGTCGTCCGCCAGCTCTCGGGAACCAAAGTGCCGGACGCCACCTCGGGGTTCCGGGCCTACAGCCGCGAGGCGGCCCTCCGCATCACCGTGCTCTCGAATTTCACCTACACCTTGGAGACCCTGATCCAGGCGAACAGGAAGAACCTGTCGGTGTCCTATGTCCCCATCGGAACCAATCCCAAGACCCGCGAGTCCCGCCTGTTCACCTCGATTCCCTGCTACGTGCGGCGATCGCTGGCCACCATGTTCCGGGTGTACGTGCTCTACCAGCCCCTCCGCTTCTTCTCCATCATCAGCGGCGTCGTCATCGGGAGCGGGCTGCTGCTGATCCTGCGGTTCCTCTACCTGTACCTGGTCACCGAGGGCCCCACCGGTCACATTCAATCGCTGGTTCTGGGGGGCGTTCTCGTGGTCGTCGGTGTCCTGGTCAGCGCAATGGCCGTCCTGTCGGACCTGACCGCGGTCAACCGAAGGCTCCTGGAGGAGCTTCTCTACAACCAGCGGAAGCGCTTCCTGGGAGAGGAGACCGGGGCGATCGGGCGGCGACCATGAGCGGAGCGTGCTCCGCCCCGGTCGCCGGAAACGTCTACAACAAGTACGATTCGCGGAATCCGATTTCCAGGAAGCTCATGGCGGGCTTCACCCGCAGCATGTTCGACCTGCTCTCGGCGGCTGGGGACGCGACCACGATCCTCGAGGTTGGTTGTGGGGAGGGATTCATCTCCCGGATGGTCGTCGAGCGCTTCCCCGACGCGCGGTTCCTCGGCACCGACCTGTCGGCCGAGGTGATTGAAACCGCCCGCCGGTTGAACCCGGGCGTCGCCTTCGAACCCTGCTCGGTCTACGAGCTCGAGTCCCTGGGCCGGCGGTTCGATCTGGTGGTCGGGAGCGAGGTGCTCGAGCATCTGGACGAGCCGCTCACGGCGCTGCGGTCCATGAGCCGGATCTGCCGAAACCGGCTGTTCGTGAGCGTCCCCCGCGAACCTCTGTGGCGCGTCCTGAACCTCGCCCGTCTGAAGTACGTCGCCGCTCTCGGCAACACGCCGGGTCATGTCCAGCACTGGAGTACCGGGCGCTTCCTCGACTTCCTGCGGGGGGAGGTGGTCGTGGAGGCGCACCGGACCCCCCTGCCATGGACCCAGGCGCTATGCCGGCCCGCATCATGAAGCGCCGCTTCCTTTCCCTGCTCCTGAAAATCGGCGTCTCCGGGATCCTCATGCTCCTGGTCCTGCGGAGCGTGGAGCCGGAGGCGATCCTCGAGGCGGCGGGGCGGCTCCGGGGGATCACCGTGCTGGAGGTGCTGGCCCTCTCCCTCGCCGCCTACCTGGGCCGCGCCCTGCGCTGGACGGTTCTCCTCCGTCGGATGCGGGTCCGGGTCGGAGCCGGGACCGCGTACCGGTTGACCCTGCTGGGGGTCTTCTACGGGATTCTGACCCCGGGGCGGTTCGGGGAGTTCGGCAAGGCGCTCCATCTCGGGGCCTCCCGCACCACGACGCTCTCCACCGTGTTCGTTGAGCGCCTCATGGATGTGCTCTTCCTGGAAGCGGTTTCGGCTCCCGCCTTCATCCTCTTCGAGGACTGGCGGGGGGCTCCGCGGCTGGTGTACCTCGTCCTCACCGCGCTTACCCTCGCCCTGGTCCTCCTCCTCGTCTCAGGCGCCGTGAAGCCCCTCCTCCGTTCGGGGATCATGCCCGCGCGGATCCGCGACGCGGTGGCCGAGGTCGCGCCCGGTCGCATGAACCACCCGCGCACCCTGCTTCTCGGGTTCTTGGGAACGGCCTCGTTCTACGCGCTCGGGTTCTCGGGAGGTCTCATCCTGCTCCGGGATCTGGCTCCCGGCGCCCCCCCGATCTTCGTGGCGGTCTTTCCCGTGATCATCCTGCTCGGAAACCTCCCCCTGGCCTTCGGGGGCATCGGGCTCCGCGAACAGGTGGCCCTGATCGCTTTCACGAGCCTCGGGCTGGCCCCCCGGATCGGTCCGACCTTCTCGCTCCTCTGGTTCACCCTGGTCTCCCTCATCCCCGGGCTTCTGGGGGTGGCCGGCAACGCCCTGGCCGGCGCCCACCTCCGTTCCGGCGACCGGCGGCGAAAGACGGTGGAGACATGAGTCCCGAATCCTCGAACCGGGAGCGGGGGCTCGGGTTCCGGGGTCCGGCGATGATCTTCCTGGGAGCGGTCCTGGTGAGGATCCTCTTCGTCTTCGTGGTCTATCCATTCACCCCCGGCTCCCATCCCGGGATTGTTCGGGCGGGGGACGGCTACACCGACGTCGCCGAGAACCTGATCCGGGGGAACGGATACATCCGCGCCGAGGCGCTGGGTCCGGAGCTCCAACGTCCGCCGGCCTACCCGCTCCTGAACTACCTGGTCTTCCTGGTGGCCGGGGTGAACGACCGGGCGATGGTGGTCTTTCAATGTCTGGTTGGCGGACTGGACGCGCTACTCGTCCTGTGGGTGGGGAACCTCCTGATTTCGAGGCGCGTCGCTTTTCTCTCCGCCGCGGTATTCGCCGTGTTTCCGGTGCAGATCTTCTACACGACCCTGCTGGCCCGAGAGACCCTCGATCTCCCCCTGACCCTGGGGCTCGGCGCCGCGCTCTGGTCGGCGCTCTCCAACCGCTCGCGAAGGCGCGCCCTCGCCTTCGCGACTCTGGCCGGGGCGCTCACCGGCCTCGCCGCGCTTACCAACGCCATGTGGACCCTTCTCGGTGGATCCTGGTGCCTACTCACCGCGTGGCTGCTCCGGACCCGGATCCGCCCTGCCCCGGCCGTGCTCGCAATCCTCATCCTGGTGCAGGCGGCCGTCATCCTTCCCTGGACCTACCGGAACTATCGCGTGACCGGACGCTTGGTCCCGATCTCCACCTCGGGCGGCCTCACCCTCTGGCAGGGGACCTTCCTCATGGACTTTCCCTGGAACTCCCCGTACGACCACAGCCAACAGGTCAAGCAGTGCCTGGAGGCGGCGCAAGGGATCACCAATCGGGGAGCGTTGAACCCGAGCCCGGAGGATGACGCCGTCTTCCGCCGGCTGGCGGTGGAGAACATCCGAAACCACCCCGGGCGATGGGTGCGGGCCTTGGCTCGGAACAGCCTGAGGATCTGGTACTACAACGCGAGGCGGAACCGGATCCCGTTCATCCTGACCATGCAGCTTCCATTCCTGGTTGCCGCGGCGTGGGGATTCGTTCTTCTGCTCCGGGAGAAACCCGCGGTCGCTCTCTTCCTCGCCTTCCCCGTGCTCTACAACGTGGTCCTGCACATGCCGTTCGTGGCCATCGTGCGATACTCCACATCCTCGACACCGTTCCTGGCCATCTTCATCGGGTTCCTGATCGCACGGTGGATCGCCCGGAGCCGGCGTGCGGATGGCCTGCAGCGGGCCTAGCGCCGATGGCCGGAGCGGTTCGAGCGTGGGGCCTCAGTCCAATGGCGTCTCGCCGTCCTCGGGTTCCTTCGGATCGGGTACCTCGGTCACCAGGGTCTCGGTGGTGAGAATGAGGCCGGCGATGGATACCGCGTTCTGGAGCGCGACCCGCACAACCTTGGCCGGGTCGATCACCCCGGCTCCGACCAGATCCTCGAGGGCCAGGGTCTGGGCGTTGAACCCGGTGGACGCTCCGCGCGCCGACTTCACCTCTTCCACGGTGACCAGGCCGTCCCGGCCTGCATTGTGGGCGATCCGGGCCAGCGGCGCGGATAGGGCGCGGCGCACCACGTCCACCCCCAGGGTCTCGTCGCCGGACGCGGGGACCGCATCGAGGACCGAGGCCGCCCGAAGCAGGGTCAACCCGCCTCCGGGGACGATTCCCTCGGCTACCGCGGCCCGGGTGGCGGCCAGAGCGTCCTCGGCCCGGGCCTTGGTCTCCTTCATCTCGGCCTCGGTGGCCGCCCCCACCCGGATCACCCCCACCCCGCCGGAAAGCCGGGCCAGGCGTTCCTGGAGCTTTTCCCGATCGTAGTCGCTGGTGGATTCGTCGATGAGCCGGCGAAGGAGATCGACCCGGGCCTTGATCTCGGTCTTCTTCCCGCGCCCGTCCACCACCGTGGTGCTCTCCCTGTCGACCACCACCCGGGCGGCCCGGCCCAGGTCCTTGGACGTGGCGTTCTCGAGCTTCGACCCGGTCTCCTCGGAGATGACCCGCCCCCCGGTCAGAACGGCCAGGTCCTCGATCATGGCCTTCCGCCGGTCGCCGAATCCCGGCGCCTTGACCGCCACCACGTTCAGGGTGCCGCGGAGGCGGTTGACCACCAACCCGGCCAGGGCCTCGCCGTCCACGTCCTCGGCCACGATGAGAAGGGGATTCTGGGCCTGCAACACCTCCCGGAGGAGCGGGAGCAGGTCGTTCAGGTTCGAAATCTTCCGGTCGCAAATGAGGATCCGGCAATCCTCGAGCTCAACCTCCATGCGCTCGGGATCGGTGATGAAATAGGGCGAGATGTATCCCCGGTCGAACTGCATCCCCTCCACGACTTCCAGGGTGGTCAGGAGGCCCTTGCCCTCCTCCAGGGTCACCACCCCCTCCCGCCCCACCTTTTCCAACGCCTCGGCGATCATCCGCCCCAGGATCTCGTCGTTGTTGGCGGCCAGGACGGCCACGTTGCCGATCTCTGCGGTCTGGCGGATCTTCTTGGCTCGGCGGCCGATCTCTTCCACCAACGCCGCGGCGGCCCGATCCATTCCCCGCTTCACCGCCATCGGGTTGGCGCCGGCGGCCACCATGCGGAGCCCGCGCCGGACCATCGCCTGGGTGAGCACCACCGCGGTGGTGGTGCCGTCGCCGGCCACGTCCTGGGTCTTGGTGCTCACCTCCCGCCCGAGCTGGGCCCCCATGTTCTCGAAGGGGTCCGGGAGATCGATTTCCCGGGCGATGGTGACCCCGTCGTTGGTCACCGCGGGGGACCCCCACTTCTTGTCGAGAATCACGTTTCGACCCCGGGGGCCCAGAGTGACCTTCACGGTGTCGGCGAGCTGGTCCAGGCCGCGGCGGAGCGCTTCCCGCGCCGCGACGTCGAAGACGAATTGCTTGGCCATTCCGGAATCGACTCCTTTTCCAAACCGCGTTCAAGGAGTACGGGGCCGTCTCGCCCCCCCGTCGAACCGGCCGTCCGACGAGGGAGGACCGGCGCTCGGGCCGGCGGTCAGACCCGCCCGAGGATCTCCTCTTCCCGAAGGATCAAGTACTCCTCACCGCCCAGCTCGACCTTGGAACCGGCGTAGCGCTCGAACAGGACCTTGTCTCCGACTTTGATATCCGGGGCGCGCCGCTCCCCGTTCTTGTTCAGGGCTCCGGGGCCGACCGCGATCACCTCTCCCTTGAGGGACTTCTCGCGGGCGATCTCGGGAATCAGGATGCCCGAGGCGGTCTTCTCCTCGGCTTTGATGGGGCGAACCACCACGCGATCGCCCAGGGGCTTGATCTTCATTCGTATACTCCTTGCCGGACGCTCGCCGAGGTTCCGCGGTCGCGGCCGGATCGGGGGGCCGCCTCGGACTCCGTGTTTCGGGCCGGGGCGTGAACGACGTCGAGCCGAACGAGTGTATCCGCTCCGCCGGACCCCCATCAAGACGGGTCAACCCTCCACCACCTGGGCCAGGGCGGAAAGACCCTCCCGAAGCGGCTCCGGGTCCAGGGCGAACCCCACCCGGAGACCGGTGTCGTCCCCGAAGAACCGCCCGGGCACCGCCCCTACCCGGTGATCGACAAGGAGGCGCTCTGCGGCTTCGGTCCCGGTGAGCCCGGGGGGAAGCTCGAACCAGGCGTGGATCCCCCCGTCGGGGGGGTGCACCCGGGGGAACTCGCGCTCCGCGGCCCACTTCGCGACGGTGTCCCAGCCCGAGGCGGCGCGGGCCAGCCCCGCCTCGCGCAGCCGGTCCGCGTGGCGAAGTCCGGCGCGGACGTAGGGGGCGGCGGGAAGAGGATCGACGGCGTACATCACGTTGAGGATCGACCGCATGCGGGCGATCCGCGCCGGAGAGGCGAGGATCCAGCCCGCCCGAAGCGGCCCCAGCCCGTAGACCTTGGTGAGGCTGGAGACGGTGATGACCGCCTCCCCGAGCCCCCGCGCCGTTCCCACCGGCCCCGGCCGGAAGTCCCGATAGACCTCGTCCACCAGAAGGCAGGCCCCCCGGGCCTCCGCCTCCCGGGCCAGGACGGCAAGAGCCCCGTCCCCGGGTGTGCGCCCGGTGGGGTTGTGGAGGTCGCTCACCAGCACCATCTTCACCCCCGGCTCCCAGAGCCGGAGCACCACCTCGGGTTCGAGCCGCCATCCGGCCTCCCGGCGCCGGGGAAACGGGATGATCTCCGCTCCTACCGCCCGCGCGGCGGCCCGCAGGGGCTCGTAGGCGGGATCCTCCACCATGACCCGGTCCCCGGGCCGCAGCACCGAGGCGGAGGCCAGGAAGAGCCCCATGCTCGTGCCCAGGACGGGGAGAACCTCGGCCTCGGGGACGGCGTACCGGCCGGCCACCGCGGCCCGGATCTCCGGATCGGCGGCCGGTCCAAAGCGACTCCGTTCCACCTCTCCCGGCTCCACCCCGAGCTCGCCCAGGGGAGTGGAGAGCCCACTCAACAGCATGGAGACCCGCCAGGGACGAGGTTGGAACGCCTGGGCCCACTCGAGATAGGCGACCCGGGCCTCGTGCAGCATCGTGAGCCTCCTCCGGCCGGACCGGACCGCCTTCCCCCTCGACCGGAGGCGGGTGGGACTGGGGTTGCCTCCCGGAGGAGGCCTCGAGGGTCCGGCGTTGCAGAACCGGGGGCCGGAGTGTACCATTGGCCGGTTCTGGATGCGCCGGGGTGTTCCCCCGGCGTTTCCGTGACGATTGCCATCGAACCCACAAATTGGAGCATCCATGGACCCGAAGGAGCAAGCGGGCCGCAAGGCGGCCGAGTACGTCAAGGACGACATGGTGGTGGGCCTCGGAACCGGCTCGACGGCCGCGTGGGCGGTCCGCGCCCTGGGCGACCGGGTGAAGAGCGGGGACCTGAAGGGGATCCAATGCATTCCCACCTCCGTCCAGACCCGCCATCTGGCCGAGGAAGTCGGCCTCTCCATCCGGGGCCTCGAAGACGTGGACTGGGTCGACCTCACCATCGACGGGGCCGATCAGGTGGACGACAACCTGAACCTCATCAAGGGAGCGGGCGGCGCCCTCCTGCGGGAGAAGGTGGTTGCCTTCAGCTCCGGCGAGGTGATCATCGTGGTGGACGAGTCCAAGCTCACCAAGCAGCTCGGGGACGGGGTGCCGGTCCCGGTGGAGGTGCTCCCCTTCGCCGAAGCGGTGGTGCGGGCGGCGTTGACCAACTTGAGGGCCGAGGTCGAACCGCGCATGGAGGGGGATGACCCCTACATGACCGACAACAACAATTTCATCCTGGACTGCCTGTTCAAGGAGCCCTTCGAGCCCAAGCGGATGGAACGGGAGATCAAGCGCATTCCCGGCGTGGTGGAGAGCGGCCTCTTCACCGACATGACCGACCGGCTGGTCATCGGGCGTACGACCGGTGACCCGAAGGTCGTCGACGCGGTCTAACCCCCGTTGACCCGGTCGACGGGCCAGTGATCCCGGGCGGACTCCGGTCCCTCTTCACCGACTACGCCGCCCACATCCGGCTTTTCTCCCGCAACGCCCGGCTCTATCTGGCCGGGGCGTTTTGTTTCGGGTTCGGATTCGGCACCTTCTGGGTGCTCCTGAACCTCTACTTCCGGGCCCTCGGGCTCACGGACACCCAGATCGGGCGGGTGCTCTCCTTCCAGTCCTTCGGCACGGTACTGGTGGCCATCCCCGCCGGAATCATCGCCAGCCGAATCCGCCTCAAGTGGCTCCTCATCGCGGCCACCGGGGTGAGCGCCACCGCCTATACCCTGTTGGTCACCGTTCGCCCCTTTCCGCTCCTCCTGGTGTTGGCCATGATCGCCGGAGCCGGGTTCATCATTCACGGCGTCCTCGCCGCCCCTTTCTTCATGCGCAATTCCTCCCCGGCCGAGCGCCTGCATCTCTTCGGTATCAACCAGGCGGTGGAGATCCTGGCCAGCGTGGTGGGGGTGGCCGGCGGAGGCTGGCTGGCCGGCTTCCTCGGGGAACGCTGGCACTCGGACCTCCTGGGGCTTCGCGTGACCCTCCTGATCGCGGTGGGGCTACTCTGCCTGGCCGTCATCCCCTACGCCCTGATCCACTCGCCTCCCCCGTCTCCCCTGGAGACCTCGAGGTTCCGCATCCGGGGGTACCGGAACCCGAAACTCCTGTTCAAGCTCGCGCTCCCCATCTTTCTGGTGGGATGCGGCGCCGGCCTGGTGATCCCCTTCCTGAACCTCTACTTCCGCGACCGCTTCGCCCTGGATCCGCCTTCCATCGGACGGATCTTCGCGGTGGCCCAGGGAATCACCGCGCTCGGATTCATCCTCGGCCCGATCATGGCCCGCCGGCTGGGGCTGGTGCGGGCGGTGGTGACCACCGAGCTCCTATCCATCCCGTTCTTCCTCACCCTGGCCTTCACCCACCGCCTCGACGTGGCCATCATGGCCTTCTGGATGCGGGGGGCGCTCATGAACATGAACCAACCCATCTCCCGGAACTTCGCCATGGAGGCGGTGGGCGTCGATCAGCAGCCGATCGCCAACTCGATCCTGGAGATGTCCTGGAATCTGTCGTGGATGATCTCCGCCCAGGTGGGGGGATGGCTGATCGATCGGCACGGATTCGCCTATCCCATGCTGATAACCGTCGTGCTATACTTCACTGCGTCCAACCTGTATTTTCAGTTCTTCCGTCGATTTGAAGAACGTCCGGAACCGGCTACGGTGAACCCCGCCTGATCCGTTCCGGACCCTGATCCGGAACGAGCGCCTTGGAACGATCCCCTCAGCGGACCAGGGCGAGGCGTACCCGATTCTCCCCCAGAGCCTGGCTCGCCGCGCTCATCGCGTTGCTCGTCGTGTCGACCGTGGGCCGGTGGCCGGTCTACCGGGACCGGCTCGCTTCGAGCTGGGCCCAGACCCTGCTCCTCCCGCATCGGCTCACCGAGAGCCTCGACGCGATCACCTTCGATTGTGTGGGCACACCCTACGGCATCATGGAGGCCACCCGCGTCCGATCCTTCGACGATGCGGTGATCGTGATCAGCGACGATCCCCGCGACGCTCCTCTCGACAACGTCCTCTGGTGCGCGTACTACCTCTATCCGAGGGTGCTGGTGCACGAGTCCGGCCTGGCCCCTGAAATCCAACCCGACTTCGAGATCACGACCGCCCACTTCGGCCGGGGCCCCTCCGGCGAAGGCGGCGGGGCGGGCCTCCGCGCCCTCTCCGAGCGGGCGCGGCTGTTTGCGGCCGCGAACTGGAATCCATGACCGAGGCGGCGGGGTGGCTGGGGCCGCTGGCGGTATGGGTGTCGGTCACCCTGGGGGGCCGGGGGTTCCTGAACGCGCTCGGCCTCCGCTGGTGTCGCGCGGGTAGCTGGGGTGCCGCTTTTCTCCTCGGCTTCACCCTCCTCACCGGATTCATCTACGCCGGAGCGATTGTCGGCGTCCCGGTGGGCGTGCCTCTCATCCTCACCGCGGCGGGAGCGGTGACCGTGGGAGGGCTTTTCGCCGCGCGCCGCCGCGAGGTTCCCGCGCCGACCTTCCCTCCCTGGACACCTGCGGAATGGATCCTCGCCGGCGCGCTCGGCGTTCTCGCCCTGGTGATCGCGCAGAACGCGCTTTACTTCCCGGTCCTGGCCACCGACGCCCACTCCTATACGGGACGCGCCCTCTATCTGCTCCACGACCGGACCCTGAACCTCGCCCTGTATCACTGGCCGGGGACGGGGGGGATCGCGGACACCAATATCGCCTACCCGCCGCTCATGAGCCTGGGCTTCGCGGTCACCTACGCCCTGGAAGGCTGGCAACCCAAGATCGTCACCTTGTTCTTTGCTCTCGCCTGGCCGCTGGTGACCTTCGGGGTTCTACGCGCGCTCCTCCCCCGCTTCGCCGCCCTGGTATGGACCCTGGTCCTGACCTTGACCCCCGAGCTCCTGGCGCACACCTCTCTCGCGCTCCTCAACCTCCCGGCCATGGCCCTGGCCACCGGGGAGGCGGCGGCGCTGGCCCGCTTCCTCGCCACCGGCCGGCGGGGTTGGCTTTTCCCCGCCGGGGCGCTGGCCGCGGGAGCCGCCGGCGTCCGGCCGGACGCGATCGTGGTGCACGCCGCCCTCGGTCTCGCCGCACTGTTGATCCTTCTCGTCCATCGCGACCGGCGGGTCCTTCGCCGCGCGCTTCCCGGCCTGGTCCTGGTCGGGGCGGCCCCGCTCCTCACCTGGGGGAGCTGGACCGCCTACCTGGCCGGGGTGGTCGGCGTCGAGAGTCTGGGACCGGTCGCCCGGGGGACCACGATCGGGCTTCCCGAAGTGCTCCGCCACCTGGGCCGGCTTCTGGTGAACTGGCCCGCCTTCGGGGTCACGTTCCTGCTCTGGCTCGCAACCCTTCCCTTCTCCTTCACCCGCGCCGGGACCGAGGCCCGGTTCTACCGGGTGGCCGCCCCCCTGGTTCTTCTCGCCCTGGTGAGCGTGTTCAGTTCTCTCGACCGAAGCTTCGGCGGCGGCCCCGCCGACGTCCTGACCTCATCCTTCAAGCGGGCGCTGTTCTACGTCGTCCCCCTGGCCGGGCTCGCCGCGGCGCTCACCCCGCCCTGGAGCCTCCTCGCCCGCCGGGGTTACGGCTGGGTGCACCTCGATCTGCGGGACGTCGGGCCGGCCGCCCCCGGGAGGGGGACCGCCGTCCCGGCTCACCGCCCCCGCTTGTCCGGCCGGCGGCGGGCCTCGAGATGAATCCGGCGCCACCGCTTCCGCTCGGCCAGCCGAAGCCGGACGTCGGACCGGGCGGCCTCGTGGCGGACCTCACGCTGAAGCTTCCGGTAGGCGGCGAAGCGATCCGGGGATAGGGCGCCCGCGCGCACGGCCTCGCGCACCGCGCATCCCGGTTCGGCGTCGTGGCCGCAGTCCCGAAAACGGCAATCGGCGGCGAACCCCTCCACGTCCTCGAACACCCGGCCCAGACCCTCCTCACCCTCCCACATGATGACCGTGCGCATCCCCGGAGTGTCCACCAGCATGCCTCCCCCGGGCAGCACGATCAGGCGCCGGGCGGTGGTGGTGTGCCGGCCGCGGTCATCCTCCCGGATCTCCCGGACCGTAAGAATCTCCCGGCCGGCCAGGCGGTTGACGATTGTCGACTTGCCCACGCCGGAGGAGCCGACCAGCGCCACCGTGCGACCGGTCCCGAGGTAGGGTTCGAGCGCGCGAAGCCCCTTCGGTTCCCGGGCGGTCACCGGCAGGACCGCCACCCCCGGAGCCGCCTCCTCCATCGCGGCCACGATCGATTCGGGATCCGGACAGAGGTCCGCCTTGCTGAGGACGACCACCGGTATCGCCCCGCTTTCCCATAGGAGCGCCAGGTACCGCTCCATCCGCCGTGGATTCAGATCGTGGTTCAGGGACTGGACCAGGAACACGGTGTCCGCGTTGGCCGCGATCACCTGCTCCGCGGCCCGCCGCCCGGCCTCCTTTCGCGAGAACGCGCTCCGCCGGGCCAGGACCCGGCGGATCAGCGCGGTCCCACGATCCGGCCCTCCCTCGGGGAGCCGGGCCAGCACCCAGTCCCCGACCACCGGGCGCCCGGCGGCGGCGTCCAGCTCGTGGATCAGGCGCCCGGCCGGTTCGGCGAACCACTCCGAGCCCGTCCCGTCGAGGATGCGGTAGCTCCCACGTTGCTCCTCCACCACCCGCGCGGGGGCCCATTCCCGGTCTTCCGGGGTCATTTGGTGTTCGAAAAAGGGACTCCATCCCAGGGATTCAAGACCGTTCACCTTCGTCCTCCGGTGTACGTGGCCGATGACGGCCCGGGCCGGCGCCGGCGCTTCAGGGAAGACGCGCGGCCGCGTCACCGCGGATCGGCGGCGACGGGAATCCGGCTCGGGATTCAGCGAGGTGCAGGAGGAGCCGGCCCGCGGATGGGCCGGTGAACGAAGCTCCAGGGCGCGGCGAGCGCGACCCGGGTCAGCTTCTCAGCGGCCGGCGGGGGCTCCCCCGAACGCAACGGCGGTGGTCATGCGGCATTCCTCCATCGGTTGGGGGGAGAAGATCGGCCCGGGCAAGCGCCCGACCCTGAGGCCGTACGATAGCCGATCCGGATCCCCGGAGTCCACCCCGACTTCGATCCCCTTGGGGAGCGCGGCCGGGCGGAGTACACTCGGCGGTTCCTTCTCCGGCGCCCCCAGGGGGACGCCGGGAGGCGACGCCCGTCGGACGGAGGTCCGGTCCGGGACCGACCCGATCGACGACTGCCCAGGAGACCCCCCAACGTGAACGCCTACCCGGTCAAGAAAGGCCAGACCCTCCCCCTCGTGATCGAACGGCTCGCCTTCGGCGGGAAGGGCGTAGCCCGGGTGGAGGGCTACGCGGTGTTCGTGGAGGGGGGGCTCCCCGGCCAGGAGGTCCTGGCCACGGTGGTGAAGCGGAAGCGCGCCTACGCCGAGGCGCGGATCGAGCGGGAGATCGCTCCCGCCCCGGATCAGGTGACCCCGCGATGCGAGCATTTCGGGGTGTGCGGCGGGTGCGTGCTCCAGCACCTGAGTTACGAGGCCCAGCTCGAAGCCAAGCGGGGCCACGTGCGGGACGCGCTGGTCCGCCTCGGCGGCTTCCCCGAGGGCACGCCGGCGGTCGAGCCCACCCTTCCCTCCCCCGATCCGTTCGAGTACCGGAACAAGATGGAGTTCTCGTTCTCCCCGACCCGCTGGCTCACGAGCGACGAACTCGGCACCGAGGCGGCGGAAACCGACCGGTTCGGGCTGGGCCTCCACGTGCGCCGGCGGTTCGACCGGGTGGTGAACGTGAACCGCTGCCACCTCGTCCCGGAACCGGCCTCGGAGATCCTCCGACGGGTTCGGGAGGTCTCGCGCCGGAGCGACCTTCCCCCCTATTCCACCCGCACCCACACCGGATTCTGGCGCTTCCTGGTCCTCAGGGACGGCGTCAACACCGGAGAGCGCATGGCGCACATCATCACCCACCAGGCTCCGCCGGGCTCACCGCGCGCCCGGGCGGTGGAGGCGGTCGCCGACGCGCTGGCCGCCCCCGAGTTCGGGATCACCAGCCTGTTGCACGGGACCACCACCCGCAAGGCCTCGGTGGCCTTCTGCGAGGAAGTCCGCCCTCTCCGCGGCGAGCCGGTGATCACCGAACGCCTCCTGGGGGAGACTTTCGAGATCGGTCCCAACACCTTCTTCCAGACCAACACCCGGGGGGCGGAAGCGCTCTTTCGCCAGGCCCTGGATCGCGGCGCGTTCACCCCCGAGGACACGGTGTGGGACCTCTACTGCGGGGTGGGGGCGCTGAGCCTCCCCCTGGCCCGGAAGGTGCGCCGGGTGGTGGGGATGGAACTGGTGGTGGAGTCGGTGGCGGCGGCGCGGCGGAACGCGAAACGGAACGGGGTCGAAAATGCCGAGTTCCTGGTCGGGGACATTCGCGCCCTCCTCGCCGATCCCGAGCTTCGGCGAACCCTGGCCCCCGACGCGGTGGTCCTGGATCCGCCCCGGGAGGGGATCCACGCCGACGTGGCGGCGGCGCTGATCGATCTCGCTCCGGGCCGGATCGTCTACGTCTCATGCAATCCGGCCACCCTGGCCCGGGACCTGGCCCTCTTCGCCGCCGGCGGCTACCGGCCGGAGCCGGTCCTCCCGGTGGACATGTTCCCCCACACCGCTCACGTGGAATGCGTGACCGCGCTCCGGAGAGCCACATGACCCCCCTCCCCACGATCCGGCCGGCCCGGTCGGGCGACCTCGGCGAGGTGAGCCGGCTGGTCGGACGGTTGAACGCGCTCCCCGAGCAACGCTCTCTCATGCTGGACGAGACGGTGGACGGGGTCCGGAAGAACCTCGAGGAGTTCGACGACCCCTGGGAGTCCCGCTTCGTGGTCTCGGAGATCGGGTCGGGGATCACGGGCGCCGCCGGCGCGGAGTGGACCCTCGCCAATCGCCGGGGCCGGCTGTTCGGACCCTTCGTGGAGGCCGAACCCGCGGGCCCGGCGTTCGGAGGCCTCCTCACCGCAGCGGTGGCCCTGATTCCCCCGGGGATCGACACCCTGGACGCCTTCATCGATCACGCCGCGGTGATCGCCCGCCGAGGCCTCGAAGCCGGCGCGTTCGAGGAGATCCGGCGGGTGCTGATCTACACCGCGCCACTCCCCGGCCGGAACCCCACCCCCGTCGAGCCCGGCCGCGATCTTTCCCCCGAACACGAGAAAGCGTTCCTCGAACTCCACCGGCTCTGCTTTCCCGATTCCTACACCGAGGGACGAACGCTTCTGGCCTCACGGGACGAGCGGAGCCGGATCCTCATGGCCACCGAGGGTCCGCGCCTCAGCGGCTACCTGGCCGCGAACCTGGAGGAAGGGCCGAGCGAGGGGTTCGTGCAGTACCTGGGGGTGGCGCCGGATCTCCGCGGGAGGGGCCTCGGCCGACGGTTGTTGGCGCAGTCGCTTCGATGGTTCCGGGAGACCGGCATGCCCCAGGCCTCCCTCACCGTGGAGGACAAGAACACCGGGGCCCGCGGCCTTTACGAGAGCGTGGGGTTCTCGGTGTTCCGGAGCGGGGTGGTGCTCCGGAAGGATCTCGCCGCCGCGACTCCCTGAGGCCGACCCGCGCGCCGGGCGGGTTCAAGGCGGGGGGTCACGATTTGGCGGCGCGCTCCCATACCAGCCGGATCCCGTTCACGGTCAGGGATTCGTCCACTGCGGTGATGGTCTCCGAGGCCTCGGCAATGGCGGTCGCCAGCCCCCCGGTCGCCACCACCGGGAGCCCCGGTGCCAAACCCATCTCCTTCACCACCGCCCGCACCAGCGCGTCCACGCCCCCCACCGCCCCGTAGAAGATCCCCGCCTGCATGCTCTCCTCGGTGGTGCGGCCCACCACGTGGGCCGGACGCTTGATCTCCACCCGGGCCAGGCGCGCGCCGTGGGAGAACAGGGCGTTGGCCCCGGTGGAGATCCCCGGGGCGATCACCCCCCCGGCGTACTCCCGGTTCGCGGTAATCACGTCGAGGGTGGTGGCGGTGCCGAGATCCACGACGATGGATGGCGCGCCGTACCCCGCGATGACCGCGACCGCGTTCACCAGGCGGTCGGCCCCCACCGAGGCGCGATCGTGATAGAGGATGGGAAGGTCGGGGACCGCCCGGTGGTCGATCACCATGGCCTCCCGGTCGAACAGCCGGCGGGCCAGGACGCGATACTCGGGGGTGAGTCCGGGCACCACCGAGGACACCGCCATCCCGGTGATCTCCCGCTCCTCGGCGCCCACGCTGCTCAGGAGATAGTGGAAGAGCACCGAAAGCTCGTCCCCGGTCTGGCGGGGGGAACTGGTGAGCCGCCAGTGATGCTTCAGGGTCTCCCCCTCGAAAAGGGCGACCAGGGTTTCGGAGTTTCCGACGTCGACGGCCAACAACATGGTCTTTTCCTTTCCGGCCTCGGGATCAGTCCTCGGGAGCCTCGGGTTCCGCCGGCTCCCCGGCCTCGCGCTCCCGGCGCCGTTCCTCCCGCTCCTCCCGGGCTCGAGTGGCGCGCTTTCCCTTGTAGACCGTGGACGAGACGATGAAGCTCAGGACGAGGAGGATCAGCAGAGGGATGGCCAGGGCGATCTGCGATATCGGGTCCGCCGGGGTCAGCACCGCGGAGGTGATGAAGATGACCACCACCGAATGGCGCCAGAAGCGCTTGAAGAACGACGGGTTCAGGACGCCGATCGAGGTGAGGAACGCGGAGAAGAGCGGGAGCTGGAAGATCAGCCCGCAGGCCAACCCCATGGCGAACACCATGTCCAGGAGGGAACCCACCTCGATCTGGGGGGCCAGGTTCAGGGTGCCGAAGCCGATCAGCACCCTCACCATGAGCGGGGTCATGATGAAGTAGGAGAAGCTGATCCCCACGTAGAACAGCAGCACAGAGGAGACCACCCCGGGCAGCACCACCTTGCGCTCCCGGTCCAGGAGACCCGGCCCCACGAAGCTCCAGATCTTCCAGAAGATGTACGGCAGGGTGAGAATGATGCCGAGGATGATGGCGACCTTGAGCCGGGCGAGGAAGGCCCCCTGGGGTTTGAGGAACACCGCCTTCGTGGTGGTGGAGTTGATGAGCCAGGTGAGGATGCGCCCCGAGAAGGACCAGGCCAGCGCCCCTCCCACCGCGACGGCAATGATGACGCGGATCAGGGTCTGCCGGAGTTCCTCCAGGTGCTGGAGGAAGGGCATGACCCTCTCATCCTGGGAGTCGCCGATCCGGTCGGGGGAATCCACGGGCAAGGGAGCTACTCTCGGGATCGCGGCGGCTTCGGCTCACCGGCGCCCAGCCCCTGGATCTCGTCGAGAAACTGATTGACGTCCTTGAACTGCCGGTAGACCGACGCGAACCGGACGTAGGCAACCTCGTCGAGACCCTGCAGCTCTTCCATCACCCGCTCCCCGATCAGCTTGCTCGGGACCTCGCCCGGGGCCCGGCGCTGGATCTCGGTCTCGATCCGGTCCACCATCTCCTCGATCTGGGTGAGGGAAATCGGCCGCTTCTCGCAGGCCCGGGAGATCCCGGCGATGATCTTCTCGCGGCTGAAAGTCTCCCGCTTCCCGTCCCGCTTCACCACCACCATGCTGGCGTTTTCCACGTACTCATAGGTGGTGAACCGGTTTCCGCACCCGATGCACTCCCGGCGCCGGCGGATGGCTCGGCCTTCCTTGGTGGACCTGGAGTCGATGACGCGGTCCTCGAGGTGGCCGCATTTCGGACAGCGCATGGCTTCCCCCCTCGCTCCCGGGAGCGCAGGATCTCGTGGGAGGTGGGATGCTACCCGCCATATCTGGGGCTGTCAACGCGTCCCGACGGCCCGCCGCTTGGCAAAACGGACGCTTCTGGTAGGTTTAGGGCTCAACTTCCCGCCGTGACCACCGACCCTATCGCCTCAGCATCCCAGGAGAATCCGGTTCCGGCCGATTCGCGAGCCCCCGCGGCGCGGTTTTCACAGGATGCCGGAACGAGCACCATGAAGCTTGGACGGCTCTCCCTCCTCATAGTTCTCCTCTCGGCCGGGATCCCCGCGCCACCCGGCGGGCTGCCGCCTCCACCCCGGTTCCGTACTGGGACCTCTCCCGCGACTGGAACCCGGGCCAGATCACCTTCTTCAACCCGGACAGCCTGGACGGCCAGAATGGCGTTCCGGTCAAGGCGGCGGATCTGAACGGGGACGGCCGGGACGAGGTGGCGGTGAGCGCCTTCAACGGCGACGGCCCCAGGCGGCGCCATCCGGGAGTCGGCGGGCGAGATCCACGTGTTCTTCTGGGACGGGTCCCGTTCGGCTTCGCGGTGGATTTCGCCCGCGCCGACCCCCGGGTCCTGGAGATCTTGGACCCGGACCGGGGGTACCTCGGCAACGCCCTCGGGACGTGGACGTGGACGGGGACGGCAGCGGGGACCTGCTGGTCGGAGCCTTCGGCGCCGGCGCCGCCGACGGCCGCATCCACGCCGGGCGGGTCTACGTGCTCTTCGGGGACTCGACCCTGGCCGGGGGGCGGACGGTGGACCTGGCCGACAGCCTTCCCCCCGACATGACCACCATCCTCGGCGCCGCCACCGACGACCGGCTGGGGGTCTGGGTCTCCGGCGGCGACGTGAACGGCGACGGGTCCACCGACCTGGTCCTGGGCGCGGACCGGGACGACGGGATCGGCGGGACCAAGCCCCAGGTGGGGAAGGTGGTGGTGCTCTACGGACCCATCCCCCGCGGGGTGCAGATCGACCTCGCCGACCCCTCCTGGCCCCGCACCACCATCTGGGGAGTCGACACCGAGGACCACTTCGGCGCCACCACCGCCTGCGGAGACATGGACGGCGACGGCCGGGCGGAGGTGATGGGGGCGGCCGCCTCCGACCACCTCTCGCGCAACACCTACGACACCGGGGGGTCCGGCGACGGCCCCCCTCAACTACCGGCCCGACGCCGGCGAGACCTGGATCGTGTGGGGGGGCCCCGGACCTCCCCGACACCGTGGACCTGGCCGATCCTCCGGCCGGTGTGTCCCTGACCGCGATCTACGGACGGGTGCGGGGGGCCCACTGCGGCGAGGAGCTGAACCTGGGGGACGTGAACGGCGACGGGCTCCCCGATCTCCTCGTCGGCTCCCTGACCACCGACGGTCCCCCCGGCGACTATCGCCGAACGGGGGCGAGGGATACGTCTTCTACGGCGGGTCCGCCCTCGGGACACCCTGCTGGACATGGCCTCCACCGCCTTCCCCCATCTGACCATCTACGGGAAGAACGGCTCCATCGCCACCGACTCCTTCAACGCCGGGGACGTGAACGGGGACGGGATCGACGACCTGCTGGTGGGGATGCCCCACGACCCGGGCCCCGCGGGACGAAGGCGGGCACCCTGGCCGTCATCTACGGCGGGCCTTCCCTGCCCGCGGTGATCGACCTGCCGATCCCCTCCCAGTCCGGCACCCTGATCGAGGGGGCGGATCCGGACGACGACACCGCCTACTGGGCCTACGCCGGGGACGTGGACGGGGACGGTACGAGGACGCGATCACCAACGCCATGTCCGGGGACGGCCGGCGGAACAGCCGGCCCGTGGCCGGCGACGCCCGGCGTGGTCGGGGCGCCTGGCTCACCCGGCACCCCGCCCCCCCCTCCGGACCTGCGGGCCGCGGCGGAACCGGGCGGGGTGGCGGTCCGGCTGAGCGCCCTCCCCCACCCCGGAGACCACCGGCTACCGGGTCTCCGGGCGCGGACGGACCCTCACCCCAACCGGGGCCGTCCTGACGGGCCGGGCCCTGGTGCCCGCTCCCCCGCCGGGCGCACCACCGGTACCCGCGGTGCAGGCGGACGGGGGCCCGGGAGCCGCACCTCCGACCCGGCGCCGCGAGCCGGGACCACCCTCCGGGCGGTCCGCCGCGGGCGGAACCGAGTGGTCGACCTCACCTGGGAGGCCCCCCCGACCTGATCGGCTACCGCCTGTACCGGGTCAGAGGTCGACGAGGCGGACCAGACCCCCCTGCCGACGGCCAAGATCTCGTCACCCCGGAGATCCTCACCGGGACCGCGCCCGGGACACCGCGGCGCCGGCCTTCCGCGACCTCAGTCCGGGTGACCCGGGAGGGGCCTGTTAAGTCCCCTCGATGCGGCGGACTATTCACCCGGCCCGACTCGACCGGACCGGGACTGCTGGTGGTCAACGACTACAACTGGACGACCTACTCGGACGGCCCCTCCCCACTACCGGGGGACCCCTACGAGATCTACGCTTCCCGCGCGCTGACCGGGAGCGCGGATTTCGACTTCTGGGACATGCGGAAGGGCTGGACCTACCCCCCGGCTACGTCCCGCTGGGACGGGAAGTCGACCCCGACGTCCTCTTCGCCCACGGGGCGGTCCTCTGGTGCGGCCAACGGGCTGGATTCCTCCGAGGACGAGCGGATCAAGGACCTGGCCGACCTCCTCGCCGGCTTCCATGAGGCCGGGGGCGGGATCATCCTCGCGGGATGGTTGATGAACTTCTACCTTCCCCCGAAGATCCAGCAGGTCCTGAACGTCGTCGACTGGGACCGGCCGGTCAGCGTCACTCCGACGCGCCTGCTCTCCCCCCAGCTCCCGGGACTCACGCCCATCGGCCCCGCCCCCGACGTCTCCTCCGCGTTCAACTGCGCGGTGCCGGTGTTCGGCCCCGGCGGGGGGATCTATACCTACTACCGGCTGGGTTCCGAACCCAGCCTCCCCTGTGCTTCGGCTCCACCGACTCCACCGGGGCCCAGATCGTGGTGCTCTCCGCCGGCCCGTCCTATCTCGATCCGGTCGCGCTGAGCCAGAACATGTCCCGCATCCTCGCGACCCTCGGCCTCGATCCCGGGGTGATCGGGGTGCCGGACGGGGAGCCCCGAGGCCCACCCTCAGCCCGGCGTTCCCCAATCCCTCTCACGGAACCGCGTCGGTCAGCTTCCGGGTGGACGCCCCCTGCCCGGTCAACGCCCAGGTGTACGACCTTCAGGGGCGCCGGGTCCGGCTCTTGACCTCGGGAAACTGCCCGGCAGGAGTCTCGATCCTGACCTGGGACGGCCGGGACGACACGGGCCGCCGGGCCCCGGGGGGATCTATTTCGTGCGGGTTTCCACCCAATCTTTCCGTGCCTCCCGGCGCGCGTCCTCCTCCCCTGATCCGTCTCAAGTTCCTCTCCCCGTGTCCGATATCCGAAGCACCCGTCCGTGTCATCCGGGGAGGAGAACGTCCATGTCTTCGACGGTCAGAACGACCCAACCTGGGTGATATCCTCACCCGACTCAAACTGATCGACGACGAGCAGGTCCGCGCCGCCCTGGAACTCCAGCAGGAGACAGGGAAGCTGTTCGGAGAGTGCCTGCTGCAGCTCGGCGCCATCGCCGAGGACGACCTTGGGTGGGCGCTCAGCAGCCAGCTCGATCTCCCGTTCATGAACGTGACCCCGGAGATGCCCGACCCGGAACTCCTGGCCCGCTTCCCCCGGGACTTCCTGCGGCGGAACCTCGTCCTTCCCCTGGTGGAGTCGGAGGACAGCCTGTCGGTGGTGCTCTCGGATCCTACCGATGAGCTCACCATGGCCCGCTTGAAGCGGCTATCGGGATGTGAGCTGCAGGCGGCGGTGGGCACCCCCACCGCGATCCGCCGGGCCCTGGACGTTCTCCTCGGTCCCGCGGCCGACGGCGATGAGGAGGCGGGGTCGACCGGGTCGTCGCCGGGGTCAAGCGTCGCGCGGCCAGCCTGGCCGCGCCCGAACTGACCCAGCTCCTGGACCGGGCGCTCACCGAAGGGGCTTCGGCCATCCATCTGGACCCCGAGGAGGGAAAGGTGCGGGTGCGGTTCCGGGTGAACGGCTATCTTGTCGAGGGGGGGGTATCCCGGCCAAGGCGATGGACGAGCTGATGGAGAATCTTCCGGGATGGCTGGGAGATCCGATCGAGACCGCCCCCGGCGTCCATCGCTGGGGCGAGGGAGCCTCGGGAGCCGAGGCGGCGCCCTTCCGGGTGATCACGGCCGCCGGGCGGGAAGGGGCCTCCGCCACCCTCATCCTGGAAGGAATGGACTACACCCGTCGCAAGCTCTCCGCTCCGTTCGAACCGGAGTGGGACCGGCTGAACGGCCTCGTGAACCGACCCCGCGGCCTGGTGGCCGCGGTGGCGCCGTCCCTGGCCGAACGCGAGCAGCTCCTGAGCCGACTTCTGGGTCTGATCGATGTGTCCCACCGGCGCGGGTGGGTGCTGGCCCCCGAGGGGCTCGCGCTTCCCCGCCGGATCTCCTGCTTCCCCGCCGATCCCAGCCTGGAGCTCACCCGGGCCTTTGCGGAAATGGAGGGGGTGGACCTCCTGGCCGGGGTCTTCGCCGGCCCGGAACACGCGACCGTCCTTGCCGAGGCCGCCGAGCGCGACCGGCTGGTGGTGGCGGTCTTCCCCGGGAACTCCGCCCTCGGATTCCTGGCCCGGCTTCACGAGTCCGGCGTCTCCGCGGTCCTTCTCGCCGAGTCCCTCGTGGCGGTGGTGGCCCAGCGCATCCTCCCCGGGCCGGACCCGGAAGGGGCGGCCCGCGCCATCGCCGAAATTCTTTTCGTGGACACGGGGATGCGACGAACCCTCCAGAACGGGGGGCGGATCCAGGACCTTCGCGGGGCGGCCGCCGAGCAGGGGTTCGTGGAGCTCGCGGGCCGGGCCCGTTCTCTCGAGTCCGTGGACGCAACCGTGATCGACGACCTCGACCGGCACCGGTATCTGGAGGACGCGGCATGAGCCTCGACATCAACAAGCTCCTGGCTTTCACCCTGAAGCAGGGCGCCTCGGACCTCCACCTGAGCGCGGGGATGCCCCCCATCATCCGCCTGCACGGGGAGATGACCCGGCTCGACGTTCCCGCTCTTGCCTCCGAGGAACTCGAGTCGCTCCTCAACTCGATCATGACCGAGGACCAGACCAGGGAATTCGAGAAGGCCATGGAGCTGGACTTCGCCATCGAGCTGGGGGACATGGGCCGGTTCCGGGTGAACGCCTTCAACCAGACCCGGGGGCCGGGAGCGGTGCTCCGCACCATCCCCACCCAGGTCCCCACCCTCGATGACCTCAAGCTCCCCAAGGTGCTGGCGGAATTGGCCATGAAGGAGCGCGGGCTGATCCTGGTCACCGGGCCCACCGGGAGCGGGAAGTCCACCACCCTGGCCGCCATGGTGAACCATGTGAACGAGCGCCGTCGCGGCCACATCATCACCATCGAGGACCCGATCGAGTTCGTCCACCAATCCAAGAGCTGCCTCGTCAACCAGCGCGAGGTGGGACGGAACACCCATTCCTTTGCCGCCGCGCTCCGGAGCGCGCTGCGCGAGGACCCCGACGTGATCCTCGTGGGCGAGCTCCGCGACCTCGAGACCACCCAACTCGCCATCACCGCCGCCGAAACCGGCCACATCGTCTTCGGTACCCTGCACACCAACAGCGCGGCCAAGACGGTGGACCGCATCATCGATGTCTTCCCCAGCGGCCAACAGGCCCAGATCCGGAGCATGTTCTCCGAGTCGATCGTGGGCATCATCTGTCAGACCCTGCTCAAGACCAAGGACGGCAAGGGGCGGCTCTGCGCTCAGGAGATCCTGGTGGCGGTGGCCGCGGTCCGGAACCTGATCCGCGAGGACAAGACGTCGCAGATCATGTCGGTGATCCAGACCGGAGCCCAGCACGGCATGCAGAGCATGGACCAGTGCCTGAAGGCCCTGGTGATGGAAGGGAAGGTGGCGGCGGAAGAGGCGGCGACGAAAGCCACCATGCCCTCGATCATCCTGGGTGCGGGGAAGGACGCCGAGGGCCTGCCGCCCGCGCGCAAGGCGGCCTGATCAGGAGGCCGACCCGGAGATCGCCTCGACCGCCGGCCCCGGCGGAATCGACGGACGCGGGCGAGGATGTCGCGGCCGCGGGCCGGAGCCCGGTCAGGGTTTGAGCGCCCACTCCGCGTGGACGCTGCGGAAGAGCACCTCGTCCGCCGGCTCCATCAAGACCTCGCGTCGGGCCATGACCCGGCGGGCGACGACCAGGGCCTTTTCCAGGTCGTAGGGAACGATCCCTCCCGAGCCGCCCCATGAGAACGAGGGCACGTGCTTCGGCCCGAACCCCGCCCCGAACACGTTGGCGCTCATCCCGACCACGGTGCCGGTGTTGGTGAGCGTCCCGATCGCGGTCTTGGAGTGATCCCCCATGAAGAGCCCCACGAACTGCTCCTCGGAGTCGATCTCACCCCCCGGGGTCCAGATCCGGACGGTGGAGTAGTTGTTCTTCAGGTCCGAGGTGTTGGTGGCCGCGCCCAGATTGGTCCAGGCCCCCAGATACGAGTGACCCACGTAGCCGTCGTGCTGCTTGTTGGCGTAGCCCTGAAAGATCGATGCCTCGACCTCTCCCCCCACCTTGCACTGCGGACCGATGGAGACCGGGCCCTCGATCTTGGCCCCCACCTTGATCACGCTTCGCGGCCCCAGGTAGGCCGGGCCGAGGATCACCGCGTTCTGAAGCACCCGCGCCCCTTCGCCGAGGATGATCGGACCGGACCCCGCGTCGAGGATGGCCCCGGCCTCGATTCTCACCCCCTCCCGAAAGAGGATGCGGTCGCGGTGGAGGATCTGGCAGCCGGGGGCGAGCTCGGGTTCGGCCCGGGGGGTCGAGGCGTCCACCCCGGCGAAGTCGTCGACCAGGACCTCGCCGTTCCACTTCACCAGGTCCCAGAGATGGCGAACCAGGCGGATCCCCGCGGGGGCGCCGGTCACGGTGTGGTCGCGGGGGAGGGGCGACGGTCCGCCCGCGGCCAGGGCCTCCTCGAGGGTCCGCCGGAAGTCCGAGGCGGCCCGGCCGGTGACCCGCGCCGCGGCCAGCTCCCCGCTCTCCTGCACCGCCACCGCCTTGTCGAGAAGGGTGATGAGGTCGTCGAGGGCGTCTCCGAGGCAGAGGAGACGCCCGTTCAGGAACAGCACGTCGCCTTCCGCGTCGTGGTTCACCCGGTGGCCGGGGTGGTCCCGCTCCACCAGGGGGCGGAGCACCGGCCGGCAGAGGTAGTCCACCCGCTTGATGTCGCGCTGGGCGAGCTGGGCGGCAAGCCGGCGTCCGAGGCTCACCGCCCCCACCCGGCAGTCGAAAGCCGGACGGGTGAGGGTGATCGGATAGAGCCGCCGCCAGCCCACGTCCTCGAAGATCACCACCTGGCGGCTCATCGTTCGCCCTCCGAAGCGGGGAAGGCCGGGTCCTTCCACGCGGTCTTTCCGTCCACCACCGTCCAGAGCGCCCGGGCGCCGAGCAGGTCCGGCGGATCGCAGGTCACGAGGTTCCGGTCGAAGACCGTGAAGTCGGCGCGCTTCCCCGGGGTCAAGGTGCCGGCCGCGGCGAGATCGCCGGAAACGTAGGCGGGGCCCGCGGTCGCCGCGACGAGGGCCTCCTCGCGGCCCAGCCGCTCCTCGGGGATCCATCCCCCTACGGGGCGGCCTTGGGCGTCCTGCCGGCTGACCGCGGCGTGGAGTCCGCGAAGCGGATCGTGGGACTCCACCGGAAAATCGCTCCCCAGGACGAACACGGCGCCCCCGTCCACGAGGGTACGCCAGGCGTAAGCCCCGTATAGCCGGTCCTTCCCCAGCCGGTCCGGCGCCCACGGCATGTCGCCGGTGCAGTGGGTGGGTTGCATGCTGGCTACCACGTGGAGGGCGCCGACCCGGGGGAGATCGGCCGGAGCGATGATCTGGGCGTGTTCGAGGCGGACCGGGGGGCGGACGGCGGGCACGTCGCCCACCAGGGAGCGCGGAGCTTCGGGGGCCGGGGACGCCTTCGCCGCCTCCGGGTCGCTCTCCCGGATCGTGGCCCAGGCGTCGAGCACCTCCCGGTTCCCCCGGTCGCCGATGGCGTGCACCGCGCACTGGAACCCACGTTGCAGCGCGAGCGCCATCCCGGCCCGGAGAACCCCGGGTTCGGTGATCAGGAGTCCCCGGTTTTCCGGATCGTCGCTATATGCGCTCAGGAGCGCCGCCCCGCGGGAGCCGAGGGCGCCGTCGGCGTAGAACTTCACCATGCCGAGCTTGAAGCGGCCGTGGTCCCAGTCGCGGTCGGGGCCGTTTTCGAGCGCCGCCGCGAGCCCGGGGTCCGTCGCGGCTTCCGCCGGGAGATCGTTGCCCGCCGAGAGCGCGGCGTAGATCCGGATCGCGAGCCGGTTCGTCCCGGCCAACTCCCGGTAGATCGCGAGTTCCCCGGCGCTCATCCCCATATCGTGAACGGTGGTGAGGCCGACCCGGGCGAGAGTCCGGACGGCGGCTTCGATGGCCCGCGCCTTGGCTTCGCGACCGGTCCGCGGCACCACCCGCGTCACCAGACCCTCGGCATTGTCCACCAGGATCCCGGTGGGGTTTCCGTCGGGATCGCGATGGATTTTGCCTCCCGCAGGATCGGGGGTGGCCGCGGTGATCCCGGCCAGGGCCAGGGCCCGGGAGTTCACCCACAGGGCATGTCCGTCCACCCGGCTCAGGGAGATCGGGAGGTCCCCGCTCACCCGGTCCAGGTCGAGCCGGTCGGGGAAGCGCTCCCCGGGCCAGTCGTTCTGGTCCCAGCCCCGGCCCAGGATCCACGCGTCCCCGCCGGCGGTGCGCCGGCCGGCCACCGCATCGGCCACCCGGGCCAGGGTCTCCTCCAGGGTGGCGATCCCGGTCAGGTTCACCCGTTCCAGGCTCTGGCCGAGGCCCAGGACGTGGCAATGGGCATCCACGAGCCCCGGGGTCACGAACGCCCCGTGAAGGTCGATAACCGGGGTGTCGGGGCCGGCCAGGCCGGCCACCGAGGCCTCGGAGCCGACCGCGCGGAGGGTGGGGCCCTCCACCAGCATGGCCTCCGCCCAGAGCCGCGACGGGTCCCCGGTCCAGATCACGCCGTTCTTCAGGAGCATCGACTGCGCCTCCGTCAATCCGGCCATCGTAAGCCCGGCCAAGAACATGGGAAAAAGGACCCAGGAGCCGGAGACCGAGCTTCGCCGGCCGCCGGACCCGGCCCCGAACCGCCGATACCCCAAGCTACCGCCCCGTCCAACCCGCTCGGAGGAGACATCACCTTGGAGAATCAGTCGCACTCAGCCATCTCCGCCTCCGACGGACACCGGACCCCCGAACCCGAGCGGCCATCCTACCGCGCTATCCTGCGTCATGAACACCTGCTCGGCGACGACGGCCCGGCGCCTTCCGCCCCGCCGCACCGGGCCACGCGGTGGCCGGCCCTGGCCCGGATCGGCGCGGGACTCGCGGCGTCGGCGGTCACCACCCCCTTCATCTACCTCCTGTGGCAGCCTCCCGCCCACTATCTTGTGCCCGCCGCGGCCCTTCTGGCCCTGACCGGGGTGCTGGGGGCCCAGGCCAGCCATGCGGTGACCCGAAGGGAGATCTCGGTCTGGATGACCCGGCTGGCCCGGCGGAGCGAGCGCATCTTCCGCGGGGAATCCCTTCCCCGCACCGAGCCCGACGACGTGGAGGGGTACCTCCAGGGTATGGCCCAGGGCCTGGAAATGAGCCTGGAACGGGAGCTTCGGAACGAACGCGATGCGATTCTCTCCACCATCACCACCCTGGTCTCCGCCCTGGAGGCTCGTGACCCCTACACCCGGAATCACTCCTCCCACGTGGCCCAGTTCGCGGTCCGGCTGGGGAAGGAGATGGGCCTCACCCGGAGCCAGCTCTACGAGATCCACCTGGCCGGACTGCTGCACGACATCGGGAAGATCGGGATCCCGGACAGCATCCTCCTGAAGCCGGCCGGACTCACCCGCGAGGAGTACGAGGTCATGAAGACCCACCCGGTCCTGGGGGCGCGGATCCTCTCCGGCATCCCCGGGCTGTCGGCGGTGAACGAGATCGTGCTCCACCACCACGAGATGTGGGACGGGCGTGGGTATCCGGACGGACTCGCCGGGAAGGACGTTCCGCTGGGTGCGCGCATCATCGCGGCCAGCGACACGTACCTGTCGATGGTCGAGGACCGCCCCTATCGCCAGGGCCAGAAGATGAGCCGGGTGTTCAACGAGCTCCGCCGGGTGGCCGGCCGTCAACACGACCCCGACGTGGTGGACGCACTCCTGGTCATGGTCCGGCGCGAGATGGACACCTTCGGGGTGCCGCTCATCGCCGGCGTGGACAGCATGGAGGGGTTCCTCAGGGATACGCTGCCGGTCGAGAGCCCGGAGCGCGAGGCGGCGTAGCCCAGCCCGGTCACGACATTGCTCGAGCCGCGGGCGGGAATTCCCCCCCCCGGCTCAGTCCCGGTCGAAGAGCGCGGCGGCGAACGCCTCGGCTTCGAATGGCGCGAGATCCTCCATCCCCTCCCCCAGACCCAGGAACCGGACCGGGATCCCGAGCTGATCGGCGATGGCCACCACCACCCCGCCCTTGGCCGTTCCGTCCACCTTGGTGAGCACCAAACCGGTGATCTCCATCACCTGCCCGAACTGCCTGGCCTGCTGGATGGCGTTCTGGCCGGTGGTGGCGTCGAGCACCAGGAGCACCTCGTGAGGGGCCCCGGGGACGCGCTTGCCGACCACGCGGCCGATCTTCCGGAGCTCCTCCATCAGGTTCACCTTGGTCTGGAGGCGGCCGGCGGTATCCACCAGGACCACGTCCACGCCTCGGGCCTGGGCGGCGCCCACCGCGTCGTAGGCCACCGAAGCCGGGTCCGCGCCCGACTGGTTGGCGATCAGCTCCACCCCCGCGCGGTCGGCCCAGATCCGGAGCTGCTCCACCGCGGCGGCCCGGAAGGTGTCGGCGGCGGCCACCAGGACCGTCTTCCCTTCGCCCCGGTAGTGATGGGCCAGCTTGCCGAGGGTGGTGGTCTTCCCCGTCCCGTTCACCCCGACCAGGAGCACCACCCGGGGCTTCACCTCCGCCTCCGCCGGCGCCGCGCCCTCGCCCTTCCGAAGGATCGCGGCCACTTCTTCGGCCAGGACCTCCTCCAGCGCCGCCCCGTCGGCCAGACCGTCGGTCTTGATTCGCTCCCGAAGGCGCACCACCAGCTTCTCCGCCGCCGCCACCCCGACGTCGCCGGCGATCAAGGCCTCTTCCAGGTCCTCCCAGGTCTCCTCGTCGATCCGTGGCCGCCCGGTCAGCGCCTTGTGGACGTTTTCGGCCAGGTTTCGCCGGGTGCGGTCGAGGCTCTCCTTGAGCTTCGCTCCGCCCAGGGTCTCTTTGAGCTTTCCGAAGAACTTGCGCATGGGTTTTCCGTTCGGAATCGGTGGACCGGGAGGCGCGATGAGGGTTCGGGGCCCGGACCGTGCGCCGCCCAAAATGAGCGGGGCGGGGCCGAACCGGCGACCCCGCCCCGAACCCGGAAAGAATATCAGGTTACTGCGCGATCATCGACTCCGGGGAAAGGGGATCGGCCTCGTCGTCCCCGGAGCCGTGACCGTTGTCTCCGGAGCCGTTCCCGCCCCCGTTGGTCCCGCCGTTCCGCCGGGTGGAGCCGTTGGCGCCTCGGACCCCGGCGCCGGTGTGCGCGGCCACCTCCTCGGCCCGGAGCCCGTCGAGCTTCACCGACACCACGCTCGAGACGCCCGGTCGTTGCATGGTCACCCCGTACAGGCAGTCCGAGGCCTCCATCGTCTTCTTGTTGTGGGTGATGACGATGAACTGGGTCCGCTTGGAGAACTCCTTCACCATGGCCACGAACCGGTCGATGTTGGCGTCGTCCAGGGGCGCGTCCACCTCGTCCAGGATGCAGAAGGGGGACGGCTTCACCAGATAGATGGCGAAGAGGAGGGCGATGGCGGTGAGCGCGCGCTCGCCGCTCGAGAGCTGGGCGATGGACTGGGGGCGTTTTCCGCGCGGCCGGGCCATCACCTCGATGTCCGCCTCCAGGGGATCGTCCCCCACCAGGCCGAGCGAGCACTCCCCGCCCTGGAAGAGCACCTGGAACGTCTTCTGGAAGTTCTCCTGCACCTGGGTGAAGGTCTCCATGAACATCCGGGCCGCGGTGTGGTTGATCTGCTCGATCGTCTTGACCAGGGTGTCCTTGGCCCGGAGAAGGTCGTCGCGCTGGGTGGTCATGAACTCCAGGCGCACTCGCTTTTCCTCGAACTCCTCCACCGCCAGGAGGTTCACCGGACCGATCCGCTTCAGCCGGTCCTTGAGCTCGACCAGGGTCTGGTGGGCGTCCTCGGGAAGCTCCCCCGCCTCGACCCGGTCCAGTTCCTCGGCGGTGACCTCGTACTCCTCGTAGAGACGCTCCTCCAGGTGCTTGACGTCGCTGCGGATCTCGCTCAGGCGGAGCTCGGAGTCGTGGGCGGCCTGGCGGGCCTGGCCGGCGCGCCGCCTCACCTCGCGGAGGCGATCCGCATCCTCCTGCTCGCGGGCCGAGGCCTCGCTCTTCTCCCGCTCCCGCTCGACCACCACGTCCTGCTTCTCCGTCCGCGCCCGATGCAACTCCTCGATCTTCGCGCCCAGATCCTTGAGGTCGCGCTCGATCTCACCTACCCGGACCACCGCCTCTTCCTCGTCGCGCACGGTGCGGTCGCGCTCCGAGGCCAGGTCCTCGCGTTCCTGGCGAAGCCGTTCGTCGGTGGAGCGCGCGTCCTTGAGCTCGCCCTCCAGCCGGGCCCAGCTCATGCGCATCTCGTGAACGCGGGCCAGGACCTCCTCACGGGTGCCCTCGGCCCGGGCCAGAAGTTCTTCCAGCTCGGTCAGCGCCTTCTCCGCCTCCCCCGCCGCGTCCCCGATCCCGGAGAGCCGGATCGTGAGCCCGTCCCGCTCCCCGTTTAGGGTGTTCCGGGCCGCGTCGAGCCGCGACCGCTCCTCCTCCAGACCGTTCAGGATTTCCGCCGCGTGGCGCTCCTCGAGCCGGAGGTCGGCTTCCTCGCGATCCAGGGCGGCGCGGGCGGTCCGGGCCGCTTCCAGCTCGTCCAGCCGGCCGGCCAGCTCGGCGTCCAGGGCCTCCTCTTCGGAGCGGAGTTCCGACTCCTCCCCGGTGAGCGCGTCCAGGGTTCCGGCCAGGGTCTCGATGTCGCGCCGGCAGCGCTCGATCGTTTCCTGCCGCTCCAGGAGCTCGGCCCCCGCCGGTCCACCCTGGCCGCCGGCCAGGACCGCGGCATCCACATACTGGCCGCTTCGGGTGGCCGCCCGCGGGGCGCGCCCCTCCCCGACCAGGGCGATCGCCTCGTCGAGGCTCTCCACCAGGGCCAGGTCCCCAAGGAGATAGCGGACCAGCCCCCGCGTGTCGTCCGTGGCCTGGACCGTTTCCGCCGCCCACCGTACGTCGCCGTTTCGCTCCGGGGCCTCGGGAACGCGATCGAGGGCGATCAGGGTGGCGTAGCCCAGGGAATCGTCCCGGAGCCGGTCCAGCAACCGCCGGGCGGCGCCGGTGTCGTTCACCACCACGAACTGCCAGGCCGCGCTGAGTGCGGGCTCCAGCGCTTCCCGCCACTCGCCGGGGACCTGGATCAGGTCCCCAAGGGTGCCACGCACCCCCGGATCGCGCCCCTCATCGAGCATGAGCGCCCGCACCCCGGGATCGAATCCTTCATATCGCTCGCGGAGGTTCTCCAGGGTGGAGAGCCGGGACCCCGCCGCCGCCTCTTCCTGGCGCTTCTCGCTCACCCGCCGGCGGTGCAACTCGATCCGCTCTTCCAGGTTCTTCCGGCGGACCTCCAGCACCTCGCGATCGTTTTCGAGCTCGGCCACCCGTGACGCCGCCTTCGACGCGTTGCCCCGCGAAACCTCCAGGGACTCCGCGAACTCCCGGGTCCGGGTCCGGGCGGTCTCGATCCGTTCCGCGTTCAGGGACAGGCGCGCCTCCAGGTCCTCCAGGCGGCGCCCGGCGGTTTCGACCTCGCCCTCGGCCCGGATGCGCTCGTCGCGGAGGCGGATCGCCTCCTGCTTGCGGCCGGCCACCCCGTCCCGAAGTTCGCGCACTCGGCTCTCGGCGGCGGTCAGCTCCGTCTCGCCCTGGTCCAGGCGTGCCCGCTCCGTCCCCTCCCGCGAGCCGAGGTCGGTGAGGCGCACCGTCACTTCCTCGGCCCGGAGGGTGTTCCGCTCCAGGCGGTCGACGAGGCGAACCTTCAGCTCGCGCGCCTCGGCGATCCGGTTCGTGGTGGCGGTGAGCCGCTCCCGGAGCACCATGATCCGGCTGTTGTGGTTCCCGATCTCGTCGTCCACCTGGGCCAGCTCCTCGCGGGCCTCGGAGAGTTTCCGCTCCTCCTCCAGCACGGTGAGGTGCAGGGCCTCCAGGCGGGCCTCCAGGGTGGCCACCTCGGTCTCCCCGGCCTCCGCGGTGTTGAGCGCGCTCCGGTACGTCTCATCGAGGCTGCCCAGCTCGTCCAGCCAGCGCCGCCGCTGGGTCTGGGACCAGGCGAGGTCGATCCCCCGGATCTCCTCCATGAGCTCCCGGTAGCGCCGGGCCTTGCCCACCTGCCGGCGGAGCGAGGTCACCTGGCGGTCCACCTCGGAGATGATGTCGCTAACCCGCACCAGGTCCCGGTCGGTGGCCTCGAGTTTGTTCAGGGCCTCCTTCTTCCGGGACTTGTACTTCATGATCCCCGCCGCTTCCTCGAACAGGAACCGGCGGTGGCCGGTGGTGTCGGAGAGGATATTGTCCACCATGGTCCGCTCGATCACCGAGTAGGCGTGGCTCCCCATGCCGGTGTCGAGGAAGAGATCGCGCACGTCCTTGAGCCGCACCGGCTGCTTGTTGATGGTGTACTCGGAAATGCCGGACCGGTAGAGCCTACGGCCCACCGTCACCTGCCCGTAGTCGATGGGGAGGCGCCCGCGATCGTTGTTGAGGGTGAGCTCGACCTCGGCCAGGGAGAGGGGCTTCTCCTCGCGGGTGCCGTTGAAGATCACGTCCTCCATCTTCGACCCGCGGAGCTGCTTGGTGGACTGCTCACCGAGGACCCAACGCAGGGCGTCCACGATGTTGCTCTTCCCGCAGCCGTTGGGGCCGATGACCCCCGAGATGCCGGGCCCGAAGTCGAGGTGGATCTTCTGGTTGAAGGACTTGAATCCGAATAGGCTCAGTTTCTCGACGAACACGTCATGAAGCTCCTTGCTCGATGGCCGCGGACCAGGCCTCGCGCACGAGACCGGGTATAGGGCCCTCCTCCTCCGCGGACACCGTCCGGAGATCCAGGAGGATCTTCTCCTCCTGCACCCGGCCGAGAAGAGCCGGGCGGACGTGCCGCAGTGCCCGCTCGAGGCGGGCTGCCGACGTGTGCGGCCGCGGATCGAGGACCACCACCGAAGTGACGAGCCCTTCCAGCGGGAGGGTCCCCCCTCCCACCGCCGCGGTCGCTTCCTCCACCATCACCTGTGGAGCCGGTTCCGTCAGAGCATCCCTCAGCGCATGGGCCAACCGATCGGCCCGCGCCCGGACGCTCTCCGGAGCCTCGAAAATCATGCGCAGGACGGGGATCTCGCGCCGGGCGCGCTCCCCATCCAGATAGGCGGCCAGGGTGACCTGCAGCGCCGCCAGGAGCAGCTTGTCGATCCGCACCGCGCGGGCCAGGGGGTGGCGCCGGATCCGCTCCACCATCTCCCGCCGCCCAACCACGATCCCGGCCTGGGGTCCGCCCAGGAGCTTGTCGCCGCTCAGGGTGACCAGGTCCGGACCCTGGGCCACCACATCCGAAACCACCGGTTCGGGGCGGATGCCCGCATCGCCCACGTCCAGGAACGCGCCGCTCCCCAGGTCCACCACCACCGGGATCCCGTGCTTCGCCCCGAGGGCGGTGAGCCGGGAGAGTTCGACCTCGGCGGTGAACCCCTCGATCCGGTAGTTGCTGGTGTGCACCTTGAGCAGGACCCCGGTATCGGGGCCCACCGCGTTCTCGAAGTCCCGGAGGTGGGTCCGGTTGGTCGTTCCCACCTCGCGGAGCCGCGCACCGCTCTGTTCCAGGATATCAGGAATTCGGAAGGATCCACCGATTTCCACGAGTTCGCCCCGGGAAATGACCACGTCCTTCCCGCGAGCGAGCGCGGCCAGGGTGAGCATCACCGCGGCCGCGTTGTTGTTGACCACGAAGGCGTCCTCGGCCCCGGTAAGCAGGGTCAAGAGTTCGGTCGCGTGATCCTGTCGCGATCCCCGCCGCCCTTGTTCCAGATCCATCTCCAGGTCCGAGTACGCTCCCCCCACCTCGACCAGATGCCGGAGCGCGGCGGTCGAGAGGGGCGAGCGGCCGAGATTAGTGTGGATCAACACCCCGGTGGCGTTGATCACCCGCTCCGGTCGCGGGACAGCCAGACCCTGAAATCGCGCCCGCACCCGCCCGGCCAGCGCCTCAGCGGAGAGGTCCTCGCCGGCGGCAAGGGCCCCTCCCTCCCTCACGTCCCGACGCGCCTCATCCAGCATCCGGCGGACCAGGAGCGTGACCAGCCACGGGGTCGCGGGGAGCGGATCCGCCGCCAGGACGGCAAGTACGGCATCGACCCCGGGAATCCGGCGAAGCCGTTCCCGGAGTTCAGGTTCCATGGCGACTATGAATACCAGATCTGGTAGGGTCGGTCAAAAGAATTTCCAAATCCTGGGGGGCTTTCGTGCCCCACGGGGGAGGCGGGCAGGCGTGGCGCGGTCTTTCCGGACGACCCCGCCTCCCCGGCCGGTTGAGCCGATGATTATGCCACGGAGCGGGGGGGGCGGGGCAAATGACTGCTGCCGACGGAGATCCGGCCCCGCGGATCTTCCCGGGAAGCCACGACCGGATTTGCGCCGTTGGTACACTGGAGGTGACTGCTGTCAGGGCACCGGTCGCGTCCGATAGACTGGCAATCCCCCTCGAATCCGGGCCCGGTAGCGTGGGCCGGACCCCGTCCCCCTTGGAGATGACCGTTACGTGACCTCGCGACTCGCCGAACTGGATCGCGCCTACCGGCGCGCGATGCGCATCACCCTGCCCCTGGCCGCGATCCTGCTCGCCGTCGGCCTCATGACCCTTCCCTCCCCGCACCCGGCCATCTACCGGGATCGCACGGTGGGGTTCAAGGGGCCGCTCCACATCATGCCGGAACTGGACATCACCCCCGAGGAGCTGAGCGAGCGACGGCTGACCGCGGCCCCCCGAAACGCCTCCGCCGCCGACTTCGTGGCGGTGGAGATCGACCTGGTGCCGGACGAGCGGGAGATGGCCGAGGAGCCGGTGCCCCTTCCCAAGCCCCTGGACAAGGACCAGGTCGAGGTGCTCACCACCGACAACGTCCAGGACGCCATCCGCACCACCGGTCTCCCCGTCCCCGCCCAGACCGACCTGGAAGTTCTCTTCGCCGCTCGGCCGGTGTATCCCGCGATGGCCGTCCTGCGGGAGATCGAGGGACGGGTGGAGGTTCTGCTGCTGGTGGACCGGCAGGGGTCGGTGACCGTGGCCTACGTGGTGGACCCGGGCCGCAAACCCCTGCTCGAGGAGGCGGCACGCCGGGCCGCCCGCCGCTATATCTTCCGCCCCTACAAAGTGAACGGGGAGCCGACCCCGTTCTGGGTGCGGCTCCCCTTCGAGTTCCACCTGGTGTCCTGAGCGGCGCGGAGCGATCGGGCCGCTCCCGTGGAGATTCGTGAATAAGTCGGGCTAGAACTCGAAGCGGCCGAAGTCGCCGGGATCCATGTCCTCCAGAAGCTTCTTGAGTTCGGCCGCTGTCTCCTCTTCCGTCTTCTCCACCGGCTTGGCGCTCACGCTCACCCCCTGGCCGCTGACCATGACTTCCTCGGCCACGAACAGGGGCGCCTCGGCCCGAAGAGCCACGGCGATGGAGTCCGACGGGCGCGCGTCGACCAGGATCTGTTCTCCATCCCGCTCCAGGTGGATCTCCGCGAAGAAGGTGTTTTCCTTGAGCGCGGTGATGGAGACCCCGACCACCCTGGCCTTCAGGCTCTTGACCAGAGTGGTCATCAGATCGTGGCTCATCGGACGTTCGAACTTCTCGCCGGCCAGGACGATACCGATCGCCCGGGCCTCCGCCTCCCCGATCCAGATGGGGAGGATTCGCTCCCCACCCTCCTCCTGGAGAATCACGATCGGCGATTTGGATCGATCGTCCATCATGAGCCCGCGCACGCGGACCCGAACCATCGCCATGATGCGCCCTTTCACTGGCTCCCGCTGAGCTACCGGCCTCCCGCCGCGGCCTGCTTCATGATCTCATCCGGCGACCCGAATTGGGAAGGATCGTCGTTCAGGTGCTCGAGGAGATAATCCCCCGCCTTCCGCCAATCGGAGTCCCCGAACTTCTGCTGAAGCCTGAGGAACGCCCGCTTGGCGTTCTCCTGCTTCTTGTCCGCGGTGAGAAAGAGGTAGCCGATCATGAACTGGGCCTCAGGGGCCGAGTCGCAATCGGCGAAGTCGAAAGCCACCCGCCGGTAGAGTTCGATACGGCCGTCGGGGTCGGGGTGCTTGCCCGCCATCTCCATGATGCGCTGACAGTTGTTCGGAACCCCGGTAAACTTGGTGAACGCCTCGGAAATGAACTTCGCCTTGGTTTCCTCGCGCGCTTCGGTCAGCTGACTCTGGTACCAGTTCGGCCAGAGGTCCTTGTTGAGGATGAGGACGATCTGGTCGTAAGCCTGGTCGAGGGTCTGGACCTTATCGCCCTCTCTCTTCTCCGCCTTCACCACGTGCCAGCCGTCGGTCAGGTGAACCGTCCCGATCTCCCCCGGATTGAGTCCGGCCACCAAATCGTAGAAGGCCGGATCCTTCCCGATCCCCATCACCTCCGTGTCCCGCTGCACGTAGCCGAGCGCCCCGCCCAGGTCCCGGGTGAGGCTGTCCTGGGAGTACTGGCGGGCGAGATCGGCGAAGCTCTGCCCTTCCTTGGCCAGCTTCTCGATCCGCCGGGCTTCCGCTTCGGTGGGGACCTTTATGTGGCGAACCGCCACCCGGAGCGGGGTGAAGAACTTGTCCTGGTGCTCCCGGTAGTATTTCTCCACCGCCTCCCGGCTGGGGGAGCCTTGGGGGAGCAGGACTTCGTTCATGTATTTCGTGGCCAGGAGTTGCGAACGCAGGGCGTCGATCTGCCTTTCGTCGTCCGCGTCGAGCTTCATGCCCCGCTTGAGCGCCATGTCGGCCCAGACGAACTGGTCCATCAGGCTTCCCAGGGCCACCTGCACGATGTCCGCGCTCTGCATGTACCGATCGACCGTCTTTTCACCGGTGGACTTCACCATGTGATTCCGCAGGTCCCCGACGGTGATCGGCATGTCGCCCACCTTGGCCAGGACGATGTGCATCCGGGCCAGGGAATCGGCGACGGTCTTGTTCAGCCCGGAGGGAACGTCGGGCACCGTACCGGAGAATTGCTTCGGCTCTCCCCCACCGCACCCCACCGCCAGGAATGCGGCGCCGAGGATCAGGGCGAACAGGATGGGAAGCCGGTACTGCTTCTTGGGCACGGCGGGCTCCTTGTCGTTCGGCGGTCCGGGTCCAGGGCGAGCTACTTCTTGACGACCCAGACCTTGACCTTGCCTTCCACGTCCTGGAAGAGCTTGATGGACACGTTGTACACACCGAGCTGCTTGAGCGGCTCATCCAGGAGGATCTTGCGCTTGTCCACCTCGACCCCCTGGACCTTCAGGGCCTCGGCGATGTCGGCCGAGGTCACCGAGCCGAAGAGCTTGTCCTCTTCGCCGACCTCCACCGGGATGTGCACGGAGATGTTCTCGAACTTGCGGGCCGCTTCCTCCGCCTCGCGCTTGGCCTTGGTGTCGCGGTGCGCGCGCTGGCGCTCCAGCTCCGCAAAGACCTTGGCCCCGGCTCCGGTGGAGGCGATAGCCAGCTTGCTGGGAATGAGGTAGTTGCGGCCGTAACCGTTCGCGACCCGCACCTTGTCCCCGCGCTCCCCCAGGCCCTTCACGTTCTCGATCAGGATGACTTCCATGACGACATCTCCCTCCGTTTCAGCGAAGCTGGTCGTTGGTGTAGGGGAGGAGCGCCAGCACCCGCGCGCGCTTTATGGCGCGGGTGACCTGGGCCTGGTGACGGGCGCAGGACCCCGAGACCCGCCGGGGAACGATCTTCCCGTGGTCGGTCAGGAATCTCTGAAGCTTGCGCTCGTCCTTGTAGTCTATGTGGGTCACCTTCTCGAAGCAGAGCTTGCAGTATTTCCGCTTCGGGGTGCGCGGGCCTTTTGTTCTAGCCATGATCTGTCTCCCTCTATATGCCACCGGAAGACCGGTTATTCCTCGGAGTCGTCGTCGTCGTCCCGGTCCGAGCGCTCCCGCTTGGCCGCCTGCTCCTCGGCAGTAGGTCCCTCGAAGAGAACGGTGAGGAACCGGAGCATGTTCTCGTTCAGCCGATACCGCCGATCCAGGTCGGACAGGATGTCCGGCCCGCTGCGGAACCGGATCAGGGTGTAGATCCCCTCTTTCTTCTTGTTGATCTCGTAGGCGAGCTTGCGCCGGCCCCATTTCTGGATCTCGGTGACCTCGCCGCTCCGGCCGGTGATGAACTCGCGCACCTTCTCGACCTCGGTATCCACCTGGGCGTCGTCCACGCCGGGGTCGAGAACAAAGATGGTTTCGTACTCTTTCATTGTTGGATCTCCCGAACTCGTTGTTCTAGAAAAGCTTGCCGTGCAAGGCCATGATGGCCGGGGCGAACACCAGGGACACGATGGCCATGAGCTTCAAGAGGATGTTGAGCGCGGGCCCGGAGGTGTCCTTGAAGGGATCCCCCACCGTGTCCCCGACCACCGCCGCCTTGTGGGGATCGCTCCCCTTCCCCTGGACGTTTCCGGCCTCGTCGATCAGGTTCCCGCTCTCGATGTACTTCTTGGCGTTGTCCCAGGCCCCGCCGGCGTTGGCCAGCATGAGGGCCAGGGGCACCCCGGAAATGAGGGCCCCGGCCAGGAGCCCCCCCAGGGTCTCCACCCCGAACACGATTCCCACCCCCAGGGGGATGGCCACCGCCAGGACCCCGGGCCCGATCATCTCCTTCAGAGCGGCCTCGGTGGTGATGGCCACGCAGCGGGCATACTCCGGCTTGGCCGTTCCCTCCATGAGGCCGGGGATCTCCCGGAACTGGCGCCGCACCTCGTTGACCACGCTGAACGCGGCCCGGCCCACTGCGCGCATGGTATCCGCGGCGAAGAGGAAGGGCACGATACCCCCCACCATGAGGCCGGCGAGCACGTGGACGTTGGTGATGTTGAACTCCTCGGGCAGGATGCCGGTGGCCTGCACGAAGGCGGTGAAGAGCGCCAGGGCGGTGAGCGCGGCGGAGCCGATGGCGAAGCCCTTGGCGATGGCCGCAGTGGTGTTGCCGGCCGCGTCCAGGCTGTCGGTGACCGCCCGGACTTCCTTGGGAAGGTGAGCCATCTCGGCGATGCCGCCCGCGTTGTCGGCGATGGGGCCGTAGGCATCCACCGCCACCGTCATCCCGGTGATCCCCAACATGCCGATGGCGGCGAGGGCGATGCCGAAGAAGCCGGCCAATGAAAAGGAGATGAGCACGGCCCCCGCGATCACCACCAACGGGAGCACGGTGCTCTTCATCCCCACCGCGAACCCGGTGATGATGTTGGTGGCGGATCCGGTGCGGGAGGCTCGGGCGATGTCCTCCACCGTCTTCCCGGAAGTGTAGTACTCGGCCACGAAACCCACGATCATCCCGGCCGCCAGACCGGAGAAGGTGGAGAGGAAGAGGCCCCAGGGCCCGTGTACGTGCTGCACCCCTCCAATCGTGGAGGACCAGGTCAAGTCCCCGTAGAGGCCGAAGGTCATGGCCAGGGTGCCGAGGGAAAACAGGACGGCGGCGGAGACGGTGCCGTTCCGCAGGGCGATCTGGGGATTTCCCCCTTCCTTCACCCGCACGAAGAACACCCCGAGGATGGAGGCGCCGATCCCGATGGCCGCGGTAAGGAAGGCGAAGCTGATCGCCTTCACCGAATCCAGTTCGGGGATGGCCACCGAGATCACGATGGCGCTGACGATCGTGCCCACGTAGGACTCGAAGAGGTCGGCGCCCATGCCGGCCACGTCCCCCACGTTGTCCCCGACGTTGTCGGCGATGGTGGCGGGATTCCGGGGATCGTCCTCGGGAATGCCCGCTTCGACCTTGCCTACCAGGTCCGCCCCCACGTCGGCGGCCTTGGTGTAGATGCCGCCGCCCACACGGGCGAACAGTGCGATGGAAGAGGCGCCCATGCTGAACCCGGCTATGATCTCGGCCGCGCCCCCGATCTGATCGTTGAGCCCGTAGAGGTAGAAAGCCAGGGATAGACCGGCGAGGCCGATGCCGGCCACCGCCATCCCCATCACCGCGCCTCCGGGAAAGGCCACCCCGAGGGCGGCGTTGAAGCCCTTGGTGGCGGCCTGGGCGGTGCGGGCGTTGGCCCGGGTCGCCATCTGCATGCCGATGAAGCCCGCGCTCACCGAGCACACGGCCCCGAACACGAAGGCCACCGCGGTCTTCCAGCCCAGCCCAACCGTGTGCCCCTTGATGCCCAGGGTGATGACCACGGCCAGGAGCAGGACGAACACGGCGATCGCCCGGTATTCGCGGGTGAGGAAGGCCATGGAGCCTTCATGAATGGCTTCGGAGATCTCGACCATGGTCTCGTTGCCGGGGGCCGCTTTCATCACGCGGCCGAAGGCCAGGTAGGCAGCGAAGATCAGGGCCACCAGGCCCGCCCCCAGCGCCACCAGGATCTGCACGGGCATACGTCCGGTCTCCTCCTCCCGGTCTCCCGGGTCCTAGCGCCCGCCCCGTGGCGGACTATCGGTTGAAACGGTTCATTGCCGCGTCCGCGCCTTCCCCGATGAGGGCTCGAACGCACTCACTCGCCCCGGCCAACCAGGGCTCCATCGCCTTCTCCTCCTCGTCGGAGAAAGGCTCCAAGACATATTCCCTCAGGGCGCGCCCCTCATCGCCCCCCCCGATTCCCATCCGCAGCCGTGGAACCTCGCCGGTCCCCAGGGCGTCAAGCACCGATTCGAGGCCGTGATGGCCGCCCGCGCTTCCCGCGGTCCGAAGCCGGAGCGAGCCGAAGGGCAGGGCCACGTCGTCGACCAGCACCAGATGCCGTTCCGGAGGGACTGTCGCCGATTCCGGCGAGCGAATCAGGGCGTCTCCCGACCGGTTCATGAACGTCATGGGTCGGATCAGGGTCACCTGAAACCCTCCCCACTCCGCCCGGGCGGTCAGGTAGACCCCTTCGTCCCGTTCGGGGCCGGCCCCCAGATCCCGGGCCAGACGGTCCAGGAGGCGGAAACCGGCGTTGTGGCGGGTCCGCGCGTAGGTCGGACCGGGATTCCCCAGCCCCACGACCACCCAGTTCTCCTCCGGCAAGGGCTACTCTTCTCCCTCCTCCTCCTCCTTCTTGCGTCCCACCACCTCCGGTTCGGCCGGCTCCGCCGCAGCCGCCGCGTCGACCTCTTCCGCGGTGGGCTCCTTGATCACCGTGGGCGGCACCACCGATGCGATGGTGGTGTCGGCCTCCTCCAGGATCTCCACGTCGGGAATCTGGAGGTCGCTCACGTGGATGGAGTCGCCGACGTTCAGCGCGGACACGTCCACCTTGATATCGTTGGGAATCTTGTCCACCATGCACTTGAGGAGGAGCGATCGGACGGCGTGCTGGAGAATCCCGCCGAACTCCTTCACCCCGATCGCGATCCCCTCCAGCTCGACCGGCACTTCCACCTCGAGCCGCTCGGTGGTGGAGATGCGGTTCAGGTCCACGTGAACCACGAATCCGGAGAGCGGGTCGACCTGGACCTCGCGGATCAGGGTCTTGACCAGCTCCGCCGATCCTCCGACGTTCAGGTCCACCACCAGGTTCGAGACCGTGTGTCCGCTCACCGCGCGCATGAACTCGCGCTCGTCCAGATCGAGGAGGACGGGCTCCGTTCCCTTGCTGTAGAGCACCCCGGGAATCCGCTTGGCGGCGCGCAGCTTGCGCGCCACGCCCTTGCCCGTACCCAAACGGACGTTTCCGTTCAATTGAACCGTGATCGCCATGTGACTGTTCCTCCTGATCCAGGGCCCGCGTTCCGCGGGTCCGATCCGGTCTCCGCCCGCGTCAGATGAAGAGCGAGCTCAAAGACTCCTCCTGGTGGATGCGATGAATGGCCTCGCCAAGAATGCGGGCCACCGAGAGAATCTCCACCCGGTCCGTCCGGCCCGCCAGCGCCGCCGGGTCCTGGTAGATGGTGTTGGTCACGTTGAGCCGGTAGAGATCCGAGTGGTTGAGCTTGTCGAATACGCTGTCCGCGAAGACGGCGTGGGTGACGCAAGCCATGATCTCGAGCGCCCCCCGCTCCTTGAGCGCCCGCGCCGCCTTCACCAGGGTGCCGCCGGTGGAAATGATATCGTCGAAGATCACCACGTTCTTGCCGTTCACGTCCCCGATCACGTTCATGACGTCGATCTCGTCGTGGCGGGGACGCCGCTTGTCGATGAGGGCGAGGGGCGCTTCCAGACGGGTGGCGTAGGCCCGGGCCATCTTGACGCTACCGATGTCCGGCGCCACCACCACCACGTTGGAAGGGAAGGTGGATCGGACGTTTTCCACGAACACCGGCGAGGCGTACAGGTGATCGAAGGGAATATCGAAGAAGCCCTGGATCTGGACGGAATGCAGATCCATGGTGAGCACCCGTTCCGCACCCGCCGTGGTCATGAGGTTGGCCATGAGCTTGGCGCTGATGGGGACGCGGGGCTGGTCCTTGCGGTCCTGACGGGCGTAGCCGAAGTACGGAATGACCGCGGTCACCCGCCGGGGAGATGCCCGGCGGATGGCGTCCAGCATGATCAAGAGCTCCATGATGTTCCGGGCCGGCGAATTCGTGGACTGGATGACGAAGACATCGTGCCCGCGGATGTTCTCGGTGATCTTGCACCAGGTCTCCCCGTCGGCGAAGTCGCGCACGTCGGCCTCGCCCAGGGGACGCTTCAAGTACCGGCAGATCTCCTGGGCCAACGAGCGGTTGGAGTTTCCGGAAAAGATCTTGAGCATGCTGTCCACGGTACGATTCCCCCAGAAGACGTCCCCGCCCGCGCGCGGTCCGTCCGCCGTGGCCCCGGGCGCGCGTCTCCCGACCGGAAAACAGGCACGCGACGGATCCTGGGCCCGATCGCGACCGGATCCCCAAGGAGGCGGAGGCGCCGGGCGGTATGTTCAATCCGACAGGTGAGGGCGTACGGGACGCCCGCAAGGTACCGACATCCGGGGCGGTAGCCCCGGTGAGATCATCGACCGGCGGATCTTACGCGGCTGTGGTACGTTGCCGCGGGTCAGGGTGTGAAATGACCATGGATCGATCTACCGGCTTCGCCGGGGGAGGCGAGGAGGGGTCTCCTTCCACCAGTCCTCTCCGGCTTCTTGAAGCACAGCATTGTACTCGCCCAGGACCATGTCTTCAAGGACCTTTCGAAAGGCGTGGTTTATGGGGTGGGCGATGTCCTGGAACTCCCCGTTCTTCTTCCGGCGGCTGGGCATGGCGACGAAGAGCTTCTCGTCCTGCCCCCGGATGATCTTGAGGCTGCGGACCACGAAGCAATCCTCGAGGGTGATGCTGGCATACCCCAACAATCGGGGGTCGTGCTTGAGGGTCACCCGGACTTCGGTGATTCTCATCAATTTTCCACCTGGAAGCCCGCCGGATCGCCGTTCTCCCCGAACAGCGCGCCGCCACGAGCCTGGTCGTCCACGGGTCGGTGTGGGGTTGAATCCCACCGTCGGGGCGTAGCTCACCCCGACTTCCGCGTCCATGGAACCACCCTGGCCCCGAATCCCACCGGCGAGACGCCCATGCGGGCGTACCCCGAGGTCTCGAACCTCTTGTCCAGGAGCAGGTTGGCGGCCCCCTGCGGCCTGGTGAGGGCAAACAACGCCGAGCCGCTGCCCGTCAGGCCAACCGCCGAAGCTCCATGAGCCAGAAGCTCGAGTCGAATCGAGACCAGCCGAGGTTGTATCCGGACTACCCCAGCCTCAAGGTCGTTCCCGAGATTCTCAAAGAACCGTTCGTAGTCGCCTTTCTCGAAGGCGGTTAGCAAGATGTTAATTCTCTGTTTCATCCCTGTCAAGCTCGGTGACACCATTTGAAACGCTTCTGCAGTGGAAATCCGGAACTCGGGGACGACCAGGACCCATTCGCACGGGGGTGGCGCATGAACCGGGGTCAGGTGCTCCCCACGGCCCTCTCCCAGGACGGTCCCCCCCACCAGGAAGAACGGGACGTCGGAACCCAGCTCCTGGGCCAGACCGGCCCGCTCCCCGGGGTCGGGGTCGAGCCCCCACAGCGCCTCCAGGGCCAGGAGCGTGGCGGCGGCGTCGCTGGAACCGCCCCCCAGGCCCGCCCCCGCCGGAATCCGCTTCAGAAGCCGAATCTCCGCCCCCCGGCCGGGGGCGCGCCGGCGGGCCAGGCTCTGCCCTGCCCGGACCACGAGGTTATCCGGGCCCGAGGGGACCCCCGGGGCCTCGGGCCCGGTCACGACGAGGGACACCCCGGGCAAGGCCCGCTCCCGCACCCAGAGGTCGTCGTGGAGATCGATGGCCTGGAAGATGGTACGAAGGTCGTGGTAGCCGTCGGGACGCCGGCCGAGGATCTCCAACCCCAGGTTCAGCTTGGCCGGGGCCTCGGCCCGGAGGTCCCAGGAGCCGGGACTAGACCCGGGAGGCATAGATCACCACCACCACGGCGATCACCCATCCGAGGGTGGTGAGAAGGATGGGAACGTCCCGGTAGAGGGTGCGGCTGGGCGAGCCCCCTTCCTCCCGCACCTGGACCAGGTAGAGGTAGCGGAAGAGCCCGTACACCACGAAGGGAATGGTGAACACCAGCGCCGGGGAGTGGAACTTGTTGAGGGTCCCGGGGGCGATGGTGTAGATCGCGTAGGCGATCAGGGTGGCCGCGGCCGCCACGGTGATGAGCTGATCCAGGAAGGGGCGGGAGTACTGGCCCAGGGTGGCCCGATGGTCGGAGGCCGTGGCCTCGAGGATGGTGAGCTCGTGGCGGCGCTTCCCGAAACCCAGGAATAGGGCCAGGAACAGGGTACAGACCAGGAGCCACGGCGAGAGCTCGATGGCCGGGTCGAAGGGGCGAAGCGCCATCACCCCGGCGATGGCCCGCACCACGAAGGACATCGCGATCATGAGGACATCCAGGATGACCAGATTCTTGAGTCTGGCGGAGTAGGCGATGTTGATGAGGAAGAACACGCTCAGGGAAAGGAAGAATGCGCCCCCCAGACGGTAACTCACCACCATGGTGATGATGACCAACCCACCGAAGAGCGCGACGGCTTGGGGGATGCCGATCCGGCCGGCGGGGATGGGGCGGTGGCGCTTTCGGGGATGAATCCGGTCCCGGTTCACGTCGAACACATCGTTCAGGACGTAGACCGCGGAGGAGGCCAGGCAGAACACCAGGAAGGCGGCCAGCGCCCGGCCGTCGTAGGCCGGCTCCATCATGTGGACGCTGAATACCAGGCCGGCGAACAGGATGAGGTTCTTGCTCCATTGCCAGGGGCGGAGCAACAGGACGACGTCGCGGGCGGTCAATCGGTTCCTTCCCCGAAGAGGGCGGCTTCCACCAGCTGGCAGATGAGATGGCCGGCGCAGATGTGCGTCTCCTGGATACGGGCCACGTTTTCGCTCGGCGCCACCAGGGCCAGGTCGCAGGTCCGGGCGAAGGCTTCGCCGCGGGCACCGGTGAACCCGATCACCGTCATCTCCTTCTGCCGGGCCATGGCCACCGCCCGGACCACGTTGGCGCTTCCCCCGCTGGTGGTGATGGCCAGGAGCACGTCCCCTTTCTTCCCCGTCCCGTCGAGCTGGCGGGAGAACACCTCTGCGTAGTCGAAGTCGTTCCCGATCGCGGTCAGGGCCGAGGTGTTGACGGTGAGGGCGACCGCGGCCAATCCCGGACGGTCGATGTAGAACCGGCCCGAGAGTTCGGCCGCGATGTGCTGGGCGTCGGCCGCGCTTCCGCCGTTCCCACAGGTATGGAAGGTCCCTCCGGCCCGGAGCGAACGCTCCACCGCCTCCGCGGCGCGCACCACGAACTCGGCGTGGGTCCCGGCCACCTCGGTGAGAATGCGCGCCGATTCCCGGAACTCGTTCTGGACCAGGGTCAGAAGATCGTGTCGGATCAAGTTTCCTCCCCGACCGCGAGACTTCCCCGCATCGCGATCGCCGTCAAGATGAAATCAACCGGCCGCGGGGGGACCGGAGCGCCCCGCCAGGTACGCGGCCAGGGCCCGGGGCCAGGGGCGGAGATCCACCCCGTGGCGCTCCCGCGCCCGAGCTGCGTCCAGCACCGAGAACCGAGGCCTCGGCGCCGGCCTCCCCGCCGCTTCGGTGTCGACCGGCCGGACCCGTTCCGGATCCAGGCCGGCCAGCCGCGCCGCCTCGCGGGCCAGATCGAACCACGAAGCCCGGCCCGCGTTCACCACGTGGTAGATCCCCCGGGCCCGGGCCGCGACCAGGGCCGCGATCCCCGCGGCGAGGTCGGAGGCGTAGGTCGGGGAACCGATCTGGTCCGAGACCACCGACACCGTCTCCCGGGTTTCGAGAAGACCCAGGATGGTATCCACGAAATTCCGGCCTCCCCCGCCGTAGAGCCAGGCGCTCCGCACCACCGCCCAGTCGGTGGAGGCTCCGGCGATTCCCTCCTCGCCGGCGAGCTTGCTCCGGCCGTACACGCTCAGGGGACCGACGGGGTCATCCTCGGCATAGGGCGTCCCCTTGGTCCCGGCGAAAACGTAGTCGCTGGAGAGGGCGAGCACGCGGGCGCCCCGGCGCTCGGCCTCCGCCGCCACCAGGCGCGAACCCTCGGCGTTCACCCGAAACGCCTCTTCCTCCGCGCTCTCGCAGGCGTCCACCGCGGTCATGGCGGCCAGGTGGACCACCACGTCGGGGCGGAAGGCGTCGAGGCGGGAGCGAACGAGGTTCGGGTCGGCGATGTCCCCGTCGGCGATCCCCATCCCGGCCACCTCGTGGGACTCCCGAAGGAGGGGGACCAGGGCGGAGCCCAGGAGCCCGTCCCACCCGGTCACGAAGATCCGCATCAACAGACCTCGATCCGGGCGAGGTCCCCCACCAGGAAGCGATAGGTGGCGGGCCGGGTGGCTACGCGGACGATCTCCACGTTCCGTCCGAGGAGGCTTGATTCCATGCGGTGCTGGAGGCCCACCACCCGTGCCCCCTCGAGCAGGATGGAGTGCTCGATCTCGCTTCCCTCGATCACCGCCCCGTTGTGGACCGAGGTGAAGGGGCCGATGAAGGCGTCGGTGATCGTGCAGTTCTCGCCGATGATGAGCGGTCCGCGCAGGGTGCTCCCCAGAATGCGGCTCCCCTTCCCGACGACCACCTCGCCCTCGATCCGGCTCCGCGCGTCCACCTCGCCCTCGATCCGGCCGGAGAGCCCGGAGAGGACGATGCGGTTGGCCTCGAGCATGTCCTCCAGCTTGCCGGTGTCCTTCCACCAGCCGGTGATGATGTGGCTCCGGACGTCCCGCCTGGAGTCGATCAGGTGCTGGATGGCGTCGGTGATCTCCAGCTCGCCGCGTTTCGAGGGCTGGATGGCGTCCACCGCCTCGAAGACCGAGGCGTTGAACATGTAGACCCCGACCAGGGCGTAGTCGGACCGGGGCTCGGCGGGTTTCTCCTCCAGGCGCACCACCCGGTTCCCGTCCAGCTCGGCCACCCCGAACTCCTGGGGGTTCTTGACCCGGGCGAGGAGGATCTGGCAATCGGGCTTCTCGGATTCGAACTCGCGGACCAGGGAGGTGATGCCGTCCCGGATGAGGTTGTCCCCCAGGAACATGACGAAGCGATCGTCGCCGAGGAACTTCCGGCTCACCTTGACCGCGTGGGCCAGCCCCAGGGGAGCCTCCTGATGGATGTAGGTGACGCGGATCCCGAAGCGCGAGCCGTCCCCCACCGCGGTCCGGATCTCCTCGTGGGTGTCGCCGACCACGATGCCCACGTCGGTGATGCCGGCGTCGCGGATGGCCTCCACCCCGTAGAAGAGGATCGGCTTGTTGGCCACCGGGACGAGCTGCTTGGCGCTGGTGAAGGTGATGGGGCGGAGCCGCGTCCCCTTGCCGCCGGAGAGGATGAGGGCCTTGATGTTGCACCTCCGAGGTTTCGGTCGTTGGTCCTGCTCTGGGGATGGGAGGCCGAACCGAGCCCAAGACGTTAGCAGAGCGGAGCTTAGGGAGTCAACGCACGGCCGGGAACCGGGGCCGCGCCAGGTCCGGCCGGAAGACCCGATCGGTCGCGGATCCCCGGACGGCCCGCGTCCCCCGGCTAGGCGCCAGCCGTCTCCCCGGCCAGGAGCCGGACGAGGACCGTCCGCCCGTGGGCCAGGGCCTCGGGGATCCTCTCGGGGTCCTTGCCTCCGGCGGTGGCGAGCTGGGGACGGCCGCCGCCGCCACCCCCCAGCACCTTGGCCACCTCCCGCACCAGTACATCGGCCCGGACCCCTCGCCCGGCCACCAGATCGTCGGTGACGAAGGCCAGCAGGTTCACCTTGTCCGCGCTCCGCGCGGCCAGGAGCCCCACGCCGCTCTGCATCCGGTCCCGCAGCCGGTCCGCGCCCTCGCGGAGCGCTTTCACGTCGTCCACCGGGAGCTCGGTGGCCAGAAACGCCACCCCGTCCACCTGTTCCACCCGGTCCAGGATGTCGCCGGAGGAGCGGTTCAGGAGCTCCGATCGCATGCGGGCGAGCTCCCGCTTCAGGCGATCGTTCTCATCCATCACCCCCTGGACCCGGCCTTCCACCTCCCTGGCGGTCCCCGCCTTCACCGCGGCCTCGATGCGGCGGAGCGTTTCGTCCTCCTCGCGCATCCGGAGGACGGCGTTCCAACCGGTCACCGCCTCCACCCGCCGGATCCCCGCCGCCACGGATTCCTCGGCCACGATGTGGAAGAACCCGATCTCCCCGGTCCGGCGGACGTGGCAACCGCCGCAAAGCTCCCGGCTCACGTCGTGCTGCTCCCCGTCGATCACGAAGACCTGGCGCACCCGATCCCCGTACTTCTCCCCGAACATGGCCACCGCCCCCGAGGTCCGGGCCTCGTCCATGGAGGTGACTTCCTTGTGCACGGCGAAGTCGGCGAGGACGGCGCGGTTCACGTCGTCCTCCACCGCGCGGACCTGGGCCGGGGTCAGGGCCGAGAAGTGGTTGAAATCGAAGCGCAGGCGGTCGGGGGCGACCAGGGAGCCGGCCTGGGAGACATGGGTCCCCACCACCCGTTTGAGGGCGGCCTGCAGCAAGTGGGTGGCGGTATGGTTCCGCTCGGTGTTCCGCCGGGCCTCGACGTCCACCCGCGCGCGGTAGGATTCTTCCCCCGGGCTTCCGCCCTTCCGCACCGTTCCCCGGTGGACGACCATCCCGTCCCGCTTCCGGACGTCGGTCAGCTCGAACTCGAAATCGCCGGCGGTGAGGGTTCCCCGGTCGGCCACCTGGCCGCCCCCCTCGGCGTAGAAGGGGGTGACGTCGAGCACCAGGTCCCACTCCGCATCCCCCGCCTTCCGGCGGGCGATCACCCGCACCTCGGTATCCAGGATGTCGTAGCCCACGTAGTTCGAGTGCGGACCCCCGCGGTCCCCGAGCCACTCCCAGGGAACGTCCTCGGACTTCTCGTTGTCGAAGCGCGCGGAGGCGCGGGAGCGCTCCACCTGCTTCCCCATTTCTACCTCGAACCCGGCGGCGTCCACCCCCAGCCCTTCCTCCTCGGCCATCTCGGAGGTGAGGTCGAGAGGGAATCCGAAGGTATCGTAGAGGGTGAAGGCGTCCCGGCCGGAAATGATCTTCTCCCCCCGCGAGCACGTCCGCTCCACCACGTCCTTGAAACGGTGGATGCCGGTCTCCAGGGTCTCCAGGAAGCGAGCCTCCTCGGCCTGGGTCACGGTGGCGATCCGGTCCCGGCTCTGGCGAAGCTCGGGGTAGGCCCGGTGGAAGACGTCCACGACCGTACCGATGAGCTTGAAGAGGAACGGCTCCCGGAGTCCGAGGGCCAGGCCCCGGCGCGCGGCCCGCCTGAGGATCCGCCGGGCCACGTAGCCCCGGCCCTCGTTGGAGGGGTACACCCCCTCGTTGAACAGCATGGTCACCGCTCGGGCGTGCTCGGTGATGACGTTGAGGGCGATCCGGGTCGCCTCGCTCTCCGCCTCGATGCCGGCCAGATCCATGGCCGCCCGACGGAGCGGCACGAACTCGTCGGTCTCGAACACCGACCGCTTCCCCTGGAGGATCTGGGCCAGCCGTTCGAGCCCCATCCCGGTGTCGATACCCTTACGGGGCAGCGGGGTGCGGACCCCGTGTTCGTCCTGGTGGAACTGCGGGAAAACGAGGTTCCAGAACTCCTGGAACCGGTCGCACTCGCAACCCGGCCTGCACTCGGGCCGCTCGCAGCCGAGCGCGGATCCGAGGTCGACGTAGATCTCGCTCGATGGGCCGCAGGCCCCGCTGGAACCCGCCGGTCCCCAGAAGTTGTCCTCGTCCCCGAGCCGGACGATCCGCCCCGGCGGGAGCCCGGTCTCCGTCTCCCAGATCGCCGCCGCCTCGTCGTCGTCGGTGTAGACCGTGGCCCACAGGGTCTCGGGATCCATCTCCAGCACCTCGGTGATGAATTCCCAGGCCCAGAGGATGGCCTCGCGCTTGAAGTAGTCGCCGAAGGAGAAGTTGCCCAGCATCTCGAAGAAGGTGAGGTGGCGGGGGGTGTGGCCGACCCGCTCCAGGTCGGTGACCCGGAAGCACTTCTGCACGCTGGTGGCCCGGGTGTACTCCAGGCTCTCCCGGGCCGCGAACATCGGCTTGAACTGGACCATGCCCGCCGAGGTGAACAGGAGCGTCGGATCGTCCAGGGGGACGATGGGGGAGGAAGGAACGCGGCGGTGTCCCCGCTCCTCGAAGAAGCGGATGAACTCGTCGCGGATCTCCTGGGTCCTCAGTGCCTTGGCCATGGTCTCCTCTCTCCCCGCCCGGGAGTGGGGTTCCGGTCGCGCCACGGGGGGTCGCATAAAGCGTTTGAGTATACCAGCCCGGCCCCGGTTCCCGGCGGGCGGTCAGTACTGGCGGGCCACGAAGACGAGGGTGAGGTTGAGCTGGGAAAGCTCCATGGTGGTTCCCGCCTCCCCCTGGGCCACGATGTAGAACGAGTTGGCTCCCGCCGCGACCGGGAAGAGGCGCTGGGAGACCATCGGCGCGCACTGGCGAACCGAGTTGAACCCGTAGATCCGGTATTCCGTCTTGGCCAGGGAGTCGAGGGTGTTGTTCTCCGCCGAGACCGAGAACTGGAGCGGATGCTCCAGGCCGGACCCCGACGCTTCGATGCAGGCCTGGCCGCTCCCCACCGCCATGACCCATCCCGCCGCGGGACAGGTGATGGTCTTGGTGACTACGGACAGGGCCTGGTCGGTGAGGCTCCGGACGTCGGGATCCCCCAGGTACGCCACCCCCGGCCCGTCCATGAAATCCGCGGCCCGGAGCGAGCCATCCTTCACCCGGGAGCCGGTGACCGCGTCCGGCGCGAGCCGGGTGGAGTCCACCGCGCCCGGGGCCAGGTCGACGCCGGTCAGGCTACCGTCGGACACGTTGACCCCGGTCACCGCGCCCACCGCGAGGTCGGCCGAGCCCACCGACCCGCTGGCCAGATCGGCTCCGGTGAGGGAACCGTCCTGGATGTGGGCGCCGGTGATCCCCTCGGGAGGAAGCCGGGACGGATCCAGGGTTCCGGCGGTGAGTTCCGAGGCGTTCACCGTCTTGGTGTGATGGGCGCTGGGATTGCCGGCGTGGCCGGCCAGGTCGGCGTCGGTGGCATAGACCGGGTGCGGATCGGGGGCGTTCACGTGGGCTTCGAGATCGGTGTCGAGGGCGTACTGGGGATGATCGTCGTCCAGAAGCCCGGTCAGCTGGCCGTGGTCGGTCACCCCCGCCCCCCGGTTGTCGATCTGGTCGGCGAACCCGGAAGGCACGTCGGTGAGGTTGAACCAGCTCACCAGGTTCTTTCCGGTGTTGGGGCCCAGGCTGTCGCTCTGGACCAGGTCGGTGCGGAGCGCGTACTGGGGATGATCGTCGTCCAGAAGTCCGGTCAGCTGGCCGTGGTCGCTCACCCCCTGGTCCTTCCCGTCGGCGAAACCGTCCGGTACGCCGGTCAGGTTGTTCCAGTGGACCCGGTTCGAGCCCTGGTTGGGCGGGTTCCCGTCGTTCACCGAGAGCGCGACCACCGCCCCCTTGGGTTCGAAGTCCGCCGGGGTTTTCCCCTGGAGAGACTCGGCCTGGAGGGCGAAGGGCACGCTGGTCACCACCAGGCGCGGGAGGAGCTCGGCCCCGTCGTTCACGGTGATTCCCAGGTAGCGCGATTCCGCGGTGAAGGCGTCGGCGGAGAAGCTCACCAGGGACCCCAGGAGCACCGAGGCCACTCCCTGGGCCAGGGGCACGTCGGTGTGGGTCTCGGTCCAGAGCACCGAACCCGCCACCGGCGCGTTGTAGAGGCGGAAGGTCAACTTGACCGGGCCGGCCAGGGGATTGCCCGCGGGATCGGTGAAGCGTCCCTGGTACTGGAGAAGCTTGGGGGCGACCTGGGGGGAAAGCGCCTCTTCGGCGCCGGCCTCCGGCCCGGAGACGGCGCCGCCTTCCGGTGCGGCGGCTCCCGGAGCCGCTCCGGCGCGAACCGGGGCCAGGAGAAAGAGAACGAAGACGAACATGAACGGTCGGGCTCGCATGGTACTCCCTCGATCCGCGGGTCCGGTGATCAGTGCGGCCGGCTCACGGTGTAGGTCACCCGGACGGAAAGAACCCTCAGCTTGTCCCCCTGGGGGGTGCTGGGAAAATCGGCCACGAGCCAGTAGACGAACTCGTTGTCGTCCACCCCGGTCTCCGCGATGGTGGCGTCGCTCCCCGACCTCCAGCCCGTGCTCTGCCCCTGGCTCTCCACCGACGCGATCTTGAGGGGGGAACCGTCGGTCTGAAGGGCCCGCCACAGGGAGATCTCCATCAGCGACGCGCTGTCGTCCCAGTAGGTCACGTGGAAGCCGGTGATCTGTGCGCCGTCGGGGATCTGGACGGAGGCGGTGAACTTGTCCTGGGCGCCCACGTTGCTGAGCGAGTCCACATAGACGTACCCGCCGGCGGGGACCACGGTGAACTTCCCCACCGGGGTGACCGGCCGGAAGGCCGCTCCCGAAACCGCCACCGCGGTGGTCACCGGAAGCCAGTTCGGGCTCGACTGGGACACGAACCGGCCGTCGTATGCGCTCCCCGAGAAGTACGACGGGCTCAGGCTGACCGACGATCCGCTCACCTGGATCCCCTGCCCCGCTCCCACCGCGAGGGTGATGTCGCCGCTCTGTCCGCCTCCGGAAAGCCCTCCGGCCACGTTCACCGCGGTGACGTCCCCCACCGTGAAGCCCATGTCTCCGGGCTGGACGGTGCCGTCGGCGATCTGGGTCGAGGTCACCGAGCCCGCGGCGAGATCCTCGGCCAACAACGACCCGTCCTTGACGTCGATGGTGGTGAGGGTCCCGTCCAGGATGTCTCCGCTCCGGATCGAGTCGTCGGTGATGTTGTCGCCGGTGATCGTCTCCAATGCGATCTTGTCTCCGGTGACTGCGCCCGGGGAGAGCTTCTGCCCGGTGATGGTCTGGTTGGCCATGTCGAACCCGGTCACGGTGAAGTCCTGCAACGCGGCCCCGGTCACCGCCCCCGGCGCGAGCTCGCGGGCGGTGACGCTCCCGGACCGGAGGTGGGAGCCGTCGAGGGTGGCCGGCGCGACCTTGATCCCGGTGATCGTGCTGTCGGCAAGGTCCACCGCGGTGATCGTGCTGTCCACGATGTCCGCTCCGGTGACCGGGCCCCCCGTCCCTCCGCTCCCGGTGTTGTCCACCCCGTCGGCGAAATCGGTGGGCACGTTCACCAGGTTGTTCCAGCTCACCAGGTTCGCCCCCTGGTTGGGAGGGGTCCCGTCCGAGGCGGCGGCCTGGTTCCGGAGCAGGTACTGGGGATGGTCGTCGTCCAGCAACCCGGTGAGCTGGCCGTGATCGGTCACCCCGCGTCCGGTGTCGTCCACCGCGTCGGCGAAGCCGGCGGGAACGTCGCCGAGATTCATCCAGCTCACCCGGTTCGAGCCCTGGTTGGCCGGGGTTCCGTCGGGGAGCCGGAGCGAGTCGGCCAAGGCGGCCGCCGCCCCCGCGTTCTCGAAGCTCCCGGCGTCCCGGCCGTCCACCCGGTCGGCCTCCAACGCGTAGGGCACCGAGGTGACGGCAAGTCGAGGCGCCAGCACCGTGCCGCCGACCTCGATCTCCAGGTAGCGCTGGGCGGCGCTGAACGCGTTCTCCGGGAGGGAGACCAGGCTCCCCAGGAGCACCGCGGCCACGCCCTCGTTCAGGGCCACCCCGTCGTGCTCCTCGGTCCAGAGCGCGCTGCCTCCGGCGGGGAGCACGAAGAGCCGGAAGACGAGATCGACCGGTCCGGCCAGGGGCTTTCCCGCCTCGTCGGTGAACCGTCCCTGGTAGTTGAGCACCGAGGGGGAGGTGGCCGGGGCGCCCGCCGGGGGCGACACCGCCGCGGGCGCGCCCGTGGCGCCGCTCGCGGGCTCCGAGGCCTCGGTAGTTCCCGCCGCCAGCATGGTTCCCAGCGCCAGAAGCGTGATGGTTCCGGAAAGGAGGCGGGCCGACGTCGTGCCGGGGTCCCGCCGGCGGAGCACGGAAGCGATTCTCATGGGAGCCTCACCACTTTCTGAACGTCGCGGACCTCACCCGCCCGGACCTCGAGGAAGTAGATTCCGCGGGCGGTGGCCGCGGGCGGCGTCACCGCCACCGCGTGGGTTCCGGCAGGGATGCGGCCGAGGTCTCCCCCGGCTACCTCGGCGCCCCGGATGTCGAAGAGCCTCCAGTGCACCGGGGCTTCGACCGGCAAGGCGAAGGTGAGAACGAAGGCCTCCCGGAACGGGTTGGGGGAGGCGGCCAGAACCCGCGGGGTGGTGGAAAGCGATTCCCGGTCCAGGGTCACCGTCCAGGGGCCGAGGACCTCCTCGCCGCCGTCCCGGAGCCGGGCGCGAAGGCGGTAGCGATAGGTGGCGCCGGCCTCCACCCCGGTGTCCAGGTAGCGGTGGGGTCCGGGTCCGTCGAATGTGAGACCCACCGAGGCGTAGTCGGAGGGGATCCCGCCCGCGACCCGCGCCCGCTCCAGCCGGAAGAAGGCCACCCGCTCATCCTCGGGAACCCGCCACGAGATGGACACCCCGTCTGCTTCCACGGTGAGCTGGAGCGCGGTCAACAGCACCGGGGTGGGGATCCCGATCCCGTAGAGGAGCCCGGTCTGGACGCTGACTCCGGTCCCGGCGCTGGTCCCGGCGAAGGGAAGGCCGAAGGTGTCCTGGACGTGGATCGTGCCCCCGGCGCGGTCGCCGCCCCCGGCATCGAGACCGCCGGCAGCGTAGGCGGTGACCGGGAACACGAGGATCAGGAGCGCGAGCAGGATTGGGCGCATGAGCAGGGTTCCGTCCGGTAGCGGTCCCGGCTGGGCCAGTTCGCGAGCCGGGAGCCTAAGCTCAAAAAACAAGCCGAGATAGTGTGGATTCCATCGAGGACGATGTCAAGGCGATCAGGGCTCCCCGTCGTCCTCGATCGATTCCCGGAGGGCTTTCCGGGCGGTCTCGAAGTCGAACCCCCGCCGGAGGAGGAACTGCTCGGCCTTCCGGCGCCGCTCCGGCGCGGGACGGCCGGCCAGGGCCCGGAGCTTCGCCGCCACCGCGCGGCGGGCCGAGGCCACCGGGTCCTCGGTCTCCTCCAGCTCCGCCAGGGCCCGGTCGATCACCTCCCGGGCCACCCCGCGGGCGGCGAGGTCGGCGGCGAGACCGCGGGCGCCCCGGGGCCGCGACCGCTGGCGCGAGGCGAGGAAGGCCCGGGCGAAGGCGAGGTCGTCCACCAGATCGACTTCGACCAGCCGATCGAGGACCCGGGCCGCGACCTCGGTCGCCACCCCCTTCCGGTAGAGCTTCCGCTCCAGCTCGCGGCGCGAGTTCATGCGCCGCTCCAGGGCGCGAAGGCAGATCTCCCGGGCGCGCTCTTCGGATGGGAGCCCGCCGTCTCGTTCCTCGCTCATGCCCCTTTCCTTCCGGACGGGAGTCGGCCCCCTGGTGTGCCGGCGCGCGGGGGGACGGCTTCACCAACCCCGCAACAGCGAAAAGCGAACCCCGCGGGGTTCGCTCCTCGACTTGGATCCTTCGACCGCGGAGCGTCCCCGGTCAGGCCCGGGACCTGGCCGTCCGCCGGCCGTTCTGCTTGTCCCGCTCCTCGGACGCTTCGTCGGAGGCGGATTCCTCCCGGGGCGCGGGCGCAGCGCCGCCGGCGAGAGCCGGGATCCCCAGGCTCTCGCGAATCTTGATCTCGAGATCGTCCATGATCTCCGGGTGCTCCTTGAGGAAGTTCCGGGCGTTCTCGCGCCCCTGCCCCATCCGCTCGCTGTTGTAGGAGAACCAGGTTCCCGACTTCTCGACCAGGTTCCGGTCCACCGCGAGATCGAGGATCTCGCCGGTCCGGGAAATCCCCTCGTCGTAGTAGATGTCGAACTCGATCACCTTGAAGGGCGCGGCCACCTTGTTCTTGGCCACCTTGACCTTCACCCGGTTCCCCACCACCTGGTCCCGGTCCTTGATGCTGGCGATCCGGCGGATGTCGAGCCGGACCGAGGCGTAGAACTTCAGCGCGTTGCCGCCGCTGGTGGTTTCCGGGTTCCCGAACATCACCCCGATCTTCATGCGAAGCTGGTTGATGAAGATGACGCAGGTGTGGGACTTGGAGACCGATCCGGTGAGCTTGCGCAGGGCCTGGCTCATGAGCCGGGCCTGAAGCCCCACGTGGCTGTCCCCCATCTCCCCCTCGATCTCCGCCTTGGGCACCAGGGCGGCTACCGAGTCCACCACCACCACGTCCACCGCGCCCGAGCGCACGAGCTGGTCGGTGATCTCCAGCGCCTCTTCCCCGGTGTCCGGCTGGGAGACGTGGAGGTTGTCCAGGTCCACCCCGATGGTCTGGGCGAACTCCGCCGGGAAGGCGTGCTCGGCGTCGATGAACACCGCCGCGCCTCCCAGTTTCTGGGCCCGCGCGATGATGGTCAGGGCCAGGGTGGTCTTCCCGCTCGCTTCCGGGCCGTAGATCTCCACCACCCGGCCGCGGGGCACGCCGCCGATCCCCAGGGCGTGGTCGAGCCCGAGGGACCCGGTGGGGATGGAGGGAACCTTCACCGCCCGCTCCGACCCCAGCTTCATGATCGAACCCTTGCCGAACTGCTTCTCGATCTGGGAGACCGCCAACTCCAGGGCTTTCGCCTTTTCCTTGCTCATTCCTTGGTCCACCTTCGTGCCCTTCTGGGCTTCCTTGGTCATGATCGTGACTCCTCGACGGGCTTGACGTGCCCCGGGCTATGACGCCCGTGGACTGTGCCCAGGTCGGGCGCGTGGGTATTGGTGGGAAAGTCGGGTAGCCGTGAAGCCTGACGGGAGTTTCCCACGGTAATGGGGAGCGTTCCCGGTGTCAACCGGGTTTCGGGGCGGGGCTCTCGCTCCCCGGCCGGGGTTGCCGTATTCTCGGCCCGGGCGTCCTCGAGCGCCCGCGGAGGGCCCATGACGAAGGACGAGCAGGACATCGTGGTCATCGGCGGCGGCGCGGCCGGCCTCACCGCCGCCGGCATCTGCGCCTCCTTCGGGGCGCGCACCCTCCTGGTCGAGAAGCGCCGCCTGGGGGGCGATTGCACCTGGACCGGCTGCATCCCTTCCAAGACCCTCCTCCATGCCGCTCACGCCCACGCCGCGGAGCGCGACACCGGAGCCCCGGTGGATTTTTCCCGCCTGATGGAGCACGTCCGGGCGGTCCGCCGGCGGGTCTACGAGGAAGCGGATTCCCCCGAGATCCTCGCCCGGCGCGGGGTGGCGGTGGCGTTCGGAGAGGCGGCCTTCGCCGGCTCCCGCGCCCTTCGCATCCGCTCCGAGGCCTCGGAGCGGACGGTGCGGTTCCGCGCGGCGGTGATCGCCACCGGAAGCACCCCCGCCGTGCCCGGGATCCCGGGCCTCCGCGAGGCCGGCTTCCTCACCAACGAGACCCTCTTCGAGTTGAACGCGCTTCCCCGCCGGCTGGCCGTCCTGGGGGGCGGGCCGGTGGGGGTCGAGACCGCCCAGGCCCTGGCGCGGCTCGGGTCCGAGGTCACCCTGGTCACCCGCGCCTCGCGACTCCTGCCCCGGGACGAGCCGGAGTGCGTCGAGGTACTCCAGAAACAACTCGAAGCCGATGGGGTCAAACTATTTTACAACAGCACGTTCTGCTCTGTGGAACGCAAGCCGGAGGGACTGCGGATCGGGCTCGATCCCGGCGGGGATTCCCTGGTGGTGGACGCGGTGATGGTGGCGGCAGGACGGAGGCCCGGGGTGGCCGGGTTGGAGCTGGAGCGCGCGGGCGTGCGATCGGCCGCGGATGGAATCCCGGTGGACCGCCGGTGCCGGACCGCCGCCGGTCACGTGTTCGCGGTGGGGGACGTCACCGACTCCCTCCGCTTCACCCACGTGGCCGAGGACATGGCGCGGGCGGCGGCGATGAACGCGGTGCTCCGGCTCCCCCTCTTTCGCCGGGAGACCGGGGTCGTTCCCTGGGTCACCTACACCGACCCCGAGGTGGCCCACGTGGGGCGGAGCGCGGAGGAGTTGAGGGCGGCAGGGACCGCGTTCGAGACCCTCGCCTTTCCCTACTCCCGGATCGACCGCGCCGTGACCGAGGACGCGACGGCGGGGATGATCCTGGTGCACGCGGTTCCGCCCCGGTTCGCCGGACTCGGGGGCGGGCGGATCCTGGGGGCGAGCGTGGCCGGCCGCCACGCCGGCGAGGCCATCGTGGAGCTGGCGGTGGCCATGAAGCACCGGATCGGCCTTCCCGCTCTGGCCCGCACCGTCCACCCCTACCCGACCTGGCTTCTCGGGGTGCGCCGCGCCGCCGATCAGACCCTCATCCGGCGGCAGCGGCCGTGGATGTCCCGCCTGGTGCGGCGACTCTACGGCTATCGCGGGGAGATCCCGGCGGGAGTGGGCTCGGACGAGGTGCTCTGAGCCGGATCGGTCGGCGGGATCCCGGGAGACGGACACCGCGGCGGGGAGGAACGCCGGCCGGTGGGGCGGGCCTTCGCCTCAGCTCGCCGCCTCGTACCGCGTGCGCACCGCTTCCATGCGCTTCCGGTTCACCCCCAGGTCCGAGTGCCCGAGGCGCGAAGCGGATCGGAAGCGGATCAACCCGGCGCGGTGGTCGAAGCGGAATTCCACGTCGTCGATGAAGCCGATCACCGGGGTGCGGAACTCCACGTGGAGGTAGTCGGGGTCGTTCCGGGCGATGCGGGTCCGGGGAGTGGCCCGGATCACCGCCAGCAGGCGTTCCCGGGCCCGGGCGGGCGGGCCGTCGTAGGGAATCGGCTCCATGGCGTGGGCGGGGTCGGCGGCTTCGGTGCTCACGCAGTTGGGCGAGTCCGGGCAGGGAGCGAGCCGGCCGTCGCGGAGCCCAAGGCCCCGGGGAGTCGGCGCGGTCCTGGCCCACACCATGACGGCAAGGAAACCCGCGGCCAGAACGATCAGCGTCCAGAGCACGGCGCGGTTCGTGGAGGGCACGGCGCGAGCTCCTTTCGCGGGGCCGGCGCGAACGCCGTCGCGCTCACTTCCCCGCCCCCCCGGCGAGGCTCGCGACGTGGAGCGGCTCGTAGATCGAGCCCCCCGGGGAGAGGGTGCTCCGGATCACCCCCACCTCGCTCACGGTGAAGGAGGCGACGGGACCCCGGCCGTCGCAGGCGGCGCGGGCCGCCTCCGGATCGAATTCCCGCGTGTCCCGCCAGCGCCCGAGGGTGAGATGCGGCTTGAACGGCTTGTCCGCTTTCCCGAGCCGCGCCTCCCGGAATCCCCGCTCCAGGGTGCGGGCCAGGGCCTCGAGGATGGGCCCTCCACGCCCGGCGCCTACCCAGAGCACCCGGGGCCGGCGCCAGTCCGGAAATACCCCGACCCCCTCCAGGGCCAGCTCGAAGGGCGCGGCGCCGGCGCCCACTGCGTCCAGGACCTCCCCCGCGCGGGAGGCCTCCTCCGCGGTCAGCTCCCCGAAGAAGCGGAGGGTGAAGTGGAGGTTCCTTTCGGCGGTCCACCGGAGCGCCCTCATCGCCGGCTCGAGGCCCCGCCGGAGTTCCCCGAGCGCATCCAGCACCGCCGGGGGCGGGAACACCGCCACGAAGGTGCGCATGGTGTCGGACGCGCCGGTCACGACTTCCCGGACGTTCCGCCGGCGAGGGCCCGGCGGCGGCGCTCCTCGGTCCGGAGCCGGGCGGCGGTGAGCGTCTCCTCGGGGTCCACCGCATCGACCTCGGTCAGGAAGGCCACCGCGCCGCCTCCCTCGCGGCGAACCCGGTATTCCCGGCCGGCCGGATCGCGCTCCAGGTAACCGGCATCGACCAGCTCCCGCCGGAGGGCCACCCGGTCGATTTCCAGGGGCCGTCCTACGGACTGGAGCCAGGCTTCCAGGAGCCCGTCCACTTCGCGCTCGGAGAGGGAGCGGTCGGGCGCCAGGTCCCGGGTCGCGCACCGGAAGAGGATGTGCCGGTCCCGGGGCCGGCGCGGGAGCCACGGACCTCCCCCCGAACCGAGGAGCGCGACCAGGCGGCGTTTGAATTCCGGGGCGGTGATCGGCGTGTTTTCCACGGACGGTTCCTCCTTCCGGGGAATCGAGAGGTATCGAGGCTCCGCGCCGCGGGGAGGATCCGAGGGCGCGGGAGCAGACGCTTCCAGTATGCCACGATCCGGGGGGCGGCGTCCGGACGGGCGCGCGGCCCTGCCATATCCGGATCGCAGCCGACTCTCGACCGATGGGCCTACTTCACGCCCAGAAGCACCAACCGGAGGCGATTCACGTCGGTGGCCACCGCGCGCTCCACCACCGTCCGGCGGTCGCCGGGGTAGGTGGAGCGATAGGCGCGGGTGCCGGTGGGGGCGGCGATCGCGCTCAGGACCAGGCCGACCGGCTTCTCGGGCGAGCCGCCGGTGGGGCCGGCGATTCCGGTGGTGGCCACCACCACGTCCACCCCGCTCCGGGCGCGAAGCCCCTCGGCCATGGCCCGGGCCACCGGCTCGCTCACCGCGCCGTGCTCGGCGATCAGGGCCTCAGGCACCCCCAGAAGCTCCACCTTGGCCCGGTTCGAATACGCCACCACCCCGCGGTCCACGTACCGGCTGGATCCGGAGACCGAGGTGAGATACGCGGCGATCGATCCGCCGGTGCAGGATTCCGCGGTGGCCACCGTCCAGCCACGCTGGACCAGGAGTTCCCCCACCACCCCGGCCAGATCCTCGTCGTCGGCGCCGTAGACGTAGGTGTCGAGACCCTCCCGGATCACCCGCTCCGCGGCCTCGAGGCGCCGCCGGGCGGTGGGGGTGTCGCCGGCGCGCGCGGTGAGCTTCAGGTTCACTCCCGGGGTCTGGGGATAGAACGCCAGTTCGACGTCCGCCAGCGTGTCGAAGATCGTCCCGTAGCGGGTGACCAGGTCCGACTCGCCGACCCCCTGGGTCTTGAGCACCCGGGTCATGAGCGCGCGAACCGGCCGGTGAGCGGTGAGCCAGGGGAGGATGGAGCCGTCGAGAATGGCCCGCATCTCCCGGGGAATCCCCGGAACCACGAAGAGCACCGAACCCTCACGCTCCATCCGGAAGCCGGGGGCGGTGCCGGCGGGGTTGGGCAGGGGATCCGCCCCTTCGGGGAGGGTGATCTGGGTGAGGTTCACCTCGGGCATGTCCCGCCGGCCAAAGCTCCGGAAGCGGGCCTCCAGCGCGGGGAGCAGCTCGTCGCGGCGCACGCGGCCCACCCCGAAGGCCCGGGCGATCCCATCCCGGGTCCGGTCGTCGGGGGTGGGGCCAAGCCCCCCGGTGACCACCACCACTTCGGCCCGGGCCATGGCCTCCCGCACTGCGGCGGCGATGGCGTCCTCCTCATCGTCGACGGTCACGTGGCGGGAGAGAGCGATGCCCAGGCCCCTCAGGGCCCGGGCAAGGTCGCGGGCGTTGGTGTCGAGGATGTCCCCGGCCAGGATCTCCGCCCCGATGGTGAGGATCTCCGCGTTCATGTCGGCCTCTCGGCGCCCGGACCCGCGTTCTGGACCGTGACTAGTGTTCCCCGCCCGAGCCGGCGGGAGGCATCTCACCGGCGGAGCTGTCGGGGGCACCGGCCCCGGCGTGACCCGCGCTGTCCGCTCCCGCCGCCCGGCCGGTGGTGTCGGCAGCGGCGCTGTCCGCCGCCGCGGGGAGCCCCCCGGGGGTCTCCGTGATCCCGTAGCGTTTCATGAAGTCGCCGCGGCCGGGCACCGGGACGATCTCCCGGCTCTCCACCGGATCCACCTGGCCGCGCTCGGTGGTGTCGGCCAGGGTCAGCACGAAGAAGATTCCCAGGAAGGTCAGGGCGGCGAGGAGAATCAACCCGTTGAACCGCTCGTCCCACTTGAGCCCCATGAAGATCAGGGCGACCAGGCTCGCCTTGGCGGTGGCGATGGCCATGGCCACGATCAGGTTCCCGGTCCCGAAGTCGAAGTAGGAGATCCGGACCGTCAGGAAGGTGAGGATCAGGAGCCCGACCCAGACCATGAAGTAGATCCGGATCGGGACGACGTGGTGCTTGTGTTCCGCGGCGGCGGCGTTTGCTTGGCTCATCGCGTCCCTACTTGATCAGGTAGAAGAGTGGAAAGAGGTAGATCCAGATCATGTCCACCAGGTGCCAGTAGAGCCCGGTCAGCTCCACCGGGGTGTAGTAGGAGCTGGAGAAGCGCCCCCGGATGGTGTTCACCAGGATCCAGGTGATGGCGATCATCCCCGCGATCACGTGCAGGGCGTGGAGCCCGGTCATCATGAAGTAGAGCCCGAAGAAGATGTTCCCATTCACCGGGTCGGTGAGTTCGTGCGGGTTGTACCAGTACCCGGGGAGGAGCCCATGATGGAACTTCTCGGTGTACTCCACGTACTTGATGCAAAGGAAGACCGAGGCCAGGAGAAGGGTGGTCACCAACAACCCGATGGAGAGCCTCCGGTTGTCGGTCTGGGCCGCCCGCACCGCCAGGGCCATGGTGAGGCTGGAGCAGATCAGGACCACGGTGTTCGTCCCGCCGAGGATCCGGTTCAGGTTGTGGTGGGCCTCCCGGAACATGTCCGGGAACATGTTCTGGAAGACCACGAAGGCCACGAACATGCCGCCGAAGAGGAGCACTTCGGTGGCCAGGAAGAGCCAAAAGCCCAGCTTGGCCGAGGAGAACTCCTGGGCCGCGTCGGCGTAGTGGTGGCCGACCTCGTGACGCCAGGCCCTTGGATCGGTGCTCATGGACGCGATTCCTCCAGGTGCGGGTTCGATTCCGACATCAGGATCCCACCGCCTCGGGTTCCGGGTTCTCCCCGTAGACCTTCTGGTAGTCGTAAGGACCGTAGGCCAGGCTCGGCTCCTCCTCGAAGTTCTCCACCGGCGGGGGCGAGGGCACGCGCCACTCCAGCCCCAGCGATCCCCACGGGTTGGCCGGAGCCTTCTCCCCCGCCCGGAGGGAGTACATGAAGTAGATCACCATGGTGAGGAATCCGAACCCGAGGATCCACGAGCCGAAGGTGGAGAGCTGGTGCAGAGGCTGGAACTGCTCGAGATAGTCGTAGTACCGGCGGGGCATCCCACGGCTCCCCAGAACGAACTGGGTGAGGAAGGTCACGTTGAACCCGATGAAGACGGTCAGGGCGGTCATCCGGGCCACCGTCTCGGGATACATGCGGCCGGTCATCTTGGGCCACCAGTAGTGGAGACCGGCCAGGAAAGCCATCACCGTCCCCCCCATCATCACGTAGTGGAAGTGGGCCACCACGAAGTAGGTGTCGGTGAGGTGGACGTCCACCGAGAGGGCCCCCAGGAAGATCCCGGTCAGTCCCCCGATGGCGAAGAGGAAGAGAAAGGCGAGCGCGTACAGCATGGGGGTATCGAGCGCGATCGACCCCTTGTACATGGTCGCCGTCCAGTTGAACATCTTGATCGCGGACGGGATGGCCACGAAGAAGGTGAGGAACGAGAACATCATGGTCGAGACCTCGGACTGGCCGCTCACGAACATGTGGTGTCCCCACACCAGGAAACCGAGCACGGCGATGGCCAGTGAGGAGTAGGCCACGAACCGGTAGCCGAAGATGTGGCGGCGGGAGAACGTGGTGACGACCTCGCTCATGATGCCCATGCCGGGGAGAATCATGATGTACACCGCGGGATGGGAATAGAACCAGAAGAAATGCTGGAAGAGAATGGGGTCGCCGCCAAGGGCGGGATCGAAGATCCCGATGTGCATGACCCGCTCGGCCACCAGGAGGAGCAGGGTGATGCCAAGGACCGGGGTGGCCAGCACCTGGATCAGGGCGGTGCCGTAGATGGACCAGAGGAAGAGCGGCATGTCGAACCAGCCCATCCCCGGCATCCGGAGCTTGTGCAGGGTGACCAGGAAGTTGAGCCCGGTGAAGATGGAGGAGAAGCCGAGGATGAAGATGCCGAGCCCCATCCAGATCACCGAGCTGTGGCTCTGAACGCTGTAAGGGGTGTAGAAGGTCCAACCGGTGTCGATCCCCCCCCGCAGGATGGCCACCAGGGTGAACACCGCCCCGGTGCACCAGAGGTAGAAGCTGGCCAGGTTGAGTTTGGGGAAGGCCACGTCCTTGGCCCCGATCATGATGGGCAGGAAGAAGTTCCCGAGGGCGGCGGGGATCGACGGGATGATGAACAGGAAGATCATGATGATGCCGTGCAGGGTGAAGACCTCGTTGTAGGTCTGAGCGGACATGATCGTCCTTCCGGGCAGGAACAGCTCCAACCGGATGAGGAGGGCCATGATCCCTCCCAGCAGGAAGGAGGTCGAGATGGCGATGAGGTACATGATCCCGATCCGCTTGTGGTCCCGGGTGAGGAGCCACGAGCGGAGGCCGTGGGTCACGTTCAGATAGTTGGTCCCCGGGACGGGGGCGTGTGCGTCGATGGTCTCTGTCGCCATGGGGGTCGCCTCTCTATCCGATAGCCGGGGCTACTTCTGAGCCTTGATGAACTCGATCAACGCGTCGATCTGGTTGGGCTTCAGGAGCCCCTGGAACGTCGGCATCACCGGTTCGAATCCCGCCACCACCTGGGAAGTCGGGTCGAGGATGGACTGGCGGACGTAGTTCTCGTCGGCGGTGGTCGAGCTGCCGTCGGCGAACTCGACCTTGTGCCCGAAAACCCCCTTGAATGACGGACCGGTCTTCCGGCTCCCGTCCAGGGAGTGGCAGGTGATGCAGGCCTTCTGCTTGTAGAGCTGGGCCCCGTAGTCGGCCAGGCTCATCCCCGCCGCCGGTCCTGCCGAGCTCTCCTTGTACTTCTCGAAATCGGCGGGGCTCAGGACGTGGATCTTCCCCAGCATCCCCGAGTGCCCGGTACCGCAGTACTCGGTGCAGAAGAGGTCGTAGTCCCCGGTGGCCGTGGCCTGGAACCACAGGGTGGTGTAGCGGTTGGGGATGGCGTCCTGTTTCACCCGGAACGCGGGGACGTAGAAGCTGTGGATGACGTCCTCGGAGCGAAGGATGACCTTCACCGGCTGGTCCACCGGCACCGTCATCTCGTTGACCGAGGTCTCGCCGTCCGGGGACTGGATCTGCCACAACCATTGCTTGGCGGTGACGTGATACTCCAGCGCGCCGCCCGGGGAAACGGCGAGCGCCATGTAACCCTTGAAGCCCCAGACGAAGACCAGGATGACCAGGGCCAGGGGGATCACCGTCCAGGTGACCTCGAGGGGGGTGTTGTGGGAGGCCCTGGGGGCCATGGTCTGCCCCGGCCGCCGGCGGTACTTCAGGACGAAGATCAGCGAGAGCCCCACGATGAGCAGGAAGAAGAATACGGAGCCCCAGAAGATGAAGTAGTAGAGCGAGTCCACCTGGTGAGCCATGGTGGAGGCCTGCGGCGGCATCTGGAATGTCCCGTTCATGCCCTGGTTCCTGTTCGTGAGGCCGATCGCCCGAAGGCTCTACGGCCGGTCTACTGTCCGCCTAGGCCGACGCGTGGTGGGTGCGGTGCCGCTCCTTCATCCACAGGCCGCCCATGAGTCCCCCGAGGCCGATCAAGGTCAACACACCGCCCAGCTTCATCACCTGGAAAGCCACGACGGTGTACTTGTGCGTTCCCGGATCGTACTGGCAGCAGAACAGGATCAGCTTGTCGAGCGGCGAGCCAAGCTTTCCCTCCGAGGCCTCGATCAGGGACAGCCGAAGATCCTTGGGGGGATACTCGATCCCGTAAAGGGTCCGGCTGATCTTCCCCTGCGGCGTCAACACGAAGATTCCCGCCGCATGGTAGTACTGCTGCGTCTTTTCGTCGTACCGGTACTTGAACCCCACCGATCGGGTGAGCGCCTCGATCGAGGGTTCCCCGCCGGTCAGGAAGTGCCAGCCGTCCCCGGCTTCCGGACGATCGAGGGACGAGATATAGTTCTGCTTCTTCTCCTTGGCCAGCTTCGGAGTGTCCTTCGGATCGAAGCTGACCGTCACCACCGCGTACTCGCGGCCCGGGGTCCAGTCCATCTTCCGGGCCGAATCCAGATAGGCGTTCAGCACCTGGGTGCAGAGCATCGGGCAGCTGTAGTAGACGAGCTGCAACACGATCGGCCGGCCCTGGTTGAAGAAAGCGTCCAGGCGCACGGGGTTGCCGTTCTCGTCGTTGAAGGTCAAGTCCCCCGGGACCATGTCTCCCGAGTGATCAACCAGGTCCACCCCCTCGAGCTGGGGCGGGGTCTGGTCGGACGACATCTGGGCGCCGGCCCCCCCCGCTAGACCCCAGGAAACCAGGATCATCACGGCCGTCACGTGGACGGCAAACCAGCGCATGCTCATCAACCTCCTGCCCGGGAAGCCCGGCGCTCGCGGGCCTCTTTGGCCATCAGCTCCATCGCGCGATCGATGGGAATGTGGGCCACGCCCTTCTGCTGGTCCACCCAGCCGTAGGAATTGAGCTGGGTGGCCTCTTGGGCGCGGAGTTCCCGGAGCTTCACGTTCTGGACCGAGAGCACCTTGCGGTAGATCTCGTTGTTACGGCTCACCTCGAAGTACGAATGCAGCCACAGGATCGCGGTCACGAACAGGGCCGCGGACACCAGACCGGCGGCGAGGATCCACCCGGTTCTCACTCCGCTCGAATTCGCCATCGGTCAGTCCCCTTCCCGAATGGACGCGATCTTTCTGAGTCCGGTCACACTACCCTCCTCAATACGCGTGTTCCAGGGCCAGGGACTCGGGCAGGCGGGGATCCCCCGCGGGCACCAATGCGGCCCGGGTGAGCTTGGCGGTGAACACGAACAGGAAAACTCCTCCCACCGCCACCACGCAGACCGGGTCCAGCCAGTGGAAGGTCGCGCTCCCGGTGTGAAAGCTGGGCATCACCATCCAGAAGATGTCGAAGTAGCACATGAAGAGCACCCAAACCGCGGTCACGGCCACCAGGGCCGGGCGCCGCTTGAGCCAGCGGGAGATGAGCAGCATGAACGGCACCGCGAAGTGCCCGACGGCCAGGAAGAGGCTCGCTCCGCCCCAGCTCCCGTGGATCCGCGGAAGGAACCACACCGTTTCCTCGGCGATGTTCCCGTACCAGATCAACATGAACTGGGAGTAGGCGATGTAGGCCCAGAACACGGTGAAAGCGAACAGGAGCCGGCCCAGGTCCTGGAAGTGGTCGGTGCGCAGGAGACCGGTCAGCCCCCCGCCGCGGCGAACACAGAAGGCGGCCAGGGTCAGGAACGCCAGGGACGAGAGCACTCCCCCCGACCAGACGTATACTCCGAAGATCGTGGAATACCAGTGCGGGGTGAGGGACATGATGAGATCGAAGGACATGAAGCTGAAGCTCAGCGCATAGAGGACCATGGCCGGGGCGGCCCGCCTCTGCAGGACCACCGTGGTCATGGGATCGCGGGTTTCATCCTGGCGCACCGAGCGCGAGTAGAAGTAGCGCGCCATCACCGTCCACAGGATGAAATACGCGGCAAGCCGAATCAGGAAGAACGGGACGTTCAGGTACCCCGCCTTGGCCTGGAGCACCGCGTCGTGGGCCGCGGCGCCGGGCTGGGCCCAGTGGTAGACGACCCCCAGGCCGGGCAGAAGGGGCAGGAATAGCGCCGCGAACACCGGCACCGTCCACCCCGCGGTCTCGGCCAGCCGCCGGACGGCCACGCTCCACCCGGCCCGGCTGAGGTGCTGGACCAGGGTGAAGAAGAGGGCTCCCAGGCAAAGGGTCAGGAAGAAGAGATAGGCGGTCAGATAGGAGAAGAAGAACTGCTCCCGGTCCACCGCGAACCCGACGGCGGCCAGGAGGAACCCCGCCACCGCGGCAACGGCGAAGAGGGTCCGGGCGCCCTTCCAGGCCCCGCGGGGAACGTCGAATCGGTCGGTGGCGGCGGTCGTCTGTTTCACGGCTCTACTTCAACTTCCCGCGTTCGTCCGGAGGGACGTCGGCGACGCTGGCGTTCTGGCTCCGCTCGAGGGCGCGGAGATAGGCCACAATGGCCCAGCGGTCGTCCACCGGGATCTGCGGTCCGTAGGCCGGCATGTTGCGAATCCCGTGGGTGATCACGTTGAAGATGTACCCGTCGGCGAACTGGCGGACGCGGTCGATGTGGAACGAAGGGGGCGGCACGAACCCGTAGCCGATCACCATCCCCTTCCCGCTCCCCGTCCGGTCGTGGCAGGGAGCGCAGTAGATGTTGAAGCGGTTCCGGCCCCGCTTCAGGAGTTCCCCGGTGATGGGGCGCGGGTTGTGGGCGATGTAGTCCTCCCCGGCCTTGCCCTCGAAGTAGGCCTGGTCCGCCTTCACGAACCCCCGGGGCACCGTGCCCTCGGGCGGGGTGCGCATCATGCGATGGTCGGCGAAGAACGGGGTCTCTCCCTGGGCCTTGAACTTCCGCTGGAACTCCATGTCCGGGATGATCATCAGCGGCCGCTTCTCCCGCGGCTGGCCCCGGGCGCATCCCCCCACGGTCACCAGGCCGGCCAGAAGGGCGAGGATCACCGCTTTCGGTATGCCTTGGTACACGCTCATCCCTCCACCAACTCCACGTTCTCGCCCCCGGTGGTTATCAGGAGCTGGCGGGCCTTTTCCACCTCGAACATGGGATCGTCGGCCTCGATGGCCAGGAAGAACCGGTCGTCGCTCGCCCGATGGAAGGTCGAGTGCTTGAAGACCGGGTGGTAGTACTGGGGGAGCTTGTTCAGGGCCAGCATGCCGAGGAGGGCGGCGAAGGCCGAGAACAGCACGGTCAGCTCGAACGTCACCGGCACGAAGGCGGGGATGGAGAAATACGGCTTCCCCGCCACTTTGATCGGGTAGTTCACCGCCGCGGTCCACCACTGGAGCCAGAGCCCGAGGGAACCTCCGAAGATCGCTCCCAGCAGTACGATCCAGGGCACCTTGGAGCCGGGGTTCCCCAGCACGCGGTCCAGACCGTGGACCGGGAACGGGGTGTAGGCGTCGAGCCGGGAGTAGCCCTGGGCCCGCACGCGCTCGGCGGCGTGCAGGAGATCCTGGGTGGTCGCGTATTCGGCCACCACGCCGTAGATCTCGTCCTTGGGCGCGGGGGCGGTCTTGGTGCTCACGACGTGGGCTCCTCCGCGGGCTCCGGTTGGAGCTTCCGATGGGGATTCGCCTGGGGCAGGACCCCCTTGACCTCGAACATGGCGATCATGGGCAGGAACCTGAGGAACAAGAGGAAGAAGGTGAAGAAGAGCCCGAAGCTTCCGGCCAGGGTTCCGAGGTCCACCCAGGTGGGCTTGTAGTAGCCCCACGCCGACGGGAGGTAGCCCCGGTGGAGCGACATCACGATCACGAAGCGCTCGAACCACATCCCGACGTTGACCAGGATCGAGGCCACGAACATCACCGGAATGTTCCGGCGGAGCTTGCGTATCCAGAAGATCTGGGGCACCAGCACGTTGCAGCTGACCATGATCCAGTAGGCCCACCAATAGGGACCGAAGGCCCGGTTGATGAACGTGAACGCCTCCACCGGGTTGGCGCTGTACCAGGCGATGAAGAATTCGGTCGAGTAGGCGTAGCCCACCATCATCCCCGTCAACAGCATGATCTTGTTGACGTTGTCCAGATGGTCGATGGTGATGAGGTCCTCGAGCTTGTAGATCCGGCGGGCGATGACCGCGAGGGTCATCACCATGGCGAAGCCGGAGTAGATGGCTCCGGCCACGAAGTACGGGGGGAAGATGGTGCTGTGCCATCCCGGGACCACGGCCACCGCGAAGTCGAAGCTCACCACGGAGTGCACCGAGAGAACCAGCGGCGTCGAGAGGCCGGCCAGGATCAGGTAGGCCTTCTCGTAGTTCACCCAGTGCCGATTGGATCCGCGCCAGCCCAGGGCCAGCACCCCGTAGACGAGCTGGCGGATCTTCCCCTTGGCCCGGTCCCGAACGGTGGCCAGGTCGGGGACCAGTCCGGTGTACCAGAAGAGGAGGGACACGGTGAAGTACGTGCTCACCGCGAACACGTCCCAGAGAAGCGGGCTCCGGAACTGGGGCCAGATCATCTCCCAGTTGGGAATGGGCAGCGCCCACCAGATCACCCAGATACGCCCCACGTGGATGGTGGGGAACATGAGGGCGCAGATCACCGCGAAGATGGTCATGGCCTCCGCGAAACGATTGATGGCGGTCCGCCACTTCTGGCGGAAGAGATAGAGCACGGCGCTGATCAGGGTCCCGGCGTGCCCGATCCCCACCCACCACACGAAGTTCACGATGGCGAAGCCCCAGCCCACCGGACTGTTGACCCCCCACACCCCGATCCCGGTCCAGATCAGGTAGGCCACCATGGCCACGAACAGGCCGAGGAGGGAGAGCGCCCCCCCGAAGGCGACGTACCAGCCGACGGGGGTCTTGGCCAGGACCGGCGCCGTCACCATCCGGGTGACGTCGTCGAATCCGTGCCCGCCCTCCACCAGCCGGGAGCGGCTGCGGGGATCGTCGTAGAACTCGGGTCCCTCGGGCTTGGCGGGAATGCTCGCGCTGGTCATCACGCGCTCTCCAGCTCGGGATTGGGGTTCCGAAGCCTGGCCAGGTAGCTGGTCCGGGGCCGGGTATCCAGGTCGGCGAGCAGGGTATAGTCCCGATCCTGCGCCTTCAGCTTGGACACCTGGGTCTGGGGGTCGTTCACGTCGCCGAACACGATGGAGCCGGTCGGGCACACCTCCTGGCAGGCGGTCCGGATCTCCCCGTCCCGGACCGCGCGCGACTCGTTCTTGGCGTCGATCTTGACCCGGTTGATCCGCTGCACGCAGTAGGTGCACTTTTCCATCACCCCCCGCATGCGGACGGTGACGTCGGGGTTCTTCTCCATCTTCTCGACTTCGGTCATGCCCCGGTTCCAGTCGTAGTAGTTGAACCGGCGCACCTTGTAGGGGCAGTTGTTGTTGCAGTACCGGGTGCCGATGCAGCGATTGTAGGTCATGTCGTTCAGACCCTCGTCGCTGTGCGCGGTGGCCTGGACCGGACAGACGCTCTCACAGGGCGCATTCTCGCACTGCATGCAGGGAATCGGTTGGTGCACCGCCTCGGCGTTCTCCATCTCGCCCACGTAGTAGCGGTCAAGCCGGATCCAGTGCATCTCCCGGCCGCGCCGCACCTGGTCCTTGCCCACGATGGCGATGTTGTTCTCGGACTGGCAGGCGGTGGTGCAGGCGTTGCACCCGATGCAGGTGTTGAGGTCGATGGAGAGCCCCCACTGGTGGCCCTCCTTGAAATCGTATTCGCGGTCCAGATAGAGCGAGGTGGGCCCCTTCGGGAGTTCCGCCATCTCCTTGGCGAACTCGGGGTTCTTCCGGTACTCCTCGAGGGTCCCCTCGCGCATGAGGGGACGACCGTCCATGGTGAAATGGGTCTGGGTGGAGACGAGCTCGTAGGTATCGCCGGTCCGGGCGATCGTGGCCCCCTGGACGGCGTGCGCATTGTCCGAGGCGCGGATGGTGTACGCGTTGAAGCCCGGACCCTCGCCGATCCGCCCGGCCACGGTGCGTCCGTACCCCAGGGGAAGGGTGATGCTGTGGTCGGCCTGGCCGGGGGCCACCCAGACCGCCACCGTGAGCGCGCGCCCCCCCACCTTCAGGCTCACCATGTCTCCGGTGGCGAGCCCCAGCGCCTTGGCGGTGGCCGGGCTCACCAGAGCCGCGTTGTCCCAGACCATCTTGGTGAGGTTGTCGGGAAGTTCCTGAAGCCACCCGCTATTGGCCCAGCGGCCGTCCCAGACCCGGTGATCGGGGCGAAACACCACCTCGAGGCTCTGCGGCCCCGGCGCCGCCGCGAACTTCCGGCCGGTCCAGGCCCGGCCCACCGCGGCTCCCTCGGGAGAGGCCGGAACCTCGGCGTAGGCGGTTCCGGCCACCAGGCCGTCGTTGAGCGCCCGGCGCCACTTCGCGGTCACCCCCAGGGCCCCCCACTGCTTTCCGTAGAGCTCCTGGAGAATGTCGTGCCCGTCCTGGGCCGGTCGGTCGAGGAGGAAGGCCAGGAGCTCGATCTCGCTCTTCCCCTCGTAGAGGGGGGCGATCAAAGGCTGCTGGATGGAAAGGGTGCCGTCCCAGGCGCGCCCGTCCCCCCAGCTTTCCAGGAAGTGGGCCTTGGGGAGGTGCCAGGATGCGGCGGAGCCGGTCTCGTCACGATAGAGTCCGAGATGGACGGCGTTCTTGACCTTGCCCATCCGCTCGGCGAACCGGAGATCGGCGGGGGCGTTGTAGACCGGGTTCCCCCCGAGCACGAACAGCGTGTCCACCTCGCCCCGGTCCATGGCGCCGGCCAGATCGGCCAGGGAGGCGGTCTGCTCCTGCGGCTGGGGCTCCTCGGTGTACCGCACCACCGGCCCCACGTTCGAAAGCGCGGCGTTCAGCGCGTGGACCAGGGCGTGAACTTCCGCGGGCTGGCCCGACCCGGCCAGGACCACGGAGCGTCCCCGGTGGCCGGCAAGATCGGCGGCCAAGGCTCCCAGGAACTTCCGCTGGTCTTCGGTCAGGGTCTTCGACGCCTCGGCGGTGGTCCCCGCGTCCACGCCCGCCACCGCCACCCCGCGGGACGACAGGGCGCCGGCCAGGGCCAGGGCAAACCCGGCCACCTGGACGTGGGGAAGCCGAAGACGATGGTCGGCCATGGTGCCGGTCACCGAGAACGGGCTCTCCACCACGTAAAGCCGGTTCATGGTGTCCTTCTCCGAGGCCACCCGCCGCCGCGACGCGAAATCGCGGGCGTGACGCACCGAGTTGGGCTCGGTGTAGAGGAAGTCCGAATCGAGGGAGAGAACGACGTCGGCCTGATCGAGCTGGAGCTGGGTGCGAAGCGGCCGTCCGAAAGCGATCCGGGAGCCCTCGATCGGCGCATCGCGGTTCACCGGTTCGTAGACGTGCCACCGGGCCTTGGGATAGGCCCGCGCGACCTCGTCCGCCAGCGCGGCCACCGACGGAGAGCTCGTGCTCTCCATGAGGAAGCGGAGGCGGGCGCCGCCGTCGGCCCGGTGCCGGGCCAGTTCGGGCCGGACCCACGCCGCGAAGTCCTGCCAGGTCCTCTGATTCGGCCCCTGGAAAAGGTGCTGGGAGCGGTCGGGGTCGTAGAGCTCCAATGTCGCGGCCTGGGCCCACACGTGGGTGGCCCCGAGGCTCGACGGATGGTCCGGGTTCCCCTCGATCTTGGTGGGCCGGCCCTCGTTGCTGGTGACCAGGATCCCCTCGGCCACCCCCCGGAAATTCATCACGCTCGCGTACTGCTGGGGGACCCCGGGAAGCAGGTCCTCGGGCATCCGGCTGTAGGGAAGAATCCTGGCCAGCGGACGGCGACAACCCACCAGGCCGGAGAGCGCCACCGCCGCTCCCATGAGGCCCATGAACTTCCGCCGCGAGACCGGATCGCTCACCTCATCTAGCATGGAGGGAAACTTCCGGGCCACGAGCTTCTGGAACTCCGGCGTGTCGGCCGCCTCTTCGAGGCTCCGCCAGTAGGTCCTCCCGCTGATGTCCGGCCCGGCGTGGGTGGAGGATTCGCTCATCGGTGACACCCCGAGCAGTTGGTGGTCGGATTGATGTTGTTGGCCTTCTTGAGTTTCATCCCCAGGGTGAGCTGGTCCCCCGGCGGTTGGTAGCCCATGGTGGTTACCTGGTCCTTGGGCCGGAGGAACTTCTCGGGATGGCGGTGGCAATCGAGGCACCAGGCCATGTTGAGGGGCTTGGCCTGGAACACCCGCTCCATCTGGTCGATCCGACCGTGGCAGCTTTCGCAACCCACTCCCGAGTTCACGTGGATGCTGTGGTTGAAGTAGACGAAGTCGGGGGAATGGTGGACGCGGACCCACTCCACCGGCATCCCGGTGGCAAAGCTCTCCCGCACCGGCAAGAGCTTCTCGCTCTCGGGCTTGATCAGCTTGTGGCAGTTCATGCAGGTCTGGGTGGCGGGAACCATGGCCACCGGCGAGCGCTCGACCCCCACGTGGCAGTACCGGCAGTCCATGCCGAGGTCGCCGGCGTGAAGCTTGTGACTGTAGGGGACGGGCTGCTCCGGCGAGTACCCCACCTGGGTGGTGTAGGGCGAGAGGTTGTAGGTGGCGAATGCGATGACCCCCACGAAGAGCAGGGTTCCCACCGCTCCGGCCCAAAAGGGCGCCCGATTGGACCACTTGGGAAACAACATGGTCTGTTTCCGTCCTCCTCGCCCGCCTCGAGACGCAGCCCGCGGTTCAACCGCCGCCCCACGCCCCGCCGGGCCCGTTTGATAGCGGAGCAACCTCAGGTTTCGATGCGGTCCCGGGAAGGCGCCCTGGAACCGCGGAGTCGGCTCCCCACGGAAGGAAGCAGAGTCCACCCAAAGGCCGGACCGTGACAAGTGAGTCCGAAGGCCGCGAGTCCGGCACCCGGGCGAGCCACCTGATATCCGACAAGGGCGGTCCTGTTTGAGATCAAACCAACCCGTTTCGGCCTTCCCGGGAGCCCCGCGATCCGGGGATCAAGGTGCTGCCCACTTTCGAAGATGACAAAGATTGGATAACCGTCATCTACGTCTTTGCCGTCTTTCGCCCGTAAGCGCTTGTCCGAGCGGAAGTAATCCTTGTTCGAACCAACGTGCGGGAGGGCCGTTAACGGGAACCAGTCGACGATCTTACTCATCCCGCCCGGGTCTGTCAGCAACTTTGTGACGAAATTCACAAGTGAGACTGTCCCTCTCCGGAGCCGCCCTCGGGGGTGTAGCGGTCGAGCATGAGCCCCAGCACCCCGAGGCCCGCGGTGAAGGATCCCAGGAAGAGGAGCGGGAGGTCGGGCCAGAACATGTGGGTCTGGAAGAAGTGTGGGAGGAAGCGGGCCAGGTAGAGGAGACCGAGCCCGGACAGGATGATCTGGGCCCAGGCCGTCCGGCGCTCGGTCAGCACCGCCAGGACCATCAACACCACCCCGCCGGCGAGGCCGGCGATCAGGGAGCGCTCACTCCCCCACCGGGTGTAGGCCAGGATTCCTCCGGCGATCGAGACCAGCGCCAGGAGCGATCCCATCACCGCGGCCGCTCGCGTCATGGTTTTCCCTCCCTCTCACACGCCCCAGCCGGCCAGCCTCATGATGATCCGGAGGGCGAGGTTAGCGTAGATCCCGGCCATCAGGTCGTCGGCCACCACTCCCTGGCCGCCGGGGAGGTTCTGGGCCCGACCGGCCGGAAAGGGCTTCACCACATCCAGGATCCGGAACAGAACGAACCCGGTGAGGAGCACCGCCACCTTGGTCCCGAGGTCGGGAGCCAAACCGATCCCCAGAAACGTCACCAGCATCCCCGCCACCTCGTCGATCACGATGGCCCTGGCGTCGTGGCCGTAGAACCGCTCGGCCCGGGTACTGACCAGGACGCCCACCCAGGTCACCCCGGCCAACAGCGCCACCTGCCCCCAGATCGGCCAGCCGAGGATCCAGAGCAGGAAAGGGATCGTCGCCAGCGATCCGAAGGTGGCCGGAGCGAAGGGGGCGGCCTCTCCGATCAGGAGGAAGGTGGCGGCGAGCCGGATTCCCATCGGGGTGCCGGAGGCGGGCGAACGCTTCATGCCCGGCCTCGACCGACGGCAGCGGTCCGGCCGGTGGGCCAGGCATCGGCCCGGCCCTCTCTGCCGCTTCTGGGTACACGGTTCGCGACCGGAGCCCGGGATTCTTCTCTCATCGGGCGCGAACTGTAGCACGCCTTTGCCCCGATCGCCTCCCCCTTTCCCCACTACCATGCCAACTTGCGGTATCCGGCCCGGTTCCCGGGAAAGGCTACCACGTCCAACCGGGATGGGATCGGCGGCCGGCGTCGGTCCCAACTCATGCCGGATGCGTCTATAGTTGTTTTTGATACAACATGGCGCCAAATTTCCGGATGAACGTTCATGGGCGCCCCTCCCCGTGCCGATGATCGAAGGGGAGACGGGCCGTCGGCCAACTGGAAGGAAGCCTCCATGCTGATGCAGGACTCGCAGAAACTGACCCGGAATGCCCCGGTGTTCGGGCCGGTCGATCTTCCCGAAGAGGTCGCGCTGGAGCGGCACAGCTGGCGTAACTGGATCCTGGTCACGGCCATTCTCTTCGTGACCACCACGGGGCTGGCGGCGGCCATCCTGAGCCTGCTCGAGGACCGGGGCTACAGCCCCTGGCCCTGGTCTCACAGCGACGCCGCGCTCCTGGGCGCCCTGGTGGCGGTGGAGCTCCTGTTCATCGGGTACCTCACCGTCCAGGAGAAGCGGGTGATGGGGATGAGGAGTCATCTGGCGCGACTCCAGAAAGAGACCATCGAGCGGATGGAGGCCCACTACCGGCGCCTCGACGACATCCTGAAGGTGACCCGGACCACCGGCGCCACCACCGACCCTCAGGAGGTGTTCGACGTCATCACCCGGACTTGCGCCGAGACCTTCCGCTGCGACCAGGTCTCGTTCATGCTCTTCGACGCGAAGAGTGGGATGCTGGAGGTGCGGTCCGCCACCGGTCACGAGAACCTGGGCCAGGTCCTTGGGGCCCGCCAGCAACTGGGACAGGGAGTGGCGGGATGGGTGGCCGAGGCCCGCGAACCCCTCATCCTCGGGCCCCACGTCGACCCCGCCCGCTTCCGGAACCTCCAGAGCAAAGTGGCTACCCTCTCCGCGGCCATGGTGGTGCCGATCGTCCTCCGGGACGAGTTGCTCGGAGTGCTGAGCGCGAGCAGCCGGGTCGAGGGGATGCGCTACGACAAGAACGACCTTCGCGCGCTGGAGGTCTTCGCCGAGACCGCGGGGATCAGCGTTCGCCACGCCCAGCAGAGCGAGTGGATGCGGGAGACCATCCGGAAGCTCGACGCCGCCCTCCAGGAGCAGGAGATTCACCTGGGGCTCGGAAGACGGGCCCGGGAGGAAATCGCGCCGGCCGCGTGACCGGGGCGGCGACCCGTCCGAGGCGAGGCCGGCGCCCGGGACCGGCTAGTCCCCCTCCTCCATCGGCTTCCGCCCGGAGAGCGCGCGGGATAGGGTGGCCTGGTCCGAGTACTCCAGGTCGCCTCCCATGGGAATGCCGCGGGCGATGCGGGTCACCCCCACCGGGTAGGGCTTGAGAAGATCGGCCAGGAAGTGCGCGGTGGCCTCGCCGGGGGGGTTGGGGTTGGTGGCCAGTATGACCTCGGTGACCTCTCCGTAGCGCACCCGCTCCACCAGCTCCCGGGAACGGATCTCGTCCGGACCGACGTTCTCCAGCGGGTTCAGGGCTCCCCGAAGCACGTGGTACTGCCCCCGGTAGCCGCCCGAGGCCTCGATGGCCAGGACGTCCATCGGCTGCTCGACCACGCAGATGGTGTCGCGCTGGCGGCGCTCGTCGCGGCAGATGAGGCAGGGGTCGTCCTCGGTGAAGTTCCCGCACACCGTGCAGGTGCGCACCTGCTCCTTCACCGCGCGGATGGCCTCGGCCAGGGCCAGCGCTTCCTCACGTCCCGTCTTCAGGAGATGGAAGGCCAAACGCTGGGCGCTCTTCCGCCCCACGCCGGGGAGCTTGGTCAGCTCCTCGACCAGGGTCTCGACGGATCGGCTGGAGAACTGCATGGGCGGGGCGCCGGCGCGCTCAGAAGAGGCCGGGGAGGTTCATCCCCCCGGTCACCTTGGCCATCTCGGTCTGCATGAGGGTTTCGGCGTGGTTCCGGGCCTCGCGGATGGCCGCCAGCACCAGGTCCTCGAGCATCTCGACGTCGTCGGGGTCCACCGCCTCGGGCTTGATCTTGAGACCCAGCACCTCCTGCTTGCCGTTCATCCGCACGGTGACCATCCCGCCCCCCGCGGTCCCCTCCACTTCCCGGGCCTCCAGCTCTTCCTGGACCCGGGCCATCTTGGCCTGCATCTCCTGGGCCTGCTTCATGAGCTTGCCCATGTTGCCCATTCCCTTCATATGCATCCGCTCCTTCGCGTGGTGATGATGACCGAAAGCAATCCCGCCGTCCGTCCCCGGAAAACCAGTCCTAGGGAAGGATCTCGCCGTCGAACATGTCGAGCGCCTTCTGGAGCATCGGCTCGTCCTTGAAGATCTGACCCATGGTGCGGGTGTCCTCGGCCGCGCGCTTGGCCCGGGGCTTCTTCCCCTCCGCCGCGGGAGGGGCGGGCTCGGCCCCCGCCGCTTCGGGGGAGGCGCCCTTGGCCGGGGCACGCCGGGCGGCTTCGACCTCCGACGGGGCGACTTCGGGAGCGGCGTTCCCGGCCGGAGCGGCGGCGCGCGGCGGGCCGGGGGCACCCCGTTTCGTCCCTGGTGCGGCGGATCCCTCCAGCCGCACCGCCGGCGCGGCGCAGCCCAGATCGGCCAGGATCTCCGCCAACAGCTCCCGGGTCGTCTCCTCGGCCAGGGTGTCGGCCAGCATGCTCCCGCCCCCGGTGGCCCGGAGGATCAGGGCCCCGTCCTCGGCGGTTCCCACCGCCTCGGCGTTGTGGCAGGTGGCCCAGATGCGCTTGTTCCGCTCCTTGAGTGCCTCCATCGCGCCGGCCCAGATCCCGACGGCATCGCCTGCAGCCTTCGCGGGGGCGGCGCGCCGACTCTCACCCCCGGACCGCGAGGGGGGGGTGCCCCGGCCCTTGGCCGGGGCGCGGGGCGCCGAGGCCTCGGAGGGGCGATCGGGAGCGGCCGGAGGGGTTTTCCCCCCCAGGCGCGCCTCCAGGTCCAGGAGCCGCGCGGCGAGATCGGCCAGGGGCACCCGCGACGCGGCCTGGGCCATCTCCGCCAGGGCGAGTTCCATGGTGAGGCGCGGGTTGGGGCTCCGCCGGAGCGCCACCGTGGTGTCGGCGGCGCGCTCCACCAGATCGGTCAGGGCTTCCCGGCCGAAGGCCGCGGCCTGGGCGGTGAGACGCGGGACCTCGGTCTCCGAAGCCTCGAGTATGGAGGCCAGGGCCGGGTCGATCCGGAGCATGAGGAGGTCGCGCAGATGGCCGGCCAGCCCTTCGGCCAGCTCCCCCAGATCCGCCCCGCTGGTGTAGATGGTGTCCAGGAGGCCGAGCGCGCCCGCGGCATCGCTCGCGGCCAGGCGGTCGGCCAGGGTGAGGTAGAAGTCGGCGCCCACCAGCCCCAGGATCCGCTCCACGCTTTCCCGTTCGATCGCCCCGTCGGCGGCGGAGATGATCTGATCCATGAGGGAGAGCGCGTCCCGCACCCCCCCGCCGCCCGCCGGGCCACCAGGGACAGGGCGTCGGGGGATGCCTCGATCCCCTCCTGCTTCATGAGCGCGGCCAGGTGGCCGGCGATCTCCCGCGAGGGGATGCGGGCGAAGTCGAAGCGCTGGCAACGGGAGAGGATGGTGGCCGGAAGCTTGAAGGGTTCGGTGGTGGCCAGGACGAAGACCACGCTGGCCGGCGGCTCTTCCAGGGTCTTGAGCAGGGCGTTGAACGCCTCGTGGGTGAGCATGTGGACTTCGTCGATGATGTAGACCTTCGACCGTCCGCCCGAGGGCGCGTAGCGGGCATTCTCGCGCAGCTCGCGCACCTCGTTGATGCCGCGGTTCGAGGCCCCGTCGATCTCCAGCACGTCCATGCTCCGGCCGCCGGTGATCTCCCGGCAGGCGTCGCATTCATTGCAGGGAACCGCGGCCGGGCCCTTCTCGCAGTTCAGGGCCTTGGCCAGGATGCGGGCGGCGGTGGTCTTTCCCACTCCGCGAGGCCCGCAGAAGAGATAGGCGTGGGCCACCCGCCCCGCGGCGATGGCGTTTCCCAGGGTGCGGGTCACGTGCTCCTGGCCCACCACGTCCTCGAACACCTGGGGGCGGTACTTTCGCGCCAGGACGAGATAGGACATGGGTTCCCTCCGCGTTCGGGGGCGGCGGACGGGTCGGGCCGCCGCTCCGGAAGAAAAAGGGTCGTGCACCTGCTTTTCGACCAACACCGGGCGCCGACTACGAACGGCCAGCTCCGGCCAGGGACTCCGACGGCACACCGAGGGAATTGCTTACCGCTGCTACCTTCCGGTCCTGACGGGGTTCACAAGCCTCGATTGCGCCGGACCTGGCCCTCAACACCGCCATCTTCCGTAGTCCGCACGCCAGATGCAGGCCTCGAGCAGGAATTCAGCCCCGCTATAGCGGATTGCGGGTACAGGGCACCGCTAACTCCCCGCCTAGCACGACCCAGAACGATTCAGGCACGGTTCCGGCCGGGACGATTCCCCGGCGGAGCCGCCCGGATCCAACGGCGGGCCGACCCCGGCCGCCTCTTCCGGACCGCCGCCGCGGGCCTGATCGGGATCCTGGTGGAGATGAGCGGGATCGAACCGCCGACCTCCTCGTTGCGAACGAGGCGCTCTCCCATCTGAGCTACATCCCCAATTCCGAGCGCCCCCCCGATGGGGGGCGGGAGCCGGATATTCTGGCACACCGCCGAGTCTTCGGGCAAGAGCCGGGGCGGCGCGGGGCGCCCCTGGGCGCGGCGATCGGGGCTTCCGGCGCAGGCTCCCGGCCCGGACCGAGCCCTGCACGCCGGGCCCGGGCGCATTTACGGCTTGCCGGAAGTCGACGAAGCGGAAACCATTGGGCCCCGTGAACGAGACTGGAGCGTCCTCATGATCCCGAGCCGGCCGCCGGGCGGCGGCGGCGACCCCATCCGCGCCGGCCGGTGGGCAGGCTACGCCTGGCTCCTCCCGGTCTGCGCGGCGGTGTTCCTGGCCGGGCAGGCGGTCCGCCCCCTCACCGACTCCAGCGAGGGCCGCTTCGCCGAGATCGCCCGGGAAATGCTCACCTCCGGCGACTGGTTCATACCCACCCTGAACCACGTTCCCCACATCCTGAAGCCGCCGCTACTGAACTGGCTCATGGCCGGCTCCATGGCCCTCTTCGGGGTGAACGAATGGGGAGCGCGGGCGCCGGGATTCCTGGCCTTCGTGCTCACCGTGGTGCTGGTGGCGCGCCTGGCGCGGGTGCTCGGCCGGCCCGAGGCCTCGGGGTGGGCGGCGCTGCTCTACGGGCTCTCCGCCGGCCCACTCACCGCCGCCACCTTCCCCACCACCGACACCCTGCTGGTCTGTTTCGAGACCGCCGCCGCCCTGGCCTACCTGGAGCACCGCCGGGGCGCCCGCGCGGGACGTTGGTTCTTCTTCGCGGCGGCGGGTGCGGCGTTCCTGACCAAGGGACCGCCCGCTCTCCTGGTGCCGGCCGCGGTGGTGATCGGCGACCGCCTGCTCCGGCGGCGGGGCACGGAGGGGACCCGGCGACCGCTTCTGGGCTTCGGCTGGGGCTGGGCTCTGTTCGCGGTTCTGGGGCTCGGGTGGTACGTGGCGGTGGTGATCGCGCACCCCCCGGTCCTCGACTACTGGATCCATTACGAGGTCGTGGACCGGATCTTCACGAACCACTTCGGGCGAAACCAGTCTCCGGCGATCTACCTGGCCGGGTTCGCGGGAGGGCTTCTCCCCTGGTGGTTCCTGTTTCCGGGTTTCGTCCGGCGGCGGTGGCGCGGGTTCCCACGGGAATGGCGGGGCCGGGCGGGCGCGGTGCTCCTGGCCTGGTTCGTGTTGCCGCTCATCGTGTTCACCTTCAGCAAGTCGCGGCTCGTGCTCTACGTGCTACCCCTCTTTCCGGCGCTCATCCTGGCCCTTGCGCTCGATCACCCGAGGCGCCTACGCGAGGTCCCGGGGCGCTGGTTCGGGCTCCGCCCGGGATTCGTGCTGGGCTACGCCGCGCTCTGGGCGGTGGTGTCCTGGATCTCGGTTCCCGCCGCGGGGGGAAGCAGCTGGAAGGGCGAGGCGGCCCGGCTTCGGGCGACGCTCCCCCCCGGCCCGACCGAGCTGGTGCTCTTCCGCTGGGACCGCTTGAGCTCGATCGCGTTCTACTTGAAGTCCCCGGGGGAGATCGCGGCCCTGGGGGAACGGCGACGCGGAGAGACCTGGGACACCCTGGCCGAGGAGATGCGCGAGATGCGCGACACCCCCGAGGGCGAGGCCGCGCACCTCTTCGTGACCCACACCGGATTCGAGGAGGAGCGGTTCCGGGCGGGGATCGAGCCGCCGGCCCAGGAGGTCGGCCGCCACGGCCGCTACACGGTCTGGTTCCAGCCGCCGCTCCGTCCCGGGAAGCCGCTCGACCTTCCGCCGGATCTGGGCGAGGCGCCGAAGGGGCCGGAATTCGTCACCTTCGAGCCACGGACGGCGATGTTCGGGTTCGAGTGAGGGCGACGCCCGAGGGTGCGAGGGCCGGTTGCCTGGTGCGTTCCGCCGCGGTTCGCCCGATCACGACGGTGGCGGGCGGTCGCTCACCGACTGGCTCGGGTTCATCGTGCGGGTTCGCGTTTTTGCACAACCAATGCGTTTGTATTCTGGTGGACCCGGGTACACATTGTTCACAATCAGGCGCCGGCGTGCTTCCCCGGGGAAGCAATGTTCGTGATAACGCCCCGGCGTGCTTCCCCGGGGAAGCAATGTTCGCGATAACGCCCCGGCATGCTTCCCCGGGGGAACAATGTTCACAATAAAGCTGCGCTCACGAACCTGCTTGCCGGCGGAGCTGCGACCGGAGGCCCGAACCTCGCGTTGTTGATCGGTGGCGGAGAGGGAGGGAGAGTCGTGGCGCCCGCTACGCTCCGCCACGACATCCCCGGTCGCCGTGCTTCCTCAGGTTCCAGCGGATGACTACCTGAGTTGTCTTCATGTGGCGGAGAGGGAGGGAGAGTCGTGGCGCCCGCTACGCTCCGCCACGACATCCCCCGACACCGTGCGAACCGGAGGAGCAGCCGACAATCAACGTTGTCATCACATGGCGGAGAGGGAGGGAGAGTCGTGGCGCCCGCTACGGCCACGACATCCCCGGTCGCCGTGCTTCCTCAGGTTCCAGCGGATGACTACCTGAGTTGTCTTCATGTGGCGGAGAGGGAGGGAGAGTCGTGGCGCCCGCTACGCTCCGCCACGACATCCCCGGTCGCCGTGCTTCCTCAGGTTCCAGCGGATGACTACCTGAGTTGTCTTCATGTGGCGGAGAGGGAGGGAGAGTCGTGGCGCCCGCTACGCTCCGCCACGACATCCCCGGTCGCCGTGCTTCCTCAGGTTCCAGCGGATGACTACCTGAGTTGTCTTCATGTGGCGGAGAGGGAGGGATTCGAACCCTCGGAACCCGGAGGTTCAACGGTTTTCGAGACCGCCCGATTCAACCACTCTCGCACCTCTCCGCAAAACCTTTACATCAGGCGGGCGGAAGAGGTTAGCAGGTTTGCGTAGCGGGAACAAGACGGCCGGGCCCTTCGGGAGCCCGGCCGCCCCAAACGTCCGAATGCGGGTCCAGGTGCCCCACCCCGTCACTCGAGCAGGATGGCCCTTCGCACGCGGGTCTCTCCTCCCGCCTGTATCTTGATCAGATACCACCCGGCGGCGGCCCGTCCGCCGGCGTCGGTCCGGCCTGCCCAGGTCGCGGTGTGGGTCCCGGGTCCATTCACCTCGTCAACCAGGGTGCGGACGACCCGTCCCTGGAGGTCGTGGACCGTGACCCGCACCGCCCGGGTCTCGGGGAGCGAGTAGGAGAGGCTCATGCGCCCGCTGGATGGGTTGGGGACGGCGCGCCCCGCCGTGAATCCGGCGGGGATCCCCACCGCCGCCGGAAGCACCGCCGGCCCGATCCAGCCCCGGTTGCCGGAGCGGCTGAGCTCCGCCAGCCAGTACTCCACCATTCCCAGGGGGGCGGCGGGATCGCGGAAGTCGTACTCCGTACGCCCGGCCAGGAGGCCCACGCTGAGACCGACGCGTTCTCCGCCCGGCTCCCGACGATAGACCAGGAACCCGGCATGGTCGGTCGCTTCGGCCACCCGCCACCGGAGCAGGGCCTCCACCCCCACACGCTCCGCGGTGAAGGACGACAACCGGACCGGGGTCGGCCCGCAGGTATCACACGGGGTGACCGCGAAGAAGTCGGGGGAATTGGGCAGGTTCCCAAATTCCGAGGAGCTCAGGGCCCCGAATGCGGTCACCGCGTACCGATAGTGAGTTCCGTTGACGACCGCGGTATCCACGAAGGTATAGCGGCCGATCGGATAGAGTGGACATCCCTGCTCGGTGACACCGATCTGTCCCACGTTGTGGTCGAGGATGGTCCGCAGGTCCTGCGCCCCCCCGGCCGGGTTCTCCCGATACTCCGCCACCAGCGTCCACGCGTCATCGCCGGGCCCCACCCAATCTCCCTGCCAGTCGGCCACCTTCCACACCCGGTAGCCCTCGAAGATCCTCAGGCCGGAGAAGGCGTCGACGTCGTAGCACTCGGAACGGTTGTCCCACTGGAGGGTCACCTCGCCGTTTCCGGCGGGTGGAACGTAGGCGAGGAGGTTCGGATCGTGTTCCGGGTCCAGGGACGGATCGAGATTCGTCAGCGGATCCGGCGGCGCCACGTTGCCGACCCAGCGCAGGACCGCCTCCTGCCCGCTCACCCCCGTGCATGGATCGCAGTCACCGTCCACCCAAGTGCACGCGGTCGACCTGATGGTGATCGTGACCGCCGATGTATCGCAGGGATCGTCCCAGAGGATCTCTTCGCCGGGGTTCAGTACGCGGAGACAGGTCTCCTTGCCGTCGATTCCAGTTGTCGGATTCTGATCCGCGTCGACATAGGCCCCCCGGTACACCATGGCTGCGGCGGTCGAGTTCTCCCGGAACCCGGTGAATCCGTCCCCGATCACGTAGGCCATCTGGAAGCCCACGGACTCGCCCGGCTCCAGCCCCTGGAACGGCCCCGCCGCGCTCACGTGGCTGTAGTCCCCGGGGTCGGCGGCGCTCCCGGCGGCCACTCCGGGCCGGGGGTTCCCGGTGTCGAATCCCCCCAGCGCCATGAGCTGGTAGCGATCGGGATCGTTGTTGGGGAGGCTGTCCGGCGAGGTCTGGAGGAACCACCGGATGGTCCTCGGGCCGACCCGGGCGGGAGCGCGCAGGCCGTTGCCGTCGGTCGGGTGACCGAGGATCACGGTGCCGAACACTCCAGGGACGTCGCCCCCATCGCTTCCGGTGGCGAGATCCGGAGCGTCCCACATGAACGCGGCGTTGAATTCAAGATCGGTCGAGGAACACGCTCCCGGGAGACCCGTGGAGACGGTGGTGTCCATCCGGGCCCAGCCGACCAGATCATCGCTCCAGTAGTCGCCATGGTCCCGGGGGCCGATGTCGGAATCGCAATGGATGCCCAGGTAGATGTCGTGCAGGTGCTGATCGCCGTGATTGATGATCTGGAAGTCGAAGCCGATGAACTCGTTGATCCCATCGGTGGACCATTGGAACGAGCGCTGTCGCACCAGCACGCCGAGGGGAACGTGATCGGGACTCTGCGCGATCGCTTCCGGAGTGTCGTCCTGGTAGACACACGAAAGCATCTGGGAACCCGCGGCGGCGAAGTCCTCGTCGATCTTCCCGTCCCCGTCGTCGTCAAAGCCGTCCTGGAAGTCCTCATCGACCACGCTGTCGTGATCGTCGTCCCCCGAGGTTCCGGGACCCGGCCGTTCTCCGTGCGGCGTCCCCTGAAAGGACTCATAGATCGTCGAGCGCGAATCGAGGCTGGGGCGGAGTTCCGACGGCGTTCCCGTGGAGACGTGGGGCTGATCGTCCGAGCCATAGGCCCCGATCCATGGCGAGGAAGAGAAGAGGTACTCCCCGCCCCGCCACGCGGCGGAGTAGTCGTCAATGTACGGGTTTCCCACGATCCCGAGGTTGGTGACCTGCAGGACCAGCCGCCCAGCGTCGTGCTGGAACAGGTAGGGCGCGTGGATGGCGTAGACGCTGATTCCCAGGACCCCCGGGGTCCCCGGGTCGGCAACCGGGGTGCGTGCCTGGGCGCTGGCGGCGGACGCAAGCAGCAAAGCGAAGGCCAGGCAGAGAACGGAGTGGAACCTGGGTACGAAGCGATCGGCACATCTCATCGGCCTCGTCTCCTTACTTCAGCCCTAGCCCGCCATTCATACCATGGTTGAATTCAGGCTGCCACTGCTTTTGGTTGCCTCACCCCCTGAATCTGATATGTTTCGACCGCTTGCGAACTTATGACACCAGGAGGGCATCCATGAAATCGAACCGGTCGGTGGTATTGCTCGCGATGGTCATGGCTCTGACGCTGGGCGCCTGCTTCGGTAAGGACGACGGCGCCAAGGCGGGGGGAAAGCTCCCCGATGACTTCGCCAGCGTCTTCCCCCTTCCCGCGAACGCGACCGTCACCAAGATGGCGGGGGCCCCCATGGCCAAGACCTTCGAGGCCTCGTTCTCCGCGCCGGGAACCGCGGTCGAGATCCGGGATTTCTACACCCGAAAGCTCGACGCGGACGGGTGGTCCATGAACGCCTCGACGGTGTCCGAAACCCCCTGGATGGACAACGGGCCGGTGTACTCGTCCACCGCCCGCGGCCACGGTTACTTCGTGACCGTCACCATCGACAAGGGGGACGGGCCCAAGACCAGTTTCAAGGCCATGGTGGGAATCAGCCGCTGATCCCGGGGGAATCCCCGTCAAGTGCCGGTCTCCGGGGCCCGGAGGTTAACGCGCCACGTTGCTAACCCATGGCGGAGAGGGAGGGAGAGTCGCGCTCCTCGCTCACGCTCGGCGCACGACATCCCCCGGTCGCCGTGCCCCATCCGGCGCGAGCAGGCCAACCATCCTCGATGCTTTCACATGGCGGAGAGGGAGGGAGAGTCGCGCTCCTCGCTCACGCTCGGCGCACGACATCCCCCGGTCGCCGTGCCCCATCCGGCGCGAGCAGGCCAACCATCCTCGATGCTTTCACATGGCGGAAGGAGGGAGAGTCGCGCTCCTCGCTCACGCTCGGCGCACGACATCCCCCGGTCGCCGTGCCCCATCCGGCGCGAGCAGGCCAACCATCCTCGCTGCTTTCACATGGCGGAGAGGGAGGGATTCGAACCCTCGGTACAGTTACCCGTACACACGCTTTCCAAGCGTGCTCCTTAAGCCAACTCGGACACCTCTCCGCGAAGCCGAAATGTCGGTGGGACGCCTGATGCCGGTCCGCACCCCAAAACAAGCCCGGTCGGGTCACCCCGGCCGGGCGCAGGATTATACCGAATCGACCCCGCCCCGGCGAGAGAGGATCCACGCTCCGGGCCGCCCCGGTTCATCCGGGTGAACCCGATCGGTCCAGCCCCCGCTCCGGGACGAGCCCCGGCGGAGGGACCCCTATTTGGCCTGGGCGTCCCGGCGGAGCCTCTCGAAGAACGCCTTGAGCAGAAGCCCGCACTCCTCGGCCATGGGTCCGGGGACCACCTCGGTGTGATGGTTCAGGGGTTCGTGGACCGAGACGTCGGTGACCGACCCGAGCACCCCCCGCTTGGGATCGGCGCTCGCGAACACGACCTTCCGGAGCCGGGCCAGGAAGATCCCCCCGGCGCACATGAGGCAGGGCTCGAGGGTCACGTAGAGGTCCGCCCCCTCCAGGCGCCAGGATCCCAGGGTATTGGCCGCCGCGGTGATGGCGAGCATCTCCGCGTGGGCGGTGGGATCCTGGAGAGCCTCGTTCCGGTTGTGCCCCCGCCCCAAAATCCGCCCCCCCTGAACCACGATCGCCCCCACCGGGACCTCGTTCTCCTCCGCGGCCTGACGGGCCTCCTCGTAGGCCATCTGCATCCAGCGAAGATCCTGGTCGGGAGTGAGCGGGGGGAGTTCCTCTTCCGGACCCATCTCAGCGACCTCCGTCGTCTCCGCGATTGTCGCCCATACCCGAGGAGGGCGCCTTCTTGATGAGGGGCAGGGTGTCCGCGATCTCGGTGGACACGGTCACCGCCACCTTCTCGATGGGCGGCGGATCCGGCACCGCCTTCTCGCTGGTAACCGCCGCGCGGTGGCTGTCGGTCGCCCGGATGTTGTACTCGGGATTGTACGGCTGGGACTTCTCGGTCTTGAGATCACTGGCCGACCAGAGCAGCGTACCGTCCGGAGCGTACATCTCTACCCGGGCGCCCACCGAGGTATCCGAAGTGCCTTCCTGACTGGCGGAGATCTTGACCTCCTCCCACTTGTTCACCTCGATCGCCACCACCGCATCGTAGCCGGTGGCTTCCAGGACCGCGGCCAGCGCCTTTTCGTCCAGCTTCCGGACCTTCTGCCAACTGCTCACCAGACGGTCGAAGTCCTCGCGCACCCCGGTCCGGTCGGCGTCCCGCATGAAAGTCTCGCGGTCGGCGATGTAGTACTTGTTGGTGCCGCCGAGAGCCCGGGTCAGGTAATCGACCATCGCGTCCGCATCCTGATTCCCGGTCGTGTTGGCCCCGGCCAGAACCGCGACCTTGCTCACGTTGTAGCTGTCGATGTTCGTCGCCAGTTCCGTCTTCACCTTCACCGCGCCCCGCCCCCCGCTCGCGGCCTGGCATCCGGCCATCGCAATCGCGCCCATCATGGCTACCATCCCGATCCAACCGATTCGTCGCATTTCGCCACCTCCTCCATCGCCCGGCGGGCGGGGTGTCTGAGGAACCCCAACCCACCATACGCTCCACCCAACGCCCCATCAAGAACCAGACTGGGGACTCTCGGGATAGGTCTTCTTGTATTCGAGATAGTTCCGCACGCCGAACATGATGAGGCTCTCCAACTCCTCGTCGGTCACCCCGCGAACCACCCGGGCCGGCCGACCCACCACCAGGCTCCGCGGGGGGATCTCGGTGCCGGGGGTGATCAGGGTGCCCGCCCCCACCACCGACTCCTCGCCCACCACCGACCCGTCCATGAGGGTCGATCCCATCCCTATCAGGACCCGGTCCTTCACCGTGCACCCGTGAAGGAGCACGTTGTGTCCGGCCACGACGTCGTTCCCGATCACCGTGGGCCAGGTATCGATGCTCACGTGGATGGTGGAGTTGTCCTGGATGTTGGTCCGATCGCCGATGCGAATGAAGTTGACGTCGCCGCGGACCACGACGTTGAACCAGAGGCTGGCCTCTTCACCCAGCACCACGTCACCGATGACGGTGGCGGTGGGGGCCAGGTACACCGAGGCGGGGATGGTCGGGGTGATGCCGTGGTGCGGGATGACGAGCGGCATGATGGCCCTTTCGCCGCGGCCGGGACGGGGCGCGGCGTCCGCGCCGGTCCGCCGGAGAAAACCCCGGGCCGTCCTCGACCCGGGGAAGGGAATGACTGAGTGGTGGGCCCAGCAGGAGTCGAACCCGCAACCTTTTGATCCGTAGTCAAACGCTCTATCCAATTGAGCTATGGGCCCAAGCTCTTTGACCGCCAAGGACTTAGCGGAAGACAATCCCCTCCCGCCCGCGGCGCCGGGACATTATACGGGGGAGGTCATCGCCTTTCAATCCTGGACTTCGGCGCCGGGGGATCTTCCCTGCCCCAAGATCCGGTCCACCGCCTCGGCCAGGTCCGCCACCACCCGGTCGGCCTGCCGGGGGGAGGCGGCGTATCGCTCCTCCCGGTACTTCCCGGTCCGCACCTGGATCCCGGTCAGGCCGGCATCCATGGCCGGGACGACGTCGCCCCACAGATCGTCCCCCACCATGGCGACCTCGCCCGGGGAAAGGCCCAGGCGACGGACCCCGGCCCGGAAGAAGTCGAGGCTCGGTTTTCCCACCACCAGGGCCTCGGTCTCCCCGGCATACTCCAGCAGCTTCACGAAGGGTCCACAATCCAGCACCAGCCCGTCCGGTCCCTGGTAATACCGGTTCAGGGCGAGAGCCACCAGCACCGCCCCGTCGTGGAGCCAGTGGAAGGCGCGGGTCAGGGTATCGGGGGTGAAGCCATCCCCCAGATCCCCCACCAGAACCGCGTCCACCGGTTCGCCCGCCGGAGCCTGAGGGAGGACGGGCTCGACGCCGGGGAGATCCTCGGCCAGTTCGGGTACGCAGAGCCACCCCACCCGCCGGCACCCCCGCTCGGCCAGGAGATCGCCGGCCATCTGGGCCGCGGTCAGAAACCGGTCGTCGTCGATCTCGAACCCCAGCTCGCGCAGGGTGCGAAGGATCCGGGAGCGGGGGTAGAGGGTGCTGTTGGTGAGGAAGAGATGGGGGAATCCCGCCCGGCGAAGCCGGCGCACCGCCTCCACACTTCCATCGATGGCGTTCGGGTGGGTGTAGAGCACCCCGTGAACATCGGACAGGAGACCCTTGATCATGCTTCGTTTCCCCGCGTCTCTGACCCGCACCCAGGCCGGCGGTCTTGACGGCGTTCGCGGCCTTGTTTCCGCGAACCCCCTTCCCTATGATGGCGCACGACGCTCCGGGCGGAAACCCACGGCGTGGCTCACCCGGCCCGTTCGCGAGCCCGCGGCCACGGTGGAGATCCGTCCGCCGGCTCGGGCGTCGCGCGACGGATTCCCGCCTCCATTCCGAAGGAATCGACGACGATGATCCACCCCCTCCCCTGGGAGCGCCGTTCCCCCCGACGCCGGCCTCGCCGCTCCGGGGCCGGGACCGCCGCGGCCGCCGCCCTCTTCGCCGCCGTGCTCTGGAGCGCGCTCACCGCGCCGCCGGCCCGGGCCGCGGACTTCCCGGGCCCGGAAGCGTTCTTCGGCCACCCCATGGGGGCCGATCGCCGGTTGGTGAGCTACGACGAATACCTTCCCTACTACCACCTCCTCGCCGAGCGATCGGATCGGGTGACGATCGAGACCCTCGGAAAGACCGTGGGGGGAAGGGACCTGGTCCTGGTCACCGTGTCGAGCCCGGAGAACCTGGCCGCCCTCGACCGCTACCGCAGGATCTCCTCCCGGCTGAACGATCCGCGCGGCCTCTCCCCCGCCGGGATCGATTCCCTGGTGGAAGCAGGGAAGTCCGTGCTGTTCGTCTCGCTCAACATCCACTCCACCGAGATCGGCTCCAGCCAGATGGGGATGGAGTGGGTCTACCGGTTGGCCACCGGCGGCCCGGAGACCGCCGCCGGTGCCCTCGACGACGTCATCGTGCTCCTGGTCCCCTCCATGAACCCCGACGGCCAGGTCATGGTGACCGACTGGTACCGCACCCATGTCGGCACCGCCTACGAGGGCTCGCCGCTCCCCCGCCTCTATCATCCCTACGCCGGCCACGACGACAACCGCGACTGGTTCATGCTGAACCTTCCCGAGACCCGCGCGGTGAACGACCTCCTCTACCACCGTTGGTTCCCGCAAATCGTCCTCGATGAGCACCAGATGGGACCGAGGGGGCCTCGCATCTTCGTCCCCCCCTATGCCGATCCGCTCTCCGGGAACGTGCCCCCGCTGGTGATGCGCGGGGCGGACCTGATCGGCGCCGGCATGGCCCTGGACCTGGAGGAGCGCGGGAAGGCGGGGGTGATCTCCGGGTACTCCTTCGACGCCTATTGGCCGGGGGGAACCCGCTCCACCCCCTGGTGGAAGAACACGGTGGGCATCCTGACCGAGGTGGCCTCGCCGCGGATCGCCACCCCGATCGATCTCGACCCCGCGGAGCTCGAGGGAGGCCGGAAGGGCCTCCCGGAATACCGCCGCCAGGTGAACTTTCCCAATCCCTGGCCGGGGGGGTGGTGGCGCCTGCGGGACGTGGTCGACTACGAGCTCATCGTGAGCGACAGCGCGCTCCGGACCGCGGCCCGCCACCGCCGGGACTTCCTGGCCAACCGGGCGCGGATGGCCCTGGATGCGGTGGCGCGCGGGCGGGACGAGTCCCCGGCCGGGTTCGTGATCCCCGCCGGCCAACGCGATCCGGGCGCGGCGTCGCGACTGGTCGACCTTCTCCGGGAGAACGGCCTGGAGGTCGATCGCACCCTGTCTCCGGTCATGGCGTCCGGGGAGACCCTTCCCGCCGGGTCCTTCGTGATCCCCGCCAGCCAGCCGTTTCGCCCATTCCTCCTGGAGATGATGGAACCCCAGGTCTACCCCGAGGTGCGCCAGGGACCGGGCACCCGCGCGATCTACGCCCCCTACGACGTCACCGCCTGGACCCTGCCCGAACTCATGGGGGTCGAGACCCGGGCCCTCGCTTCCCTTCCGGAAGTTTCCCTGGCCCCGGTCGAGGGTCCCACGTGGACGCCTCCCCCCCCGCTCCCGGACGCGGCCCAGGCGTCGTGGGCCCTTACCCCGACGGAGAACGACGCCTATGCCGCGGTATTCCGCCTTCTCGCCGGAGGGGTTCCGGTGAGCCAGGCCCTCGACTCGGTGAGGACTCCGGACGGTCCGCTTCCTCCGGGGGCGTTCCTGGTCACCGCGTCCTCCAGGGTGGTGGCCAAGGCTCTCGACGGCCTTCGGGCCCATGCCTTCCGTCCCGGACCCGCCGCCACCCCGGGGTTCCGCCGGCGCTCGCTCCACCTTCCCCGGGTGGGGATCTACCAGTCCTGGCTCGCCCCCACCGATGAGGGATGGACCCGCTTCGTGCTCGACGGATTCGGTCTCCCCTACACCGTGCTCCACAACCGTGACATCCAGGACCAGCCCCTGGCCAGACGCTTCGACACCATCATCCTTCCCGACCAGAGCCTGAACGAGTTGGTTGACGGCCGGGAGGGAGGAGAGGCCGGACCCGGGGAGCGGCGGCCCGCTCCCTACGCGGGGGGCCTGGGGGCGGCAGGGGTGAACGCCCTCCGTGAGTTCGTACAACGCGGCGGAACCCTGGTGACCCTGGGCGACGCCGCCGGGCTACCCATCGTAGAGTTCGACATCCCGGTGAGGGACGCCGCGAAGGGAGTCGACCGGGCGGATCTCGACGTTCCCGGAACGCTGCTTCGGGTGGAGGTGGACCGCGCCCATCCCCTGGGCTTCGGCATGCCGCCCGAGGCCACGGTGTTCGTGACCCGCCCCCCCATCCTCACCACCGAGCCTCCCGGACCGGAGGGCAACCGGAAGGTGGTGGCCCGCTTCGTCGCCGAGGACCGGGTGGTGGCCAGCGGGTGGGCGGTGGGCGCCGCCCGGCTGGCCGGCCAACCCGTCCTGGTGGAGACGACCCTGGGACGGGGCAGGATCGTGCTCTTCGCCTTCCGTCCCCAGTTCCGCGGACAGACCCAGGGCACCTACCGGATGTTCCTGAACGCTCTCCTCGACCCCGCCGCGCAACCCGCCCGTTAGGCGCGGCCCGGGGTCCGGTCAGACCCCGGCCAACCTGGCCCTGAATGCCGCGGGTTCCAGGTAGGACGGGTGATGGTCTTGGAGCAACCGGTCCAGCTTGGCGTCGTGACCGTAGAGGTCCTTTCGGAACTCCACCGTTCCGCCGGCGTCCACGAAGGCCGTCCAGTAGAGCAGGTAGACCGGCATCGGGTTCACGAGGTTCAACTGGCGGCGCTTCCCGGAGTCGATCAACCTTTTCAGCTTATCCCTGGTCCACTCCCCCTGGCCCTTCAGGAGGACGACCCCGAAGTCCAGGGGCTTCTCGATCCGCACGCACCCATGGCTCAGATCCCGTTTGGCGCGGTCGAAGAGGCGCGGCTCAGAGGTGTCGTGCAGGTAGACGCTGTACTCGTTGGGGAACATGAACTTGATGGTGCCGAGCGGGTTCCTGGGTCCGGCTTCCTGCCGGAACCGGTAGGGAAAGTTGCTGGTGTCGACGGACGCCCAGCTCACCGAGTCCGGGTTCACGGTGTCGTTGTCGCGGTCGAGCACGGTGATGTTGCGATTGACCAGGTAGTCCGGCTCCTCTTCCAGCTTGGGGAGGATCTCCTCGGTGGCGATGCTCTTGGGAACGTTCCAGCGGGGGTTCACGTCGATGTAGGTGATCCGGTCGGCGAAGGCGGGGGTGGGCTTGTACTCGCTTCCTGCCACCACCCGCATGGTGAGCACCGGCCTCCCGGCTTCCTCCACCTCCAGCCGGAAGGCGGGGATGTTCACCATGACGTAGCGGGTGCCGAGGCTGTCGGGGAGCCACCGCCAGCGCTCGAGATTCAGGACCATGCTCCGGATCCGATCGGCGATGGGGACTTCCATCTGGGCCACGGTCTGCCGCCCCACGATCCCGTCCTCCACGAGCCCATGGCGGGCCTGGAAGCGGCGGACCGCGGCATCCAGGGTGGAGTCGAACGCCGCGGCGGTCGAGTCCGGCCGGGAGCCGGCGGCGCCCAGATCCCCGGTCGCGGCCAGGAACCGGCGCACCGCGGCCACTTCATCCGAGGTGTCCCCGAGCGCGACCCGGAACGTTCCGGTGATCCGGGGCCAGCCCCCTGCCGCCTCGGTCCGCCGGTAGAAGCTCAGGGCGGTTTCCAGCCGGACGTATTCGGGATGATAGGAATTGACCCCCCTCAGGGTTCCGGCCACGTCGTCGTCGAGCACCGCCCGGGTCAGGAACCGGGTCAGGTCGGGGCCGCGAGGGGCGATGTGCCAATCCTTGTCCACCGCGGCGGGGTTCACCCGCCCCTGGGAGAGATGGCGCGCGTAGGTGAGAAAGACGAAGCTCAGGTAAAGGTCCCGCTCCGCGGCCGTGCGGGCGGACCCGGACTCCGGTTTCCACGCCTCGATCGCCTTCACCGGATAGTCCTCCGGGTCGAGCCCGTAGGATTCCGCCTCCCCGAGCACCTCCAGGAGTTCCCGGACCCGGCGCAATCCCTTCCGGTCGCCGCCCCAGGCGGGGAGATACTGGCGCGCCTCGTAGAACCGGGTCAGCTCCTTCCAGACGTGCGAGGCCTCGCGAGGCGACGCGAAACCCCGGGCTACGCCCTCCGAGTCGACGATGCGCTGGATCCAGGCGGTCTCATCGGTGGGCGCGACACCGGGAGTCTCGGACGGATCAGCCCCCGCCGAGGCCGGGAGGAGGACCAGGAAGAGCAGAACGGCGGCAACTTGGCGGAAGCGCAAACGAGGGGTCACCCGCATTTCCTATGATGGTTTTGGCGTCTCAATTGCATAAACACGGGTGATCATAGCATCCGTCCCGAAACGCGTCCTCGAGGATGCGCCAGGGTCGAAGGAAACGATCCTCCCGATCGCCCCCGGAAAACCTAACGATAGAGCGCCTTCACCCGTCCCCAGCTTGCCGGCTGGGTGGGGAGCGGAATCGCCGAGGCCACCTTGAGCTGGAAGGCCAGGTGCGACTGGCTGGGGGGAGTGCCGGTCCAGGTCATGGTCGCCTGCCCGGTGAGAACGAACCCATCCTGCAGGTTCTGGTTTTCGATTCGCAGGATGTCGAGTCCGCTCACCGAGCCGTCGGCCGCGGACTGGCCGCAGATGTCCACCCCGTCCAGCTGGAGCGAATCCACGATCATCGATGTCCCCCCGTCGGTGGCCCGGGTCCGGACGAAGAGTTCCGAGAACCCGGACCCGGGCGTGTAGGTCAGGGTATGCCCGCCCATGTCGAAGGTGACCAGGTCGGCCCCGGAATCGTAGGTCAAGGTGAAAGCGACCGGGGCGCCGTTCGGCCAGGCATGGTTCGCGGTCTGGGCGGGGGCGCCGGTGTCCGGGCCCAGATCGAGTTCGAAGGTGGCGGCGCCGCCCCGGTCCCCGATCCGCCCCTCCCCGATGAAGGCGAACTGCTGGACCAGGGTCAACATGTCGTTGTCCGAGCTCAGATGGCTGGAGGGGATGCAAACCGAGGCCCCGGAGAAGGCGGGGGCTCCCAGGAAGGTCAGGGTGAGAGCGAGGGTGAGAATGCGAATCGGGCGCATCGTTCTTCTCCTTGTGGCAGCCAACCGGGACATCTGACCATGCATACGGGGCTCGTCCAGACAGGCAAATTCCGACCGTCTGCGGGTGAGACCGAAGACAAGAATTATAGCATTCTTCAGGAGCGAATCGAGGATTTCAGTGATCGGCCCTCAGCGGAGGGTGGAGCAGGGTCAGCGCGTCCTGGAGGCCGGAGCTGGCCAACACCATCCCCCGGTCGTCCACCAGGACCGCCTCCACGTTCGGCAGGCGCTCCACCAGGGACATCCCGTCCCGGGGACCCATGACGATCAGCGCGGTGGAGAGGGCATCGGCCAGGGTGGCGTCGGGAGAGATCACCGTGGCGCTACGAAGCCCCCGGGCCGGCATCCCGGTCCGCGGGTCCAGGATGTGGTGATAACGGATCCCATTCAGGATGAAGTAGCTCTCGTAATCACCGCTGGTCGATACGGATACGTCGGTGACCCCCACGGTGGCAAAGTAGTCGGTGCCGGCTCCCCGGGGGTCGCGGATCCCCACCGTCCATGGCCGGCCGTCTTTCCGCCCCCCCGCGTACACCTGCCCTCCCCCCAGAATCAGGAAGTCGGTGACCCCGCTCGTCCGGAGCGCCCGGGCGCAAAGGTCCAGCGCGTACCCCTTGGCGATCCCCCCCAGGCCGATCTTCATTCCCGGCAAGGCGAGCCGGACGGTCCCCGCGGCGTCGTCGATCTCCACCTTCCGGTAGTCCACCAGGGCGGCGCGGAGGGCGGCCTCGGCGGAGTCGGGCACGACGGGATGAGGGGAGCGGAAGTCCCAGAGCCCCCAAAGGGCGGCCCAGGTGATGTCGAAGGCCCCGCCGGTCATCTCCCCGATGTTGATTCCCTTCCGGACCACCGCCCGGAGATCGGCGGGAACCGCGACCGCCCTTTTCCCCGCCTCGCGATTCACCGCGGAGAGCGGTGAGGTGGGCTTCCACTCGCTCATGTCGGCGTCCACCCGGCGGAAGGTCCCGAACACGGTGTCCGCGGCGGCCTGGGCCCCGGGGCCGTCGGGGACCGTGGCGGTGATGGTGGTGGCCATGGCCTCGGCGGAGAAGGTCCGGAAGGCGGTGGAGTCGCCGGCGTTCTCGCTCCCGGCGGACCCAGGCTCCCGGGCCCGGCCCGCCCAGATCGCGGCGGCGGCCAGTCCGAGCACCAGGGCGGAGAGGAAGACGATGCGGAGGTTCCGGTTCATCGGGCTACGGTAGCCGATCGGGGCGGAGCCGTCGCGGTCGGAATCACGGGGCGACGGCGCGTCCCGGACCGCCCGGGAAGCGCGATCAGGCGTGGGCGCCCCCGGGGTGGTCGCGCTTGTCGCAGTTGTCGCCCGCGCCGCAGGACCCGCACTGCCCCTCCACCCCGGGGGCGTCTGGATCGTGCCGGGCGAAGAATCGCTGGACCAGCACCCACCCCACGCAGAGGACGCTCAGGGCGAGGATGCCGATCAGGTCGCCCCACATCCTAGGCGCCTCCGCTGAAGAGGCCGGCGAACCCCATGAAGGCCAGGGAGAGAACCCCGGCGATGAGGAGGTTCATGGCCGTCCCCCGGATGAGCGCCGGGATGTTGGAGAGTTCGGCTTCCTCGCGGATCCCGGCCATCAGCACCAGGGCCAGGGTGAGTCCCCCTCCCCCGCCCAGGGCGAAGGCCACCCCCTCCACCAGGCCGTAACCCCGGCTGGTCTGGAAGAGAGCGAGGGCCAGGATCGCGCAGTTGGTGGTGATGAGGGGAAGGAAGATCCCCAGCGCCCGGAAGAGCGCGGGGGAAAGCTTCTTGATCACCATCTCCACGAACTGCACGGTGCTGGCGATCACCACGATGAAGCTGATGAGCCGGAGATACGGGGCGTGCACCAGGATGAAGGTGTTGAGGAGCCAGGCGCAAAGGGAGGTGATGACCATGACGAAGATGTTGGCCAGCCCCAGCCGGAAGGCGGTCTCCAGGCGGCTGGACACCCCGAAGAACGGGCAGAGTCCGAGGAAGTACGAGAAGGTGAAGTTGTTGATCACCAGCGCGCTGATGAAGATCCAGAACAGGTTCGCGGGAGAGACGTTTCCCATGTGCTAAGCCGCCCTTCCCTTGACATACCGCTGGGCCAGCTTCGCCCGTCCCTCTTTCACCGCGGCGAAGACGAGCAGCAGCGAGCCGAGCATGAGGAAGCCCCCGGGGGGAAGGATCATGATCACCCAGGGCTCGAAGTGCGGCCCGAAGAGCGACACCCCGAAGAACGACCCGCTCCCCAGGATCTCCCGCAGACCGCCCAGCATGAGGAGGGCCATGAGGAAGCCTCCGCCCATCCCCAGAGCATCCATGACCGCCGGCCCCACCCGGTTCCGCGACGCGAAGGCCTCGGCGCGGCCGAGGATGATGCAGTTCACCACGATGAGGGGGATGAAGGCGCCCAGGGCCCGATGCACATCGGGGGAAAGCGCCTGAAGCGAGAAGTCGGCCACGGTGACGAAGGTGGCGATGATGATGATGTAGGTGGAGATCCGGACCTGGCGGGGAATGATGTTCCGGAAGACCGAGATCAGGAAGCTCGACATCACCAGCACGAACAGGGTCGCGCCGCCCATGGCCAGGCCGTTGATCGCGCTGTTGGTGACGGCCAGGGTCGGGCACATGCCGAGCACCTGGACGAAGACCGGGTTCTCCTTCCAGAGCCCCTTCAAGAACTCGGCGTAGGCCTGACCCGGTTCCTGGATCGGCGCCATGTCACTCCCCTCCCGACCCGGCCGCGTCCGGGCGGCCGGGGGCGTCCGGCGCCTCACCCACGGGGGCGGCGCCCCCGGAATCCGGGGCCGATCCCGTCGCCGGAAGACGGGACAGCCACTCGTCGTTGGTGTTGCGAACGATCTTCACCACCGCGGTCGAGGAGATGGTGGCCCCGGTGATGGCGTCCACCTCGTTGGGGGCGTTCCGCCCCCCCTTCACCAGCTTGATCTCGGGCTGGACCGAGAGGTCCCTGAAGTTGGCGGCGAAATCGGGGTCCTTGTAGATCCGGTCCCCCAGACCCGGGGTCTCCCGGCTCTCCAGGATCTGAAGCCCCACGATCATCTCCCGCGCCGGATCGTAGCCGTACAGGAGCTCGATCGTGTCCTGGAAGCCCGCCCCCTTCCCGGGGATGGCGTACCCCTTGAACGCGCCGGCGGAGTCGAAGGCGGCGTACACCGCCTCCGCGTCCTCGGCGCCCGATTCCTTGGGAACGAGCTGGCCGTCGGCCCACTCCATCCGCTCCAGTTTCACCGACCCGGGAACCACCTGGAACACCGCCCGCCGGAGCGCCTCCGCCTTGTTGGCTTCGATCCGGGGGAGGGTGACCTCGTAGGCGCTCACGATGGCCAACCCGGAGAAGAGGCCGGCCAGGGCCAGGGTGATCACCAGCCGGGCGGTACGGGGTTGTGCCTCGGGAACGGGGGGCTTCGCGCTCATGCCCGCCTCCCCCGGCCGAAGGCCCGAGGCTGGGTCGCCCGCTCGATGAGCGGGGTGACCGCGTTCATGAGCAGGATTGCGTACATGACCCCCTCGGGGAGGCCGCCCCAGATCCGGATCAACACCACCAGGACCCCGATCCCCAGACCGAACAGCCACGCCCCTCTGGGCGCCACCGGTGAAGTGACCGGATCGGTGGCCATGAACACCGCCCCGAAGAGGAGCCCCCCGCTGAACAACATGAAGAGAGGGGAGGGAAACTTTTCCGGTGAAAGGAGATAGATCACCCCTGAAAGGACCGTGACCGTGAGGAGGATGGAGGCCGGGATCCGCCAGTCGAAAGTCCTCCGGGCCATGAGCCAGAGCCCGGCCAGGATGATCACCGCGGCGCTGGTCTCCCCCAGCGAACCCGGGATGTGCCCCCCCAGGAGCCCGGAGAGGGCGGTGGCCTGGTGCTGGAACTTCATGAGACCCAGCGGCGTGGCGGTGGTGACCGCGTCGGCGGCAGGGTGCATGAAGGGGAGGGCGAGGTTTCCCGCCCGCACCGCGAACAGGCCTCCCGGAGCCGACCAGGTGGTGATGACGGTGGGGAAGGCGGCCTGGAGGAAAGCGCGTCCCACCAGGGCGGGGTTGAAGAGGTTGTGCCCGAGGCCTCCCCAGACGATCTTCCCCAGCCCCATGCCCACCACACCGCCCAGGAACGCCATCCAGAGCGGGAAGCCCGGGGGAAGGGTGAGCCCCAGGATGATCCCGGTCACCGCCGCGCTGCCGTCCTTGAGGGAGAGCCCGCGCCGCTCCGGCTTCAGGAACAGCCACTCGGTCCCCATGGCGCCGGCGGTGCTCGCCGCCACCACCAGGAGCGCGGAGAGCCCGAAGGTGTACATCGCCACCAGGAGCACCGGCACCAGGGCCCAGACCACATCCCCCATCAGCCGGGGAGTGGTGACCCCCTGGGCCAGGAACGGCGAGGTCTGGACCTGCAGCCTCGGTTCGCTGCTCATCGTCTTCTCGCGGTCATTTCGCGACCGTCTTCCGCCCGCGGATCGCCGACTTGGCCACCCGGATGAGCTGGACGACGGGGATTCCCGAGGGGCAGGCGTAGCTGCACGACCCGCACTCCATGCAGTCCATCACGAAGAACTTCTCCATCTCCTCGTAGCGGCCGGCGCGGGCCAGGCGGCCGAGGCGGGAGGGATTCAGGAAATTGGGACAGGCTTCCACGCAACGCCCGCACCGAACGCAGGTGTACTCGTTGGGGATTCGGGCCTCCGCCTCGGTGAACGCCAGGAGTCCCGAGGTGCCCTTGAGGATCGGAACGTCGAGGCTGGAGAGCGGGGAGCCCATCATCGGCCCCCCCATCACCACCTCGCGGGCCTCGGCGGTCAGCCCGCCGCAGTAGTCGAGCACCGCGCGAACCGGCGTTCCCACCGGAACCAGGAGGTTGGCCGGACGCTCGATCCCCGGCCCGGCGACCGTCACCACCCGCTCGATCAGGGGTCGCCCGTGGTCGAAGTAGTCGGCGAGAGCGGCCATCGTCCCCACGTTGTTCACCACCGTCTCGACGTCGAGGGGAAGCTTTCCCGCCGGCACCTCCACCCCGTAGATGGCGCGGATGAGCATCTTCTCCGCCCCCTGGGGATACTTCACCTTGAGCGGAACCACGCGGATCTTCGAGTCCTCGGGGATGGCGCCGCGGAGGGCCTCGATGGCGTCGGGCTTGTTGAGCTCGACCCCGATCGCCGTCTCCTCCACCCCCAATCGCTCGGCCAGGATCTCGATGCCTCGAACGATCGCTTCCGGCCGCTCCACCATGACCCGGTGGTCGGTGGTGAGGAACGGCTCGCACTCGCACCCGTTCACCACCAGGCGTCGGACCCGCTTCCCCTCGGGGAGCTTGTACTTGACGTGGGTGGGAAACGCCGCGCCTCCCATCCCCACCAGCCCCGCCCGCTGGACGTGGGCCACGAAGTCGTCGATGGACAGGCTCCGCCAGTCGATAGGGGGAAGGCCGTTGAGCTTCTGGGTGGCGAAGGGATCGGCCTCGATCTCGATGGACTCGGTGAGTCTGCCGTTGGGGTGGAGCCGCGGGGCGATGGCCGCGATGCGGCCGGTGACCGGGCTGTGGAGGGTGGTGGAGACGAAGCCCCCCGGCTCGGCCACCAGCTGGCCGCGCACCACCCGCTCCCCCACCTCCACCACCGGACGGCAGGGCGCCCCGGTGTGCTGGCTCAAGGGCAGGATGTAACGCTCCACGAAAGGCATCCGGGCGGTCGGGAGGTGCTCGGTCTCCTCCTTGTTCTCCTCGGGATGGATGCCGTGGCGAAAGGTGCGGGGCAGAAAGCGGGTCACCGGTTCTCCTCTCCGCCGCCGTTCGCGGGCCGGGCGCCGGCCAAGGCCAGGAGACGCCCTCGTACCCGCTGGGTGAGCTCGGCTTCGGTCCGGCCCCGGGTCTCGGCCAGGCGCGCCTCGTAGTCGGCGCGGAGCGCTTCGAGGGCGGCCGCGTGTTCGTCCCGGAGCGCGGCCAGGGCTCCGGCCCGCGCTTCCTCGAGGGCGGCGGGCGGAAGCGCGGTGCCGGCCAGCTCCTGGAGCGTGCGCCAGGCGGCCATCCGCTCCTCCACCGCGCGGACCAGGGCCGGGCTCACCCGGAGCAGATTTTCCGTCTCGGGCTCACCCACCGTAGGTGTTTTCTTTTTGCGGACTTCCCCGGATAGCTTCAAGTAATCGATAAGGGGTGTCGGCTCGATGTCGTCCGCGGTCAGCGGGGTGAGCTGGGCGGCGAAGCGCCCTTCCTCCGCGGCCCAGGCCGCGGGGGTGAGCACTTCCCCGTTCCGGTTCCTGGCCCAGCCTCCCGCGGGATCCGGGTTGGCGGAGATGTCCACCCGGGGGCGTTCGCCGATTGGGTCCAGGGGCGAGCGCCGGATGAGCGGGAAGGTCCGCGCGGCCACCGCCCGCCACGCCCGGGTAAGGGCCTGGTCGGCGGGGAAGCCGTGGCGCTCCGGACTCGGAGCATGAACTCGGATGAGCGCCGGCCCGTCGAAGGCCACCGCCTCGGCGACCCCGGGCTCCAGATGCCCGGGATGGGCGATCGAGGTCTGAAGGACGTAGGCCCGCGGATGGGCCAGGGCGAAGAGCGCCACGTCGTGCCGCATGGCCGAGGAGGGTTCCGCCGCCGCCATCACGTCGCCGCTCTCGGCCAGGCCGAGGTGAGCCTCGGCGAGGAGGATCCACTTCACGGGAACGTCGCCGTCCAGAAGGTTCACGAAGCCGGCGAGCCCCGGTCCGGCCAGCGCGTCCTCGTTCACGACGAGGAAGAGCGGTGGGCACTGGGCCCGCTCTTCGGGAGTCAGGTCCCGCCAGGTGAGGCGGGCGAGCCGGGGCGCGGCCCCCGCGGCCTCGGCCGGCCGATCCAGCTCCAGACGGGCCCGGCGGATGGCCACGAACCCGTCGAGGGCTTCGCGGAGCTGGCCTTCGAGAATGCCCCGGGCGATCTCCGCGCTGTCTCCGGTGGCGTCCACGGTCACCGGCACGGCGAAGGGGTTCTCCGGGAAAGCCCCGGCCCAGGCAGCCGCGGTTCCCGGTCCCACCACCACTCCGAAGGGCGCCCGGCCGGCGCCCGACTCCCCCTCGGTGAGCCGCCAGTGGAGGTCGGCCAGGGTGCGCGCGGAGTCCACCAGGCGGCGGAGCCGGGCCACGTCCACCCGCCCGGTCTCGAAGGCGGTCTCGATCCGGTTGGAGAGCTCGGTCAGATCCGCGTCGGGCCGGCGCACCTCCCCCAGGCCCTTGGCCAGGGCGTCGAGGTCGGCGGTGGGAAGGGCCCCGGCCATGGATTCCCGGATGGCGCCAGCCAGTTCATTTCGCGTCTTTTCAATCGTTTCCAGAGTTTCCTTGAGACGGGGCTTCAAGTGGGCGGCGGCGCTCCCCAGGATCTGCCGCACCGCGATCCGCTCCCCCGAGCCGGGCTCGGCGGGGTCCCCGCCGGCGAGCACGTCCCGCCCGGCGCGGCCCAGAAGGTCGGCGGCCAGGGCACCGACGTCGCTCCGGGACCGGGCGATCTCCAGCGCGGCGGGCGAGGTCTCGGGGAGGGTCTCGAAGCGCCGGTGGAGCGCGCGGGCCTCGGCCAGACGATCGGAGGTCTGGGGAAGGGCGACGAGCGCCCCCGGCTCGCAGACCGCCACGCACACCCCGCAGGCCTTGCAGGCATCGGGGTTCACGGCCAGGGTGAACAGGTCCCCGCTTCCCCGCATGGTCCGCTCGGGGACCTCGAAGAAGGGCTTGGTGCGAGCCACGGGAAGATCGGCGATCTCCTCGCGAACCGCTCCGAAGGCCTCGGCGAGGCCGGCCTTCCGGTCCTCGGGCAAGGGCATCTTCTCGATCAGGCTCGTGAACGCACTCGCGAACAGCGGGCCGGCCGTGGCGCCCGCGGTGTCCTGAGCGGCCAGATCCTGGTTCACCCGCGCGGCGAGCTTCGAGGCGGCCATGCGAAGCGCGTCGGCGCTTCGGCCCCGCTCGCGGGCCCGGGCCATGCCGAAGTCGAGAAGGGCGGAGGCGGAGAGAACCGCCGGCTCCACCGCGCCGTCGGGACACGCGCTCCAGCAGGCGCCACAGGCGGTGCAGAGCGCGGGTTCGAAGGCGGGAAGGGTCGCGCGCGCGCCGGATAGGTCGGCGAAGGTCGAGGCCAGGGGAGGCACCGCGCCCACCGCCAGGTACGGATCGGGAACCAGCCCTTCGGCGGAGTGGTCGCGCGCCAGCACCCCGACCTGGTCCCAGAACCGGGGAAGGCTGTCCATGGTGTCGTCGGCCTTCCCCAAGCGGCGGACCGCGGCGGGGGCGCCAAGCTCACCTTCGGGAGCGGCCTCGGCGGTGGCGACGTCGGAGCCCATCGCCTCCAGGAGCGCCACCTCCCCGAACCCGGCCAGACAGGAATCACCCTCCGGCTCTCCCCCCGCCGTTTCCTTCCGGGCGGCGGCCAGCTTCCGCGGGTTGAGATCGACCTTCCCCTCGGCCTTCAACACGCCGAGAAGGGCGCCGGCCACCCGCGCGTCGCGCTCGGCGCGGGGCGCGTCGTGGGCCACCGCGACCGCGTAGAGCCTCAAGGTGTTTTCGCGGGCGGAACGGCGCACCGCCTCCCCCAGCTGCGTCAGCAACCCGCCCGAGGCCGGGTCCCGGACCACCAGGAGAAAGGCGCCGGGCCGGAGCCCCTCCAGAGCCTCCGCGGGGACCGGAGTTCCCGATCCGATCCACACCGCGCCTTCGGGGGCGACGTCGTCCCCGGGGTCCTTCAGATCGTCCGGCGCGTAGGTGAGCCGGTCGCACACCGCGGCGCCGAACCGCTTCCAGGAGAGGCCGGGTCGGGTGCGAACCCGTCCCGGGGCGGAGCGGACCAGGAGGACCGCCGCCTCGCCGGCCACCCCCTCTCCCCCGCTTCCCGCCGCGCGGTGGACGTTCACGGTGACCGCGCCGGCGGGTCGGACGTCGGGCGAAGCCTCCGCGGCGCGGAGCCCCCTGGCCGAGGCCCCGGGATAGGCGCGCCGAAGCGCGTCATGAAGGACCTGGCGCTTGGGGTAATCGGTATGGGCGGGCGCGAAATCCACGCCGAGATAGACCGGCGAGCGGCCGGCGCGCTCCAGTTCGCGAGCGGCGGCGGCGAGATCCCCGGCGCGAAGGGGCAGGCCCCCCAGGCCGTAGAACGCGGTGGTGAGCCGCGGCATGTCCTTCTCGCTGACCGCGGGAAGTCCGGGATGGGCGTCGCTTCCGTGGCGCGCGTTCTCACGGGAGCGCTCCAGGGCGGAGCGGACCGCGGCGGTGAGCGGGGCCTCGGCAAAGCCGGGAGCCCCGACGCGCTCGAGCACCACGGCCGCCTTCTTCCCGGCCACCAGCTCGGCCACCCGGGCCGCGGGGAAGGGCGAGAGGGCGCGGATCCCCACCACCCCGGCCTTGAGCTTCCCGTGGGCGCGAAGATGATCGGCCACCGCTTCCGCGGTCTCCACCGCCGAGCCCAGGGCCACGAAGACGACCTTGGCGTCGTCGGTCCGGTAGGCGCTCACCGTCCCGTGTCGACGGCCGGTGACCCGGGCGAAGTCCTCGAAGGCTCGATCGAGAATCTCCGGGAGGTGCTCGTCGAAGTAGACCCGGCGGGCGGCATCGGCCAGGGCGTGCCGGTCGGGGCCTTCGGGACCGCCGGCGCCCAGGGGCCGCTCGACGTCGTGCCAGCGGGGAACGCGGGACCGGTGCTTTCCGAAGAGCACTTCCTGGGCGGCGGTCGGCGGATGGATGGTCTCGCGCGGGTCGCCCAGGAAACCGAGCGCGGTCGCGCGGGCCGGGAGCCGAACCTCCTGGACCGAGAGCGCGGTCTCGGCCGCGTCCATGGCCACCAGGGCCGGGGTCAGGGCCTCCTCGGCGGTCCGCCGGGCGATGAGGGCGAAGTCGCTCACCTCCTGGACGTTCGCCGCCACCAGGACCGCGGCGCCGTTTCGGGCGGCGGCGTGGACGGCTTCGTGTCCGGATCCCAGGGCCGTTCCCGGTCCGGTCCCGGCCCGGGCGGCGAGGTGCACCACCACCGGAAGCCGGCGGATCGATGCCTGGGTCCACAGGTCGATGGCCCCGGAGAGGTCGGGGCCGGAAAGGAAAGCGGCGGCCCGAAGGCCGGCGGTGGCCATGCCGAGAGCGGCGGCGAGATCCCCGCGGGGCCCCGCGCCCTCCACCGTACCGCCGGGGCGGCCGAGGAGATTCAACCCGTCCGCGGCCACCTGGGCGGCGAACGCCTTCCCCGCCGCGGCGGCGGGAAACGTGGCCCCAAGGGCGGCGGCGTCGGCGGAACCGGCCTCGGTCAGGGCGGCGGCGGTGGTCCCGTCGGTGACCGAAGCCACCCCGGGGTGGATCCCGTCCCCGGACGGCGCGGCCCCGACCAGGCGGCGATAGACACGATGCGCGGAACCGCTGAGGTCAACCATGAAGCCTCCGACCGGGAGCCGTGGGCTCCTCCTCGGTGAACTGTTGGCCCGCCACCCACTGGATTGCGCCGGTGGGGCAGCGCCAGGTCGCGACGGGAGAGGCCGGCCCGCCCGCCGCGTAGTCCACGACGGGGAGATTGTTTTCCATGCGGATGAGACCGGGAGGGGCGTCCTGGGCGCAACGGCCGCAGGCGTCGCAGACCACCTTGCACACCGCGCGCGCCTCATCGGCGGCGAGCGGGGCCATGCACTGGACGATCAGCCGGTGGCTCACCGGAAGGATCTCGAAGAGGTCGCGGGGGCAGGCGGTCACGCAGTCCCCGCAGGCGGTGCACTTGTCCACGTCCACCACCGGGAGCCGCATCTCGTTCATGCTGATGGCGTCGAAGGTGCATGAGACCTCGCAGTCCGCGAGCCCCAGGCATCCCCACGAGCACTTGAGCCCGCCGCCCCCCACCAGGTGCGCCCCCCGGCAGCTCTCGTATCCCGAGTACTCCGCGGTGCGGGCGGCGCGGCCGAGCCCGCCGGCGCAGTGGAGGCGGGCCACCCGCTTCTCCTCCGCCCCCGGGTCCACCCCGAGGAACTCGGCAATCAACTCGATGCCCTCCGGGCTCGACACCGTGCACTTGCTCGGGGCCAGGGCCCCGGCAACCACCTTCTCCGCCAGGCCGCGGCAGCCCGGCTCGCCGCAGGCCCCGCAGTTGGATCCGGGAAGCATGCCTTCCACCGTCTCCACCCGGGGGTCTTCCTCGACCCGGAGGAAGCGATAGGCGACGGCGAGGATGACCCCGAAGGTCAACCCCAGCCCGCCCATGATGATCGCCGCCTGGATCAGGTTGCTCACGCCGCGCTCCTAGTTGAACTTCGCCGCCCGCTGGACCAGATCCTCGAGACCGGGTTCCTCGGGGTTCAGGGGCGCGCCGGGGTGGATGATGCGGGCCGGACACTTCTCCGCCGCCCGCACCAGGTCCGAGAAGGTTCCCGCCTTGACGTCCTGGATGAAGGCCTTCTTGTCCGCGTTGTAGGCGAACATCTGCGGGTTCAGGTTCGTGCACTCGTTGCAGGTGGTGCAGAGATCGGTGTCGATGTAGGCCTCGAGGGCCATCGGCTCCTCTTCGGCGGGGGCGGGGGCCGGCTCGGCCGCCGCGGGGGCCGCCGGCTCCGAGGCCTCGGCGGGAGCGGCCACCGGGGCCGGGCGGGTCGCCGGCATGCCCGCGCCCAGCACCGTCGAGGCGTCCGCGCTCAACAGGGCGGCGGTGAGGCGGTCGGCCACATCCTCCGCCGCGCTCAGGCGTACGGCCTCGAGTTCCGCCGCGTGTTCGGCCTTCAGGGTATCCAGCTCCTCCGCCGTCCGGGCGGCCGCCTCCTCGCGGGCCCGCTTGACCGCGTCCTCGACATACTCGCTCCGGACCCCGGCCAGCTCCTGGAGGGTGCGCCAGAAGTCCAAACGGTCCCTGGCGGCCAGGGCCAACCGCCGGGTCACCGCAAGGCGGGTCATCCGGTTGGACGCGTCCACCGCCCAGATGAAGGGGACCCGGGAAGCGGCCTCCTCGGACTCGAGGGTAAGCCACTCGGCCAGGGTCGCCAGGACGTCATCGGGAATTTCATCGGGAACGGGAAGGAAATGGGCGGCATAGGCCGGCTCCAGGAGCGCGAAGTCGGCGAAGGTGAAGGGAAGGGCGATCCGGCCGTCCCTGCCGTCCGCCTCGACCACTTCCAGCTCGTAGACCGGCCAGTCGCCCTCCGGCCCGGGGTTCTCCGAGAAATCCAGACGCCGGGCCCAGGTCGCCCCCGCTTCGGGGTCGTACCGGAAGAGGGGATGGGCGCGGCCTTCCAGGGCGGCCCCGGCGTACAGCCAGGCGCCCAGGCGTGGCTCGCCGGTCCCGAGCCCCCCGCCCAGGGCCACCACGTGGAGGGCGGGATGGCTGGCCCGGACCGCCCGGGTGAAGCCTTCCATCATGTGGAGGGGACGCGCGGCGGAGGTCTCGTTCACCAGCGCCTCGCGATGGCTGATTCCCAGATAGCCGGGCTCGAACCGGTAGCCGGCCAGGGGGTCATCGAGACGGGTGGCGGGCGCGTCGTGGTGGACCGGCTCCCCCGCCGCCGGGTTCTCGGCCGGGTTCACCGCGACCAGGATCTGCACCGGACGCCCGGAGAGGATCAGCCGGGAGACCGAGAGCATGCCCTCGGCGGCCACGTGGCGGGCGGAGACCATCGCCACCACCGGGGACAGAAGCAGAAGCTCGTCGAGGCTCATGGCTTCCCAGTCGAACTGGGCCAGCCAGGGGTCGTGGCGGGCGGGTTCGTAGGCGCCCTTGACCTCCAGCCGGGCGGTGCGGACCGCCTTCAACGTGTCGGCGAGCCAGGCCGCCTGCTCGTCGAACCGCTCCGCCGCTTCCAGGCAGGGGTCGGCATGTTCCACCACCTGCCAACCTTCCAGGCTCCGGGCCCGGTCGAGGGATCCGTCATGCACCAGATGGAGCGGCGGCTCCGTCTCGGCGGTGAATGACTCGAGGGCGGCCACGGCGTGCTCCACGCGTTTCCGCCGGGGGGGGCTCATGGCCAGGCTTCCCCGGGGGGCGCCCAGGGTGCCGGCCAGGGCCGAGGCGTCGATGAACCGGGATCCGGCGTTCCCCATGGATCCGTCCAGACTATCCGCCTCCCGGGACTCCGGACGCTTCCGCCGGTCGATCTCCAGCAGGGCGCGAAGCTCGCCGGCCAGTCGCTTCACTTCGACGGCGAAGGCGGCGCGCCGGGGGCGGAGCCGGCTCCGGGCCGCCTGCTCCAGGAGAATCACCGGTGCGTGCTCGCTCCAGGGAAGGAACCGAGCCCCGTCGGGGACCCCGTCCATGAACGCAACGAGGGACTCCTTGAGAATCCGGGCGTCGCCGGCGGGGAGCTTGAGCTCGGCGGCAAGCTCCCGCATCGCGTTCTCGAGGACCCGGCGGGCGTCGAGCGGGTCGGTCGCGCCGGCCGCAGCCTGGCGCACCCGGCGCTCGAGGCGGAGGAGGTTGTCCCGGAGAATGCGCGACGACTCCCCTTCGGGAACGGTGCGGGCCAGGAACTCGGTCACCGGGACGCAAAGCGCGTTCTCCGGGTCGTCCTCCAACGGAGGCAGGTAGAGCGGATAGTCCGAGCGCACCTTGGCGGGATCGCGGAACGGAGCGAGGAGCGCGGGCAGGAGCCCCGCCCCGGTCACCGCATCCGTGCCCTCGGAAAGGGACCCGGCCAGGTGGAACCGGCGGAGATCCATCACCGCCTCCACCGGCGCCGCCCTCTCCCCTCCGGGGGGGATCGCCGCTCCGGTCATCTCGGGCATGACCGGTTTCCCGGTCGCCGGCGGAGTCTTCTGCTCTTCAGGGGCCATCCTCGTCTCCATCGGGATCCTCCCGGCCGCCGCCTACCGGCGAACGGTCCAGTCCGGTTTCCACCCGTAGCTCGGCCTCCGGACCGGCCGCGGATGGGTCTCGCGCCGCTCGCTCAGATGGCGAAGCGGTCCAGGGCGTTCTTCATCCCCTCGAGCCTCTCCTCCGCGGTCATTTCCATCCCCTGGGCGGTGTACTCGTCGTAACGGGGAGCGTCGGGGTTCCGGTAGAAGAGGCCGATGGCCAGCGGATCGACGCTCTCCGCCAGCTCCCGCGCCTTGGCCAGATCCGAGGGATCGTGCTCGAGCTGGTTCTTGTACATCTTGGCCACGGGGGGATCGGCGGTGATTCCCTTCTCGTGGGTGAGGAGCTGGATCGCGTCCGGGTTGTCCCGCACCGAGTCGAAGATGTGATCGGTGTAGGTGGGACAGCGCTGGAGGATGTGGACGAAGCTCAGGCCCTTGTGGTGGTAGGCGGCGAGAAGCGTCTGGTAGAGGTGGAGCGGATTCCAGTCCACCGTCCTCGCCACGAACGACACGTTGGTGAACCCCAGGGTGGCCTGGAGCGGGTTCAAGGGCGGGAGCCAGGCTCCGCGGGGATGGGTGTTGGTGGAGAAGCCGATCGGGGTGGTGGGCGAAGTCTGCTTCTTGGTGAGCCCGTAGACGTTGTTGTCGAAGAGCATCACCGTCATGTCCATGTTGTACCGCACGGCGTGGATCCAGTGCCCGGCGCCGATGGAGCAGCAGTCGCCGTCCCCGGTGGCGACCCACACCTGCATGTCGGGGCGGCGGGACTTGATCCCCTCGGCCACCGGCAGCGCGCGGCCGTGAAGGCCGTGGAACCCGTAGGCGTGCATGTAGTGGGGGAAGCGGCTGGAGCAGCCGATCCCCGAGACCGAGGCGATCTTCTCCGGGGGAATCTGCTCGTCCCGGCAAATGCGCTGGACCGCGCTCAGGACCGCGTGGTCTCCGCAGGCCGGGCACCACCGGGCCACCCCGCCCTCGTAGTTTTCGAGGGTGAAGTAACGATCCGGAACTTCGAGGGACCAATCCGTCTTCAATCCGAACATCTGACCTCTCCTTCGGCCGCGGCCGAGTGGGTGTCGTGCCCGATGACCCGCCGGAGCCCGTCGAGGCCCGGCCGGCGCCCGGACGTCAAGCCTTGACCGTCTCCCGTCCCGTCGTCTTTCCCATCCGCTTCAGGGCCTCCCGCACGATCATGGACGGCGGAATCGGGTGGCCGGGGACGATCGACCAGCAGTCGATGTCCATGAGCGTCCGCTCCCGGAGCAGGACGGCGAGCTGGCCGGTGCGCCGGTTCGTCTCGTCGATGAGCGGCGACTCGGGATCATCGCTGTAGTTGATTTCCATGGTCAGCACCTTCTTGAACTTCGAGAAGATCTCCTTCAGGCCCGGTTCCAGGGGCGAGAGGAACCGGAGGTGCACCGAAGAAACCGCGTGGCCGTCGGCCCGCATCCGGTCCACCGATTCCTGGATGGAACCCTCGCTGGATCCCCAGCCCACGATCAGGAGGTCCCCCTCCGGGCCGCCGTAGACCTCCGGGGGCTTGAGGGAACGGCCCAGGGCGGCCAGCTTCCGGCTCCTCATGTCGCAGCCGAGCTGGTTGGAGACGGTGTCGTAGGCCACCTTGCCCCAGCGGGTGTGGGCGAGCCCGGTGAGCACGTACTCCCCGCCGGGCTGGCCGGGAATCGGACGCGGGCTCAACCCCGTCTCCGGGTCCCACTCGTAGGGGGCCACCCCCTCCTCCCACGGCGACTGGTCCACCGGCGGTGCGAACCACTCGGCGGCCACCTCGGGACGGGGGAATGGCTGAACGCCGGTGGCCAGGTTGGCGTCGGTGAGGACCAGGACCGGGGTCCGGAAGTCCTCGGCCAGCTTGCGGGCCATGACCATGAAGTGGAAGCACTCCTCGATGGTGGCCGGGGCGATCACCACCTTGGGGGAGTCGCCGGGGGCCCCGTAGATCGCGGCCAGGAGGTCACCCTGCTCCACCTTGGTGGGTAGGCCGGTGGATGGACCGCCGCGCTGGACCACCAGGAGCACCAGCGGAATCTCCGCCATGACCGCGAAGCCGATGAACTCGGTCTTCAGAGCCATCCCGGGGCCCGAGGTGATGGTGCAGGCCGTCTTCCCGGCGTAGCTCGCTCCAAGGGCGAAGCCGATGGCCGCGATCTCGTCCTCGGCCTGATGCAGGCACCCTCCGGTCCGGATGAAGGCGCCGCCCAGGTAGTGGGACACCGAGGTGGCGGGAGTGATGGGGTACATCGCCGCCATCTCCATCCCCGAGGCCATGATGCCCAGCCCCGCGGCCTGGTTCCCGTTCATCACCACCAGAGGCTTGTCGTTTTCCCATCGCGGAACCTCGAAGGCCATCGCGATGTTCTCCTCGGCGTAGCGGTAGCCCGCCTCCACCAGCTTCTGGTTCAAGGCGATGACCTTGTCCCCCTTCCGCCCGAAGACGAACCGCACTTCGTCCATGGCCTTCTGGAGGTCTCGCCCGTAGATCTCGCAGAGCATGCCGAGGACGAACATGTTCTTCCCGACCCTCGCCTCCGGCGCCACCGCGGCAACCTTCTCCTCGATGGGTGTCTCGTGTACCACGAAACCCAGCTCCCGGAACTCCGCCACCGACGCCGCGTACTGCTTGCGGATTTCCTCCTGGGGATCCTCGGCCCACTTGCTCTCGAGGAGGATCACCGTCCCCTTCTTGAACGCGTTCGACTCGATCCGGCCGTAGAGCACCTGCTCGTTGAAGGCGACCACGAGGTCGGCCTCGTCACCCATGTTGGTAACGTACTTGGAGCCGAATCGCACGCGGATGCCGCTGGCGCCGGCGCGGGAGCGGGCCGGGGGCTTGATCTCGGCGGGGATGATCTCCACCGTCCAGACCCCGTTCCCCATCTTCGCGCTCACCGTCCCGAAGGTCTGGCCCGCCTTCTGGGCCCCTTCGCCGGAATCGCTCACGATCTCGACGATCTGCTCTTCCACGCGGGTGCGGGAGCCGTTCCGGTCCGGGGCGCTCTCGCCCGCCGTCGTGAAAACTCTTGTTTCATTCTTGGTCATGAGCTCTCCCTGCCTTCTCTTCGTCGAGCTGGGTTTTTTCGGGTGTATGTCCGTTTCCGGCTTTGCGGTTGGGGCCGTTTCGGGGTCCGAGGCCGCTGGCCGCCCTCTCTGGCATCAGGTCCTCAGTCGGTCGGTCTCCGTCTCCGGGGGCGCGTTCCTGAGGTCAACCCCTCACGGGGCGTGCGTCGTCCTCAACTGCTCTCCCCCAGATCGGTGTACATGGCGTCGCCCAAGAGCGAGGTTTCTCGGGCCTCGTGGACCTGGACCCGCTGGGACAGCGCGGTCACCTCCCGCATCACCTCGGCCAGCGGCCCGTCCAGGCACGCCCGGGCCTTCTCCGAGACCCGGTTGACCTGGGCAAGAAGCTCCCGGTGCTCGTCGAGGAGACGCTGGAGGTTGGCGAGCAGGTGCGGCGCGGTGTCTCCGATGATCTCGTGGAAACCGCTCGGCGCCTCCTCGCGGGTAAAGTGGATCTCCAGGCGCATCCGGAATTCTTCCAGCATCGGCACCAGGACCCGAAGGTCGCTGGTCTTTTCCATGCGCCCCAGGCTCTCCTTGAGGGCGCTGTGCTCGTGGGCAATCTGGTCCCTCGGAGCCTGGTCGGCGGAATTCAGACCGGAGCGCTGCTCTTTCATCTCGACTCCCTGGCGCGGAAACGCCCATGTCGGTGTCGAATCCGGACTTGGCCGCCGGGCCCGATTCCGAACCCCGGTGACCATTTTTCCCACGGATGGTCGCACAGGTTTGTTCCACCCACCATTTCGTTTTAGCGAACCGTATGATCTACTGAGGGAAACGATACAACATGATCGATTTAGTCGTGTTGCGACTCCCTCCCCCGAAAACGGTCCAGATAGCCCCGGTTTTGGTCCCGATGGGCGCTGGCTGGTAGAATTGAGGCTGTTCGTGGGACTCCTCCTGCCGCCCTCACCTCCATCGCCCAAGCGACGGAACCATGAAAAACCTTGTTTCAGGTCGTGTGTTTAACCGGTCCACCTCCTCTACCCCGATCACCGTCGCGGTCTTCCTGGCCCTGCTCCTGGCGGTTGGGCCGGCGGGGGCGCCGGCGGAGGCCTCCCCCATCGTCATCGGCCCCGGTCCGGCGCTGGGCACCGACCGGGCCGGGGTCACCTGGCGCCAGGAGTTCCAGGACTGGACCCACGACGACCTGAGGGCCCTGGACGACGCCGGTCTGGGAGACTCGGTGTACGGGTTCGGAGACGGCCTGGACGATTCGAGGGACCTTGTCGCCTTCTACGAACGGGAGGAGGGGGCGAACCTCTATTTCCGGGTGGACCTCTACGACCTCGCCCTGGGCGCCGAGGCCTCGGCGCTGGACATCTACGTGGCCGTCGACGCCGCCCCCGGGGGCCAGGTGTGGTTCCCCGACTTCCTGGACTGCGCCACCGACCGGCCGTGGGAGCTGTGCGTGGCGGTGTATCAGGCTGGAACCGTCGAAGGCGTCGACTACCGGGTGTTCCGGTCGGATTTCAGCCCCGTGGCCACCGGTTACCTGGGCTCCTACTTCAACCGCGAGATCGACGCGGTGGAGTTCGGGGTCACCCGCCAAACCCTGGTGGACGCGGGATGGGACGGGACGACCCCCCTCACCTTCCAGATCTTCACCGCCAGGGACGGAGCGGAAACGAACTGCGCCGGAGGCGGGAACTCCAGCGATTTGGCCGACGCCTTCGTGGACGACGACCGCGGCTGCTCGGACGGAGTCCTGAACGGGGGGATCTCCTCCACCGGCACCGCCGGGGTGGTCTACTACGCGTCCATCGCCCATGGAAACCAGTCGGTGAACCGGGTCCAGGACATCGGGGCCCACATCTACGACCCCCAGTCGAACACCGGGATCTCCGGGGGCACCGGATTCCAGCGCACCCTGGACACCCACGAAATCTTCGGGGTTCCCCTGAACATCCACCCCAGCGGAACCCTCACCATCGCCGCCAACTGGGCGCGGACCGCCGGCGGGGCCTCGGATCCCCAGGACGGGCCCGCGTTCCTGGCCCGGATCCGCGACTTCGTGGACGACGACCAGTCCCACGACCCGGGATCGTTGATCGGCGGCGTGCTGGCCGAGCACATCATGCCCTACTTCGAGGGGCCGGTGAACGCGGCCTCGATCGCGCTGGAGGACAGCCTGAACCGGGCGGTGTACGGGGTCGGCGCCCAGGATGCGCGAGTCATGCACACCCCGGAACGGGTGATCCGTTCCCAGTCGACCGGACTGTCGCCGCTCGACGGGCACACCTTCGCCGACATCGCGGCCAGTCCGTACGTCGCCACGTATCTGGACGAGGTGACCCACCTCCACGACTGGTTCCATCCCGGCGAGTCGTGCGACCCCGATGCCGGCTATCGCCACAAGGTGCACGAAATCAACGGCGTCTACTGCTTCATGATCAATGACCGCGAGGACCAGGCCAAGTTCGGGAACCACGACGGCGGCATGACCCTGGACTCCCGGTACAGCCTGCTGCAGAAGGCCCTCTACGGGAACTCGAGCGAGATCGTGACGGTGTTCGACGACTGGGAGGCCCTGGCCGGGAAGTCCTTCAACCCCGCCTCGGGCCTGAGCGTGCCCAACGACAACCCGAACCAGTACCACAACACCATCCGCTGGGCGGCCAATCACCCCTGGATCCGGATCTCGAACCTCCGCGACCTGCTGGACCTCGCGCTGGGCGATCCCGCCGATTTCGTCATCGACCACGGCACGCGCTACGACCTCCCCATCGACACCTACCAGTGGCTCCGGCACGCGTCGGAGGACTCCTACCACAACTGGTACTACGACCAGGACGGCGGGTCGGCGGGAAACGAGCAGGACTTCTACAACCTGGTGCCGGTGGTGACCGGTTCCCAGGGGGACTACCACTCCCGGAGCGCCACCCCCGCCGCCGACGGGCCGCCGCTCCCGAGCGGAATGAAGCTGGGCGACATGAACACCCCCGGCACGCTTCTCCACGCGTCCTGGGCCGCGCTGGAAAACGCGCCCGCCGGGGGGCTCCGCGCCCTGGGCGAGGCCGGCTTCCTGGCCATGATCTACGAGACCGCCTGGCACGAAGAGGACCAGAACGACTACTCCGACACCGGTTGCTACGAACCGTGGCTCTCTCCGGACGGAAGCTGGGACGGGGTGAACACCTGGGCGTTGAAGCTCCAGAACCACGCCCGCCAGGCCGGGTTCTACGCCGCCGCCGCCGGGTGGGCCGCGGATGTCCGCAACGGCCTGGTCGGCCCGGCCACCACGACCGAGGCCACGGATCTGGACTGGGACGGCGAGAACGAGTACGTGATCCGGAACCAGAGGGTGTGGGCGGTGTTCGAGCGCTACGGCGGTCGGTGCGTGCTGGCCGCCGCCTACGATCCGGCTGCCGGGGAAGCCGTGGTCGTGGTGGGGGCCCCCCTCACCAATCCCTCCGCGCCGGGGGAAGAGGAGTACACCGGAGCCTCGGCCAGCCGATGCTCGGCGTTCAAGGACGTGAACGGCGGCCTCTACGCCGACGCGGTCTACACCGCCGCCGCGGTCGCCGGGGGATGGCGGTTCACGAGCCCGGACGGGAAGATCGAGAAGACCCTCACCCTCCCCGACGGCGCTTACGATCTGACCGCCGACTACCTGGAGAGCGTCTCCGGCGATCTCTACGTCCGCTTCGGTCTCTCCCCCAATCCGATCGACCTCGCCTTCCACGGCCGGGACCACCTGGTGTCGGAACTCGACGCCGCGGCCGGTACCTACGCCCTGGCCAACACCGCGGGAGGGGGGGCGGTGCTTCGGTTCAGCGGGGCGGGGTGGAACCCGGTTCCCGCCGACGCCGGTTTCGAGCGACGGGCGCTGGCCCTCACCGAGGAGGCGGAGGTGTACGGCGACGGCGCATTCCGGCTGGTGCTCACCCTGATCCCCGGAGAGACCTCGGTGACCGGAGTTCCCGGGCGCCCGGCCGATCCGGGCCTGCGTCTGACCGGTCCCTATCCCTCCCCCGGCGCCGGGCCCGCGCGGCTCGCGTTCACCCTTCCCGAGGCGGCAACGGTGACGGTGACGGTGCTGGATGTCCGGGGCCGGCGGGTCGCGCGCCGGGACCTCGGCCGCCGAGGGCCCGGCCGGGTGGAAGCGGTGCTGGATCCGGTGGACGCGTCGGGGGCCCGCTGGACCAGCGGCGTCTATTTCGTGCGGGTGGAAGCCGGGGGGTTCCGCGCGGCCCGCAAGTGGGTGGTCGTGCGATAGCGCTCCGTGAGCGGCGCGGCGGCCCCGGCCTCGCCGCGTGGATCGCCGCGTCCGCGGGCGCGTGCTAGCCTTCCCACCCGAGGAGGCTCCCCGTGAACCGCATACCCCCGACCCCGAAGCCCGAAGACGTTCCCGGACCGGAGCCCCTGGTGATGGGTCTTGCCGGCTCCCCCCGCCCGGACATCCTGCGTTTTCTCATGGTACAGAAGGCCTGGGCTCCGTCGCTCTTCCCCAGCGGCTCCCACCTGGCGTTCCGTAGCGACCGGAGCGGCCGCCCCCAGCTCTGGGTGGTGGATACCCGCGGGGGTTGGCCGTCCCAGCTCACCTTCGGGGAGTCGGTGACCGGGCACGCCTGGTCTCCCGACGGCGCGTGGATCCTCTACGCCTCGGACCGGGGCGGGAACGAGCGGGAGGGCTACATCCTGATCACCCCGGACGGTGTCCGGGAGCGGGAGCTTCTCCCCCCGTCCGGCGCCTTCCGGGTCTTCGGCGGCTTCTCCCCCGACGGACGCCGGATCGCCTACGCCGAGTGCCCGCCGGAGAGCGCAGCGTTCGACATCCACGTCCTGGACGTGGAGAGCGGAACCGACCGGGTGGTCCTGGCCGGAAGGATGGGGCTCTACGTGGCGGCGTGGCGACCCGACGGCGGGGCGCTCGTCCTCACCCAGACCCGGGGGGAGGACGCCCAGGACGTCTTCCTGCTCGATCTCGGGACGGGCGGGCTCCGGACCCTGTTCCAACCCGACGAGCCGTCGCGCCACGATCACATCTCCTGGCTCCCCGACGGAAGCGGCTTCTACCTGGTCACCGACCAGGGGCGCGACCTCGCCGGCCTCGCGTTCTCCCGCCCGGACGGCGGGGCGCTCGAGTGGGTGGAGACCCCCGCTAACGACGTGGACGCCGCCGAGGTGACCCGCGACGGCCGCTACCTGGCCTGGACGGTGAACGAAGGGGGCTACTCGCGCCTGGCGGTCCGGGACCTGGCGGAGAAGCGGAACATCGAGGTTCCTCCGCTCCCGGCCGGGGTCCTGAGCTTCACCTGCGCGGAGCGAGCGCCCGAGCTGGCGATCGCGGTGACCGGGCCGCGGATTCCCGGGGACATCTGGACCTGGAACCTCGCCACCGGGGCGTTCGGGCGGGCCACCCACTCCTCCCTGGCCGGCCTGGATCCGGAGCGGATGGCGGTCCCGGAGCACGTGAGCTTTCCCGCCCGGGACGGGGTCACCCTTCATGGGCTCCTCTACCTTCCCGGAGAGGCGGGTTCGGGGGGGAACGGCCCCGATCCGGCCGGGATCCAGTCGATCTCCGCCGAGGCCTCGGCGGGCGCGCGCCGGGGCCCGGGGAAGCCGCCGGTGCTCCTGGCCGTGCACGGCGGCCCCACCGCCCAGGCCCGGCCCGTATTCAACCCCGTCCACCAGTATCTCCTGGCCCGGGGGATCGCGGTCCTGGATCTCAACTTTCGGGGCTCGACGGGATACGGGAAGGAGTTCGCGCGGCTCGACAACCTCCGTCGGCGGCCCGACGCGGTGCGGGACATGGAGGACGCCCTGGGCTGGTTGGCCGGGGACGGTCGCACCGACGCCTCGCGCGTCGCGGTCATGGGCGGATCCTACGGCGGGTTCATGACCATGGCCGCCCTTACCACCTTCCCCGGCCGGTTCAAGGCCGGGGTGGCGATCGTGGGCGTGTCCAACTGGATCACCGCCCTCGAGGGGGCCTCGCCGCAGCTCAGGGCGGGCGACCGGCTGGAGTACGGGGACGTCGACGACCCCGACGACCGCGCGTTCCTCGTGGAGCTTTCCCCGATCACCCACGTGGGGCGGGTGCGGGATCCGGTCATGGTGCTCCACGGGGCCAACGATCCGCGCGATCCGGTGACGGAGTCCGACCAGTTCGTGCGGGGGGTCCGGGAGCACGGCGGCGAGGTGGAATACCTGCGATTCCCCGACGAGGGCCACGGAGTCCGGAAGCTCCCGAACCGGGTCATCGCGTATCGGCGGGTCGCCCGGTTTCTGGAGCGGTGCCTGGGGTTGGAGGACGAAGGGCCCGGGTCAGGATCTCCGGTATAGGACTTTTTCCTACCCAAAGTCATCGTGTTCGCCCTATTGCCCCCTGGGTCAGGACGGCCTAGATTCCCGCTGTAGGCGGGGATACGGAGGGACCTGTCCCTCACGGCACCGAGGTTGGTCCGTCACCCCGCCTTACCGAAATGGCGGGCGGCGCACGTCTGCGATCCAATAGGCCAAGTAATCGGGGCATTGCGTTCCTCGGCTACGGACCTTCACGATCGCCGGGCGTTTGCCCGCCGTGTTTTGCTCGAGGGCTCCGCTCCGGCCTTTCCCCCGGCTAGGGACGGCAGGGTGTTCCTCCCATCCCGGTTGTTGGTCCCCGGGCTCCGGCCCCCGTCCACCGGCGGGGGCCGGTTTTCGTCCCCCCGAGACCCGAGTGATCCCTTCCTCCCGTGTGACCCATCACTTTCCCCGCGCATCCTTCCTCGGGCGCGTCGAGCGGAGCTATGCTCCACAGGCCCGCCACGGCCCGGGGCGATGAGGAACCGGCTCCGGCCGGGGCCATGGTCCGGCGGAAGCGGTTCTAGGAACCAGGAGGATCAGTCCATGAGGAAGTTCACGGCGATGGGAATGGCCCTGGCGGTATCGGCGATCCTGGCGGCGCCGGCGGGGGCGGTCCCCACCGAGGTCACGGTGCGGGTCCTGGCCAAAGGGGCCAAGTTCGTGGGCACGTCGATGGGCGGCGTCCGGATCACCCTGCGGGATGTGGATACCGGCGAGCTGCTCGCCTCGGGGATCACCGCGGGGAGCACGGGGGACACCAAGCGGATCATGGTGGAGCCGCGCGAACCCGGCGCCTCCTACTCCACCGAGGGCTCGGCGGCCTACACCGCGACGATCGACCTCACCCGGCCGCGCCTGATCGAGGTGAGCGCCTTTGGTCCCCTCGGCCAGCGCCAGGCCGCCAACCGGGTCTCGACCACCCAGTGGGTGATCCCGGGGAAACCCATCACCGGCGGCGACGGGGTCCTTCTCCGGCTCCCGGGTTTCGCGGTGGACGTTCTCGCCCCCCCATCCCACGTTCGCTTCAAGGACCTTCCTCAAGAGGTGGAGCTCCGGGCCAACGTCACCATGATGTGCGGCTGCCCGGTCACTCCCGGGGGGCTCTGGGACGCGGACACGTTCGAAGTCGGTGCGCTCCTCATGAAGGACGGGAAGCAGGTCGGCCAGATGACCCTCGAATACGCCGGGTCGGCCAGCCAGTTCGAGGGCACCTGGAAGGTGGACTCCCCGGGAACCTACGAGGCGGTGGTCTACGCCTATGACCCCGCCGACGGAAACACCGGCCTGGACCGGACGACCTTCAGGGTCGGGGAATAGAGGGGCGCACCCCGGCGGAGAGCCGCGGTCCGATGAACGGGGAACGGCCGGAGGCGCGGGGCCCCCGGCCGTCTTGCCGCCAGGCTGACCTATTCACGAACCTGCGGCGGCGGGATCAATCCTTGGCGTGAATGAGCGGGCACTCGAACCGCTTGACCACCTCGCCGATCGAGATGTCGCCGGCCTGGGCCGCGGCCTCGATCTGCTCGGCGTTGGTGAACTGGGTCATGGGGATGTTTTCCCAGGTGATCGGGCGGACTTCCCACCGCCCACCGCGCCAGTCCCGGTCGCCGGGGGCCGATTCGGACACGTTGGCGAGGGTCCCGCCCAGCACGTAGATGGTGTTGAATTTGCCGTGGTTGGGGAGGGTGGCCGGAGTGCCGACGGTGCGGTAGGCAACGTCGTGGGCGTAGATCTTGCCGCCGGGAGGACCGACCGGGCCCTTGCCGTTGTTGGCGAAGGCGGGAGCGGCGGCGAGGGCGGCCACCGCGATCAACATCAGGAAAGCGGACAAGGACTTGGAAAAGCGCATGGGTCTCTCCTTGATTTGAGCGTTTGATGTCGGAGCGTCGGGCGCCTGGGCCTCGCTGCCGGGCGCCCAGCCGCACCGGGTGGACGGCGCCGTTCGAGGGGGCCCGTCCGTGCCGACCCGGGGAGGCGGGACCAGGCCGGGGGAATGGCCCGGGTACCTCCTCGGAGAAGAACGGCTTCATGCCCACGTACCCCGTCACGCGGTGGGGTGTGACTCACTTTTTCGGGGGCGTCAGCGAAGCGATCCGGGGAGACCGGCGTCCGAGGGGGGGAGTAGGCTACAGGTCCGGCGCGCGACTATCGCGGGAGTGACGGGGCGCGACCCGAGGACCGGAAGTTCACCCGGGTGAACTCGGCACCCGGGGTCCCATCTTCACAGCTCAATCGTGGCGGAGAGGGAGGGAGAGTCGTGGCTCTCGCTTCGCTTCGCCACGACATCCCCAGCTCGCCCTGCTTCCTCAGGCTCTGGAGGTTTACCACCTGAGTTGCCTCAGAATGGCGGAGAGGGAGGGAGAGTCGTGGCTCTCGCTTCGCTTCGCCACGACATCCCCAGCTCGCCCTGCTTCCTCAGGCTCTGGAGGTTTACCACCTGAGTTGCCTCAGAATGGCGGAGAGGGAGGGATTCGAACCCTCGGTACAGTTTCCCGTACAACACCTTAGCAGGGTGCCACCTTCAGCCAGCTCGGTCACCTCTCCGCAAGGCGTACAGCTGTGCATCCCGCAATCGGGTCACGGAGGGTACCACAGCCCAGAAGGAGCCCGCAATGAAGGTCGGCGTGGGTTCGCCGGGGCCGGGATCAGGCCGGGATCGGCTCGGTCATCTCTCCCGAGGGGTGGTAGGTGCGATCGAAGATGATCACCTCCCGCTTCTCATCCTCCACCATCATCCGGATCCAGTGCTTGGTGCCTCGGGGAATATTGGCGAGCCGCTCGCTCAAATCGTCGCTGGCCTCGAACTCGTCCATCGGAATCCATGCCCCCCAGAGCTCCTGGGAGGTGTGTATGTGCGCCGTGGCGCGACACTGCTCCATGAGCGCCTGCAATCCCGCGAACATGGTCTGGCAATCATCCGATTGGATGCAGGCGGTAAAGTTGGCATCGAACACGCAACCGCTGAACTCGCAGAACTTGTTCTCCCTGACCATCCTGCTCTCCCTCCCGTCCGAGTCCCCGTTGACCGCCTTCCACCGGATAGACTTCTCCCCTCTTCGGGAAATGGGATCCCGCGGGGGTACTCCACTGAGCTCAAGTTTGGGGGCCACCTACCTTATCTGATGGGGATTTTCGTCCTGACCGACAAGCGATTCCAGAACCTTATCTGGATACTAGCTATTCAAATTCGGCATCAATATAGGGTGTGGGCTTCCTGTGCCGCCCTGAGGCCCCATGCTGTTCGCCAAGCCGCCCCTGGGAGCCTTCCGGCGGAGGGAGTGGGATGGTCGTCCTCAAGCGCCCGTCTCACCCGGCCACCTCCGCCCAACGATCGCCTGCGGAGCTTTCTGGCGGAGGGAGTGGGATGGTCGTCCTCCTCGCCGCCGCTCGTCGTACGACGTCCCCGAGCGCCCGGCTCTCACGACAACCTCCGCCCAACGATCGCCTGCGGAGCTTTCTGGCGGAGGGAGTGGGATGGTCGTCCTCCTCGCCGCCGCTCGTCGTACGACGTCCCCGAGCGCCCGGCTCTCACGACAACCTCCGCCCAACGATCGCCTGCGGAGCTTTCTGGCGGAGGGAGTGGGATGGTCGTCCTCCTCGCCGCCGCTCGTCGTACGACGTCCCCGAGCGCCCGGCTCTCACGACAACCTCCGCCCAACGATCGCCTGCGGAGCTTTCTGGCGGAGGGAGTGGGATTCGAACCCACGGAGCCTTTCGGCTCATCGGTTTTCAAGACCGACGCCTTCGACCGCTCGGCCATCCCTCCTCCGGCGGCGGACCGCACCGGGCGGGAGTCTACCGGAAGGCCCGCTGTCCCGTCTCCGGGTAGGCCGCACCGCCAATGGAGGAGCGCCGGCGGGCCGGACCGCTGTGGTAGACTCCCCCGCTCGATACGAAGCCTGGAGCTGGGCCCTTTCCGAAAGGTAAATCGCAAGGCCTCGCAAGCACGCCCGCGGCCGCCCTGAGCGCATGAAGGTGAACGCAACGCTACCCCCACGATCCTTCAGGACACCCCTCTCCCGGCGTCGCAAGGCTGCCTACGCCGCGGGCACCCTGCTCCTCTTCCTCCTCGCCACCGAGGGGATCTGCCGGATCGTGGTGGCGGTGGGCCTGGCCCCCGACCCCCGCGCCGAGACGCTCCGGACGGTCTGGGCGTCGGGAGGCTGGAGCGTCGATCCCCTGCTCGGCTGGGGCCTTCTTCCCGACCGCGTTTCCGACCAGGGCGGAGCCCGCTGCGAGGCGAACTCGCTCGGGTTGCGGGACGAGGAGATCCCCGTCGAGAGGCCCGAAGGAGAGATCCGGCTCCTCACCATCGGCGACTCCACGGTGCTCGGATTCGGCGTCGAAGCCGGCCGCACCTTCAGCCAGCTGCTCGAGAAGGACCTCCGGCAGAAGGTCCGGGCCCGGTTCCAGGTTGTCAACGCCGGCATCCCCGGCTACACAAGCTGCCAATCGCTCCTCTACCTGGAGCACCGCGGACTCCGACTCGGCCCGAGCGTGGTGATCGTGGAGACGAACTTCAACGATCGTCGCGCCGTCTTCCCGGACGGCGCCCCCGATTCCGAGGCTCACTTCCGCTCCACCTACCGGAAGATCCGCCGGCGGGAGTTCCTGAACCGGAGCACCGCCTACGGTCTCTTCCAGAACCTCCTGCTCTCCGCGGGCGACGTCCTGAGCCGCGGGTACGCCGACTACCGCCGGATTTCCCTGGATGCCCCTCCCCGGGTGTCCCTGAGCGCCTACGAGGCGAACATGCGCGAGATCGTCCTCCTATCCCGGAACGCAGGCGCCTCGGTGATCTTCGTTGGCCTGCCGGACTGGCCAGCGGAGAGCCGGCCGGTGAGGACCGACTCGGCGCTGGTGGCCCGGGAAGACTGGACGGAGGCGGAACGGCGTCTCCACGCCGATCTCGAGATCTACAAGGTCCAGGCCATCATGCTGCAACGACTCCTGAACGAGGTCTACGACGCCACCGGACGCTCGGCCGAGTCCAAGCCCACGGTCGAGGTCTCGCTCTCGGGATGGCGGAGCACGGACGGCTACACCCCGGTGTGCCTGAGCGACCCGTACATCGACAAGCTGAAGGAGCTGGGGAGAGAACTCGACGTGCCGGTGATCGTCCCCACCGCCCCTCCCGACGGCGAGAACATCTACATGGACTACATCCATCTGAACCCCGCCGGGCACCGGCTCCTCGCCGACCGGCTTCTAGAAACCGTGGTCGGTCTCCCCCCCTTCGAATCTCCGCCGGCGGTGAGGCCGCCCGGGCAATAAGACGGCCCTCCCGGTCCCTTACGGCCAGGCGGCGGCCGCCCCGCCCCGCCGCCGGGCTGAATCCCTTTGAATCCCCGACGCCGCAAGTGATAGACTCCTGGGGCTTTTCGGCGTCCGGGCCTGTCCCGCCGCCTCCTCGCTTCCGCGGGACCCCACGAGGACCTTCACCCCTCCCGACCGGAGGGAGATCCGGTAATCCATGGCTCGAATCCTCGGCTTGTCCGCCTTCTATCACGACTCCGCCGCCGCCCTGATCGTGGACGGGCGGATCGTCGCGGCCGCCCAGGAGGAGCGCTTCACCCGGAAGAAGCATGACCCCGGCTTCCCCACCCGCGCCATCGAGTACTGCCTGGCCGAGGCCGGGCTGACCCCGGGCGACCTCGACTTCGTGGGCTTCTACGACAAGCCGTTCCTGAAGTTCGATCGCCTCCTGGAGACCTACCTGGCCGGCGCCCCCCGGGGGTTCGGCTCTTTCCTGCGGGCCATGCCGCTCTGGCTGAGACAGAAGCTCCACCTGCCCCGCGAGATGAGCAAGGGGCTGGGGAAGGAGTTCACAAAGCGCTACGTGTTCACCGAGCACCACCAGGCCCACGCGGCCAGCGCGTTCTTCCCCTCACCCTTTGAAGAGGCGGCGATCATGACCCTCGACGGGGTCGGGGAATGGGCGACCGCGAGCTACGGGGTGGGGAGGGGAAACCGGGTCCATCTGTCCCACGAGCTCCGATTCCCCCACTCCCTGGGCCTCCTCTACTCCGCCTTCACCTACTACGCGGGGTTCAAGGTGAACTCCGGCGAGTACAAGCTCATGGGGCTGGCCCCCTACGGCGAACCGGTCTACGTGGACCTGATCCTCCGGCATCTGCTGGACCTGAAGGAAGACGGGTCTTTTCGCATGGACATGTCCTACTTCAACTATTGCCACGGCCTGACCATGACTTCGGAGAAATTTCATCGGCTCTTCGGCGCCCCGCCGCGCCCCCCGGAATCCCCGGTCACCCAACGCGACATGGACATCGCCGCCTCCATCCAGAAGGTGACCGAGGAGATCATGCTGCGCATGGCGCGTCACGTGCATGCGGTCACCGGGATGAAGAACCTCTGCCTGGCCGGGGGGGTGGCCCTCAACTGCGTGGGAAACGGAGCCATTCTCCGCGAGGGGCCGTTCGAAAATATCTGGATCCAGCCGGCGGCCGGGGACGCCGGCGGGGCTCTCGGGGTCGCGCTGTTCATCTGGCACCATCTCCTGGACCGGCCCCGGACCGCGGACCCCCTGGACAGCCAGCAGGGCTCCCTTCTGGGCCCTCGGTACGGCAACGAGGAAGTTCAACGCTTCCTGGACGGGGCGGGGGCGAAGTACCTCCGGTACCCGGACGAGGACGCCCTTTGCGACCATGTGGCCGATCAGATCGCCGGCGGAAAGGTCGTGGGATGGATGCAGGGCCGGATGGAGTTCGGCCCCCGGGCCCTCGGTTGCCGAAGCATCGTCGGAGACGCCCGAAGCGCCGAGATGCAGACGGTCATGAACGTGAAGATCAAATTCCGGGAGTCCTTCCGGCCGTTCGCTCCCGCGGTGCTCCAGGAGCGGGTCCACGAGATCTTCTCGATCCGCCGGGAGGAACCGAGCCCCTACATGCTCCTGGTGGCTCCGGTGCGGGAGGAGAAGCGAACCGCACTCGACGGGCGGCGGGACGGCCTTACCGGACTGGACCTCCTCAGGGTCCGGCGCTCCGAGGTCCCGGCCATCACCCACGTGGACTACTCGGCCCGCATCCAGACCGTCGATCCGCACCGTCACGGCCGTTACTACAAGCTGATCAAGCGGTTCGAGGAAAAGACCGGGTGCCCGGTGATCATCAACACCAGCTTCAACGTCCGCGGCGAGCCGATCGTCTGCACCCCCGAGGACGCCTACCGCTGTTTCATGGCGACGGGCATGGACGTGCTCGTGTTGGAGGATTTCGTTCTGATGAAGGGCGAGCAGCCCGACGCCGGGACCGTGGACCGGCAGGCGTATCTGGAACAGTTCGCACTCGACTGAACCGGGGACCCGCTCCGGAGGGAATTCCGTGTCGCTGATCGAAGTCAACAGGAACCCGTCCCGAAAGGACCTGCTCTGGTTCGGCGCCATCCTGGCGCTGTTCGGGGCGGCGCTCGGAGCCGTCTTCTTCCGGCGTTTCCACGCCCCGGAGGCGGGGCGAGCGATCTGGCTGGCCGGAGCGGCCCTCACCGTGATCTATTTCGCGATCCCCCCGGTTCGCCGGTGGATCTATCTCGGGTGGGTGTACGCGGCCTACCCGATCGGCTGGACGGTATCCCACCTGTTGCTGGGCATCGTCTATTACCTGGTGCTCACCCCCATCGGGCTGATCATGCGGATGGCCGGTCGCGACCCGCTCGAACGCCGGTTCGAACCGGACCGATCGAGCTACTGGACCGAGCATTCCCCCAGCGAGGATCCATCCCGCTACTTCCGACAGTACTGAGCGCCCACCGGGCGAAGGGTAGAAGCTCATGACCAAATCCAAGCGTCCATCACACAGCCCGGCCGGCGACACCTTTTCCCGCGAGGCGGAGCGTCCCCGTCCGAACTTCCTTGCGGACTTCGCGGGATTCCTGCGGCACAACAAGAAATGGTGGATCACCCCCATCATGGTGATGCTGCTCCTGGTGAGCGTCCTGGTCATCCTGGGGGGGACCGGAATCGCCCCCTTCATCTACACCCTGTTCTAAGCCACAGCGGGCCCGGCCGCCCGGTCACAAAAAAACGGGCGGACCCGAAGGTCCGCCCGTCGGCAATCGAATTCCGCCTACGCCTGATCGAGGCGCTTCTCGAGGGCGGCCAGCTCCTCCCGGAGCCCCGCCGGCAGCTTGTCCCCGAACTTGGCGAAGTGCTCCTTCATGGAGGGGATCTCCTCCTTCCAGGCCTTCACGTCGACGTTCAGGAGCGCCTTCAGGGTCTCGGGCTTCAGATCCAGCCCCTTGGTGTCCAGAGCCTCGGGCTCGGGGAGGAGGCCGATCGGCGTTTCCGCCGCCTTGGCCTTCCCGTCGCAACGCTCGAACACCCACTTGAGCACCCGGCTGTTCTCGCCGTAACCGGGCCACATGAACTTCCCGTCGTCATCCTTCCGGAACCAGTTCACGTAGAAGATCTTGGGAAGCTTGGCCCCGCTCTTGGCCCCGATCTCGAGCCAGTGAGCGAAGTAGTCCCCCATGTGGTAGCCGCAGAAGGGCAGCATGGCGAAGGGATCGCGCCGGACCTCGCCGACCTTCCCCGCCGCCGCCGCCGTCTTCTCCGACGACATGATGGAACCCAGGAACGTGCCGTGCTGCCAGCTCAGGGCCTCGGTCACCAGGGGAATGGTGGTGGCCCGGCGGCCGCCGAACAGGATCGCGCTGATCGGCACCCCCTTGGGGTCCTCCCATTCGTCGGCGATAACCGGGCATTGCTTGGCCGGAGCGGTGAACCGCGCGTTGGGGTGCGCCGCGGGCCGGCCCACTCCCGGCCGCCACTGGCGCCGGATCCAGTCGGTGCAGGCGTCGGGCTCCTTGTCCTGCATCTGCTCCCAGTAGATGTCGCCGTCCTTGGTGAGGGCGACGTTGGTGAAGATGCAGTTGGCATGGAGGGTCTTCATCGCGTTCAGGTTGCTCTTGTTCGAGGTGCCGGGGGCCACCCCGAAGAACCCGGCCTCGGGGTTGATGGCGTAGAGCCGCCCGTCGTCCCCGAACTTCATCCACGCGATATCGTCGCCGACCGTTTCCGCCTTCCATCCGGGGATGGTGGGAACCAGCATCGCGAGGTTGGTCTTTCCGCAGGCCGAGGGGAAGGCGCCGGTGACGTACTTCACCTCGCCCTCCGGGCTGGTGAGCTTCAGGATCAGCATGTGCTCGGCCATCCAGCCCTCGTCGCGGGCCTGGACCGAGGCGATCCTGAGGGCGTGGCACTTCTTTCCCAGGAGCGCGTTTCCGCCGTAGCCGGAGCCGTAGGACCAGATCTCGCGGGTGTCCGGAAAGTGGGTGATGTACTTGTTGTCGCCGTCGCAGGGCCAGGGAAGATCCGGCTTCTTGGGGTCGTTCAGCGGGTATCCCACCGAGTGCACCCCGCGCACGAAGTCGTCGCTCTCCCCGAGCACCTCGAGCACCTTCGTCCCCACCCGGGTCATGGTGTGCATGTTGGCCACCACGTAGGGGGAGTCGGTGACCATGATCCCGATCTTGGCGATCGGCGAGCCCACCGGGCCCATGGAGTAGGGAATCACGAACATGGTCCGGCCGGCCATCGAGCCATCGTAGAACTTCTTGAGCGTCCCCTTCATCTCTTTCGGGTCCGCCCAGTTGTTGGTGGGGCCGGCATCGTCCTTCTTCAGCGCGCAGATGTACGTCCGGTCCTCGACCCGGGCCACATCCGCGGGGTCGGAGCGGACCAGAACGCTGTTCTTCCGCTTGTCGGGGTTCAGCCACACGGCGGTTCCGGTCTCCACCATGAGCTGCAGCATTTCCTGGTATTCCTTGTTCGAACCGTCGCACCAGCGAACCGACTCCGGCTTGAGCATGGTCTTCATGTCATCGACCCAGGCCAGGAGCTTCTCATTGCTGGTGGGCGCGGTGACGGATTCCAGTGTTCCCATGGCTTCTCCCCTCATTCCCGTGGATATGCCCCGCTTTGAACTTTCAAAAGATGTTCCGCAAACGCGGGCAATGTGCTGTAACTCGCTAAACGCTACACGGATGGTAGGGGTTTTGCAAACCGGGACACGCCCCGTCCCGATCCGGTCCCGGTGTCCGCCGGTCCGAGGCCCCGGTTCCCGCGCACGCCTCCCGCTCCCCGAAACGCCATCCCACGGCACCGCAAGCGTCAACCGCGTCGATCCGCTCCCCCCACGGAAACGGCGGCCCCGAAGGACCGCCGTTCCGTCGACCGGATGTAGAAGCCAATTCCAGATTTTCTATCGTTCGCCCGCGACCGGGAACACTCGAATTCCGGATGGATCAGGCCGCCGCCTTTTCGTGGCGCTGCACCACCCGGTTCAGCGGCTTCGACATCGCCCACATCGCGATCCCCGCGGTCACCCCCAGGAGGGTGAGCATGAAGAAGAACGAGGTGCGCGGCATCCTGGTCCAGAACGTGCCGAGGAAACCGGACAGGTAGTTCCCGAAGAAGCTGGACAGGAACCAGACGCCCATCATCATGGAGACGATGCGGGCCGGAGCGACCTTGGTGACCAGGGACAACCCGATGGGAGAGAGGAACAGCTCGCCGATGGTGAGGACGAAGGTCGTGCCCACCAGCCACATCACGTTCCGGAGCTGGTCCGGATTCATCCCCTGGGAGGCCACGATCATGATGATGAACGAGCCGCCGAGAAGGAAGCACCCGATGGCCATCTTGACCACGCTCGAGGGCTCCCGGTCGCGCTTGTTCTGCCAGGCCCAGAGTTGGTTCAGGATGGGGGCGAAGATGAAGATCATGAAGGGGTTGAATGCCTGATACCAGGTGGAGGGGATATGCATCCCCAGGAAGTTCCAGTTGGTGTTCTGGTCCGCCCAGAGCTGCATCGTGTTCCCCTGCTGCTCGTAGACCGCCCAGAACACGATGTTGAGGGCGCAGAGCACGATCAGGGCGCCCACCCGAAGCGCATCGTCGCGGGGTAGGGAGAGCAACCATCGGGAGATCAGGAATACCAGGATCCCCAGGGCGCCCAGGAGGAGAGCGAGGCGAACCAAGCCGGGCACGAAGGACAGGAGCGTGGGGAGCGCGATCAGGAGCACCAGGATTCCGACCACGATGCCGACGATGTAGAGGCTGATGAATCCGGTCGACCTCACTGGATTTGACTTGGTCGTGGATGGCTCCGGAGCGAGGTAGCGCTGGCCGTACAGATAGAGGAACAACCCGAGGACCATGCCGACCCCCGCGGCTCCGAATCCCCAGTGCCAGCCGACCGTCTGGCCCAGGGTCCCGCAGATCAGGGGCGAACCGAAGGCCCCGAGATTGATGCCCATGTAGAAGATGGTGAAGGCGCGGTCGCGACGGGAGTCGCCCTTGGGATAGAGGCCGCCGACCTGGGTCGAGATGTTGGGCTTGAAGGCGCCGTTCCCCAGGATGAGGAAGATGAGGGCGGGGAAGAACATGCTCTGGACGGCCATGAGGAAGTGGCCGATGGCCATGAGCACCGCTCCCAGGATCACCGCTTTCTTCTGGCCGAGGATCTTGTCGGCCAGAAGCCCCCCGAAGAACGGGGTGAGGTATACAAAGGCGGTGTAGAGGCCGTAGATCTGCGACGACAGAGGCTGGATGCCCAGGGGGCCGAACATATGCTCCAAACCGCCCCGGAGCGCGTTGAATCCGAGCACCTCCCGCCCCACGTCGGGCTTCAGGAACAGGAAGTTCACCATGTACAGCACCAGAAGGGAGCGCATGCCGTAGTAGGAGAAGCGCTCCCACATCTCGGTGAAGAAGAGAAAGAACAGCCCGATCGGATGCCCCAGGAAAGTGCGGGTGCTCTTGGGCCCGATGAAGTCGGGATCCGAGGCGGTAAGGGAAGGTGTCACGGTTCAACTCCAAGCAGTTTTGAGATCTCGGCTGAATCGGAGACGCGCCGGGGCATTGTAGCGGGGGCGGCGATTCCCTTCACCTCCCAATTTGACCCCGGCCGCGGCCCCCGGGACCGCGGCCGGACATCGTTCAGGGGGCGCCGGAGGGTGTTTCCCGGGCCCTCCGGTCGCCGTGAGGCCGGAGGTCACGGCCCTCCGTCCCCATGGACCCGGTCACCGCGCCGGGGCCTCGGTGGCTTTCACCGTGCTCACGTCGACGGTGATGGCGGCCAGATCGGCGGCCGTCTCGGCGCTCATCGCCTCCTGGTAACGGCCCCCCAGATGCGCGGCCAGGAACTTCTCCATGGCCGCGGCCAGGGCCAGGCGGTTTCCGGGGGCCCGGAAGCCGTGTCCCTCATCGGGGGCGACCAGGTACTCCACCGGCATCCCCTTGTCCCGGAGTGCGGCCACGATCCGGTCCGACTCCACCTGCTTCACCCGGGGATCGTTGGCCCCGTGCACCACCAGGAGCGGGACGTGGATCCGGTCCACGAAGTTGATCGGGGACCGGGCGAGCAGGTCCTCCCGATCCGCCGGGATCTCGGGGTCCCCCACCCGCATGAACCAGCTCCCCTTGAGGAACGGGCGCCAGTAGGCGGGGAAGGACTCGATCAGGGTGACGATGTTCGAGGGCGCAACGTAGGGAACCCCGCAGGCGTAGAGATCGGGGGTGAAAGTCACCCCGGCCAGGGTGGCGTAGCCGCCGTAGGAGCCGCCGAAGATCCCGATCCGCTTGGGGTCGGCAATGCCCTGGTCGATGAGGTAGCGCACCCCGTCGGTGATGTCGTTCTGCATCGCCCCGGTGCCCCACTCATGGTTCCCGGCGTTCAGGAAGTGCTTGCCGTACCCGGTGGACCCCCGGAAGTTGATCTGCAGGACGGCGTAGCCCCGGTTGGCCAGAAACTGAGCGTAGGGCTCGTAGCCCCAGTGGTCCCGGTACCAGGGGCCGCCGTGGGGATAGATCACCACCGGGAGGTTCCGGGCCTCCACCCCCGCGGGGAGGGTGAGGTAGGCGGGGATCATGAGGCCGTCCCGGGCCCGATAGCGGAGGGGCTTCATGTGGGCGAGGTTCGCGCTGGGGAGATCGGGCCGGGAACGGTAGAGGAGATCGAACGCTCCCGTATCGCGGTGGTACAGGTAGACCGAGCCGGGATCGACGTCGCTCTGCACGCTCACGATCTGGAGCTTCATGTCGTGGGTGGACGAGCCGAAGCCGGGCTCCCCGTCCGGGAAGTTCTTCCGGAAGAGCGCGAGGTCCTTCTTCGTCTGGTCGTCCTTGGGGTAGACCCGGACCCGGTCGCCCACGTACACCGTGGCGATGAGCTCGTCGGTGAGGTCCGAGAACACCGCGCCCCCGAAATCCACCTGCTTCTCGGGATCGGACTCCACCAGCTTCGTACTCCCGTCGGCCGGATCGAGCAACACGAGCCGGGAGAGGTCCACGTCGCGTCCCTTGTCGGTCTCCATGTAGACGCGCGTCCCGTCCTTGGTGAAGCGGACGGGGTTCACGTTCTCCAGGTAGGTGCAGGAGTAGATCGGGGCAAGGTCCCCACCGTCCACCCGGTAGATCTGGGTTCCGCCCTCCTCGTCCTGGCGCATGGCCAGGCGTGGATTCCCGTCGAGGTCGAAGAAGTACTGGGCCACCTTCTGGGTGTTCTCGATGAGCAGGGTCCGCTCGCCGGTGGCGATGTCCACCCGATACACGTCGTGGTAGGCCGGATCACGGTCGTTCAGCCCCACGATCATCGTCCCCGGGGTCCGCTCGGGCACCGAGTAGATGGCCGCGGCCACCCCCTCCACCGGGGTGAGATCGCGGGCGGGCGGCACCCCGGTGCCGGCCTCGGGCGGCGACGCGGGATCCACCGCGTAGACGTGGAAGTTCTCGTTCCCGCCCTTGTCCTGGACGTAGAGAACGTACTTCCCGTCGCGGCTCCAGAAGTAGCCCGGCACCGGCCGCTCGTCCGCGGTGATCGGCCGCGCGGCCTCGAAGGGTTCGTCCACGCCCTTCACGTAGACGTTCCGCTCCCCCTTGTAGGGCTTCAGGAAGGAGATGTAGCGGCCGTCCGGGGAGATCTGCGCCCCCGCGATCTGGGGATCGCCGAAGAAGAGCTGGCGGTCGACGAGCGGGGGAAGCTGATCCTTCGCGGCCGCCGGCGCCGGACCGGAGAGGAGCATCACGGGAACGAACACCAGGACCAGGAAGCGGAGCAGGCGTCTCATCACATACCTCCCGACGAACGTGGATACGGTGCCGGGTGGCCGGGCGGGCGGCCCGGGAATGGATCCCGGCCCCTACCGAAGGGGGACCGGTTCACGCACCCGGGACTGAGGGGGGACGCCGGCCGGTTCGGAACGAGGCTGCGCGCACCCTTCGCGCGGCGATCGCCCGGCCCCGACCGGGCGGGGCGCCGGCAGTATAGGACAAAACCGGAGCGGCGACCAGCGCACCGGCACCCCGGCCGCTACCCCGGGCCCCGGGCTATACTCGTCCCGGAGGGGGCCCCGTTCCCCCCGATCGATCCGGTCCGGCGGTTCGAACCGCCGCCGCCTCGCCACCCCCGCCGGCCGCCGAGGAGATCACGATGAGCGAAGTCACGGAATACGCCCCGGGAATCTTTTGTTGGATGGAGCTGGCCACCACCGAACCGGGGGCGGCCAAGGAATTCTACGGAAGTCTGCTCGGGTGGACCCCCGAGGATCTCCCGGTCGGACCGGACATGGTCTACAGCATGCTCCGGCTCCGGGGAAGGGACATCGGCGCCCTCTACGGGATGCCGGCGGCGATGACCGCCCAGGGGATTCCGCCTCACTGGCTGTCCTACGTCTCGGTGGCCGACGTCGACAAGGCCTCGGAGAAGGCGCGCGCCCTGGGCGGCAAGGTGGTCCGGGATCCCATGGACGTGATGGACGTCGGGCGTATGAGCGTGATCGCCGACCCCCGCGGGGCGGTCCTTGCCCTGTGGGAGGCCCGGAACCACCACGGAGCGGGGCTCGTGAACGAGCCGGGGGCGCTCTGCTGGAACGAGAACCTGACCGACGATCCCGATGCGGCCGCGGCCTTCTACTCCGGACTCTTCGGCTGGGTCGGCGAAACCCAGGAGACGGAGACCGCGCCGTACACCACGTTCACGAACGGAGGGCGACCGGTCGCCGGCATGATGCGGATCCAGGAGGAGTGGGGACCGGTTCCCCCCAACTGGCTCCCCTACTTCGCGGTGGCGGACTGCGACGGGGACGTGAAGCGGGCGCGCGCCATGGGAGCCCGGGTGCTGGTCGGCCCGCTGGACATCCCCCGGGTGGGCCGGTTCGCCTCGTTCCAGGACCCCCAGGGGGCGACCTTCTCCATCATCAAGCTGGAGATGGCTCCCTAGAGCCGCGACCGATCCGCCGCGGCAGCGGGCTTCGCGGCGCCACTATTGAGCGCCGCGCTAGCGACCGGCCTCCCGGGCGTGGTCGGCCAGGATACCGGACACGCAGGCGGTCAACCGTTTTGCGGCCTCGATGTGCAGGAACTCGTTCGGCGCGTGGGCGTTGGAAGACGGTCCCAACAGACCGGTGATCACGAACTGCGCCTTCGGAAACCGCGCGCCCAGGAATCCCATGAAGGGGATCGAGCCCCCCTCCCCCATCACGCAGGGGGGCTTCCCGAAGTAGGCCTCCGAGGCCTCGGCGATGCTCTTCTCGAGCCAGGGGGCCAGCGTGGGGGCGGCCCAGCCGTCCCCCGGTCCCTCGACCTCGAAATCGACCCGGGCTCCATAGGGCGGATCGGCCTCCAGGGTGCGTTTCACGGTCTCAGCCGCCCGCACCGAATCCACCCCCGGGGGAATCCGAAGCGAGAGCTTGAGCGCGGTGGCGGCGCGGATCACGTTCCCCCCGTCGGCCAGGGGCGGGAGCCCCTCCGCTCCCGTCACGGCCAGGGCGGGGCGCCAGGAATTATTGAGCACCAGTTCGGCGAGGTCCCCGGTGAGGGGACGCATCCCGGGGACCATCCCCATGTCCTCGTGGATCTTCGGTCCCAGCACCCGCGCCACCTCTTCGGCCTGGGCCCGTCGGTCGGGGGGGATCTCGACCTGGAAGTCCCCGATCAGGATCTCCCCGGTCGCCTCGTCCTCGATCCGGCTCAGCAGGGTGCGGGCGATGCGGAAGCTCGAGGGGACGATGCCGCCGGCCGTCCCGGAGTGGACCGCCTCCTTCAGAACCTCCACCCGAAGGTTCCCCACGACGATTCCCCGCAGCGACGCGGTGAGCCAGAGACGCTCGTAGTCGCCCGCACCGGAGTCGAGGCAGACGATCAGATCCACCTGGCCGATCCGGGAGGCCAGGTGATCGACGTAGGACGGCAGGTCCGGACTACCGCTTTCCTCGGTGGCCTCGATCAGGACCACGCACCGCGCGTGGGACGCCGCCTGCTCCCGAAGCGCCTTGATCGCGGTGATCGAGGCGAACGCGGCGTAGCCGTCGTCCGCGCCCCCCCGCCCGTACAGCTTTCCGTCCTTCACCACCGGGGTCCAGGGGCCGAGACCGTCGCGCCACCCGGTCATCGGCGGCTGCTTGTCCATGTGACCGTAGAGGAGGACCGTGCCCGTCCCGGTTCCCGGCGCCTCCATGTAGAGGAGCGGCGATCTCCCGGGAAGCCGTACGATCTCCGTGGTGAGACCCTCGATCCCCTGCTCCCGGCACCAGCCCTCGATCAGGCGCATGGCCTTTTCGATGTGCCCGTTCTTCTCCCAATCCCGATCGAACATCGGAGAGAGGGCGGGAATCGCGATGTAGGTCTCGAGGGCGGGTATGATGCTCTCTTCCCAGGTGCGGTCCACGAATGCTTTCGTCTTGGCGGAGTCCATGGTGCGGCGGTTCCTCCTTCTGCTCCTGGCGCCCCGCACGGGGCGGCCGGGGTGGGCTCCGGGACGTCCGGGGCGCCGAGCCGGCCGGATAACTCTTCCAGAAGTCGATGGCGGTGTCCACGCCCGCTTCACCGCCGGCCCCTTCCGCCACCCACGGCACGGACCTTTCCACCCTCTTCACCTCGCCGGTGTGGCAGAATTCCGACCGTTGGATTCGCGCCGCGCCGGCCGAGCCCCCCGGCCCCCGACCCCTCTGCCCGATGGAGACGTCGTGACCACGGATCGAGAGCGTTGGCAAAAACTCGATTCCGGGGACCGGTTCCCCGATCGGAGCGACTACGTGCGGCCGCTGGCCCTTCTCCTGGTGCGCGCCATCCGCTCCACTCCGATCCGGAGCCTGCACTTGACCTGGGCCTTCATCGCCGCGGGTGCGGCGGCCGGGGTGCTGATCGGGGCGGGGACCCCCACGTCGCTGGCCGTTGCGGCGGTGCTGCTCCAGATCAAGAATCTCCTCGACGCGATGGACGGCTCCCTGGCCCGGGCCCAGAATCGCCCCTCGCAGACCGGACGCTTCCTGGATTCGGTGGGTGACGCGTTCGTCCACGCCGTGGTGTTCGCGGGCATCGCGTGGGCCGCCGCCCCGCGGCTCGGACATGCCGTGGTCTGGCCGCTGGCCCTCGCCGCCCTGGTCTCCGCCCTCCTCCAGGGCTCGTACTACAGCTTTCACACCGTGGCCTGGCGGACGCTACGCCGCGGGAACATCGTGAGCCGGATCGACGAGCGGTCCCGCCCGCGGGACGGGGGGTTCTTCCTGGTCGTCCTCCACCGGCTTTACCTCGCGATCTATGGATGGCAGGACCGGTGGGTCCAGGCCCGGGTGGGCCGGGCGCTCGGGGATCCCGGGGCGGTGCGCACCCCGGCCGGCTTGGCCCGCATGGCCGACGGCCCGCTCTTCGCAAGGTCCCACCTCACCCGGGTCTCCATGCTGGGATTGGGGGTCCAGCTCCTCGTTCTCACCCTGGCCGCCGGCGCCGCCGCCGCCATCGGTTCGTCCGTTCCCCTGGCCGCCGCGCTGGCCGTCTTCCTGGTGGCGGGGAACGCGTATCTCGTTCTTGACCTCGTCTCCATCCGTCGGAGTGCGCTTCGGACCCGGGGAGCGGGCCCGGCCAAGGCGGGGTGATTCCCGCACCCTGGGCGGCTCGATTCCGATACAATAACAGGCGGGACGGATATGGAAATCCAGCGATTTCACCGGCCCGCCCGCACCATGGATTCGCACCAGAGCGAGGGGGAACACCTCATGAGATCCGCACCGATCCTCGTATTGGCCGCCTGCCTGATTCCGGTCCTGGGTCTTTCCGCAGCGGAGGGGGCGGACCCCCCGACCCGGACCGCCCTGACGTCCCCGGCGCCGGCCGCCGGACCCGCCGAGGCCTCGGGCATGGCCCTTCAACCCGTCCTATCCGGCCTCTTCGTCCCCATCCGCCGCTGCAACGACTGCCAGGCCGTGCGCACCGCCCGCTGGATCCGTTCGCTTTCCGGCGACCGGGCCCGGGTGTACGGCGAGGCGGGGTTCCCGGTCTATCGCTATCGCGAGGATGCCTTCGGTCAGGTGGTCGAGTACTGGACCTATCCGGAGCGCCACCGGACCTACGTCTTCGCCGGCAACCGGCTGCTACGCAGCCAGTCCTTCTGACCGGGTCCCCCATCCGGCGCCGGCGGCCGGTCAGCGGGAGAGCCAGGTGAGGTCCAGGCGCATCTCCACGAACCCCGCGGTCTGGAAGATGTCGTTCCGGAAGCCTTCATAGGTGTGGTCGCTGAACACCTTCACCCCCGCGGCCACGTTGGCGCCCACCGATGTCTGTCCGGAACGGAAGAGATCGACGCCCGCCCCCACGTAGGGCGTCCAGGAATTCACGAAGTCGCTGTGCACCCAGGACACGTCGCCCCACTCGTCCTCGACGGGGAGGCCGGCGGCGTAGTCCCAGCGCACGAGTCCGGCCCGGAACCCGGCCAGCGCATAGGGACTGGGGCCGGCCCGGAGCGGCGTCATGTAGAAGCGGAGGCTTCCGCCGGCGGTGAGCTCCAGCACGTCGGTGAGGCCCTCGGTCAAGAAGCCGGTCTGGCGGACGGAGGCGGCGCCCAGTTCCAGGCCGCCCTGGAGCCTCCGGCCCGTTCCCTGTTCCACCGCACCGGCCTCGATGGCGATGGAGGTCCACCCGTCGAGCTCGGGGCGATCGCTTCCTCCGCCCCCCCCGCTCAACCGGGCGAAGTAGGTGGTCGGGGTCGCTTCCTCGTGGTCCCGGGCGCGGTATTCGGGAACGGGACCCTCGGCGTCGTCCACCAGGATCACCACCGTGTCGGGAACGCGGTCGCGGTTCCGCCGGGTTTCCCGCCCGGCGTGGAGCGCCTTCTTCTTCGGCTTCCCGCGCCGGTCGTCGTCCTTGTGGCGGTCGTCGTCCTGGTGGCGGGCGGAGCGGGACGCCTCGCGTGATGCGTCGCTCAACAGCGATCCCCCCCGGCGACTGCTGGCGCAACCGGACAGGAGCACGGCGGCCAGCGCGGTCAGAGCCACCGCTTCGCGGGTTCCGATCAGCCTCGCGTCCAGTCTTGCAATCCATCTGCGGGCTCGCATCGATACCTCCTCGTTTCGGTTCGGGCGTCGTCCCGCCTCCAGGGGATCCCGCCGGACCGGTCTGCCCCGCGTTCAAGGCAAGTCCGATGCCAAGCCGGACCGTCCCCTCTCCTGCGGCAACCTCTTGATTCCAGGGGCCTTCCATCGACCCGCCCCGGCCGTTCCCGAGCCCGGATGTCGCCCCCGCACCTCAGGTGTGTCGGGGACACCACACGCGCCGGCCTCCCGCGAGCCATGGACACCGGCGCCTTGGACTGGGTAGGGTGGGCGGAACCACGGCCCGTCCGCCGGCCGGACGGATTCGGAGAGACATCGGAGACGGGCGACAGGCTGCCGCCCCGAGAAGGAGGAGTCGGTCATGAGGTGGAAGTCACGATCCGCTCTGGGATGCGTGGTGGGCGCGGTGCTGGCGGCGATCCTGTCGGGGCCGGCCCCCGCCGGGGCCGCCGACTCCCCCATCCTGCGATTCGACAGCTCCAGCAACATCGAGATCGATCTCCACCGGGTGGTGGAGGATCTCACCCCGCTTCTCGTCCCGCCGGACCTCGGCGACAGCACCGCGACGGCGGCCGCGGCGTTCCTCGATCTCCTGGGCATTCCCTCCCTCGACCGGCTGACCTACGACACGCGGACCTCGCTCCAGGATCTGGAGGCGCACCTCGCCGTGACCCTGGATCGCTCCCGGACCACGGGGCTCCTGGGAGCCCTGGCCGACGTCCCTCCCGGCCGGTTCCGCTTCGGCTCCTACCTCCGGGACGACGAGGTTGCCGCGGTCTTTTCCCGGCCCAACGGCGCCGGGGACCTACGAACCCTGAGCGCGTTCATGAACCGCCCCGACGTTCAGGATCTCCTTTCCAAGGGCCCGGTGGCGGAACTGACATTCCTCACCCTCTGGCATTCCCAGATCGAGTCCCAGATCCTGCCGCTCCTGAGCGGTGAGCTGGACGTCGCGGTCCTCACCCCCCGCCCTGACGCCGAGGACCACAACCCCACGGTGATCGTCGCCCTGGGCGTCGAGGACGCGACCGCGTTCCGTGACGAGCTCCTCGATGCCCTCGGGTCCACGATGGGCACCGACACCGTCGCCCGGATGCGGGCGATGCCCGGTACGAAGGCGGGAGAGTTCACGCTCTATCCCCTGATGAACGACTACTTCTACGCCATGGGCCCCGGCTTCTTCGTGGTGGCCGCCGACTCCGCACGGCTGGCCGAGACCGTCGGGCGGAAGGCGCCGGAGAAGGACGGTCTCCCGGAAGTTACCGGCCGCACCTACGTTCGGGTGAACGCGGACCTGGCCTTCCCGCTCCTGGCCTCGCTGGGGGACGGCGGCGGTCCGGCCGGCGCCGGCATGGACAGCGTCCTCGCGGTCCTCCGGACCTCGGCCGGGGGGCGCCTCGGCGTGTTCGAGGTGACCGGCACCGCCGGGTCCAACCGGTTCGAACTGAACTTCCACGGCCCCGGCTCCCTCCTGAGCGCGGAGTACGGTTTCCTCGAGGCCGCGATGCGGAGGTCGCTGGAGGCCCGGGCGGCCGGGATGAAGCTCGGGCGGCTCCGCCAGGCGGTATCCACCGTCGACCAGGCCATGACCGCCTACGGATCCCAGCACGGCGGTCTCTATCCCGAAAAGCTGGAGCAGCTGGTCGAGGAAGGCTACCTCGCCGCCCTCCCCGATCTCATCCCCACGCCACCGGGCCGGTACGTGGATGGGGGCTACTCCTACATCCCCCTCCGGAACGACGACGGCTGGGTGGATGGGTACTTCTACTTCGTCTACGGCGGGGGAAAGGGCACGGGCTACGACGTCTTTACCCCGGACAATTCCGGGACCCCGGCCCACTTCGAGGTCGCCTCCGACGGCAAGGGAGACGGCGTCCCCGCCTTCGCCTACGACGGATCGGCCGGCGACCAGATCGAGGCCTGGCGACAAGGCCGGTGACGCCGGCCTTTCCCGGAAGCCGGCGGCGGACCGACCGGGGCGATCCTCCGCCTCATCGCTCCGCGTCGAGCAGGGCGTAGAGGACCGGCCGGAGCGCGTCCACGTCGGTTCTGTACTGGGCCAGGACCACCGTCCCGTCCCGATCGATCACGTAGGTCGGATTGGGGGCGGTCCCGTAGGTGCACCACACGGGGTTCACCAACCCGTCCCGGTTGAGATCGTCGACCAGGTAGAGCTGGTTCCCGGTCACCAGGGACCGGGTGAGACGGGCGTTGGCCAGGCGATCCTCGTAGGTCTTGGCCTGGGGCACGTCGGAATACTCCAGCTCCCACACCTTTCCGGTGTAGGGGCTGGGCTCGGGGGCGAGTCGGATGCGCCTCGATGACGTAGACGTGCACGAACCGCACGTGGTCGGCCAGGGTGGTGCCATCACCCATGGGTTCGGCGGCCAGGGAGTCCAGGGCAGGCACGCTGCCCCGATAGAGCGGTCAGGTGTGGGACCCCAGGATGAGCAGGACCGGTTCCTCGGCCAGGAGAGCGGACAGGGCGACCGGCCGATCCTCCAGGTCCCGCAAGGGTGAAGTCCACCGCGGTGTCCCCGGCGGCGAGACCGACGGAGAGGGCGGCCTCGTTCCGCGGCGTGAACTGTCCCACCGGCCAACGGTAGCAGTTGGAATGGATGTCGCCGGAGAGAACCGGAGGGCCGGGGGGCGGGACTTCTCCTCCACTCCCCGGATCGGAAGGGGCGGCGGCGGGTCCATCCGAACATCCCAGGAACAACAGGAGCAGAAGCGGCAGGACGCCGCGCGGGCCGTCGGGCAATCTCAGTTCGCGCCTCCTCATATCATCCCATCCGCACCCCACTCTCCGTTGAGGGCGAACACCGGTGGAGGAGGCTACCCCATCCGCGTGTGGAGAACCACGGATTCCCCGTCCCGAAAAATAGATTTGGATCATTTGTAGCGAGAAGAACTGGAATTCGCGATGGATATCGAGACGCCTGGCACGGGATTCGAACGCGGAGATTCCAGGACGCCTCCGGCGGGGGCTACTGGAGGAGCAGGGTCTTCTGGAAAGCGGTCCGCCCGGCGGCGTTCAGGCGGATGTAGTAGAGCCCCGAGGCAGCGGGTTCCCCCCGGTTGTCGGCCCCGTTCCAGGTCACGGTCCGGAGCCCGGAGCGGACGGAGCCGTCGAGCAGAGTGCGGATCAGCCGGCCGTCGGCGGAATAGACCGCCATCCGGGCCGCCGTCCCGTCCGGCACCTCGAACGCGATGGCGGTGGAGCCCCGGAAGGGATTGGGGCTCGCCGGGGCGAGCGCGAAGGGCGCCGACGGCGCCGGCGGGTCCACCCCCACCGTCCCCGGGAGGACCGGCGAGCCCGCGTCCACCCAGGCCGAGTACCAGAGCCCGGCCACCCGGGAGGAGGCTTTCCAGAGCCAGGTGCGGGTATCGTCGCTCATTTCCTGCCACAGGGCGTCGTAGTAGGCGGTGCTCCGGGTGCTGCCCCCGGAGACCTGCTTGGCGACCAGGTCCGCGGCGAGGATCTCGGCCACTCCCGGGTACTGGCCGTCGATCCAATCGAACGCGCCTTCCAGAGGGTCGGCGACGTAGCTCGCGGGCCCCGGGCCGGGGGCCAGCTCGGCGAGGTGACGCCCGGTCATGTTGCTCTCGTAGCGGGAGTGGATGCCGTCCTGGTCGGTGAGCTGTCCGTCGTAGTTCTCGGTGTCGTGGAGCGGATTGTGGAGATCCCCCACGTAGTGCCCGATATCCGCGGCCTTGGCCACCGCGGTGGTCCAGTCGTGGGCGGCGAATGCGTTCACGAGGCTCGCGTAGGTGTCCTCGATCGCCCAGGGCAGTACCCCGTTGCTGTCGACGGTGTACGTCCCGTAGAGAGCCACCGCGGCGTCGTAATCGTGGGGGAAGGTGCCGGTGAAGAAGCTGTCGTAGCTGTCGATGTCGATATAGTGCCGGATCGATTCTCCGGGGGTGCTGCTCTTCCGCGCGTCGGCGGCGGTGGAGAGATTCACCAGATCCGTCGACCACTGGGCGAACCCCTGGAACGCGAGGGGAAGATCCTGGATCGCGCCCTGGTTGATCAGCCGGTGGACGTCCCCTCCCCACCCCAGGGCGGCCCCGGGGAAGAGGATCAGGGCGGCAAGAACGACGGCGAGGAACGGACGGGGTCGACGCACCGGGGGCCTCCTTCAACCACACCCGGACGAGCCGGGATCCACACAATAGTGCGGGGAATATATCACCTCGGAGACGTCACCGGTCATTCCGAATCGCGATGACCGCCATCTCCCCCGCGGATGGGCGCCGTTGTCGGCCGGATGAAGGGCGCGGCCGGCCGGCTACCGGAGACCGCTGGAATTCCGGTACCGCTCTCCGGCGCCCCGTGGTTGGGCGGACCGTGGAGCGCGACCATCGCCCGATTCAGAAGCCGTTCCATCCGCCACAGCACCTCCTCCAACACCCGCACGTCCCGGCCGAAGGCGATCCGGTGAACCAGGGGCTTCACCAGGGTCATCCGACGCCGGAGCCCCACGTTGCGGTATCGCAGGCGGAAGTAGCCGTCGGGCGCAAGGTCCCATTTCTTCCGGAGATGGTCCAGGCTCGCGGCTTCCCAGATATCGCTCCAGCGCAGCATGAAATAATGCAGATCGTACCACTTCAACGGGGGGCCGGGAACGTAGGTCACCACGGCGGTCGGTTCGAACCGGATGGTCCCGCCGGCGGCCAGCACGGTCAGGCAGAAGTCCACGTGCTCCCGGGTGGCAAGGAGCCCCTCGTCCAGGGGGCCCACGGTGTCGAACAGCGCGGTCCGCACCAGCATGCAGTGGAACTCGGCGAACTCGGTGGGGCCGGCCCGGAATCGGTCCCGGATCTCGGCCACCGGCATGGCGTGGAAATCCATCCGCTCGAAGACGTGCCGCTCCACCTTGCCGTTCCGTTCCTCCTCGCGGATCCCGGTTTGTCCCCCCGCGGAATGAACGGTCCGTCCCACCGGAAGCCCCTGACAGATGAGCGGGGTCACCACGTCCGCCCCGCTCGCCTCCGCGGCCGACACCATGGTGGTGAGCCATCCCGGCGTGACCTGGACGTCGTTGTCGATGAACACCGTATAGGTTCCGGCCCGCCGAAGGCCCAGGTTCCGGGCACGGTTCGGGGTGAGGTAGGCGCGGGTCCGGATGAGCTTGAAGCCGCGTTCCCTCGCCGAGGTCTCGAGCCAGGCCCGCACCGGCCACGGGGAGCCCCCGTCCACGTAGATCAACCGGAACGGCATCGCGGTGTGGGCGTAGATGCTCTCCAACGATTCCCGGGCGTAGCTGAACCGTTCCCGGGGAACGACGACGATGGTCACGTCGGGTTGAGGCATGCATCCTCGCAGGGTTCGGGATTACGGACCGAAGGCGGCGGCGCCGGCGGGTCCGATTATGGAGAACGAGGCCCCGGCCCTCAATGGCCCGGCCGGGGACCGGGCTCAGCGCCGCCGGCGTCCCCGCACCGCAGCCAGCAGCGGCCAGTCGATCGACCCGGCCGAGGGGCGGAGGGCCAGGGTCCGGAACAGAAGGCCCATGACGGGGAATTTGAGCCCCGCCACCCGGACCAGAAGCACCACCGCTCCCAACCGCGCGAGCCACGACACCGCGAACAGGGCCCGATAGCCGAGCAGCCCGTGGCCCAGGGCCCCGAAGAGCGCGGCTCCCAAGAGCGACCCTCCCACCGTGGCCATGGAGTTCACCAGATTGTAGGTGGTCAGGAGGCTCGTTCGCTCCTCCTCCCGGATGGTGTCGAAGAGGAGCAGGAACGAAGCGAACTCGTAGAAGGCCCAGAGGACACCGGAAGCCACCTGGAGAACCAGAAGATAGCTGAAGGACCGGGACACCATCCAGAACAGGGGGATGGCCATGATGCCCAGACCCCCGACCCGGAGCAGGGCCATCGCGCCCACCCGCCGGGCCAGGCCTCCGAGACCGGTCAGGACGGCGATCTTGGCCGCGAAGGACGCCCCGATCAGGAACATGTAGGCGGTATAGGAGAACCCGATCTCCTGCAGCATGTAGGGGGTGAAGTAGGGGCTGGCGATAGCCACCGAGGCGGTGAGGACGATCATGTAGCCCAGGAGCTTCCCTCCCGCGGCGTGGCGGAATCGCCCCAGGAGGTCGCGACCCACCACCAGCCTTTCCCCGGTCAGGGGAGGTCGGGACTCGCTCTGCCGGGAGACGCGGCGGTAGGAAAGATACCGGGCGCCGCCGGCCAAAAGAAAGATCACCGCGAACCCCAGGAGCGGAGCCCCGAGCTTCGAGGCCAGCTCGAGGATGGCTCCCCCGGCCAACAGGGCCAAGAGGCTCCCGAGCTGGATGGCCCAGGTTCGCCGCGCCCAGTACCGGGTCCGCACCATCCTCGGCACGAGCTGGCCCACCCAGACGTTCCAGGCCGGGCCGGCAGCGAGCCCCGCCCCCCAGTAGAGCGAGGCGGCGGCGAACAAGGCGAGGACGGAAATCCTTCCCATCGCCGCCGCTCCGATGAAGGGGAGGAAGGCCGCGGCCTGCACGAAAGCGCACGCCGCCACCCAACGGCGGCGGGAACGGAGCCGGGTGACCCCCCAGGGAGTGACCAGCTGGAGCACGCCTCCGGCCAGGAGGGGCACGGTGGAGATGAGGCCGGCCGGCACCGCACCCATGCCCAGGGCAAGCACGAACGCGGCGAAGTAGGTCTCGCCGAGGCCGACCATGGCGCTCCAGGCCACGCCCTCCTGGAAGATCAGTCGGAGGTCGCGACGGGGCCGTGACGCCACGACGGGCTCCCCGGCGGCGGCGGTCATCTGACGGAGCGGAGCCGGGTCGCCCGGGACCGCGCCGATCGTCTAGGACGAGGCGGCATAGATCTCCCGGGCGGCGGCGGCGCCGACCCCGGGACGATACGGGGCCCCGACCCCTCCCAGGACGGTGTCCAGGGCGCTCAGGCAGGTGAGCACGTTGACCCGGCTGGCCGCTGCGCCCATGAGCCCGATCCGCCAGACCTTGCCGGCGAAGTCCCCCAGACCGGCGCCGATCTCCAGCCCGTGCTCCACCCGGAGCCGGGTCCGCACCTCGGCCTCGTCCACTCCCGCCGGCACCTTGACCGGGTTGAGCTGAGGGGTTCGGATCGGCTCGTCGACCAGCAACTCCAGCCCCATCGCGGTCAACCCGGCTTTCAGGGCCTCGTGGTGGAGCCGGTGGCGCGTCCAGCACGGCTCCAGACCCTCCTCGGTCAGCATGACCAGGGCCTCGTGAAGTCCGTAGAGGGCGTTGCTGGGTGCGGTGTGGTGGTAGGCACGGCGCCCGGCTCCGCTCCAGTAGGACGTGAGGAGCCCCATGTCCATGAACCAGCTATGCACCGGGATCCGGCGGTTCTTGATCCGGTCCACCGCCCGCGGGCTCATGGTGATCGGGGAAAGACCGGGAGGGGCGGAAAGGCACTTCTGGCCCGCCGCGAACACCGCGTCCAGCCCCCACTCGTCGGTCAGGACCGGGGTCCCCACCAGGGAGGTCACCGCATCCACGATGGTGTAGGCGTCGTGGCGGCGGGCGATTCCGGCCAGCTCGGCCGCGTCGGAGAGCACCCCGGTCGAGGTCTCGGCGTGGACGAAGGTCACCACCTTGGCCTTGGGATGGGCGGCCAGCGCCGCCTCCACCTGGGCGGGGTCGATCGCCCGGCCCCAGGGGGCCTCCACCATCACCGGAACGCCGCCGGCGCGCTCGACCATGAGGTGCATGCGGTTGGAGAAGTAGCCGTTCCGGCACACCACGACCTCGTCTCCGGGCTCCACCAGGTTCACGATGCAGGCTTCCATGCCCGCCGAGCCGGGACCGGAGAAGGGAAAGGTGAGCTCGTTCCGGGTCCGGAAGGCGTAACGCAAGAGCTCTTTCACGCCGTCCATGAACTCACCGAACTCGGGATCGAGATGGCCGAGGGTGGGGTGGGCCATGGCCTGCCGGACCCGCGCCGGTACGTCGGACGGGCCCGCCCCCATGAGAATGCGGCGGGACGGATGAAACGATCGGGTCTCCATGACGTCTTGCTCCTTGTCGAAATGTCCGGCGGCACGGCCCGGGGGACGGCGCGTGCCGGATGCGCCGGTAAATGTCGCATCCCGGTCGGGAAATTTCCAGCGCGGAGCGCGCGGGGGGTCCGGGGGATTTCCCCCGAATCAGGAGCTGACGTGGGGCCCGAACGGGGGGCTTCACCCACCTCCGCGGCACGGGCTGCAGGTCCGTAATGCCTTGGCCGCCTGCTAGTTCGCCCGCCAGCGGCACTTGCGCCGCGGAACCCGCATCCCACTTTCTGGTACACTTGTTGCGTTCACTGCAACCAGATGCACGCATTTCTTGCGCTCAAACCCATGGGTACCCCCACCATGCACGTTGGACGCCGCGCCGCTCTCTTTCTGCTGGCTTCGAACCTGCTCCTCACATTTCCGGCGGCTGCCTCCCCTTCCGAGGTGAGCCGGGATGTCCGCGTGGCGCCCGGTGACCTCGTCATCCGGGAAGCCGACGGCCTCACCCGGGTCGAACTGCGGGAGGGTTCATTGCTCCTCCCCGCGGGCAGTCCCGATCTTCCGGTCAAACCCATCGTCCTTCTCCTCCCCGAGGGGACCCGGGCCGCCTCGGTCCGGGTGACGCCCCTCGAGACCGCCGACATCCCGCTGGGCGGACCCCTGGCCGCGGTCGGCCCCGCCGCCGTCGACGGCGAGCCGAGTTCCCCACGCGCCGCCCGGGGGCAGGGCGGATCGTTCATTCCGGACGATCCGGTCGTCGGATACCACGGGGGCTCGATGCGGGGCCAACCGGTCGTCTCGGTCGTGGTGGCTCCGGTGAGCTGGCGCGCGTCGAGCGGGACGGTCCGGCTAATGACCCGGTTTCGAGTGACCGTCCTCCTCGAAGCGGCGGGCGAGGAACCAGGCCGACTCCGGATGCGCCGGGAGAGTCCGGAGGGGGAACGTACCTTCCGCGAGTCCCTCCGCGCGCTCACCGGTCGGGATCCCGACGCCATCCTCCATTTCAACGCTCCCCGGGGGGGAAGCGCCGGACGGCGCGGAGATCTGGCCCCCCAGGTCAACAGCGGCACGCCGGTCGGAGCCACCTACCGGCCTTCGGTGGACGGCGGTACCGTGGACATGGTCATCATCACGTCCTCGGAGCAAGCGGCGGAGTATCAACGCCTGGCCGACTTCAAGACCCGGACCGGTATCTACACCGTGGTCCGGACCCTGGACTGGATCCGGACCAACTACCCCGGGGGCGTGGACAAGCAGGAATCCATCCGGCTCTTCATCCGCGACGCGGTATCCCAATGGGGCACCGCCTATGTGCTTCTGGGCGGCGATTCGGACGTTCTCCCCCCCCGGTACATCCACGCCGCGTCCCCCATCGTGGAGGACATCCCGACCGATCTCTACTTCAGCGACGTGGACGGCAACTGGAATGCGGACGGCGATTCGCAGTTCGGTGAGGCGCAGGCCACCGGAAAATCGGGAGATGCCGTCGACATGTACCCCGACGCCTGGGTGGGGAGGCTGCCCTCGCAAGACGCGGCCACGGCCTCGATCCTGGTGGACAAGACCCTGGCCTACGAACAGGCTCCTCCGGCCGACACCCGAAACAAGGTGGTGTTCGCCAGCGAAGTGTTGAACCCGGGAACGTGGACGCCGGGTGCGACCGCGGTCTTCGACGGAGCCGCCGTCAGCGAGAGCGTCGTGGACAGCCTGGCGGCGGGGATCGTCCCCGTTCGACTCTACGAGAACTACACCGCGTGGCCGGGCGCGGTGGCCGAGAACAAGCAAGCGGTCATCGACTCGCTGAACCAGGGCTGCGCCTTCTTTCATCACATCGGCCACGGTCACACCAACGTGATGTCCCTGGGGATCGGTGGGCTGACCCTCACCAACTCCGATGTCGACGCCTTGCACAACGGGAACAAGACGTTCGTCCTCTACGCCAGCAACTGCATCTCGGCGGCATTCGATTACAACTGCATCGGCGAACGTTTCCTGCTCAACCCGAACGGGGGCTCCGTCGCCGTCCTCGGATCCACCCGGGAGAGCTTCGCGGACACCCAGACCGGCTGGATCCGCCAGTTCTACTCCCTGCTCTTCCGGCAAAAGGTGCTGGATCTGGGAAGGGCCGCGGGGTTGACCAAGGTGCCCTTCATCGGCGCGTCCAACTACGACGGTCCGCAGCGCTGGTCCGAGATGAGCCAGATCTACCTGGGGGACCCCAGCCTGTCCTACTGGCTCCTGGCTCCCGATTCGCTGGTGGTTTCCCACTCCCCGACCTTCTCCCTCGGACAGGGAACGTTCACCGTCGGGGTCGCCCGGAACGGATCCCCGGCGGCGGGGGCGCGGGTGGCCCTGGTGAAGGACGGCGACGACTACGGGGCGGGCCTCACCGACGCGTTCGGCCAGGCGGTGGTGGCCTTCCATCCCGATATTCCCGGAACGGTGTCGGTGGGCGTATTCGACGAAGGCGCCCTGCCGTCCTTCGGAACGGCTCAGGTCGTAGCTCCGCCGGGGGCGTTCCTCTTCGCCCAGAGCCAGGAGGTCGACGACGATCAGACCGCGCCCTCCTGGGGGAACGGCGATGGGGAATTCGACGCCGGCGAGACGGTGGAACTTTGGCTCACCATCGGTAACTCCGGCACCACCGCCACCGGTGCGTTCAGCGCCTCCCTCTCCAACTCCGACCCCTACCTGACGGTGGGAGACGGAGCCTCGTCCTTCGGCTCCATCGCGGCGGGGGCTACGGGCTTGGCCCTCGATCCCATGGTCATCACCGTGGAACGCGGCTTCGGCGGGAAGCACGAAGCGCACGTGAGCCTGACCCTGTCCGGGCCCTCGGGGATCTTCATCCAGGACATCATCTTCTATCTCCACGGACCGGAGTACGAGTACCTCACCCAAACGATCAGGGACACGGTGGGAAACGGAAACGGCAACGGGTCGATCGAGCCTTCCGAGGATTTCTCCGTGATCCCCGAACTCGGAAACACCGGCCTGGGCGAGGCCTATCAGGTGACCGCCCGGCTTCGCTCCATCGATCCCGGGGTGACGATCACGGATTCGATGAGCGTGATCGGCAACATCGCGCCCGGGACGACCGGCTCGAACCCCGCGGACGGATTCGTCCTCCGGCTGAACGATCCCGCTGCGGCCCACTCGATCTCGGTCGTAGTGGTCGACGCCTACGGCGAGGAGTCGACCTGGCCGGTGGAGTTCACCCCACCCGGCCCGGTGAGCGGTCTATTGGCATTCGGCGGAGCCAATTCCATCGCTCTCGAGTGGACCCAGCCCGCGGATTCCGACCTGCGGAGCTACCTCGTATACCGGGCGCCGACCCCCTCCGGACCGTTCACCCGAGTGAATTCCCGGATCAACGAACGAAGCGCGGTTTACGTGGACGAGTCCCTCTCTTCCCTGACCCGATTCTCCTACCGGGTGGCCGCGTTGGACTCCTCCGGCAACCAGGGTCCGTTATCCCCGGTGATCTCGGCCACGACCTCCCTCGCCATGCACGCGGGTTGGCCGGTGGAGGTCAAGACCGCCACGGTGGGAGGGGTGAGCCTGGCGCGGCTTGACGGCGCCGGGACTCCGGAAATCCTCGCCGGCGGGGAAGAGCTGTACGCCCTGACCGCCGATGGCGGCGAATACACCGACGGCGACCACAGCAGCTCGACCCTGGGGCCGCTCACTCAAACCACGTCGACCGGGTTCTGGAATACGCCCTGTTCGGGCGACGCCCTGCATACCGGATACCAGGTGGTTGCCGCCGCGGGCTGGTCCGACTACCTCCTTCACGTCGTGGACCGCTTCGGCGCCGAACTTGCCGGGTGGCCCAAGAACATCGACGTGAACGGAACCGGCTCGATCAACCCCATCGGATCGCCGGCCATGGAGGATCTGGACGGCGACGGCCTGATGGAGATCACGATCACCGCGGGCAGGTGCATCTTCGCCTGGCACGCCGACGGCACCGAGCTCCGGGATGGGGATTCGAACCCCGCCACCGACGGCGTCCTGGCGGAGACCGGGACGCTCTATTCCTACGGCACCCCGAGCATTGCGGACATCGACGGAAACGGCTCCCGAGAGATCATCGCCGGCATGCGGGACGGGAAGCTCTACGTCTTCAACGCGGACGGAACCCCCTATCCCGGGTTCCCATACGTCACCGGGGGCGACATCACCATGGGTCCGGCGATAGGCGACATCGACGGGGACGGCCGGCAAGAGATCGTGTTCGGCTCCGGCGTCGACGCCAAGCTCTACGCCGTCCGCTATGACGGATCTTCCGCCGCCGGGTTTCCGGTGTCGTTGGCATTGAGCGGGGATTGGGATTCTTCCCCCGCCCTGGCCGACCTGAACGGGGACACCTATCCGGACGTGGTGGTCGGCGGATCCAGCGGCGGTGTCTATGCATTCAGCGGGGTGAACGGGTCCCCCCTCCCCGGCTTCCCCTTCCCCTTCACCGATGCCATGGGCAACCCGGTGAGCGTCCTCAGCTCCCCCGTGGTGGTCGATCTGGACGGGGATGGCGACCTCGATCTCGTGGTTGCCGATCATAGGGGCCGGGTGCACGCGATCTCGAGCACGGGGACCGAGTTACCGGGATTCCCGATCCAGACCGGCAACGCCACCGACACCACTCCCCTGGTCTGGGACGTGGACGGAGACGGGCTGAGCGAGGTTCTGATCCAGTCCCTGGACCAGAGGGTCTATTGCTGGGACACGCCGTGGACCTTCGACGCGGCCCGCGCCCCCTGGCCCATGTTCAAGCACGACGAGCGCCACACCGGATGGGCGACCGATGAGATCCTCCAGGTTCTCGCCACCCCCTCCACCCCGGTCGCCGGGAGCGCCCTGCTCCAGCAGAACGCCCCCAACCCCTTCCGCGGCTCCACGGTGATCCGGTATCGAATCCCGGAGGGAGCCACCTACCAGAGCGTCAGGCTCCGGGTTTTCGACCTGAACGGACGGGTGGTGCGGAGCCTGATCGACGGGGAACAGCCTCCTGGCTCCTACTCGGCGTCCTGGGACGGGAGGGACGGCCGCGGGGTCCCGGTGGCCTCTGGGATCTACCTGTATCGTCTGGAGGCGGCGGGAAGGGCCCTATCCCGAAAGCTGGTCGTTCTCCAGTAGCGCTTGGTCGATCGAGGATACGCTTTCCGGGCCCCCGAACACCCGCCCGATCTGAACCGTGATGTTGTCGGGGCCTCCCCGGCTCCGGGCCAATTCCACCAGCCTCCGACAGGCTCCGCCGGGAGGATCGGACATGACCACGTCCCGGATTTCCTCCTCGCTCACCACCTCCCAGAGCCCGTCCGAGCAGAGGAAGACCACGTCGCCGTCCGTCAGGCAAACCGGTTCGGGCGAGGCCTCCACCTCCAGTTCCTCTTTCTCTCCCAGACAGCGGGTCAGGATGTGACTCGGGATCATCGGTGACGGGCCGTCGTCCCCCGACGTCCGTCGCATCTCGGCGGCGAGATTGTGATCGCTGGTCAGTTGGGTGATCTCTCTCCTCGAGACCAGGTAGGCCCGGGTGTCCCCAACATGGGCCACGTACAGGTCGAGGCCGTGGAAGACCGCGGCGGTACAGGTGGTTCCCATCCCTCCCAGGCGATGACTCCCCGCCGCCCGGGCGTGGATCCTCTGATTGGCCCGATTCATGGACTCCACCAGGGCGGCTCGCGGTCCCCCCTCGAGCATCAACGCGAAGTAGTCCGACGCGAATGCCTCGACCGCCATCCGGCTCGCCACCTCTCCCGCCGCCGCCCCCCCCATGCCGTCGGCCAGCACGAGAAGTCCTCCCGGAATATCCGCGCAGCCGGCCACGATGCCGAACGCGTCTTCGTTGTTGGCGCGCACGCATCCCCGGTCGGTTCGGGCCGCTGCTTCCAGGCGCAGGTTGCCGTCCTCGCTCAGGTACAGGGTCGCTTCCTCGGCCCGATTGTCGGGTTCGGGGAGTTCCAGCTCCGGAATCGCCGAGGATCCGTCGCCGCTTCCCCACTTCTCGGGAACCGCGATCTTGAATCCCCGCCGCTCCAGGTGGGCCTCCACCGCCCGCGAGGCGATTTCCCCCCGCGCGTACTTCTCCAGCTCCTCTTCCCCCAGCTCGACGAAGAGGGCGTCTTCGGAGTACAGGTCGATCAGGGCCTCCACCACGTCCGGGAAGAACTGGGAGCCGGCATGGGCGAGGAGTTCCTCGAAGGCGGCTTCGGGGGATAGGCCGCGCCGGTAGGGACGGTCCGAGGTCATGGCGTCGAAGGCGGCGGCGGCCATGATGATGCGGCTTCCCACCGGGATGGCGTCTCCCGACAGACCCCGTGGATAGCCGCGGCCGTCGGGCTGCTCGTGGTGGCAGTAGACGATATCCGCGGTCTCCGGGAAGAATCTGAACCTCCGGATCATCTCGGCCCCGATGCGGGGGTGGGTCCTGAGAAGCGACTGCTCCGATTCGTCGAGCCGTCCCGGCTTGTCCAGAACCTCACGCTGGATGACGTTGCGGCCGATGTCGTGGAGAAGCGAGGCGTACTGGATGCCCTCGATTTCCCGGACGGGAAGCCCGAGGCGCCTTGCCACCGCGGTGGACATCGTGGACACCCGGAGACAGTGGCCCCGGGTGAATGGGTCGGTCGCGTCCACCTCGGACATGAGTTCACGGACCGAGGTGAGGTGGGTCCGCTTCGACTCCCGCCAGAGCTTCATGGCGTAACGGGTGACCAGGAGCGGAATCAGGAAGAGCGCCGAGCCCATCGGGCCGATCCGGATCTGGGTGAGGGCGAGCAGGACCCCGAAAGGGAGGAGCAGGGCCTGGAACGCGCCCTCCGAAGCAATCGTACCGAACCCGGACTCACGCAGGCGTTTCGGGGACTGAAGCCCGAGGCCGACGGCGGAGAGAGTTCCCCAGGTCAAGAGATAGGCCGCGGCGGCGGCGACGAGAGACCCCACTTCACCGGGGTCGATGAACAGGTCCGCTCCCGTCCTCCCCCCCATACCGACGTACACCGTCCCCGCCGCGCCAACCACCAACGCCGCCCGGCCCAAGCGGGCGATGCTCTTGGCCATGGGGTTCCATTTCTCGGCGATATTGGAGACCAGTCGGGCGTACACCGCGACCCAGCACGCGGTAAGGGGGCCGAAGACCAGGAGCGCGGCCAGATCCAGGGCCGCGGTGAGCCGCACGGTGCCGGAGCCGCGGGGGAGCGGGACCGGCGACATCGCCGCCACCGAGATCATGGCCAGCCACAGGATGAGGGTCGAAGTCGTACCGGCGGCGCGCTCCACCTCCCCGGCCCCTGCCCCCATCGCGGCCAGCACGACGATGCCGGCGCCCAGGAGGGCCAGAGCGAAGAATCGGTACTTCAAGCTGGTGTGCATCACGGGGATACGTCCTCCCTGTTCGGTCCCACGGAACCCGGACCTTTCATCCTCCTGTCATCGGCTCCTGGGCCTCGCGGCTGAAGCCTGGAAAGGGGGCAGGACCCCCTCAAGGCGGGCCCCCAGGGAGCCGAAAACCCGAGAACAAGGTCCGGTCAGGCCGGGCCGTACGGCCCCGGGCCGATCCCCCCGGGCTTCGGGGCCATCCCTTGCCAATGGAGAGCCCTATCCATGAGCGACGGCACCCATCGGAATCCGGCCGGGCCCGATCGGCAATCCTCGGGGGATTCGGACCGCATTTCGGTTCTTCACTCTCAATCGGTGTCGCGATTTTCCATGCTCCAGTCCGATCTGGTGGGGCTGGATACCCGAATGGCCGACCTGTTCCTCCGGTTCGCCACTCGGACCAGCGCGGCCCGGAACGACGAGTCCCGGCTCATGTCGGTGATCGGCGAGTTCACCTTCCAGGCCTTCCCGCGAGCCACTCACCTGGTCGTGGCCCTGAGCGAACCCGGCGAGAGTGACGTCCGTCCCCTGGTCGCGGTGTCCCGAACCGGAGACGAGCCGGAGGTAAAGCTCAGCACCACCCTGATGCGCCGGGTGATCGAGGACGGCGTCGCCCTGCTCTACACGCCGGCGCAGTCCGGCTCCGAGTCCTCCACGAGCATCACCCTCTCCCGGATCCAAACCGCCTTGTGCGCCCCCCTGTTCAGCATCGAGGATCCCTTCGGGGTGATTCAGCTCGACGTCCGCCATCCGGCCACCGGCACCTTCACCCGCAAGGACGTGGACCGGATCATCGTCTTCGCCCATCACGTGGCGCTGGTGCTGGACAATCTCCGGCTCTATCAGGAGCAACGCCGGGCCTTCGAGTCTACGATCCGGGCGCTGGTGCACTCGCTCTCCCTGAAGGATCCCGACACCGCCCATCACTCCGAACGGGTCCAGACCCTGGCCGTTCTGATCGGAGCGGAGATGGGGCTTCGCGGAAACGACCTGGAATCGCTGGGAGTGGCCGCGGTTCTCCACGACATGGGAAAGCAAGGGATCCGGGACGAAGTGCTGCTCAAGCCCGCCCGCCTGTCCAGCGTGGAGAGGGAGGAGATGTCCCGCCACTCCGAACTCACCCAGAACGTCCTCGACAAGATCGCCTATCCCCAGCACCTGCGTGACGTGCCCCTCTACGCCGCCTATCACCACGAAAAGATGAACGGCACCGGGCCCTATCGCATTCCCGGGGAGGAAATCCCCATCCAGGCCCGAATCATCTCGGTGGCCGACGTCTTCGACGCCTTGTTCTCGGCTCGGGTGTACAAGGAGCCCAAACCGGTGGAGGAGGTGCTGGCCATCCTGGAGCGCGGCAAGGGGAAGGAATGGGACGCCCGGGTGGTGGATGCCGTCCGGGCCCTCGCCCCCCGCCTCCTGGCCCGGGTATACGACGCCTCGCCGGCGCCCCGGGGATCGGACGGGATTCCGGGCCGTCAGGCGGCCTGATCCCCCCCCGGATGCGCCGGCCGCCGGGAATCAGGCCGCTTCGGCGCGGGCCAGCGAACGCTCGAACTGGCTGGGGTCGATGGCGTGGTCGTAGGCCTCCTCGCCGGTGATGACGCCCTTCCGCACCAGCTCCCGGAGTTCGGCGTCCAGGCTCTGCATGCCGATCCCGCGTCCGGCCTGGATCACCGAGGTCAACTTGTGGCCGTTCCCCGCGCGAATCATCGAGGCGGCCGCGGGGTTGTTGACCAGGATCTCGGCCACCGCCAGCCGTCCCGAACCGTCCGCTCGGCTCACCAGTTGCTGGGAGATAACCATGCGCAGGCTTTCGGCCAGCATGCTCCGGATCTGCTCCTGGCGGCGGGCCGGAAACACGTTCACGATCCGGTCGATGCTTCGCGAGGCCCCGCTGGTGTGGAGGCTCCCCAGGACCTGGATCCCGGTCTCCGCCGCGGTGAGAGCCAGGGCGATGGTCTCGACGTCTCGCAGCTCCCCCACCAGGATCACGTCGGGGTCCTCGCGGATCGCGTGGCGAAGCGCTTCCGAGAAATCGGGAGCGTGAACCCCGATCTCGCGCTGGGTGACCAGGGAAAGCCGGTACCCGTGAACGAACTCGATCGGGTCCTCCACCGTGATCACATGCCCCTTCCGGGTGGCGTTGATCTCGTTCACCATGGCGGCCAGGGTGGTCGACTTCCCGCACCCGGTGGGTCCGGTGGCCAGGGTAAGGCCCTTGGGCTGGGAACAGATCAGCTTGAGCACGGCGGGGAGCCCCAGGTCGTCCAGCACCGGCACCTGGGCCGGGATCACCCGGAGCGCGACGCCCAGGCCTTTCTGGTGGCGATAGGCGTTGACCCGGAACCGTCCCAGTTCCTGAACCTCGTAGCCGAAATCCACCGAGAGATGCCGGGCGAGCCGCTCCCGCTGCGCCTCGGTGGTGAACTCCTCCAGTACCCGCTCCATGTCCTCCACCGAGAGCTCGCGGAACCTCACCTTGTGGAGCACGCCGTTGATGCGAATGCGGGGGGACTGGCCCGAAATCATGTGGAGGTCCGAGCCTCCCTGCTTCACCGCCAGCTCCAGGAAGGTGTTGATCCGGCTCATCGGTTCACCTCGCTCATGCCGCGTCTTCCTTCCCGGCGACGTCCGGCGCCGCTCCGCCGCCCCCGAACAGACTCTTGAGCTCGGGCCGGGTGACGAACCGGGTAAACTCCCGCTTGTCGTTGGCCAGGATGAACGCCTCGTCGGGATCGATGTTCCCGGCCTGGACCATGCTCAACAGGGCCTGGTCCATGAGCTGCATCCCCGCCCGCCGTCCGGTCGCGATCACGCCGGGAATCTGGAAGGTCTTTCCCTCGCGGATGAGCTGGGACACCGCCGCGTTCACCACCAGGATCTCGCAGACCGCTCGTCGTCCCCGCCCGTCGGAAACCCGCACCAGCTCCTGGCTCACCACGCACTTCAGGTTCTCGGCCAGGGTGTGACGGATCTGGGACTGGACCTCGGCGGGAAAGGAATCCACGATGCGGTGGATGGTCTGGTAGGCGCCCCGGGTGTGGAGCGTCCCCAGAACCAGGTGTCCGGTCTCCGAGGCCTCGATGGCCAGCGAGATCGTCTCGAAGTCCCGGAGCTCCCCCACCAGGATCACGTCGGGATCCTCCCGCAACCCGGCCCGCAAACCGTCGTGGAACGTGTGCACGTGGGTTCCCACCTCACGCTGGACGATGAGCGCCATCTTGCTCTCGTGGACGAACTCGATCGGCTCCTCAAGGGTGAGGATGGTCACGTTGCGGGTGCGGTTGATCTCTTCGATGATCGAGGCCAAGGTGGTGGACTTTCCGGTCCCCGACCCTCCGGTGACCAGCACCAACCCCGCGTTCAGACCGGTGAATCGGGAGATCACGTTGGGGAGCCCCAGGTCGGCGAGGGCCGGCGCATGATCGGGAACCACCCGGCAGATGATGGCGAGCCCGGTCCGATGGCGGCAGACGTTGACCCGGAAGCGGCCCACGTCCTGGGCGGTGTAGGAGAGGTCCACCGCTCCCTTGACCCCGAGAGCGTCCCAATGCTCGGGGCCAAGAATCTCGCCGGCCAGCCCGTCGATCTCCGCCGCCTCCAGCTCCCGGTGATCGAGCGAGAGCAGCTCTCCGTCCAGGCGGACGAGGGGGGCGCGCCCCGCGGTCAGGTGGATGTCCGAACAGCCCTGCTCCCGGCCGAGCCGGAGGAAGCCATCGATTTCAGGCATGTCGCCTCCGAGGTTCGAGTGGGGAGGCATCGAGGAGATCCCGGATCCTCTCTCCCAGTTCCGCCGCGCTCCCGATGCGTTCGTCCGGTTCGCGGGCCATGGCCGCCGCGGTAAGGGCCTCGATTTCCGGCGGCACCCCCTCGGAAAGCTCGCTCATGGGCCGCGCCTCCCCTTCGAGGTGCTGGAAGAGGATCTTGACCGGGGTTTCGGCGGTGAACGGGGGCCGCCCGGTGATCATCTCGTAGAGGACGATGCCCAGGCCGTACACGTCGACCCGGTGATCGGCTTCCTCGCCGCGGATCTGCTCGGGGGCCATGTACTCGGGGGTCCCGATCAGGAGCCCGCTCTTGGTGAGCCGGGACCCGACCCTCTGCTCGGCCCACGCCAGGCCGAAGTCCACGATCTTCACCTCGTCGTCCACTCCCACCAGGATGTTCCCGGGCTTGATGTCCCGGTGCACCACCCCCGCCTCGTGGGCCGCGACCAGACCGTCGCAGGCCTGCGCCAGAATGCCGAGCGAACGCCAGGGATCGAGCTTCCCCGCCTCGGTCAGGACCTTCCCCAGGTCTCGCCCCGGGAAATACTCCATGGACACCGCGTGCGCGCCGCCCAGATCGATCAGGTCGTAGATGCGGATCACGTTCCGGTGGGTGATCTTCCGGGTGAGCTTCAGCTCCTGCACGAAACGACGGATGGCCCCTTCATCCTCGGAGAGGTGGGAGTTCAGGATCTTGAAGATGATGCGGTCCTGGACCGCGGTGTCCTCGACCAGGTAGATGGCTCCGAACCCTCCCCGACCGATCCGCTGGACCACGCGATACCGGTTGAGTAGCTCCATCCCCGGGGACAGCTCGCGGAAGTTGGTGGAGGGGTCCTTGTCCGCCTCGGGGCGTCGCGCCCCGGGGGGAACCGATCCGATGGCCGCGAACGGCGAATCCCCCGAACCCGCGGTCACCGGGAACGGCAGGCCCGTTCCGGAACCCTGGTGTCGCTTGCCTTCGACCTGGAGCGGCATGTCGGCGCGCGCCTCGGACTCGGGGCCGATCCGGGCCGCCCCCAGGGCGTCGTTCACCCGGCGTCGTTCCTCCGCGTCGAGGTCGGCGCTGGAGAGCAGCTTCAGGGCGGAAGCGGCTTCGCGCCGGATCTCCTCGCTCTCGGACTTCGCGAGCCGGCTCAGGGGCTCCAGCGCCCGGGGATCGCCGATCGCGCCCAGGGCGCGGGCGCAGAGCGGAGCCACCGTCGAATCGGCGGCCATCAGATCCATGAGCGGCTCCACCGCGCGCGTATCGCGGGTGCGGGCCAGGGCGTCGATCGACCGTTCCCGGACCCACCAGTCGGAGTCGCCCAGGGCCCGGATCAAGGGCTCCACCGCGCGCGCGCTGGGAATCGCGTTCAGGATCTCCACCGCGTACCGGCGAACGAACTCGTCCTCTTCTCCGAGCAGGCCGAGCACCGCTTCCACCACCCGCTCCCCTCCCAGGCTCCCCAAGGCGTCGGCGGCTCGCACCCGCACCCACCAGTCCTCGTCCCGGAGCGCCCGCACCAGGTCCTGGACCGCCTCGGTGGTGGCCACCTCGTTCAGGACCTCCACCGCGGCCCGGCGGGAGTACTCGGACTCGTCCTTCAGGATCTCCAGGAGGTACGGCACCGCGGAGGAGTCTCCAAGCTCGATCACCGCGTCGATGACCTCGGTCTGCACCTTGAGATCCTCGTCCCGGAGCGCCCGCACCAGATCGCCGATCTGCGAACGCGCTTCCATCTGGCGGAGCGACCGCACCGCTTCCAGACGGACGCTCTTGTGCTCGTCCTGGAGCGTGGCAATCAGGGCGGGAGCCACCCGTTCGGCGTCGAACCGGGCCAGGAGCTTCACCATGTAGAGGCGGATCCACCAGTCCTCGTGGCGGAGGAGTTCGACCATGGGAGCCAGCACGGACTCGTCCGCGTTTCGCTCCAGGAGCCGAAACACCACCCCCCGGGCCTCCTTGCTGAGACCGGGCAGGACCGCCACCAGCTTTCGCGGGGGCATGTGCGGAGCCTGCGCGGTGAGGATTCCCTCCAGTACCCCCCTGGGCAAGGTGCGGTCGGCGAGGAGATCGATGAGCCGCTCGGGATCGTACCCCCGGCCCCGCTCCAGTACCTGGGCCACCCCGGAAACCACGGCGGGGTTCGGGGAAGAGAGGGCATCCAGATAGGCGGGCAGGGTCTCGTCTTCGAGAAGGCGGGCGAGGATCTCCTGGGCGGGTCCGCGAGCTTCACCGTGGCTCAGGCAGTCCAGGACGCGAGGAAGCGTGGGCGCGCCCAAAGCCACCAGGTCCTCTTGGGCCCGGCCCAGCGCCGCGGGAGAGACGGAGCGGGAGACCTTGAGCCTCCGAACGCACCGTCCCGCTCTGAACTCATTGAGCAGGTTCATCCGCGATCATCCTCGCGAGTCGACGGGTCGGCCCGCGGCGGGTGAAGGGCCGACCCGGCCGGGATCAACCCCGGCCCAGGAACCACAGACCGGCCCCACCCACCAGCACCCCCACCAGGAAGGAGATGATCAGGAGGAGCGTTACGGCGGCGTTCGAGAACCCGGTTCGCACGGTCTGCGCGGACATGGAGGCCGGCCTCTCGGTCCCGTCCTGCTCGCGATACTCCGAAGCCAGGTTCTCGAGTTCCACGGTGGAGAGCACGGTGGTGCCCTGAAAGGCGGTGGGGGTCAACTGCCGCGTGTCCCCCGCCTGGTGGCCGCGGCGTTCGTCCTCGTAGCTGATCCAGAGGGAGAACTTCCCGATGTGCAGAACGTCGTTCTCCATCAGGACTTCGCGCTTTGCCTGGATCATCTTCTCGTTCAGGACGGTGCCGTTGGCGCTCCCCAGATCCTCGGCCTCGTAGTAGCCCCGGGGGACGGCGTGGAGCCGCAAGTGGTGGCGGGACACCCCGGGATTGTCCAGAAAGACATCGCTGTCCGGGTCCCGACCCACCGTGACCATCTCCTGTTTGAAACGATAGGAGCGGATCGGCCTCCCCTTCAGGGAGAGCCGCACCTTGAGAACCTTGGTTCCCGGCTGAGGGGCTCCGTCGCTTACGTGTTCGGGCAGTCCCATCGTGTCCACGCCTCCTTCCTGCGCGCGAGGTTCGATACGCCTCGTGTCGTTATCGGCACGCCGGATATGGGGTTTAAGGCCGCGAGGCGTCGGCGGGGCAACGGGGACGGCTCGCGGGGTGGGGGGACGGGCCTATCGGCTTATCCGGCAAGAAGTTGGAGCTTTCGAGGACCTCCGGCCGCTCCCCGAGACCCCGACGTGGACGCCGGCGCGCCGCCCATCGGGCAAAGGGATTTGCGTTATCCACCGCATTTCGCCCGGCCGCGGGTGCTTAATCAAGTGGGCTCATGGCGATGGGGTCGCCCGCGGAGGCAGGCGGCCAGCCGGTTTCTCGTGGAAGGCGGAGGCGGGGAGTTCGATGGACGAGGCTCTCGGGCGGGAAGGCCGATCTTCTCCGGAGCCCTCCTCCGGGGCGGCGGGGGGAGACGGCGCCCGGGCGCGGGCGATCGCCGACCAGTTCGAGGTCGCCCTGGGCTGCCCCGATGCGGTGACCGCGGCCCTGGCCGGAATCCTGGCGGGGACCGGTACCCTGCCCACCGGGCGCGAGAAGACGCTCCTCGGCCTGGCTCCCCTGCTTCGGCGGCGCACCGGGGCGGTGGCCGCCGCGCTCTTCGACGGTCTGTCCTCCGCCCTGGACCGCCTCCCCGATCCCCGGCCGCTCCTTCTGGAACTTCTTCGCACCCGGGATCCCGAACTGCTTTCCCGCGCGCTCGCCCACACGGAACGCCTGGTCGCGGCGAAGGCCGTTCATCCGGACCGCCGACTGCTGGCCTTCTTCGCCGAGCGATTCGAGGAACGCGGCGGGCTTTGGGAGCGCCCCGAGACCCTGAATCGCGTGGCCGAACTGGTGGAATCCTCCGGCCCTTCTCCGCCCTGGACCGATTTGCTGACCGATCCCGCCGACCCCGGTAGCGCCCGGTTGGCCGCGCGAGCCCTCGACCGGCACGGGGAACCCGCCCCCCCCGGGGTCGCCCGGCGGATCCTCGGGGAGGTGGCCTACGCATTTCTCGCCCCCTACCTGGCCTACACCCGGGCCGGCCATGCCGATCTCCTGGCCCTGGTCCCCCGCCCCGGCGCCCCGCCGCCGGCGCTCGCCGCCCTCCGCCGGGCGGCCGAGCGATGCGGCGAGAGCGCCCTCCGGGACATCGTGGCCCGGTTGGGCTGGCCGGCCGTGAACCTGGGGCTCGAGGCGGGGCCGGTATGGGAGGTCTCGCTGGCGGGAGCCTTCCCGTACCTGATGTCCCCGGAAGAAGCGCCGCTCCTCGAAGCGGTGGGCGAGACCCGGAAACACGGCGAGGCGATCCTCGCGGTGGCTCACGGCGGAGCGCCCGACCCCGGACGGGAGGGGCCGGGAGCCGAGGACCCGGTGGCCCGCTTTCGGGCCATGAACCTGGTCCACGCCGAGCTTCTGGCCGAGATCCTCGACGTCTCCCCCCTCACCCCGGAGAAGGTGCGCCGGATCCTCGGTGGGATGGACCGGATCGTCGCCGATTTCGTCGGAGTCTTCGCCCGCCACGCCGAGGACGAGGCGGCGGCGCTCCCCGGTCTCTACGCCGCACTCAAGGGTCGGGTCGAGGCGGAGCTCACCCCCGAGTCCCGCCCCGCCCAGCTCTCTGCCGAACTCACCCGGCTGGTCCAGGCCTTCGAAGACCCCCAAAGCCTCGCCGAGGTTCGCACCCTCCACGGCCTCAAGCGCTACCTCCACCAGCGGGGCCTCCGCCTGGGGTTCCGCCTGGTCGAGGCCGGACGCGCCACCAACCGGAGCGTCCGGGTTCTGGTGCTTCGGCCCCGGCGGGAGCCGCCGTCCCCGGTCGTCCTTCGCTACGTGGATTTCGAGCCCGGGGACTACGCGCCGGACTCCGCCCCCCCGGTTCCCTATCCGGTTCGGGCCCTGGCCGAAGGGATTTCCCGGCAGCTCCTTGTGGGAACATTGGAGTTTCCTGACGTTAAAATATTTTGCTATGGCAACGAGGTCCACTACTACCTCGCTTTCGGCACCCATCCCGCGTTCCTCCGGGTGGACTACGCGCCGCCGCTCCGGGGGGGCATGGTCGACCTCGAGTACTACGGGGTGAGCAAGGTGGATCTGGGGGCGCATCCCGACCCCAGCCTGGCCGGTATCCGCCTCCTCCTCGAACGGCTCGATTTCGACGTCACCATCGACGCCACCCGGGTCCATGCCCGCTACGACAAGGAGCGGGCGCTGGATCTCGGAGAGCTGTGCGAGCACGCCGAGGCCCTCCTCCGTCTCCTCCCCCACGTGATGGACGTGGACTGGACGATCGGGTCGCTCCGGCTCTCGCCGGCGGCGCGGTGCGCGACCGCGGAGGCCTGGGCGGAGTTCTTCCTGCGCTGGGGGTCGCTTCCGGTCGAGCGCTTCCTCACCGACGACCGGGTGGGGATCACCACCGGGCGGGAGACGGGCCCGGCCGGAGACCGCGAAACGGTGTGGGACGGCCGGGGGCCCTACCGCGACCGGTACCGCCCCGCCCCCGCGGCCCGGGATTTCCTGCCGCTGGTGGAGAGCCTGGGGGCCGGGGGCCGGGCGATTGCCGCGGAACTGGAGTCGGCGGGGGGTGAACCGATGGGGCAACTCGCCCTGGAGCGGCTCGTGCTCCGCCCGCTCCACGAGGCGGCGGGAGAACCCTCCGCCGGGGCCACGCACTCCGGGAGGCGACCCGGCGGCCCGCCTCCCCACGAGGCCGAGCGATTCGCACACATCCTGGAGGGAGGCGTGGAGCCGGTCGCCGCCGCGGCGCGCGCGGCGGCCCTGGTCGCCCCGCTCACCCGAAGCCTCCGCTTCCGGACCACCGGGTCGGTGGAGGGTTTTGCCACCCAGCACGCGGTGGTTCCCCTTCGAGGGGCCCGCCTGGACGCACACGTGCTCCGCGATCCCTCGGGGCTGATCCGCCTCGCCTACTTCACCGGAGTCGGAAGAGACGGCCGGCGGAGGCTCGGGGGAGTGGGGTGGCCCGGCGAAGCCGGTCCGGAGGAGGGAACCGCGATCACCGGAGAAGGGACCGGCGCCGGCGATCCGGGGCTCGACGCCGCGCGCCTGGCCGCCCTCCTCCGGCGAAACAGCTACCCCGTGGTCGAGACCGGGGGGAGCGATTCGGAGGTGGAAGCCGAAGCCCGTGAAACGCTCGCCGCGGTCGGGCGCTCCGCCCACCTCCCCCGTCCCCGACCCATCCCCGGAGAGCGATTGGTCACCGGGCTCCGCGCTTCCCCCGGCCGCGCGGTGGGGCGGGCGGTTCTCGATGCGGCGGGCCGGACCCCCGAATCGCTTCGCGGCGCGGTGCTGGTCGCCGCTTCCGTCCGTCCCGAGGACACGGTGTTCTTGTTTCACGCGGCGGGGGTGGTCTCCACCGGGGGCGGGATCCTGAGCCACGCCGGCCTCACCGCGGTGCAGTTTCGAAAACCCGCGCTGGTGATCTCCGGCCGCTGGGAAATGCGCCCGGACGGCGTTCGCGTGCTCTGGTACCGGGTCACGAGCTGGCGGCCGGAGATCCGCACCGTGGCCGGCTTCGAGATCGAGATGCGCCGGGATCTCCGGGAGAGCGAGCACGCCCTGGCCGAAGGGGATCTGGTGGTGGTGGACGCCGAGTCGGGAAGGCTCCGGGTGCTGGGGCAGGATCGCGAGGTCCTGGCCCTGACCGAGGATCTGGCCGAGTTGGGCGAGGCCCACCGCCTTCTGGCCGGCGCCCGGGACGAGCGGGAGATTCTGGCCCTTCGCGGGCGGCGGCTCAGGGCCCGTCACCAACTGTTGAAGCTCCTGGGGCGACTCCACGATCCGATCCCGGCCCGGCACGCGGTGGAGGAAATCCTGAGCGGGGTTTCCCTGGCCACCGGAGCGGGGGCGCGGGAAGAGAAGGGACCGCTCCTCATCGCCCTTCTGGCCAACCCCTTCACCGGGGGCGCGGCGCGCGACGCGCTCCTGGCGCTCACCCGCGGGCTGGCCCGGCGGGTGGCCGTGCGGGCCGCCGAAGCGGTGCGACGGCTTCCCACCGCCGACACCCTCTTCGAGATCCTGGCCCAGCGCCTCGGCCTGGTCCGGGTCCAAAGCGCCCTGGAGGAAGCGACGGCGGCGCTCACCGCCTGCGGTCTCCCCCCCGAGTCGGCCGAACCCGCCTTCGATCTCGCCGCTTTCGACGTGGGCGCGCGGGAGCGGCTCCTGGCCATCCGAAGCGAGCAGCTCCGTGCGGTGACTGGATCCGACGCCGGCGGCCCCCGGCTCCGCCATCACCTCCGACGGCTCCGCCGGCTGGACGCGGTGCTCGACGTCCCCGAGGCCGACCGGCGGGACGTCACCGCGCTCGACCGGGCGCTGGCCCGCCGCGACCGGGCGGTGCGGACGGGATGCCAGGGGCGCCAGGTCCTCCTCCCCGCCGAGTGCGGTTTCGAGATGAACCCCCTGATCGGCTGGAAGGCGGCGAACCTGGCCGAGGTGGAGCGGCTGATCGGACCGGACCGGGTGCCCCGCTGGTTCGTGGTGACCCACGGCTCCTTCGCGGAGATGCTCCGAAACCCCCTCCCCCGCGGGGAACCGACGAGCGAAGGACCCCGGTGGCGCTCGGGGAGGCGATCGGCGTGGTGCTGGAACGGGCCGATCTCACCCCGGGGCAGAAGTCCCTCCGCATCCACGATCTGTGGGAGAAGGCGACCCTGCCGCCGCTCCTGGTGCGGGAGGTGACCGCGGCCTATCGCGCGCTGGCCGAGGCCCCGCCGGACGCGGACCGGGGCGGGCCGCCGTCCCCGGAGACGGAGGGCGACGAGGCCGGCCTCCCCTACGTGGCCGTCCGTTCCTCCGCGCGCGAGGAGGACGCCGAAGCTGCGGCCCGGGCCGGCGAGTTCGACACCTTCCTCTACATCCGGGGGGTGGAGCCGCTCCTCGGATTTCTGAAGCGGGCCTGGAGCGGTCTCTGGACCGAGCGGGCAATCCACAGCCGGTCGGCGTTCGGGATCGGCCTGGAGGAAATCGGAGGGGGCGTGCTCGTTCAGCGCATCGTCCCCGCCCGGGTCGCCGGGGTGCTCCAGACCGTGAACGTGGGCGAGGACGAGCACCGGGAAATGGTGCTGAACGCCGGGCTCGGGCTCGGGGAAGGGGTGGTCTCGGGCACGGTGGGCGCGGATCACGTGGTGGTCCGGAAGGAGGGGGACCTGGAGCATGCCCCGCTCCGTTTCCGCTACGTGACCGCGGACAAGCGGGAGCGGGTGGTTTTCGACGCCCGCACCGGGTTCGGCACCGAGCGCGTCGAATCGCTCTACCACCAACGGCTCCGCCCCGCCCTCGAATACGTGGAACTCAGGGAGCTGGTGATCACCGCCCAACGCCTGGAAGAGGCCTACGGCTACCCCCTCGACCTGGAGTTCGCGGTGGAGGGGAGCCGGACCTGGATCCTCCAGGTGCGACCGGTGGCCACCTTTCTCTCCGCCCTCAACGAGACCCTCGAGCGCCGGCCCCTCGGTTCCACGGCCGCCGCCCTCAAGGAGACGACGCCATGATCCGACGCGAGGATTCCCTCACCTATCACGCTGCCGGGCGCCCCGGAAAGATCGAGGTGCGGGGGACCAAGCCCTGCCTCACCCCGCGCGAGATGCGGCTGGCTTACCTCCCCGGCGCGGCATTCCCTTCGGCGGAGATCGCCGAGACCCCGGCCGAGGTATTCCGCTACACCGCGCGCGGGAATCTGGTGGGGGTGATCACCAATGGATCCGCCGTCCCCGGCCTCGGCAACGTCGGCCCCGAGGCGGCCAAGCCCATGCTCGAGGGGATGGCGGTGCTGTTCAAGCGCCTGGCTGACATCGACGTTTTCGATCTCGAACTCGCGGTGGAGGACCCCGATCACTTCGTGGAGGTGGTGAAGGCGCTGGAGCCCACCTTCGGCGGGGTGAACCTGAAGGACATCCGCGCCCCCGAGGGCCTCATCCTCTTCGACCGGTTGAGCGAGGCCCTCCACATCCCGGTTTTCCACGAGAACCTCTACAGCTCGGCGGTGGTGGCGGGGGCGGCGCTGCTGAACGCTCTCGACCTGGTGGAGAAACGGATCGGGGAGATCCGGGTTGTGGTGTGCGGGGCGGGCACCATGGGGACCGGCTGCGTGCGGCTTTTCCTGCGCCTGGGGGTGCGGCCGGAGAACCTCCTGGTCTACGACCTCCACGGCCTCGTGCATCCGGCGCGCACCGATCTCCACGACTTCCAGCGTCTCTACGCCCGCGACCACGCCGCGCGCACCCTGGCGGAAGGACTTCGAGGCGCCGACGTGTTCCTCGGAGCCTCGGCCGCCGGAGTCCTGACCCCCGAGATGATCCGCTCCATGGGCCGCTATCCGGTGGTCTTCGCCCTGGCCACCCCGGAGCCGGAGATCGGGTACGAAGCGGCGCGCTCTAGCCGGAAGGACGTGATCGTGGCCACCAGCCTCGGCCAGGACCCGAACGCGGTGGTGGACCTGTTGAGCTTTCCCTACATCTTCCGCGGGGCACTGGACGCCGGGGCCACCCGTATCACCGAGGGCATGCTGCTCGCGGCCTCGCGCGCCCTGGCCGAACTGGCCCGGGAGGACGTGGTGGAGGAGGTGGAGCGGGCCTACGGCCACCCGCACTTCGTCTTCGGACCGGAATACCTTCTCCCCAAGGCCATCGATCCCCGGATCCTGGTGCGGGAATCGGCGGCGGTGGCCCGCCAGGCGGTGGAGGAAGGGGTGGCGCGCCACCCCCTGGCCGACGCCGCCTACCAGGAGAGCCTCGCCGTCCGCCTGGGAACCGGAAGGGAGACCCTGCGCGGGCTGATCCTGAAAGCCCGCCAGGAAAACCCGCGGGTGGTCTTTCCCGAGGGCACCAACGAGACCATTCTTCGCGCCGCGGGCATCCTGCTCGACGAGGGGATCGCCCGACCGATCCTGCTCGGCCGCGAGGACGAGGTGCGGGAGTCGATCCGCCGGCTCGGGCTCGACCTGGGCGGGGTCCAGGTGGTGGATCCGGCGAAGAGCGCGCGGGCCGAGATCTACGCGGAGGCCTACTTCCGCATGCGGAGGCCGGCGCGGGGTCATGCGGGAGGCGGCCCGCGAACGGCTGGAGCGCCGGGACGTGTTCGCGGCCATGATGCTCCACTCCGGGGACGCGGACATGATGGTGGCGGGGATCCTCGCCCATTACGCGGAGTCCCTCCGCACCATCCTCGAGGTGATCGGGCCCGCGCCGGGGGTGAAGCGGATCGCCAGCCACTACCTGGTGCTCCTCCCCAAGGACGTCTACCTGCTGGCCGACTGCGCGGTGAACATCGACCCCGATGCCGACGAGCTGGCGGAGACCGCCCTCATCTCCGCCCGCATGGCCCGCTCGGTGGGGATCGAGCCGAGGGTGGCCATGCTCTCCTTCTCCAACTACGGGAGCGTCGACCATCCCTCCACCCTGAAGGTCCGCCGGGCGGTGGAGATCGCCCGGGAGCGGGAGCCGGGACTCATCATCGACGGCGAGATGCAGATCGCCACCGCGGTAAACGGGGAACTCCGGCGCGAGCACTTCCCCTTCACCCGGCTGGAGAAGGACGCCAACGTGCTGGTCTTCCCCGATCTCCAGTCCGGCAACCTCGCGCTCCAGGTGCTCCAGCACCTCGGGGAGGCGGTGCCGATCGGACCGGTCCTCATGGGCACGCGGCTCCCGGCCCACCTCCTCCAGTACGGCACCACGGTGGAGGAGGTGGTGAACCTGACCGCGGTGGGGGTAGTGGAGGCGGCGGCGGCGCGGCGCTCGGGGTAGGCGGGGGCGGCGGTCGGCGCCGGGACGGACCCCGCGCCGGCTCAGAGCGCGGCCAGGATCCGGCGGGCCTCCTCCGCCTCCGGACCCTTCGGATCGCCGGCCAGGTAGCGCTCCAGCTCCCGGCGCGCCCGGGCGGGCTCCCGGGCGACGGGGTTCAACGCGTGGAGGAGCCCGGCGGCCCGGATCACCTCCGGATCGGCGGGGACGGTTTCGGCAAGATAGCGGTCCAGGAACCCGGTGAGCTTCGCGAACCCCGGATACGCTTCGGGCCGGAGCGCCGAGGCCTCGGGTTGACAGAGGAGAATCGCGGCGCGAACGACGACGTCCTCCACCCGGCCGAGGTTCTCCGCCTCGAAGCTGGTGGGGTCGTAGCGGCGGAAGAAGCCGGCCAGCCGAAACCGCTCGAATTCGTTCAGGGCCTCGGCCGCCTGGTCTCCGAGGCCCGGCGCCTCTCCCTTGGGCGCCACGAGATCGACGAAGCCTCGGGGGACGAGATCGTAGCGCAGGGTGTAGCTCGTCTCCTTCACTCCGAGGAAGGCCGCCGGCCGCCGCCCGTTCAGGTGGTCCAGCCAGAGGACGTTCAACGTGCCGGGAAGCCCGGAGTACCGGTCGTCGGCCGGAGGGACCAACCCGGTGTTCGTGTAGGCGCGTTTCCGGTCGACGAAGAGGCTCTCGGGGGGGACGTCGCGGTCGATGCCCGCGATCTCGGTCGAGTCGAGGCTCACCAGCCGGTCGGGGGTCATGAAGCGAAGGCCGCCGGGCGCCCGGCCGAGGATCTTTCCCTCCAGCACCCGGCCCTCGGCGAGGCGCACCCGCTCTCCCCCGCCGAGGGGCGGAAGGAGACCGGGGTGGCGGCGCCGGACCTCGCGCACGTACCAGCCCATGGTGAGAAGCTCCTGGTCCACCACGGTCACGTCGGGGCGCTCCCCCTCCACCAGGGTGAGGTAGGCGAGGCCGTTGTGGAAGAGGTCCCCCTGGGTGAAGAGCACCGCGTTCGGAGGGAGCGAGGCGAGGACGTTCCGGTTGAGGTCCCCGGCGAAGGTGTTCCCGCGTTGATCCGCCAGGCGGAAGTGCGCGGCGAGGGGCCAGAGGCCGGCGGCGAGAACGAGTGCGAGGGCCGCCGCCGGCCGCGAGCGGTTCGGGAGGCGGGCGAGGAGCATCGCCGCGCCGAGCCCGGCGGCCAGGGCCAGCATCAGGTCGGGGAGGATGTAGAAGCGCTCCACCACCCCGAGATAGACCGCGGGGTGGGTGGGAAACCCGACCCGGGTGAAGAAGAGGGCCTGGAGGGCGAGGAACGCGGTCAGCACGAAGGCGAGGGCCCGCCGGCGACGGAGGGCGGTGGCCAGGCCGAGGATGGCCAGCGCCGTCCCGAGCGGGGTGAGATCGCGCCATACCGAGACCGCGTAGAGAACTGCGTGGCTCCGGTCGGCGGTGAGCCCCGCCGCCTGGGGATCGAGACGCAAGGTGCCGTAGTCCATGCGGAGGAGGAGCCGCAGGAACGCTCGCCAGCCCTCGGGGTCGCCCCAGTTGAGCGCGGGGTGGCGCGCGGCGGTGATCGGAAGATAGGCGAGGACGGAGAGCCCCACCAGGAACACCGCAACCATCCAGGCGAGGGCTCGGGGGCCGAGCCGGTAGGGGCGGCGGTAGCCGGGAAGGAGTTTCCGCAGCCGGGGCTCCGGAAGCAGCACCAGGCACGCCGCGGCCAGGTCCACCGGCAGGGCGAGGAGAACCAAGGTGTGGTGGTGCGCGGGAATGAGTCCGGTCAGGAGCGCAAGAAGAAAGAGCGGCCAGGGGCGGTTGCCTTCCCGTGGCGGTTCCGCGCCGAGTCCCGCGTGCTCGAGCATGTGGACGAAGGCGACCAGGATCGCCGCGGCGAAGACGCTCGAAAGGGCGAACACCTCGGCCACCAGGGCGTACTTCCAGAAGGGAGCGGCGAAGGCGAGCGTCAGCCCCGCCACGAACGCGCCGGGGGCCGAGCGGGTGAGCCGGTGGACGGCGTGGCCGAGGAGCGTCACCGCCCCCACCGAGAGCACCAGGGAGAAGAGGTTGAGCCGGAAGGCCACCGATCCCAACGGCACGAGGATGGCCCAGACGTGCGCGAGCAGGGTGTAGAGGGGATATCCGGGGGGATGCGCCACCCCGAGCGTCCAGGCCGCGGCGATGAGCTCGCCTGAGTCTCCGGCGGGCAGGCCGGGGTGGATCGTCCACGCGTAGACCACGGCGGCGATCGCTCCCGGGAGGAGGACCACGGAGAGGTTTCCCCCGCGCCGCGTCCCGCGCGGGGGGTCGCGGTCGAAGGCTCTGGTCGATGGTTCGGTTCGACTCGACACAAATCCTCGGGGTGACGCGCGCCGCGGCCCGCCGGTCGCCGTCCGGAGTAAGGAACGAACGCGCCCGCCTCGGCCCGTCCGTTTCCGCCACAAGGTTAACTGACTGTAGGAGAACGCAGTACCCGGGTAAAGCCCGAACCGCCGGCATCTGCGATAATCGTCCGAACCCAAGAGCGACCGCCCCATCCCAAGGAGTCCTCATGCCCTATACCCCCATCATCGGTACCCTCGGCTACGTGCTCTCCCCCGACCGCGCGCAAACGCTTCTCATCCACCGAAACGCCCGCCCCGACGACCAGCACCTGGGGAAATACAACGGACTGGGGGGGAAGATGGATCCTCACGAGGACGTGGTGACCTGCATGCGCCGGGAGATCCACGAGGAGGCGGGGATCCAGTGCGCGGAGATGGCGCTTCGGGGTACCATCAACTGGACGGGATTCGGTCCGCACGGCGAGGACTGGCTGGGGTTCATCTTCCGCATCGACCGCTTCACCGGGACGCCGCTGGCCGAGAACCCGGAAGGGAGCCTGGTGTGGCATCCGGTGGACCGACTCCTGGAACTCCCTCTCTGGGAAGGCGACCGGCACTTCCTCGACCTGGTGTTCGACGACGATCCGCGGACCTTTCACGGGGTCATGCCCTACGAGAACGACCGGCCCCTCTCCTGGAGCTACGTGCGGATCTGATCCCCCGACGATCGCCGGCATGAAAACGGGGCGGACCCGACAACGGGCCCGCCCCTTCGTTCATCGCGTTCCTGGCCGCGATCCGATCACCGCACCACGAACACCTTCTTCACCTGGGTCAGCCCCGGCGCCTGGATCCGGTAGAAGTACATGCCGCTCGGCATGGTCCGCCCGCCGGAGTCCCGGCCGTCCCAGTCGATCCGGTGGGCCCCCGCCGAGAGGTCCTCGTTCACCAGGGTCCGGACCCGCTGGCCCAGCACGTTATAGATCTCGACCAGCACCGGACCGGTGGCCGGTAGCACCAGCGTTCCCGGCTCCTGGGCGGTGGACGGATCCGACGTCGCGTCGCCCGGATCGGTGGGCGTCCCCGGATCGTTTCCGTTCCCCCAGGGGAGGAGCGTGTTGAAGGTGATCGGCTCCCCCAGGGCCAGGATGTCCGGCACCAGGTAGTCCGTCCCGTCCTGGGTCCGGTAGTGGAGCCCCAGGGGAACCGGCTTGGGGTTCGCCTTCACCTTCCCCGGGTCCGTCCCCAGGTCGGCGGCGAGCGCGGCCAGCCGGCGCACCGCGTTCCCGTCGTACATGAGCACCAGGTCGGGGAGCCCGTCTCCGGTCACCTCGGTCACCAGGTGGTAGTTGGGCTTCACCACCCCGAAGGTGTTGCCGACGTAGGCCTGGAGCGGGAGCACCCCCGACACGTCGAAGCCGTCGCCGGACGGGATGACCAGGGTGTAGGACACGGCGTTCCCGTCGAGGTCGGCGCCGGTGGCGGTGAACCCGGCCGAGCACACCGCTCCCCCGCCCTGATCGTGCGGAACGCGAACGTAGGTCGTGTCCCAGGCCATGTTGTCGCTGGCGTCGGTGGCCCGATGGATGACCGTGTACAGCCGGCCGCCCCCGCCTCCCTGCCGCTCGGACCGGAGGGAGAACATGACGTCCGCGGTTTCGGTGACCGCGTCCTGTATGTCGTCGACGGTGTTCCCGTCCCCCTTGCCGTTGTCCGGCTCGCTGGATTCGATGCTCTCCAGCACGAAGGTGGGGTTCGGGTCGCAGACGTCGCTCACCGTGACGTCGGCCTCGATCGGGGCCATCTTGTGGTTCGGAGGCCAGAGACAGTCCCGGTTCAGCTCCACCAGGATCTCCGGCGGCGTGGTGTCCTCCACCGTCACCGTGGCGGTGCAGGTCTCGGTGTTGCCGCAGGCGTCGGTCGCGGTGAAGGTGACCACCCTCGACCCGAGCACGAAGTAGTCCGGCGCATCGTTGGTGATGACCGGGTTCGCGGTGCAGTTGTCGCTGGCCGAGACCCCGGCGAAGAACGCCGTGAGCTGCGGGTCGGTCTTGGGGGTCCCCAGGTGCGACGTGCACTCGACCGTGGTGTCCGCCGGACAGGTGATCACCGGCTTGATGCTGTCGATGACGTCCACCGTCTTCACGCAATCGGTGGCCGCATTTCCGCAGACGTCGTCGGCCTGGACGGTCAGCCTGACCGTGGCCGGGCAGCTCGTCAGAGCCGAGACCGTCACGCTCCCGGTGAAGGTCACGGTCTTCTCGTCCACCGCGGTCGGGGTCACCGAGACCGTGCCGTGGGAGGCGTTACCGGTGATGACGTCGACGGAGACCGAGAACCCGTCGACGGCCATGGCCATGTCGTCGGTGATGCTTCCGCTGAAGGTCACCGTGGCCTCGCAGGACCCGTCCACCGAACCTCCGACCACGCTGCAGGAGATCGTGGGGGGACCGGCGTCCAGGGTGCAGAGGGCCTGCACCATGTCCAGCCGGCCGGCGCCGGCGTTGTTGTCGGGACCGGCGGCGTCGATGTCCACCGCCGAGGCGTTGAAGGCGGCGGCCACCTGGGCCGGGGTGAGGGTCGGATCGGCTTCCAGGAGCAGCGCGGCCAGCCCGGCGATGTGCGGGGTGGAGGCCGAGGTCCCGAAGAAACCGCACCCGCCGGCGGGAACCGGCGGACAGGAGCTTCCGCAGGCGAAGCAGCCGGCGCCGGAAACCGTGACGCCGTCGGTGGCCGCGCCGTCCGGTTTCAGGATGCTGGTCTGGGCCGGGAAGAAGCGGAGCGCGGGCCCGCGGCTGGAGTAGCTGGTGACGATGCTCGGGGAGGAGGCGTTGACCGCGGCGGCCACGTAGACCTGGGGCATCCGCGAGGCGCCGTTCAGGCTCCCGGCCTTCACCAGGTACTGGTCGTAGGAGAGGCCGCCGGCGAAGCTCCGGAGATCGATGAACACGTTCGGGGCCGAGCCGCCCACGTGGTCCACGACGATCTGGCCCGGGTTCCCCGCGGTGGCCGCGAAGGAAACGAACTCCGACGGGTTGTCGTTGCCGTTCTGGGTGTTGGTGGAGCTGGCGAGGATGTTGCCGGCGCCGTCCAGGACGTAGAGGTCGAGGTCCACTCCTGCGCTTCCGTAGAGTTCGCTCCACTGGAGTTCGATGTCGTTCTGGGCGGCGAGGGTGATGTTGAGGGTCACGTCGCCGCCGGCGAAGGCGTGCGGGTTGCTGAAGTTGGTGGGGCCGACGCTGGTGGCCCCGGCGCCGCTGAAGTTCCCCTGGTAGTGCTGGTTGCCGCGGTTCCCCGCCGAACAGGTGTAGAAGATGCCCGCGGCCACCGCGGCCTGCTTGGCCTGGGCGATGGGACCGTCCTCGAACAGCGGCTCCTCGGGGTGCGGCAGATCGTCGGTGATGATGTTCATGCCGGCGATCGCGGACAGGCTGGTGATGGCGTTGATCATGTTCGTCGTGCTCGGGTTCCCGCCGCAGAAGGCCAGGGTCGCGCCCGGGGCGAGATCGGCCACGATCTCGAGCATGGCCGTCCCCTCGTCCCCGGAGCCCGTGCAGCCCCCGGGGACGTTGACCGCGGGAAGCTCACCCCAACCCTGGGAGGTGGCCAGGCTCGTGACCCCGTCGGAGATCACCCCCACCGTGACCCCGGCGCCGGTGAGATTGAACGCCGCACGCGCGTCGTCGGCGTTGTGGATGGCGTCGCCCTCGGTGACCCGGGGGCCGAGGTCGGTGAACGAGGGCAGCATGTGCCGGATGAAGCGCACGTCGGACCGGGCGGCGAACTCCGAGAGCCGGGCGGCCGGGATCCACGCGGTGAGGTAGCCGTAGCCGCGGGCGACCTCGTCGAGGCGGCCCCCGATCGAGCGGAAATAGGCGTCGTCGAAGGACCCCACGTAGTCGACCTTGCACTCCACGAGGAGGCGGCCGTCGGCGTCGATCGGCACCTCGTCGGTCGAGAAGGCCCTGGCTTCGATCAGCCGGGCCGGGGCAAGCACCCCTTCCGCTCCCAGGAATGCGAGCCGGTCGCGGATCATCGCATCGATCTTCTGGTCGGATTCCGAGAGGGCGCTCTTGGTGGCCCGGGCCACCGCGGGGGTGGTGACCGGCTGGTACACCGCGGGAACACCGGCCCGCTCGGCGGCGGCGCGCGCGGCCATCACGTCGGCCGGAAAGGGTTCCTGGGCCATGGCGGTCCCGGCCAGGACCAGGATCGCAAGGGCGAGCCCGGCCGGGATGACGGTTCGATTCAGGAATTTGCGGAGGGAGAGATATGCGGCGAACTTCATGTTGAGCTCCGTTCTGGATAGGGGGACCGGGGAGCAGGCCGCCTTCAACCGGAGAGAGTCGGGAGACGGCAACGTGGCCAGTGTACCCGGATGATAGACAATTTCAATGGATAAAAGTGACTGGTAATATTACCCGACAGGAGATGTCGGTTTTTCTGCCAATGGAGGAGCAGCCCCGGGCCGGAGCATCCCGATCCCCGGATTCAACGGCCCAGAACGGCGGCCGACCCTCCCGGAAGTAACATCGTGTTTCCCTCCACCGAGATTCCCTCGTCGGAGGCCAGGAGCACGGCGCGGGGGCGATCGGGGGCGACCGGGATCCGCGCCGGGGCCTCGGAAAGGTTGGCGCAGATCGTTACCGGTCCCCGCTCCATCCGGATCCAGCCCGCCCCCGCGTCGAACTCCACCCGAACCGCTCCGCGGTCCCCGTCGGTGAGGGCGGGATGGGCGCGCCGAATCCGGAGCAGATCGCGATACCAGGCCAGCGTGGAACGGTGGGGCTCGCGGTCAGGCTCGGCCCAGTCGAGGCGGGAGCGTTCGAAAGTCGCCGGGTCCTGGGGATCGGGCACCTCCTCCGGCGCCCAGCCGAAGGCCGCGAACTCCCGGCGCCGGCCGTCGCGCACCGCTTCGGCCAGGGCCGGGTCCCGATGGTCGGTGAAGTACTGGAAGGGGGCGGTGGCTCCCCATTCCTCGCCCTGGAAGAGCATGGGAACGAAGGGGGCGCAGAGCACCACCGCCGCCGCCGCCCGCACCCGGCCCGGGCTCACGAGATGGCCGATCCGTTCCCCCCGGGCGCGGTTTCCCACCTGGTCGTGGGTCTGGAGATAGCCCAGGAACCGGTTGCCGGAGAGCCCGGTCGCCGGCCGACCGTGGCGGCGTCGGCGGAAGGCGGAGTAGCGTCCGTCGTAGACGTAGGCGTCGGTCAGCGCCTTGGCCACGTCTCCCAGGCCCTCGAAGTCCTCGTAGTAGCCGCTGCGTTCCCCGGTCAGGGCCACGTGGAGGGCGTGATGGAGATCGTCCGACCACTGGGCGTCGATGCCGTAGCCGCCGTGCTCCCGGGGGCGCACGATCCGCGGATCGTTGAGGTTGCTTTCGGCGATCAGCACCCGGGAACGGCCGGTCTCGCGCTCCAGCGCATCCACCTCGGCCGCCAGCTGCTCCAGGATGTGCACCGCCGAGGTGTCCACGATGGCGTGGACGGCGTCGATCCGGAGCCCGTCCAGGTGATAGTCCCGCAGCCACATGAGCGCGTTGTCGCAGAAGAACCGGCGCACCTCGTCGCTATCGGAACCGTCCAGGTTCACCGCGTCTCCCCAGGGAGTGCGGTAGCGGTCGGTGAAGTACGGGCCGAACCGGCCCAGGTAATTCCCCTCCGGGCCGAGGTGGTTGTAGACCACGTCCAGGAGCACGGCGAGGCCCCGGGCGTGGCCGGCGTCCACCAGGCGTTTGAGCCCGTCGGGACCGCCGTAGGCCTCGTGGGGAGCGAAGAGGTTCACCCCGTCGTAGCCCCAGCCGCGGGTTCCGGAGAACCCGTTCACCGGCATCAGCCCGAGGTGGGTGATCCCCAGGTCCTTCAGGTGATCCAGGCGCGCCGTGACCCCGTCGAACGTCCCCTCCGGCGAGAACGTCCCCACGTGGAGTTCGTACACCGAGGCCCCGGCGAAGGGTTCGGGTACGAACCCCGCGTCGGTCCAGGCGAACGCCGCGTGATCCACCGTTTGCGAGGGACCGTGGACTCCGCGGGGCTGGCGCGGGGAGCGGGGATCGGGAAGCGGCGCCCCCCCGTCGAGAGAGAAGGCGTATTCGGTTCCGGGAGGGACGGCGGCCGCCGCCGCCCACCATCCCCCGCCGGTCCGTTCCATGTCGAGCCGCCGCTCCCCCAGCGCGAGAGCCACCGCGTCCGCGCGGGGGGCCCAGACCCGGATCGGCTCGATCGCGCGGTCCGTCATGGTGCAATCCGTCCCCGGCGGAACCGGCGGCGCCCCGAACCCATCATTCCGCCCGAACCAGGAGGGCGACCGGGAACCGGGAGAGAAGATCCTCGACCGGACGCGCGCCGCCGGAAACCGCATCGCCGGTGAGAACGTTCCGCCAGCTTCCCTCGGGAAGCTCGACCGCCGCGTGGGCCCACACCGCCCCGAGCCGGACGCTCTGCCGCGGGACCAGGGTGGCCGCGGCCTCGGCCCGAATGTAGGCCACCGCGTGGTCGGCACGGGCGCCCGCCACGTCCAGTCGCCGGTAGCCTGCCTGGTCTCCGAACCACTCGGGGTGCTCTCCGCGAACTTCCAGGGCGCGCCGGATCACCCAGAGCTTGGGGAGCCCCTCGTCCATCCGGGCGAGGACCGCTTCAGGGTCGAGCCCCTCCAGTTCGGCCAGAAGCCGCCGCCGGAGCTCGAAGTCCACCGGGCGCCGGTTGTCGGGATCGACCAGGCTCAGGTCCCAGAGCTCGGATCCCTGGTAGAAGTCCGGCACCCCGGGGGCGGTGAGCTTGACGAGGATCTGGGCCAGGGAGTTCACGCGCCCCGCTTCCACCACCGGCGGGAGGAAGGCCTGGAGATCGGACCGGAAGACCTCGTCCTCCAGCGCCCCGCGAACGAAGGCGAGGAGGGCCTCCTCGTAGGCGGGATCGGGGCGGCCCCATGAGGTGTGGACCTTGGCCTCGCGCACCGCCTTCTGCATGGCCGCCCCCGCCCGTTCCACGTCGAGGGGCCACGCCCCCACCAGGGTCTGGTAGAAGAGGTACTCGGCGTTCCGGTCGGGAAAGTCCCCCCGGCGATGGCGTTCGTTGTGCTCCGACCACCGGCGGACCGCGGCCGTCCAGCGATCCGGAATCTCCGAGAGCACGGCAAGGCGAGCGCGTACGTCCTCGCTCCGCTTGGTATCGTGGGTCGAGGTGGCGAGCATGGCCCGGGGGCGAGTGGCCGAGGCCTCGGAGAGGGCGGCATGGAACTCGTCCAACCCCAGGCCGAACCGGCTGGGATCCCCCCCACCTCGTTCAGGGCCACGAAGCGGTTGTAGGAGTAGAACGCGGTGTCCTCCACCCCCTTGGCCGCGACCGGTCCGGTGAGCTGCTGGAAGCGCATGACCAGCTCCCCTTCCGGATCGCCCCGATGGGTGAGGAGCAGGATGTCGCGGAGGAAGTCGAACAGCTCGGGATCGAGATCGGGACAGCGGGTCCGGGCCGCGTCCAGGGCGTCGCGCACCATCCGCGCGTCCTCCTCCCGGATCTCGCCTGCCTGGGCCCGGACGTAGGTGCGATAGACGGGAAAGCTGGCCAGGGCCTGGCGCAGGGCCTCGTGGACCTCGGGGCGGGTGTAGTCCCGGTAGCGCCGGTGCTGCTCACAGACCCGGAGAAGCAGGTGGGTGAGCCGGTTGAGATCGCTACCCAGGATCTCGTCCATCACCTGGAGCTTCTTCTCCAGCTCGAGGGCGGGGTAGTCGGAGGGCGCTCCGGTGAACTCCTCGTAGAATCGGGTCAGGGGAGCTTCCCCCGCCGGGTCCACCAGGAGCCCGTTCACCGCGTTCAGGAAGTCGTAGCCGGTGGTGCCGGCCACCGGCCACCGGGGGGGAGCGTCTCCCCCGCCCCCAGGATCTTCTCCACCACGATCCATGCCTCGGGAGCCGCTTCCCGCAACCGGCGGAGGTAGCGGCCGGGGTCGCGAAGCCCGTCCGGATGATCGATCCGCAGCCCGTCCGCGGCGCCCTGGGCGAGCCAGTCCAGGATGAGCCGGTGAGTGTCCTCGAACACCGTCTCGTCCTCCACCCGGAGGGCGATCAGGGTGTTGATGTCGAAGAACCGTCGATAGCCCAGATCGCTCCGCGCGGTCCGCCAGTAAGCCAGGCGATAGTTCTGCCGCTCCAGGAACGCGTCCATGGCGTCCGGATAGGCGTTCATCTCCTCCACCAGCTCGTCCACCGCGGCCGCGGTCTCCGGCTGCTCGTCCAGGAGCCGGGCGAGCTGCTTCCGGATCACTTCCTTGTCCCGATGCCGGCGGAGCACGCTCTCCCGATCCACCGCGGTGGGCAGGGGGAGCCGCTCCAGGGAATCGGCGATGAAGGCCAAGTCGTCCGAGCCGACCCGGGCCCCCGCGCGGGCGGCGATCCCGTCCAGGGACCGCGGGGCGGCCGGAAGCAGGTGATCGTAGTAGCGGACCAGGAACGTCCCCTCCCGGCGTTCCAGCCGGATCTCCTTCGACTCCACCACGCGTCCGTAGTGATCGCCCAGGATGGGAATGAGCACCTTGTTGGCCGGCCGGGCTTCGGGGGTCTCCCATTCCACGTCGAAGTAGGCGGCATACCGGCTCGAGGGGCCGTTCTCCAGCACGTCCCACCACCAGGTGTTCTCGGGGCCGGTGATGGCCATGTGGTTGGGAACCACGTCGAGAATCTGCCCCAGGCCGTGGGCCTCGAGGGCGGCGAGGAGCCGCGCGTGCCCCTCGGCGCCCCCCAGCTCCTCGTTCACCTTCCCCGGATCCACCACGTCGTAGCCGTGGGTGCTTCCCGGCGCGGCCTGGAGATAGGGGGAGGCGTAGAGGTGGCTCACCCCGAGGGCGACCAGGTAGTCGGCCGCGGCGGCCGCCCGGTCGAAACCGAATCCCGCGTGCAGCTGAAGACGATAGGTGGCTCGGAGATTGCGGTCCATGTCACTCGGTCCGGCGGAGGAGAACGACGGAGCGGTCCCGGACCCGGATCATCCCGCCCGAGGTGAGAACATCCCCCTCCCTCTCTCCGGCCGCGTCGTCGGTGTCGAACTCGATAACCCAGTGTGTCCCCCACTCGGGCCCGGGGAGGGTGAAGTCCAGGGGTTCGTAATGGCCGTTCAGGAGCAGGTAGAAGCTGTCGTCCGTCACCCGCTCCCCGCGCTCGTCCGGGCTCCAGATTCCCTCGCCGTTCAGGAACACACCCAGGGACTTGGCATAGCCCTCTCCCCAGTGGTCCTCCTCCATCTCCGTGCCGTCGGGGGTGAACCAGCCGATGTCGTGGACGTCGCTCCCGTGGATGGCCCGCCCCAGGAACCACTTCCGCCGGCGGAGGACGGGATGTTCGATCCGGAGCCGGATCAACTGCCGGGTGAACTCCAGGAGTCCCCGGTCGGTGTGCTCCCAGTCCAGCCACGAGATCTCGTTGTCCTGGCAGTACGCGTTGTTGTTGCCGCCCTGGGTGCGGCCGATCTCGTCCCCGCCAAGGAGCATCGGCACCCCCTGGGAGAGGAAGAGCGTGGCCAGGAAATTGCGGCGCTGACGGGCCCGGAGCTCGAGCACGGCCGGGTCGTCGGTAGGGCCCTCCACCCCGCAATTCCAGGACCGGTTATGGCTCTCTCCGTCCCGGCCGTCTTCCAGGTTGGCCTCGTTGTGCCGCTCGTTGTAGGCCGCGAGGTCGCGGAGGGTGAACCCGTCGTGGGCGGTGACGAAGTTGAGGCTGGCATAGGGGCGTCGGCCGGTGGCCTCGTAGAGATCGGAGCTTCCGGTGAGCCGGTAGGCGAACTCGGCCAGGGTCTGGTCGTCCCCCCGCCAGTAGTCCCGCACGCAGTCCCGGTACTTCCCGTTCCATTCCGTCCACAGCGGGGGGAAGTTTCCCACCTGATAGCCCCCCTCCCCCACGTCCCAGGGCTCGGCGATGAGCTTCACCTGGCTCACCACCGGATCCTGCTGGATGAGGTCGAAGAAGGCGTTCAGCCGGTCCACGTCGTGGAGACCCCGGGCGAGGGCGGCGGCGAGATCGAACCGGAAGCCGTCCACGTGCATGTCGAGAACCCAGTAGCGGAGCGAATCCATGATCAGCTGCAGCACGTGGGGATGGCGCATGTTGAGGGTATTGCCGGTCCCGGTGTAGTCGGTGTAGTAGCGGGGGTCCTCCCCGGATAGACGGTAATAGGCCGCGTTGTCGATGCCCTTCATGCAGAGCATGGGGCCGAGGTGGTTCCCCTCCGCAGTGTGGTTGTAGACCACGTCCAGGAGCACCTCGATCCCCGCGGCGTGCAGAGCCTTCACCATCTCCTTGAACTCGGCGGCCTGGCGCTCCGGACCCTGCGTGGCGGCGTACTCGTTGTGGGGGGCGAAATAGCCGATGGTGTTGTAGCCCCAGTAGTTTCGGAGCCCCGCCTGGACCAGCCGGTGGTCGTGAATGAACTGGTGCACCGGCATGAGCTCCACCGCGGTGATCCCCAGCTTCTGAAAGTGCTCGATCGCGGCGGGATGGGCCAGACCGGCGTACGTCCCCCGAAGCTCCTCGGGGATCTCCGGATGCCGGCGGGTGAAGCCCTTGACGTGGAGCTCGTAGACCACGGTCTCGTGCCACGGAACCCCCGGCTTGGGATCGTGGCCCCAGTCGAAATGGGGCTGGCAGACCACCGAACGGGGCACGTGGGGCGCGCTGTCGGCGGAGTCGGCCTCGTCGGGACGGTCCGCCCGGTAGGGAAAGACCGCCGGGTCCCAGCGCACCCCGCCCTCCACCCCTTTGGCGTAGGGATCGAGAAGGAGCTTGGCCGGGTTGTGGCGGAGCCCCCGCGCGGGATCCCACGGCCCGTGGATGCGGTACCCGTAGCGCTGCCCCGGCCCGACGTCGGGGAGATGGACGTGCCAGCAGAATCCGGTTGTCTCGGTGAGGTCGATCCGCGATTCGCCGCCGGCGGCGTCGAACAGGCAGAGATCCACCCGCTCCGCCGACTCCGAGAATATCGAGAAGTTGGTGCCGGTGCCGTCGTAGGTGGCGCCGAGGGGATACGGGGTGCCGGGACGAGTTTTCACGGAGTCCTGTCCTCCGGCGCGGGGGCGCCGCGGGCGCCAACGGAGTTCGAGCTGATCGGGTACGGAAGGTTCACCGGAACCATCATGGCGAAGAATTCGGCAGCGCGCAAGGCGCGCGGACGACCCGGGGCCGTTGCTCCTACCGGTTGCCCTCCGTCCATCGCGTGGTTAGGCTATGGGCCGGCGGACGGCGGATTCGGCCGTCGGGGACCGGCCGCCCTCGGCCGCGCCGCCGGCCGAGGCTTCGGAGTTCGGGACCGGGTGGCCGCCGCACGGTCGAAAGACGCCCTTCGCGGGGGAGAACGGGCATGTCGAACACGTCGGCGGACCTCGGACCATGACCATCGTCGAGCTCACCCTGCTCATCGCGCTCACCGCGTTCGCCGCCGGATTCCTCGGGGCCATCACCGGGCTCGGGGGCGGCGTGGTCATCGTCCCCTCCCTGGCGCTCCTCTTCGGGGTGGACATCCGCTACGCCATCGGGGCGTCCCTGGTCGCGGTGATCGCCACCTCTTCGGCCGCCGCCGCCGCCTACGTTCGGGAAGGGTTCACCAACATCCGGATCGGCATGTTCCTGGAGATCGCCACCACGGTGGGAGCGGTCCTGAGCGCTTCGTTGGCCTCGTACTTTCCCGCCGCCGCGATCGCAGTGATCTTCGGCGTGATGCTCCTCTACTCCGCCTATCTCTCCATCACCGCCGCCCCACGCCAACGGGAGAGCGAAGTCCCCGATCCCCTGGCCACCCGCCTCATGATGAACGGCGAATACCCCCATCCGGGGGGCCCCCGTTCCTACCTCGTCCGCTCGGTGCCCGCGGGCTTCGGCCTCATGTTCGTGGCCGGCGCCCTCTCCGGGCTGCTGGGCATCGGCTCGGGGGCGCTCAAGGTGATCGCCATGGACCGGATCATGGGCATCCCATTCAAGGTCTCCACCACCACCAGCAACTTCATGATCGGGGTCACCGCCGCGGCCAGCGCCGGGGTCTACCTCCACCGGGGCTACATCGACCCGGGTCTGGCCATGCCGGTCTGCCTGGGAGTCCTGGCCGGATCGCTGATCGGCACCCGGCTTCTCCTGGCCGCGCGCACCAAGGCGCTCCGGATCGTGTTCGCCCTGGTCATCACCGTGCTCGGGATCCAGATGCTGGTGCACGGACTCGCGGGGAGAATGTAGATGGCCGCAACCACCCCACGGATCACCGACGAGGAGATCGAACGGATCATGGGGAACCTGCTCCGCGCCGCGGTCCTGGTCTCCGCGGCGGTGGTCCTGGTCGGGGGACTCGTCTACCTATCCCGCCACGCCGGCGAAGTTCCCGCCTACCAGGTCTTCCGGGGCGAGCCGGCGTCGTTCCGGACCTTCACCGGCATCGTGCAGAGCGTGGAGAACGCCCGGGGCCGGGGGATCATCCAGGCGGGAATCCTTCTCCTCATCGCCACCCCGGTGGCCCGGGTGGCCCTGGGGGTGGCCGCTTTCGCGCTGCAGCGGGACCGGCTGTACGTGACGGTCAGCCTCATCGTGTTGACCGTGCTCCTCTACAGCATCCTCGGAGGGTACTTCCTGGAGGCCGCCTTCGCCGCCGTGCGGTGATGTGAACGACGCCGGGCGCGCCGAGGTCCGGCGGAACAAGTGACGAGATTCCCCGGAGGAAACGCTAGTTCAGATCCTCCAGCTTCAGGGGGAGCTGAACCGATTTCCCTCCGCGCCGGACGGTGAGGGTCACCTTGTCCCCCGGCTGGTGGGTGTCGAGGGCCGCGAACAGGTCGTCGAAGTTGTTGATCGGTTTCCCGTCGATGGCGGTGATGTCGTCGAAGGAGCGCACCCGGCCCCACTGGTCCACCCGGATGGGTTGAAGGCCGGCTTTCGCCGCCTCGGTCTCCGCGGCCACGGAGCGGACGATCACTCCCTTCACCCCCCAGCGACGGGCGAGGGCGTCCGGGATCACCGAGATCGCGAGCCCGGCGTGCTTCACCTTCCCGTAGCGGATGAGCTGGGGGACGATCCGCTTCACCGTGTTCACCGGAACCGCGAACCCCACCCCGGCGCTGGTGCCGGAGGGGCTGAGGATGGCGGTGTTGACCCCGATCAGCCGTCCCGAGGAGTCGATCAGGGTTCCCCCGGAGTTCCCGGGGTTGATCGAGGCGTCGGTCTGGATCATCCCCTCGATGAGCGTACCGGCCACCGAGCGAATCTCCCGACCCAGGGCGCTGATCACCCCGGTGGTCAGGGTCTGGTCGAGCCCGAAGGGATTCCCGAGGGCCAACACCTTCTGCCCCACCATCAGGTTCCCGGAGTCCCCCAGGTCCACCGCGGTGAGGCTGTCCGCCGAGACGTCGATGAGGAGAACGGCGAGATCCTTGGTGGGCTCGGTCCCGATCAGGGCGGCGGGATAGGTCATGCCGTCGGCCAGGGTGACGGTGAAGGAGTTCCCGTTCTGGACCACATGGAAGTTGGTGACCACGTGTCCCTGCTTGTCCCAGATGAAGCCCGAGCCGGTGCCGGCGGGGATCTCGGACACGTTCATGCTGAAGGGATCCCGCCGGAGCTGGCGGTTGGTGATGTAGACCACGGAGTTCGACACCCGGCGGAAGATGTCGATGGTGTTCCGTTCGTTGTCGAGCAGGCCGGCGGGAAGGGGGCCCTCCCCGGTGGTGTCGGGGGCCGATTCGAGGCCCCCCTGGGCCGGACCGGACACGGAGACCGGCGTGGAAACCGGGGCGGCGACGGACAGGGAGGCCTGCGCCGGTCGGTCCAGCCGGGTTCCGAGAACGATTCCGAACAGGATCAGCGATGTCGCGAGCGCGATTCCGAAGAGCCAATTGAGCACCGTCTTCATGGGTCAGGATCCTCCGGGGTGACGCCACCCTCCGGAATGCGTGCGTTGAACCGGTAACCGCTCGTATCGTAGTGGATTGTCCCGATGGGCCGACTCGGGGGAGCGGCCCTTCGGGCCGCGCCGCCGAGGCATCGGCGCGCGATGCGGGCGGCCGGAGAGGATCGCGGCCGCTCTCCCTTTCTACCCGCGCCCCCTCCCCACGCTTCCCATAGCATAGCGGGTATCGCGCCGGTTACCCAGCCCCCAACTACATACCTCATATGAAGTTATCATACGCGATGTGATATCTGGATATGGCTTTTCCCCCTCCCCGGGCCCACCGATTCCGACTAAGGTTGTCCAGTATCTTTGGGTTCTGCAGGTCGCACGCGCGCTCCGAAACCCGCCGGGGGCGGTCGGAGCCGAGGAAGCAGGAGACCACGAATGGGTTGGCTGAGCACGTTTTACCGATCGTCGATCGGGAAGAAGATCACGGTGGCGGTGACCGGAGTCATCATGGTCCTCTTCCTCATCGGGCACATGATGGGGAACCTCCTCCTCTTCGAGGGCCCCGGACAAGCCGGAGAGCCGGCCCGCCTCAATCAGTACGCGGAACTCCTCCGGTTCGAGCCGGTGATGCTCTGGATCATCCGGCTGGTGCTGCTGGCCACGGTGGTCCTACACGTGATCACCGTGATCCAGCTGAGCCTGGAGAACAACCGGGCACGGAACGTGAAGTACGCGGTGAAGAAACACCAGGCGGCGACCGTCTCCTCGCGGACCATGCTCTGGGGCGGGTTCATCGTGGCGGCGTTCATCGTCTTCCATATCCTTCACTTCACCACCGGCACGATCTACTCGGCCCACTACGAGCACCTGAAGCCGTACCACAACGTGATCACGAGCTTCCAGAACCCGATCTTCGCGGGGCTCTACATCCTCGCCATGGTCGTCATCTTTTTCCACCTGAACCACGGCATCAAGAGCGGCTTCGAGACCCTCGGAGTCACCCACCCGCGCTACGTGAACCTGGTTCGCCTGGGCGGTCCCATTCTGGCCCTCCTCATCGCCGCCGGCTTCCTGCTGGTGCCGTTGGCGGTCCTGGCCGGATGGGTGAAGTAGAGGGGAGGAACGCCATGAAACTCGACGCCAACGTGCCCGCCGGCGACATCAGGGAAATCTGGAACGACCACCGCTTCCACATGAAGCTGGTGAACCCGGCCAACCGGCGCAAATACGACGTGATCGTGGTGGGGACCGGCCTGGCCGGGGCTTCCGCCGCCGCCACCCTGGGCGAGGCCGGATACAACGTGAAGGCCTTCTGCTTTCAGGACTCCTCCCGCCGGGCGCACTCCATCGCCGCCCAGGGCGGGATCAACGCGGCCAAGAACTACCGGAACGACGGGGACTCGATCTGGCGGCTCTTCTACGACACGGTGAAGGGGGGCGACTACCGCTCCCGCGAGGCCAACGTCTACCGGCTGGCCCAGATCAGCCTGGAGATCATCGACCAGGCGGTGGCCCAGGGAGTGCCCTTCGCCCGGGAGTACGGGGGGCTTCTGTCCAACCGCTCCTTCGGCGGCGCCCAGGTCTCGCGCACCTTCTACGCCCGCGGCCAGACCGGACAGCAACTGCTCCTGGGAGCCTACCAGGCCCTCGCCCGGCAGGTGCACGCGGGCAAGGTCACCATCCACGAGCGGACCGAGATGAAGGACGTGGTGGTGGTGGACGGTCGAGCCCGGGGGATCGTGGTGCGGGACCTGGTCACCGGCCAGCTGGTCTCCCACGCCGCCCACGCAGTGGTCCTGGCCACCGGCGGCTACAGCCCGGTCTTCCACCTGAGCACCAACGCGCTCGGTTGCAACGTCACCGCCGCCTGGCGGGCCTACAAGCGGGGGGCGGGCTTCGCCAACCCCTGCTTCACCCAGATCCATCCCACCTGCATCCCCCAGGCCCCGGGCGGCCACCAGTCCAAGCTCACCCTGATGAGCGAGTCGCTCCGGAACGACGGGCGGGTGTGGGTGCCCAGGAACCAGGGCGAGAAGCGCCCGCCGAACCAGATCCCCGAGGAGGACCGTGACTACTACCTGGAGCGCCGCTACCCGGCCTTCGGGAACCTGGTCCCCCGCGACGTGGCCTCGCGGGCGGCCAAGGAGCGGGTGGACGCGGGCTTCGGCGTCGGCCCCACCGGGATCGGGGTGTACCTCGACTTCCGGGACGCCATCGGGCGAGTGGGCCGGGACATGATCGAGGAGCGCTACGGGAACCTCTTCGAGATGTACGAGCGCATCACCGGGGAGAACCCTTACGAGACCCCGATGCGGATCTATCCCGCCCCCCACTACACCATGGGCGGGCTCTGGGTGGACTACAACCTCATGACCACCGTTCCCGGGCTCTTCGCCATCGGCGAGGCCAACTTCTCCGACCACGGAGCCAATCGCCTGGGGGCCAGCGCCCTCATGCAGGGGCTGGCCGACGGCTACTTCGTGGTCCCCTACACCCTGGCCAACTACCTGGCCCAGGGGGGGCTGGACCCGGTGAAACCCGGCGGCGCCGAGTTCCAGGAGTCCGAGGCCTCGGTGCGCGACCGCATCGCCAAGCTCCTGGCGGTGAAGGGCAAGCACACCGCGGACTCCTTCCACCGGGAACTGGGCGAGGTGATGTGGGAGAACGTGGGCATGGCCCGGAACGCCGAGGGGCTCAAGAAGGCCCTGGGTCGGATCCCCGAGATCCGCACCGCATTCTGGAAGGACGTGATGGTGCCGGGAAGCGCCGACGGGTTCAACCCCGCGCTGGAGAAGGCCGGGCGGGTGGCGGATTTCCTGGAGTTCGCGGAGATCCTGGCCCGGGACGCCCTCATGCGGGACGAGTCCTGCGGCGGCCACTTCCGCGAGGAGCACCACACGCCGGACGGCGAGGCCAAGCGCGACGACGAGAACTTCTCCTTCAGCGGGGTGTGGGAGTACAAGGGTCCCGACCAGGAGCCCGCGCTCCACAAGGAGCCCTTGACCTTCGAGCACGTGAAGCCCACCCAGAGGAGTTACAAGTGATGAGGATCAAGCTCAAGGTCTGGCGTCAGGCGGGACCGAACGCGAAGGGTCGCTTCCAGGAGATCGACGTTCCCGAGGTGAGCGAGGACTCCTCGTTCCTCGAGATGCTGGACATGGTGAACCAGGGGCTGATCGAGAAGGGTGAGGAGCCCGTCGCCTTCGACAGCGACTGCCGGGAGGGCATCTGCGGCACCTGCGGGGTGATGATCAACGGCGAGGCCCACGGGCCGCTCCCCGGGACCACCACCTGCCAGCACCACATGCGGCACTTCAAGGACGGCGAAACCCTGGTGGTCGAGCCCTGGCGGGCCAAGGCCTTTCCCATCATCAAGGACCTGGTGGTGAACCGGAACGCCTTCGACCGCATCATCCGGGCCGGGGGCTACGTCAGCGTGGACACCGGCGCCGCCCCCGAGGCCGGGGCGATCCTGGTGTCGAAGGACGCCTCGGACACCGCCTTCGAGAGCGCGGCCTGTATCGGCTGCGGGGCGTGCGTGGCCGCCTGCCCCAACGCCAGCGCCATGCTCTTCGTGGGGGCCAAGATCAGCCATCTGGCGGTGCTCCCCCAGGGCCAGCCCGAGCGCATGGACCGCGCGGTGCGGATGGTGGCCACCATGGACGACGAGGGCTTCGGGAACTGCACCAATCATGGCGAATGCGAGAAGGCCTGCCCCAAAGAGATCAAGATGACCAACATCTACCGGATGAACGCCGACTACCTGAAGGCGAGCCTGGTGGAGAAGAAGGTGCCGAAGTAGGGAGCGGGTAGCGCGGCTCGGGATACGGAACGAATCGATACGGCCCGGGGCTGGGAGCTCCGGGCCGTTTGCCGTGCTCCTCCGGGACGCGGTCGAGGCTCCGGTGTCCGGAGAACCGAGCCGGGTAATCGGTGCCACGAGAAGCGGTCAACCCGAGCGGACGGCGGGCCAGTCGCAGACTCCCGCCGGGCTTTATTGCGAACATTGTGTACCCGGGGAAGCACGGATGACAGCGGCCGCGCGACGGGGGCGCATGGGCCGGCCTGCTCCTGAGCGAGGCGAGAATCTGGAGGCGCGATGGGAGCGGAGCGGGTCCCGTCGCGCCGGAAGAGCGAGCGATGGATCGTCCGGCGGACGACCCGAGCGAGCGCTGAGCGCCGAGACGAAGGGGCACCGGCCCAAAGACCCCGCCGCCCGATGCCGGCGGGCTTCGAGGGAATCGTGGTTCCGGGCGCTATTGCGAACATCGCGTACCCGGGGAAGCGAAGTTCGCAATAAAGCCTTTGGTGCGGCGCCGCGGATGAAGCAGCCCATGCGCCGTGGCAGATCTCAGGCGCGGGCGAGCGGCGGCCCTCGGAGGACGGTTGGCCCGAAGGTCTACCCGAAGCCCAGCTCCAACCGGGCGGCCTCGGTCATGCGGCTCATGTCCCACGGGGGATCCCAGACGATGTCCACCCGGACGTCGTCCACCCCGGGAAGCCGGCTGATCTTATCCTCGGCTTCGCCGCGCAGCACGTCCCCCATGCCGCAACCGGGGGCGGTCATGGTCATGGCGATCTCGACCGACGAGCCGTGCCCGGCGGGCGCGACCTTGCATTCGTAGATGAGCCCGAGGTCCACGACGTTGACCGGGATCTCGGGGTCGAAGATCGTGCGGAGCTCGTCCCAGATCGCCTTCTCCAACTCGGCCGCGTCCACCGCGGCGGGCGAGCCGCCGTTGGCGGACTCGGCGGGCTTCGCCGCGGCCGCCGGGGCGGGGGCCGCGGTCGGTTCCTTCCCCAGGGCGTCGGCGTCGCGGCCGTCCACCCGGGCCATGTACCCCTGGGGGGTGATCACGGTGTAGGAACCGCCCAGGGACTGGGTGATGGTGACCGTCACCCCTTCCGGGATGAGGATCCGGTTCCCGGCCGGGATCACCACCGCTTCCACGTCCCGGGTGATCTCCACGTCTTCAGAATGTCTCATCATCGATGGTCCTTCTCCGTCCGCTGCCCGCGTCCCGCGGCGGTTCCGGATCGCGGGCCGGGCGCGCCCGCCCGGGGCGGGCGAACTACTCCGTGGAGGCCGTCTCGTCCTGCTGGCGCAGGGCGGAGGCCACGGTGTGCCAGCACAGGGTGGCGCATTTGACCCGGGACGGGAACTGGTTCACCCCGGCGACCGCGGCCAGCTCGCCCAGGGCCAGGAGGTCCTCCTCTGACTGGGGCTTGCCGGTCACCATCTTCTGGAACTGCTCGAACATCGCCTCCGCTTCGGCCCGGGTCTTTCCCTTGAGCACCGTGGTCATGACCGAGGCCGACGCCTGGGAGATCGCGCACCCCGAACCCCTGAAACCCACCTCGGCGATCCGGTCGCCGTCCATCTTCAGATACACGATGAGCTTGTCCCCGCAGAGAGGGTTGTAGCCCTCGGCCGTGTGGTTGGCGCCTTCGGGCTTTCCCTGGTTCCGGGGGTTCCTGTTGTGGTCGAGGATGACTTCCTGGTAGAGATCCGAAAGATCCGACATCTAGAACCTCGCTTCCAGGAACGCGGCCAGCTTCTCCCGGACCGGCACGATGCCCACCCGGTCCAGCATCTCCCCCGCGAACCCCTGGATCATGATCCGCCGGGCCTCGCCGCGTTCGATCCCCCGGGAGCATAGATAGAAGAGCGCCTCCTCGTCGATCTGGCCGATGGTGGCACCGTGGCGGGCCTTGACGTCGTCGGCGAAGATCTCGAGCTCCGGGTTGGTGTTGACCAGCGCCTCGTTCGAGAGCAGAAGGTTGTTGTTGGTCTGGGAGGCGTCGATCCGCTGGGCTCCCTCGCGGATGAGGACCCGGCCGTTGAAGACCCCGGTGGCCTTCCCGTCCAGAACGCCCTTGTAGAGCTGGCGGCTGGATGTATGGGGGCTCTTGTGGTCCACGTAGGTATGGTGGTCCACGTGCTGGCGTCCCGCCACCGCATAGAGTCCGTTCAGGGCGCACTCCGAGCCCTCGCCGTCCATCATCGCGTCGACGTCGGTCCGGACCAGCCGCCCGCCGAACGAAAGCGAATGGCTGGTGAACCGGGCGTTTCGTCCCAGCCGCGCGGCGACGGCCCCGATGTGGATGGACTTGAGCCCTTCCCGCTGAAGCTTCACGTGGTCGAGGGAGGCGTTGTCCCCCACCAGGATCTCGGTCACCGGGGCGGTGAAGACCGCCGCGTCATCGGGCCCCACGAACTCCTCGATCACCCTGGCCCGCGAACCCGGGGCCATCTCGATCACCACCCGGGGATGGACGGCCCGCGGCTCCCCGCCGCCGGCGGTCACGAATAGCAGATGGATCGGCGCCTCGATCGCGGTGTCCCGCGGAATCCGGATGACCGCGCCGTCGGTCATGAAAGCGGTGTTGAGGGCGGCGAAGGGGTGGCGTTCGAGGTCCACCGCGGTCCCGAGGAGTCCGGACGGCATGGCCTCGCGGTCCCCGAGCAGCGCGGCCAGGCCGGAGGCGACCGCACCCTCGGCGGGGAGGCGCTCCCGGGAGAGCGCGGGCGAAAACGAGCCGTTCACGAAGGTCAGCCGTACCCCGCCGGCGTCGGCCAGAACCATGGACTCGACTTCCCGGGGGGACGTCGCCGCCGCGTCGGATCCCGGGCTCCACCGGAACTCCTGTTTGCGGAGCGGCTTCAGGTTGGTGAAGCGCCAGGCCTCGACCCGGGTATCGGGGACCCCGGCCTCGCGGAACCGCTCCGCCCCGCGCCGACGAAGCCCGGCCAGCCACGGCGGACCCCCGGCGGCCGGGGCGCCGGCCAGGAGCCCTTCCACCACCGGATCCAGATCGGCCAATGCGCGGGTCGTCATCTTCCGGAGGCTCCCGCGGTCCGGGCGACCTCGTCCTCGATCCAGCCGTAGCCCCGCTCTTCCAGCTCCAGGGCCAGCTCCTTCCCCCCGGTCTTCACGATCTGACCGTTCACCAGGACGTGGACCCGGTCGGGGACCACGTAGCCCAGGAGCCGCTGGTAATGGGTCACCAGCACGATGGACCGGTCCTCGCGGCGGTGCAGGTTGATCCCATTGGCCACGATCTTCAGGGCGTCGATGTCCAGGCCGGAATCGGTCTCGTCCAGGATGGCCAGGGTCGGATCCAGGAGCCCGAGCTGGAGGATCTCGTTCCGCTTCTTCTCACCCCCCGAAAACCCGTCGTTCACGAAGCGGGTGAGGAGCGACTCGTCCAGCTCCACCAGCTTCGCCTTCTCCTTGAGGAGGCCCAGGAATTCCACCGCCCCGATCTCGGCCTCGCCGCGGTACTTGCGAACCGCGTTGAGCGCGGAGCGGAGAAAGTACCGGTTGCTGACCCCGGGAATCTCCACCGGATACTGGAAACCCAGAAAGATGCCCTCTCCCGCCCGCTCCTCGGGCTCCATGGCCAGGAGGTCACGACCGCGGTAGAGAACCTCCCCCTCGGTCACTTCCAGGCCGGGAGCGCCGGCCAGCACCTTGGCCAGGGTGCTCTTCCCGGAGCCGTTCGGCCCCATGATGGCGTGAACCTCCCCCGCGTTCACGGTGAGGTCGATCCCGCGGAGGATGTCCTTCTCCTCGGCGCGGGCGTGCAGGTTCCTGACGACGAGCATCGGTCCTTCCTGGGTCATTCCATCCGTCCCTTCAACGTCAATCGATCGGGTCACTGACTTCCATCATTCGGGGGCCGGCGGTCGGCGCCGAAACCCGCGTCCGGCGCCGTTCGCCCCGAGGCCTCGGCGGTCGCTCAGGTGCTCGATCCGAGGGCCATCCGCTCCCCCTCGCGACACGGCTTCCTGAAGAGGTCGGGCTAACCCACCGCCCCCTCCAGGCTCAGCTCCAGAAGCTTCTGCGCTTCCACCGCAAACTCCATCGGAAGCTCCTTGAAGACCTCCTTGCAGAAGCCGTTCACGATCATGTTCACCGCGTCCTCGGTGGAGAGGCCGCGCTGGCGGCAGTAGAAGAGCTGCTCATCCCCCACCTTCGAGGTCGAGGCCTCGTGCTCGATCTGCGCGGTCGGCTCGTTCACCTGGAGGTACGGAAAGGTGTGGGCTCCGCAGCGGTCGCCGATCAGGAGCGAGTCGCACTGGGAGTAGTTCCGCGCCCCCGCCGCCCCCTTGTGCACCTTGACCTGGCCGCGGTAGGTGTTCTGTCCGTGGCCGGCCGAGATCCCCTTGGAGATGATGGTGCTGGAGGTGTTCTTCCCCACGTGGATCATCTTGGTCCCGGTGTCCGCCTGCTGGCGGTTGTTGGTGAGGGCCACCGAGTAGAACTCGCCCCGGGAGTTGTCGCCGATGAGCACGCATCCCGGGTACTTCCAGGTGATGGCGGAGCCGGTCTCGACCTGGGTCCATGAGATGTGGGAGTTCCGCCCCTTGCAGAGCCCCCGCTTGGTCACGAAGTTGTAGATGCCGCCCTTCCCCTCGGCGTCGCCGGGGTACCAGTTCTGGACGGTGGAGTACTTGATGCGGGCGTCGTCCAGGGCCACCAGCTCCACCACCGCTGCGTGGAGCTGATTCTCGTCCCGCATGGGGGCGGTGCAGCCCTCCAGGTAGCTCACGTAGGCGCCTTCCTCGGCGATGATGAGGGTGCGTTCGAACTGGCCGGTGTTGGCCGCGTTGATGCGGAAGTACGTGGAGAGCTCCATCGGGCAGCGCACCCCCTTGGGCACATACACGAAGGAGCCGTCGGAGAATACGGCCGAGTTCAGGCTGGCGAAGAAGTTGTCGCCGATGGGGACCACCGAGCCGAGGTACCGCTTCACCAGCTCGGGGTGCTCCCGGACCGCCTCGGACATCGAACAGAAGATCACGCCGGCCTCGGCCAGCTTCTCCTTGTAGGTGGTGGCCACCGAGGCGCTGTCCAGGACCGCGTCCACCGCCACTCCGGAGAGGCGCTTCTGCTCCTCCAGGGAGATGCCGAGCTTCTCGAAGGTGCGGCGAACTTCGGGGTCGACTTCGTCCAGGCTGGTGAGCACCGGCTTCTTCCGCGGCGCGGAATAGTAGACGATCTTCTCGTAGTCGATCGGCGCGTAGTGGACATTCTGCCAGGTCGGTTCGGTCATCTCCCGCCAGCGACGGTAGGCGCCGAGGCGCCACTCGAGCATCCATTCGGGCTCGTTCTTCCGGGCCGAGATGAAACGCACGGTCTCCTCGTCGAGTCCGGGAGGCGCGGCGTCGGCGTCGATGGTCGAAGACCAGCCGTGCTTGTACTCCTGGCGGATCCGCTGCTGGATCTCCGGATTCTTCTCCGCCCGTCCGGAACGGGCCGGATCGCGGACGAGGTTCGCTCGGTCGGTCATTGTTTTCGGATCATCCTTTCCCAGCTCCTTCAAGGGGCGTTCCCCCGGAGCGGGTCGCACGGGCTGGCCGGCGCCGCCCGCAGACGTCCCACCCTCCGGAGCTTCAACAGATAGGCGGTTGGCCGTGGATAGATGACAAGATTACTCGCTTTTCCGCCTACTGGCAAGCCACTGGGGCCAAACGCTCTATCCTCTTGCAATACCGCCAAGAAGCCCAATCGCATCCCTGCCCGGGCTCGGGCCCCTTTGCGGTTTATCATACGACAAAAACTATAGTGTTTCACAGCCCGCTCCGCCTCTGGCTCCGAATCGCCGGAGTGTTGAACCCATTCTGAGGAAAGACGCAAGCCGATGGGATGAGGTTACGCCCCCCTTCCGACCGGCAACAGAGCGGATAACCCGTATTCAAATTAGACAACCTTGTCCTTAATCCAGATCGCGGGCTGTCGAGTCGCGGTTTCGGACGCCCGGTCGCCGGCGGGAGCGATTGTAGCCGCCGGGGCAGCGTCCGTCACCTCCGGCCCGACCCATTCACGACCCGCCGCGGCGGCGGGCATCCGACCGGCAGGTCGGCCTAGGCCGCGAGCCAGCGGGCCAGCGCGTCGAGCGCCCCCGTCCAGCCCTCGGCGAGGTCGGCCACCGCGTCCGGGCCGTCGAAGCCGAAGTGGCGGAGCTTGACCAGGGTCTCCCCCGGCGCGGCCGTCTCGAACTCCACGGTGACCGTGGTCCCGGGGGCGTGCCCGGGATTCTCCCAGGTAAAGGACAGCCGCCGGGGCGGAAGCACGGTGAGGAAACGCCCCGCGTCCCCGTCGGCGTTCCGGTAGCGCCCGCCCACCCACGGCTCCACCACCGGGTCCCGGGTGAACCAGCCCGAGAGCGCCTCGGCCGAGGTCCAGGCCGCGAACACCCGCTCGGGGGCCCCGGTCACCCGGCGGGACAGGGTCAAGCCGGCCCCCGGTTCCCCGCCCGGCCGCTCGGCGGCGTACACCGTGGCTCCCTCGATGCCGAAATAACCGCCCACTCCCTGGTAGGCCATCCCGGTCTTCTCCAGCACCCGCCGGGAGGCCAGGTTGGCCGGATAGGTGATCCCGATCACCCGGGTGAGCCCGAGGGCGTCGAAGCCGTGGTCGAGAAGCGCCCGCGCCGCCTCGGTGGCGTAGCCCTTCCCCCACGCCGCGCGGGCGAACTGGTAGGCCACCTCGATCTCGGGTCCCTCCTCCACCACCGCCAGCGCCCCCCCGCCGATCACTTCGCCGGTTTCCCGGAGGGTGATCGCCCAGCTCCCCAGCCGGTCCGTTTCGTAGCGGCCGATCCGCCGGGCCACGAACTCGCGCATGGCCTCGAGGTTCGGGACCGGGCGCCCGTCTCCCACGTAGCGCATGACCTCCGGATCGGAGCACATGGCGAAGGCGGCCGGAACGTCGTCCAGTCTCCAGCGGCGGATCTCGAGCCGGGGGGTGGTCAGGCGCATGGGAACCTCCACGGTCGGCGGACCCTCCGCCCGGAAACGAGGCCCGGCCGGGGCCGGCGGTTCAACGGACGGAGGGGGGCGGCTCGATGATACCTCCCCCGAGCACGACCTCCCCGCGGTAGAAGACCGCGGACTGCCCCGGAGCCACCGCCCGCTGGGGTTCGCGGAAACGGACCCGCATCCGGCCGGGGCCGGCCGGCGTCACGGTGGCCGGAACCGGGCGCGTCCGGTAACGCACCTTCACCTCGGCTTCCAGAACGCCCGAGGGCGGCTCGCAGGAGACCCAGTTCACCTCGCGCACCTCCATGGCGTCGATATGGAGATCGCGTTCGCTTCCCACCACCACGCGGTTCCGGGCCGCATCCACGCGCACCACGTAGAGGGGATCCCCGGCGGCCACTCCGAGGCCCCGGCGCTGGCCCACCGTGTAGTGGATCGCTCCCCGGTGCTCCCCCAGCACCGCCCCCGCCAGATCCACGATCTCCCCCGGCCGGGCCTGGGGCGCGCCTTCGGCCCGCGCGCTCACGAAGTCCCCGTAGTGGCCGCCCTGGACGAAGCAGATGTCCTGGCTCTCGACCTTCTCCGCCACCCGGAGTCCCGCCCGACGGGCGGCGGCCCGGGCCTCGGCCTTGGTTCTCGCGCCCAGGGGGAAGCGGCTGGCCGCGAGGTCTTTCCGCGAAAGGCCCCAGAGGACGTAGGACTGGTCCTTGGTCCGGTCCGTCGCACGGGCCAGAACCGGTCCGTCCGTAGTCTGCTCGAGCCGTGCGTAGTGGCCGGTGGCCACCGCGTCGAAGCCCAGCCGCCGCGCCCGGGTCAACAGATTCCCGAACTTCAGGTGGGTGTTGCAGCGCACGCAGGGGTTGGGGGTCTCCCCGGCCAGATAGGACCGGACGAAGGGCGCCACCACCTCACGGTCGAAGTCCGACTCTTCGTCCAGCACGTAGTGGCGGATCCCCAGGGCGGCGGCGGAGGCGCGCGCGTCCTCGATGTCGCGGAGCGAGCAGCAGGAGCGGGGCGAGGCCTCGGCCCCGCCGTAGCACCAGAGCTTCAGGGTCGCCCCCACCACATCGTGCCCCGCCTCCACCAGGAACGCGGCGGCGGCGGCGCTGTCCACCCCGCCGGACATGGCGACCAGGACCCGCTCCCGGCGCGGCCCGGTCGTCGCCGGCGTTTCGGCGGGGTTCGGAGGATCCTGGGTCATGAAAATCGCTTCCTCCGGCCGGGGTCGGGCGGCGGTCGTTCGGCCCGGGAGCTACGGGCTACGGGCTACGGGCTACGGGCTACGAAGCCCGCGATCCTAGCAGGCGGGCCGCGGCCTCCACAAACCGCTCGATCTCGTCCCCGGTGTTCCCCGGTCCCAGGCTCACCCGCACCGCGGTCCGAGCCTCCCGCGGAGAGCGGCCCATGGCCAGGAGCACGTGGCTCGGCGCCTCGGACCCCGACTGGCAGGCCGATCCCGCCGAGACCGCGAACCCCTCCAGATCGAAGGCGGGGACCAGATCCACCGGGGCGTCCTCGCCGAAGGTGAAGTGGGCGGTGTTGGGAAGGCGCTCGCTCTCCCCCGCAGTGAGCCGGGCTCCGGGGACGCGGCGAGCCATGTCGCGCTCCAGGCGGTTCCGAAGCTCCCTGAGGCGCGTCGCGCTCGACTCCCGGTCCCGGAGCGCCACCCGCGCCGCCGCACCGAACCCCACGATTCCGCCGACGTTCAGGGTCCCCCCGCGGAGGCCTCGTTCCTGCGAGCCGGGAACGACGGCCGCGAGCCGGAGCCCGGGGCGCTTCCAGAGCGCCCCCACTCCCATCGGTCCCCCCAGCTTGTGCGCGGCCACCGAGACCAGGTCGGCCCCCCACGCCTCCGCCGCCACCTCGATCTTGCCCGCGCTCTGAATCGCGTCGACATGGTAGAGCACGTCCCGGTCCCGGCAGAGCGACGCTATGGCCGCCGCCGGCTGGACCACCCCGGTCTCGTTGTTGGCGTGAAGCACGGAGACCAGCACGGTGTCGGGGCGCAGAGACCCCGCCACCGCCTCCGGGGAGATCGCCCCCGAAACGGGATCCGGCATCACCCGCGTGACCTCCCACCCGGCTGCTTCCAGCAGCGCCGCCGCATCCAGGCCGGCGCGGTGTTCGATGGCCGAGACCACCAGGTGCCGCCCCCGGTCGGCGTGGGCCCGCGCCGAGCCGGCCAGAGCGGTGAACACCGCTTCGGTGCCCGAGCCGGTGAACACCAGATCCCCGTCCGGCCCCCCCACCAGCTCCCGCACCTCACCCCGGGCCCGATCCACCGCCGCCCCCGCGGCCTGGCCGAAGGAGTGAACGCTGGAGGGGTTCCCGAACACCTCGCCGGCGAGCCGCGCCATGATCTCCCGGACCTCGGCCCTCACCGGGCTGGTGGCGTTGTGATCGAAATAGACCGGCATCGAACGGATCCTCGCGGCGCGGGACGTCGGAACCGCACAGAAAGCCCGTACAAACAGAAGGGCCGTTCCCGGAGGAACGGCCCGATCCCGTATCGGGCCGGTCACCCGGCCCGGGAGGCGGAGCTGACCGGAATCAGGGTTTCGTCACTTTGGCCTGGGTGATGACCACCTTCCGGAGGGCCCGGTTGCTGTTCTCGTGACCCGCGTTCTTCACCCGGGCGATCTTGTCCACGGTGTCCATCCCCTCCACCACCTGGCCGAACACGCTGTAGCCGTTCTGGTCCAGGCTGGGGAGGTCGGCCAGGCAGATGTAGAACTGGTTCCCGTTGGATTTCTTCTCCGGGTTCAGCGCGTCGGCCAGACGCGCCGCCGCCACCGCGCCGCGAACGTGCCTTCGCCCGATCTCCGCCGGGATGGCGTTGGCGGCTCCGCCCGTACCCACCTTGGGGCTCCTCCAATCGCTCTTGGAGATCGGGTCGCCGCCCTGGATGATGAACCCGGGGACGATTCGATGGAATGTGGTCCCGTCGTAGGCGCCCCCGCGCACCAGCTTGAGAAAGTTCTCGACGTGCTTGGGGGCGTCCTTGGGGTAGAGCTCGATCACGATGTTGCCCAGTGCGGTCGACGTCCCCGTTTCGTCCTCCACCGACACGGTCAGGGTCACACGGTCCGGGGAGGCGGCTCCGTCGGGGGAGCCGGGTTCCTGGGCCACGGTGGTGTCTTCCGCCGCCGGCTGGTCGTCCTGGGCGGCCACGGACAGGGGGAGAGTTCCGGCCAGGAAGAGGACCCCCATGAGGAGGACCGACCTCTTTGCCGCTCGATGCATACGTACTCCTTCCGGCAACCCGGCCCCCTTTGCCACTAGTCGCCCTGCTGCTCTTTCGCCTTCATCTGCTTGGCCCGCTCGATGAGCTGGTCCAGTCGCATGATCTCCTTGCGGCCGTAGTCCCCGAAATCCTTGTCGCTCAGGACGCTCTGGAACTTGATCTTGGCCTCGCCGTAAGTGGAGATGGATCGGTCGTAGTCGCGATTGCGAAGCTGGTCGTCCGCCCGAAGCTCCAGCCCCTTCCCCCACACCGCGTAGAGGCACCCCTGCACCGGAGCGTTCTCCGCGATCCCTCTCATGGCGGTGGAAACGGCCTTCTCCCCGTTCTTGCAGTCGAGGGCGTAGAGGAAGCCGAGGTTGCAGTAGAGCGACTTCTTGTCGGGACCGCTCTGGATGAGCAGCTCGTACTGCTGGGCTGCGTCGTCGCACCGGTCCAGTTTCTGGAGCACCTTGGCGTAGATGGCGCGGTCGTTCACCCGGGTGCTGTCGATGTCGAGGAGCCGCTTGTAGGCCGGAGCGGCGTCCTTCCAGTCCTCGGCCTTGTAGTACAGGTAGGCGAGCTTGCTGGCCACGTCCAGGTTCTTGGGATCCTGCTCCATCATCTTCTCGTAGACCCCGGCCGCCTTGTCGGGCTGGTTGGCCGAGAAGTAGATCTCTCCCAGGGTGTTGAGGGCGCCGAGATCGTCCGGGCAGAGTTCGGTCACCTTGGTGTAGGCGTCGACCGCCGCGGTCATGTGCTTCTGGGCATCCGGAGACGCAGCGGCGGCGGCGGTGCCTTTCGCCCGATCGGCCAGGAGCTTCTCCGCGCTGCCGATCTGGGACCAGATGGCGCAGTCCTTGGGGGTGATGGTGAGGATCTGCTGGTAGGTGGCGATGGCGTCGTCCAGGTCCCCGATCGCCGCCTGGACGTAGGCGATGTTCTTCCGGACGTCCACGTCATCGGCCGGGAGCAGATCCTTGAGGTCCTGGTAGGTGTCCAGGGCGTCCTGGTAGTAGTCCGCATCGGACTTCGCCATCTCGGTGTAGGCCAGGGCCAGGCGGCGGAAGGCGTCCACATACTTGGGATTCTCGTCGATGGCCAGCTGGAACTGCTCCACCGCATCCAGATACTTGAGGTTGTTCATGAGTTCCACGCCGTGGCGGTAATAGCCTTGAGCCTTGCTCACCTCGCCCTTTCCGGCGTCGCCCTGGCTCGCGTCCTGAGCCAGGAGAACCGGGGTTGCGGCGGGAGAGGCGGCCCTCCCCGGTGACGGCACGACCAAGGCGCATACCACACTCAAGAGCACGAGCGCCTGAGCCGATCGGTTCATGATTCGCTCCTTTCCCAAGCCATTGGGATCCTCGCCAGCGGCACACCGCCTCGTCGGGGCGGCGCCGGAGAACGTCTCTACTTGCCCGACTTGCCGGTAGGGATGGAGGGGACCGGCGACTTGGTGAATCGCTCCAGGATCTTGATGTTTTCCTTGGCGTTTTCCGCCGCGTCGGTCCCGGGAGCCACCTCCACCACCTTCTGCCACCAGTTGACCGCCTCCCGGAAGAGACCGGCGTCGGCGAAAGCCACGCCGAAGTTGTACAGCGCCGAATAGCACTTCGGGTCCTTGTCGATGGCCCGTTGGTATTCAAAGATCGCGTCCGGATATTTTTCCTGCGCGTAATAGGCGTTTCCAAGGTTGCTGCGCGCCATGCAATCGTCGGGGTTCAGGGACAGCGCCTGCTGGAACGACTTGATGGCGTTGTCCTGGTCGCCCAGGTCCCCCTGCACGATGCCCAGGTTGACCAGCGCCTCGACGTACTTGGGGTTCAGGTCCACCGCCTTCTGGTAGGCGGCCAACGCCTTGTTGGACAGACCGCCGTCGTAGTAGGCGTTCCCCAACTGGTACTGAAGACGATAGTTGTCGGGGGAGGCCGCGACCTGGGTCTCCAGGCGGGAAATCTTGGCCTGGACCTCGTTCCCGGCCACCGTCCCCTTCTTGACGTTCCCGCCCAGAAGGCCGTCGGACTGGGCCTGGGCGGAAACCGGGCTCAAAGCCAGGATCGGCGCCAGCGCCAGAGCGGCGAGCGCGAGGAGGGAGCGTCCAGGATCCAGTTTCATCCCGAGCATCATCGTGATTCCTGTTCTGCTTCGTGACAGCGACGCGATGGGCCGATGGAGGCGAAAAACCGCCGAAAGAAGTGCAGCCGGCAATTTTAGGGATCGGCAGGGGGGGTGTCAACCGAAGCCCCCGCCCCTCCCCGCGCCCAACCTCAAGCGGTCCAGTTTGTTATGGTCCGCTTCCATCGCTCTCCAATACCCGGCTCCGGCGGGGGCTATTCCAGAGACCGGGGCGGGCCTGGAGGGCCGGGGAGAGGGTCCCCGGGCATCCCCCGGGAGATCGGAACCGGGCCCGGAGATCAGAACCAGGTGATCAGGGTGATCTCGTTGGGCACCAGAGCGTCGGGATGGGCGGGACGCACCCGGACCGCGTACCCGTAGAGGCCGCTTTGCCGGCAGGGAAGGAGCCCCTCGTACCACCAGGCCCCGTCCTCCTGCTTCTTGGGCTCCAGGGGGGTCGCCGAGCCCTCGTTCACCTGGCGGTCCACCCCGGCGATCCCGTGGTAGAGCTCCACGCTCACCTGATCCGGCTTGATCGGCCCCAGACGCACCTTGACCCGCACCGGGACCCGCACCCCGACGTGGAGGTGGTTCCCACCTCCTTGCTCCACCTCCTCCACCTTCACTTCCTTCCAGTTCTCGTGGATGAACCGGTCCCAGGTCACCAGGTCCCGGACCCGCCCGAGGTCCCCGTTCAGGAAGGTGCGGCTCCGGCGGGCGGCGGGGATGTAGAACCGCTCGGCGTACTCCCCCACCATGCGGTTGGTGTTGAAGACGGGGGCCAGGGTCTTCATCGAAGCCTTCATCTTGCCGGTCCAGCCCGCGGGCAGCCCGGCCTCGTCGCGCTGGTAGTAGAGCGGCACCACCTCGCGCTCCAGGATCTCGTAGAGGGCGTTCGCCTCGACCTCGTCCTGGTACTCGGGGTCCTCGTACTGCTCGCCGTGGCCGATGCTCCAGCCCACGTCGCTGGTGAACCCTTCCGCCCACCAGCCGTCCATGACCGAGAGGTTCAGGATCCCGTTGGCCGCGCCCTTCATGCCGCTGGTCCCGCTGGCTTCCAGGGGCCGGCGGGGCGTGTTCAGCCACACGTCCACCCCCTGCACCATGTACCGGGCCACGCTCATGTCGTAGTTTTCGAGGAAGGCGACCGATCCTCGCACCTCGGGATCCCGCGCGAAGTGGGCGAGCTGCTTGATCAGCTCCTTCCCCGCCGAGTCGGCGGGATGAGCCTTGCCGGCGAAGATGAACTGCACCGGTCGTTCCGGGTTCGTGATGATGCGCTTGAGCCGGGCACGGTCGCGCAACAGCAGGGTGGCCCGCTTGTAGGCGGCGAAGCGCCGGGCGAAACCGATGGTCAGGCGGTTCGGGGAGAAGATCCGCCGCGCCTCCTCCTCGGCCATGGTGGGGCCCCCGCGGTTCCGGATCTGGGTGGCCACGTGCTCCCGGGCGAAGTTGACCAGGCGCTCCTTGGAGGCCATGTGGGTCCGCCAGAGCTCCTCGTCGGGGATCTGGTCCAGCCGTTGCCACTCCGCGGTGTCGGCCGGGTTGTCCGACCAGCCGGGGCCGAGATAGCGGTTCAGGAGTCTCCGCATCTCCACCGAGATCCAGGTGCGGGTGTGGATGCCGTTGGTGATGTGCTCCACCGGCACCTCGCTCTCCGGGTACCCCTGCCACTCCGATTCCCACATGTGCCGGGAGACCTTGCCGTGGAGGCGGCTCACCGCGTTCCGGTAGCTGGCGTTCCGCATGGCGAAGAGCGCCATGTTGAAGGGCTGGGTGGAATCGTCGGCCTTTTCCTGGCCCAACCGCATCAGGTCGTCGAAGCCGATACCCAGCTCCTCCGCGAACACCGTGAAGTATTTCCGCATGAGGCTGGGGTCGAAGATGTCGAAGCCGGCGGGGACCGGGGTATGGGTGGTGAAGATCGAGGACGCGGAGACCACCCGCCGGGCGGTCTCGAACTTCAGGTCCCGTCCGGTCATGATCTGGCGGATGCGCTCGATGGCCAGGAACGCGGCGTGCCCCTCGTTGATGTGGCACACGTCGGGCTGGATCCCCAGGAGCCGGAGCGCCCGCACCCCGCCGATCCCCAGCACGATCTCGTGCTGGATGCGGGTCTCCCGGTCCCCACCGTAGAGCTGGTGAGTGATCCGCTGGTCCTCGAGGCTGTTCTCGGCCAGGTTGGAATCCAGGAGGTAGAGCGGCACCCGCCCCACCTGGGCCCGCCAGATCTGGAGCAGCACCTCGCGCCCCGGGAACGGGAGCGACACCTTGAGGCGGTGCCCCTCGGCATCCCGCATCAGCTCGAGCGGCATGTTGTAGAAATCGTTTTCGCGGTAGGCCTCCTGCTGCCAGCCGTCGGCGTTCAGGTACTGGTTCAGGTAGCCCACCTTGTAGGCCAGGCCCACCCCCACCATGGGGAGCCCCAGCTCGCTGGCCGACTTCAGATGGTCCCCGGCCAGGACCCCGAGTCCCCCGGAGTAGAATGGCAGACACCCGGCGATCCCGAACTCCGCGCTGAAGTAGGCGATGGTGAAATCGTGGAGGTCCCGGTGATAACGCTGGAACCAGGCCGAGCGGGCCAGGAGCTCGGTGAGGTTCTCGTGGGCCCGATCCATGTGGGCGAGGAAGACCGGATCGTTGGCCGCCCACTCCAGGCGGTCCTGGGCGATGGACCCCAGCAGCCGGACGGGATTATGGCCGGTCGTCTCCCACAGGTTCCGGTCCAGGCGCACGAAGAGTTCGGCGGTCTCGGGATGCCAGACCCACCGCACGTTGAAGGCCAGGTCGCGGAGCGGGGTCAGGCGTTCGGGAAGGGCGGGCTGGACGTGGAGCAACTGGAACCTGGGCGTCATGCGTCGTGGTTTCCTCCGGGAAGGGCGTCGTTCGGAACCGGCGCTCGGAGACCGGGCCCGGGTGCGCTCTGGATGCGCATCCGCCTAGTTTAGACCGGTCCAAACCGGCCGGGGAGCCCCCATCTCACCCGGGTTATCGGCCGGAGGCCACCGGTTTTCGCGGTAAAAGCTTTCACTGCCGAGGATTGCCGTCCGTTCACGCGGTGCCCGCATCCCCGGTGCCGAGGCCTCGGGGGGGCACAGACGGAGGCCGGTGGGACCGGACCGCCCCCGTGGTATCGTCGCCCGGTCATGGCCACCTACGTGATCGGCGACGTTCAGGGCTGCTTCCGGACGCTCACGAACCTTCTGAGGCGGATCGACCATCGCCCGGGTCGCGACCGGCTGTGGCTGGCCGGGGACCTGGTGAACCGCGGCCCCGCCTCGCTCCGGGTCCTGCGCTGGGCGGCGAACCAGGGCGAGGGCATCACCGCGGTGATGGGCAATCACGACCTGCACCTCCTCGCTCGGGCCGCCGGCGCGGCGGAGGCCGAACCCGGCGACACCCTGGACGACGTCCTCGCCGCCCCCGACCGTGACGCGCTCCTGGACTGGCTTCGCGCGCGGCCGCTCTTCTTCGTGGACGGGGCGCACGCGCTGGTCCACGCCGGGCTCCACCCGGCGTGGACGGTGGAACGCGCGGCGGAACTCGCCGCCGAAGCCTCGGAGCGGGTGCGCGGCGGGAAGGGCCTGGCACGGCTCTATACCCCCGAACCACTCCCCCCCTGGAGCGACGACCTCGACCCCGATGAACGGTTCCGGTTCACGACCGCCGTCTTCACCCGGCTCCGCACGCTGCGCGGGGACGGCGTCCCCTGCCTGGAGTTCTCCGGCCCGCCCGGGGAGGCGCCCCCGGGATGCGCCCCCTGGTACGCGGCACCGGACCGGCGAAGCGTCGGGACCCGGGTGTTCTTCGCCCACTGGTCGGCCCTGGGCCTTCACCTGGAGCCGGACGCGGTTGGGCTCGACACCGGATGCGTTTGGGGGGGAACGCTCACCGCGTTCCGGCTCGAGGACGGGACGGTGTTCCGGGAGCCTCTTGCCGATCCCGTCGCGCCGCGCCGCAGTCGAGGGTGATGCGGACGCGGGTCAGGCGCCGAGCTTCCGGAGCGCCCGCGGCTCCATGAGCCATTCCAGGTGGCCTCGGCCGGCGTGGGGCTCCCAGTCGACGCAGGCCACCCCCGCCTTCCTGAGGGCAAATGGAGGCTCGGCCCGGAACCCGAGACACGCCGCGATCAACCGGTCCAGGTTGGGCGCGTGCCCCACGCAGAGGATGGCCGTCTCCGAGCGCCGCTCCAGGGTGCGGAGAAACGCGGCGGGATCGCCCTCGGGACGCAGGTCCGCGGCGACCTCCACTTCGGCCGGATCCTCCCCCAGCACCAGGGCGGCGATCTCCGCGGTCTGCCGGGCCCGCACCAGGGGGCTCGCCAGCACCGCATCGATCGCGATCCCCTGGGCGGCCAGGCCCCGGGCCGCGTAGCGGGTCCGCCGCGCCCCCTTGGGGGTGAGCGGGCGCTCGTCGTCGGGGGGGCAGGCGGGATCCATCCGATCCACCGCGATCCCGTGCCGCATCAGGTAGAGCTTCATCGTTCGTCCTTCGGATGCGCCGCCGCAGCGGCGCGGGCCCGGCGGCGGAGTTTTCCGGTCAGCTTCCCGAACTCCCGCCACAGAACCTCGAACCGCTTCCGTCGGCGTTTCGCTTTCCGCTTCCGACGGTCGATCAGTGCGCCCAGAACGAGGAGCCGGTCCACGTTGGGATGGGGGTCCGACGCGATCACCCCGGCCAACCCGCGCAGGTGGTCGATGGCCACCCGGGCGTCCTGGGCCTCCCCCAGCACGTCCTGAAATCGGGCCAGCCGGCGGACCGCCTTCCGGAATCCCGCCGGCTCGATATCCGAGAAGCACTCGCTCACGTAGCGAAGCCGCTTGAGCCCGATCCGGATCCGGTGCCGGTCCTCCTCGCTCAGGCTCTCCACCGGACGCTTCCGCCACCGGCTCACCTTGGACGACGCCCGCCCGATCACCGGAACCGCGGCCTCGGCCACCGTCCGGGGGCGGGGCGCTCCGGTGGCGGGGGGTTCGGCGGGGCGGAGGGACTCGAGCCTCCCCACCAGGGCGTCGAACTCCGCCGAGGCCAGCTCACGCCGCGCGTCCTCGGCGGTGGCGGTCCGGCGCCGCGCGAAGGCCTCGAGGAGCCACGCGGCGGTCTTGGGTGGGGCCTCGACGGCGACGAGCTCCGATTCCAGGAGCGGAAGCAGGACGTCGAAGTCCCGCGCCCGCCCCAGGCGCCGCCCCAACTCTCCCAGGTCGCGCGATACCGCGGCCGCCCGCGGGGATTCCAGCTCGCCGGCGAAGACCCGGAGCACGGCGCGGGCGCGTCGGATGGCCACCCGGATCTGGTGCAGGTACTCGGGGTCGAGATCGAGCGCCGCGCCGCGGCGGTGGGCGCGAAGGACCCGGACCTGGCGGGCGAGGAGCTTCCGCGCGGCCTCTCCCGGGACGTCCTCGGGCTGTACCCGGAGCGCCTCGGGGACCGGGGCGCCGGGTTCTGGGAGCCCCAGGGCGTCGAGCCCCGCGCGCATCGGATCGAAGGCCTCGACCGCGTCCCCGGCCACCCGGCTCATCACGAAGTCCCGGATCTCCAGGTCGGCCGGACCGGCCCCGGAGGCGTGGACACGCACCGGGCCCTCGATCTCGCGGCCGTCGAGGGGGTCGATGAAGGTGAACTCCTCCACCGTCACCGCGATGTCGTGGCCGCGCCCCGCCCGATAGGTGCGGGAGCGGCAGCCCACGGTGAGGAGCGGCACCAGCCCCTCTCCCGCGGAAGCCTTCCGCACCCGCTTCGCCACCGGCCCCGGCGGCGGACCGGCGGGATCGTACTCCCCTTCCTGGGTCGCGCGCTTCTTCGCGTCGCCGGTGAGCGCCCAGCCCGCGTGGTCCCGGTGCATGAGGCGGAGTCCGCAGCGGGAGAGCCGACCGGTCACGGTCTCCAGGTAGGTCTCGGTCCACCGGCGGTCGGCGGCGGGATCGTCCGCCAGCCCGCCCTCCGCGAAGAGGAGCGGGAGCTGGGTCCTGACCCGGCCGATTTCCCGGCGATCGATGAGTTTCATGTCCATGGCATGGCCCGATGTGCGCGGCGGGTTCCCCGATCCGGTTCCCCCGCGCCCGGCCCGCGTCGAAGCGGTCAGCCCGCGTCGATGAGCGCGGCGATGTCTTCGGTCAACTTCTGGAGGCGGGCCAGATCCTTGGCCCGTCCCTTTTCCGGTTTGAGCTTGGTGGTACCGATCCGTCCCAGCGCCTCGCGGGATGTCGCGGTGGGGGGAACCATGGGCGAAGCCCCGTCCCCCTCCAGCCGGGCCAGAACCGCGGCGAGGTCGCCGTCCACCCGGGCGGTGTACTGCTCGAGGGTCTCCCGAAGCGCGACGCGTAGACCCTGGACTTCCCGGGCCAGGGTCTCGGCCAGAGCGCGCTTCCCGGAACCCCGGCGGGCCGCCGCTCCCGGCTTCGGTCCCGTTCCCTTCGGCGGGGCCGCGTCCCCGGATGGTTTCCGCCTACCGGCCCGCGCCGGTTTCGCTGCTTCCATGATTGCTTTCCCCCGCCGGACCCCTGCGGCCGAGGACCGCCTGGACCCGGCTCTTCAGATCCCGGTTGAGGACCGGGATCGACCGGTTGCCGTTCAGCTGCTCGAAGCCGTAGGTCGTCTCCAGGCGCTTGAACGCGGCGCGCAGGCGCCGCTGGTAGCGGACGAAGCTTTCGTGCCAGTCGCGCGAGAGTCCGAGGTCCATCCCCGATTCCCAGTAGTCGAGGCTCCCCCGGGCCCGGAGGATCCGTTCGGCCAGGTTGTTGGTGGAGACCACGAGGTGGTAGACCGCGTCGGGGACGATGGCCATGGAGTAGAGGGAGCGGAGCCAATCCTCGTCGCCTCCGCGCACCATGTCCCGGGCCATGAGGGTGAAGATGTAGCGGTCGGCCAGCACCACGTAGCCGGCGCGAAGGGCGGGCACGATCCGGTTCTCGAGCTGATCGTAGAAATCGGAGGCGTAGAAGAGGGACATGGTGCGGGGGCTCAGGACGTTGCCTTCCTGGGCCTTCTCCAGGACCGGGGCGACCAGGGTGGAGCGTTTGATCCCGGCCTCGGCCACCGCATAGCCGCTCTGCTCCAGCCACTGGGAGAGGAGCCCGATCTGGGTGGAGCGGCCCGATGCGTCGGGGCCCTCGATCACGATGAGGAAGCCGCCCAACCCGGCCGGGTCCACCCCGGGGAGGGGATCGCCGAAGAACCGTTTGATGCTCATGTGCGGGCCCTCGTCCGGAACCGCGGAAGATCGATCCGCTCCGAGATGATCTCGCGGACGTGATGCTGCTGGTCGGGAATGGTGCGGGTGGCGTCCATGACCGTGAACCCGAACTCGTCCACCATCTCCAGGTACTGCTCCATCACCCGCCCCTGGAAGATCCGGAAGCTCTCGGCGATGTCCGGGGAGAGATTGAGATCCATCCCCGCCTCGAAGAACTTGAGCCGGGGGCGCCCGGCGAGAATCCGCCCCAGGGTGACCTCCAGGGGGGCGTGGAAGAAGAAGGTGATGTCGGGCACCCGGGCGAATTGATACAGGTTCCGGAGCCACTCCGCATCGCAACCGCGCACCGCGTCCCGGGCGAAGGAGGTGAAGAAATAACGATCGCAGAGGACGAGGTAGCCGGCCTTGAGCATGGGGAGGATCTGTCGCTCGTAGCGATCGGTGAAATCGGTGGCGTGGATCAGGCTGAAGGTGGTGGGGGTGAGGAGCTGGCGCTTCTTCCCCTTCTTGGTGGCCGCCTTCACCAGCTCACTGGAGTTCCACTCCGAGAACGAGACCCGGTACCCCAGGCCGGAGAGCCACTCGTGGACCAGATGAATCTGGGTGGACTTGCCCGATCCGTCGAGCCCCTCCACCGCGATCAGCTTTCCCGGCATCGTGTCTCCTCCCTCCCCGCCGGCCGATAGCCCGCGCGGTCCCCGTACCTCATTCCGTCTCCCGCTCCGGGCGGATCCGGACCTCCACCCCGAACGTCTTCTCGAAGAGCTGGGCCCGCTTTCCCAGGGACCACCGCTCGAGGAGAATCTCCTCCTCCACTCGGGGCTTCAGCACCACCGTCTCCCCCTTCACGTTCGCCCGCACTCCGCGGACCAGCTGCCGGTGCTCGCGATCCAGCGCGTCGGCCATCCGGAGGAGCCCCGCCATGCGCACCACCCGGGTCCGGTCCTTCTCGTCGAGGCGGGCGAAGAGCTCGTGCTCCAGGCTCGGATCGCTCTTCCGGTGGTAGCGGGCCACGTGGGCGGTGAGGAGAATCTCCCGCGGGGAGAGCCCGGCCACCTCGGAATTGGAGATGACGTAGAAACTGTGGCGGTGGTGTTTCTTGTAGCTGATGTACCCCCCCACGTCGTGGAGGAGCGCGGCGGCGAGGAGGATCCGGCGGTACTCCGGAGCCAGCCCGTGGAGGCCGCTCAACTGGTCGAAAAGGTCGCGGGCCAGGCCGGCCACGTGGGCGGCGTGGTCCTCGTCGAAGAGGTAGCGGCGGCCGAGGTTCAACGCGGCGTCGAACACCTCCCGCTCCCGGCGCTCGTCATGGCTCACCTGGCTGGTCAGGGCGTCCACCACGTCGAGAAGGACGCCCTCCTTCACCCCCGCGTGGGGGACGGTGATGCGGCTCACCCCGACCAACTCGGCCAGCCGGGCGAAGACCAGGGCGGCCGGGAAGATCACGTCGGCCCGGTCCTCGCGGAGCCCCAGCTCATCGACCCGGCGGCGGTAGGAGAGCCGGGACAGGGTCTCGATGACCCGGCGGAGGTCGGCGACCGGGACCACGCTCACCCCGCTTCCGTCCGGCTCCGCTCCGGCCAGCTTGGCCAGGGACTCCATGTTCCCGCCGGTGGCGATCAGGCCGTAGGGCTTCCGGTGGCGGGTCACCGAGGGGACGCGAAGGGTATCCACGTACTCCGAGAGGACGCGGCGGAAGCGCCCCGGATCCTCGTCGGCGCCGGCCAGTTCCTCGAGGAGCCGCACCGAGCCCATGGTGTGGGACTCGCTCCAGAGAATGCCCGAGTCGTCGACCAGCGAGACCTCGACGCTTCCTCCTCCCAGATCCACCAGCACCCACTGCTCGCGGCCCAGGGTAACCCGGTTCCGGATGGCCAGGTGCACCAGCCGCGCTTCCTCGGAGCCGGTGATGAGATCCACTTCCAGGCCGGATTCCTTTTTCACCCGGGCGAGGAACGCCTCCCCGTTGGTGGCTTCGCGGACCGCGCTGGTGGCCACCGCCCGGTAGGCGGCGATCTCCTGCTCTTCCATGGTGCGGCGGAAGCCGGCCAGCGCAGCCACCGCCTCGTCCATGGCCGCCTCGGAAAGCTTTCCGGTGAGGAACACCCCGTGACCCAACCGCACCGCCACCCGTTCCGAGGCGAGGATGGTGGAGCGGTGCCGGTCGGTGAACTCGGCGGCCAGGAAGCGGATGGCGTTGGAACCCGCATCGACGCAGGCCACGCGGACCGGAAACGATGTCTTGGCCCGGCCGGTGGGCGCGGCCGAAGCCCCGGTGCTCGTGGAGTGGCTCATGACGACCATTGTAGACAATCCGGCGCCTCTCTTGGGGATCGACGGGCGGCCCGGATTGCCGGACACCGGACCCGCGCGGTAGGCTTGAGATCCTCGTCCCGCCCCACCTCCCGATCCCCCGCCTTGAGGACGCGCCATGCTTGCCCAGGTTCGAACCATCTCCCTCTGGGGGATCGACGTCGTGCCCGTCACCGTGGAAACCGACGTGGGGGACGGCCTCCCCCGCACCGTGATCGTGGGACTCCCCGACAGCACCATCCGCGAGAGCCAGGAGCGGTTGGTGGCCGCCTTCAAGCACTCGGGGCTGGAGCTTCCCGACGGCCGGGTCACCGTGAACCTCTCCCCCACCGATCTTCGGAAGAGCGGCTCGCACTACGATCTCCCCATCGCGGTGTCCCTGGGCCTGGCCGCGGGAATCGTACCCAAGGCGCGGGTGGCGGACCTGGCTTTCCTGGGCGAGCTGGCCCTGGACGGATCCCTACGCCCGGTCAGCGGGGTGCTCCCCGCGGCCCGGTGGGCGCGTTCGGCGGGGGTGCGCGCGCTGGTGGTGCCCGAGGCCAACGGCGTCGAGGCCGCGGCGGCCGGCCTTCCGGTATGGGCGGTGCGGACCCTTGCGGATCTCTTCCGATACCTCTGGGAGGGGGGCGATGCCGCGCCCCCTCCCGCGGCGGCCGCGCCGGCAACGGCGGCCCCGGTGGGCGACCTGGCCGACGTCCGCGGGCAGCTGCCGGCCAAGCGCGCCCTCGAGGTCGCGGCGGCCGGGGGGACACAACTTGCTGTTCGTGGGCCCGCCGGGATCGGGAAAGACCATCCTGGCCCGGCGGGTGCCGGGGATCCTCCCCGAGCTTTCGGGGGAGGACGCCATCGAGGCCACCTGCATCCACTCCGCGGCGGGACAGCTTCGCCCGGGTGAAGGGCTGCTGCGCGTGCCGCCGTTTCGGGCGCCCCATCACACGGTCTCGAGCGTGGCCCTGGTGGGCGGCGGCTCGGTTCCCCGTCCCGGCGAGGTGAGCCTGGCCCACAACGGGGTGCTCTTCCTGGACGAGTTCGCCGAGTTCCACCGGGACGCGCTGGAGGCGTTGCGCCAGCCCCTGGAAGAGGGCCGGGCGGTCATCTCCCGCGCCCGCTACACCGTCACCTTTCCGGCCCGGTTCACGCTCATCGCCGCGGCCAACCCGTGTCCCTGCGGCCACCACGGCGACGCCCTGCGGGTCTGCCGCTGCACCGCCCACCAGGTGGAGCAGTACCGGCGGCGGATCTCGGGGCCGCTCCTGGACCGCATGGACCTCCAGATCGAGGTGCCCCGGGTGCGGGTGGAGGATCTCTCGGGGGGGAAGCGCGGCGAGGCGTCGTCGGTGGTGGCCGCCCGGGTGGCCCGGGCGCGGGAGGTGCAGCTGGAGCGCCAGGGGCGGTTGAACGGACACCTGGGCCTGAAATCCACCGAGCGCTGGTGCCGCGCCGAGCCCGACGCCCAACGCATGCTGGAGCACGCGTTGGAGCGATTCGGGCTCTCGGCGCGGGCGTACCACCGGGTCCTGCGCGTGGCCCGGACGACGGCCGACCTGGGGCGCTCCCCCGCCATCACCACCGCCCACATCGCCGAGGCGGTGCAGTACCGGGCGCTGGACCGGAGCGCGGTGAGGCGGGATTAGGCGCGGGATCCAGGGTCCCGCCCGACGGATCCAACGGGATACCCCGGGGAGGAAGGCGCGTTCTTCGTCAGCCGGAACGCATACGCCGGGCCTCGATGACGCTTTCGAATCCCCAGTAGTACCACGTTCCCTTGAGCACGCGGTTCCGCCGCCGGGACCGCCTCTCCTGCACCGCTCCCAGCAGGTACATCAGCCGCATCGTGCCGCGGTTCCGGCGCACCCGCCGCGTGACCGTGAATCCCCGCGATTCCACCCGGGCCAGGATCTCGTCGAAGCGCGGAAGCGATCGGTGGGTCGGATCGTCGTGGAAGTTCAACGTCCCGTCACGGGAAGGGAACTCCGTCGAGGCCTCGGACGGAAAGGCCAGGTAGAGCCTTCCTCCGGCGGCGACGACCTCGCACATCGCATCGAGCACCGCCCGGGGGTCGTCGCAATGCTCCAGGTTGTGCGAGGACAGGACCGCGTCGAAGCCGTCCCCCACGGCCCGGATCCCCTCGGGGAATCTCCCGGGAGGACAGACGACGTACCGTTCCATGAGGCGCTTGTCCGCGGGGGTGATGTTGTAGTCGGAAACGTCGATGCCGACGTACCGGAGGTCCGAACGATATCCCTTGTACAACGAGGCGCTGTGGTTTCCACAACCCACGTCGAGGAGCCGTGCCCCAGGTGGCAGTGTCCGGACGAAGTTGAGTTTGCCCGCGCGGTCCAGATGGGACCGCAGCGTGCGCTTGAGCCAGATAACCGCGTTCATTCTCGTCCTGTACTGACCGCCCGCCGGTTCTACCCGCGGCGCCTCCCACCGGACGGGCGCGGCGTGGCCGGTCACCCACGAACAGCACGTCCCCGGCCTTCACATTCTCGGGCGTTTAGGACGTAACATAGTGGATCCGCCGGGCGACGTCGCGCCCGGCACCAATCGAAAGCCCCGAAAGGGCACTTGACGCAATCCATGATTAGACGTAGTCTAAACATCGATGCCGACACAGCACGACAAGATCCGGCTCCTCCGGGACCATGGAATCAACCCCTCCGCCCAGCGGGTGGCGGTGGCGGACTACGTGCTTCACACCCAGGACCATCCCTCGGCGGACGAGGTCTGGACCCGGGTGCGGAGCCGCTTCCCCCACATCTCGCGGGCCACGGTCTACAACACCCTCAACCTGTTCGTCGAGAAGGGGCTTCTCCGGCAATTCGTCCTCACCGAGGGGAGGATCGTCTTCGACCCGAACGTCGGGGACCACCACCACTTCATCGACGAGGACTCTGGGCAGATCTTCGACATCCCATGGGACGCGGTGAAGGTCTCGGACGTCGGGCGGCTCCCCGGCTTCGACGTTCGCGAGTACCAGGTCGTGATGCGGGGAAGGCGGGACCGGACACGGGACCGCGATTGAGCGGGATGGCCGGCGCATTCTTCTTGGCCTTGATTTAGACGACATCTAACAGCGGACAGTGTCCAGAAAGGAAGACATCATGGCGAAGCCAGAGAAGCTCACCACCTCCGGGGGAATCCCGGTGCCCGACAACCAGAACAGCCTCACCGCCGGCGAGCGGGGACCGCTCCTGGTGCAGGACTGGCAGCTCTTCGAGAAGCACGCCCACTTCAACCGGGAGCGCATCCCCGAGCGCGTGGTCCATGCCAAGGGCTCGGCCGCCTTCGGAACCCTGACCGTCACCCACGACATCACCCCCTACACCAGGGCGAAACTCTTCTCCGAGGTGGGGAAGCAGACCGAGTGCCTCCTCCGCTTCTCGACCGTGGCCGGAGAACGCGGCGCCGCCGACGCGGAGCGTGACGTCCGGGGCTTCGCGCTCAAGTTCTACACCGAGGAAGGCAACTGGGACCTGGTGGGCAACAACACCCCCGTCTTCTTCGTCCGCGATCCCTACAAGTTCCCGGACTTCATCCACACCCAGAAGCGCGATCCACGGACGAACCTCCGGAACCCCACCGCGATGTGGGACTTCTGGTCGCTTTCGCCGGAGAGCCTCCACCAGGTCACGATCCTTTTCTCCGACCGCGGGCTTCCCAAGAGCTACCGGCACATGAACGGCTACGGTTCCCACACCTACAGCCTGATCAACGCCGAGAACCGGCGGGTCTGGGTCAAGTTCCACTTCAAGACCGTGCAGGGGATCGAATGCCTCACCGACCAGGCGGCGGCGGGCCTGGTCGGCGGAGACCGGGAGAGCCACCAACGGGATCTCTATGACTCCATCGAACGCGGCGATTTCCCCAAATGGAAGGTGTACATCCAGGTCATGACCGAGGCGGATGCGGAGCGCGCCCCGTTCAACCCCTTCGACCTCACCAAGGTCTGGCCCCACGGCGAGTACCCGCTGATCGAGGTGGGGAACCTGGAGCTGAACCGGAACCCGGAGAACTACTTCGCCGAGGTGGAGCAGGCGAGTTTCTCCCCCGCCAACCTGGTGCCGGGGATCTCGCACAGTCCGGACAAGATGCTTCAGTTCCGCATCATCTCCTACGCGGACGCGCACCGGTATCGGCTGGGGGTGAACTACGAGTCCCTGCCGGTGAACCGGCCCCGGTGCCCGGTCCACACCTACCACCGGGACGGGTCCATGCGATTCGACGGGAACGGAGGCGGCGACGTGAACTACGAGCCGAACTCGATGGGCGGACCGGTCGAATCCCCCGAGGCCAAGGAGCCGTCGCTGGCGATTCACGGCGCCGCCGACCGCTACGACCACCGGAAGGGAAACGACGACTACACCCAGGCCGGCGACCTGTTCCGCCTCATGAGCCAGGCCGAGCGGGGGCGTCTCATCCAGAACCTGGTCGCCGCCATGAAGCCGGTTCCCCGGGAGATCCAGGAGCGCCAGATCGGCCACTTCATGAAGGCCGACCCGGAGTACGGGAAGGGGGTTGCCGAGGGCCTTGGTTTGCCCTCCCCCACCATCGGGGACTAGCTCGATCCATCCATGAACCGGGCGCCGCGACGGGGGATTCGAGCCGGTGGGGACTTCGGGAGCGACTCGGCCCGGCGGGCGGCAGCCGGGGCGACGGGGAGCCGGTAGCGCCACCCGGCACCCAGGGTCGTCCCGTTCCAGGATTCAGCGTTCAGGGTGGCGCCCGGCATCAGGGCCCTCCGCCCGCAGCCCAGGCCTCGCTGTAGCGCCCGATGCTGATCGGTCCTCCAAGATCGGTGGTCCGGTACATGCCGGGAGGCTGGAGCCCGCGGACAAGGACCGGTCGGCTATTTCGACCCGCCGGCGGTCTCTTTCCCCGGCGGTGTCCCACCGCCTTCGCGGATCATCTTTTCCAGCGTCGGACGCTCGGGGTTCTCCGGATAGAGCACGAGGGCACGCTCGAGGTAGGGTGCGGCCTCGGACTTGCTGCCGACGTAATAGAGCGACGCTCCGAGATTGATGTAGGCGGGGTAGAAGGTGGAGTCGGCGGCCACCGCCTTCCGGAAGGCGTCGATCTCCTTGTCCTTCCACATCGAAGCCCTCACCACGTTGTACTTCCAGCGGTAGGCCATGCCCAGAAGGTTGTAGCCCACCGCCGAGGTCGGCTCGAGCCGGATCCCCTGCAGATAGGCCGCGATGGCCTGATCGTAGTCCTTGTCCTGGAACCGTTCCGCGCCCTGATCGAAGTACTTCTGCGCGGTCTTGGCCGACCCCCCGTGGCAGCCCGCAAGGAGGATCCCCAGCAGGACCGCGAAACCGATGGGGAAGGCGAGCCGTCGATCGGCGGATATCCACCTCATGCGTGTCCCTCCATTTTCAAGCGGCGGTCAGGCCACGATGACCGGGGTGTAGGCGGTTCACGACCCGTTCCGCGCCGGGTCCTAGGGCAATCCGGTTTCCTGGGACCTGAAGCTCAACCGCCTCCCCAGGAGCGCCGCCACCGCCCCGAAGAGGACCGTCACCACCAGCGAAGCCTCGGGCCCGAATTTTCCGCCGGCCAGAGCCGGCGAGAGATCCCCGAAGGAGACCCGCAAGAGCGACGGCAATGAAAACCCGCTCAACTGGGCGCCCAGGATCATCCCCACGGTGAGGTTCCATCCCGCGTGCAGGCCGAAGGGGACCTGGAGTCCCCCGGAGATTTCCCGGAGCTGGCCGATGACGATCCCCACCAGCACCAGGTTGACCCAGGGGAGGAAGCCCGCCCCGGGATTGCTGGAATGGAAGAACGCGAAGACCAGGGCGGTGAGCAGGATGGCGCGCCCCGCGGTCAGCTCCTCCCGGAGGTTCACCCACAGGTATCCCCGGAAGAGCCACTCCTCCGCGAAGGACACCAGCACCACGACCGTCGCCGACACCGCCGCCCAGATCCAACCCGAATCTCCGAAGAGCTCCGGCTTCAGGTGCCGGCTCCCCGCCGCGCTGATGAAGAGCACGGTGACCGCGGCCAGCACCACCCCCAGCATGAATCCCCAGCCCACGCTTCCCGTGCGGTGGCCCGACCGTTCCCCGATCCCCAGGGATCCGAGGGGACGCCGGTCGATTCCCACCGTCATCACCACCACGGTCAGAAGGGTCATCAGCGCCTGCCCGGCCAGATAGCCGGCCCGCACCCGCGGCTCGCCCAGGATGCGGCTGATCTCCGCCGCCGCGGCGTCGGGGGCGCCCCGCCCGTTCGCCGCCGCGTCCAGGGCGCCGGTGGCTCCCAGGTAGATCACCGCAAAGACCATGGTGAGCCCGGTGAAGAGGACGAATGACAGCACCATCCTCCCCCACAACGCCCGGATCCGGGGCCCGTCGCCCGCGGTCACGCCCCCCCCATGGGATCAGGCCCCCACCTCTTCCTCGACGGAAAGGGAATCGCCCGCAGGCCGGAGCACCGCCAGGGCCATCCGCTCCGGGTCCACGTAGGCCGCGGCGGCGTCCCGGGCCATTTCCCCGGTGACCTGCCGCACCTCGTCCACGTAGCGGAGCGCCTCCTCGTATCCCAGTCCCAGGATCTCATCGTGGGCGTAGGTGGATGCCCAGGACATCCGGGACTGCATGTCGATGAGATAGGACCCGGCCAGGTTGTTCCTGGCCCGCCGGAGTTCCTCGTCGCTGGGAATGGTCTTGACCGCCCGGTCGATCTCTTCCAGGAGCGCCTGGGTCGCCTCCTCGACCTGCTCCGGTCCCGTCCCCACGTAGGCCCCGATGGTCCCGCCGCGCGAGAGCGGCGCCACGAAGGCCCCGGTGAAGTAGCACAGGTGCCGCTCATCCCGGAGCCGCGTGAACAGCCGGTTTCCCATCCCGCTCATCACGCCGTTCCAGACGTCCAGGGCGTAGCGGTCGGGGGAATCCACCGAGGGCCCGGCGTAGCCCAGGACCACCACCGCCTGGGAGACGTCCTTGTGGAGATCCGCCCGCACGCTCCGCTCCGGCGGGGTCACGGGGAGGATGGGAAGCGGCGGCTCCTCGCTCCGGGGAAGGGCGGCCATCGTCTGCTCGAGCATCCGGAGCATGGCGTCCCGCTCGAAGTCCCCCACCACGCTCACCACCGCCCGGGCGGGGTCGTAGATCCCTCGGTGCCGCCGCCGGAGGTCGTCGGCCTTCATCCGGCCCACCGCCTCCTCGGTGCCCATGACCGGCCGCCCGTACGCGTGGCCGGGGAAGATGAGCCGGAAGAACTCGGACAGGGTGAACTGCATGGTGTCGTCACGGAGCGACGCGATCTGGGACAGGGTGCGGTGGCGCTCCCGGTCGATCGCTTCCTCCGGAAAGTCGGGGGAACCCAGGACGGTGCGAAACAATTCCATGGCCTGGGGCATGTCGTCCCGGACCGCGCTCAGGCTGAACCCGCTCACGTCCCGGCTGGCGAAGGGACGGAGCCTGACCCCCATCCGCTCCACCGCCTCGGAGATCTCCGCCGCCGTCCGCCCCCCCGCGCCCTTCATCATGCAGGTCTGGGTGAGCTGGGTGATCCCCGCCTCCTGGGAACTCTCTCCCCCGCTCCCCACCGGAAGATACGCGGCGAGGGCGGTCAGGGGGAGCCGGCCGTCCTTCTGAAGGAACACCCGGGTGCCGGTATCGAGGGTGATCGCCTCCACCGTCTCCCGCGGCGCTCCCGACGCCTGGGGAACCTTGCTCTCGGCGGTCACCCCGTTCGCCTTCTGGGCGGGGAGCCGGAGCGACGGGGCCACCGCCTCCCGCAGCCGGTCGTAGATCGCCCGGGGAGCCGCCGGGTTCCGGTGCTGCTCCGCCGGCGCGTGAACGTAGATCGTGGCCTGCTCCAGGTTCAGGTAACGACGGGCCGCTTCCTGGACCCGCGCCGGGGTCACCCGGCTCATGCGTTCCAGATAGGTTCCGGCCAGCCGGTAGTCGCCGAGAAGGGCGTAATGGCCGAGCATGGCCGCCTGACCCTCCATGGTCTCGAGGGTATAGAGGGTGTCGCTTCGCACCGCGCTCATGGTGCGCTCCAGTTCCGCCGCGGTGGCGGTTTCCACCTGGAAGCGAACGATCTGGGTCATCACCGCCTCCAGGGCGGCGTCGGTCTTTTCCGGCTCGGCGGTGAACTCCACCGCCAGGTATCCCGGCTCCCGCCCCGAGCTCTCGAGGAGGTGCGAGTTCAGGATCAGGTCCTGCTCCTCGCGCACCCGGTTGTAGAGGCGGCTGGACCGCCCGGCGGCCAGGATGTTGGCCAGCACCATGAGGGAGTCGGTGTCGGGGTGGAGCTGGGGCGGGATATGGAAGCCGATCTTGACGTAGGACTTCTCCACGTCCCCCGAGGTCTCGCGATACCGAAACGATCCCTGGGGCGGCTCGGGCGGAGAGACATCGAAGTCCACTTCGCGTAGCGGCCACCCTCCCAGCTTCTCCTCCACCGCGTCGAAAACGTCGTCCGCCTTCACGTCCCCCACCACCACGTAGGTGATGTTGTTCGGAACGTAGTACCTCTCCTTGTGGGCCAGGATCTGATCCCGTCCCACCCGCAGGAGATTCTCGTCGGGGCCGCCGATCGGCCGCTTGTACCGGTGGGCGGTGAACGCCTCGTCCAGGAGGTGCTCCCAGGTGAACCCGTACCCGTTGGGCCGGTCCCGGTACATCTCGTTCTCCTTGATGAGAACCTGGCGCTCCTTCTCCAGCTCGAACTCGTCGAAGGTGCTTCGCTGGAGCACGTCGGCGTGGATGTCGAGGGCCACCGGGAAGTTCTCGGTGGGGAGCGTGATGTAATAGTTCGTGCTCTCGTAGCCGGTCCCGGCGTTGGTCTCGCCGCCGGCATTGGTGATCTCCCGCGCGATGTCCCCGGGACCCCGCCGTTCCGTTCCCTTGAACAGCATGTGCTCGATGCCGTGAGACCACCCCGCGATGGCCTCGTCCTCGTTCAACGACCCCACCCGCACGAAGAAGTTGAGGGCCACCACCGGAGCGCTGTGGTCCTCCCTCACCAGGATCTCCAGACCGTTGTCCAATACCTTGCGTTTGACGTCTTCGAACAGAACCATTCCGAGTCCTTTCTTTCAAGTCATACCGAGAATTTGAATCTGTCGAATGGGCCGGATTCGAGGCGCCGCCCGATGCCCGGCGCGACTGCGGCTCGGGCGGCCCCGAAGCACGGCTTCAAACCAACGGATAGGCGGCCATGAGCGTGAGAAACCCGATGACCGCGCCGATGACCAGCTTGACCGCGGTCGCCACCGCCCGTCCCAGGAACGCCCCCGTCCCCGCCCGCGCGCTCTCCCGGGCCTTCCGCCCCCCCAGAACCTCCCCCGCGAAAGCCCCCACGAAGGCGCCGGCGAAGGCCCCCACCAACGAACCCAAGACGGGAATCCATGCCGTGCCTACCGCCGCGCCCACCAACCCGCCCACGAAGGTCCCGATCATACCCCATCGGGTGGCTCCGAAGCCTCGGGCCACGAACACCCCCAGCACCGCCTCCACCACCTCGCCCAGGACCGCCAATCCCAACAGGATGAACCAGGTGAGGAGTCCCAGGTGCTGGAAGTGGCCGATCCAGGCCACGATCAGCGCGAGCCCCAGGAGAATGAAGTTCCCGGAGAGCCCGAGGACCACCGCGGCCATCCCTCCCACCACCGCCAGGTGGAGGAGAATCACCAGGAGGACCCGGAGGACGATCATCGCCCCCCGTCCGCGCCGAGGTGGCCCCTCATGGCCCCGATCAGCCGACGGGCGAGAAGTCCCATCTCCGACGTGCTGTCCATCGCGGCGTAACGGCCGATGGTGGCCATGGCCTTGGCGGTGTCGCCCGCGGTCAGGTACATGCGTCCCAGGTTGAAGTAGGGCTCGGGCCGCCGGGGCGCCACATCGATGGCCTGCCGGAAGGCTGCCTCGGCGGCGGCATGGCTTCCCAACTGGTTCTGGGTCGTCCCGAGGTTGATCCAGGCTTCGGCATCCCGGGGCCTTTGCTTCACCACCTTGTCCAGGTAGCCCAGGGCCTCCTCCGGGCGATCGAGCTGCATGAGCAGAACGCCCAGGTTGTAGGCTGAGTTCAGGTCGTCGGGATTCAGTTCCATTGCTTCCCGGTAGGCGTCCACCGCCGACAGGTAGTCCTTTCGGGCCACCTGGAGCTGGCCGATGTTGGCCCGGACGTCGGCGTTCCCGGGGAAGAGCCGCATGGCCTCGGCCAGGGTGGTATCGGCGCCGCCGAAGTTCCCTCGGTCGCGGTCCATGGCGGCCAGGGTCAGGTACGCCTCGAGATAACCGGGGTTGAGCGCGATGGCTCGGCGGTACTCCACCGCCGCCGAGTCCGCCTTCCCGAGCGCCCGGCGGACGTTGGCCAGACGAAAGTGCAGAACCTCGTCGTCGTCGTTTCGGGCCACCGCTTCGGCCAGCACCGTCTCCGCGTCACCGGGGTGGCCGGAGTTCACCAGGATGGTGGCCAGGTTTCCCGCCGCCCGCGTATTGCCGGGATCGGCGTCTACCGCCACGCGATAGGCGGTCACCGCATTGTCGCGATCTCCGCGCCCGGTGAACCACAGGGCGATCTGCTCGAACGCGTAGGACCGGGCGAAGGGCGTGGCCGGGCTGGCCGGACCGTAAAGGGAAGCGAAGTGGAGCATGGCCCGGTCCGGGGCCGCGTCGACGGCGATCCAGGGGAGGGTATGGAAGAAGCTCGCGCCAAGCAGAAGCCCGGCCATGGCGCCCGCCAGTCGAGGTCTCGCCACCGCCCACTCCACCCGGGCCACCATGACACCCGCCGCCATCACGAAGGGAACGGTGGCCACCGCGAAGAGGTCCCAGCTCCTGGCCGCCCCGATCTCCCGGCCCAGGAAGAACGAGAACACCCACCAGGGGAAGCCGGCCCAGAGGAGGAAACGCCCCTCGCGGCCCAGACGGCCTCGGACGCCGAACAGAAGCAGCAGGATCACGAAGAGGGCACCGAAGGGGCCGAGGAGCATCTGCTCCTGGAACCAGTCGCTCCAGTGCCGGAGGCTCAGGAGCGTGTAGGGCAGATGGCCCCCCGCTTCCCCGGTGAACGGGAGGAGGCCGGAGAAGTATCGGCCGAAGACATCCTGGAGCGCGCCGGGGATGGTCCCCAGGAACACCACCCCGGCGGCGATCACCAGGATCGGCGGGACCAGGCCGAGCATCCGCCGCCCCCGGCCTCCCGCGGGGTTCGTGCCCTCCACCGGCTTCGGCCCCCTCCAGAGCGCGTAGGCCAAGGCGGGGAGAAGGAGTACGGCGGTCACGCTCACCAGGGGAGCCGCCGCGGCCAGGAGCACCGGTCCCCACATCCCGCCCCGCCCCATGAGATACGCCACGGTGAGGGCCAGGAACCACACCGTCACCAGGGCCAGGACCGGGTAGGTTTCGACGTAGCCGTAGAAGAGCCGGGTCAGGCCGGCCAATGCGAGCAGGCCCACGATGAGTACCCGGCCCCAGGTCGAAGCGGCCACCCGGCGAGCGAACACGAAGGCCCCGAGGAGATACCCCACCCCGCAGGCCACGCTCACCCCGGCGAAGGTGAGCGCCGGACTGGGGGATCCCAGGAGACGGTTCACCGCGACGTTGGCGAATACCGCCGCGGGCTCGGCGTGCCAGGGGTAGCGTCCCATCGCCACTCCCCGAATCCAGAACTCGCCGTCCCCCAGGAAGTAGGCCCGTTCCCGGCCGACCCAGAAGAGCACCGCTCCCACCACGGCCAGGAGCGCGGCGGCCACGGGAGCGGAGAGCTTCACCGCGCGGAGCCCGGCGCCCCGGAACCAGCCGAGGAGGAAGATGAGCAACGCCCCCAGTCCCCCCGCGGTCAGCCATCCCGAGGCGAGATACCCGTAGTGGTGGACCCCCCACGTTCCCGGGGTCGGGTGCTTCGCTCCCGCAATCTGAAGGGCGACGGTCAGGGCCGAGGCGAGAAGAACCAGGATGAATGCGCGCACCGGTGGGGGCTCCTTTCCCATGGAAAAGCCCGTAGATGGTACCGGTCGGAGGAGGCCCGCCTCAAGCCCGGGCGGCAACCGCTCCCCCGCTAGGCACCGGACGCCTTTGGACTCCGGCGGGCCGCCCGAGCCCGGAGCAACCGGCGGAGAAGGACCAGGGTGGTGAGCTCGGCGGCGAAGGCCGCCCCCAGGAGAATCCCTCCCAGGAGCCCGCCCCGGATACCGAGGGCCAGGCCCAGGGCCCCCAGGCCGAGGATCGCCACGGTGCGGCTCGTCGAACCCAGGCCCACCGCCTTGGTGCGGGCGAACCGGGTGAGCACCCCCTGGTTGTAGGCGATGAACCCCGCCACCAGCGGCTGCAGGGAGAGAAGCGCCAGGGGCAGGCGGGCCCGCGCCGCGAGCTCGGGGCCGAGCCCGATCACCCGGCGGAGCAGGAGGTCCGATGCCGGGGTCAGGGTGACCAGGAGCACCAGGGCGCACACCCCCCCGACGTAGATCCAGAGGAAGGACTTGAGCCGGGCGAGACCGGCCCGGTCGGTCCCGAGGGCGATGGTCACCGTCGAATACCGGAGCACCGAGCTGGCCATGAACCAGATCAAGGACGCCACCACCGTGTAGACCGCGAGCCCGATCTTGGGATCGTCGGTGCGGGCGATGAACGCGTTGATCAGGGGGTTGGTGAGGGTGCCCAAAGCCATGGTCAGGGCCAGGGGGGCGAGGAAGGTGATCTTCCCACCAAGGCTCCGTCCCACCGCCTGAGCCGGGGAGAACCCCGTCTCCCGCTCGGGGGTCCGTCCGGTGACGATGGCCACGTAGACCATCTCCACCGCCACCGCCACCGCCAGGGCGGCCATGCCCGCCGCCGGTCCCGACCATCCCAGGTGCGGCGTCACCCCGAAGATCAGCCCGGCCAGGCACGCCAGGCGAAGGGCGGTCCCCCAGGCGATCGGCCCCGCGCTCCGCCGGCCAATGAGGACGGCCTGGTAGGCGTTTCGTACCGCCACCAGGGGCGGAAACACGACGGCCGCCTGGAGGGCGAGAACCGCGGGGTGGGTGAGCTCGTGGTCCGCCCCCATCAGCCGCTGGAGGATGAACGGGGCGGCCGGGGTGAAGACGACGAGCGCCTCGAAGGCCATCACGATCAATCCCAGGCCGAGGGCGAAGCTCAGGTAGGGACGGATCCGCCCGGTCCCTCCGTACCAGGCCACCACCGCCTGCTGGAGGGCGAAGACCGGGCTCTCCAGGAGAATGCTCAGGGCGAAGGCCAGCCCGAAGGCGGCCAGGTTGGTCTCGGGATGCGGAAGCCGGGCCAGGCCCGCGTTGATGATCGGGGTGGAGACCGACATCATGGTGCTGGTGGCGGCCAGGGGCAGGAAGAGGACCAGAATGCCGCGATAGGTGAGGGTCGAGTGCGCGGGGACCGAGGCTCCGCCGGCCGGGGATGGATCGGACATAGGGGAGGGAGTCTAGCAGCCCGCGGGCAAGCCGGCCCGGCGCGCCTTTCGGCCCCGGCCCGGCCGCGGGGTCAACGCAGGGCCACCCCGGTTGCGTGAAGAAGGAACGTGGCGAATCCGAAATAGATGAAGAGGCCCACCACGTCGTTGGACATGGAGACGAAGGGGCCGGTGGCGATGGCCGGGTCCACCTTGATGCGGTGGAAGAAGAGCGGCACCAGGGCGCCCATGGTGGCGGCCACCAGGACCGCGCAGCTCATGGCCACCCCCACCACCACCCCGTAGAACCACTGGCCCCGCCAGAAATAGGCCACCGACCCCACGATCACCCCGCACATGAGCCCAAGGAGAAGACCCACCCGCGCCTCGCGCAACACCACGGTCACCACGTCCCGGGAACGGAGCCGCCGGATGGCCAGGCGCCGCACCATGGTGACCGCGGCCTGGCTGCCCGCGTTTCCGCCCATGGCGGTGATCACCGGCACGAAGACCACCAGGGCGATCACGACCTCCTGGAGTAGACCGGCGAAGTGGCGGAGCACCGCCCCGGCCAGGAGCCCCCCGAAAAGGCTGGTGACGAGCCAGGGGAGCCGGAGCACCGCGATCCGCTTGACCGAGGACTCGTCGAACTCCTCCCCCGCGGTCCCGGCCATGCGGGCGATATCCTCTTCCGCCTCCTCCCGCATCACGTCCACCACGTCGTCCACGGTGATCCGTCCCAGGAGCGTGCCGTCCGCGTCCACCACCGGCGCCGAGAAGAGGTCGTAACGCCGGAAGATGTTGGCCACCTCCTCCTGGTCCATCTCCGGGTGGAGGCGGATCGGATCGGGGTCCATGGCCTCCACGACCGGGGTCGAGGAGTGGCGGAGCACCATCTCCCGCAGGGAGAGGCTGCCCCTGAGCTTTCCCTGGCCGTCCACCACGAACACGAAGAAGAACGCATCCAGTTCCTCGCTCGCCGCGCGCACCGCCTCCCGGGCGTTTCCCACCGTGCCCTCCACGTTCACGGTGACCACCTCGGTGGCCATGATGCCGCCGGCGGTGTCCTCGTCGTAGACCAGGAGCGACCGCATGGCGGCCAGCTCTTCGGGCTCGATCCCCATCAGCACCTTGCTGGCCAGTTCTTCGGGGAGGCCCTGGACCAGGTCGGCGGCGTCGTCCGAGTCCATCTCCTCCACGAGATCGGCCAGCTCGTGGTGGGGAAGGTCGGCGATCACGCGCTCCAGGATCGGCGGGGGGAGTTCGGTGAGAACGTCCGAGGCGACCTCGGGGTCGCTGATCAGGCTGAAGAGGTAGCGCTGGTCCTCCTCGTCGTCCAGCGACGAGATGAGGACGGCGATGTCCGCGGGGTGGATGTTCAGGAGAACGGTCTTGATCGCCGCATCGCGACGCTCCTCCACCAGCGGGAGGAGGTCGTCCTTCACACCCTCGATGAGCGGGCGGGCGACGCGATCCATGACGCGTCCTTTCTCCTCGCGCCCTCTCCCCGATAGGGACGGGCAGCGTGCTTGAGCGGGCTAGGAAAGCGCCTGCTTCACGTCCTCGATCAGATCCTCCGCGTCCTCGCATCCCACCGAGAACCGGATGAGGCCGTCGGTCAGCCCCACCTTGCGGCGCTCGGATTCGGGAACCGACGCGTGGGTCATGGAGGCGGGATGGGAAACCAGGCTCTCCACCCCGCCCAGGCTCTCGGCCAGGGAGAATATCCTGAACCGGGGGAGCACCCGGCGGGCCTCGTCGAAGCTCTCCAGGTCCACCGAGACCATCCCCCCGAAACCGCGCATCTGGCGCCGGGCCAGATCGTACTGGGGATGGGACTCGAGACCGGGATAGATCACCCGCCTCACCGAGGAGTGGTTCTCCAGGAACCGCGCCACCTGCATGGCGTTCAGGGCGTGCCGCTCCATCCGGAGGGCCAAGGTCTTGATCCCCCGAAGGGCCAGCCAGGCGTCGAAGGGGCCGGGCACCGCCCCGGCCGCGTTCTGCAGGAATCGCAGGCGCTCGGCCACCCCCGCGTCCCGGGTGACCGCGATCCCCCCCACCATGTCGCTGTGGCCGTTCAGGTACTTGGTGCTGGAGTGGACCACCACATCCGCCCCCAGCTCGAGGGGGGTCTGAAAGAACGGGCTCATGAAGGTGTTGTCCACCACCAGACGCACCCCCCGCTGGCGGCAGATCGCGCTCACCGCGGGGATGTCGGTGAGGATCATGACCGGGTTGGAAGGGGTCTCGATCAGGAGCATGCGGGTCCCGGGGGTGATCGCCTCCGCCACCGCGGCCGGGTCGCGGGTGGAGACGGTCCGGAAGGCCATCCCGAGGGGGTTCATGACCTGGTCGAGGAGCCGGTAGGTGCCGCCGTAGAGGTTGTCCCCCAGGAGCACCTCGTCCCCGGCGGCCAGGGTCTGGACCACGGCGTGGATCGCGGCCATGCCGCTGGCGAAGGCGATCCCGTGGTCGGCCTTCTCCAGGGCGGCCACGTTTCGCTCCAGAGCCTCCCGGGTGGGGTTCTGGGTGCGCGCGTACTCGTACCCCTTGTGCTTTCCCACCCCCTCCTGGACGTAGGTCGAGGTCTGGTAGATGGGAACCATGACCGCCCCGGTGGTGGGGTCAGGATGCTGTCCGGCGTGGATGGCGTCGGTGGAGAAACCCATTGTGCCTCCTCGTGGGCGATGCGGAGCCCGGCCGCGCGGATGCGCGAGGCGAAGCGGCTCGAGCGTCCGGGCCGGGCGGAGCCGACCGCGCCCACGCGCGGCGGCCGGGTAACGTTACGGGGGACCCGGAGGCTGGTCAAGCGATCCGGCCGGATCGCCGGTACGGGCCCGCCCGTTCCCTCCGGACGGGGAAAGGAGCGCCCCCCCGGCGGTGGGCCGGAGGGGCGTGTCGGGAGCCTCGGGAATCCGGGGCCGGGAGCCCGGCCGGATCCGATCCTCTGAGCGGGGGTCAGTGCACCTTGGTGACGGCCTCCGCGTAGTTGAAGTTCTTGTCGAAATCCCCGGTGTGGCAGTTCCGGCAGGTGTCCTCGGTGGGAACCTTCACCATGGCCGCGGTGCCGTGAAAGGTCCCCATCCCGTGACAGCTCTCGCACTGAACGTTACGCATGGCTGGAGTGTCCACGGCGTTGGCGGTCTGCTTGGATGCGTCCGCGTTCACGGTCAACTCGTAGCCGGTGGGCTGGCCGTAGCCGGTGACGTGGCACTGGACGCACTCCGTGGAGTTCTCCTTGTGGTCCTTGGCCAGGGTGGCGAAGGCATGGGCATGGGGGGACTCGGCCCACTTGGTGTAGATCTCGCTGTGGCAACGGGCGCAGGTCTCGGCCCCGACGTATTTCTCCGTCCCCTGCATCACCGCCGCCTTGGCCGCGTTCTTCCTCTTCTCCTCCGACTTCTTGGCGTTCCAGTCGTTCTCCCACTTGGTCACCACGGCATCCATGTCGCCGTCCTTGGCGACCTTCTCGTCCAGGGGTTTCCCCTCGCCGTTGTAGTCGGCGATCTGCTTGTCGTCCCCCAGGGTGAGGTCGAGGACCGAGAGGTACTGACCCCGGGTGCCGGGACGAAGGATCAGGGTTTGACCGGTGCGGTCGGGGTTGAACATGTAGCCCGGGTTGTGACCCACCATCACCACGTCCATGCCCGGAACGTCGGTGGCCAGCTGCTTGGCGTCCCGGGGGTCCTCGTGCACCAGCGCCACCACGATGTCCGCTTTGCTCCGAAGCTCGGGGATCACCCGCTGAAGGGCGGTCTTGGGGTCCTCGAAGGTGAAGTCGTCCGCCTTCTGGATCCCCCGGGTGAGGTTGAAGTTGTAGTAGGAACCGGCGGTGACTCCGGTGATCCCCACCTTGACCCCATCCCGGTCCACGATGACGTACTCCGGCCAGACCTCTTTCCCCGCTTTGTCCTTGATGTTGGCCGAGACCACCTTCACCTCGGGGTGGTTCTCGTACATCTTCTTCAGCGGTTCCAGGCCCGGGATCATCTCCCGCTCGCCGGGAGTGACCGCGTCATAGCCCAGCTTGGCCATCATGTCGAACTCGAAGGAGGTCTTTCCCCAGGGGTCGTAGTCGTTGTCGGCCGCGAAGTCGCCCGCGTCGACGAGGACGATGGGGTTTCCCTGTGCCCGCTCGCTCTTGATCAAGGTCGCCCTCCGGGCGAACCCGCCTAATTGCCTCTTGTGTCACCCACAGGGCGAGGTCTCGCCGTTGATCGACGAGGACCCCAGGATGGTGATGGTATTGTTCGACTTGCTCTCGCCTTGGGATGCCGGCAAGAGCAGGAGGAACACCAGGGATAGGCCCGCCAACGAGCCCAACCACATGAGCTTACGCCTGAATTTCATCGTCCTCTCCTCGGGAACGGAATCGATCTTGGCAGCCAACGACCGAAAGCATGGGGGCGCACAGTCGTAAGCGACGAGTATAGCATGGGAACCGCGCCGTCCTGCAACCTCCAGAGCTACCTCGAGTTGGCGGGGTGGATTCCCTTCCGGCCCCGGCCCGGGCAACCCCTTACTCGGTCCCTTCGTCCTTTTCCTTGTCCTGGGCCTTCTCCCGGGCCTTCCAGGCGGTCTCCCACCGCGTCACCACCGGACCGATGGCCGGATCCTTGGGGTAGGAATCGCTCACCGGCGTCCCCTCACCCTCGAAGTCGGCGACGGTGTTGTCCGGTCCCAGGGTGAGGTGCAGCACCGAGAGATACTGACCGCGGGTTCCGGGACTGAGCACCACCGTCTTCCCGGACTGTTCGGGGGCGAAGACGTATTTCGGGTTGTGGCCCACCACCACGACGTCCACCCCCGGCGCGTCGGTCGCGAGTTTCTTGGCCTCGTCGGGGGACTGGTGAACGAGCGCCACCACGATGTCGACCTTGCCCTGGAGTTCCCCCTCCACGCGCCGGAGCGCCTGGGCGGGATCCTCGAAGGTGAAGTCGTCCGACGTCTGTACCTTCCGAGCCACGTTGAACTTGTAGAAGGCGTCGCCGGTGACCCCGGTCACCCCGATCTTGATCCCGCCCTTCTCCACGATCACGTACTCCGGCCAGATCCGGTTGCCGGAGGCGTCCATCACGTTGGCCGACACCACCTTCACCTCGGGATGGGCGGCACACACCTCTTTCAGGGACGCGAGCCCGTCGACCATCTCCCGCTCGCCGGGGGTGACCGCGTCGTATCCCAGCCGGGCCATCATCTCGAAGATGAAGGCGGTCTTCTTGTGGCGCTCGAAACCCCGGTCCGCCCCGAAATCCCCCGCGTCCACCAGGAGAACCGGGTTCCCGGCGTCCCGCACCTCTTTGATCACGCTGGCCCTGCGGGGGAAGCCCCCCAGGTCCCGCTTCGCGCAGCCGCAGGAGGTGATCTCCCCCTCGATGGAGGCGGATCCGATAACCGTGAGGGTGGAGCCCGGGACCGCCTCGCCCCGCGCCGCGGGAAGGACCAGCAGCAGGGCCACGGCCAGCCCGGCGGGGAGGCTCAGTCGGCCCAAGGTGCGCGTACTAATCATCATTCTCTCCTCGATCTCGAGAAACCGTCCCCACCGGCCCGGCCGGCCGCAGGAGCCGGTAATCGTCGTCGGGGGGAGCCTCCCCCGTCAAACCCCAAAGTCTACCCTGGGTTGGCGGCGGTGATTCCCCCAAAAAAGCCTCCCGCCCCCCCGACGGGCTCACGGCAGCATCCGGGTGATGCCGGAGAGCCCGCTGCCGGCGTTTCGGCCCTGCTCGTACTTCACGTCCGGCATGGCCTTGGCGTTGATCCGGAAGTAGAACGAGGTGTCGGTTCCCAGCTGGTTCCGGCTGAACTGGGCCTCCCAGCAGTGGAGGTCCCGGCGGAGGCCGATCGACTCGCCCGACACCTTGTGGGCGGTAAGGTCCCAGGTGCTTGAATAGGTGACCGACCAGTTCTTGGTGATCTGGACCGAGGCGTTGGTGTTCAGGGTGGTGGTGGTCTTGATCCGGTCGCCGACCCGGGATCCGCTGTAGGAGAGGCTGAAGTTGCTGTTCCAGCGGAGGGCCTCGTCGGAAGCGGGGCTCGACCCCACCTGGTCCAGGGCCGAGCGCCCCAGGTTGGCCCCCAGCCGCTCCCAGGTCCCCGTGTCGCGGAACGGGTCCTCGGGGCCGGCGGTGGCCTCCCCCGCCTCCGCCCCGGGGAGGAGCCCCCCCAGCCCGAAGTTGGCCCGGAACCCGTAGTTCAGGAACCGGAACTGATGGTAGGGGTCGTGGTTCGAGTTGAAGCTCATGTTCACCCCGTACACGGTGGGGATGTCCAAGTTGGAGGACACGTTGCTCCATCCCCGGGTCCCCCGCTTCTTGGCCAGGAAATCGTATCCCGAACCCAGGGACCACTCGAGCAGGTTGATCCGTTTGATGCTCTCCCCGGAGCGGACCTTGGCCTGGAGCCCGTTCCGGAGTCCCAGGCTCACCGATTTCTGCTCGAACCCGCCGATCCCCGGGAACCGGTTGTGCCGGTTTCCGTCGGCATCCACGTAGGTGAGGCCGTTGAAGCTCGGCTGGTACCTGAACGTCGCGTTGGGCTGGAAGGTGTGGCGAAGGGCGGTGACCGGTCCGATCCCCCCGAAGGTCCCGTAGATCGCGGTCCCCGTACCCACCGAGAGGTTCCAGACCGCGGCCCGGCGGAAGCCCTTCACGGTGTCGGTGGCCGAGTACTCGCGATCCGCCCAGTTCTCGGTGAGGTTCAGGGATGGCTGGAAGTTGAACACGTTCCAGAACCGCCGCGAGTCATTGAGGCTGATGGTGTGCCGGGCGGAGGACGAGCGTTCCTTGTCGACGGCGTAGAGGGTGTCCGCGGCCGCACCCACGGTGGTGTCCGCGGGCACAAGGGTGGTCCGTTCCTTCTCGGTGTAGATGGAGGAGCCGCTGGAACTCAAGGTGAGGCTGGTGCTGGAAAGCCAGGGCCTCACCCCGCCCTTTCCCTCCGCGTCCGCCGGACGTCCAAGGGTGATCCGGTTCATGGAGAACCGGTACTGGGGGAAGCTCTCGGTCAAGATCGTCTCGTCCCTCCCGTCACCGGGCACCACGGCCAGATTCTTGGTGCGGCTGGCGGTCAGGAACAACGATGCCCTGGAAAACGACCGGCTCAGGGAGAGATCGGACTTGAGTATCCGATCCACCCGGTCGGCAAAGTCGTTGCCCAGGGGAAGCTGCTGGTTGTATTGCGCGTCCCGGAATGAGGCCCGGCCGGTGAGCCGCCAGTCCCCCAGGGTCATGTCGTGGGCCCCCTGAAGGTTCGAAAGCTTCTGTCCCGAGCCGAGGGTGCGCCCGAACTGCAGGTTGCCGTTCATGACGTACCGCTTGGCATACCGCCCCTCGACCTGTCCGATGAATTGCGAGGGCTGTTCGGTGTAGCTGGCGCTGGTGGTGAGATCCCAGTACTGGCTGGCCGCCCAGTAGTAGCCGAGGTTGGAGAAGGATCGCCCCTGGGTGCTTCCCAGCCCGAAGTCGATGTTGGGGGTGAGGAACCCGGAGTGGCGTCCCTTGCGGATCGAGAACACGTAGAACGGCAGGGCGAAGACCGGGATGTCCCGGATGTAGAGGGTCACCGGCTTCGCCACCACCTTGTCCTTGAGGTAGATCCGCATCCGCTTGCTGGTGAAGTGGTAGTGGGGCGACTTGTCGTGATCGATGAGATCACAGGTGGTGTAGCTTCCCTCCCGGGCCAGGAACTGGTCTTCGCCGATCTTTCGGAGCGCGTCCGAATAGATGAATCCGTCCTGGGCTTCGGTCTTCCCGGCCCGGATCATCCCCTCACGGGTATTGAGGTTGTAGTTCATCCGGGTGCCGACGATCTGCTGGGCCGCCGTCCCCTCCCCGTGCTCCACCAGCACGGGCTTGTCCTCCGCCTCCATGTAGCGCCGGTCGGTGTAGAAACGCACCTTGCCCGCGGTGAGGGTGAGGCTTCCGTAGTCCGCCTTGGCCTCGCCCAGAAGATCCACCACGCGGTCGGAAACCGTGTAGTCCACGGTGGCGGCCTCGTAGACCACCTTCTCCGGCGCGGTTCCCGCCGCGGTGTCGGCGTGGGCGGGAACCGGCGCGGCCCCCGCCGCGGTGCCGGGGTGGGCCGGGCTCCCGGCCACGGTGTCGGGGGCCGCCCCCGGCGGGGTGGGGTTCCCCGGAGGTGGGGCCGCCGAATCGGGGGCGGCCGGCGTCCTCCCCGGCCCGGACGGAGCGCCGCCGGTGGTGTCCGGAGGCCCTCCGAGGATCCGGCCCAGACCCGCCGCGGCTTCGGCGGCCCGCTCCTCGGGGCTCATGGCGGTCGAGACATCCTTCCCCCCGAAGGTGTAGACCCCCTTGGCGTGTCCGGAGATCCGCACCCGGTGGATCTTCCCCTCCTCGATGAAGATGGTGATGGTGTCGCCCTGGGCGGCGTTGGTTCCCGCCCCGGCCTCCGCATCGGCCGGCGAGGGAATGTAGGCGCTGGTGGCGTGGTCGAACACCACCACCCGGTCCGCGGCGTCCTCCACGAAGTACATGGTGAGGGAGTCGCCGCGGACGATGCTCATCTCCCCCACGTGCAGGCTGTCCGTGGGGGCGTAGGTGACCTGCGCCCGGCCGTGAACGTCGGCCTGCTGGAGCACCCGGTCCTCGTCGAAGCGGAGAATGAGGGTGTCTCCGGTGAGCGTCCCGTCCGCCTCCTCCACCCGGGGGCTCCCGTAGAGGAAGGCGTTGTGGGTGTCGGCGAAGAACGAGGCGGAGTCGGCATAGGCGCGGACGCCGCCTCGGAGCACGCGCACCGCGCCCGAGGCGGAGGCGTTCCCCCCCGGATCCAGCCACACCCGCTCCCCCCCGATCCGGATCGGTCCCCCGCTCCCTCCGGTCAGGATCAGCATCGGGCGCTGGTCCACCCGGGCGCGGTCGGTGTCCAGGTCGTAGATCAGCCGCTCGCCGGTCAGGTTGGTGTTGTTTCCCGGCTCGCTGACCCGGACCTCCCCGAGCAGGATGATCTGGCGTCGTTCCCGGTACCAGTCCGCCTCCCGGGCCATGAACCGGCGTTCCCCGCGATGCCCCCGAGCGTTGCCGATCATGCGCATCACCCCGGTCTCCCGGTCGAAGCGCCCCTCGTCCCCCTCCAGCACCAGGGAGTCCGCGGGGACCCTCACCTCCACCTCGCCGTCGGCCACCAGGAGCCCGGTGTCGCGATGGTAGACCGCGGTCCGGCTTCTCCCGTGGGTTCCGGGATCGGTGAACACGACCCCGCCGCTCAGGTGCGCTTCGCCGGAGTCCACCAGATAGGTGCCGGTGGGCGCGGCGATGGTGAGGTCCTTGTGGGTGATGAAGGGGTTGGTCACGTGGAGCACCTGGCCTTCGGGCCCGGTGGTGGCGATCAACGGCTCCCCGGTCAGCGTCCACTCGTCGGGACCGGTGATCGCCTCGGGGGCGGGGACGACCGAGGTTTCCGGCGGCGCGGCGGCGGTCTTCGGAACCGCCCCCGCGACGACCGAGGTTTCGGGGACGGCGACGGCGGTCGGCGGGACGCCCGGAGCGGCGGTGGTCCCGGGCGCGGCCCCGGCGCCCGGCGGCCGAGCCCCGGCCACCACCGTGGTCCCCGGCGCCGCCGCGGCGCCCGCGAACGGGGTCCGGCCCGTGCTCTCCGGCGCGGCCTCGGCGATTCCCGGGGCCGGCCCCGCCCCGACGACGATGGCCCCGGTGGAATCGACGCTCCATCCGCCGGTGAGCGCCCCGGTGGAATCCAGGCCCGATCCGGCGGTGGGCGCCCCGGTGGAGTCGCCCGTCCCCCCGGGTTGAACCGCCTGGGAGCCGGGAGAGCGGGACGCGGCGGTCGGGGAGGTGCCCAGGGGTTCGCGGAACCACGCGCACCCCCCCAGGACCGCGAGCAGCAGCACGATCCCCACCCGGCCGGGAACCGGCCCGAGCCTGAAACGGCCGGCCATCGACGGCCCCGTGGTCGTGATCATGTCATCGCGCGGTCGTGGTGGAGTCCTCCAGGAGGAGCGCCGCCGACCCCAGAAGCCCTGCATCGGTTCCGAGTCCCGCGGGGAGAATCTCCGGGGGCGACTGCCGGGCCACCAGAGATCGCCGCATCAGGTGCTCGCGGGCGGGATCGAAGAGGAGCGCTCCCGCCTGGGCCACCCCGCCGCCGATCACCACCCGCCGGGGGTTGAATATGTTGACCAGGGTCACCAGGAGGCCGCCCAGGGCATGTCCCACGTTCTCCATCACCTCCCGGGCCACCCGGCTTCCCTGATGGGCGGCCTCGGTCAGGACCTCCGGGGTGAGGGGATCCGCCCCGGAGAGGAGCGCGTCCCGGGCGAAGCCCGGATGGCGCTTCGCCGCCTTCACGATGTCCTTGTTCCCTACATACCGCTCCGCGCAGCCCCGGTTCCCGCAGGTACACTCGATGCCGTCCAGGACCAGGGTGGCATGGCCGGGCTCGCCGGCGAAACCGTCGGCCCCGCGCACCAGTTCCCCGTTCACGATGAATGCCCCGCCGATGCCCGTCCCCAGGGTGAGGAACACCATGTGGGGAAGCCGCTCCCCCGCCCCCCATCGCCACTCGGCCAGGGAGAAGGTGTTGACGTCGTTGTCCACCCGGGCGGGGAGCCCGAGACGATCGCTCAGGGCCTTTCCGAGGGCGAAGTTCTCCCATTTGGGAAGGTTGGGGGAGAACTGCACAAGCCCCTGGTCGCAGTTCACCAGCCCCGCGCACCCTGCTCCCACCCCTTCCGCCTTCTCCCATCCCGCCCGGCCGAGGAGCCCACGGAGCTTCTCCGCCACCTCGTCCAGAACCTCTTCGCGATCGCGGTCGGCGTGGTTGTGGATCGCGTCGGAGGCGGCCAGGCGGGCGGTCTCGTCGATCTCCACCGCCCCCAGCTTGATCCCCGTCCCGCCAACGTCCACGCCGAAGATACGACGTGCGGCCACGCTCAGGCCTCCGCCGCGACGGGGTCGTGGTGGAGCAGGCTGGCCCCGCTCTCCGGATCGAACAGGTGGGCGCGGCCCGAGTCGAGCTTCAGCCGGTAGCGGATCCCGATCTTCGGGAGGAGCTGCGGACCGATCCGGGCCAGGAGGTAACCTCCCTCGAAATCGCTGTGGAGGAAGATCTCGTTACCCATCGGCTCCACCACCCGGGCGGACACGACCACCGTGCCCGGTCCCCCGTCGCTCCCGTCGGCTTCGCCGACCAGCTCCAGGTCCTCGGGACGGATGCCCAGGACCGCGGGGCCGGTGCGGGATCGGGCCGGGGCCAGCCGCTCGACCAGGGGGGCGGTGAAGCCCGGGCCCACGAACGCGCCGTCCTCGAGCTTCCCTTCCACGAAATTCATGGCCGGGGAACCGATGAACGAGGCCACGAAGCGGTTCACCGGGTCGTTGTAGAGGGTGAGCGGCGGGGCCACCTGCTGGAGTACCCCCTCCTTCACCACCGCGATCCGGTCGGCCATGGTCATGGCCTCCACCTGGTCGTGGGTGACGTAGATCATGGTGGCGTCGAGATCGTGGTGGAGCTTGGAGATCTCGGTCCGCATCTGGACCCGGAGCGCCGCGTCCAGGTTCGAGAGCGGCTCGTCGAAGAGGAACACCGCGGGCTGGCGCACGATGGCCCGGCCCAGGGCCACGCGCTGGCGCTGGCCGCCGGAGAGCGCCTTGGGCTTCCGGTCCAGGTAGGCGGTGAGCCCCAGCAGCTCCGCCGCCTGATCCACCCGGCGGGCTATCTCGTCCTTCTTGAACTTGCGGAGCTTCAGGCCGAAACCCATGTTGTCCCGCACCGTCATGTGGGGATACAGGGCGTAGGACTGGAAGACCATGGCGATGTCGCGGTCCTTGGGGGCGACGTCGTTCACCACCCGGTCGGCGATCAGGAGTTTCCCCGAGGTGACCTCCTCGAGTCCCGCCACCATCCGGAGCAGCGTGGACTTGCCGCACCCCGAGGGACCCACCAGCACCATCAGCTCCTTGTCCTGGACGTCCAGGCTGGCGTCCTTCACCGCCGTCACCCCGCCGGGGTAGACCTTGGTCACGTTCTCGAAACGCACCCCTGCCACGTTGCCTCCTAGGAATCTCGGGAATGGGTATCGACTTCGGCCTCCGCGGCGTTCCGCCCGCCGTCGGGGGCCTCCGGGTCCGGACCCGGGGGAAGCCCGTTGCCGCCCCCCGGTCTCCGGCGCTCGACCGGAACCGGCGCCGACGGCTCGGCCAACGCGAACCCCGGCTTCGAGCGGAGCCCGTCGCCGAACGTCCTGAGAATCAGGGCGGTGGTGGCGCGAAGCTCGGAGCGCGGGGTGATCCGGTCCACGAACCCGTGCTGGAGCAGGAACTCCGACCGTTGGAATCCGGGGGGAAGCTCCTGGGCCACCGTCTCCCGGATGACCCGGGGACCGGCGAAACCGATCAACGCCCCGGGCTCGGCCAGGATCACGTCGCCGAGCTGGGCGAAGCTCGCGGTGACCCCGCCGGTGGTGGGGTCGGTGAGGATCGAGATGTAGGGGATCCGCTGGTCGAGCATGCGGGCCAGTAGAACGCTGGTCTTGGCCATCTGCATGAGGGAGAGAATCCCTTCCATCATGCGCGCGCCGCCCGAGGCCGAGACGATGATGAGGGGGGTCCTCTGCTCGAGGCACCGCCGGGCGGCCCGGGCGATCTTCTCCCCCACCGCGCTGGCCATGCTCCCCCCGATGAAGCTGAAGTCCATGGCTCCCAGCACCACCGGCAGCCCCTCCAGGGTTCCGGTCCCGGTGAGGATGGCCTCGCCCAGGCCGGTCTTCCGGCGGGCGTCGGCCAGGCGATCGGTGTAGCGCTTGGAGTCCTTGAACCCCAGGGGATCCACGGAAACCACCCCGGCGTCGATCTCCTGGAAACTTCCCTCGTCGAGGAGGATCTCGGTGTAGCGGCGGGCCCCGATCCGGAAATGGAACCCACACTTCGGACAGACGTGGAGGTTTCGCTCCAGCTCCTTGAAGTAGAGGATCTCCCCGCAGCCCTCGCACTTCACCCACAAGCCGTCGGGAACCTCGCGGGAGCCTCCGCCCTGGGGGCGCGTGTTCTCGCGTTTCAGCCAGGACATCAGTCGCGCTTCCCTTTCCAGGGCGGGATCCATCCCCGCTCCTCCAGCGGCCTCACCATGACCAGGGCGTCCTCGCGGTTGTCCCGGTAATAGCCTTTTCGCACGTCAAAGGTGTAGAAACCGTTCTTGAGATAGAGCGCCTGGGCCGCCCGGTTCGATCGTCGCACTTCCAGGAGGATCCGCACCGAGTCCCGCCGGAGCGCCTCGTCCACCAGCTCCTTGAGCATACGCTCGGCCAATCCCCGCCGACGTCCCCACGGCGCCACGGCCACGTTGGCCAGGTGGGCCTCGTCGGCCACGAACCACGCCACCATGTAGGCCATCACCTCGCCGTCGGGGCCCTCCACCGCCACCCGGGGCCAGCTCGCGCTCCCCCCTTCCACTTCGTGGCGGAAGGACGCCTCGGACCAGGGGTCGGGAAAGATCGTCCGCTCCAGGCGGGCCACCGCCTCCAGGTCCGAAAACCGCATCCGCCGGGTCAGGAGTTCGGTCGTGCTCACGTGCGTCGTGGCCGGGCGTCCGCGGCACGCGCGTACCGCGGGACCGGCGCCTCCCGGGTCCCGGCGGCCAGCGCCCGTTCGCCGAGCCTCGCCGCGGCGATCGCCCGGGCCGCGCCCCCGGGAACGCAGCGAGCCGGTCCGTCCTCCGGCCACAACCGCTCTCCGCCGTCTCCGGCGAGGAGGCTCCCCGGCGGCGGCGGCGGACCCGGCTCCGAAACCCGAACCAGATGTTCCGCCTCCTCGGGGACCGGGCCTTCCGGCCCCACCTGGTACCGCGCGAGGACGACCTCCCCGCGCCGCACGTCGGCGGCGGAAACGATGTAAGCCCCTATGGGGGGTGACGTTGCATCGTAGCAGGCACGGGCGAGGATGTCGAGACACCCCACACCCGCGGCCGGGATCCCCGAGGCGCTGGAAAGTCCCAGGGCGGCGGCCACCCCCACCCGGATCCCGGTGAACGACCCCGGACCCACGTTCACCGCCACCAGGTCCAGTTCGTCGACCCCGCGCTCCGCTTCCTGGAGCAACGCGAGCACGGCCGGAACCACCGCCTCGGCGTGCCGCCCCCGTTCGCCCAGATCGCGCGTCCGAGGCTCCGTCCCCGCCCCCAACAGCGCCACCCCCCCGTGGCCCGACGCGGTATCGACCCCCAGGATCAGGCGGCTCACCGCGCCTCCTCCGGGGTCGCGCCCACCGCGCCGGCCAGACGTCCGAGCAGCCCGCCCGAGCCGCGGATCACCAGCCGCCGATGCTCGGGGGCCGGCTCCTCGAACCGGACGGTCACTGCAGCCTCGGGGGCCAGGGGGCCCGCCCGCTCGCCCCATTCCACCACCGTGACCCCGGGGCCGTCGAAGAGGTCGTCCACCCCCAGCTCCTCCACGTCCCGGAGCTCGCCGACCCGGTAGAGGTCGAGATGGTGGAGGAGGAGCCGGCCGGGATAGGTGAGGAGGAGGGCGAAGGTCGGGCTCTTGACCCCGTGCTCCACTCCCAGGCCCCGGGCCAACCCCCGGACCAGGGTGGTCTTTCCCGCCCCCAGATCGCCCTGGAGGAGGAGCACGTCGCCGGACGCCAGGACCCGGCCCCAGGCCTCGCCGATAGCCTCGGTGCGGTCGGGGCCGTCGCTGGTCACCGCGAACGACCGTCCGCCTAGCGCGGTCTCAGGATCACGCAGGGGAGAATCACCTCCTCCATGGTCACGCCGCCGTGCTGGAAGGAGTTCTTGTACAGGCGCTCGTACTCATGGAAGTTGGTCGGGTAGACGAAGTAGTAGTCCTCCCGGGCCAGGATGTAGTTCTTGTTGAGGAAGTCGTCGGGAAGCCCCCACTCCTCGGGCTTCCTGATCAGGATCGCTTCCTTGTCCTCGCCGCGGAGGTTCACCCCGTGCTTGTGGCGGAGGTTGGTGCTGGTCTCCCGGTTCCCGTACACCAGGGTGGAGCGGCGGGCCTGGACCGCGCCGTGATCGCTGGTGAGGATCACGGTGGCGTTCTGTCCGGACACGTGCTTCAGCACGTCGGCCAGCACCGAGTGGCTGTACCACGACTCGAGGAGGGAGCGGAACGCGGCCTCGTCGGGGGCCAGCTCGCGGAGCACCCGGCTCTCCGAGCGGCCGTGGGTGAGCTGGTCCAGGAAGTTGAACACGAAGGTGACGAAGGGAATCCCCGAATAGGTGGAGATCTGGCGGCGAAGCGCCTGCTCTTCCTGCTCGGTGAACACCCGGTGGTACTTGAAGTTCAGCCCGCCGTGACCCAGCCGGGCCAGGTGCTCGGCCAGGAACTCCTCCTCGAAGCGGTTCCGTCCCTTCCCCGGGCCCGGGCGCTCCTCCCACCGGTCCGGGTGGCGGCGGGCCAGCTCGGCGGGAAACATTCCCGAGAACATCGCGTTCCGGGAGTAGGGCGTGGCGGAGGGGAGCACCGAGTAGTAGAGGTGCTGCTCGGCGCGGAAGAGCGGCTCCACGTGGGGCTTGAGCGCCAGCCACTGATCGAGCCGCATGCAGTCCAGGACGATCAGGTAGACCGATCGTCCGTCGGCCAGCTCCGGGGCCACGAAGCGGGGAAAGATGTTGCAGGAGAGCGCGGGGCGCTGGTCGGGCTTGGCCTCCACCCACCCCGGATAGTGGTTCTCGATGAATCGGGCGAACTCGCGATCCATCTCCCGCTTCATGTCGAGGTGGGCCTGGCGAAGCCCCACGTCCTCGATCGAAAACAGCTCCAGCTCCAGCTCGCACACCTTCCGATAGATCTCCAGCCAATCGTCCCGGTCGAGGGGTTCCATCCGGCGCTGCTGGAGGCGGTTGAACTCGCCCACGTAGTCCCGGGTGAACCGGCCTTCCTGGATCTTGGTCCCTTCGGTCACCCGCTTGATGGTGAGGAGTACCTGGCTCGGGTGGACCGGCTTCACCAGGTAGTCCCGGATGCGAAGCCCGATGGCCTCCTCCATCAGGGTCTCCTCCTCGCTCTTGGTGACCAGAACCACCGGAACCGCGGCGTCCACGTCCTGGATCGCCTCCAGGGTGGCCAGCCCACCCATTCCCGGCATCATCTCGTCCAGGAGCACCACGTCGAAGGACTCCTCCTTCACCCGGGCCAGGGCGTCCTCGCCGTTGCTGACCGCAACCACCTCGTACCCCTTCCCTTCCAGGAAACGGATGTGCGGCTTCAGGAGATCGATCTCGTCGTCGGCCCAGAGAACGCGGCGTTTGGTCTCGGACATCGGGTCACCACCTGACGGGTTGCGGGGAAAATGCGATGCCTGGTTCTGATCGTGCCGGACGGGGTGTATCAAGATTTCATAGGTGGAGTTCAATGATACGCGTTCGCGGGGCGCCCGGTCCACCGTGGAGGGGGCGCCGGCTCCCGCCGGCGGCCGAGCCGCGAAGATCCCTCGCGGGACCGCGCGGCGGCGGTCAGGCCCCGGCCGGCGCGGCGGGGAGGATCATCGTGAACTCCGCCCCCGCCCCCGGCTCGGACCAGGTGAGATCGAGGCGGCCCCGGTGGTACTCCTCCACGATCCGGCGGGAGAGGGGAAGGCCGAGCCCCCAGCCCCGCTGGCGGGTGCTCACCCCGGGCCGGAAGATCTGGCGCTCCAGGCCGGCGCTCACCCCCCGGCCGTTGTCCCGGACGCTCAACGCGATCCCCTGGGCGCCGGGAAGCGGGTGCACCCGGACCTCGACCATCCCCGCCTCCTTGTCCGCCGCGTTCAGGGCGTTCTTGAGGAGGTTCTCCAGGACCCAGCCGATCAGCTCGTGGTTGAGGGCGGCCTCGGGAAGGCCGGGCTCGATCTCCAGCCGAAGCTCCACCTGCCGGGGGAACCGGCGACGGAAATAGTCCACCGTGCTCTGAACCACCGGTTCGATCGAACCCCGCTCGAGCCGGGGGTGGGACCCGATCTGGCTGAAACGGGCGGCCACCCGGTTCAGCCGCTCTGCGTCGCGACCGATCTCCTTCACGATCTCCTCGTAGAGATCGCGGGGCACGATCGCCTCGGTCTCCTCCACCCGGGTCTCGTCCTTCAGCACCTCCATCCACCCCATGAGCGAGGACAGCGGCGTCCCCATCTGGTGGGCGGTCTCCTTGGCCATCCCCGCCCAGATGAACCCCTGCTCCGCCCGCTTCAGGCTCCGGAGCATGAGGAGCCCCACGATCCCGAACAGCGCGGCCACCAGGATGGTCACGATGGGGATCAGCCGGAGTTCCTCCACCAGGGGCGTCGGGCCGTAGTGGAGGTAGAGGAGCGGGATCTGGCTGCCCGGGGTGAACATGGGGACCGGGGCGTGGCGCCGATCCATGTTCCGGGTCTCGGCCAGGACGTGGGCCAGGGGCGGGCTCGGATGCTCGGGATCCTCGGTCAGGATCTGATCGATGCTCAAGGTCTCGGCCCCCACCCGTTTGTTCCAGGCCAGGGGAAGCCCGTTCACGTCGGTCACCACCACCGGAAAGTTGAGGGAGCGGATGACCGCCTGGAACTGGTCCTGGGCCAGGGAGTCGGGGGACTCCTTGACCGCCAACGTGGTGAAGGCGATGACGTGGGTGACCAGGTCGCTCATCGCCTCGGTCTGGTCCTCGACGCGCAACGCGAGGCTATGGAAGTAGAGGAGCAGGGCGACGGCGAGGACCACCGCCCCCACCAGGAGGTACACCCTGAGGAAGACCGGCGGGGACAGGCGGGCGGCGCCGAGGCGCTTCGGCGCGCGGGAACTCATCCCAGTTCCGCGAGGCCCCCCAGGTAGGGCCGCAGGGGCTCGGGGACGGCGACCGTGCCCCGTTCGGTCTGGTGGGTTTCGAGAAGCGCGATCATCGTGCGCGGGAGCGCCAGCCCCGACCCGTTCAGGGTGTGGGGATAGACCGCCTTCCCTCCGCCGGCCGGCTTCATCCGGATCCCCGCCCGGCGGGCCTGGAAGTCCTCGAAGTTGGAGCAGGAAGAGACCTCGAGCCAACGGCCGGCCCCGGGGGCCCAGACCTCCAGATCGCAGCACTTGGCCGCGGCGAAGGAGAGGTCGCCGCTGGCCAGAACCACCACCCGGTAGGCCAGGCCCAGGCGGCGGAGCACCTCCTCGGCGTTCGCGATCAGGATCTCCAGCTCGTCGTAGGAGCGGTCGGGAGAGACGAACCTCACCATCTCGACCTTGTCGAACTGGTGGATCCGGGTGAGGCCTTTGGTGTCCTTGCCGTAGGAGCCGGCCTCGCGCCGGAAGCAGGGCGAGTAGCCCACGTGGCGGATCGGGAGGTCCTCCTCGCGAAGGGTGTCCCCGGCGTAGAGGTTGGTGATGCTTACCTCGGCGGTGGGAATCAGGTAGAGCCCGTCCACGTCGGTCCGGTACATGTCCTCGGCCAGCTTGGGAAGCTGGCCGGTGCCCCGCGCGCTCTCCGGCTTCACCAGGTAGGGCGTCGAGACCTCGGTGTAGCCGTGCTCCGCGGCGTGGAGATCGAGCATGAACTGGATGAGCGCCCGCTCCAGCCGGGCCCCCATGCCGGTGAACACCGCGAACCCCGAGCCGCTCATGCGGGTGGCCTTCTCGAAGTCGAAGAGGCCGAGGGACGCGCCCAGAACGTCGTGGGGCCGCGCGGGAAAGGGGTGCTCGACCGGCTCGCCCCAGGTGCGAAGGACCTGATTGTGACTCTCGTCCCCCCGGGGCACGCTCTCGTGGGGGAGGTTCGGGAACCACTGGGCCAGGTCGGCCATCGCCTCGTCGGTCTCCCGGATCCGGTCGTCGAGGCGGCGGATCTCCTCCCCCATCTCCCGCACCCGCTCCTGCTGGGCCGAGGCGTTTCCCCCCGCCTTCATGAGCGCCCCGATTTCCTTGCTCGCGGTGTTCCGCGCCGCCTTCAGCTCCTCGACCAGGGTTACCCGCTCCCGGCGCTCGGCATCCAGGGCGAGCCAGCGGTCGACGTCGGCGTTCGACTGGTTCTTGGCCCGGGCCGCTTCCTTCACCCGGTCGGGTTCGTTGCGGATGAGCTTGGGATCGAGCATCGGTTCCTCGAAGTGGGTCGGCGTCGTCGGATCCGGATCACCCCCGGGCCCGGTCACGGTGGCCGGCCACGGTATCACAGGGCCTCCGGAGGGTCAATTTTGGGCGAGTTCCCGGGGTATGAAAAGGCGGGAGGGCCCGTGGGGGCCCCCCCGCCGCTTGTCGATCTCCGACCGATCCGGTCCGGCCTTTTCCCGGACCCGCGGCGGCGGCGGGCATCTGCTCCTCCTCGCCGCGCGGTCTCATGATTTGCTCGGGCTAGAGTTCCGGATTCGGGACCGGCTTGAACCGGCCGAAGTCGTCGATGAGCTGGAACGCATAGGTGAACTTGATCCGGTTGAGCGGCACGGTGCCGCCTCCGGTCTTGGCCACGCTCACGTTCTTGGTGAACTCGGTCACCCGGATCTTCACCCAGTGCCCGTCGAATAGATGGAGGGCGTAGCTGTGGTCGTAGATGACGTCCACGGTCTGGGCCATGCTTGCGGTGTCGGGCGCCACCGCGGTGTTCCACGCCGTCTCCCCCGCGCCCAGGTCCTTGAACAGGGTCCGGTGCTCCACCGGCCAGGTGATCTGGGCAAGCTGGGCCGGGCTCACGAACTGGCTTCCGTTGTCCGTGGAGTTGGGCTTCTCGGCCATGAAGAAGTCGACCTGGTTCTGGTTCGATTGGCTGGTGGTGTAGTCCAGCCCGGTCCCGTTCGACCGGTCCCAACCGAAGGCGCTGGGGGTGACGGTGAGCAGCGAGAAGTCGAACATGAGGTGGGCGGTGACCGATCCGTTGTCGCCCTCCGGGCGGGGCGAGGTCAGGAGTTCGTTGGACGCGATGCTCACCCGGTCGTCCTCGCGAACGGTGCGGACGTGGATGTAGTACTTCCGCCCCTGCGCCAGGGACGCGCCGCTGTGGAGGCGATCCACGGTGAAGCTGCGTCCGGTGACGATGCTGGAGTTGGCCTGGCGCGCCAGGAGGAACCCGCTGGTGGTGGTGTCGGTCACGCCGGCGATGGACACCGTGTCCACGTAGACGTTGTAGCCCTTGAACCGGCCCGAGGACTCGAAGGGGCTGGCGTTCCAGGTCAGCATCACCGAGGTGGCGCCGTTCACCATGGTCAGGTTGGTCGGCGGCGCCAGCTCGTCCGAAGGACGGATGGGGTTGTCCTCGCAGCCCAAGGCTGCGACGGTCATGGCGCCCACGGTGAGTATCAGAAGAAGAGGTTTCAAACCTCGCATCGGGGGGACTCCTTTCAGACAGATGATCGATTCGAATCAGAGCACTAATGCGATTACGGCTTCGCACTCCCCCGGATGATCAGGGGGTGAATGCGGACTCGGCCCTCCGCAATTGCTGGGTCAACAGGGTCAAGGCTACCAACGGGTTGGCAAAGGGGCAAGGGGGGCGCCGAGGCCCCGGCGCGGGGGGCACGGCGGCGGGGTCTCCCGGGCGCCCTTCTCCCCCGGACGGGCGGCGGGAGGGTGGGCCCGGAATCAGGCCACGTCGCGCTCGGTCAGGGGCTCGCTCTTCAGGAACACGGTGAGGAACTTCCGGGAGCGGACCGGAACCCGGGCCAGCATGACCCCGAGGCTCGCGTAGAGGCAGACCGCCACCGCCACCAGGGTCCAGGCCACGGGGGGGGCGGAGCCCAGCGCCACCAGCCCGGCCACCCCGCAGAGGGCGTTCAGCCCGTAGACCGTCCACAGAGCGCGCTTTCCCTGGCCGAACAGCACGTGGAGCCGGTGGGTGCTGTGATCGATCCCCCCCACGTGGATGGGACGGTGCTCGAGGAACCGGGTCACGGTGACGAAGGTGACGTCGAAGATGGGGTAGGAAAGGATCAGCACCACCGCGGCGGCGCTGGAGCCGAGGCTCAGGAACTCCGAACCGCCGAGCTGCCAGCCCACCCCGGCCAGGAGCGTCCCGATGAAGAACGCCCCGGCGTCGCCCAGGAAGATGGTGGCGGGGGGAAAGTTGAAGCAGAGAAAACCCAGGGACGCCCCGCCGCCGGCCAGGGCCAGGGCGGCCAGATCGGGGCGGCCGAGCTTCAGGGCCGCCGCCCCCATGAAGAGCCCCATGATGCTTCCCACCCCACCCAGGACGCCGTCCATGTTGTCCAGGAGATTGAACGCGTTCAGGAGCCCCACCATCCACAGGATCCCCACCGGCCACAGGAGGAGTCCTGATCGTGGGGCTGTAGGGCATGACCGGAATCAGGAAGGCGATGGAGATGGCGAGCTGGCCGGCCAGCTTCTGGCTGGGGGAAAGCTCGAACCGGTCGTCGATCAGCCCCAGCACCAGGGCGGCGGAGGCGAAGAAGAGGGTCATCGGGACCGCGGCCCGGGGAAGGAGCCCCTGCCCCCAGAGGTCCGAAAGGAGCGGAACGTGCGGGGTGATGATGACGAAGGCGAGGCCGGCCGAGAGCGCCACCGCGAGGCCCCCCAGGAACGGGGTGGGACGGCGATGGACGCGGTCCTGCCGCGGATAGTCGATGAACCCGGCGCTCAGGGCCAGGAAACGGCTCAGCGGGGTGAGGATGAGGGCCAGAAGAAATCCGGCGACCAGGGTCGAGCCGTATGTCAGGGAGAGTTCCACCGCGCCTCCACGGCGATCAACGCCACGCTGAAAGCTTGAGAAAGTGTGTTCGTGCCCCCCGAGGGGCCTTGGGACCGATTGCCGCCTTCCGGTTTTCCGCGGCGGCCTGAATCTCGAGGCCGGGCCTCGTCGTCTATCAGGTACCCAGGTTCAGTTCACACGCTCTCTTTTCTGGCTTTGGGCTGGCGTTCACCTAGGAGACGAGTCTCCAAGAATGAGGCGACTATAGGGAGGGGGTGGAAACCCTGTCAAGAACGACGGGTTCCGGCCGCCTCCCCGTACCCCTCGCTTTGAATCATCGGTCAGCGGGAGATTGGGCTTTAGCCCGCACCCGGGGCGCGGCTCCAAACGGATGCGGCACGAGTCGGATCATCCCTCCAGAGGGCTTGGACGGGCGGCCGGGACGGAAGTTACCCGCCATCGACGAAGCAGCGCTATCTTCAAGGGGAAATTCCGATTGCGGGCCTCTCTCCCCCTTGTTAGCGTTCCTGTTCGCCGTCGCAGCGTGCGGCGCCCCCGGTCCCGAACCGGCCGGCCCAGCGCCGGTCCTCCACGGAATTCGCGGTCATGAGCCTCGGCCGGAACATCCTCTGGAACCTCTTCGCGTTCTTCACGGTATCCGTTCTCGTCATCTTCGTGACCCCATTCATGGTGCACCGGATGGGGCTCGACGCCTTCGGGATCTGGAGCGTCCTCACCGCGGTCACCACCTCGCTCTTCGCGATGGACCTGGGTCTGGCCAACGCCATGATCCGCTACCTGGCCACCGAGCACGAGCGGGGGAACCGGCAGGCGGTGGAGGGGGTGCTGCGGTCCGGCATCGCCATGCTCTCCGGGATCGGGCTACTCGTCGCGCTGGCGTTCTTCTTCCTGGCCCCCCTCGTGGTCCGCATCTGGCTGAAGGTCCCCACCGCCCTGACCGCGGAGGCCACCGCGTCCTTCCGGATTACCGCGATCACCGCCTTCCTGATCTTCCCGATCGCCGGCTTCGCCGCGGTTCCGGTGGCGGTTCGACGATTCGATCTGGTGGCGGCGCGGAACTTGATTCTTTACGGGGTCTTCTACGCGTTGGCGGTGGCTGTTCTGTGGAGCGGCGGCGGCCTGTTCCAGGTGGCCGAAGCCTACATGGTCGGCACGCTGGCCATGCTGGTGTTCCTCCTGATCATCACGCCGAGGCTTGTTCCCGGCGTGAGTCTCCTGCCCGGCTGGCACGGAGAGTCGGTTCGGGAACTGGTACGTTTTGGACGCTACCGATTCCCCACCCAGGTCTCCACCAGCCTTCTTCAGCAGTTCGACCGATTCGCCATCGCCGCAATCCTTCCGGTTGCCCAGGTGTCCTTCTACGCCGTTCCGGCCCGTATCTCCCAGCGCGTGAGCCTGGTGGTGGAGCAGATCGCCGCCCCCTTCTACCCCGCGGTCACCTCCCACCTCGCCGGGGACCGGGACGCGCAACTCGCGGACCAGTACCGGCACGGCCTCCGGCTCATCGCCGCGGTGGCGGGGGGCGCGATGGTCGTCCTCGGGGGGTTGGCCCATCCCATCCTCTCGGTCTGGATGGGCCCCGAATTCGGCGCGCTGGGGACCTGGCCGTTCCGCATTCTCCTGGCCGCCTATGCGGCCGGCGCGCTCTTCCTTCTCCCGTCCATCGCCGCCGAGGCCGCCGGCCGGCCCGCAATCCCCGCCGCCTTCCTGGTCGCCGGGTGCCTGCTGCACATCCCTCTCGTGCTCGTCCTCACCCCCCGCTTCGGCTTGATCGGGACCGCGACCGGGGTGCTGGCGGGATACCTCGTTCCCCTGACGCTGGGGGTACGTGAGATCCACCGGCGCATCGGCCGGTTGCCGGGGCTCATCCCGCTGCTTCGGGAGGTGCGCGGGGTGGCGATCGCGACGGTGGCGGCGGGAACCGCCACGCTGTTTCTCGCGCGGACCGCCTTTCCGGGCTCGGGAATCCCGCCGCTCCTCGTCTCCATGGCCGCCGCCGGATTCGCCTATCTCGCCCTTCTCTTCACCTTTCGCGGAATCCGGCCCAGGGACCTCCGCATCCTCGCGGGTCTGGTCACCCGGACCTCCCCCTGAGAACCGCGCCGCCCGGCGCGGAGTCCACCCCCCGGCGCGTTGACTTCTCACTCTTCAACTTCTACCCTCTGCCGGCCATGGAGATGATAGGGCTCTCCCCCTCCGCGCATGAACCGACTCCCCCACCGATCACGGAGTGCCGCGGAGCCGGTCCGGCGGGTCCGCGTCCGGGCTGCGGGGAGGCACGGGCATCATGAGGGACCCGGGCACGGCGGACGGACCCCTCCGCGTAATTCACGTCGTGCACGGCCTCACCCTCGGTGGCGCCGAGGTGGACCTCTCCCGCAAGATCCGATGGGCGATCCGGCACCGGGACCATCGTCCGACCGTGGTCTGTCTGATGCGCCGGGGCGTGATGGCTCCCGACTTCGAGGAGGCCGGGGTGCCGGTTCTGGGACCCCTGATGCGCGGGCGATACGATGTTTCCGCCGCCCGTTCCCTGCTCGGAATTCTCCGGGACGGCCGGTGGGACCTCGTTCACACGCACTTGTTCGAGGCGAGTCTCGTCCTGTGGCTGGCTACGCTCCCCGCCCACCGCGCGCTCCGGGCCCCCTGGATCGCTTCGGAACACTCGATGGCGGAGGCCTGGGGGGCGGCCGCCCTGCGCCTGGATGGACGCTTTCTCCGGACCGCCCGGTGTCTTACCGTGCCCACGGAGGCGGCGCGGGAGAGCTTTGCCGGGCGCGGGCTCCCGCGCGCCGCACTCCGCATCCTCCCCAATGCGGTGGACGTGGACCGCCTCGAGGCGCTGGACCGGGACACGCTCCGAAAGCAGGTGAGGGCGGAACTCGGCGTGGCAGACAACGACTTCCTCGTGGGAACGATCTGCCGCCTTCACCCGGTGAAGGCCCTGGACACGCTGATCGCGGCCGCCTCCGATCTCCCCGTCCGCCTGGTCATAGCCGGGGAAGGTCGGGAACGGGAGCGCCTGGCGGCGCAGATCGATGCCCGGGGCGCCCGGAAGCGCATGTGCCTGCTCGGCCCCCGGTCGGACGCCGAACGGCTCCTGGCCGGGTTCGACATCTTCTGCCTCCCCTCCCGCTCCGAGTCCTTCGGGCTGGCGGCGGCTGAAGCCATGCTCATGGGGACGCCGGTCGTCGCTTCCCGGACCGGGGGCATTCCCGAGCTGGCCGGCGACGGCCGATATGCCGTGCTCGTTCCCCCCCACGACCCCCAGGCGCTACGCGACGCGCTGGTCTGGGCGATGGAGAACCGGGGGGAACACCGGTCGATGACGCTGGCGGGCCGGGAGTACGTGCGGGCGAGGTGGTCGGTTCCGGTGGCCGCCGAGGCGATGGACCGGCTCTACCGGGAGTTCATCCGCCCGGGGACCGGCCCTGCGCCCGGCCGCTGATTCCCGCCGGAATTCACCCGCCGCGCCGAGTCCCCTTCGAGGCCAGGAGCTCTTCGTACAATTTCTCGGTCCGGGTCACCATTCCCTCAAGTCCGAATCGCTCCGTGGCGATCCGCCGGGCCGCCGTTCCCAGGACGCGGCGCCGCTCCGGACTCTCGATGAGAGCGGCCGCGGCCTCGGCCAACGCGCTCCAATCCCCGGGCGGAACCAGTCGACCGGTGACCTCGTCCCGCACCACCTCGACCACCCCGTCCGCCGGTGTGCTCACCACGGGCTTTCCGAGCGCCATGGCTTCCACGACCACCCGGGGCAGCCCCTCGTAGCGTGAGGAGAGGAGGAAGACGTCCATCGCGGCAACGACCCGGGGGACGTCCTGCCTCAGCCCCACCAGGTGCAGATGGGGGTGCCGCATGAACGGCCCGAATCGGTCTTCCATGTCGCCGCGCAGGGGGCCGTCGCCGACGTAGATGAAATGACTGTTCGGGAGCCTCTCCAGAAGGGCGCGCGCGGCCGCCAGCATGACCTCGGGAGCCTTCTGATAGGCGAAGCGCCCGACGGTGCCTGCGACCGGCGCGCCGGCGGGAATGCCGAGTTCGTCCTTCACGCCGTCTCCCCGTACCCGGTCGGGGTCGAACTCGTCCAGGGGGATTGCGCTCTCGATGAGCGCGTACTGCTCGGGACGCCCCACTCCCGCGGCCAGGCCCTTCTCGCGGTCCTTCTCCGCCACCACCACGATCCGGTCCGTGAATCGCGCCGCCCACCGTTCCGAACCGATGATGAAGCGATTCATGACCCCTCCGCGGGCGGAGGTCCACTGCCAACCATGGGCCGTGTGGATGATGACCGGGACCCCGGCCTCACGGGCGGCGTGGCGGACGAGGATTCCCGCTTTGGAGACGTTGGTGTGGACGATATCGTACGGCTCACGCCGCAAGTGGTCCCGGAGGGCCAGGTAGGCCCTGAAGTCGTTCCAGGGCCGGATCTCCCGGCGAAGGGAACCGATGACCGTGGTGGGGACCCCGGCCCGCCGGGCCGCGGAGAGCAAATCGCCCTCGGGGCCGAGTTCGGGGCCGGTGAGGAGTTGGACGTCGTACCGCTCCCGATCCAGGAGCCGACAAAGGTAGAGGACGTGAACCTGGGCCCCGCCAAGGATCATGCGGGTGATGGCCTGAAGGACGCGAATACGACTCATACCCGGCCACAGGTGATCGGGCCGGGCGCCGGGCGCGGCGTCCCGACGGCTCGGTGCCCGTTCCCCGGCGCGCGACGGCTCTGGATCTGATTCGAGGTCGGAGGCATGTGCCGGTTGTACTCCCTGGTGTCGGCGCTATTCTAGCCGGGCGCCGGGAGCCTGGATAGTCTGCCGGCCCTCGACCGGATGCCCTGCCCGTGACGGCCTCACCGACACCTCGATACCGGTGCTTTCACCTTGCCTCCACCTCCGGGGCCGGACAAAATCAACCCCGATGAACCCCTGGTCGCGGACCTATCTCCTCATCCTGGCCGGACTGGCCGCCCTCTGGGTAGGGGCGGCCGCGTACCTCGGTGGCGCGGCGGCGGGCGCGCTCACTCTGGGGATCCCCTTCGTCGCCCTCGCCTTGCACCGTCCGAATTGGGGAATGTGGGGGGTTGTGCTCGCTCTTCCGCTCGGTGTCGCCTTCGGCGGAGTCGCCTTCCGTGAGGTGAGCTTCGTCATCCCCGCGGTCGTGCTGGGGGGCTGGCTGCTTCACCGGCTGCGCCAGCACCGGGACATTCCCCCCCTCCCCGGCGGGCTCATGCCGTGGTTCGTCGGCTTCCTGGTCTGGGTATCGTTCACTTCGTTCCTCTCCGTGTATCCGATCCGGGGAATCGGGGTGGCCCTCCGCTACCTCTTCCTCCTGACCACCCTGCTGGCGATCAACGATCTGTGGACCTACCGGGATCTCCGGCGGGTTCTTCTGATCTACGCGCTTCTCCTCGTACCGGTCGGCTTCTATGCGTTGTGGCAGGTATACGTCCTCGGTCCGGGACACGTGCTCTACTCCCAGGTCGCAACGCCTCAGCGCCTGACGTCCATTTACGAAAACCCCAACGCCCTGGGCGTGACCATGGGACACGGTCTGGCCATTCTCGTTCCGTTCGCCCTGGTCTATGCCGCCCGGCCCCTCAACCTGCGACGCTGGCTGATCCTGGCCGTCCTCGCCTTGGGAATCCTGTTCCTGGCTGCCGGCCTGGTCGTATCGTTCTCCAGATCCTCCTATCTGTACTTCGCGGTGGTGCTGATCACGTTGTCCCTCTGTCATCGTCGACTCCGCAACGCGGTGGCGTCCGTCGGGGTGGCGGCGCTCCTGGCCCTGGCGCTTCTCCCCGTGCCGCCGTGGGCGGCCTCCGCCCTTCGACTCAGCTCCGGGACCTCGTTCCGGGGCTCGCTGTGGCATGCCGGCTTCAGGATCCTCCACGACCATCCCTGGACCGGGATCGGCGCCGGCTACCAGGTATTCGAGGCGTACCGGGCCCCCTACCTGGGGACCGAAGCGGAACGCAGTCTTCTGACCACGACGAGCGGGGGCGCTCACAACGTGTTTCTGACCAATGCCGCGCAGTTGGGTTGGATCGGGTTGATTCTGACCCTGGCCCTCTTCGCCATCTTCTGGTGGCGGGTGCCTGGAGCCCTCCGGGAGTATCGCCGCGGCGATTGGAGCCGAGGCGCCGCCGCCGCCGCGATCGTCGGTCTGACCGTGCGCGGCATGTTCGAGAGCGGCACCACCCTGGGCTCCGGCCATCTCCCCGATGTGCTCAACTTCTTCCTGTTCGGGCTCGTGCTTGTTCTCCCACCGGCGGGAGCGCGGGGACCGCGTCTCCTGGTGCCGGCGGAACAGCTTCGGGAAGGCCGGACCGGAGGCCAGATCCTCTGGGCGGCCCTGGTGGACCGCTGGAAGAGCCGCGGCTTCCCCGTGATCTGCGAAGACGAGATGCCGGTGCATCCCCGGCTCCGGAACCGCCCCCTGCTCATGGCCTTCCGCCAGATCGTGGTGCACGGCGGCTTCGACCGAGGGGTGGTGGTAGCCGACCAATCCGACGGGGGGAGGCTAGGACTGCTGCTTCGGCGCCTGCGCCTGCGCTCCGGTGTCCGGATCGTGGTCGTGGTGCACCACCTCAGAAACGAGTTTCGGCTGGCCTTTCCACCCTACGTGAAGCTGATGCGATGGAATGAAACCGCCGTGCTCCGGCTTGCTCACCGAATCGTCGTCCACACCCACCGCGAAGAGGAAGCGGTTCGGGGCCGCGGAATTCCCGGGGACCGGATCACCCGGATCCCGGTCGGCATACCTCGTTCTGAGATTCGCAATCAGGTCCGCGCACTCGAACCGGACGAGCCGCTTCGTCTCCTCTGGATCGGGGGGGATTTCATCCGGAAGGACCTACCCACCCTGCTCCGGGCGCTGAGTTCGCTGCCCTCGCCCCGGCCCAGATTGGACGTAGTCGGCACCCCCCATGAAGCGGGCATCGCCGATCGCATGCGGGCTCTTGCCGTCGAGCTCGGAGTGGACGACGCGGTCACGTTCCTGGGACCGGTCCCCGATGAACTCATGGAGGAACTGTGGTTGGGTCACGACGTGTTTGTCCTCCCCAGCCGTCACGAGGGACATGGAACCGCACTGGACGAGGCTCTCATCCGGGGAATGCCGGCGGTGGTCAGTGGGCTTCCCGTCTTCCGGGAGCGTCTGTCGCCCCGGGAGGTCCGATTCGTTCCGGTGGGCGACGCCGAGGCGCTGGCTTCGGTGCTTGCGGCGCTCCGGGATCCCGAGGTCCGTTCCGGATTGGCCGAGGCCGGCCGTCGGCGGGCTCAGGAATTCCCCACCTGGGAGAGCACGCTCGACGCCTACGAGGAGGTGGTCCGAGGCGAGCTCGCCCTGGTGGCATCCTGGAGCGAGCCGGGCTCGGCCCCGGCCCCCGCGGCGATGGCAACCGGCCGGGGACCCGTCCGCGCGAAAGGATGACGTTTCCCGGTCAGGTCCGGGGGTCCCAGTAGACGGCCCAGGCCATGGCCGCAAACATGCCCGCGATCGCCCCGGCTATCGCCATGAGCCCCTTGCGGGGCCGAGCCTGGCGGTCCGGCGGCACCGCCAGGTCGAGCACTTCCACCTCCGGCGTATCCCGCGCCTCCTCGATACGGGCCGCCTCCAGATCCTGGGAAAGCGCCTCGTACAGGGTCTCCTGGATTCGCACCTCCCGTAGGCGGCGGGCCACCACCATCCCCAGGCCGGGAAGCTGTGCGGCCTCGGACTCAACCGCCCGAAGCTCCAGCTCCAACTCCCGACGGGCCGGCGCGTCCCCCACCCCCATGGCGTCCAACATGTCCAACCGGACCGCCAGGGCGAGCCTCCGACCGATCAGGTCCCCGGCGGACAGGGCCGCCTGGGTCAGGTCCCGGGACAGCACGGGAAACCGGGCGCTGCCCTCGGCGCCGGCGAGCCGCGCTTCGGCCGAGTCCAGATCGGCCCGGACCCGCGCCACACGCGCCTGCAGAAACTCCCCCTGCCGGCGACCGGCGGTGGACCGGGTCGCGCGGTACACCGAGTCCAGCTCGGCGACGTAGGCATTGGCCAGCCGGGCGGCCAGCTCCGGGTCCTTGTCCTCGACCCGGATCTCCACGATCCGGTGCTTGCCGGGGGCGATCACGGTATGGCCGCGGAGCGCGGCCATGGCGCGAACCCGGCGTTCCTCGTGATAGTGCTCTCGCAGGTCGAATCGGTCGACAAGGCTACGGGCCACGGTATCGCTCTGCAGGATGGCCAGGTAGATGTCGTAGGTGGTGACTCCGGCAGCATAGGGGAAGAGGCTCTGGATCTGTAGGGCGGCGATGAGCTGTTGCTGCGCCATCAGGTGCGGTTGGGTTTCGCGGGGAGGGAGGACGGTCGATCGGGCCTCGTACCACCTGGGAAGGAGGAACCCCGCGGCCAACGCGAGCACCCCGGAGAGGAGCGAAACCAGGGCGAGAAATCGCCAGCGCCGCAGGGCCAGCCGCACGAAGTAGACCAGACCGGGCTCCTGCCGTTCCCGCGCCTCCAAGGCGGGGTCAGGCACTTCGGGCCTCGCGCACCCTGCGGCCGGCATCCAGGAGCAGGCCGGTCAGGAGGGCGATCAGGCCGGAGACGAAGAACACGATGAGCACGGTGATGGTTCGCTGGGGGCGGCTCTTCTCGGTCGGGGGAACCGGTGGGTCCAGGATCTGGACCCGGGGAACGTCACGCGCCTCCTTGAGACGCGCGTCCTCGAGTTGGGCGCTGAGGTACCCATAGGTCCGCTCCAGAACCTTGAGGTCACGGGTCATTCGGGCGAGTTCCGATCCGAGGGCGGGAAGCTCGTCGAGCTGGCGGTCCAGCGCCGCGATTTCGAGTTCCTTGGCTCGGAGGGCGGGGGCGTCGGATCCCAGGGTCCGGCGGAGGATTTCGGTGTCCGTCTCCATCCTCACGCGTTGGGTCAGGAGGTCCGCTCCCGCCTCTACGGCGCCCACGGTTCCGGAGGATAGCGCTGCGCCCCCGTGCTCGGTCTGGTACGCGGCAAGGGAATCCTCCATTGCGCTCAACCGATCGCGCGTCTTGGCCACCCGGCGTTCCAGGAACTCACGTGAGCGTTTCCCCGCAGTAGACCGGATCTCGGCGCTGATCCGCTCCATTTCCTCGATCACCCCGCTCACCACCTGGGAGGCGAATTCGGGGTCCCGATCGCGATAGGTGACGGTCAAGAGCCCCTGAGGATTCTTCTTCGTGCCCAGGCGCGCATACCACTGGCGGAGCCGGGAGTGCCTGCGGCTGGTCTTGTAGCGCTCACTCAGGTGGAACCGGTCGTTCATCGCGTCGGCCAGGCGCTCGCTCCGGATGATCGGCACTTCCACGTCCGTTTCACCGCCCAGGCCGCCGAGGCTACTCAGGGGAAGATTGGAGATGCTTCCCCCCAGGAGGGACATGGCGGTGGAAATGAGGCTGGACTCCTGGCGGTCCTGGGGCAACACCACCGCACGCGCGGTGTACTCGACCGGAGCCACCAGCACCGCCACCACCGCGATCAAGGTGGCGATTCCGGTGATCCCCACGATCGGGAACCGGTGGCGCCAGAGAAAGTCGAGAAATGAGGCCAGGCTCCCGGGTTCCAGTCCGGACGGGGAGGGCGCGGGGCCTTCCGTCACCGGGTCACCTCGCGAATGAGAAGGAACAGCGTCGCCACCGTGCTGATGAGTCCGGTCACGTCGCGGACGGTTTGCCAGAAGCTCCCCGGCGGTTTCTCCGGGACCCAGACCACATCCCCGGGGGCCAGCGTCTCCATGTCCGAGGCGAAGACCACCTCCCCCGCGACGCCCCGGGTGACCCGGGTCTGGCTCTTCTGGGCCTGGCGGCCGAAGCCGCCGGCGGCATCGACGTAGTCGGAAACGCTCCAGTCGTCATGGTAGTCGTAGAGGCCCGGCCGCTTGACCTGTCCGGTCAGCTCGACCCATCCGACCCACCGGGGCACGTCGATCCGGTCCCCCGGCTCGACCAGTGGACCGTCATCCCCGCTGATGTCCACCACCGTCTCGTGCTGCAGGCGACGGGCGAGGGCGAGGGCATAGTTTCGCGCCTCCAGGGGGCTTCTCACGCCGGTGGTATCCGGCGTCACGGTGCGCGCCAGGACGATTCGCCGGGCGACCGCTCCCGCGGCAAGCCCTCCCGCCGCTCGAACTGCGTCGCCGACCCGTGTGCGTCCGCGAACCACCGGGACCGGGCCCGGCGACTCGACCGCACCGGTGACCGAAACGGAGGCATCGGGGCGCCATTCCCCCAGCGCCCTCACCAGCACCCGGTCGCCGGGGCGGAGCGGAACTCGCACCTGCCCCGACAGCACCGGCGGTAGGGAAACCCCGAGAGTGTCATAGGTGCGATCGTCGTCGGTACGCTGGATCACCACCCGGCCAGGATCGGCATCGGGGCGGAGGCCCACCAACTCCAGCAGGTCCCCCAGATCGTCGCCGAGCACGAAGTCGTAGGATCCGGGATGAAGCACCGCCCCCTGGAACGTCACCAGGTCGCCGCGGACCGGAACCACCACCACGTCCCCGTCCCGCAGAGTGAGGTTTCCATCCAGACTGCCGGCGAAGAGGAATCCCAGGAGATCCGCCTCATCCGAAGTGCCGTCGGTGTGGCGGACCCGGATCCGGCGGACGCTGGTCGAGTCGATCGGTCCCCCGGCCGCCTCGAGCGCCTCGCTCACCCGGGTGTACGCGCTGGCCGCTACCGCCCCCGGGTGCGGCACCCTCCCAACCACCTGTATCTTGAACGCCCGCGCCGTTTCGAGCACCAGGGTGATCTCACCGCTGGAGAAGAGCTCGCGCGCCCGCTCCTTGACGTCCGCCCGGGCTGCGATCAGGGTGGACCCGCCCACCGAGAGCGTGCCGATCTGGGGAAAGGTGACCGACCCGTCCGCGTCAACCCGGGCGGGCGCGGAGAGCGAGAGCGCACCGCGCACTTCCAGTCGCAGGAGGTCCCCGGGCCCGATGACATAGGTATCCGGGTCCACCGGACCGGCGCCGAGCAGGGTAAGGTTCTGGTCCTGGAGCTGGCGGGCCCGGGTGAGCGCCTCGGCACGGGCGGCGCCGGGAATGGCGAGATCCGAACCGCCGGCGCCGGTCCAACCGGTTGGAAGGGAGGTCGTCTGCCCGAGGGCCACGGGCGAGGCGGCGAGAAGCAGGACGAGGGCGATCAGAAGGTTACGAATCGTGGCACGATCTCGGCGGTTCCCCCGTCTATCCAAACTGGTTCCTCCCGGTTGCGGGCGGCCCACGCCCCGTTCCTTGCGACCCGGTCCCGAACGAGGCCGGTCCCATGGATGCCGCTCATCGAGGGCCATCGCGCGACCCTCTGAAGCGGCCCGGGAATCTTCCCCCTCCCGCCGCTTCGGCGCAAGGCCGAAGGAGACCCCGGGGACGACGAGAATCCGGGGACAACGGGAACCTGGCTTGACCGAATCCCCGGTTCAGGGTTCAATTCACCCTCGGCCCGGGTCACCTCAGATCCCTAACACCCCACTCCATGAAGCATCGAGCCAACACCAAATCGTTCTGGGACGAGATCGATTACCGGCGGTGGGAGGATGCCGTATCGCGCAGCGAAACGGAGGCATCCTCATGGTCTACCCGCGCCTTCCTGCATCCGCTCCTACCCCGGTTGCGCGGAAAGAGCGTCCTGGACCTGGGCTGCGGGCCGGGGTCCCTGACCCCCTATCTGGCTTCCGCCGCGAAAAGCGTACTCGGCATGGATTTTTCGGCGGCTGCGCTATCCGTGGCCAGGAAGCGATGTGCGGGACTCGAAAATGTCGCGTTCGTCGAAGGAGACATCCTCGAGCTGGATCTTGGCCGCAGATTCGACGTGGTCACCGGCAGGATGTTTCTGCACGAGATCCTGCACGAGGATACACCGCGTCTGGTGACCCGCCTGGATTCTCTGCTCACCCAGGGGGGGTTCATCTACTTCCAGGAGAACTCCTATTTCAATCCGGCCGCCCGATTCTTCCGGGAGCACCTGGTCGGTCGCTTCGGAATCCCGAAATACGGCTCCGACAACGAACTTCCCTTCGACCGGACCCGGTTCGAGATGTACCGCCGCGCCTTTGTCCACTGCGAGCGCTACGTGGACGGCGTCGACCTTTTCCAGAAGGTGAACCAGTATCTCGTTCCGGCGGGAAGGGACCGCCTGGCCGGACTGTGGGCGGGCATGGACCGCGCGTTGACCGCCCTCCAGCACCGCACCGGCTGGCTCGACAACTGGAGCTACACCCAGACCATCTATGCCTCGCAAACCGTGCCGCGATGCGAAGCTCTCGGTGGAATGCATCTCCCGCAAAACGAAGGGCGGTAAGCCGTTGAAGGTCGTCTTCCTGGTTCTGGCTATCGTCCTTGCGGCCTCTTCCGCCGCCGCCGCCGCCCCCGGCTCCCGCTACCTCCCCCTGGACGACCCGGCCTACGAGGGCATCCGCGTTCTCCAGGAAGCGGGCTACCTCGAGGGGTTGAACCCCCTGGTTCAGCCCTACCACCGCGCCGACGTCGCGGACGCGGTCGCGGCGCTCGACCCCGACGCCATGCCGGCCGGCCCCGCCCACTGGGCGCGGCTCCTCCGGGCCGAGTTCGCGCCTTCAGGCCCGCCGGCGGCCGGAGCCACCGAAGATCGGGTCCGATGGGGAAGCTGGGTCGAGGGCGGGGCCCGCGGCTCCACCAGCCGACGATTCGATCCCCTCCGCCCCCTCGGCGACGCGAACAAGGGCTGGCCCTACGGGCGCGCGGAAATCGGGTTCAGCGAGGGCCCCCTGGCCGCCGACCTGGTGCTCCTGGCTGACCGTTACCTCAAGGACGACCCCGACGGCGTCGATCCCCAGCGGCGGATCGGCCGCTCGGAGACCGCCTACCTCTCCTTCGCCTTCCCCCACGGCGAGATCTCCGTCGGCCGCCTGGCCCGGAACTGGGGCATGCTCGGCGCCCCCGGGCTCATGGTGGGCTCGAGCCCCACCCCCTATCCCCAGATCGCGCTGGCCGTCGAGGCCGGCCGCTTCCGCCTCAACTCCTTCCTGGGCGAGCTCGACACCCTCGACACCGCCAAGCGCTACCTGGCCGCCCATCGGATGGACCTGGCCTGGCCGAACCTGATCCTCTCCTTCGGCGAGAGCATTCTCTTCGCCGGCGACCAGCCCGGGTTCCCGATCCGCCACCTGCTTCCGATCGAGGTCTTCTACTTCGACAGCGACGCCCCGCCCCATGACGTGACCCAGAACCTCATGCTGGACTGGAGCGCGTGGTGGCGGCGGGGGCCGGTCCAGGCCTACCTGGAGTTCCTCCTGGACGACGTGGACCTCACCCCGCCCAAGGGTGCCGACCGCGAGCCCACGAGTTATGCGGTGACCCTGGGCGGGCGCTGGACCCCCGGCCGGAACCCGGTGACCCTGGGCCTGGAGTACACCCGGGTCTCGGCCTGGGCGTATCGGACGCCGAACCTGATCGACCGCTACAGCTACCTGAACCGAGGCCTCGGGGCGAACTTCTCGGACTTCGACCGGGTGCGCGTGTTCGCGGACTGGCTTCCACCGGTGGCGGGCCTGCGTCTCACCCCGGAGGTGCAGGTGCTCCGCCGAGGGGAAGGGAGTTTCCGCCTGCCCGACCCGGACCCGGTCACCTATCACGCCAGCCCCAACGTCTTCCTGGGTACGATCGAGACCACGGTTCGGGGCGCGCTGGCCGGGCGCTACCAACCGTCGCGGCACGGCTGGGTCGGCTGGGACCTGGGGGTGAACCGCACCACCGACTTCGAGCATGTCCCCGGGAGCGACAAGACCGCCTTCGAGGGCACGGCGGAGGTGGGAGTGCGGTTCGATCTGGTCGAGCAGCGGTAGGGGTCCGGCCGGCGGTCCACCCTTCGGGGGAGTCCGCGGGTAGGTCGCGGGTGCCGTTTCGTGGTCCCGGGCACATCCTCCGCACGAGGAAACCGAAATCACGACGTGGGGGCTACCGTTCCCCCTTCGGTCAGACTCGATCCGGCGCGAGCGGGACGGCGAACCAGCGCATACCGGGCCAGCACCAGCCCGTCCACGATCAACACGAAGTAGAAGATCGCGAACCGCCAGACCGCGGTCACCGGGCCGAGGAGCGCGGCGGGTACGAACGGCTGGTAGACCAGGGCGAACGCGGTCTCGACGGCCGCGGCGCCGCCGGGGGTGGGAACCACCGTCCCCGCGGTGAAGACCACCCACTGCAGGAGCACGTGGGGAAGCGGCGCGGTCCGGATCCCGAAGGCGGCCAGGACCGCGGCCACCACGGTGTAGCGGGCGATCCACTGGATCGCGGTGAGGGTCAGGCACCCCAGGGCTCGGAGCTTCCCGCGACGGAGGACCAGGGCGAAGGCGCCTCGGACCTCGCGCACCCAGGCGCGGGCGCGCGGGAAGAACCCGGGGCGGGACCGCCACCGTCCCGACACCCGCTTCACGACGAAGCCCAGCACCACGCCGAGAGCGAGCCCCCCGGCCAGGACCCACGCCGCCCGCGTTCCGGTCCGGGCCAGAACCTCGCCCACCACCCCGTCGGGCCCGCCACCCAGGAAGTACGCCAGCGGGAGGAACACCGCGAAGAAGATCGCGTCCTCCACCGCCATCAGCGCCACCAGGGCCGAGGCGCGGGGGGTGGAAAGGCCGTGGCCGGTGAGCATCGCCAGCCGGACCGCTCCCGCTCCCGCCGCGGTGGGGGTGAGCGCCGCCCCCAGGTCCGAGGCCACCGCGATCCGGAACGCGTCGCCGGTCCCCGGCATCCCGCCCATGAACCGCGCCCAGATCCGCAACCGGAGCGCGTTCATGGCCAGCGGCACCAGGGCCAATCCCGCGGCCAGGGCCAGAAATCCCGGCGCGGTCACCAGCCGCGTCCCCCATCCCCCCCGGTGGGCGGTGAGAAACGCGAACACCAGGTTCAACACCAGGGCGGCCCCGAGCGCCGCGGCGGCGAGGCGCACCCAGCGCCGGCTTCGGATCCTCGTCCACGCCTCAGGCAGATCGAAGGGCACGTCCCCTCCGATCGGCGGCGCGAAGGCCGGTTTCGTAGAGCGCGAAGAGCCTCTCGAACGTTCGCTCCCAGGTGAGCCCGCCCTCCACCCGGCGGCGCGCGTTTCGCCCCAGGGTCCCGCGCCGCTCCGGGTCGGCGAGACCCGTCACCGCCTGGGCCAGGGCCTCGGGGTCGAGGCCCGGCAGCAGGATGCCGCACGACGCATCCACGCGGTCCGTCATCGCCCCCGCCCGCTGGCCGACCACCGGAAGCCCGGAGGCCTGGGCCTCCACCACCGCGAGCCCGAAGGTCTCGAACCGAGCCGCCGACACGTACACATCGGCCGAGGCCAGGGCCCGTGCGACGCGGTCGCGGTCGCGCTCGAAGGGAAGGACGACGAGCCGCGGATCCGCCACTGCCGCCCGCTCCCAGCGAGATTGCTCGGGCCCCTGACCGAGGAGCACCAATCGGGCGTCGATCTTCGAAGGAAGCCGCTTCACCGCTTCCACCAGCACGTCGATCCGCTTTTCCCGGTCCAGGCGCCCGGCGTGGATGAGCACCAGGTCCCGCTCCCCCGCCCCGATCTCCCGGCGCCACCCGGGATCGCGGCGGCCGGGATGGAAGGTGCGGACATCCGCGCCCAGGGACAGTTGCTCCACGTTCTCCACCCCACCCGCGGTCAACGCGCGCGCCCGGTCCGGCGAGGACACCAGGGTCAGATCCAGCCGCGCGTGGACCCACCGGGCGTAGCGGTCCGCGACCGCGGCGGCCCGGCGCGCCGCCGGCCGCCCGATCACGCGGCCGAGCGGGGTCTCCACGTAGGCCCGCGGAAAATCGGTGTGGTAGAAGCCGGCCAGAAGCCAGGAGCGCCCGCCGAACCCGCGCGCGGCCCGGGGCTGGAAGTAGGGGTTTCCGATCTCGATCACGTCGGGGCGGACCGCCTCCACCACCGCGGCGAGCTTTCCGTGGCGGAGCATCGCCCGGTAGGGCGCGCACCCGGGGATGACCGGCGAGGCGATCCCGAAGACTCGCGTCCGGCCCCGCTCCTCCACCCGGTCGCGCGCCGCGGGAACCACCAGAACGTGCTCGAAGTCGGTGGACTCTCGGATGAAGCGGATCTTCTGGTCGAGGTAGGTACGGATACCGCCGCTCGTCGGGTGGTAGGCGTCGGTGAGATCCAGGATCCTCACGGGTCGCTCCCCGGGCGGGCGGTTCCCGGGCCCGCCGCCGGCGCGCCCCGGCGCCCGGGCCGGGCGCGTGCCGGGGCGCCGGCGTCGCAGCGAACCCAGGGCGCCGCGCTCACCCCGCCGCCAGTTCCATGGCCGCTTCCCGGACCGGGCTCCGGTGCTCCCGGATCACCCGATGGTAATCGGTGATGAGGCGGCGGTTGATCGTTCCCCAGTCGTAGCGGTCGACGGTGCGGAGCGCGCCCTCGCGCATGGCGTGGTGGGCCGAGGGGTCGGAAAGCACGGCCCGGACCTTCTCCGCGAAGTCCCCCGGGTTCCTCGGCCGGGCGAGAAGCCCGTTTTGCCCGGGGACGATCAGGTCCCGGGAGCCGCTGGCCCGGACCCCGACCACCGGAAGCCCCGAAGCGAAGGCCTCCAGGATCACGTTTCCGAAGGTCTCGGTGGTGGAGGGGAACACGAACAGGTCGGCGGAAGCGTACCAGCGGGCGAGGTCGATCCCGGTCAGATAGCCGGTGAAGTGGGCCTCGGGAAGGCGGGCGCGGAGATCCGGACCGAAGGGACCGTCCCCGACCAGAACCAGCTTGAACCGCGTTCCGCGCCCGCGCAGAATGCGCGCCGCCTCGACCAGGTCGGACAGGTCCTTCTCCCGCACCAGCCGCCCCACGTAGAGCAGCACCGGCTCATCCCCGGCGCCGATGGAGCGGCGGAGTCCCTCGCTCCGGTACCCGGGAGCGAAGCGGTCCCGCCTCACCCCGCGCTGCCAGAGATCCAGCCGGGGAATGCCCCTGGAGCGGAGGGTCTCCAGGGTGGAGGGCGAGGGAACGTAGGTGGCCCGGCAGCGGGAATGGAACCAACGGAGCAGCCGCCAGCCCAACCCCTGGAGCTTTCCCAGGCCGTAGTAGGGGAAGTACGAGACGTAGTTCGTATGGTAGCTGGTCACCACCGGCAGGTTCCGCCGCCGCCCGTAGGACAGCGCGTAGAGCCCGAGCAGGGTGGGGTTGGCGGCGTGAATGATCTCCGGGCGGAACCGATCCAGGGCCCGGTCCAGCCGGGGGCTCACCGGGAGGGCGATCCGGTAGTAGCCGTAGCCCGGAAACGGGACCGAAGGCACCTTGTGGACCACGCGGCGGGAGGCCAGGTCGGGGGCGGGGTCGATGCCGGAGACGATCCGGTAACCGATCCCCTCCCGGTCCATGGATTCGGTCAGGTGGGTGAGGGCGTGGCACACCCCGTCCCGGATGGGGGGAACCGCCTCCGAGAACAGGGCCACCTGCATCGGCTCAGCTTCCTCCGGTCATCCCGTCCAGCACCGCGGCGATCCGCTCCCCCGCCCTGCCGTCCCAGAGTTCGGGAACCTTCCCCGCCTTCCCCCCCTCCCGGAGCACCTGTTCCCCCGCGGTCACGATCCGCTCCGGGTCGATTCCCACCAGCTCGTTGGTCCCCTCGGTCACCGTGACCGGACGCTCGGTGTTGAGCCGGACGGTGAGGCAGGGCACCCCCATGAAGGTGGTCTCCTCCTGGATGCCGCCGGAGTCGGTGACCACCAGGGCCGCGTTGTCCTCCAGCTTCAGGAAGTCCAGGTAGCCCAGGGGATCGGCCAGGCGAAGCCCGGGGCGGGCGGTGAGGATCTCCTCGAACCCGAACTCCCGGATTCGGTTCCGGGTCCGGGGATGCACCGGGAAGAGCACCGGAAGGTGTCTGGAGAGATGCCCCAGGGCCTCGAGGATCCCCCGGAACACCGCGGGCTCGTCCACGTTCGAGGGCCGGTGCAAGGTGACCAGGATGTACCCGCGCGGCCCCACCCCCAGGTCCGTGAGCGCCGCGCTTTGCGCCGCGCGCTCCCGGTGGTGAACCAGGGAATCGATCATCACGTTCCCCACGAAGTGGATCCGCTCCGCCGCCACCCCCTCCCGGAGGAGGTTCGGCGCGGCGTCGGCGCAGGAGGTGAAGAGATCGTCGGCCAGCGTATCGGTGACCAGGCGGTTGATCTCCTCCGGCATGTCCCGGTCGAAGGAGCGAAGCCCCGACTCCACGTGCCCCAGCCGGATCCGGAGCTTGGACGCCACCAGGGAGCAGGCCAGGGTGGAGTTCACGTCCCCCACCACCAGCACGTAGTCCGGCGCGTGCTCCAGGCAGAGGTCCTCGAAGGCGTTCATCACCTTCGCGGTCTGCTTGGTGTGGGAGTCGGATCCGACCCCGAGGTGGACGTCGGGCCGGGGGAGCCCCAGGTCCTCGAAGAACACCTTGCTCATGGCGTCGTCGTAGTGCTGGCCGGTGTGGACCAGGAGCGGGGTGAGGGACGGGAACTTCGCCGCCGCCTCGATGACCGGGCCGATCTTCATGAAGTTGGGGCGCGCCCCCACCACGCAGGCGATCTTCATCGGTCGCCGTACATCTTCTCGTAGTAGTCGCGGAAGGCGCCGCTCTTGATCCGCTCCCACCACGTGCGGTGGTCCACGTACCAGCGGATGGTCTCGGGAAGGCCGGTCCCGAAGCCGATCTCCGGCTCGAATCCCGTCCGCTCGGTGATCTTGGACCCGTCCAGGGCGTAGCGGCGGTCGTGGCCGAGGCGGTCGGTGACGTGCTGGAGGAGGCTCGGGGGCTTTCCCAGGGTCTCGAGGATCACCGCCGCGATCTCGAGGACGTCCCGCTCGTTCCCCCCCGCGATGTTGAAGATCTCCCCCACCACGCCCTCCGCGTCGGCGGCCAGCAGGGTCTCCAGGGCCCGACAATGGTCGGCCACGTGGATCCAGTCCCGCCGGTTCCGCCCGCTGCCGTACACCGGGAGCGGCCGGTCCTCCATGGCGTTGGTGGTGAAGAGGGGGATCATCTTCTCCGGGTACTGGTAGGGGCCGTAGTTGTTGCTGCAGCGGGTGATCACCACCGGGAGGCCGAAGGTGGCCGAGAAGGCCTGGGCCATGGCGTCGCCGCCGGCCTTGGTGGCGCTGTAGGGGTTCCGGGGCTTCAAGGGCGCCTCCTCGGTCACCGGATCCCCCATGACCTCCCCGTAGACCTCGTCGGTTCCCACCTGGATGAAGCGGCGGACCGGGTGCTTCCGGGCCGCGTTCAGGAGGGTCAGCGGACCCTCGATGTTGGCGCGGATGAGCGGCGCCTGGTTCTCGATCGCCCGGTCCACGTGGGTCTCGGCGGCGAAGTTCACCACGTAGTCGGCGCGCTCCACCAACGGCTCCACCGCCGCGGGATCGGCCACGTCGCCCCGGACGAAGGTGAAGCGGGGATCCTCCTCGAAGGCTCGGTGGTTCTCCAGGTTCCCGGCGTAGGTGAGGAGATCGAGCACGATCACCTCGACCCGGCGCCCCGGCGACAGCAGGCGGTGCACGAAGTTGGTGCCGATGAACCCGGCCCCGCCCGCCACCAGGACCGTGCCCTCGGAGAGCCCAGGGTCGGCCACCGGCTACACGCCCTCGGGCATGGACGGGATCCCGCGTCCCACTCCCCGGTGCACGAAGCCCAGGCTCCGCATCCGCTCCGGCTCGTAGATGTTCTTGAGGTCCACCACCAGGTTGCCCTTCAGGAGCTCGCGGATCCGCTTCAGATCCATGGTGCGGAACTCGTTCCATTCGGTGGCGATCACCACCGCGTCGGCGCCCTCGACCGCGGCCCAGAGATCGGCGGCGTACTCGACGTCGGGGACCTCCTGCTTGGCGTTCTCCATGGCGATGGGATCGAAGGCGCGCACCGTCGCCCCCTTGTCGCGCAGGAACCGGCAGAAGTCCACCCCCACCGAATAGCGGATGTCGTCGGTCTGGGGCTTGAAGGCCAGGCCGAGCACCGCCACCGTCTTTCCCTTGAGGCCGCCGAGGGCGGTCTCGGTCCGGGCCATGAGCCGCCGCCGCTGTTCGTTGTTCACCTCGATGGTGGACTGCACGACCTTGAGCGGATAGCCGAGGCTCCGCGCCAGATGGTCCAGGGCCTCGGTGTCCTTGGGGAAGCAGGAACCGCCGTACCCGGCGCCGGCGTGAAGGAACTTGGAGCCGATCCGCCGGTCCAGCCCGATCCCCCGCTCCAGCACCTTCACGTCCGCCCCCACCAGCTCGCACAGGTTGGCCATCTCGTTGATGAAGGAGATCTTGGTGGCCAGGAAAGCGTTGGCCGCGTACTTGATCAGCTCGGCGGTCTCCACCGTGGTCTTCACCATCGGGGTCTCGTTCAGGTAGAGCGGCTTGTAGACGTCCACCAGAACCTCTTCCGCCTGCTTGCTCCAGGTCCCGATCACTACCCGGTCGGGGCGCATGAAGTCCTCGACCGCGCTCCCCTCGCGGAGGAACTCGGGGTTCGAGGCCACGTCGAAGTCGTGGTCCCCGTTCCGCTGGGCGTGGATGAGATCGCGGATCCGGGCTCCGGTCCCCACCGGCACCGTGCTCTTCTGCACGATCACCTTGTAGCCGTTGATGTGCTTGGCGATCTCCCGGGCCACCTGGAAGACGTACTGGAGGTCGGCCTCCCCGTCCGATCCGCGCGGGGTCCCCACGCAGATGAAGATGACGTCGTTCTCGCGGATGGCGGTGGGGAGATCGGTCGAGAAGGTGAGCCGCCGCTCCCGCACGTTCCGCTCCACCAGTTCCTCGAGCCCGAACTCGTAGAAGGGGACCTTGCCCTTGCGGAGGCTCTCGACCTTGGACACGTCGGCGTCCACCGCGGTGACCTCGTTGCCGTAATCGGCGAGGCAGGCGCCCGACACGAGACCCACGTACCCGGTCCCGACCATACAGATGCGATGCATGTGTTCACTCCCGGACAAGCATAGGGGTTAAAGCGAGGCAAGAGTATAAGCGTCAAAGGGTTGCCGGAGCAAGACGGATGGCCTCTGCGGGCGAGGAAAGGTGGCGGGCGGGCGGCGCCCTCGATCTCCCCGAGCGCCTCCCGGGCCGGGCGGGGCCGCCCTCAGCCGACGGCCTCCATCTCCCGGAGCACCTCCCGGGCGGCGGCCGGAGGATCCTCCGCGGCGGTAATCGCGCGCCCCACCACGAGGTGGGTGGCCCCGGCCCGAAGCGCCGCCGCGGGGGTGGCGGTCCGGGCCTGGTCCCCCGCCCCGGTTCCGGCGGGGCGGATGCCGGGGATGACCTTGAGGAACTCTCCGGGGAGGGCGGCGGCCAGCGCCCCGAGTTCGAGCGCCGAGGCCACCACGCCGTCCAACCCGGCTTCCCGCGCGGCCCGGGCGAAGGCCTCCACCCGCGGCCGGGCGTCGGCGCTCCGGTAGACCTCGGGGTACTCGCTACCGTCCAGGCTGGTGAGCACGGTGACCCCGAGTAGCTTGAGGGCGGTCTTCGGGGCCTCGTTCCGGGCGGACACCGCGGCCCGGAGCATGGCCGGACCTCCCTCGGCGTGCACGGTCAGGAAGTCGGCCCCCAGACCGGAGACGCTCCGGACCGCGCCGGCCACGGTGTTGGGAATGTCGTGAAGCTTCAAGTCCAGGAATACCCGATTGCCGCGCCCGGTGAGGGCGCGCACCACGTCGGGGCCCTCGGCGGTGAAGAGCTCGAGCCCCACCTTGTACCAGAGAACGGCGTCCCCCAACCGGTCGGCCAGGGCCAGGGCCGCCGCCGCGGTGGGAACGTCCAGGGCCACGATCATCCGATCCCGAGCTTCCATGCCGCTCCTCTCCGGTCGGGGGCCCCCGATGATCCTCGACCGGGGGCGCACCCCGCCGCTTGGTGGCCGCGCGATTCGCCCATGTTCCCCGGGGAGACCAGCGCCCCGCGATTCCCAGGGCGTGGCGCCCGCCCCGCTATTCGGTGGCCGCGGTCCCCGAGGCCTCGGTCCCCTCCTTCCAACGACGGTAGGCGGCGAGGTCGTCCGACACCCACTTGAGGGCCAGGCTGATCACCGCCGCATCGTCCACGTAGCCGATCAGGGGAACGAAGTCGGGGATCACGTCGATCGGGCTCACGAAGTAGACGATGGCCCCGGTCATGGCCGCGATGGACTTCCAGGGGATCTCGCGGTAGGTCCCGCTCCAGTAGTCCCTGACACAGGTGACCATGGCCTTGAGATCGGCCCAGAGTTCCTTCAGGGGTTGGGGAATGTCCCGGGCCAGGTTGGCCAACTTCTTCGGTCCCTTCTTGGCCGCGTATTCAACGTCGGCGTCGTCCACGTTTCGAACTCCCTCCTCGAACTCGGCCAACGCGAGGTTCAGTTCCTGGGCGTCGTCGGTCATGAGTTCGTGCTCGGGGATCGGCCGTGGCCCGGTGGGCCACCGGGGGGCCATGCGCGCGGAACGGGGCTCCACCGGCCCGCGGGTCGCGGCGCGGCGGGCCGGCTTCTTCGACGCGCTTCCCGCCCCCGCCTTCTTCTTCGATGTCTTTCGCTTTCCGGCCCGTTTCGCCGAGGGCTTCCTCTTGACCGGACTCCCACCGGCGGAGGTCTTGGGGGCCTTCTTCCTAGGAGCCGCATTCCCAGCCCGCTTGCCGGCGGACGCCTTCGTTGAAGTCTTCGGGGTCGTGGGTTTCCTTCCGGTCTTCTTCTTCGCCCCGGCCTTCTTCGCCCCGGCTTTCTTCGTCGCGGCTTTCTTTCCCCCGGCGCGCTTTTTGCCCGTGGCGGGCTTCCCGCTCCCGGCGGCCTTCCTGCCCGTGGCTGGCTTCCCGCCCCCGGCGGCCTTCCTGCCCGAGGCGGGCTTTCCGCTGCCGGCGGACTTCTTCCCGCGATTCGAACCCGGCCGGGATGATTGTTTCGAGGCGCGCGGGGCGGCTTTGCGGGCCATGAATCTTCCTCCTCTCGATTTCAGCGATTTCGCCTGAGGGCCGATCCGCCTTCAGTTTGACATCGCCCGCCCGGGGACACAATGATTCCTCCTCCCGGCGCGGCGCCCGGCCCCGCGGCGGAACGGGAGGCCCTCTGTGAAGGTTACGTTCGAGGTGGAGGTGGACGAGGCGATCTGGTCGCGGCTCGTGGACGCCGACCCCGCCGCCACCCCGTTTCACACCGTGGAATGGCTCCGGACGTGGTCCCGGGCCTTCCCGACGCTCCGCCCGGGCCGGCTTGTGGCGCGGGACGGTGGCGGCACGGTCCTCGGCGGCCTCCCGGTCTTCCGGTCGGTGCGCACCGGGCTCACCCAGCTTCTCTCCCTCCCCTACGGCGCGTACGGCGGGCCGGTGGCCGCGGCCTCCGAGGAGCCGGAACGGGCTCCGGTGCGGGACGCCCTCATCCGAGCCTGGATCGCCGAGGCGCGAAAGCCCGGGGTGGTGCGCGCGCACCTCGCGCTGTTCGGGTGGGCGCCCTCCGGGGCCTCGGAGGGATACGCACTGCCCGCGGAGGTTCCGGCGGCGTGGCTCCACACCCACCGGACCCGCGTCCTGGATCTCACCCCCGGATTCGAGCGGCTCTGGACCGACGTCTTCCGCGGGCGGGTCCGCACCGCCTGGCGTCGCGCGGAGAAGCTGGGGGTGACGGTGGCGCGGGAGGACGGCGAGGCGGCGGCCCGGGAAGCGGAGCGGCTCTACCGCCCCCAGGCCAGAATCTGGAGTCGCTACACCCCCTTTCCCCCCTCGCTCTTCTTCCGGCTCGCGGAGGCCGGGCCGGAACGGGTGGCGTTCTGGATCGCGCGCCACGAGGGACGGGCGGTCTCGATCCAGATCGTCCTCGAGCACGGACTTCAAGCCGCATCCTGGCTGATTGTGAACGCCCCCGAGGCCCGCGCCCTGAGCGCAGGGGTCCCGATCACCGGCGTTCCGATCGAGGCTGCGTGCCGCCGTGGATGCCACATCTTCAACTTCGGGAGCAGTAGCGGCATGCCCTCCCTCGACCACTACAAGGCGTCGTTCGGGGGAGGCGATCGCGTCTATCCCTCGCTCGACTACGAGGCGGCGTGGTTCCGTCCTCTCCGCCACCTCTACTACCGGGTTCGCGGGGTGGGCTGAGGGAGCGGGCGCGGCGGGCGGAGACCGGGATGGCATGGACGGTCGGGACGTTGTTGGGAGCGGCCCGGCCCCGGAAGCGCACGGCCGGAGCTTTCTTGCGGAGAGAGCGCGCACGGGGCTTCATTGCGAACATTGCTTCCCCGGGGGCGCACGGCGCGGGATTTATCGCGAACCATGCTTCCCCGGGGACGCACGGCGAGGACTTTATTGCGAACCTTGCTTCCCCGGGGGCGCACGGCGAGGGCTTTATTGCGAACCTTGCTTCCCCGGGGGAGCACGGTTGGCGCGATCCCGGCGCGGCCGCATGGGCCGGCCCTGCCCTTGAGCGAGGCGCGAATCGGATACCGCGGCGGGCGGCTCCGGTGAGCCACGGGCGAGCCGGAGACGGGGCCCCGTCGCGGGGGCCGAGCGAGCGAGGAAACGTCCGGTGGACGTTTCGAGCGAGCGCTGAGCGCCGAGACGAAGGGGCACCGGCCCAAAGGCCGGGCTGGGGACGAGCCGGGCCGGGGAGGCGCTGAACCCGGCCGCGCCCGACTCGACCGAACCGAGTCGGCAACGGCCCGAAGGCCGGGCTGGGCGGCCGGCGCTCTATCGCGAACCTTGCTTCCCCGGGGGAGCACGGCGAGGGCTTTATTGCGAACCTTGCTTCCCCGGGGACGCACCGCTGGCGCCTAATCGCGAACCTTGCTTCCCCGGGGACGCACGGGTTCAGCCGCGGTCGTTGCCGGGGGCGCCCCGGCCGGGCCCAACCAGCCACTCCTCGTCCGGGACCACCGATCCGATCACCGCGTCGAGGTTCTGGAGACCCCGCTCGGCCAGATATCCTCGGAGACCGGATGCGATCAGCGCGGGACAATTCGGGTCGGCGTACACCGCGGTCCCCACCTGAACCGCCTTGCACCCGGCGATCAGGAACTCCAGGGCGTCCTCGGTTTCGGCGATCCCCCCGATCCCGATCACGTCGCAGCGGAGCGCCTGGATCAGCTCCCAGCACTTGGCCAGGGCCACCGGGCGGATGGCCGGGCCGCTCAAGCCGCCCACCCCGCGGCGAAGCGCGGTGCGACGGGTCCGCACGTCGATTCTCATGCCCAGGAGCGTGTTGATGGCGGAGAGGCCGTCGGCGCCCGCGTCGAGGCAGGCCCGGCCCACCTCGCTGATGCGGGTGACGTTGGGCGTGAGCTTGGTCCACACCGGCTTCCGGGTGGCCTTCCGCACCGCGGCCACCACCTCGGCGGCCAGCCGGGGATGGGTGCTCATATCGAGACCGCCTTCGCGGACGTTGGGGCAGGAGATGTTGAGCTCGAGGGCATCGCACCGCTCCACCGAGTCCAGCCGCTCGGCCAGCCGGGCGAAATCATCGGGTCCGTAGCCCCCGATCGAGACCACGACCCGGGTCTCGATGCCGTCGAGGCGGGGGAGCTTCTCGGTCAGGAACCGGTCGATCCCCACCCCTTCGAGCCCGATCGAGTTGAGCATCCCCGCCGGCGTCTCGGAGATCCGCGGCGGCGGGTTCCCCGGCCGCGCCTCGGCGAAGATCGTCTTGGTGACCACCCCGCCGATGGCTTCCAGGTCGAGGAGACCCAGGAGTTCGGCGCCGTACCCCCCGGTTCCCGAGGCCACCAGGATCGGGTTGCGGAGCGGGAGCCCGCCCGCGGTGATCGAGAGATCCGGCACGATGGGCTCAGTCATGGCGGACCCGTTCCCAGTCGATCCGCGCCGCGTCCACCACCGGACCCTCGACACACTGCATGAGGTAGCGCGCCTCGTCCTTGAGCGGCACCGCGCACCCGCGGCAGAGCCCGAGCCCGCAGCCGTAGACCCCTTCGAAGCTCACCTGGCAGGCCAGGTCGTGGCGCCGGGCCAAGGCCGCGGCCTCGGCCAGGAGCACCTCGGGCCCGCAGACGTAGAGCGCCCCGCCGTCGGCCAGCCATTCGGGTCGGCCGGTCTCCAGGGCCTCGATCACCGTCCCCCGAAACCCCGCGCTACCGTCGTCGGTGGCCACCCGGAGACGATCCGGATCCAGGCGGTCCAACCCGAAGAGGAGCGCCTGGGTGCGAGCGCCAAACGCAAATCTTATATCGGGTTGCCCGCGTTCTCTTAGGATTCGGTAGAGGTAAAGGAGCGGTGCCGCGCCGCGTCCGCCGGCCACCAGGATCGCCGGGCGGGAGGGGTCCGGGGCGTAGGCCGTCCCCAGGGGGCCCAGGCAGTCGACCCGGTCGCCTTCGCGCCACCGGGCCATGGCCGCGGTCCCGCCTCCCACGACCGCGTAGTAGAGCTCGATCACCACCGCCCCGGGCTCCCGCCGGAACTCCACCACTCCGAAAGGACGCCGGAACAGGCGCTCCAGTTTGCCCCCACAGCGGAGGCTCAGGTACTGGCCGGGGAGGACGTCCGGGTAGTCGGCGGGAAGCTCGAGGGTGAGCCAAAAGAATCCGGGGTGCGTCTCACGTTGGGAGCGTACCCGCGCCGGATCCAACCGTGGCGTTGCCGGGTTCGGCGCCGGGGCGTTTCGGGTCTCGGTGGTCGGGGTCAAGGTCCGCCCTCTGGGTCCGGTGGTGCGCTTTTCTGCCTTCGGGACCGGCGGGTTGCCGGGAGAGTCCTTCTTCCCGAAGGCTCCGGGGCCTTGCCCTTGCCTGGTTCGACCCCCGCCTACTTTCCCCCCGCCTTCTTCCCGTCGTCCCCGGCATTCGTATCGGGGGGCGGGGCCTTCCCGGCATCGCCGGCGGTGGTGTCGGCGGGGGCGGTCCCATTCTCACCCACCGCTTTCAGGCTGTCAGCCGCATTCTCCCTCCCACCCGTCTTCGAACTGTCGGGGGCCGTCTCCGCCGGCTCGATCTTCAGGCTGTCCGCGCCTCCGCCCGCCGGGGTGATCGCGCCGCCCTCCTGCGTCCCGCCCTTCAAGGAGTCCGCCGGGGCGCTGGCGCCGTCCCCCTGCGTCCCGCCCTTCAAGGAGTCCGCGGGGGTGCCCGCCCCGTCCCCCGACTCCGCGCTCCTCAACGAATCCCCGGAGCCGGGAGCCGGGAACCACCCGTCCGCCGCCGGGACCGCCATCGGGTCCAGCGGCGCTCCGCTCGGGCCTACGGGAAGCGGCTTCCGGCCCACGTCCTCGGGCGGCGGCTGCGGCGTGGGGGGGACGGTGTCCCTCGGGGCGGGCGCCACCGGCGGTGTCGTCCCGGCCGGAAGCGGCGACGCCGTCTTCGACGGCAAGCCCTCCGGGGGTCCCGCGGCAGTTCCACCGGCGGGGGCACCGCCCGGCGCCGCACCACCCGGCTCAGCGTCAACCTTCCCCCCCGTCGCATTCGCGGAACCACGGCCGGGATCGTCTCCGGCCTCCAGTGGTGACCCACCCGGCGGCCCCGGCCCAACCGATGGCGGCTTCCCCGTCGGCGGCGGCGTTCCCCCCGGTGCAAGCACCGGCGGTTCGGTCCGGGTGTCGTCCCGGCTCAGGATGGCGACCGCGCGGTTTCCCCCGGGGCCGCCCGGGGGAGGGAGTTGGGCACGGCTGGAATCGGCCGGAGCCTCACGACGCATGCGTTCGAGAAGCTGGCGCTGGCGCTCACCGACCGAGGTTCCGGCGCTGGTGTCGGCGGCGGAAGCGCCGGGGGCCGACAACGAATCCGCGGGAGGCGGGGCCTCCGCCGCGGCCAGTAGGCTGTCCCGCACGGTCACCGATGCAATGTTCTCCGGAGTTGCGAGTTCGGCCAGGCTGGGGCCGTTGAACTCCTCCGGCGAGGGTTCGCGCTCGGGCCCCTTCAGGATGCGCGCGGCCCTCCGGCCGTACTCGGTGTCGGGAAACCGGCGCATCACGTCCGCGTACTTGGCCCGTCCCCGGGCGGTGTCGGCGAGGGCGTGCATGCGCACCCACGCTTCGGCGAGAGCGGCTTTGGCCTCGTGATCGGTGCCCGGGAAGTCCTTCTGGATCGCCAAATACTCGCTGAGCGCCTTGTCCGGCTTGTCCTGTTGGAAGAGGTAGAGCTCCGCCCTCATGAAATGGGCCTGCGCCGCGGCGGCGGTGGCGGTGCTGGCCGAGTCCGAGGACGCCTCGGCGAGCAGGCTCTTCACCGTGGCCAGGCTCTTCGCCCGACGCGCCGCGTCTTCGGCAAACGATGAGCGTCCCTGGCTGCCGACCGCCTGGTATGCCTTCTGAGCCTCATCGAAGTCTTCCAGATCCACCTCGTAGGTGTAGCCGATCCGGTACTGCGCCTCCGCGGCGTAGGTCGTTCCGCGGTATTCGTCGATCACCTGCTCGAAGGCCTGGATGGCGTCCCACGGCCTTCCCAGCGCGGCCAGCACTTGCCCCTCCTTGATCAGCACCCGGCCGAGCTGTTCGTATCTCGGATCGGTCTTGAGGAGGGTCTGCCGCTGCTGCTTGTTCTGCTGGCCGGCCACGGCGGAACCCACGGTCATCCCGGTCTGGGAATTGACCGTGCCGGTGGCGGTGTTCGGGGGTGTGTAGTTGGGATCGTAGACCCCGGTGGCCGGGTTGATCCCGCCGCTCTGGGTGTTCGGGTTGTAGTTGGGATCGTACTGTCCCGTCGCCGGGTTGATCCCCCCGGTCTGGGTGTTCGGGTTGTAGTTGGGATCGTACTGCCCCGTCGCCGGGTTGACCCCCCCGGTCTCGGTGTTCGGGTTGTAGTTGGGATCGTACTGCCCCGTCGCCGGGTTGACCCCCCCGGTCTGGGTGTTCGGGTTGTAGTTGGGATCGTACTGCCCGGTGGCCGGGTTGATCCCACCGGGCTGGGTGTTCGGGTTGTAGTTGGGATCGTACTGCCCGGTGGCCGGGTTGATCCCCCCGGGCTTGGCGTTCGGATTGAGCTGCGCATTCAGTAGCGAGTCCTGACGCGCCTGTTCCAGGGCCTTCAGCTTCTCGTTCCGGATGGCCTCCCGCTCCTCCGCGCTGATCCGCCCGTTGAATACGTTGGGGTCGAGCCACACCTCGACGTCCTGGTACAGCTTCAACGCCTGCTCGTGCTCATCCTGGCTCTCTAGCACCTCACCCAGATCGAGCTTGGCCTCCAGGCGCGCTTCCTCCATCGGCGCCTTGGTGGCCACATGGGTGAACAGCTCGCTCGCCCGATCGTAGGACTTGTCATCGAGGAGGAGCCGCCCCAAGGCCAGCCGCGCCTGCACCGCCAAGTCGCCCTTGGGGTAGCGGGACAGGAAATCCTGATAGGCGGCCTTCGCCCGGTCGGGGAGCTCTTCCTCCCGAAGGGCCTCGGCCACATAGAACTCCACGCTCTCCCGATCATCGTACTTGGGATAGCGCTGGATCAGGTCGGCCCAGATCGCCTGAGCCCCCGGGTAGTCTTCCTGGGCGAAGGCGGTGAGGCCCCGCCAGTAGGCGGCCTCGGCGAGCTTGTTGCTCTTGGGAAACCGCTCCGCGAAATGATCCAGCTCGCTCCGGGCGCTGATGTAGTCGCCCTTCCCGTAGTACGCCTTGGCCATGAGAAGCCGGGCGTCGTCCTGCCACTTGCTTCCCGGATAGTCCTCGATCACCTTCTTGCACTTATCGATGCACTTCGAATAGAGGTCGGAGGACCGCCCGACCGACGCGTTCTTCCGCGTGGAATACCGGGGATCGGCGGGGTTGATCCCACCGAGGCCGTTCGCGCTACCCCCACCCTGGCCCCCGCCGGTTATCCCCTGGGCCTGCTTGATCTCGGTCTCGTGGGCACTCTCGGCGCTCTCGTAGAACTGCTTGGCGTGATAGAAGGTGTTGAAGTAGGCGCACCCGCCGGTGAGGGCGAAGACGGCGAGCAGGACGACCCCGAACCCGCCCCGGGTTCCGCGACCCCATCCGAGGCCTCCGCGCCTCACGCCGCCGGCCCTCCGGGCGCCGCGCGGCGACGCGGCGGGGGATGCGGTTTTCGGGAAGCGGTTCAACACCAGGGGGGCCTCTCGGGTTGGGGACCTAGGACTCTACGATACCCGTCCGGGATCGCTCAAGGGAACGGCCGTAACTCCTTCGATCGGAACCGATTCCAATGCTCCATCCCGCGGAGGAGGGACCGATCCGCCGGCGCGCACTCCACCATGTCCTACTACCCCTTGCGGTGAAAGGAGTTCCTGCAGGGGGGGCGGGCCGGGAGCCTCTCACCCGGGCCCCGGCGCCGGGGCCGCGGAAGCCGATGCGGGACGCCGGGAGCCAACTTGGCCCGGCCCGGGAGACCGGGTATCGTGCAGCGCGTGCACCCGAAACAACGCCTCTCCATCGATCCCGAACCCCGAACACCCATGACCCACGCCCCACGCGAGCCCGCCTGTCATCGCCGGACCGTCGCCCTCCCGGCCGCGGCGGCCCTGCCGCTCGTCCTCCTGGGCCTCCTCTTCGCCGGTCCCGCGCGCGCCGAGGACTCCGGAACCCGCGTGATCCAGGTCTTCCACGACAACGTCATCCACTTCACCCCCGTCGATCCGGGTCGATATGACGTTCCCGGGATCCGGAGCGCGGACAACGGGCGGGTGCTCATCCGGAGCCTCGATGTCCGTCCCCCCGAGGGCCCGTACCGGATCCTGGCCCGGGTGGAAACCCGCCCCATCCCCATCGACTCGATCGGGGTCACCGACCGCTGGGACCGGGCCGGAGACGTTCGCCTGGCCGTGCCCGGCGCCCCCGAGGTGGAGATCGTGAAGTTCGTGACCGCCTACGGCGGGCCCACCGTCCACGAGGTGGACGTCACCGACCTCGCCCCGCTCCTTCGCGGCCGGTGCGCGTTCAAGGGGTTCATCGACACCTGGGCGTCGCCGGGGTGGCGGATGGACTTCACGCTGCGCTTCGTTCCCGACCCCGGGGCGCGGACGCCGGCCTGGGTGGAGCCGGTCCTCTACGAGGAGTCGGTCACCGCCGGGAGCATGGCCGGGGGGCCGATCTCCGTGCCGGTGGAGGTGCCCCCGGGCCTCGGCCGGGTCACCCTCCGCTACCTGGTCTCCGGCCACTGCACCGACGGCATCGACGCCGACGAGTTCGTGAGCAAGACCAACGCGATCTCGGTGGACGGCGCCGATGTCTACCGCTTCAACCCCTGGCGGGACGACTGCCGCCGCTTCCGCGGCGTGAACCCTTACACCCGCCACTGGCCCGACGGCACCTGGTCCAGCGACTACTCGCGAAGCGGCTGGTGCCCGGGGGACGTGGTGTCTCCGGTGACCGTGGTCCTCGGCCGGCCCCTCACCGCCGGAGAGCACGTGATCGGTTTCCGGGTGGAGGACGTCCGCCCGGCGAACGATCATCACGACTTCGGCTACTGGCGAGTGTCGGCGGTGATGGAGGGATGGCCGACTGGGCCCTGACCCGGCGGTGTGCTAGAGTTCCAGCACCCCCGGTCGGAAAGGATCCGCTCCGTGACCGTTTCCCGTATGACCCTCGCGCTCCTCGCGATTGCCCTCGTGTGCGCCCTCGCTGGCCCGGCCTCCGCCCAGCAGGTCGCCGACACCAGCTTCGTGAGCCGGCTCGACCATCCCACCTTCGCCAAGGGCCAGGGCCCGCGGGTGGTGATCGACGGCGCCCACCACAACTATCACACCGCCGACGGACGCTACTGGCCCTTCGCTGAGCTACTGCGCACCGACGGCTACCGGGTGCGCGGCTCCGGCGTCCGGTTCACGCCGGAGGCCCTGAAGGACGCCGACCTCCTGGTGATCGCCAACGCCCTGGCCGCGGAGAACGAGAGCGGATACGACTGGGTGCTTCCCGTGGCCTCCGCACTCGACTCCGCCGAGGTCGCGGCGGTGGCGGACTGGGTGCGGGGCGGGGGTGCGCTGCTCCTGATCGCCGACCACATGCCCTTCCCCGGCGCGGTGAGCCACCTCGCCGAGGCCTTCGACGTCCACCTCATGGACGGCTTCCTATTCGCCGGGCCGGATCTCTCGGAAGGGACCTTCGATTTCGCGAAGCCGGGGGCGACGGCGCCGGCAGGCGCGTTCGTGGCCGGAACCCTGGCCGATCACCCGATCACCCGAGGCTCCCCCGCCGGCGAGGCGATTCCTTTCGTGCGGACCTTCACCGGCGAAGGGTTCCGCGTCCCGCCGGACGCGACGAGCCTTCTCACCCTCGGCGAGCCCTCGGCGGTTCTCTTCCCCGCCGTGGCCTGGCAGTTTTCCAAGCTCACCCCCAACGTCTCGGCCGAAGGGCTCTCCCAGGGGGCGGTGCTGCAGTTCGGCCAGGGCCGGGTGGCGGTGTTCGGGGAGGCGGCCATGTTCACCGCCCAGCTCGCCGGACCGAACCGCGTGCCGGTCGGGATGAACGATCCGGCCGCGCCCCACAACAAGCAGTTCCTGTTGAACCTGGTGCACTGGCTGACCGGGACGGCCGCGAAGCGCTGAGCGGACTCCCGCGCCGGGGCCTCGCGTATCGCCGCCAATCCATCCCGCCGCGGGACCGCCCGGGTCACCGCGCCGAGCGCACCACCACCAACCGGTCGGCGAAGGTCTCCCCCGCGGTCTGGAGTCGGTAGAAGTACACCCCGGTCGCCGCGGCACGACCGGCGTCGTCCCGGCCGTCCCAGCGGGCGGTGTTGAGGCCCTTGTCCCCTCGGCCGTCGAACACCGTGGTCACGTGCCGGCCGGCGAGATCGTAGATCTCCACCCGCGCCGGGCCCGCCGCGGCCAGGCTGAAGGTGATGGCGCCCGCCACGCCGCCCCGGAACGGGTTGGGCGCGAAGCCGAGGAGCGCGGTCACCGGCTTCCCGCCGGGCTGCCCGGGCACCGCGGTGACCGGAAAGCTCGTGGGACAGGGGTCGGCCGGAGTCGATCCGAAATAGGAGAGCACCTCGCTCAAGCGCTGCCGGACCGCATCGGTGCCGGCGCAATCGGCGGCGGAGCGGCGCCGGGCCACCGACACCCCGTCCACCACCGTGCGACGGAGCTTGGTCCCGGAGTCGACCAGGAAGTCGTTGGCGATCGAGGCGTACTCCGCCGAGCCCTTGTCCGGTCCCTCGTAGGTCTCGTCGGGAAGCGGCGATCCGTAGACGACGGCGCTCGACGGCCCCATCACGTTGAACTTGTGGAAATCCGGACACCCGTTCCCGGCCGCGACCTGACCGGGCCCCCGTCCCAGGGGTGCCGCGACCGGAGGGGTCGCGATCGCGGCCAAACCCATGCACGGCGTGTTGTCGGCCGCGGTGCCCATCGGACAGTTGTAGGAGTGAACCGCGCTGCACACCCAATCGACGCCGCAGACCTCGCTCAGAAGGCTCGCCGGAAACGGGTTCCCCGAGGAGGCCGCGGCATAGGCCGTGGACACCAGCCGGTCCCCGCTGAGATAGAGCCCGGATACCTTGGGAAGCCCGGCCACGGGAAGCGTGAGCCAGGACCGCAACACGACCGCGTCCCCCGCGGTGAGGGCGAAGTAGGTGGTTCCGTTGCCGGTGTCGAAGAGAATGAACCGGTACTTGGCGAGCTGGTCCAGCGTAGCCCCGTACTTGCTCCCCTGGGGTCTCCCCAGCGAGGCCGAGGCAGGGATGTCCATGCGGTCCCAGGCCGTTCCCTCGTAGTTCGTCGAGCCGGCGGGGTAATAGCCGGCGAGCCCCCCCTCGATGGTCGACCGGGCGGCGGGGTCCTTGGTGGCGTTCACATAGAGAACACAGTTGAAGGTGGTGTCGGCGGCCATCGAGGACGGGAGGACCTCCATCTCCAGGGTGTTCCCCCCGGCGGTGTCCGGCACCGTGGACCAGGCGTCGTATCCGGGGTAGCTGGGCGAGCTCGGGAGGTAGCGCGCCTTGTAGAAGAGCATCAGCCGCGATCCGGGGGTGAGGAGGTCATCCGGAAAGACCTCGTTGGCCAGACGGCTGTTGTGGCCCAGGAGATCGAGGTCCGAGGCGTCGTGATCGGTATCGGAGCCGGTGAAGTTCGGATCCTCCTCGTGGTACGCGGTCATCCAGATCATGGACGCGTTCGAGGAGGCGGTTCCGTGGGCGCCGTTCTGCTCCGCGGTGTCGATCCGGGCCGAGTACCAGTCCAGCCCGCGCCACGCGCCCTCATACCGCTGGTCCCCCAGCCAGGCGCCCAGGGCCGAACCGTCGATGCCGGGACCGGGCGCCACCGCGAACTGGACCCGGACCTCCGCCCCCCCCAGCGCCCCGCGGACGAGCAGGGTGTCCCCCAGGCTCGAGTTGGCCTCCTCGAAGGTGGTGCGGGTGGCGCGGTCCACCCGCCCCGGCGACGAGAACCCCAGGGTCCCGTCGGTGGGGAACGCGTCCTGAGGGCCTTCTCCGGCGCTCAAGCTCAGGAGCGGGGCGGAGGGTTCCCCGTATACCCCGAACCGGACGTTGTCGATGTAAGGGCTGGGGTTCCCCTGGCCGGTGCAGATCCCGGTGAACGAGGCGCAAAAGCTGAACACGCCGATCGCGATCCGGACCTGGGTCGCTTCGGGTGGGATGAGATCGGTGAGATCCAGGCGGAACGGGTAGTTTCCGCTTCCGTAGCAATCCGGGCCGGATGTGATGTAGAAGTCCCCGGTGCTGACGAACGGGCTGGCCGGGGACGTTCCGCCTCCGGAGCAGGTGAACGGGGACCATTGCACCTGGACGTCGATGCCGACGCCGTCCTCGAAGAGGAGATCCTGATACCCTTCGAACTCGATCAGGCGCCCCGGCTTCCCGGCCGCCCCGGCCCGGACGAGATCGATCCAGGGCGAGATCGCCAGGTTGTGCTGGTAGAGGTTGTGTTCGGGATCCAGTTTGTCCCGGAAGACCAGGACCGAGTCGGCAAGGACGCAGGGGCAGCTCGACTCCGCCGGCGGCAGATCGGCGGAGGCGGCGATGTCGGACCAGTCCCCTCCCGGGCCCGGCGTGGCCGGGAGCAACCCCCATCCCCCGTCGTCGGACTCGAAGTCCTGGTAGTCGCTCACCCCGCCCCCGAGAATCGAGACGTCGTCCACCGCGAACGCGCCGCAGGAGGTGGCGTTCAGGCCGTCCTCATCCGAGTAGCTGGCGTCGGATTCCATGCAGAACCGGAGCGTGAAGGGACCGGGGCTGCTCCGGAGAGTCGTCCCGGGAACGAGGACCAGCGAGGCGCTTCCGGAGGTGGCGCCGGTATAGCTCGCGAGTTCCAGGTCGGCCGCGGAGCCGTTCCCGGTGGTGTCCACCCGGACGTACGAGAAATCGTACCCGTCCTCGGTGTCGTTCACGAAATCGTAATCGAAGGTCACGGGGGCGGCCGAGGTCAGGGTGAACGTCTTTCCCCGGCAGATCCGCCAGCCGTTCCCGTAGCCGGGGCCGGCGGCGGCGTAGCAGAGATCGTTCGCCTCCTCGGCGAGCACGCCGCACCAGAGCGACGCGTCGCCCCCCAGACCCACCGCGCTGCCCACGCACGGCGATCCCATGAAGTCCGAGACGGTGAGCCGCCGGAAGTAGGTCGCCTCGCTGTAGGTCAGATCGGTGCCGACCCAACCTTCCATGGTCGCGTGGAGTTCCTGCCCCGACGGGGCCGGATTCTGGGGGCTTCCGTACTTGAACGGGTTCACCCCGGGAATCGAGTAGTCGTAGCCCGAGCCGACGCCGGAATCGAAGGTCCAGACGCCCCCGGGGATGGCTTCCCAGCGGACCGAATCCGCCGCCCACACCGTCCCTCCAAACCATGCGGTGTCCTGGGAGGCGGCGCCGAGGACGCCGGCCGGCGGGGAGGAGTGGATCGTCCGCTCCCCGGCCGCCGCCTCCATCGTGCGGACGTGCGTGGGGTCGATGACCGGGGGGCGCGCGGCGGCGACGGCGGGGAGGAAGAGACCGATGAGGACGACGGCCGCGTGTCGGTTTGTCATGTCGAGCCTCCGGGGTAAGGGAGGGTTGAAAGACGCCAGGGGCCAGGGTCGAAGGGCTCGGGGCCCGAGCGCAGTCCTCTGCCCGGGCCCTTCGGGGGGCGGGGCGGGCCAAGACCACGACGCCCAAGCCGAGCGCGAGGAGCATGAGGACCGGAACCAGTTGCAGCCTATCCGGATGCATAGCAGGCTCCCAGGGAGAGTTGCTGAAGCAGGCGGCGGGAGCCCCGTACAGGGGAAGCGCCTACCGGTCTACCAACAAATATATCTGAATTTCATTCGAGTGCAAACACTTGCGACCGGGCAAGTAGAGGATGGACGATCTCGGACCCCTGCGGGAGAGATGCCTCGTACGCCCGGCGCGCGTTGGTCAGGGGGTCAAGCGGTGGGGGCGCCTTCCGGGGGGAGCGACGCGCTCGGGCGGGGAGCCGCCGGCCGCATATCCTGGAGCGCCCGCACCTCGAAGGCCCCGAGCGCGGGCGGCCTCGATCCCGCACACCGCCGCCGCCGCCCCGGGGAGGGTGGTGATGCAGGGAACCCCCTGGGCCATCGCCGCCAGCCGGATGAGCTTCTCGTCCGCCTTGGCCCGGCGCCCCTGGGGGGTGTTGAGGACCAAGCGCACGGTGCCGCCCTCGATCAGGTCCACCACGTCGGGCTTCCCCTCCCCCGCCTTGTGGACGCTTTCGACCGGCACCCCGTTCATGGCCAGGAACCGCGCCGTGCCCTCGGTGGCCACCAGGTCGAACCCCATGGTCACGAGCTGCTTGGAGAGGAACACCACCTCGCGCTTGTCGTCGTCGCGCACGCTCAGGAACACGGTGCCGCTCTCGGGGAGCGGCTCCCCCGCTCCCGCCTGCGCCTTGGCGTAGGCTTCCCCGAAGTGCGCGCCGGTCCCCATCACCTCGCCGGTGGATTTCATCTCGGGACCGAGCAGCGTGTCCTGCCCGGGGAACCGGTCGAAGGGAAGGACCGGCTTCTTCACGCTGATCAGGAACCGGGGCGAGCCGGGATCTCCGACCGAAGCGTCGCTCGCTTCGGGGAGCGGATCGCCGAAGATCGCGTCCACCGCAAGGTCCACCAGGGGGATCCCCGCCGCCTTGCTCACGAAGGGAACGGTGCGCGAGGCGCGGGGATTCGCCTCCAGCACGTACACCGTGTCGCCCTTGACCGCGTACTGCACGTTGATCAGCCCCCGGACCCCGAGGGCCCGGGCCAGGCGGGCGGTGATCTCCTTCAGCTCGTTTTCGCTCTCGCGGCCGATGGAGTACGGCGGGGTGAGGCACGACGAGTCGCCGGAGTGGACCCCGGCCTCCTCGACGTGCTCCAGCACCGCCCCCACGACCACATTCCGGCCGTCGGAGACCGCGTCCACGTCCAGCTCGACCGCGTCCTCCAGGAACGCGTCCAGGAGCACCGGCTCCTCCTCGGAGATGCGGATCCCCGCGGCGATCAGCGACTCCAGCTCGTTCCGCCCGTACACCGTCCGCATTCCCCGCCCGCCGAGGACGAAGGACGGCCGCACCAGGACCGGGTAGCCGATCCGCTCCGCCTCGCGGACGAGGTCCTTCCCCGCGGTGACGATCCGGCTCCGGGGCTGGCTGAGGCCGAGCTTCCGGACCAGGGAGCGCCAGAAGTCGCGGTTCTCGGCGTCGTCGATGGCCTTCCGCGGGGTGCCGAGGATCGGCCAGCGCGCCTCCTCCACCGCGCGGGCGAGCTTCAAGGGCGTCTGCCCCCCGAACTGGAGCACCACGCCCCCCGGCCGCTCCTTCTCCAGCACGTTCAGCACGTGCTCGCGGGTGAGCGGCTCGAAGTAGAGCCGGTCGGAGGTGTCGTAGTCGGTGGAGACGGTCTCGGGGTTCGAGTTCACGAACACCACCGGGCGGCCCTTCCGCCGGATCGCCTTGGCCGCGCGCACGCAGCAGTAGTCGAACTCCACCCCCTGCCCGATCCGGTTGGGACCGCTCCCCAGCACCACCACCGCGTCCGCGCCGAGGGGCGCGCCCTCGTCCTCGCGCTCGTAGGTGGAATAGAAGTACGGGGTCTCGGCGGGAAACTCCGCCGCGCAGGTGTCGACCGCCTTGTAGACCGGCGTCACCCCCAGCCGTTTCCGGAGCGAGCGGACGTCGTCCTCGGGGAGCCGGAGGAGATGGGCCAGGTGGGCGTCCCCCAGGCCGTGGCGCTTGGCCTCGGTGAGGAGCGCGGCGGCGGCGCTCTCGTCGTTCTGCGCCAGGAGCGCCGGCAGCTCTACCCGCACCCGCTTCTCGCACCCGACCACCGTGTTCATCCGATCGAGGAACCAGCGATCGATTCCGGTCGCCCGGGCGAGTTCCTCCGGCGTCCGCCCCCGCCGGAGCGCTTCCAGGAGCTGAAACGGCCGCTTCCAGGTGGGGCGGGCCAGGGTCGCGTCGGCCGCGGGGTCGGGCGAGCGCGGGACGGCGGCGCCGGTGATGAGCCCCTCCAGATCGTCGATCTCGAGGCTCATGAGCGCCTTCATGTACGCCTCGGGGAAGGTCCGCCCGATGGCCATGACCTCCCCCACCGACTTCATGCGGGTCCCCAGGGTGTCGTCGGCCTGGGGGAACTTCTCGAAGGCCCAGCGCGGGATCTTCACCACCACGTAGTCCAGGGTGGGCTCGAAGCAGGCGGGGGTGACCCGGGTGATGTCGTTCTGGATCTCGTCCAGGGTGTAGCCCACCGCGAGCCGGGCGGCGATCTTGGCGATGGGAAAGCCGGTGGCCTTGCTGGCCAGGGCGCTGGAGCGCGAGACCCGGGGATTCATCTCGATCACCACGATCCGCCCGTCGCGCGGGTTCATGGCGAACTGCACGTTCGAGCCCCCGGTGTCCACCCCCACCGCGCGGAGCACCTCCAGCGCCATGTCCCGGAGCCGCTGGTACTCGCGATCGGTGAGGGTCTGGATGGGGGCCACGGTCACCGAGTCCCCGGTGTGGACCCCCATGGGATCCACGTTCTCGATCCCGCACACGATGACCGCGTTGTCGTTCCGGTCCCGCATGACCTCCAGCTCGAACTCCTTCCAGCCGGTCAGGTCCTCCTCGATCAGCACGGTGTGGACCGGGCTCAGGCGGAGCGCGTCTCTCACGATCCGGGTGAGCGCTTCGGGGTCTTCCGCGCGGCCGCCCCCCGCCCCGCCCAGGGTGAAGCTCGGGCGGAGGATCACCGGGTAGCCGATCGCCTCGGCCTGTTCCGCGGCCTCCTCCAGGCTGTGGGCGAAGTGGGAGTTCGGGAGCGGGATGTTCGCGCGCTTCATCGTGTCCCGGAAGAGATCGCGGTCCTCGGCCTTCCGGATCGCCTCCAGGCTGGCCCCGATCAGCTCCACCCCCAGCCGTTCGAGAACCCCTTGTTCCGCGAGCTGGACCGCCACGTTCAGCGCGGTCTGCCCGCCCAGGGTCGGAAGCAGCGCGTCCACCCGCTCCTTCTCCAGGATCTTCGCCACCACGTCGGGGGTGATCGGCTCCAGGTAGGTCCGGTCGGCCACCTCGGGGTCGGTCATGATGGTGGCCGGGTTCGAGTTCACCAGCACCACCCGGTAGCCCTCGTCCTTCAGCACCCGGCAGGCCTGGGTCCCGGAGTAGTCGAACTCGCAGGCCTGCCCGATCACGATGGGGCCGGAGCCGAGGATGAGGAGGGTGGTCGGGCCCGGCTTCCCGTCGCGACGGTGTACCCGGGTACTCGCTTGACTCGTCACTGGATCGCGTCCTCGGGGGTGGTTCGGGGTGAGGCCGGCATCAACCGACAGGCCGGTTCGAGGTTCGAGGATCCGGGTTGCCCTTCGCCCGGAAGAGATAGCGGGCGTCCCGGGGCCCGGCGTTGGCCTCGGGGTGGAACTGCACCGCGTGGACGCGCAGGTCCGGCGCGTGGAAACCCTCCAGCACCTGGTCGTTCAGGCTCAGGTGGGTGGGCTCGACCTTCGACGGCCCGTCTCCCCCGGAGAGCGCCCGAAGCGAATCCGGATCCACCGCGAACCCGTGGTTCTGGCTGGTGATGAGGATCCGCCCGGTGGCGAGGTCCTTCACCGGATGGTTGATCCCGTGGTGGCCGTACTTCATCTTGTAGGTCCTGGCGCCGAGCGCCAGGGCCAGGACCTGGTGGCCGAGGCAGATCCCGAAGATCGGCACGCGGCCGATCACCTGGCGGACGGAGGCGATCAGGGCGGTGAGGGCGTCGGGGTCGCCGGGGCCGTTGGAGAGGAGGATCCCGTCCGGGTCGTCCCGGAGGAGCTCCTCGGGGGTGGCGTTCGGGGCCACGATACGCACCCGCGCGCCCCGACGGCGAAGCGCGGCGTCGATCCCTTCCTTCATGCCGCAGTGGACCAGGGTGATGCGGGCGCCGTTCGCGACAAACCGGCCCGCTTCGGCGGATTCCGGGTCTCTCACCGGCGACGCGTCCCCGTTCCGGGGCTCGCGTGGGAACTCGTCGGCAAGCTCCTGCGCGCCCGCCACCGCCTCCGGCGCGCGCCCGAGGAGCCAGGACGGCCAGTCGTCGGAGCCTCGGAAGGCGGTGTCGGAGAGAGACGGGGCGACCTCCCGCACCAGGTCCCGCCCGGCCAGCCCCGGAAACGCCTTCACCCGGGCGAGGGCCACGTCGGGGGCCACCGAGGCCGGCGCGATCACCCCCCGGAGCGCGCCCATCTCGCGGAGATGGCGGGTGAGGGCGCGGGTGTCCACCTCGGTGAGGCACGGCACCTCGTGGCGGGCGAGGTAGCCGGTCAAGGTCTCCTCGCTTCGCCAGGAACTGGGCCGGTCGGTGAGGGAGCGCACAACAATGCCGGCGAGCGCCGGCCCCGAGGCCTCGTTGTCGAAGGCGTTCACCCCGGTGTTTCCGATGTGGCTCGCGGTGAAGGTCACGATCTGGCCGCGATAGGACGGGTCGGTGATGACCTCCTGGTAGCCGGTCATCCCGGTCTGGAAGACCACCTCGCCGATCCCCGGCGCATCGTTCCGGGCGGGGAGCCCCCGCGGAACGCCGCCCACCAAGGTGCCGACGAAGCGGCGGCCGTCCTCGAGCAGGAGGTAGCCGGACGCGGTCATCGGGGGGCGCCGGCCCGCGCCGGCACGAAGACGATCACCCGGATACACGCCGGTACTGGGATTGCCGGCTTGCGGACTGGGGGAAGCACCCGCCCGCCGGCTCGTGTCGACCGCCCGATGCGGCCCGCGTGTACCCGGGTAAACAAACCGCTCATGGAACCCGCCATCCGAAACTGCCCCGAAACGAACCGTGACGCCGTGCGCCTGAAGAGAACCGCAGAACCTGGCGTGCCGGCCCCCCCGCGAAGCGCGCGGCCTCCGGCCGAATGCCCTTCGACTCGTCGGGTCCTCCGACGGCCCCCCCCGCGAAGCGCGCGGCCTCCGGCCGAATGCCCTTCGACTCGTCGGGTCCTCCGACGGCCCGCCCCGCGAAGCGCGCGGCCTCCGGCCGAATGCCCTTCCACTCGTCGGGTCCGCTCCCTCGGACCGTCCACCGGACGCTCCTTCGGTCGCTCCTTCACCGCGAAGGGGCCCCCGCTTCGCGGCCCTTCGCGGTTCAGAACGCCTCCTCGCCCGAAGGGCAATTCGCCCCTCGGCTCGCGCCTACGCGTAGGACGGATGTCCGGCGTGGGGACAACTGCGGAAGGCGTCACGACGCGACGACCTCCGATGCTCCCTGGGGCGACACGGACTTGTGGTGGTAGAGCACGCGCCCCTGGGAGACCGTCACCACCGGGAGCCCGGCAAGCGACATCCCGAGCCATGGGCAGTTGGCGCTCTTCCCCACGAAGTCCTTGGCGCGCACCTCCCACGAGGCTTCGAGATCCAGCACCGTGAAGTCGGCCGGCCCACCGTCCCGGACCGGGCCGTGCTCCAGGTCCAGCACCCCGGCCGGTCCCAGGGACATGGCCCGCACCAGCTCCTGGAGTTCCAGGAGCCCCGGCTTCACCAGGCCGGTGTAGAGGGCCGAAAACGCGGTCTCCACCCCGACCACCCCGTTGGGGGCGGCGTCGAACTCCACGTCCTTCGAGATCTCGGTGTGCGGGGCGTGATCCGTGGCCACCGCGGTCAACACGCCGTCCCGGATCCCCTGGATCAGGGCCTGGCGGTCCGACTCCTCGCGGAGCGGCGGGGCCATCTTGAAGCGCGGGTCGTAGGACTCAAGCACCGAGTCGGTGAAGAAGAGGTGGTGGGGGGTCACCTCGCCGGTCACCCGGAGCCCCCGCGCCTGGGCCTCCCGGATCAGTTCCACCGTGCTCGCGCAGGACACGTGGGCCACGTGGAGCCGGCCGCCGGTCAGCTCCACCAACCGGATGTCCCGGGCCACGATCACTTCCTCGCTGGCCCGCGGCACCGGCTTCAGCCCCAGCTTGGTGGCCATGTACCCCTCGTGCGCCACCCCGTTCCCTTTGAGGTGCGCGTCCTCGGCGTGCACCACGATCACCTTCCCCAGCATCCCCGCGTACTCCAGGGCCCGTCGCATGAGGTTGGCGTTCATGATGGTGTGACCGTCGTCGGAGAAGGCCACCGCCCCCGCCGCGGCCAGATCGAACATCTCGGTCAGGGTGGTCCCCTCGAGCCGCCGGCTCACCGCGGCCATGGGATGCACCCGGCTCATCCCCGCCTCGCGGGCCCGCTCCAGGACGAACCGCACCGATTGCGGATCGTCGATGGGGGGGTCGGTATTGGCCATCGAGGCCACCGCAACGAACCCGCCCCGGGCCGCCGCCGCGGTGCCGCTGGAGATGGTCTCGGCGTCTTCGTAGCCCGGCTCGCGAAGGTGGACGTGGATGTCCACCAGCCCCGGCACCACCGTCCGCCCGGCCAGGTCGAACACCAGCGACTCCTCGGGGTGGTCCCCCGGCTGAATGAACCGGATGATGCCCCCGGTCACCAGGAGGTCCTGCCGCCGGGTCTTTTCGGTATCGAGGTCCAGGAGATCCACGTTCGAAAACACCAGCGGACGGCGCGCGCTGTCCCACCCCGAAATCCGCATGGCTTGCCAGCGATCCATTCTTCTTGTTCCCCCTCGTTGTTCGTGAACCGAAAATTCGTGGTCGGCGGCGCCGGAGCGCGGCGCGATCCCCTAGACCTCTACCGTCTCCATCTTCGCCTCGCGCGAGGCGGGCTCGCCACCGTTCAGGAGGTAGAGCACGGCCATCCGGACCGCCACCCCGTTGGTGACCTGGTCCAGGATCACGTTCCGCGAGTCCTCGGCCACTTCCTGGGCGATCTCCACCCCGCGGTTCATCGGTCCGGGGTGCATGATCATCACGTCGGGCTTGGCCGCCCGGATCCGGTCCGGAGTCACCCCGAAGTACAGGGCATACTCGCGGAGCGACGGCAGGAGGTTCGCGGTCTGCCGCTCCTTCTGGATGCGGAGGATGTTCACCACGTCCACCCCTTCCAGGGCCTCCTCCACCCGCCAGGTCCAGCGCACCCCCATCTTCTCGATCTCGCGCGGGGTGAGGGTGGAGGGCCCGCAGACCACCACCTCGGCCCCCATCTTGGTGAGACCCCAGATGTTGGACCGCGCGACCCGGCTGTGGGCCAGGTCGCCGATGATGGCCACCCGGATCCCCTCCAGGGTCCCGAGCTTCCTGCGCATGGTGAACATGTCGAGGAGTCCCTGGGTCGGGTGCTCGTGCTGTCCGTCCCCCGCGTTGATCACCGAGGCGCGGACGTTGCGGGCGATGAAGTGCGGCGCCCCCGAGGCCCCGTGCCGCATCACCACGAACTCCACTCCCATGGCCTCGATGTTGCGGACGGTGTCCTTCAGGGTCTCGCCCTTGGTCACGCTGGATGTCGCGGTGGCGAAGCTGATGCTGTCCGAGGACAACCGCTTCTCGGCCAGCTCGAAGCTGATCCGGGTCCGGGTGGAAGGCTCGAAGAAGAGGTTCGCCACCGTCTTCCCGCGCAGGGTGGGCACTTTCTTGATGGGGCGGTCGAGCACGGCGCGGAAGGCCTCCGCGGTGTCGAGCACCGCGGCGATCTCCTCTCCGGTCAGATCCTCGAGCCCCAGGAGATCCTTACGATCCATTGTCATCCATCTCCCTGATCTGGACCTCGTCCAGACCGTCTTCTTCGGTGAGGTTCACCGCGATGATCTCGCGCTTCGAGGTCGGCACGTTCTTTCCCACGAAATCCGCCCGGATGGGAAGCTCGCGATGGCCGCGGTCGATGAGGACCGCGAGCTGGATGGCCTCGGGGCGGCCGAGGTCCATGAGGGCGTCGAGCGCCGCCCGCACCGTGCGGCCGGTGAACAGCACGTCGTCCACCAGCACCACCGTCTTGTCCGCGATGTCCACCGGGATGTCGGTGGTCCGGACCACCGGGTGCTGGGCGATGGTCTGGAGGTCGTCGCGGTAGAGGGTGATGTCGAGGCTCCCCAGCGGCACCAGGGCATCCTCGAACTCCCGGATCATCTCCCGGACGCGATGGGCCAGCGGCACCCCGCGCCGGCGGATCCCCACCAGCACCAGGCCGTCGGTTCCCTTGTTCCGCTCCACGATTTCGTGGGCGATGCGGGTCAACATGCGCCGGATGCCGTTGGCGTCCACGATGCGCGCTTTGAGCTTGAGATCGGTTTCCTTGGTCGGCATGGGTCAGGTTTCCTCGTGCGATGGGGTTGGGCGAGCGGACGCGGGACGGAGGGGATGCGGATGAATAGGCGTTCGGCGAGGGAGTTCGGCGCGCCGTCCGGGCCGCGCGCACCGGGCGCACCGGGCGCCGAAGCCTCGGCGGGCGCGCACCGCGACCCCGGGGGGGACCGGGGAACGGCCGGCGGCGACGGTGCCCCCGGACACAAAAACACCTTCCCCCTGACGGAGGAAGGTCCGCTTGAAGGCTTCGGCTTTCGATTGTGAGTGGGCGGCTTTGCCTTCGATTCCGAAGGCCGCCGGCCGCCGGTGACGGGCTGGTGTCACCTGGGACTCCCTTCCCGGGCTCGCTGGTCCGGATTAAAGGTGGCCGTGTACGTCGATGGAGGAATCTACCAGCGCATCCCCGACGGCGCAACCGGAAATCTCCCCCGGGGCGGCCGGCGCGCGGCCCCCGCTCCCGAAAGCCCGGCTCACCGGCGCTCCCCTCGCGGAGGCGCCCGGTTCCCCCGACAGGCGGCCGGAAAATCGAAATGGCCCGGCCGCCCGATTTTGCGTCATACTGGTGCCCGAAGGCGGCGCGGACACGGGGCGCTCCTTCCCCGGCCGCCGGAGCGGCCATCCCCCCCTCGGCCCCGGAAGAGGGTCGAAATCCATGCCGGATCACTCATGCCGTAGACGGCTCATCCCGATACTCCTCCTGGCCGCGGCACCCGGGTGGATCGCCGGATGTTCCCGGAACGACGGGGCCTCTCTCGGGCCCGGGTGCCTGGTCGAGCCCCACGCCACGGACTTCCAGGGACTGCTGGTTCCGCTCAGCCCGAAACACACCTATTTCCTCGATCAGACCTACGTCATCGAGAACCGGGTGGAAACCTACTCCGTCTACGGGAACGAAGCCCTGTCCGGGACCATTTCCGTTCATCTCGAGCCCCCGGTCGAACAACCTCCCCAGGTCCAGATTCTCGTCGCGGGACAAGAGCTCGCCTTCGAGATCGCCCCCCGCGCAAGCCTGGCTTTTCGTCTCAACGTCTTCGTCCCCCCCGGAACCAGTCCGGCCGAGTACGAAGGGAGCATCGACCTCGGCATCGCGTGCTCCCCGGTTCTTTTCACTCTTCGGGTCCATGATCGGCCGGAGCCGCCTCCGACCCCCCAACCTCCCTGGGGGCCCGGGCTGAGCTATGTCCAGGGGATCGCGATAGGCGCCGGAGGAAGCCTCTACGCCGCCGATCAGATCGCCGACGAGATCTCGGCCCTGAACACCCGGGGCCAGCGATGGGACGTCCTCCGCGCCCTGGACGAAGGCGACAGCCTGTATCTCCCCACCGGGGTGGAGACGGGTCCGGAAAGGACTCTCTTCGTCACCGACACCTCACCGGAGCCCCCGCACTACGGCCGCGTCTCCATGTTCGGCCCGGCCGACACCCTGCTCGGGAGCTGGGGACCGCCGCCCACCGAGGATGACCTTCCCATCGCCTTCGGCCAGGCCTGGAGCATCGCCGTCGATCCGAACGGGGTGGGCTACGTGGTGGATTTCTCCGGGAAGCGTGTCTATCGGTTCCAGGCCCCGCTCGGAGGACGGGAGTTCGCCTACCTGGGGACCTGGCTGCCTCTGGGTACGGTCGCTTCGCCCTACGGGGTCGCGGTGGACGCCGACCGGTGGGTCTACGTCTCGGACTACTCGGGGAACGCGATCTTCAAGTTCACCCCGAGCGGCGACCTGGTCCGACGCTTCGGCGCCCGGGGACGGGGACCGGGCCAGTTCATTCAGCCCGCGGGGATCACCGTCGACGGTCACGGCAACCTCTTCGTGGTCGACGGCGGGAACCACCGGATCCAGAAGTTCGATCCCGACGGCTCCTTTCTGACCGCCTGGGGCGCGGTGGGCGACTCGGTGGGAGAGCTGAACCGGCCGGTGGACGTGGCGGTGGGGCCGGACGACGCGGTCTACGTCTCCGATTCCGGGAAGCATCGCGTCGAGATCTTCCTGCCGCCGAGATGATAGCTCTCCCCGCGTCCCTCCCGTCACCGGGACGCGGCGCCCGCCCCCGGCGTTGCGCCGTGGAGTCCCCGGGGGGTACTCTCGGAGGCCCTGAGCGTAGCCTCGGACCTGGACCCCTCACCGTAGATCGAGAGCGTGGCGTCGTCCCACCCATGAAAACACCATCTTCAACGCGCCGCCCGGACCCGATCTCCGGAAGCATCCGTTCGCGGGGTCGTAACGCGGGCCGGGGTCGGTTTCTGGTGGCCGTCGCCGCACTGATCGGGGCGAGCGTCGGATGCTCGCAGAAGACCGCTCAACCGCTCCCGCCCAAGTGCGAGCTGGACCCCCTGGAAATGGACTTCGGCGAGGTCCTGCTCCCCATCCCCGGCCAGTCGGACGTGGTAATGGTCCGGGACTTGAGCATCACCAACCGGGTCTACGTGAACTCCGCGTCGGGGAATGCGGCCCTGGCCGGGAGCCTGACCATCCGGGTGGAGAGCCCCCAGGAAGTGCCGGTCCAGGTCCGCGTGGTGCCGGTCGGCCACACGCTCTCCTTTGACATCCCCCCCCGGGGCACCGCCGCTTTCAAGCTGGAGGCGCGGGTCACCGCCGAGACCGGCACCGGCCTCCACACCGGGGCCATCGATCTCGGCACCTCCTGCGGCCCGATCCCCTACCGGCTGAATGTCCGGGTGAGGGAGGAGCCCCAGCCGACCTATCTCGGAGCCTGGACCGCCCAGCAGTACGGCTTCAAGACCATCCAGGCCCTCGACGTGGACGACGAGGGGGACGTGTACGTGGCGGACAGCGAAACGGGCCGGATCACCAGGCACGATCCCACGGGTCGGATCGTGGCCACCTACCGGAGTCTCGGGCGGGTTGGAGACCTGTGGCTTCCCACCGGAGTCGCTTCCGAGCGGAATTTCATTTTCACCGCGGATACCGACAAGTCCTCGGGCAAGGGCCGCGTGGCCATGTTCGACAGCACCGCCCGGTTCCGGGCGGCCTGGGGTCCTGCCGGGGATGAAGGGGGGCTTTTCGGCCTGGCCTGGGACGTGGCGGCCGACGGCCGAGGCTGGATGTACGTGACCGACGTGAGCCATCAGCGGGTGATCAAGTTCCGGGCCCCGCTGGACGTCGGCTTCAAGATAGAACGGGAGTGGGGTTCCCGAGGTGAAGGGCCGGGACAGTTCGGGGCGATCCAGGGGGTGGCCGCCGACGGACGCGGTCGCGTCTACGTGTCCGATTGGTTGAGGAACGTCATCCAGGTATTCGACGAGGACGGCTCCTGGCTCGCCGCATGGGGAGGACCGGGGAGCCGGGCCGGAACGCTTCGCCAAGCCGGCCGGCCTGGGTGTGGACCTCTCAGGGAACGTCTACGTGGCCGACCGGGCCAATCATCGCATCCAGAAGTTCGACCGGAACGGCGCGTTTCTCACCGCCTGGGGGGAGCCGGGAGTCAAGTCCGGCCAGATGTCCAACCCGGTGGACGTGGCGGTGGCGCCCGACGGCACGATCTACGTGGCCGACTCCGGGAACGCCCGGGTCGAAGTGTTCGCGCCGGCCCAGGACTGAGCGGGAACGGGAACCCGGGAATCGTCGGGAAATACTTTCCCCGGCCGGCGGGTATTGATTCAGGGCCCGGAACGGGCGCCACGGAATTCAATCATCGACGACGCCCGGACGAGGGCGTCCAAGCAATTCTTGTGAAAAGGAGACGACGATGCGAAGCTCCTGGAGCGCGCTCATCGGAGTGCTCGCCCTCGTCGGGGTCTCGGGCTGCAACAACTCCGTGACCGCCCCCACTCCCCCCGACAATCCCATCCCGCTCAAGGTCGGCGACACCTGGCACTATTCGGGAGGCGTCGCCGACTCGGTGACCGGCACCGTCGTCTCCGACGGCAAGGTGTGGGCCCGGATCGGGGGGTCGTTCCTGGGCCACGTGCTGGTGCGCATGAACGACCGGCACCAGTTCGTGGTGTTCTTCCCCGACGCCACGCCGCCCACCGAGAGCGTGCTCTTCGACTTCGATCTCCCGCCCAAGTCCCACTGGGTGTTCAACACCGGCCAGGTCCAGAAGGACACCTCCATCGAGCTGGTGAGCAACGACGACACCATCACCACGCCCGCGGGCACCTTCGACCACTGCTACACCTTCTTCCTCGACGTCACCGGTCAGGTGGGGGCGGACCTCACCTACGTGGTGGCCCCGGACGTGGGGATCGTCTACCGGTCCAGCATGGACGGGGTCACCAACGCGCTGGAGTCGTTCGTGGAGAAGGAGCCCTAGGCACCCGGTGCGCCCCCGGCCTCTGATAGGATCCGCGTCATGGATCCCGATCGCCGACGGTTTCTCATCCGGCTCGGAGTCGCCGCCGCCGCAGCGGCTACGGCGCTGGCCGGCCTTCCGCGCCGGCTTCTGGCCGGATCGGGAACCCTCGGCCTCCCCGGTCCGTCCCTCGGCGAGCCCCTGGCGCTTCGCCGCCGGCCCCGCCGGCCCGCCGCCGGTTTCGCCCCCTTCCCGAACCACGAGGAAGAAAAACTCTACGGCGCCGGCACCTACGGGACCGGAGGTCCCGACCTTCTCGCCCGGGCCTTCGCCGCCGGAGTCCGCCTGGTGGCGGTCAGCCCGGACTACGGCGAAGGGGCCGCCGAGAAGTGGGTGGGAAGCGCCCTCGAGGGCGCCCGCGATCCGGTCTTCGTCATGACCCAGATCCCGGTCGAGGCCTGGGAGGCCGAGAACCGGGAAGCCGCCATGGCCCGGGCGCTCCGCCGGAGCCTGGGGCGTCTTGGGCGCGAGCGGGTGGAGGCCCTCCTGGTCCGAAACGCGGAACCCGCCCAACTCCAGGACCCTGCCTTCCGGGCCTTCGCCCGGGACGCGCTCGACCGGGGCCTGGTGGGGCGGATCGGAGCCAGCGGCCACGGACCCGACCTGGAGAAGGTTCTCGCCGCCTCGCTGGAGGACGAGCTCATCCGGATCGTTCTCTTCGGCGCCCACCTCGCCGACTACCGGACCGTCCCCGATCTCCTCCCCGCCGCCCGGGACCGCGGGGTCTGCCTGGTGGCGATGAAGACGCGCGAGGCGGCGCTCTGGGGGCGCGCGGGGGGATGGCCGGCGGAAGCCGGACGACGGCGATTCTACCCCTGGAACGGGGCCTGGGACCCCGCGTTCACGCGGCGGGCGCTGGCCCGGGCCCTCGAACGGACCTCCGCCCACAACGCCGTGTTGAGCCTCGGGCGTCCCGCCGACCTGGCCGCGATCCTGGGCTAGCCCCTCAGGCGGTATCCCCCTCGATCACCACCCGCGCCGGATCGAAGAAGTGCCCGAAGAGCCCCCGGGCCTCGGTCAACAAGGCCAGCCGGCGAGCCCGCTCCGCCGGATCCTCGGCCATGACCATGACGTCGTCGAAGAACCGGTCGATCGGGTCGCGGAGTTCCAGGAGCTTCTGAAGCATCGCCTCGTAGTCCTTGCCGGCTTCCGCTTCGGCCAGTTCGGCCCGGAGCCGGACCGTGGTTTCGTGGAGCAACCGCTCGGTCTGGTGGGCCCCGCCCCACGCGATTTCATCCGGGCTCGGGAGCGCGCCCTCGTCCACCCCCTTGAGGATGTTGGCCGCGCGCTTGAATCCGACGACCAGGCGCTCCAGATCCTCCCGCCCCCGAAGGCGGTGGAGCGCCTCGCCCCGGGCCAGGACGTCCAGCGGATCGTCCGCGTCGGCGGCCAGCACCGCCTCCACCTCGTCGTGGCTCATCCCCCGCTCCCGGAGGAAGAACGCGACGCGATCCCGCAGGAAATCCAGCACCTCGTCCCGGACGGCGGCCCGCCGCGCCTCGATCTTCTCGTTCCCCTCCCCGAACGCCCGGTCCGGTAGCCGTCCCGTCGCGGAGGCCACGATGCCCTCCAGCGAAACATGAAACTTGTTCTCCAAGAGTATACGGACCATGCCGTTGGCCGCCCGTCGCAGCGCATATGGATCCTGGGACCCCGAGGGCACGAACCCCGCCGTCCAGCACCCCGCCACCGTGTCCGCCCGGTCGGCGAAGGCGACCAGGGTCCCCTCCAGGCTCTCCGGCAGGGGGTCCGACGCCCCCCGTGGCCGGTACTGCTCAGCCAGGGCCGCGCGCACCCCCTCGGGCTCCCCCTGGGCCTCGGCGTAGCGGGACCCGATCACCCCCTGAAGTCCGGTGAACTCCTTCCCGTCCTTGATCATCTCGCTGGCCAGATCCGCCTTGGCCAGCCGCGCCCCGCGAAGCGCGGCCTCCCGCCGCGCCGGCCACTGTACCGGGTACCATTGCGCCCCCAGCTCATCCACCAGCTTCTCCACCCGCTCCGCCTTGTCGCGGAGCGATCCCACCGACTCCAGCCAGACCACCTTGTCCAGGGATTCCGAGAGCCGCTCGAGCCCGGCCTTCATGTCCACCCGCCAGTAGAACCGGGCGTCCTCCAGCCGCGCCCGCAGCACCCGTTCGTTGCCGGCGATCACCTGATCCGGCTCGTCCCACCGCCCGTCGCACACCACCAGGAAGTGAGCCATGAGCCGTCCGCCCTCATCCTCCACCGCGAAGTACCGCTGGTGGGAGCGCATCGCGGTCACCACCACCTCCCGGGGAAGCTCCAGATAGGCGGTATCGAAACTGCCCGAGAAAACCGCGGGAAGCTCCGCCAGGAAAACCACTTCGTTCAGTAGCCCGTCGTCCTCCAGGCGCCGGCCGCCCAGGCGCCGGGCCTCGGCGTCCAGCTCGCGGGTGATGCGCTTTCGCCGCTCCGCCGGGGCCAGGACCACCCCCACCGACTCCAGCACCTCGTTCAGCCGGTCCGCGCTCCCCACCAGGTGCGCCCCCGGGGCCACCAGCCGGTGCCCCCGGGTCTCCCGCCCCGCGACCCGCCCCCCCACGGTCAGCTCCAGCACCTCGTCGTCGAGGAGCGCGAGCACCCACCGGACCGGCCGGGGAAACCGGAACCCGCCGCCGTTCCACCGCATCGTCTTGGGCCAGGAGAGCCCCTCCACCAGCCCGGTCAGGAACTCCGGGAGCACCTCCCGGGCTGCGCGCCCCGCCTCGTGAACCCGGGCGAGCACGAACTCCCCCTTCTCGCCGGACACGCGCTCCAGGGCATCCACCGCGATCCCGTTCTTGCGGGCGAACCCCTCCGCGGCCTTGGTGGGCTTCCCGTCACGAAACGCAATGTCCACCCGAGGCCCCGTCACCTCGCGGGTGAGGTCCTCCTGCCGCTCGGCCAGCCCCTCGATCTCCAGCACCAACCGCCGCGCCGTCCCCGCCGTCCGCACCGACGCCGCGGCGAGGCGGAGCCCGGTCAGCCCCGCCCGCGCCCGGTTCCCGAGTTCCTCCAGCGCCGGCGGGAGGTATCCCGCGGGTATCGCCTCGCTCCCGATCTCCAGGGTCAACCGGCTCATCGCGCCGCCTCCTTCTCCGCCCGCTCCCGGGCCCGCTCCACCCACCGCTCACGCTCCGCCGGGTCCTCGATGAGCGGATACCCGAGCCGCTCCCGCTGGCGGAGGTAGGCCTTGGCGGCGAGCCGGGCCAACCGGCGCACCCGTCCGATGTACCCGGTCCGCTCGGTCACGCTGATCGCCCCGCGCGCCTCCAGCATGTTGAACGCGTGAGAGCACTTGATCACGTAGTCGTAGCCCGGTCCCACCAGGTCCGAGGCCAACAGCCGCTCCGCCTGCCGTTCGAAGTCGGTGAACAGGCGAAAGTGCAGGTCCACGTCGGCCTGCTCGAAGTTGAACCCGCAGAACTCCTTCTCGTTCTCCAGGAAGAGATCGTTCCAGGTGAGGTTCCGGGAGATGCGGAGGTCCATCACCCGGTCCGCCCCCTGGAGATAGGTGGCGATGCGCTCGATCCCGTAGGTGATCTCGGCGGAGATGAGATCCAGATCCATGCTCCCCACCTGCTGGAAGTAGGTGAACTGGGTCACCTCCATCCCGTCCAGCCACACCTCCCAACCGAGACCCCAGGCCCCCAGGGTCGGAGATTCCCAGTCGTCCTCCACGTAGCGGAGATCGTGATGGGCCAGGTTCACCCCCATCGCCTCCAGTGACTTCTCGTAGAGCTCGAGCACGTTGTCCGGGGCCGGCTTCAGGAGCACCTGGTACTGGTAGAAGTTCTGCATCCGGTTCGGGTTCTCGCCGTAGCGACCGTCCTTGGGGCGCCGGCTGGGCTCCACGTAGGCCGCCTGCCACGGCTCCGGACCCAGGGCCCGGAGGAAGGTGGCGGGGTTGAAGGTGCCCGCCCCCACCTCGCTCGGGTAGGGCTGGAGGAGCACGCAGCCCTCGTCGCTCCAGAACCGCTGGAGCGCGATGAGCATTTCCTGGAAGTTACCGACCGGCTTCGACGACATCATGATCCTGCTCTCGATTGGAGACGACCTTCGGGCCCGGGCTGTCCACGGGCCGGGAGTTTCGAGGAGCCGTCGATTATACCGGCGGGCGGGATCGTCTGCTATACTGCCTCCATACCCTCCTCGCCCCCCGACGGGATGTGCGCCGACCTGGATCGGGCATCCACCGGGAGACCCGGCATGAATCGAACCGCTTTCTCGATCGCCCTGTTCGCGGCGGCCCTGGCCTGGACCGCGGGCCCGGCCCGGGCCGAGACGTCCCCCGACGCCCCCTCGCCGCCCGCGGTCACGCCCGACGGGCCCCGTCCCAAGGCCCAGTCCGGGCAGATCACCTTGCCCCTGCACCCGCGGGAACCCAGGGTCTCCCCCATGGCCCGAAAACCCGGAACCGCCAGGGCCGTCCGCACCCTCGACCGGTTCGAGCTCGCGGTCATCGTCGGCGGGGTCTATCCCGCCGGCTACCTCGACACCAAGAGCGACAACGGGGTCCAGATGGGGTTCCAGGGGACGTACTATCCGTTCGCCCGGCTGGGGTTCGGCATGAGCGTGGTTCACAACGATCTGGGTTCGGCGACCCGCTACGCGGAAACCCCGGTGAGCGCCATCACCGAGATCGGGATCTTCGGAAAGTTCCTCCTCGGGGGAGAGAGCGCGCTCACCCCCTACCTGAGGCTCTCCTCCGGGTTCTACACGAACCGAGCCCGGGTGTTCACGACGGCCTCCGGGCCGGATCCGGTCGGGTCGGCGGATTACGGCGGGGTCGGCGTGGGGATCGGCGTGGGTCTCCAGGTCCGCACCGGCACCCCCACCGGCTGGTTCGCGGAGGCCCTGGTCCAGAACGATTTCGCCGATCCCAACCGGGCCTACGTATTCACCGGCCTCCGGGGCGGGATGAGCTTCACCTTCGGAGGACACCGGGGCGCGCGTTGAACCGGATCAGAGCGCCTCGAGCGTCTTCATGATCCCCGCCGCCCGCCGCTCCACCGCCTCGAAGTCCCCTCGCCGCAGGTCCTCGGAAACGAAGAGCGATCCCACGAGCCCCACTCCGAACGCGCCCGCCCGAAGCACCGCGGCGAAGTTCTCCGGGGTGACCCCCGCGGTGGGGAGGATTCTCAGATCGGGGAACGGCCCCCGGATCTGGCTCACGTGGGTCGCGATATCCGCGGGCGCCGGGAAGAGCTTCACCACCTCCGCTCCCGCCCGGATCGCGGTCTGCATTTCGGTCGGGGTGTAGGCGCCGGGCACGGCCACCGCGTCCAGAGCCGAGGCCTCGGCGATCACCCCCCGATCCACCACCGGCGACACCAGAAAGCGCGCCCCGGCCGCCGCCGCCGCCCGGGCCTCGCCCACGGTGAGCACCGTACCCGCCCCCACCAGCAGCTCGGGCTCGCGCGAGAACTCGCTCACCAGCTCCAGCGCTCCCGGGGTGGTCAGGGTGAACTCCACCATCCGTATGCCGCCCGCCACCGCCGCCCGCATGGCCCGCCGGGCGACTTCCGTATCCGGCCAGCGCAGTATCGCGCTCACCCGTCGCTCCCCCATCTCGGAGAGCGTCTTTTTCCACCTGGTTCCGCTCATGAGACCTCCTCCGGTCCCCCCGGATGATCCACCTTGGAATTCGGGCTCCTACGATGCATACTGGGGAAGAATCCCCGCCAAGCCTCGGTCGTTATCGGGAGCCGGGCCCATGGACTGGAAGACCTTCTATCGCGACGAGATATCGAGCCCCGAGGGACGCGCCCGCATCCGCGAGTGCTTCGAGACGTTGCCGGGGTACGACGAGGATATCGATCGGATCCTTCGCGACCGGGGCGTGCTTTCCTTTCCCCATACCTCCGTCTTCTACTCCGGCGGCGCCATCGCCCGGGTGGTGGCGGGACTGTACCGAAACCGGATCAACAAGGTCATCGCGCTCGGCGTCCTGCACGGGGCCGCTCTCCCCCAACCCTACCGGGACAGCTACCGCGAGTATATCCGCCGCATGACCGGCGCCGTTCCCGCCGAGGGCGACGCGGAAGCCTGGGACATGTTTCACCGGCTCAAGGGGGGGTTCGTCCCTCCCGGAGCCATCCGCACGGTGTTCGGTGAGCTTTCCTGCCCCATTCTCGGCCAGATCCCCGAGGGCATCGTGACCGAGGACGCCGACATCCTCCGAAACGAGTTTTCCCTCGATCTCTTTCTCGATCTCATCGCGTTTCACGGGCAGGAGATCGGGTCGGCGCCGCCGGCCGTGGTCCCCCTGTACGTCGGCCTCACCCGGGATCCCTCCGGTTCCTACGAGACCGCGTCGAAGCTCGCCGCCTGCATCGCCCACCGGTGCGACGAGCGGACGGCGGTGGTGGCCACCGGCGACCTGGTCCACTACGGTAACGCCTACTGCGGCGCCGAGGAAATGCGGCGCCTTCCCGCGGACCTGCGGAGCCTCACCCCGCACTTCCTCTCCCAGGTGCGGGATGTGCTGTCCCTGGGACTTTCCCGGCGCGACTACGACGCCTTCCACGACGCCTCCACGCGGGTGTTGAAGAGCGATCAGTGGAATGTGTTGCCGGTGGTGGCCGAATTCCTGGGGGTGGGCGCGGAGTTCGAGATCCTCTCCTTCGCCCTCTCGGACTACGCCTCGATCCTGGGGGTGGCTCCACCGTGCCTGGTGGCCTCCACCCTCGCCGCCTTCCTTCCTCCCGATCTCCCCGGAGGAGACGGGGAATCCACCCGCCCCGACGCCGGGGCCTATCTCACCTGAGCCCGGCGCCCCGTCCCAGCGACTGCGCCAACCGTAGCGCCCGCAACATCTCGTAGCGCTCGAGATGGGCCTGCAGGAAGGGCTCCATCACCCGGCCCACCGCCGCCGTCGCCGCCGCCTCGGGCGGGGCTTCGGCAATGTCGGCCAGGGTGGCGGTGAGAAGCCGGCGCAGGAGCCCGAGGGTCGGCCCGCCCAGATCCATCGCCCCCGGCACCCTCGCCGCGCAATCCGGGCAGAGAACGCCGCCCAGGAGGGCGGAGAACCCGATTTCCACCCCGTCCTCGACCGAGCCCTGGCACTCCACGCAGGCGTAGAGTTCGGGCCGGTGCCCGAGGAACGAGACCGCCTTGAGCTCGAAGGCGCGAAAGACGGCGAGAAGCGCCCCCCGGTCCGCTTCCTCCAGCACCTCCAGGGTGCGCTGGGAGAGCGGGTAGAGGCGCCCCGGCGGCTCCTGTCCGGCCAGAACCTTCAGCAGGAACTCCAGCACCGCGACCCCGAACGCGTACCGCTCGGAGTCGTCGCAGAGCCCGAGATGGGGATCCAGGAGGGTGGCCTGGGAGAGGAGCTGAAGCTCCCGGGAGTCCTTCTGGTAGTAGACCACGTCGATCGAGGCGAAGAGCTCCATGGCGGCACCGAACCGGGGCTTGGCCGACCGCACCCCCTTGGCCAGGAGCGAGACCACCCCTTGCTCGGCGGTGTAGACGGTGAGGATCTTGCTGGTATCCCGGAAGGGGATGACCCGAAGGACGAGGGCCTCGCTCTTCTCGATGGCCATTGAGTCCTAGCGATCCTCTCCCGTGCCTTCTCCGATCTCCTCGCCGGCGTCGCCCCTCCGGCCGAACGGGTTCCGATTCCACCAACCGCGGCCCCGGCCCGGCGGCAGGTCGGGCAGGTTTCCGGACCCCATCCCCCGTCCGTCTTCCGGCACGAACGCCCCGCCGGAGATCACCATCTTGAGCCCCTCTTCCACCGTCATGTTCAGGCGGACGATGTCGTCCTCGGGGACCACCAGAAGGAACCCCGAGGTCGGGTTCGGGGTGGTGGGAAGGAACACCGACCGCACCCGGCGCCCGATCGTGGCCTGGATCTCGGTCCCCGGGACCTCGGTCAGGAAGACCAGGCACCAGAGGCCCTTCCGCGGATACTCGATCAACCCCACCGCCCGGAACACGCTCCGCCTGCTGGAGAGGAGGGCCGAGGCGATCTCCTTGACCGCAACGTAGATCTTGTTGAAGAGCGGGATGCGGGTGAGGAGCTGGTCCCAGATCCGGTAGAACCGCCGCCCCACGTAGTTGTTGACCACCACCCCCACGAAGAGCACCAACAGGACCACGGTGATGAGACCGGCCCCGGGAATCCCCCCCGGCCGCACCCAGCCGAAGCGGATGTCGTCCCACAACAGGCCGTCCACCCAGGCCAGGAGCCGGTAGAGCACCCACGCCGCCACCGCCGCCGGGGTCACCACCAGCACCCCGGTCAGGAAATGACGCCGGAGCCTCGCCCCCGCTTTCTCCGGCGAGCGGCCGACGGATTTGTCCGATCCCGGGTTCGTGCTCACGATGGCTCTCCTGCCTTCTCCTTGTCGATCAGGGTGAGGCGCAACGCGTTGATCCGCTGGGGCTCGGCCTGGGCGACCTCCAGCCACACGCCGTCCACCTGGAGGCGCTCGCCCGGTCGGGGGACACGTTCCAGGTGATCCAGCATCAGGCCGGCCACCGTGTCGTACTCCCCCTCCTCCAGATCCAGGTCCAGCGCCTCGTTCAGATCGTCCACCCGCATGGCCGCGTCCACCCAGTACACCCCGGGCTCCAGCCTCCGCAGCTCGACTTCCTCCTCGACATCCAGCTCGTCGCCGATTTCCCCCACCAGCTCTTCCAGGAGGTCCTCCACCGTGATCACCCCGGCCACCCCGCCGTACTCGTCCACCACCACCGCCATCTGATTGTAGGTGACCTGAAGTTCCCGGAGAAGGGTGCCCGCCGGTTTGGTGGCGTTGGTGAAATACGGCTCGTGGGCCAGGGATCCGGCGGTCGCCTCGGGACCCGCGCTCAGAAGATCGAACACGTGAAGCACCCCCACCACCGCGTCCGGCGACTCGCGATGGACCGGGTAGCGCGAATACCCTTCCCGGGCCACAAGCTCCAGCATCTCCGGGATGCGCGCCTCGGCGGGAATTCCCACCACCTCTTCGCGCGGCACCATGACGTCCTCCACCAGGGCTTCGCCGAACTCGTGGAGGGTGGTGAGGAGGTTCCCCTCCTCGTCGTCGCCGGTGTCGCCGGTGAGCCAGCGAAGCTCGTGGTCCAGCTCCACCACCCGCTCCCCCGCGGAGAGGACGCGATCCACTCCCGGTACCTTCTGCCAGGTGACCAGGGCCCACCGGAGCGGATGGGCCAGCACCTGGAGCGGCCGGAAGAGCATGCGGCCGGCCAGCCCCAGGGGGCTCCGCCAGTGGACCGCGGAGAGCCCGGCGCCACCCAGCGCCCAGAGCGCGGCGATCACGAACGCCGCGGGCAGGGGATACCGCTCGGGCGCGACGGCCGACGCCCCGGCCAGGCCCACCAACGCCCCCGACACCAGAAACCGGCCCAGAAGCCGCGCCTGTCGCGCCGAACGCGCGAACTCGCGGCACGCCGCCTCCTCCTCGTCGCTCTCCATCCGGTCCAGGGCGTTCCGGCCGAACCACACCGCGGCCTCCTCGAGGAGGGCCGCCGCCACGAAGAGCGCCGCAATCGCCGCCCAGGGGAGAGCGTTCACTTCGCGCCCCGTTCGCGCTCGTCGTGGAGCTCTCCCACGATCTCCTCCAGCACGTCCTCCATGGTGACGATCCCGACCTGGCGCCCCAGGACGTCGACCACCACCGCCAGGTGAGTCCGTCCCTCCTGCAATTCGTCGAGCAGATCGGCCACGGTCTCCTCACCGCGCACGAAATACACCGGGCGCAACAGCGCGCCCACCGAGGCCCCGGGAGGAGTCGCGTCGTGGATCCGGGTGAGGAGGTCCTTCACGGTGACCAGCCCCACCACGTTCCCCTCGCCGGGCGCGCCGCCGTCCTCCCGGGCTCCGACCGCGGGGAGCCGGCTGTGTCCGGAAGCGCGGACCCGGTCCGCCGCCTCGGAAGCCGAGGCGTCGGCCTGGATGCGATCCACCGCGTCCCAGGGCGTCATGATGTCCCCCACCACGATGGTGGTGCTGGCCAGAAGCCGTCTGAGCAGCCGTCGCTCCTCCCGGCCGAGCCGGCCGCCCGCGCCGGTCAGCGCGGCCCGGGATTCGACCTGGACCAGGCTGGGGGAACCCGTGTCTTCCTCGTCGGGGGCGCGGAGCTTGAGCAGGGGCCGCACCGCCCGCGCCACCGGGAGGGTCAGCCGCGCCCACGCCGCATAGAGAGCGCCGGCCCGGAGGCGGGCGGCCCGTCGCACCACCGAGGAACCGCCGGTGGCCTCGGCGGTGGCGGTCAGGAACCACCCCACGACCCACGCCCCCACCAGCCACTCCCAGGGACGACCCAGGACCGCGGTGGCCAGGCACAGGGGCACGAAGGCCGCGGAGAAGAACCTCGAGAAGCGCAAACGGAGACCCAGGGTCACCGGCTCGTCCTGGAGTCGCCGGAGAAGCGCCCCCACCGCATAGTCGGGTTCCACCTCCCCGCGTTTCTCCAGCCGCACGAGGTCGTACCGTAGCCCCGCCGCGGTGGCTCCCACCCACCACACCGCCGCCGCCGCACCCACCCAGAGCGTGAACCAAACGGGAAGGGAGACGCCGGCCACCGAGTTCACGCCCGCCCCTCCTCCCGCACCAGGGTGCCGGGGACGTAGCCGGTCAGCGCCCGGCGCTCCGCCGCCTTCATCCGGCGCCCTTCCACGGAGGTGTGATGGTCGTGGCCCAGGAGGTGGAGGATGCCATGGGCGATGAGCCGGGCCAGTTCGGACTCGAAGTCGTTGTGGAAGCGCGGGGCCTGCTCGCGCGCCCGCTCCACCGAGATGACGACGTCGCCGAGATAGTCGGGATCGTCCAGGGGGAAGGCCAGAACGTCGGTGGGCCGGTCCAGGCCGCGAAATCGAGCGTTCAGCTCGCGCACCTCCCGGTCGCCGGTCAGAACCAGGGTGACCGCACCCTCCCGAACCCCCTCCTCGCGGAGCAGGGTCCGGGCGAATCGCTTCACTCCGACCGGGTCAACCGCGATCGGTACTCCCCGCCGTCTCAGATGGACGCGCAAACCCATGCGCCGCCTCCCGCATGCCGATGCCGGTCTCGAGCTCGGGGTGGAAGACGCGCTGTTCGCCGCCCTCCAGCGCCGCCTCGCCCCCGGCCATCTGCCACTGGTACTTGACCCGGCCGTGGTAGACCCCGGTGAGAACGTGGGTGAAGGCATCGCGGATCTTGGCCAGGTTCGCCATGGTGAGCCCGCACTCGTCGAGCTGGCCGTCGGAGATCCTGGCCTCGAAGAGGCGCGCCAGCACCGCACGGATCCGGTTCGGCGTGTGCTCGTCCAGGGACCGCACGGTGGCCTCGGCGGCGTCCGCCAGCATGACGATCGCCGTTTCCTTGGACTGCGGCCGGGGTCCGGGATAGCGGTAATCCCGCTCGTCCACTTCCGGATCCAGCTCCAGCGCCTTGTTATAGAAGTACTGCATCAGGGTCGTGCCCTGGTGCTCCGGAATGAAGGCCGCCACCCGGTTGGGAAGCCCCACCTCCCGCGCCACCTCGAGTCCCTCTCGCACATGGGATTCCAGGATGAGGCTGGACATGGTGGGGGTGAGCTTCTCGTGGGGATTACGCATCCCCTTGTGCATGTTCTCCCCGAAGTAGCCCGACTTGGCGATCTTTCCGATGTCGTGGTAGTAGCCCCCTACCCGGGCCAGGAGCGGGTTGGCCCCCACCGCCTCCGCCGCCGCCTCGCCCAGCGATCCCACCACCATGCTGTGGTGGTAGGTGCCGTTGGCCTCGATCATCATTCGCTTGAAGATCGGCCGGTTGAGGTCGGAGAGTTCCAGGAGGGTGATGTTCGATGCGAGATGGAAGACCCGCTCGAAGAGAGGTAGCAGGAACATGGCCACCGCGATCGAGAACGCGGCGTTGGCGCTGGTCCAACCCATCTCGGTCAGGATGCTGGAGCCCGGAACCCCCGACCCCACCAGGGTGATTCCGGTGAGGATGGCCGCCATGCCCACCCCGATGGGGATGATCGAGCGCAGGAACTCCAGCCGCTGGAACACGCTTCGGACCGCGTAGACCGCGATCACCCCGCCCACCGCGCCCACCAGGGTCACCGGCAGCCCCCACCCGGTGACCGACCCGATGATCACCGAGAGCGCGGCCACCACCGCCAGCCCCACGATCTCCCCGATCAGCAGGGTGACCAGGACCGCGGCCATGGGAATAGGGACCATGAAGGGATGGAGATCGGGGGCCCGGGCCACCACGCCTCCCAGCCCCAGGGTCAGGATCGACACGATGGCCACCACGGTCAGGAGTCCGAGGTCGTCCCAGACCTCGCGACGCGCGGTGCGGAGGAACATGACGAACAGGGTCACCACCACCGCCAGGAGGAGCAATCGACCCAGCAGCGGCAACAACCAGCTCACCAAGCCGCCTCCCGCCCCCCGCTCCACCAGGGTCTGACGCAACGCCTCCAGGATCCGCACGGTGTCGCGGGTGATGCGCTCGTGGGCGTCCACGATCCGCTCCCCCTTCTGGATGGACGTGCGGTTCGGCGAAACCGAGGCCCGGGCCACCACCCGGTCGGCATCGGTGGCCGCCGGATCGTAGCTCAGGTTGGGCCGGGCGACCGCCCGCACCAGATCGGTCAGTGCGGTGCCTCCCGCCGGCCCCAGCGCTCCCGTTCCCCGCTCCGAAGTCAACGAGGCAAGCCGTCGCGGATCGAGGATGTCGGTGGTGGAGACCACCTCCTCTCCTTGACCGGTGCTCAATCGGATCCGGTTGTATCCGTCCAGGAGCCCCGCGTCCTCCGCGCCCACCAGCCCCCGCCGGTGGACTTCGGTCAGCACGCGGGCTCCCTCGCGGATCAACACCGCCCCCGAGTCCGCCGCGGCCAGCATCCGGATCGTCGCCGGGGATAGGGCCACTCCCGCCGAGTCCAGGAACCGGTTCACGCGGGCGCGGTTTCGGCGAATCCTGCCCAGGCGCGCAAGCCCGCGCTCGTCCGCCGAAGCCCCGGTCTCGCGGGTGAACACCGGGAGGACGGATTCCGCAGCCCTGGCCCGCTCCCGCTCCACCTCGTCCTGGGCCTTCGGCACTTCGAAGGTGAACGGCGCGATGATCTCTTCGGGCGCCACCGTCCCTTCCAGGTAGGTGGGCGGCATCGTGCTCACCGAAAGCGGAAAGGCGAACACGGTGGCGGCAAGGATCAAGGCGCCCAGGAGTGCCCGGACCAGGATCCGCGTGCGCAGACTGGTGGGGCGTCTCTCGTGGGCGAGTTGAACCCGGCGCCGGCGGCGCCGGAACGGAAGATGTGGGGAGAACGCCATCTCAGGCCGGCTCCTTCCGGTCCCCGGAGCCGTTCTCCGCGGCCTCGTAGATCTCGAACGCCTCCAGGATGGCCCTCACCAGGCGATGCCGGACCACGTCCCGGGGATGGAACTGCACGAAGGAAATCCCCTCGGTGTCCCGGAGGATCTCCCTCACCCGCACCAGGCCGCTATCCGCCGGATCGACGAGATCCACCTGGGTCACGTCGCCGGTGATGACCGCGCGCGACCGGGCCCCCAGCCGGGTGAGGAACATCTTCATCTGCTTCAGGGTGGTGTTCTGGGCCTCGTCCAGGACCACGAAGGCCCGCGACAGCGTCCGCCCCCGCATGTAGGCCAGGGGAGCGATCTCCAGCACCCCCAGATCCTGGTAGCGCTTGATCTTCTCGAACGGGATGAAATCGCGGAGCGCGTCGTAGAGGGGGCGCAGATAGGGGTCGATCTTCTCCTCGAAGGTGCCGGGCAGAAAACCCAGCTTCTCTCCCGCCTCCACCGCGGGGCGGGTGAGGATGATGCGCTCGACCTTGCGGGCCTTGAGGGCCTGGACGGCCATGGCCACCGCGAGATAGGTCTTCCCGGTTCCCGCGGGGCCGATCCCGAACACCACGTCGTGGGCCCGGATGGCCTCCACGTAGTCGATCTGACCCTTGGACTTGAGATGCACCCGGCCCCGCTCGAAGACCAGCTCCTCACCCCGGGACTGGGAGACCGCATCCGGCCCCTCCTCGGCCACCAGTGCGGTCAGGTAGTCCACGTCGCGGCGATCCACGACCTGGCCCCCGGCCACGCGCTCCGCCAGCTCGCGCACCACCCGGGCCGCGTGTTCGACGTTGGGGAGAGGGCCGGAGAGGCTCAGGGTCTGGCCCTTGAGGACCGAGGACACCTGAAATTGCTCCTCGAGGTGACGGAGGGTGGTGTCCTTCTCCCCGAACAGGGCCAAGGGTTCGATTCGGCTCAGATCGACGTTGACCGTATTCGCTCTGTCCATGGTGCGGGGCTTCACGGACCCTGGGGTCCACCGTCCCCTGATTCATCCCTCCATGCTGGCTGGGGAGCAAGGGCTCGAACCTTGATTCTCGGCTCCAAAGGCCGATGTCCTACCGTTGGACGACTCCCCACCGACGTGCGGGGGGCGGCGGCGGGCTCGACCCCGGCCGTCCAACGCTCCCGGCGCGCCGGGATTGCCCCCAAGAAATCCGCCCCAAAAATCAAATGGGTCCCCGCCGGAACCCACGACTAGACGCTACCATCGACCCGTCGGGGTGTCAACTTTACCGCGGGAGCACGGATTCAGTAACTCGCTATATTGCAATTGGTTGCCAGCCCGTCTCCGCGGGGCGCCCCCTACAGCACCACCCGGATGTGGAGGTCCTGAAGGTCGTGGGGATCCACTTCCGCCGGGGCCCCGTCCATGAGGCTCGTGGCCCGGGCGGTCTTGGGGAACGCGATCACGTCCCGGAGCGACTTGCTCCCGTTCATGAGCATGACCAGCCGGTCGAGCCCGGGGGCGATCCCCCCGTGGGGAGGCGCCCCGTACTGGAAGGCCTCCAGGAGGAATCCGAATCGGCGCTCCGCGTCTTCGGCGCTCATCCCCACCACCTTCATGACCCGCTCCTGGATGTCCCGCCGGTGAATACGGATGGAGCCCGAGGCCAGCTCGAGTCCGTTGGCCACCAGGTCGTAGAGGTTGCCGTGCACTTTCCCCGGATCGGTTTCCAGGTAGTCCAGGTGCTCCTCCAGGGGCATGGTGAACATGTGGTGGGCGGGCTCCCACCGTCCCGACTCGGCGTTGAACTCGAAGAGGGGGAACTCCCGGACCCACAGGAACCGGAACTCCTTCTCCCGCCCCGCCACCAGGGGCTCGCCGAGCAGGGTGCGGACCGCTCCCAGGCCGCGGCAGGCGATGAGCCAGGTATCGGCCACGAACAGGAGGAGGTCTCCCGGCTTCGCGCCCAGGACGTTCCGGAGGGCCGTCCCGTCGCCCAGGAACTTCCCGATCCCCCCCTCGAGCCCCGCGTCGGTCACCTTGGTCCAGGCCAGGCCCTTGGCCCCGTAGGGCTTGGCCGCCGCCTCCAGGGTCTCGATCTCCTTCCGGCTCCGCGCCGCGCCCCCCGGCACCCGGAGCCCCTTCACCGTCCCCCCCCGGGCCAGCGCCTCGTCGAAAACCTTGAACCCGAGCCCCCGAACCGAATCGGAAACGTCGGTGAGTGGAAGCTCGAAGCGCAGGTCCGGCTTGTCGGTGCCGTAGGTGTCCATGGCCTCGCGGTAGGTGAGCCGCTGGAACGGGATGGGGAGATCGACGTCAAGGCAGCTCTTGAACACGTGGGCCATGAGCCCTTCGACCACCTCGAACACGTCGTTCTCGCGAACGAAGGCCATCTCCATGTCGATCTGGGAGTGCTCGGGCTGGCGGTCGGCCCTGAGATCCTCGTCCCGCAGGCAGCGCGCGATCTGGAAGTAGCGATTCATCCCGCTCACCATGAGAATCTGCTTGTATAGCTGCGGGCTCTGGGGAAGAGCGTAGAACTTCCCGGGGTGGAGCCGGGCGGGAACGACGTAGTCCCGAGCCCCTTCGGGGGTCGGCCGCACCATCATCGGGGTCTCCACCTCGATGAAGTCGAGTCCGTAGAGGTACTTTCTCACCTCCAGGGTCACCCGCGAGCGGAGCCGGAGGGCCCGCTGGAGCGCCGGGCGGCGGAGATCCAGATAGCGGTAGCGGAGCCGCAGATCCTCGGAGACCTCGGCTTCGTCTTCCACCGGAAAGGGTGGGGTTCTGGACGCGTTCAGGACGCGCACTTCCGAGGCCTCGACCTCGATCTCCCCGGTGGGGAGCTCGCGGTTCACCATGTCGGCCGGGCGGGCCCCCACCGCGCCCCGGACCGCCAGCACGAACTCGGCCCGGGCCGCGCGCGCCTTGGCCAGGGTCCCGGCGCTCACCTTCCCCGGATGAAAGACCACCTGGGTGAGCCCGGTGTGGTCGCGGAGATCCACGAACACCACCCCCCCGTGGTCGCGGGTGCGGTGGACCCAGCCCATGAGCACCGCTTCGGCGCCGGCGTCGGGGCCTCGAAGCTCCCCGCACAAATGGGTGCGGCTCCAATCCCCCAGAAGCTCCGGCTGGAGTTTCGGCCCGTCGTCGGGGGCGCCCCCGATCCGTTCGTTCTCAGACGTCATGATTCAATCCTCAGAATGTCCTCTAGATGGGCTTCGAGGCCGGTGTCGTCCACCGACGCCTGGTCTCCCGAGACCATGTCCTTCACCGTCCAGTGCTTTCCGGCCAGCTCCCCTTCCCCCACGATCACCACCGTGCGGGCGCCGCTTCGGTTGGCCGCCTTCATCTGGTTTCCAAGGTTCCGCTCCAGGAGATCCACGTCCACCCGGAACCGCGCGCGGAGCCGGTGGGCGAGGCTGAGCGCGGCTTCACGTTCCCGATCGCCGCCCGCGGTCACCACCGAGACCTCGGGAGCGGGCGCGCCGGGGAGGGAGACGCCTTCGGCCTCCAGCGCGAGCAGGATTCGCTCCACCCCGGTGGAGAAGCCCACTCCGGGGGTGGCCGGCCCACCCACCTCCTCCACCAGGCGGTCGTAACGGCCGCCGCCCCCCACCGCGTTCTGCGCTCCGAGCCCGCCGTGCTGGATCTCGAACACGGTTCGGGTGTAGTAGTCCAGGCCGCGCACCAGCCGGTCGTCCACCACCACCTCGATGCCCGCGTCGCGCAAGAGCGTCAGCACCCGCTCCTGGTGGGCGCGGCAGTCGTCGCAGAGGTGCTCCTGGATGCTGGGAATTTTCGCCGCCACCGTGCGGCACCCCTCCACCTTGCAGTCGAGCACCCGGAGCGGGTTCATCCCCACCCGTCTCACGCAATCCACACAGAGCCCATCCAGGTGATCCTGGAGATAGGTACGGAGCGCCTCGGTGTAGGCCGGTCGGCAGGCGCCGTCCCCCACGCTGTTCACCAGCGCCGTGACCCCGGTGAGACCCACCGCGCCGAGGAGCCGCGCGAAGAGCGAGATCATCTCGAAATCGGCCCCGGGCGAGTCGGCGCCCAGAAGTTCGGCCCCGATCTGCTGGTGCTGGCGATAGCGGCCGGCCTGGGGGCGTTCGTAGCGGAACATCGGGCCGAGGTAGTAGACCTTCCACGGTTTGGGTCCGGCGTAGAGCTTGTGCTCCACGAAAGCGCGGGCCACCGAGGCGGTGCCCTCGGGTCTCAAGGTCAGGCTCCGGCCCTTCCGGTCGGGGAAGGTGTACATCTCCTTCTGCACGATGTCGGTGGACTCCCCCACCCCGCGCAGAAACAGCTCGGTGTGCTCGAACACCGGGGTGCGGATCTCGCCGAATCCGTAACGCTCGAGCACGCTTCGAAACGCGGCCTCCACCCGTTCCCACGCCGGAGTGCGGTCGGGAAGAATGTCCTGGGTGCCCCGGGGGGCGTTCAGTTTCATGATCCGGTGCTCCCGTGCGAGTTTTCCGCCCCACCCCGGTCCCGTTGCCAGAGCCAGTGGGGGGAGTTCGAGGTCCGGCCCCGGAGCCATGCGTCCACCGAGACCGCGATCAGGACCGCGGTCAGGTCGGTGAGCCAATCTCCCAGACTCTTGTCGCGACCCACCGTCCCCTGAAAGGTCTCGTCCAGGGCGGCGATCCCCGCGCCCATGATCACCGCCAACGCCATCCGGAGCCCGGCCCGGCGATTCTGGAGGGTGCGCCCCCACGCCCGGGCCAGGAGTCCTCCCAGGAGGGCGTACTCCATGAAGTGGGCCACCTTGTCGGCGTTGACCACGTGACCGGGAGGCGCCAGGGTCGGGATCGACGACAGGGTGAAGATGAGGGCGGCGTAGGTCGCCACCGGCAGCCATGCGCTCAGACTCAACCCGTAATCCGCTCTTCCTCGTGTCGAATGCAGGCCATGGCCTCGGCCGGAGTGCGCGCGCGCAGGAGGTTCCGCTGGAGATCTCCCGAGTAGAGAAGCCGGCTGATCCGGGCCAACACCCGGATGAACCCACCCCGTTCTTCGGGTCCCGCGACCAGGAACACGAGCTGGACCGGACGCTCGTCCAGCGCGTCGAAGTCGATGGGCCGGACCAGGCGGCCCAACGCCAGGGAGAGCCGGGTGGCTCCCGGGCTCTGGGCGTGGGGAACGGCGATTCCCCCCCCGATGCCGGTGCTCATGACCCGCTCGCGCTGCTGGATGTCGGCGACCATGCGCGAGGCGTCGGTGACCGCTCCCGCCTCCACCAGCGCCTCGACCAAAGCGTCGATGACGGCATCCTTGGTGGACGCCGCCACATCCAGCCGCACGCACGACTCGTCGAGGATCTCGGTGAGCAGGGTCGTCCCTTTCGAATGAAAACGGCCTCGCATCGGGCCCACGGGCCGCGAGGGCTCTGGGTGATCCGACGGCGACGCCGAACGCCGGAACGGTAATGCGCGCAATCGGTTTCTCCGATGAACTATATCAGCCGCCGGGCGGCTGTCAAGGAACCGGGACCCCGCACCGCCGGATCCGGATTCCGGCTCGACCGGATACGGTCCCCGGGCGGCCGCGGGAGGCGGGCGCCGTCATCTCCGATACACGAAGCTCATCTCGAACCACGCCTCCACCGGCTCGCCCCCGCGTCGCGCCGGGACGAAACGCATGGCCCGGGCCGATCGTTCGAGGGCCTCACGGAGGGGAGCGGGGAGATCGGGTTTCCGGGGCACGACCTCGGCCACCCGGCCCCGGCGATCCACCCGCAGCCGCACCGAGATCTCGAGCGGCGAGGGGAGCCCCTCGGACTCCTCGGGGGTCAGGGGCAATGCTCCGGCCAGAAGCTTGGGGGGTCGATACCGGAGCGCGCCCGGCGCGCCGCTCCGGGGGGCCGTCGCCGCCGGCGATCCCGCCGCCGGTTCCGAGGCCCCGGCGCTACCCGCCCCCGTCGCCGCCGGCGTCCGGGCAGGATTCTCGGAGGGGGCCTCGGCCGGGGGCGGATCCTGGATGGGCGGGGCGGCCACCGCCGGAGCCGGCGGGGGGGCCTCGACCGGTTCCGGGCGCGGCGGCCCCGCCACGGCCGCCGGTCCCCACGGCACCAGCGATACCGTCAACGGACCTTCGAGGTGGCTCCCCGCCCGACCCGGCTCCTCCCGGGGAGTCAGCCCTTCCCACCAGCTGCCGGGCGCCAGGACCAGCGCGACGTGGAAGAGCACGGAGGCGGCCGCGGTCCGGGCCAGAACCCGGTTCTCGCCGCTCATCGCGCCCGCGCCCGTTCCAGGACGGTGAAGGGGCCGGAGCGCCCGGCGGCGCGTCCCCCCAGGAGATCCTCGACCTCCACCCGGAGAACGTAGCCACCGGGATCGAGAGGCGGCAGGTCCACCGAGAGGAGCTGGGACAGGTTCGGCCCCGGGCCCGAGTCCTCGAACACCAGCTCACCCTCCGGGCTCGACCCCCCGAAGGGAAGGAGGACGTGGAACCAGCCACGGGCGGTCTGCCGTCCGACGGTGACCCGGATCCGGACCGAGTGGTCCCCGTTCCCGTCCTGCTTCAGCCCGTAGGTTTCGAAGCCGATCCCGATCGGGCGGTCCCCCCGGTAGACGTGCCCGGGATTGGGAAGGGCGCTGCCGTAGGCCCAGGGATACCCCCCGTCCCCGGGATCGAACCCCACCTTGCTGAAGAAGGCGAGGTCGCTCAGGCTCGGGCGGGCGCGGGCGGTGTCCGGCGGGAGGGCCGCGTAGAGGTCGGACCGCCCCGCCTCCTGCCGATCGAGGGTCTCCATGCCCACGATGAGGCTCTCGGGGAGCGCGTCGAGCCGGAAGAGACCGATGAGCCGTCCCAGGTCGTCCTTCTGGAACAGGGCCCAGCTTCCCACCGCCGCGTCGCGACGCGTCCAGGTCGAGTCGTAGAGGGCGATCCGGGTGGCCAGCCGGTAGGGCGCGTCCAGGACCCCGCCCGGCCAATCCTCGGGTGAGAGCGCCGCCGCCACCTCGATCCGCCCCCGACCGGTGGCCGGGTCGAGGAAACGCCAGATCTCGATCTCCTGGTCCCGCTCGGGCGACGGGAAGGGCGGCCGGTAAGTGGACGGGTACTGGGCGGCGAAGAGGTCCAGGTTCGATGGGCTCCCGGAGATCGGCGGGAGAAACCGTCCGTTCAGGTTGTAGTCCAGGAAGGTGAAGAGGATCGTTCCGCCGTCCTGGCCGTAGCGAACGTCGATGGAGGGAACGGCCAGCCATGAGTTCACGCGACAGTCGGGGCCGCGCCGGACGTCGGCGAGGTAGCTCCAGTCCGAGGGAATGCCGTAGCGCACCAGCATCTCGCCCGGCGCGACGTCCCAGCCCGGGATCCCGGACGACTCCTGTCCGAACAGGAGCTCGGCCAGCACCATGCGCCGGTAATGATCGAGGAGCCGGGGGTTCTCCCGGTCGGCGGGAGTGGGGTCGCGCCAGCGCCAGTAGTCCCGCCAGTAGCGAAGGGTGTCGGCGGATGCCTCCCGTTCTTCTTCCGCCCGGGGGTCGACCGCGGCCAGGCTGATGAAGGGTTTTCGCTCCGTCTCGCTCATCAGGGCGAAAGCGGCGGCGTAGGCCCGGCGGGCCCGGGTCCAGGCGCCGGCCCGGGTGAAGAGCATGCCCCGGACCAGATGGGGCCACGCGCTTTCCGGCGCCGCGTCCCTCATCCGGGCGCAAAGGGAATCCAGCGCGCCGTCCCTTCCCTGGATCGCGGCGATCCGCATCTCCCGCCTGAGGGTGGTGGTATCGCCGGGGTCGATGGCCAGGGCCCGCCCGTTCTCCCGCGCCGCATCGGCAAGGAAGCTCAGGCGGTGGAACTGCTCGAAGCGCCGAAGTTCATGCCCGGCCAGCTCGCCTCGAACGTCCGCCCGATTCGGGGCCAGCGCGATGGCCCGGCGGTAAGCGAGCCGGGCCTCGCGTCGGTATTTCCGGCGTTCCTGGAGCCTTGCCAGCTGCAGCCAGGTGTCGGGATCGCGATCGTCGATGAGAACAGCCTGATCGAGGAGCTCGGCCGCCTCCCGGCGGTTCTCCACGTCGTCGCTCGCCCCCAGGATGCGGGCAAGAGTGCGTCGCGCTTCCAGGTTCCGCCGATCGGCCCGGACCTCCCTCCGCAGTTCGTCGACGTGGGCGGTGGAGTCGGCCGGGGCCGCGTGGGAAGCGGGAGGAAAGGAGAGGTGAAGAAGTCCAACCAGGAGCGCTACGGCAACCCGCACGGGGCCGGTATGCCGTGGAGTGCGCACCGCCGAGCTTACACGCGCGGGACCGGCCGGATGCCGTAGCGGGTTATCTTGTTCTTCAGGCCCTTGCGGCTCAATCCCAGTTCCTGAGCGGCCCGGGTCTTGTTCCAGGCGTGCTTCTTCAGCGCATCCACCACCAGCCGCCGCTCCACGTCCTCCACCGAGGCCCGGAGATCGTTCTCCCCGTGGTCCAGGACGGAGCCGCGGGCACTGTCGGTGGCGGAAAGGATCTCGCGGGGAAGGAGGTCCAGGCTGATGGACTCGTCGTCCTCGGCCAGGATGGCCGCCCGGCGAACCGCCTTTTCCAGCTCGCGAACGTTTCCCGGCCACTGGAAGCGCACCAGTCTCTGCATCGCGGTGCGGTTGAACCCGCTGATGGACCGCGAGGTCTGGGCGTTGAAGGTCTCCAGGAAGTACTCGGCCAGAAGCGGGATGTCCTCGGGACGCTCCCGGAGGGCGGGGACCCGGATGATGATGTCGTTCAACCGGTAGTAGAGATCCTTGAGGAAGGGTTCCTCGTCCTGGTTCAGGAGATCCTTCTTGCTGGTGGCGCAGATCACCCGGACGTTGAGCTTCCGATAGCTGTTGGAGCCGACCGGCCGCACCTCGCCCTCGTCGAGAAGGTGGAGCAGCCGCCGCTGGACCCCGAGACCCGACTTGCCGATCTCGTCCAGGAAAATGGTTCCACCGTCCGCCTCCTCGAAGAGCCCCTTCTTGTCGTGGCTGGCCCCGGTGAAGGCCCCCTTGGTGTAGCCGAAGAGTTCGGACTCCAGGAGGTTCTCGGGAAGCGCGGCGCAATCCACGGTCACGAACGACCCCTCGGCCCGGTCGCTGGACAGGTGGATGGCCCGGGCGATCAGGGTTTTCCCCGTCCCGGTCTCCCCCTGGAGCAACACGGTGAGATTGGTGCGATTCACCTTCTCCACCAGCTTCAGGATCTCGACCATTTCCTGGTTCTGGGTGACCACGTCGGCAAGGAAGGTGCGGCGGCGAAGGCTGTCCTCCTCGGTGGGGATGATCGTCGCCTCCAGGGAGGCGCGATCCACCAGGGCCTCGAGCTGGGAGGTGAGAGCCAGGCAAAGGTTCAGATGACTCGGCCCGAAAGAGGACCGGCGCCCCTCCTCCAGTCGATCGAGATACAGGTAGGCCGCCTCGCCGTTCCCGTAGATCGGAATGACCATGAAGGAGGACATCCGGCGGGTCTCGACGAGGCCGGTCCACGGCTTACGGACCGTGGTGGCGGCGTCGAGCACGATCTCCGGCCGCTCGGGCCGGAGCTGGGTCAGGGTAGCGACCAGCCGCTGGCTGATGGCCGACCCGATGCGATAGGTGGTCGTGGGAACCGGACCGTTGGTGAAGACAAGGCCGGCTCCGTCCGCTTCCACCGCCTGGGCCATGATCCCGAGCACGGCGTCCAGCTTGGCCTGGTAGGGGCGGCGGGATTCCACCACCTCTTCGAGCCGGCCCGCGGTGCGGAAGGCGCCGAGGTTGGTGACCGAGGTATCCACGAGCCGGGTCTCCAACTCGTTCTGAACCTGGGCCAGGAGCTTGACCAGGGAGGGGTCGGCGACCACATCCATGCCGCTCCGCGCCGCCTCGAGGTATTCCCCCGCCCGATCGAGGTCCCCGCGGCGGCTGGCCGCCCCCGCCAGCATGATCGAGCACTCCACCTCCAGATCCCGGAGACCGAGAGCCTTGAAACCCTGGCGGGCCTCGCCGAGGGCGACCTCGGCCCGAGCCAGATCCTTACCGCCGTGAAGCCGCAGGCGGCCTTCTTCCATCAGGGTGTGGGCCAGCGGGAAGGGGCTCCCCAGCCGGCGGAGCAGGTCCTGGGCCTCGGCGATCAGTTCGTAGCCCGAGGCCTCGCCCTGGGCCAGAAGCACCCGCCCGTGGGTCAGCTTGGCCAGGGCGGATTCCATGCGATCCCCCACCCGCACCGAAAGCTCCTCGGCGCGGCGGGCCAGACCGGCGGCGTCCGCCGGCTTGCCGTCGACCAGATCGAGGTCGGCGCGAAGCCGGAGAAGCTCCCGCACGAGATCGCCCTCGGGGGAGATCTCCATCGCCTTGCGCCAGGCCACCTCGAAGCAGCGACGGGACCGGGCCAGATCGCCGCGAGCCTGGTGAAGCTGTCCCAACGATCGGTAGGTGAGCGCGGTCTCGCGCGGATACTGCTCCTCCGAGCAGAGCTCCAGGGACTGTTCGAGGGATTCCAGGGCGTGATCCCAGCGCCGCTCGATCAGGTCCACTCCGGCCGTTCCCACCAGGGCGCGGATCGTGCCCAGGGGATCGTTCACCGCGCGGCAAAGCTTGAGCGATTCGGAGAAGCACTCGCGGGCGCGCTCCCAGTGTCCCATCTTGAAGTGGACGATACCCAGGTTGTGGAGCCCGCCGGCATGCCGCTCGGGGTACTCCCCCTCGATGGCCTGGAGGCTGGAGGAGACCTGGAGATACTCCAGGGCCCGCCGCCAGTCGCACTTCTCCTTGTAGATCAACCCGAGGTTGTTGTAGGCGAGAGAGAGGCTGCGGATGTCCCCCGCGCCCTTGAAGGCGGAAAGTGCCTGCTCGAAACAACGCGCGCTCTCTCCCAGATCGCCCTTGCGGTTGTGCGCGGAGCCGAGGAGGTTCAGCGCGAACCCGCGGGAGGACGGATCGGTCTTGGGATCGATAAGCTTCATGGCGTCGGCGCCGCAACGAAGCGCGGTGTCGATAGCGCCCTGTCCTAGGTGGATCTTCCCCAGCTTGATGAGGACGCGACCCAGCTCAGGTTCGTCCTCCGCCGCCCGCGCGGCGGCGGCGGCGTCCTCGAGGACGTTGAGCGCTTCCTTCCACCGGCCGATTCGCTCCAGACAGCTCCCGATCCCCTTCAATGCCCGGGCCTTCTGGGATGCGCTGACGTCCGCGTCCAGGGCCCGACGGTACGTCCGTACCGCGGACTCGTAGTTGGCGGCGGCCTGTTCCAGGTCGGCCACGCTCAACATCTCCTCCGCAGTCTGGAGCTTCTGAGCCTCGGCACTCACTCCCGGTGAGGCGCTTTTCTGGGCTCGATCAGCCATAACTCCAACCCTCCGTGCTTAACCCGCGGCCGGGGGCCTAACGGACGTGGTAACCAAAGATGCGAGTACCGAAGACCGCGAGCAGCCAACCGATCAGCTGTCCGAAGGGACTGCCGGGGACCGTCGGAGGCGCTGGGGGGTTGATTCTGCCGAACCCCACGCCGAACTGGCCGTCGATCTGGAACGTGTCGGGATCTGCATCGAGGCCGCCGGAATCGCCCGTCCCACCGTGGTCGCCGGTGGGCCCGGGAGGATTCTGTCCCACCAGGAACTCCCCCATGGGGCCGGGGTCGTTGTCGTTGGCCTGGACGGCGGGAACGGCAGGCAGCAACACCCACAACACGAGTGCCGTCGCCACCGCGAGGAGGGCGGGCCCGTGGGATGTGTGATTGCGTTTCATTGCGTCACCTCGCTCATCGGGTGTACATGGAAACCTTGTCACCATTACCAAACGCACGTCCCATGCCATCCCACACGATTCCGTCCCGAATTCCCAAACACCGTAACTGTTTGAAAACTTGGGAGGTAGCCGGCAGGTTCCTCCCGGAGCCTCCGATTCTCTGAACGACAGTATAGCCGCCCCACCGGCTCGCCGCTACCCACCTGAAGGCGGATTTGAACTAACCTATTGAAATACAACAAGTTAAATATGGTAACCAAGTACCCACCCCAGGGCCGGATTGTGCAACCGCATTGCCAGGCCTGACGTCGGGGGCGAGCCCCGGTCCCCGGCTTTCACGATCGCTTTCACATTGACCTAAATCGTTGTGTTTGCTATGATTTGCCTGCTTTACTCCCACTGCCACGCCCGGTCCGATCGTCGAGAAAAATCGCCCAGGACCGGTCGGCGACCAGTCTGAAGGCGAAGGCGGCCACGAGCAGGCCGGCATCCAGGGCAACCGCATCTTGAGACGCAACAGGCTCGACCTGCCCCCCCCGGCCGGAGCAGGCGTGGACCGGGGAGCATGAAACAGCGCGCCATTCCCTTCCGAGAGCTGCTGCAGCAGGTCCTTCCCCTGGACCGGCTGCCGGCGGCGGACCGCGCCCGTGTGGAAGCAGCCATCCGGGAAGGGGATCCGCGCACCCTGGAGGCGCTGGCCTTCGAGCTCCTCGACCGCCTCGTCGACCTCGGCCATCTCCGCCTGGTGGAGGAGGTGCTCCGGGGGGATGAGAAGATCCGCCGCTACCGGGATCTCACCACCGGCAACACCATCGCCCTGAGGCTCCCGGTGGGCGACGAGGACGAGGGGATCCACAAGATCCCGCTCCCGCTCCGGGACTGGAAGGGGGCGGCGTCCCTCGACCAGATCCGCACTCTCTTCAACCTGTACAACAAGATCCTGACCCAGGACTCCCATCTCCTTCGCGGGCCCAGGGACATCCTGCGCCAGGTCATGCTCACCGTGCGACAGATCCTCGGGTGCGAGCGCGTCACCTTCTGGATGGCGGGAAAGAGCCCTGAGGGAGGCCTCCCCCTGGAGAACCTGAACGGGGAGCCCTACGACCCGGATCTGGCCCGGGAATGGGTGCTCACCCGGCGCTACCTGGTGGTCCTTCCCGAGCTTCCCGCCCAGATCGACCCCAGCACCGGACGTCTGGAAACCGACTTTCACTCCCTGGCCATGATCCCGGTGGGTGAATCCGATCAGGCGGTCTACGGGGTCCTCCACGCCTGGAGCGTCCATTCCCACTTCTTCGACGAGGATCGCCAGGGACTGATGAGCCTGCTCTCGGAGTTCGCCACCGACCTCCTCCGCCGCTCCGAGATCCTGGGCAACCTGGTGTTCGTCGACGCCTCGACCCAGGTCTACAACCGGGCCTACTTCAACCTCCAGCTCGACAACGAGATCGCCCGCGCCCGCCGGGATTCGAAGCCGCTGGCCCTGGCCATCGTGGACATCGACGACTTCAAGTCCTTCAACAGCCGCTACGGCTACGAAGGGGGGAACCAGGTCCTGGCCAACACCGCCCAGGTCCTGAAGAACGGCCTCCGCCCCTTCGATTCGGTGGCCCGCTGGGGCGGGGAGGAGTTCGCGCTCATCCTGACCCCGCCGGTCACCCCGGAGGATGCCCTGGCGGTGTGCGAGCGACTGCGCCGGGCGACCGAACTCTCCCACTTCAGCATTACCGGGCTCGAGGGCCAGTCGGTGGCCAGTCGCATCACGGTGAGCATCGGAGGCGCGGTCTACCCGCAGGACGGCGCCTCGGCGGGTTCGCTGTGGAGGGCGGCCAACGCGGCTCTCGTCCACGCCAAGCGCACCGGCAAGAACCGGGTCGTGTTCGCCTCGGACCTCCCCCCGGACGCCGAAGCGGGCCCGGAGCGCGAGCGGCGCGGCTAGCCCGATCCGACGCCCATCTTCTCCCCCTCGCAACACGCCTTCGTGATTCGGACGGGCTGGGCCCCCGGTCCCCATACCACCCCAAAAAGCGGGGCCCGGCGAACCCGGGCCCCAATCACTATGGAATCAGTACTCTATGCGGTGGAAAGGATCTCAGAGGCTGGTCTTGTAGGCCTTTCCGGGACGGAAACGGACGCTCTTCGAGGCCTTGATCTTGATCGCCTCGCCCGTCTTGGGGTTCCGGCCGATCCGGGCCTTGCGGTTGGAAACGCTGAAGGAGCCGAAACCGGCCAGGCTGACCCCGCCCTTCTTGGTCCCGCGCTTGATCGCGTCCAGGGTGGCGTCGACCGCCGCGGAGGCGTCCTTCTTGGTGAGCTGGGTCTTCTTGGCGACGGATTCGATGAGCTCTTGCTTGTTCACGGTGGTGCCCTCCATTGGTACCGCTGACGCGCGTCATTGCGCGTCAACCGGACTCATATCACCGTGGTATAAGTCCGTCAACGGAAAAAGGCGCCAATGGAGTTGATTTTCCGGGGAAATGCGGACCCGCGGCGGCGGATCCTTCGGCGCGGCGGGAGTTCCCCGGACCGGGGGGCGGGGAATCCTTGCCCGCCGGGAGCTTCCCGCCCTCCGGATCGGGAATCCGACCCGGGGCGGGGTCCGGACCGGTCCCGAGGGTTCAGCGAGCCACCGCCACCCGCTCCAAGTGCTTGATTTCTTTTCCGTTACCGCCGTGGGCGTCGAACATGAGCAGGTACACGCCGTTGGCCACCCGGTCCCCCCCTTCGTCGCGGAGGTCCCAGGCGAAGGCGTTGGTCCCGGCGAGGGAGGGTACCGGGGTCCTGAGAACCCGCCGGCCGGCCACGGTGTAGATGGTCACCCGGGCGTCCCGGGCGCTTTGATTCAGGGTGTAGACGAACCGGCCCCCTCCCCCGTCGGCCGGGTTGGGGTAGAAGAACGAGTTCAGGAGGTCGAACCCCTCTCCGGAGACCTGGAACTTGACCGATCGGGTCACCGCGCCCCCCACCTCGTCGGTCACCCGAAGCTCGGCGGCATGCAGGCCGGAGCCCCAGGTACGCTGGAGATCCAGCGTCCACTGCCTTCCCTCGGCGTCGAGCTTGGTCATGACGGGCTCGACGGAGGCCCCGTCTACCACCAGGGCGATGGCCCCCTGGGCGAGGGGCACCGGGCTGGTAATCCGGGCCTGGATGACCGCGGTGGAGTCCACCAGGTCGGCTCCGGAGGAGCTTAGCTTCTTCCCGTCCGCGCTGAACTCGGTCTGGAACTGAACGGGGAGGGTGAATCGACTGATTCGCCCGGACCAGTCGGTGGCCTCGATGGCCACGTCGTAGGTGCCCAACCGCAGCGCGGTCTTGAACTGGACCTGGTAGGTCTGGGCCCCCTCCGCCCCGGCGTCCGGAGGCACCACCGTCACCCGGCCCGGCGGGACCTCGGTTTCCCCCTCGGTGACCCGAATCGTGGAGACGTCCACGTCGTCCGAGATCGCCGCGGACACCAGGATCGAATCCTGGAAGGAAGCGGCGGCGAGGGGAGTGCCGTCGGCCACCTGGGAGCCGTTCACCTCGACCCGGAGGTCGGCGGCGGCGATGTCCACCAAGAGAGCGGGATCTCCCAGGGTCACGTAGGTGCGGAGCATCTCCGCCCAGTGGGAGGTCATCCCGTGCTCCAGCGCGTTGGCCACGAAGGCGCGGGTCATGCAATCGCCCAGGATCCGCCGCGGACGGCCGGTGGCCGGGTCCCGGGGAAGGTCCCAGAACAGGGCCCGCGTGGTGTACGACTGGGCGTCGGGATTGGTGAGCAGCAGTTCGTAGGCGGTCGAGGCCACGGTGGCCACCGCGCCCCGGTTGGGGGCCAGGAGCAGGGACTCCCCGATTGATTCTCCCCCCACTCCCCCGTTGGACCCCTCGTTCGCGTTCTCGAATTCGGCCAGGTGGCAGGCGTAGCCGAAGAAGAGGAACGGTTTGCCCAGGTTGTTGATCCGGTCCACGTCCCGCACCGAGAGCCGGGGATAGTTCTGGAACGTGGTCTCGGTGGTGATGATGTTGCGGTTGGCGTGTCCGGTGAACTCCCACACCAGACTCCCCCGGCTCACCTGGTCGACCAGGGCCGGGGTGACGTGGGACCGAACCCAGGGAATGGTCTCGGTCAGAAGACTCTTGCCGTCACGGCTGGGGCAATTGCCCACGATCCCGGGACGGCGGCCGAGAGACGCGACGGTGTCCACGTAGGCGTTCAGATAGAACGGGACGCACTGGAAGTCCATGAGCCCGCTTCGACCGGGGATGGAATCGCACATCGCCTCGGTGGTGGACCGGAAGACGACCTCGTCCGGCTTCCAGCAGTACCCCGAGTTGAAGGTGATGCTGGTCGAGTACTGGTCGTCGGCGAAGAAGACGCCGCGTTTCCGCCAGTCGTCGGTGGGTTGGGCGTTCTCGAAGGCGAGGATCTTCTCCACCATCCGGTTCACCTCGTCCACGCTTCCCACCGGGAGCCGGCCCACGTGCATCTCCGGGAGCACGTCCAGCTCGTCGTCCCCGGGGCGGAGCGCCGCCACGTACCAGTTGTCGGTCCCGGCCAGCTCCCGCCCTCCGGGGCCGGGCACGTGGCCGAAGTGCATCATGGTCGGCACCCAGTCCGGATCCGAAGTGGCCAGATCGTGCCGGTAGTCCTCGCTGGCGTCGCCGCCCAGCATGAGGTAGCTCGGGGCGGGGTCCCAGTTGCGGTAGGCCTGGGTGAGGAAGCGCCGGATGGCCCAGGGGGTCTTGTCGCCTCCCGAAAACTCGTCGTACACCTCCAGCACGTCGCAGAGGAGCACCTGGTGCCCCTGGGATTCCCGGTGCTGGACGAGCGGGGCCCAGGCGTCCCGGAACCCGGGTTGGGTCAGGAGCACGTAGTCGCTTCCCCGACCGGCGACCAGGAGGTCGCGGGTGAGCCCGGAGGCGATGGCCGTGGTGCCGAGATCGGGGGGCAGCGGATGCTCCGAGGGCGGAAGTCCGGTGATCCGGCTGGGGTCGAGGGCCACGAACGTGCGCCGGCTCCCGGTTCCCACGATCCGGATGGTGGCCGCATATCCGCCCTCCGAGGCCTCGACGTGGGGGGTGAGCCATACCGGGTTGGCCGGGTCGGTGATCTCCAGGACCTTGACGTCGGGGGTGGTGAACCCGGTCACCCGGAACTCGAGATTCCCGGTCAGGGACCAGTTGTTGAACACCAGCCGGTCGTCGTGGGCGCGGAGGAGCCGGCTGTAGTTCAGGTCGAACCAGTCGAATTCCGACCCGCTCAGGTTGGTGGAGAACGGCGTCCGGCCCAGGATGTGAACCTGATTCGTGCCGTCCACCAGACACCCGTTGATGGGCCGCGCGCCCGAATGCCAGGTGAACGTCTCCTGCTTCTTGAAGTGATAGTCCTCGAGGAGGGCGCAGTTGTTCATCTTGAAGGACACGACGTGGGTGTCCGCGGGGGCCACGGTGTAGACCCCCTGCCAGAGGGCATCCACCTGGAACATCCCGGCCGGGTCGGGGTCGTGGAGAACGATGGACACGGTCTCGTTCACCTGGCGGGGATCGAACCAGTAGAGGGCGGACTTGGCCGGGTAGATCGAATTCCCGTCCTGGGGGGGATTGTTGAGGTAGTTCAGGTCCTTCTCGTAGTGCGTGTCCTGGGGGAACGAGGTGACCGGGGTCCATTCCCCATCCGCCGGATAGCCGTCCGCGCTCGGGATGTCCCGCCCCCCTTCATCCGACGCGGTAACCCAGTAGGTATGGAAGTACGAGTAGCGGCCGTCGGTGGGCTGGGGATGGAAACGATCCCGGTAGTTGAACCCGTAGAACTCCAGGAAGTCGCCGTCGTCGAACACCCCGTTGCCATTGGCGTCATCGATCGCCCGGGGAAGGTTGGTCACCAGGAACGGGTTGGCGCGGTTGGAGTCGTAGCCCCGTTCCTCCACCCGCACCCTGCCTACCGCCTGGTCCGCGGGGAATCCTTCCGAGGCCAGGTCGGCGTAGGGGATGCGGCTGAATCCGGTGGCGCCGAAACGAACCCGAACGAACGGCTGACCCTCGGGAAAGGCGCGGGGAACGCTCTGGGGCGCGGCCTGGGTCCGAAACCCGCCGGCCGAGGCCCCGTTCACCAGGACCTTGTCCTGGAGCTCCTCCCAGCCCGGAGCATCGGGGCCGGCGGGAACCGTCCGCACCACGCCCGGCTTGGCGCTCGGCGCCTCGCCGCGGCGATCGAAGGAGACCGTGACCTCGATCTGGGTGGCCACCCGGTATTCACCGGTGGCCGGGATCACCTGGACCGGGCTCACCGACACCACCGAGACCCGCTGGTGCCGCCAGCCCGCGGTCGGGCCCAGCTCGGCCACCTCGGGCGGGAACCAGCCGGCGGACCGGTAGACGGCAGGATCGGGGGTGTAGGTGTCCACCTCGGTGGGAAACGGATCGCCGTAGACGAACCGGGACCGGGGGACGGGAACCGGGGCCGACCCGTGAAAGGCGGTGCTGGCGATCACCCGGGTGGAAATCCGGGCGACGGCGCCCTCGGGGAGCGCAAACGGGAAACCGCGGCGGGGCAGGTTCGGGAGTCCGGCGTCCTCGCCACCCCGTCCGCCGTAGCCGGGGATCGTCACCGAGAGGTAGGTTCCCCCTTCCGGGAGGTCCACCGGCGCGGTGGTGGGCGGGGGCACGGTGACGCGGAGAGTGAAGCCGTCGGGGCCCTGGCGGGTCAGCTCCGACCGTCCCGAGGTCGCAGGAGCGGGCGGAGCCGGAGCCTCGGCGGCCGGGACCGCGGCGGCGAAGACCATGAGGGCCACGGCCGATAACACGAACGAGGGCATAGCCAGACGCATCCTTGGGCTTCCTCCCTGGGGTCCTGGGGCGTCGAAAAGAGTCGAAATCTTACACCCTGGGGCCGGTCCCGGGTTCCCGGGGTTGGGGGCGGGCTGGGCTGCGGCTTGACCCGGCCCTCCGGCCCTGGTAGCGTCTCGAATCCGCATCTGGGGAAACCACAGCGACATGGCCGAAACCGTCACCACCTCCCCCGCCCGGTCCCGCCTGGGGCTGTACTGGGAACTCGCCCGCCCCTTCACCCTCCTCGCTCCCGCCCTCGGGATGCTCTCGGGAGGCATCGCCGGCGTCGGGGCGCGCCCGCCCCTTCCCCTCGGGCCGACCCTGTTCCTGAACCTGGCTCTCGGCACCCTCATGGCCGCGTCCCTGAACGCCGCCTCGAACACCCTGAACCAGATCTACGATCTCGAGGTGGATCGGGTCAACAAGCCGCGCCGTCCCCTGCCCAGCGGGCGGGTCTCGATCGCCGAGACGGGGGCGCTGACCCTGGTCCTCTTCATCTTCGCCCTCCTCCTGGCCTGGCTGGTGGACATCCAGTGCTTCATCCTCGCGTCGGCGGCCGCGATCCTCACCACCGCCTACTCCGTCCCCCCCCTGCGCACCAAGGCCCGGGGCGTCTGGGCCAACGTCACCATCGCCATCCCCCGGGGACTCCTCCTCAAGGTGGCCGGCTGGTCGTGCGTGCGCACGGTGATCGCGCCGGAGCCGTGGTTCATCGGGATGATCTTCGGGCTCTTCCTCCTCGGGGCCAGCTCCACCAAGGACTTCGCCGACATCGCGGGCGACCGGGCGGGAGGGTGCCGGACCCTGCCCATCATCTACGGGGTCCGCCGCGCGGCCTGGATGATCGCCCCCTTCTTCGTCCTTCCCTTCCTCCTGATGCCGCTGGGCTCGATCCTTGGGATTCTCACCGGCAACCGGGCCGCCCTGACGTTTCTGGGCATCGGTCTCGCGGCGTGGGGAAGCTACGTGGTCTACCTGATCCTCCGCGACCCCGACGCGCTGGCCACCACCGAGAACCACCCGTCGTGGACCCACATGTACCTGATGATGCTCGCCGCCCAGATCGGGTTCGCGGTGGCCTACATCCTGTGACCGCCCCCGCCCACCCTTCCCATCGCCCCCCGGAAAGGAGGTCCGTCAGGTGAACGGGCTCCGAAACGCGCTCTACCTGGCCGCGGGCAGCGTGGCCTCCACCGCCCTCGGCTTCCTCCTCGGATGGTCGTGGCTCTTCCCGATCCTTGGCGCCGCCGTTCCCTACCCCCTCTTCATCCGCCGGGTCGCCGCCGCGCGCTACCGGGCCGCGGTGGGGTGGGTGCTCCTGTGGGCGGTTTTCCAGAGCCTCGCGGTGGGAGGGGGAGTATTGCTCTTCCCGGAACGCGCGGCGATCACCGTCCACCGCGGCCCCTCCTATGCCCAGGAGATGATTCACTGGGTGCGGACCGGAGAGGGTGAAGAGGGCTCGCCCCGGCTCTACCTTCCCATCCACCTCCGCCATTACGCGGGGTTCTGCGCGCTTTCGGTGCTCACCGCGGGGGCGGCATCCCTGGCCCTGGGGACGTGGCTCCTCAACTACATGAACTACTACGTGGCCTCCCTGGTCCTGGTGAGCGGGGACCGGGTCACCGCGGCGCTGCTGGGCTGGCCGGTGTGGGCGGAGATCCGCGTGGTGGGCTACGTGATCACCGGCGCCGCCCTGGCCGCCCTCGGGCTCTCCATCTTCCGCCGGTGGACCGGGAGAAACGGGTCCCCCGAAACAGAGACGGACCGGGAAGCGCGCCTTCGCTTCCCGGTCCGCGTGTTCCTTCTGGGCCTGGGCCTCGTGGTCCTGGATGCGGCCCTCAAGGCCGTCCTGGCCCCCATCTGGCAGCCGGTGCTGCTCCGGGCCCTGACCGGCTAGCTCGTCCCTTCCTCGGTCGTCTCGCCGGAGGCTCCCGTGGTGTCCGCCGGCGCGGCGAGCTGCTCGAGGGCCTGGGTATGGATCGTGACCCCGATCTTGGCCCGCTCCTTCTCCAGGAAAGCGTCCAGCTTCTTGTCGGCCAGGAAGGTCCTGGCGTCCTGGTCCACCTGCTGCTTGATCTCCGCGTAGCTCACGAGCCGCTCGGGCCGGCGGGCCACCACCCGGTACACCGTGGCCAGATCCGTGCGGAGCACGGGGTCGCTGACCCCGCCTTCCTTGAGAGGCGCCACCGTGTTGTCGCGGACCACGTCCTGGCCCTCGTAGAGCCACTGCGATTCCCCGTCGGCCACCAGCCCCGGGTCGGTCTTCTGGTACTTGTCCCGGAGGTCGGTGAACGACGTCCCCTGCTTCCAGTCCTCGGCCAGCTGCTTCATCAGCGCCTCGTCCTTGGAGGCGAAACTGGCCACCTTGTAGGAGGGCGGCGCCTTGTAGGCGTCCTTGTGGGCCTGGAAATAGGTGTCGATTTCGGCCTGGGTGGGCTTCACGTCCTTGATGACGTCGTTGTAATAGAAGTAGGTGACCCGCATGTTCTGGGCCCGGTCCAGGAGCCGGGCCTTGAGCACCGGATCGTCGGTGAAATGCAGATCCTCCGCCGCCTTCGAATAGAGGTAGTCCCGCATCAGCACCTTGAAGACTTCCATCAGGTCCTCTTCGTCGGAGCCGGTGGGCCATAGGCCGGAGGGATACCACTCCAGGCGGTTGGCGAAATCCCGGGCCGTCCAGTCGGGAGCGTTTTCGAAGTCCACCACCTTGGTCGTCTCCTCCGCGGCGGTGAAGGGAGGCGTGGACCGCTGGGAGTCGAGCTTGGCGTAGGGATTGTCCATCTGGCTCGGGCTCGGCTGCCAGTAGTACTTGGTCATGAGGAGGGCCTTGCCCTCGGCCGGGTAGCTGGGGCCGGCCGCCGCGATCAACGAGTCGAGAACGGCCTTCTGCCGGTTGAAGTAGAGCGGCTGGCGGAGGGTCTGATCCAGAACGCCGTCCATTTCCTGGCGGGAAGACGCCACATCGGCCGGACGCTCATCGAGGACCTTGAAGAAGTAGGTCCCCATCGCATCCTTCATCGGGCCCAGGGTGCTCCCCACCGGAGCGGTCCAAACCGCCGAGTCCACCGCCCAGGGCAGGGTCCCGGCCTTGGTCCACCCCATGTCCCCGTCCCGGCCCTCGCCCACCCACTGGGCGGAATAGTCCTTGGCCAGTTTCTGGAAATCGACGCCCTTGTCGAGCTGTTCCTTGATGAACTTGTCCACTCCGGGGTCGACGATCAGCATGCCCAGGAGGTGGCGCTCGCGACCCATGTGGGCGTAGAGCGAATCCTTCATCCCCTCGGTGACGTGAACCTGGTCCTTGACCAGCTTGGCCAGGACCAGGTGGGAGACCTGGGTGTCCCGAAAGCGGCGCAGGCGCCACTGCTGCTGGAGAATCAGGTCCGGATAGACCTCGGTGGCCGCGATCTCCATCAGATCCTTGTTGATGAGATCCTTGAGAAGACCCTGCTTGCCCTCCATCTGGGTGAGATCGGGGCGTTCCTGGGGCTTCATCTTGAGGTACGCCTGCTCGAAGTCGGAGGCGCGGACGGTCCGATTCCCGACTTCGGCCAGGACGGGATCATCCGAGTTCTGGCCGCACCCGACGATCATCGCCGCCGAGAGGGCGACGAGCCCCGCCAGTACGTGGATTCGCTTCATGTGATGGAACCTCCCTATGGCCAGAAAGGGGCGACCCGACGGTCGCCCCCAAAGCACCGAAAAACCCCTGGAAGTGTACCCTACCGGGAACGGTACCCTCAAGGTACGCCTCCCCGGGGGACCCATTCCACTACCGGGGGGGAGCTTGCTTGATTCCGGCCTCATCCGGCTGGTATCCTCTTCTGCCTTCGATGACAGGGACGGTACGGAACCGTGTCCGGGAGCCTCACACTCTGAGAGAGCCGATCCGTTGAATCCTAAGCCTTCCCCGGAGCAACGCGGCGCGCGTGCCGGACTGAGCCCGCTCGAGTCGGCCGTCCTCGCCCTCTTCTTCCTATCCGGCGCCAGCGCACTGGTCTACGAGGTGGTGTGGACGCGGGAGTTCACCACCGTCTTCGGCGGCTCCGCGTTCGCCATCGCCACCGTCCTCGCGGCATACATGGCCGGACTCGCCCTGGGGAGCACGGTCTTCGGCCGGTCCATCGACCGTCGCGGCCACCCTCTGCTGGTGTACGGGCTGCTCGAGGCCGCGGTGGGGGTCTGGGCGCTCCTGCTGCCCGCCATCCTCCACTTCCTGGACGGGGTGTACGGGGGGATCTACCGCGCGATGGAGCCGGGACCCTACGCCCTGGCCCTGATCCGCTTCGTGCTGAGCTTCGCCGTGCTCCTCGTCCCCACCACCATGATGGGCGGCACCCTTCCCGTCCTCGGGAAGCTCCTCTTCCGGAACTGGAAGGGGCTGGGGACCCGGGCCGGGCTCCTCTACGGGTCCAATACCCTGGGGGCGGTCCTGGGGACGGTGGTCGGCGGCTTCTTCCTCCTCCCCGGCATCGGCCTGAACGGCTCCACCTACGTGGCCGCGGTATTCAACGGGGTGGTGGCGGTGGCGGCGGTCCTTCTGGCCCGCGCCTTCCCTTTCCGGTCCGCTCCCCCGTCCCCCGAGGCCGCAGCGCCCGCCCCCCGGGCCTCCGCCCTACCGGCGGATCCCTCCGGCGCCGGCCTCCGGCGCACCGTGCTCTGGGTCTACGCGGCCAGTGGATTCGCCGCCCTGGCCTACGAGGTGGCCTGGACCAAGACCCTCTCCATGGTCCTGGGGACCACGAACTACGCGTTCACCTCCATGCTGGCTACCTTCCTCCTCGGCCTCTCCCTGGGGAGCCTCCTGTTCGCGCGGCTGGCCGACCGCTACGGTCGGCCCGAATCCCTGCTGGCCCTGGTCCAGGCGGGGATCCCGCTGTTCGCGCTCTTCACCATCCCGATCATGGGGCACATGCCCCAGTGGTTCGTGGACGCCTTCCCGCACCTCAATGGCTCGTGGTTCAAGATCGAGACCTTCCGGGTGCTCCTGGCCGGTTCGGCCATGTTCATCCCCACCGTGCTCATGGGGGGAACGTTCCCGCTGGTCACCCGCGCCTACGTGAACCGCTCCCAAACCGGGCGGAGCCTGGGCGCCCTCTACGCCGCCAACACCCTGGGAGCCATCGGCGGCTCCTTCCTGACCGGCTTCGTGCTGGTGCCCTGGCTCGGCCGGCAGAACTCCATCCTCGCCGCATCCCTGGTGAACGTGGCCGCCGCGATCCTGCTCCTCGCCGTCCTCGGCCGGCGGCGGGTGCCGGGAGCGATCCGGTGGGGCCTGGCGGTGGTGGTGCTGGGCATGGTGCCCGCGACCATCCTGGGCTTCCAGCGCTGGAACCCGCTGGTGATGGCCTCGGGTGCATACCTGTACGCCGGGGAACTGGGCAAGTATCCATCGATCGAGGAGAGCGCGGCCGGGGCGGACATCCTGCTCTACGACGAGGCCACCGAGGCCACGGTCTCGGTCTGGCAGACCGAGCAGGTCACCTCGCTCCGGACCAACGGCAAGGTGGAGGCCTCGACCCACGGCGACATGATCACCCAGAAGCTCATCTCCCACCTCCCGGTCTTCTACCACGCCGGAGAGGTGAAGGACGGGCTCATGATCGGCCTGGCCAGCGGGATCTCCGTCGGTTCGCTCCTCACCCACCCCTTCGAGCGGGTCGAGACCGTCGAGCTCATCCCCAGCATGGTGGACGTCGCGGGCTGGTTCGAGGACTTCAACCGCCGGTGCCTGGACGATCCACGTCACAAGCTCATCATCAACGACGGCCGGAACTACCTCCTCCTCACCCGGGAGAAGTACGACGTCATCGTGAGCGAGCCCTCCAACCCCTGGATCGCCGGGGTGAGCGCGCTGTTCACCCGCCAGTTCTTCGAACTGACCAAGCAGCACCTGAAACCGGGGGGAGTGGTCTGCCAGTGGGTGCAGATCTACCAGTACACCGAGGCCGATCTCAAGACCATGCTGGCGACGTTCATCGACGCCTACCCCTACGTTCACCTGTGGCGGGCCGCGCCGGGGGACCTCATCCTGGTGGGGAGCCTGAGCCCGCTCCACTTCCACCTGGACCAGGCCGAGGCCTCGTTGAACGGCCCGGTGGGCGACGACCTGCGCCAGATCGAGGTTCTCCCCCTCTCCCAGCTCCTGGCCTACTACCTCACCGACCGGGACGGGATCCAGCATTGGGTGGGCGACTGGCCCAAGCGGGTGACCGACGACAACCTCTACCTGGAGTACGCCGTTCCCCGCCATATGTACGACCTGAGCGGGCAGGTCAACATGATGGTCCTCCAGGACGAACTGAAGCCGGTCACCCCGATCCTGGAGCCGGCCCCCACGGACAGCTCGCTGGCCGAATCCATCGACCGGTTCCGGCGCGCCCGGATCCTCACCCTCCGGGCCCGGTTCCGGGGCCAGATTCCCCCCGGAACGCGGAACCTGGACGAGGCTCTTGGCCTGGCCATGGAGATCGAGCCGCGGGAAATCCTGACCCGAACCCTGCTCTCCCACGACATCAACGAGCGGGGCATCCAGAAACTCCTGAACGGACAGTCCGCTCCGGCGGAGACGTACTTCCTCCGGGCGGCCAGGATCGGGGATTCCCTGGAGAAGGGGCTGGCCCTGAGCAACATCGGCACGATCAAGTTCCAGGCCGGGGATCTGGACAGCGCCCAGGTGTACTGGGATGAAGCCCGGGCCACGACGCCGGTGTACCCCACGCTCTCCTTCAACCTGGCGCTTCTGGCCGCTCGCCGGGGAAATTACGCCGAGGCGGTGAAGCAGTACGCGGAGGTGGTGCACTGGAGCCCCGGAAACGCCCGGGCTCTGGGCGGTCTGGCCTACAACCGCGCCCTCCTGGGCCGGGATCTCGACCAGGCCCTCGTCGAGGCGAAACGAGCGGTGGCCCTGAGCCCGGTGGCGAACAACCTGGATACCCAGGGGTTCGTGCTGATCAAGCTAGAACGCTGGAAAGAGGCGGAGAAGGTCCTCGAACGCGCCGTGAATCTGGCCCCCGACCAGATGGCGATGCTCCTCCACCTGGGAATGGCGCGGGCCGGATCCGGAGCCGTCGACGGGGCCCGCACCGCCTTCCAGGCCGTGGTGGACCGGAGCAAGGATCCGGACCTCGTTCGTGAGGCCCGGGAAGCCCTGGGGAAGCTGTGAGGGGAGCCTGACCATGAAACGAATCATCCCGCTGACCGTCTTCGCGGCCGGCGTCGTCGCCCTGACCGCCGTCTCCGTGCTTTCCGTCGATCGGGGCCCCTTCGAGCGCACCCCGGTGGGGAGCGAGCAGGGCTATTGGGACGCCGCCCGGCAGGTGGCCTCGAGCGGGGCCGCCCCGGCTCAGCTCAACGTGCACCCCAGCCCGATCTATGTCCGGGCGCTCGCCGTCCTGGCCTCCGACGACCCTTCGGCCGCCCGCCGAGCCCATCGTATCCTCACCGCCGTCTTCCTCCCCCTGATCGCGCTCGGAGTGCTCGGCCTGGCCTGGAAACGGAGCGGACCGTGGGCCGCGACTACGGCCGGGATCCTCGCCGCGGCGGCCGGGCCGCTGGTGATGAGCGCGGGGGCCTTCAGCCCCGCGATCCCCGGGGCCCTCCTGGGGCTCGCCGCCCTCCTGGTCCTGGACGGGAAGCGGACCATGGCCTCCTGGGCGGTGGCCGGACTCCTGGTGGGCCTTGCCGGACGCATGGACGCGACCCTGGGATGGAGCCTCGGCCTCATTCTCCTGATCCTGGCCCTTTTCGCCTCCGGCCGGGGCGGTCGTTCGCGCCTCCCCGCCGTCATCCTCTTCCTCGGACTCTGGGCGGGGGGATCGGCCGCCGCGGGAGCGCTGGCCGGAACCTCGGACGTTCTCCCCCCGGTTCGAGGCGTGGACGTCTACCGGGGGAACCGCGCCGAGGCCTCGGGGGTCGAGCCGCAACGCGGCGATCACGACGGCAGGGCCTGGTGGGTCCGCCGGGATTTCACCCGCGAGGCCGGGCGGGCCGAGAACCGTCCGGTCACCGCCGCCCAGACCGACCGGTACTGGGCGGGGCAGGCGCTCCGCGAGGCGTTCACCCATCCGCTCTCGAGCTTGAAGCGGACCGGGGTCAAGGTGCTGGCCACCTTCACCGGCGAGCCCCTGCCCCGCGAGGTGAGCGCGGCCTTCCTGCGCGACCGCGTGGAGGGGGGGTGGCTCAACGTCATCACCTGGGCGGGGCGGATCCTCATCCCCCTGGGCCTGGTGGGGCTGGTCCTCCGCCGGCGGAAGGCGGGCGGGCTTCTGTGGGCGGGAGCCCTGTCCGGGCTCCTGGCCGCGCTCCTCACCACCGCCGACGCCGACACCCGACAGCTCACGGTCATGACGCTCCTCGCCGGGTTCGCCCTCTTTCTCACCGCGGTTCTCGATGCCCCGGCGCGGACCCGGATCGCCGCGGTGGCGGGAGGGCTGGCCGCGATCGCGATCTGGGGGATCTGGGCCCCGGCGGGCGCCGTCCCCGGCCTGGGGATCACCGGTCAGGACGTCTTCCAGCTCGGCTCGGTCTACGACCGGGAGAAGCGGGGCTCGGCGGCGCTCCGGGAATACGAGCGGTCCCTTCGTCTCGATCCGGCGAACCCGTACCCGCGGTTCGCCCTGGCCGCCATGCTGGTCCGCGACAACGTGAACGAGGAGGCCACCCGGGAGCTGGAGTCCCTGCGCACCGACCACCCCGACTTCGTCCCCGGGCTGGCGGCCCTGGCCCGGCTCTACGAGCACAAGCAGGACTGGCGGGGGGCGGCCAACGTCTACGGCGATCTCCTGAATCTCGATCCGGTGAACGCGGAGTACTGGAACAACCTCGGCACCCTGGACGCGCAGATGGGAATCTACGATCAGGCGGCCATGGCCTTCCAGAGGGCCCTCCAGCTGAACCCCGCCTATGATGTGGCCCGGAACAACCTGCAGTCCCTCCGGGATCAGGGGCTGGTGGTGACCGCGGGCGGCGCCCCCGCCGACACCACGGCGGTGATGGCCCCCGCCGATTCGCTTCGACTCATCCAGGAGCGCGTGTTGGGGCTCATCCAGAACCGGGACTTCGAGGGGGCGGAACAGGTGCTCCAGGACGCCTACCGGCGGATGGGGCGTCGCCCGGAGCTGGTCTACGCCGACGGGACCCTGAAGCTGGTGTGGGGGAAGTCCGGCGAGGCGGCGGAGCTCTTCGAGTCCATCTACCCCCGGATGAAGCAGAACCAGTTCTACCTCAACAACCTCGCCGCGGCCTATGCCAACCAGGGCGAGTTGAAGAAGGCGGAGAAGACCTGGAAGGAGGCGCTGGCGCTGCAGCCCTCCAACGTCCGCATCCAGCAGAGCCTGGCCCGGGTCCAGGCCCGGATCGACTCGCTCGGCGCGAAGTGAGGCCCGCTCCGGGCGCCCGCTACTGGATGTAGGGCAGCGCCCGCAACCGCTCCTTCTGCTCCGGGGTCAGCACCTGGGCCGGCGCCCGGTCGAGAAGGAACCCCGGCACCGATTTCCTGCTCACCGGGTGCTTGTTCAGGAAGTCGGGCTTCATCACCTCGGTCCACACCCGCCCGTCCATCGCGTCGGGGACCACCTGCCCCATGAGGGCCAGGAGGGACGGCGTCACGTCGATGATCTGGGCGTCCTTGAAGTCGCCACCCGCGGCCAGGCGCGCCCGGGCGTCCCCCTCGCGATTCCGGTGCACGGCGGGACCGCGCACCGCGATGACTCCCTGGGGGCGATGGTTGGCGGTGAACGAGGTGGTCCAGACGTCCTGGAAGTAGGGGACGTCGGCCTTGACCGAGTCCGGCACCCCGCGGGTCACGAAGTAGTGCGGGATCTCCTGGAAGACCACGTCCGGGGCCTTCTCCACCACCGGCCCCTTGTAGAGGTCCTCGCGGCGGAAGATGTTCTCGAAGGGGCAGAGACCGGTCTTGGGGTCGTGGAGATTCATGGCCATCGTCTCGAACTTGTCGATGAACGCCTGACGGTCCGAACTCCCCTCGAGCCCTCCCTGCAGGATGTAGTGCATGATGCCGTTGGTGATGGTCATCTGGGGGACGGCGTGGGTGCCGAGCCACTCGGGTATGTCGGTGTCCTCGACCCAGTTCGACAGGTTGAGCTGGCGATAGATGGGCCCGAATCCGTGGTCGGACATCACCAGCACGGTGGCGTCGGGGGGGAGCGCGGCCACCAGATCCCCGAACATCACGTCCAACCGCTCCCAGACGTCCTGGATGGCGTTCCCGAACTCCTTCGCCCCCTCCGCGGTGTGCTCGGGGTGGTTGGGGTCCATGTCCTTCCAGAAGAAGTGCTGCACCTTGTCCGAGGCGGTGAAGACCATCCAGATGAAGTCGTACTTTCCCGAATCGATCCACTGGCCGGCCACCCTGAACCGGTCTTCCTGGCGGCCTGAATGCCCTTCAGCATCTCGGCCTGGGTGCGGGTGAACAGGCTCTCCCCCAGATAGTCCAGGAGGTAGGGACCGAGCTGCTTCTGATACTCGGGGGGATAGGTGTAGTTCACGTCACCGCTGGGGAAGGGGAACCCGCTGATCATCCTTCCCCGCACCGGGTCGGGAGGGTAGGTCATGGGGACGTTCAGCACCCCCACCCGGTAGCCGGCGTCCGAGAGGAGCATCCAGATGGGGGTGGCCCGCCGGTTGGTCGCGGTCTCGAGGATCTGCCCGTCCCCGGTCGGATCCTGCTTCTGAAAGTCGTAGATGCCGTGCTTGCCGGGATTGACCCCGGTGAAGCCCGAGGTCCAGCACACCGGGCTCAGGATGGGGTAGACGGTGGTCAGGTCCCCCACCGCCGCCTCGTCCATGAACCCCTTCAGATGGGGGAGCTTCCCCTCCTCCATCCAGGGCACCAGGAGATCCCAGGTCGCCCCGTCCATCCCGATCACCACCACCGGAGGCTTGGACTTCCCGCACCCCCCCGTCCCCAACGCGAGCCCCGCCGCCGCCACGGCCAGCAGGCTCAGTACCAACCCCGCAAACGCTCCCCGCCGCCGCCGGGCCGGGGCCGTTCCGCTGCGCGACTCACTGGACATAGGGCACCGCCTTGATCCGTTCCACGGCCTCGGAGCCGGTCTCCTCGGCCTCGGTCTTGTCCACCTTCACCGGGTGGGCATGGAGATAGTCGGGAAGGAAGAGCCCGGTGAGCACCCGTCCTTCCATGTACCCCGGCACCGTCTCCCCCTCCAGATACATGAGGGTGGGGGTGATGTCGAGCAGGTTCTGGCGGCCCTCGAGCTTCCCGTTCCCGAACATGGGTCCCGAGGCGATCAGGATCCCGTGCACCTCGTGGTGGGCGCTGAAGGAGAAGGCCGGGGTGCCGAACGGGGGCCTTGTCCCCGCTCTCATTGATGAGGTAGTAGCCGGGCCGGGCCAGGAACACCAGGTCGGGGGCCTTGTCGGTGTAGCGTCCGGTGAAGACGTTCTCCTTGCGATCGCCGAAGATCACCGGGCAGAGCCCGTTCTGGGGGTCGCGGGCGGCGAGGATCCGGCGAAGCACCTCGTCCACCTCCGCGTCGTGCTGCTCCCGGGTCAGGGTCGCGTTGTACTCCCGCCCGATCTCCGGCACGTAGAGCATGGTGGCGTTGGTCTCGAGGGCGTAGGCGTCGAGTGATCGGCTTCTCGCCGTCCGGCGGGTGGGCGAGGAAGGACTCGGGGCGGAAGGCCCGGTGGACCCCGCAGAATCCGTGGTCGGAGAGCACGATCACCGCCAGCTCCCGCCCCTGCGCGGCGGCCTGGGCCGAGGCCTGATCCACCAGCTCCCCTACCGCCTCATCGATCGCCTCGTAGACGTGAAGGATGCTGTCTCCGAACCGGGGAGCCAGGGCCGGATCGTAGAAGGGGTGATCCTTCTCCATGAACTTCCAGAAGAAGTGCTGGATCCGGTCGGTTCCGGTGAAGACCACCCAGTACATGTCGAGGTCGGGGTTCTCCTCCCCCAGTTCCAGGGCCACCTGCTTCCGTTTCCTGAAGGTGCCCACGATCTCCGATTCCAGATCGGCCTCGTGTCCCGCGATCAGGGCCTCCCCCATCCGGTCCAGGCGATAGCCCTCCCGGTGGAGCCGCGCCTCCAGCTCCGGAGGATAGGCGAACCCCACGGAATCGGGATGAGGCAGGCCGGCCACCATGAAGCCGTCCACCGGGTCCGGGGGATCGGTCATCGGCATGTTCAGCATACCAACCTTGTGGCCGGCTTCGGAGAGGAGCGTCCACACCCCGGGCACCCGCCGGCTTCGCGCGGTCTCGCTGTAGACAATCATGCTGTCGGGGTCGAGGCGGAAGAAGTCGAAGATCCCATGCATCCCGGGGTTCACCCCGGTGGCGGCGGAGGTCCAGGCCGGGGGGGAGAGCGGGGGGATCACCGAGAGGAGGGGCCCGTAGACCCCGCCGTCTCGGAGGGCCTTCAGCCGAGGGAGGTGCCCCTGGTCCATGAAGGGTCCCATGAGATCCCAGGTGGCGCCGTCCATTCCGATCACCAGGACCTTGGGCGGGTTCTGCCCCTTGCCGCACCCACCCAGGAACGCGACCCCCAGGAACGCTATGCAACCGGCGAGGAGGATCGAGGCCCGGGGTCGGAGTCTTCTCACGTCGGGTCAGCGATTGTAGAGGGTCTTGACGCCACCCCAGGTGGACTCTTCGGTGACCCGCTTGAGACAGGGCAGGCTCCCCTTCTCGCTGTCGTCGTCGGAGAAGCCGACCCAGCCGAGATGGGTCGTCTCGAGGTAGGTGGTCGCGGGCCCGTCACAATCCACGAGCTGTATGTTCTTCCCCGGCCCGTCGACGATCTCGAGCCGGTCCGGGCTGTAGGCGGTCACGGTGAAGTACCCGGCCACCGCGGTCACCCCGTCTCCAATCCCCCCCGGCTCGTTCCTCTGGCAGTTGGTGGTTCTCACCCAGACCATGGTGTTGCCGTGGCCGGCCCCGGCCCGGTTGGGCCAGCCGTCCTGAGGCCACTCGATGTCGGCGCAACTGGTCCACCCGAAGATGTCCACGCCGCGGTGGATCTGGTCGTCGTAGCGAAGCCCGCACTGGACCCCGGAGATGCCCGGGCCGGAGTCCGCCTTGAACACACACAGAAATACGAAATAACTCAAATTGAGTTCGCCCGTAACCTGGATCTGGTCGTCGTCACAGGCCAGGGGTTCGATCTTCTCGCAGTTGAATCGCGATGTGGCCTCGGAGATGTAGAAACCCAGGGTGGCGTCCTGTTGGTTGTTGAGTTGCGCCAGGGCGACCCCGGGGAGGGCCCCCGCGGCAATCAGGAGGATCGGGGCGATGCAAAGCAGGTTGCGAGATCTGGTAGCAATCATGGCCGAGGCAGACTCCTTGAGCCGAAACGGGAGGTGCTCGAAGCGACCTCCCAACCGGCCCTCTGAGGACACACCGTGCCCATCGGCACCCGGACCGCGGCGGCGTTCCACAACCCGCGGCCCGTCGGGGGTTTCTACCCCCCCGCCGGCACTTTTCTCCCGAAAGTTCCCTCCCGGGAATTCCCCCCCGGATCAAGCACCATAAGAGTTTAGCAGAGAAACCCCTCCCCGGCCAAAAACGAGACGGCGGCCCCCGCGAGGGGACCGCCGCCGATCGAACGAATCGTCAATGCTACCGGGGGGATAGCGGTTGTCCGCCTCCCCAACCCCGGCGCCGGCTAGTTCTGGTACTGCTTCTTGAGGCTCCCCCAGGTCGTGCTCTTGGTCGGGGTGTAGGGATCGGTGCAGGGGTTGTACCCACCGCCGGGAATGCCGAAAGCAACCTTCCCCGCCGCAGCCGGATAGGAGAGGTCGGAAAGAGCCGGTCCCGGACAGTCCACGATCTGGTACTCATCCGGGGTTTCCAGGTTCCGGTTCATGTCCACCGCCATGATGTCCGGGCCGTAGGCGTACACGTAGAATACGCACGCCGTGGCGTGAACCTTGTGCGGCGGAATCACATGGCGCTGGCAGTTGGTGGTGCGGACCCAGATCAGCCGGTTGCCGCCGCTGGCGGACGGGAACTCGGTGGAAGGGTCCACGATGCTGTTGATTCCGTTGGTGTATTCGAGATCCGAGCAGAACGTGTACCCGAACACGTCGACGCCCTCACCGTCGGTCTGAACGCCGGGAGTATTCCCGTACGTCACGCCGAGGCTGACACCGCTGATTCCCAGCATGGAGTCCGCTTCGGCGACGATCATGAACACGTCGGCGCCAACGCCCACATCCCACTCATCGACGTAGTCCTGGCAGCCGACGCCCGCAGCCTCGGGAGAATTGTCGCAGTTGATGCCCTTGGTGTTGTGGGCCTGGACATGCATGGTGACCACCGAGTTTTCCTGGCCGTTGGTGATTTGGGCCAGGACCTGCGCGCTCCCCATCATTGCGAACATGGCCGCGAGAACCGCGACGAACCCGGCCTGTCTTATCAGCAGTTTCATGGTAGGACCCCCTTCTCCGAACATCCGTTGCGAGGGAGCGACTTCATTCGGGCTTTGTCTTGTAACCACCCAGCGGTGCCGCCCCTCCCGATGACACGCGCTTGGCTTCAGGATAGCAGAGACTTTGCCAGACGGCTCGGCCAAACGACAAGCCCAAAAAAGACCGCGGTTTGGCTGCCGGAGGAGGTCTCGCCTCCGCCGGGCGCCCGCCGGGCGAGGGGGGTCGCCGGTCCCCCTTGGAACGTTCAGGACCGGCGGAGATGCGGGCCCGGGGGGGCTTCCCGGATTCGTGAGCAGTCTGGTAGACGTCGGCGCCCGTGTGCAGCGGCCAGGTCGGTGGTGAACTCGCTGCAAGGGAGATGGGGTCCAGCCCGCCGCAGCTGATCCCCATGGTGTCGTGCACCGGGACGTGGAGGGCGAGCACCGCCCCGGTCTGCCCGGTCTGGGCCCATCCTTGCGTCCAGGCCGGCAGGGTCGGCGGCCGCCGTTTTCATGGCGGAACTCCCCCTTTGAGAATCGAACGCCCGGCGCGAGCACCGGGCGTCCGATCGGATCGGATCAGTGATACTGATTCTTGAGCCTTCCCCAGGTCGTCTTGACGGTGGGGGTGACCACGCTGGTGCAGGGGTTGAATCCGCTAGTGGCGCCGAAGGCGACGAACCCGGCGTGCCCCGGGTACGCCATGTCGGAGAGCGCCGGCCCCGGGCAGTCCACGATCTGGAATTCGTCCGGAGTGTGCAAGTTCCGGTTCATGTCCACCCGGAACACGTCCGGGCCGTAGGCGTACACGTAGAACGCGCACACCGTCACGTGCACCCCGTAGGGGGGTAGCTCGTGCCGCTGGCAGTTGTCGGTCCGCACCCAGATCAGCCGGTTTCCCCCGCCCGCAGCCGGGAAATCGGTGCTGGAATCCCCGCTGTTCACGCCGTTGGTGTACTCGAGGTCCGAACAGGACACATACCCGAACACGTCGCAGGCTTGTCCGTCGGTCTGGACACCGGCGGTGTTCCCGTATTGCACCCCCAGGCTCACCCCGCTCACCCCGAAGACCGGGTCTGCCTGGGCAATCACGAAATACACGTCGGCTGGGGATTGGATCGGCCACCCCGTGGTGAACTGGTCGCACCGCAGGTTCGGGTCCAGGGCCGCGCAGTCCAGACCCTTCAGGTTGTGGGCCCGGACATGAACGGTCACCACCGCCCGGCTCTGATCCCCCATTCCCCCCCCGGAAGTCCCGGTGGTGAAGCTCACGGTCGAATTCGGAGCGATCGCGTTCCCCGACGCGTCCTGAACGTTCGAAACCTCCACCGTGTAGGAGGTGCTGGCACCCAGGACCGTGGTCAGGGACAACGTCACCTGGGACCCGACCGCCGTCGCCGAGTTGATGGTGAGGGTCCCCGCGGGATTGGCGGTCGGGTAGACGGCGTAGTTCGGCACCGCGGTCGCGCCCAGGGCCACCGGCTCGCTGAACCACACCACCACGGCGTTGGCGCCGGTCGCCCCGGCGGCGTTGGTGAGGGTCGGCGGGGTGGTGTCCACGGTCCCGGTGGTGAAGCCGGCGGTCGAACCCGGAGCGATGGCGTTACCCGCCAGATCCTGGACGTTCGAGACCTCCACCGTGTAGGCCGTCGACGAGGCCAGGTTCGAGGCCAGGGTGAGGGTCACATTGGACAGGGAGGGCGCGGCCGAGTTCACGGTGAGCGGCGACGAAGGATCGGCGGTGGGGTACACGCTGTAGTTGGCGGGGACGTCGGCCCCGGTCCCCACCGTCTCGCTGAAGCTCAAGCTCACGGTGTTCTGGCCGGAGGTTCCGGTGGCGCTTACCAGCTCGACGGGGGTTGCGTCCCCGGGACCGGTGGTGAAGCTCGCGGTCGAGTTCGGCGCGACCGGGTTCCCGGCCGGGTCCTCCACGTTCGAGACCTCCACCGTATACGAGGTCGATCCGGCCAGGTTCGGGGACACGGTCAGGGTGACGCTATTGTTCAAGGGCGAGGCCAACGTGACGGTCAGGGGCGAGCCGGGATCGCCGCTCGGGTACACGCTGAAGTTGGAAGGCGTGCCGGCCCCGCTGGACACGTTTTCACTGAACGCCACGACCACGTGGTCGGTCCCGGCGGCGCCGGAAGCGCTCACCAGGGTGGGGGGCGTGGTGTCCAGATAGCCGGTCACGAAGCCGATGGTCGAGTTCGGCGCGATCGTGTTCGCGGACAGGTCCTCGACGTTCGAGACCTCCACCGTATACGTGGTGGAACCGGCCAGGTTCTGGACCAGGGTCAGGGTGACGATGTTGAGGGACACCGCCGCCGAGGTCACGGTCAGGGGGGACGAGGGGTCGCCGGTCGGGTAGACGGCGTAGTTGGATGGGGTGGTGGCCCCTCCCGACACGGCCTCGCTGAAGGTGATCGAGACCGTCGGAGATCCCGCGGTCCCCGAGGCGCTGATCAGGACCGGCGGGGTCAGGTCCCCCGTTCCGCCGGAGCCGCAGGGGTTGTACCCCGGCTGGCCGAATCCGACCTTCCCGGCATGGCTGGGATATTCCAGGTCCCAGCCGGCGGGAGTCGGACAGTCGATGACCTGGAGCTCGGGCCCGTTCAGCAGATTCTCGTTCCGGGTCACCTCGAACTCGTCGGGACTGTAGGCGTACACGTAGAACACGCAGGCCACCGCGTGCGCCCCGTCGCTCCCCCGCACCGTCTGCTGGCAGTTGTAGGTGCGGACCCAGATCAGCCGGTTCCCGCCCCCGGAGTACGGCCATTCGTGGGCCACGGTCCCGTCGGGGCTGTTGGTGTACTCGAGGTCGGAGCAAGCCGTGTAGCCGAAGACGTCACAGCCGATGCCGTCGTTTATGGTGACCGGGTTGGAATACCGGATGCCGCAGCTCACGCCGCTGATTCCCAGAACCGGGTCGGCCTGTCCCACCACCAGGTAGACATCGGCGCCCGTAGCGAGCGGCCAGGTCGTGGTGAAATCGCTGCAAGGGAGATTGGGATCCAGCCCGGAGCACACGATCCCCTTGGTGTTGTGGGGCTGGGCGTGGAGGACGACCTTCGCCCCGGTCTGGCCGATCTGGGCCGAGGCGGGAGCGGAGAGGACAAGGCTCACGAGGGCAAACAACGAGAGGATACCCAGGGTCGGCTTCAAGGTCAGCCTCCTTTCCGGTGAATCGATCACGGTGGGGGGCCAGGATCGACCTTGCTCCATCTTTTTAGCCCTTTGCCCGAGGATTCACAAGCTTCGAATTGCCCGAAGGGCACGGCGGCTCGATTGTGGCCGGTGGCTGCGCCGCCGCACCGGAGCCTTGGAGATCATTGGGCGGGAGGGCCCGCGTCGGGGGACGGCGCAACGGGTCCCGGGCGACGGCACAGCGAGTCCCGGGGGACGGCGCGGTCGGCGTCGGCGGACGGGGTGACCGGCGCCGGTTCCCAGCTGGACGCCCCATGGGGGGACCTGCAACCCGGGAATCGCCCGGGCCAAGGGCTTGAATCGCGTCCCCCCACTTCAAATATATTAGACGATGTACAAGCCGTCGGTTACGAAAAAAACGGCGTGGGGAGCCCCGGTTCGGCCCGCGAACGGTGGGCGGCGCCGACGTCGAAGGCGACCGGATTTGTCCTCTTGCACGGGCGGTTTCAGGTGCGGGCCGTTCGGTCCCGCCGTGCTTCCCCGGGGAAGCAATGTTCGCAATAAAGCTCCGGTCGCGATCCCCGGCCGATAACCCCCGCGTGCTTCCCCGGGTACACAATGTTCGCAATAAGGCTCTGGCCGTGCTTCCCCGGGTACACAATGTTCGCAATAAGGCTCTGGCGGTGCTTCCCCGGGGAAGCAATGTTCGCAATAACGTGTTTATCGCGACGCGGCCTTTGAGACGGTCCGCGTGCGGGTGGCTGGTCCGGAGCCCGGAGCGCGACCGCGCGGGGCGGCCTGCCCCGGAGCGAGGCGCGAATCGGATACCGCGGTGGGCGCCTCCGACGAGCCGGCGGCGAGACGGAGGCGGGGTCCCACCGCGGGGGCCGAGCGAGCGAGGAAACGTCCGGGGGACGTTTCGAGCGAGCGCTGAGCGCCGAGACGAGGGGGCACCGGCCCGAAGGCCGCGTGCCGGCCGGCCGCGCCTCGGGCACGCCCCCTGAATCGGTCCGCGTGCGGGTGGCTGGTCCGGAGCCCGGAGCGCGGCCGCGCGGGGCGGCCTGCCCCGGAGCGAGGCGCGAATCGGATACCGCGGTGGGCGCCTCCGGCGAGCCGGCGGCGAGACGGAGGCGGGGCCCCGCCGCGGGGGCCGAGCGAGCGAGGAAACGTCCGGGGGACGTTTCGAGCGAGCGCTGAGCGCCGAGACGAGGGGGCACCGGCCCGAAGGCCGCGTGCCGGAGCCCGCCCGCCGAGACGGCCCGTGTGCGAGCGGCCGCCCCGGGATACCCGGCCCGAAGGCCGCGTGCCGGGCCCGCCCGCCGAGACGGCCCGTGTGCGAGCGGCCGCCCCGGGAGACCCGGCCCGAAGGCCGCGCCTCGGGTCCGCCGCACCCGGGACTGCGTTTGGAACCGCGCCAGGTAGCACGCCGGGGGCACCGGCCCGAAGGCCGCGTGCCGGACCCGGCCCGCGCCTCGAGGTCGCCCCCTGAATCGGTCCGCGTGCGGGTGGCTGGTCGGAGTCCCGGAGCGCGGCCGCGTGCCGGCCGCGTGCCGGGGCCGCCCGCGCCCAACCCCGTCCCCGAATAAAGAGAGCGGCGGCTCCGTTGGGAGCCGCCGCCCTTTCGATCAGATCTTCGGCCTGGACCGAAGAACCAAACCGTTCGACCGGTGAGGGTCGACTAGTTGTACTGGTTCTTCAGGTGACCCCAGGTGGTGTTCTCGGTCGGGGTCGAGATGTCGGTACAAGGATTGTACTCGGCACCGGTGCCGCCGAACGCGAGCACGCCCGCATGGGCCGGCCAGTCCATGTCGGAGAGCGCAGGACCGGGGCAGTCCACGATCTGGAACTCGTCCGCGGTCACCAGGTTCCGGTTCATGTCGACGATGAAATTGTCCGGGCTGTAGGCATAGCAGTAGAACACGCAGGCCACGGCCTGAACGCCGTAGGGAGCCACCACGTTCCGCTGGCAGTTGGTGGTCCGGACCCAGATCAGGCGGTTTCCGCCGCCGGACCAAGGGAACTCGTCCACCGCGGTCCCGGACGGGCTGTTGGTGTACTGAAGGTCCGAGCAGAACGTGTAACCGAACACGTCCACGCCCACACCGTCAGTGATGGTGTCGTACTCGCTGTACAGAACGCCAAGGCTCACGCCGCTGACGCCCAGAGCCGAGTCGGCCTCGGCGATCATCATGTACACGTCGGCGCCGGTTCGCAGCGGCCAGGTGTTGACGAACTGGTCGCAGGGCAGAGCGGTGTCGATCCCGCCGCACTGGATACCCTTGGTGTTGTGGGCCTGGGCGTGGAGCGCGACCATCGCACCCTCTTGGCCGTTGTGGATCTGGGCGAAGGCGGATCCGGCGAAAACCATGCCGACTACCGCGGCGATAGCGGCTGCTTTCCCCATCGTCATTAGCACGCGCTTCATGAGAGGAGACCTCCTTATTGCGATACGCATCGTTGCGAGAGACTCTCTTTGGTTTGCTGCGGTTCCTCAGGAAACCGCGTCCCCCGGGAGCGCTCCCGGAGGGCTTTTCGGCCACCGGACTCCCCCGCCGGGAAGCCGACGGGGGGCCCGGGTCCGAAAACGTTGTCCGGCAGTCATCCGACTGCGGGAACTTGATACCCAGTAAGTCTACCAGAGATCAAGCCCCCCAGCCAAGGGCCATTTGCCGACCAGGTTACGGGCAGACGCCCATGACGTGGCAGATCAGGCTCTTGGAGTTCTTGATGTAGTCGGCCGCGATGGACGCGTCCGCACCGGAACCGCCGTCCCCGTAGTCGTGTCCAGTCACGCCGCCGGTGTAGTCGCTGCAGAGATCGACCAGACCGTTCTTGAACTGGGGCGCGTGGTAGGCGCCGTCGTTCGCCGAAACGGTGCTGACACCAGCCTCGCAGGTGCTCTCTCCGTCGGGGTTGACCTGCGTGTAGGTGCACTTGTGGCCGACGCCGTTCACCACGTCGGGCGAATTGACCTGGGACTGGCGCAACGGCACGAAGTCGGCATCGATCTGCGTGATGTACAGGGTCCCGTTGGCGGCTGCGTAAGGGGCGTTCTCGATGCAGGCGCCGCCGGCGATGTTGAAGGTAGCTTCCCCGTTCGCGTCGGCCACCGCCGTGTAGGTCCGGTAGGGCTCGTCCGTGCACTCCAGGTGAGAGGGTGCGTCCCCAAGCTGGAGGGGATCGGACCAGGCAATGAGCCGGGTGGCGTCGGGCGAGAACGTGATGGTCACCACCGCGCCCTGGACCGGCCCGAGCTGGCCGTTGACGACGATGACGACGGGAAAGTTGCCGTCCGGGGTGATCGTGATGAAGTCCGGAACGACGCTGAGACTGGCGTCAGGAATGTTGGCCATGGCCCCGGTGGACACGATGGCGAGGGCCGCCGCCGCGATGAGGCCGGCACGAAGGAAACGAGTCATGGATGCACCTCCGAGTTGATATGCGCTGTATCGTCGCTCTACGGGTCCTGGAAGACCCCGATAGGCTTCGGGAACGTCGAGCGGTGGCGGAAATCCGTTGGTCCCCCCGGGGAACCGCCGCCGGTGAACCGACCCTCTCGGGCCGCCTCCGGTGGCGCTTCGGGAGATTTGCCATCCCACGGTCGCGAGCCACCGCCCGCTCCCAGGAGCCCCCAGGGCCGGTCTTCAAGGACCCAACCGTCTCCGGGGATCTCCAGGCTGTGAACAGTGTAGGCGGGGGTTAACGAAATGTCAAGGAAACTTTAAGGGGACTTCACATTCAGGGGGGGATCCGGCCCCCCTTCCAAGGGGTGGTGGGCGAAACAGGGTTCGAACCTGTGACCTCTTGCGTGTAAGGCAAGCGCTCTAACCAGCTGAGCTATTCGCCCTTCTGCGGATCCTCCCCCGTGGCGGCGGCCCCACGCTCCCCCCGGCCCGCGGCCAGGCCGTAGGGGACGAGCACGCAGTACCCCAGGACGAGGAGGATGGGGGCGGCGGTGATCGACCCCCGGCTCAAGAGCAAGAACCCCAGCAGGATGGACACCAGGGCCCCGGCCAGGGCCAGGTAGTTCCGGTTCCCCAGCACCAGCCCGGCGGGGGCGGAGCGCGGGCGGGCCCGGTCGGCGGCCGCGCCCCCGGTCTTGTGAGCCTTGCGGGGTCGGACCTTGGTCGTTTCGTTCACCACGTGAGGATCTCCTTCCGGCCTAGACCGGCGCGAGGGGGCATTCCCCCACCTCCGCCTCGTTTCAGGGCGGCCCCGGGGCACGACGGGCCTCGCGGCGGCGGTACTCCTCGGCCCGCTTCCGGTTCCGGCGGTGCTCGTCGAAGTCCCGGGCGAACAGATGGGTGCCGTCCCCCCGGGCCACGAAATACAGCTCCTTGGACTCCGGGGTCGGCCAAAGAACCGCCCGGAGCGAACCGAGCCCCGGGCTTCCGATCGGACCCGGGGGAAGCCCGGGCCACCGGTACGTATTATACGGGGAAGGGTTCTCCAGGTCTTCCAGGAGGGTTTTCGGCCGCCGTTCCCCGAGAGCGTAGTTTACGGTGGGATCCGCCTGGAGCGGGAGCCCCACACGGAGCCGGTTCAGGAAGACCGCGGCGATCCGGGGCCGCTCCTCGGGCACCCGGGCCTCCGCCTCCACGATCGAGGCCAGGGTCACCACCTGGTTCAAGTCGAGCGGCGTCGATCCCGCCCGCGCGGCCAGATGCGTCCGCCAGACCCGGAAGAACTGGCCCACCATCTCCCGAACCGCCTCCCGGGCCGGGGAGCCGGGAACGATCCGGTAGGTGTCGGGGAACAGGTAGCCTTCGGCGGTCGGGCCGGGGACCCCCAGGGAGCGGACGAAGGCGCTGTCGGTGGCCGCGGCCATGAAACTGTCCGCGCCGCCCTCCACCCAGGGGTCCACGCGCCGGGCGATCTCGGCCATCCAGAGCCCTTCGGGAATGGTGACCGAGGTGTCCTCGACGTCTCCCGCGGCCAGCCGATTGACCAGCTCCCACGCCCACTCGTCCGAGGACCCGCGGTAGGGTCCGGCCTTCAGATCCCTGGACTTCCCCATGACGACGGCCAGAGCGGAGAACGCCCGCCGCTCGCGAATCAGCCCCACCCCGTGCAGGGTCACCGCGATCTCGGACAGGCCCTCCCCCGGCTCCACCACGAAGGAGGTCTCGTAGGGGTGGGACGGCTGGACCGGGGAGAGGAGCGCGAGGAGGAACGCCAGGATCCCGGCCGCCAGGACCACGGGCAGGAGCCGGAGCTTACGCACCCCGCTCTCCCCGGGCCGCCGCCGCGAGATGCTCCTCCAGGAGCAGCAGGGCCGCGGTCTGATCCACCCGTCCCGGCGCGGGGCGGGTCTCTCCCCGCTCCCGGAGGAAGTCCCGGGCCGCCTCGGAGGTCAGGCGTTCGTCGAGGTAGCGGACGGCGAAGCCTCCGGCGGCCAGCGCCGCCCCCAGCTTTCGCGCCCGCGCCGCCGAGGCCCCCTCGCTGCCGTCCATGTTGAGGGGGAGCCCCACCAGGACCAGGTCGGCGCCGGTCTCCCGGGCCGTCTCCAGAACCTTCGAGGCGGCCTCGCGCGCGCTGTGAACGGCCAGGGTGGGAAGCGGCCGCGCCACCACCCCGGTGGGATCGCTCACCGCCAGCCCCACCCGCTTCGTTCCCCAGTCCACGGCCAGGACCCGCGTCACCCCTTCTCCTCGGCGTCGCCCCCGTCCCGCTTGCTGCGATGCTTGACCAGGCGAACCAGGGTTCCCCGGGAGAAGTCGAACTCCACCTCGTCCATCATCGACCGCATGATATAGATGCCGCGGCCGCGGGTGGCCAGAAGGTCGGGAGGGGGAAGAGCCCCCGCCCGCTGGGGATCGAATCCCCCTCCCACGTCTTCGATGGTGATGGTGAGGGTGTCCTTCTCGATCTCGAAGGTGACGCTCACCGACTTCTGCGCTTCGGCGTGATGGCCGTGCTGAATGGCGTTGGTGCAAGCCTCGATCACCGAAATGGCCACCGCGTCCCGGTCCACATCCTCGAACTCCATGTGCTCGGTGATTCCGTCGGCCAGCTTGTCCACGACTCCCAGCAGCTCGAGGCGACTCGGCAGGCTCAGCTGAATCATGTGTCCACCCTTGGGGTCAGGCATGGTCGGGTCAAAAGCTCGCGAGGGCTCGGGTTTCGTCGTCGAAGGACTCGAAAATCGTGTTCAGCTTGGTGACCATGAAGATCTGGTCGATCCGCTTGTTGACGTGGAGGAGTTTGAGCATCCCCCCGCTGTTCTGGAGGGTGGTGTACCCGGAAATGAGGATGCCGAGGCCGGTGGAGTTCACCCACGAGACCTTGCCCATGTCCACCAGGACCTTCTTCCGGTCGGTGCCCAGAAGATCCTTGATGGCCTTCCGGAACTCGTCCGAATCGGGGCCCCCCATGAGCTTACCCTCCATACGGAGGATCGTGATCTCCCCGTTGTCCTCACGCTTCAGCTTCATACTTCCTCCTTCGAACCTACCGTCATCGCCCCGGGGGGGACGCCGAGCAGTCCGGCCGCCCGGCTCATGTCTTCCGCCAACCTGCTCGTGAACTCCAACCGGGCCCCGGAGACCGGATGCCGAAAGGCCAGGATCACGGCGTGGAGGGCCTGGCGATCCAGGACCCGGAGAGCTTCCCGGATCCGCGACCGCTCCGCCTCCGAGGGGGAGAACCCCCGAACCGAGCGCCCACCGTACTCCGGGTCCCCGAAGACCGGCCACCCCTGATGTTTGAGGTGGGCGCGAATCTGGTGAGTCCGCCCGGTTTCCAGGGCCAGGGTCAGGACGCTCACCCCGTTCCCCGACCATCCCACCCGATACCGGGTCGCCGCCGCCCGCCCTCCGGTCCCCACCACCCGCATCCGGCGCCGGTCGGCCCGGCTCCGGGCCAGCGATCCGGTGATTCTACCTGTTTCCGCGCCCGGCGCACCCCAAACCAGAGCCCAGTAGCGACGCGACACCTCCCGGGCGGCCAGGGCCGCCGAGAGCCGCCGGTGGGCGGCGTCGGTCTTGGCCACCACCAGGAGCCCGCTGGTTCCCTTGTCCAGCCGGTGGACGATCCCCGGGCGGAAGGGCGCCCCCACCGTGCTGAGCGGCGTCCCCCGGCCCAGGAGCGCGTTCACCAGCGTCCCCCGGCTCCGCCCCGCGCCGGGGTGCACCACCAGGCCCGCCGGCTTGTCCACCACCAGGATCGACTCGTCCTCGAACACGACGTCGAGCGGGATATCCTCGGGCTCCGGGACCACCGCCGGCGGCGGCGGGACCTCGATCTCCACCCGCTCCCCGGCGCGAACCGGGTGACCGGCCTTGACCGCGATCCCGTCCACGGTCGCCCGGCCCTCGTCCATCAGCTTCTTGATCCGGGACCGGGTGAGCCCGGGGTCCGCCTCCGTGAGCCTTCGGGCCAGGAGCCGGTCCAGCCGCTCCCCCGCCTCAGCGCTCGTCACGCGATGACGCCATCGCATGAGGGGGTTCCTCCGGGCCGGGGGGCTCCGCGTCTCCGGCTTCGTCCGCGGCGCCGGGTTCGCCCACCGAGGCCTCGTCGTCTTCCTCCCGTCCCCAGAAGACCAGCCCCACCGCCAGCCAGCACACCCCGATGGTCACCGCGGAGTCGGCCACGTTGAACACCGGCCAGTAGAGGTCGGGGGGGATCCCGATCTGGACGAAATCGACCACCTGGCCGGCCAGGACCCGGTCGACGAGGTTTCCGATCGCCCCGCCCAGGATGAGGCCGAGGGGAAGAATGGTGTGGAGGCGGGTGCTGCGGCGCCAGGCCACCGTGACCACGATGATCACCGCGGCCACCGACACCGCCACCAGCACCGGGCGGCTCCCGGGGAAGAGACCGAAGGCCGCGCCGGGGTTGTGAATGAAGGTCAGCCGGACCCAGTCCCCCACGATCCGGACCACGCCATGGTATGGGATGCTCTCCACCACCATCCGCTTGGTGATCCAGTCGGCGATGAGGATGACCGCGGCCAGGGAGAGGAAGATCGCCCGGTTCCGGGTCGGAGACCCCGCCCCGGTGGATCGGGACCCGGGATCGGCCGATGGGGGCCCGGCCGGGAGCGGCGGCCGGTTCAGCGGGCGCCTCGCCGCTTCTCTTCCTTGGCCTTGCACTCGATGCAGAGCCGGGCCTGGGGAAGAGCCAGGAGCCGTTCCCGGCCGATGGGCTCCCCGCACGACTCGCAGGCGCCGAATTCCTTCCGGTAGAGCCGGCGAAGGGCGTCGATGGTGTCGTAGAGCATTTCCCCTTCGGCCGAGGAGCGAAGGAAACTCATGTCCCGCTCGAAGGCGTCGGATCCCAGGTCGGCCATGTGGAACGAGTAGGACGAGAGGTCCCCCGAGGACTCCTTCACGTTCTGAAGCAGGCCCGACTCGAGATGTCCCAGCTCCTTGATGAGCCGCTCGCGCTCCTCCAACAACTTCCGTTCGATGAGGGCCAAATCTTTCTTGTTCATCGGGGTTCCCTTCCTCGCTCGCATCCCGAGGTCCCCCTGCGTTACCTCTTGGCCGGGCGGAGCCGGTTGCTCAATCCTTTTTCTCGAGTCGCACGGTGACCCGCGCCCCCTCCACGTCCCACGCATCGTCTTCCGGAACCGGCGGGCCGAGTTCCAGCTCGTCGGCCAGAAGCTCGGCCTGCATGAATCCCCGGTGCTCCCCGGCCGCCTCGGCCAGGGGGCCTTCCGCCCCCACCCGGACCCGGACCCGGTCGGTGATGGCCAGGCCCCGCTCCTTGCGGAGGTTCTGGAGCCGGTGCACCAGCTCCCGCACCCGCCCCTCCCGCTCCAGGGCGGGGTCGAGCCGGGTGTCCAGAGCGACCCGGAGCCCTCCCTCCTCCATCGCGGCCAGGCCTTCCCTCGCGGTGGTCTCCACCTGGATCTCCTCGCCCCCCACCCGGACCGGCTCCATACCCTCGGGGGCCACCAGCCAGGAGGCCTCGGCCAGGCCCGCCCGCACCGCCTCGGCGTCGAGGGCCTTGACCGCCGCCGCCACCCGGTTCACCTCGCCCCCGAACCGGGGCCCCAGCGCCTTGAAATTCGGCTTCAGACGCGCGTCCATCAGGGACTCGGAGTCGGTGAATTCTACCCGCTTGACGTTGATCTCGTCCCGGATCACTTCGAGAAACTCCTCGTCCAGCGCTCCTCCCCCCCCCGCCACCAGCAGCCGGGCCAGGGGTTGGCGCACCTTGATCCCGACCTGGGTGCGGGCGGCCCGTCCCAGCTCGGTGATCCGGAGCGCCCGGTCCATGGCGGCTTCCAGGGCGGGATCGCGCCGGTCGTCGCCGGGGGCGGGATAGCGCGCGAGGTGGACGCTCTCGACGGCGCCGGAATCATACGGAACCACGAGGGCCCGGTGCAGGGTTTCGGAGAGGAAGGGTGCGAAGGGGGCGACCAGCCTCGCCACCGTGCCCAGAACCTCGTGGAGGGTGGCGTATGCCGACTCCTTGTCCGGCCCCCGCTCCCCCTTCCAGAACCGGCGGCGGCTCCGGCGCACGTACCAGTTGGAAAGCTCGTCCTGAACGAAGGCGGAAAGGGTGCGGGCGGCCCGGGTCATCTGGTACCGGCGCAGATCCTCGCGCATGGAGACGGAGACCGCGTCCAGCCGGGCCAGGAGCCAGCGGTCGAGGACCGGGCGCTCGGCGAACGGGGGCGGCTCCCCCGGGGGCGTCCAGCCGTCCACGTTGGCGTAGGTGGCGAAGAAGGACGCCACGTTCCTGAGGGTGCCGAAGAACTTCCGGGCCGCCTCGGTCACCCCCTCGCGGGCGAAGCGGGTGGTGACCCAGGGCGGGGAATTGGCGGTGAGGTACCAGCGCAGGGCGTCGGCCCCCTCCGCCTGGAGCACGTCCCAGGGATCGACGGTATTGCCCAGGCGCTTGGACATCTTCCGGCCCTGATCGTCCAGGATCAGCTCGTTGGCCACCACCGCCTTGAACGGGGCGCGTCCCTCCACCAGGGTGGCGATGGCCAGGAGCGAGTAGAACCAGCCCCGGCTCTGGTCGATCCCCTCGCAGATGAAGTCCGCGGGAAAGCTGTGGCGGAAGACGTCCTCGTTCTCGAAGGGATAGTGCCACTGGGCGAAGGGCATGCTCCCCGAGTCGAACCACACGTCGGTGACCTCGGGGATGCGCCGCATCTCCCCGCCGCACTCCGGGCAGGGGAAGACCACCCGGTCGATGAACGGGCGGTGGAGGTCGTCGGGAACCCCGGCCCCCCGGTCGGCGATCTCCTTCCGGCTCCCGATGCAAAGGGTATGGGCGCATTCCTCCGCCCCGCAGCGCCAGATCGGAAGCGGGGTGGCCCAGAAGCGCTCACGGGAGATGGCCCAGTCCACGTTGTTGTCGAGCCAGTTCCCGAACCGGCTCTTCCCCACCTGGGGCGGGAACCAGCTCACCCCGGCGTTCTCCGAGAGCATCTTCTCCTTGAGCGCGGTGGTCCGGAGATACCAGGAGTCCCGGGCGTAGTAGAGAAGGGGGGAATCGCAGCGCCAGCAGAAGGGATAGCTGTGCTCGTGGTCCTCGCGCTTCACGAGCAGGCCCTGTTCATCCAGGAAGGCGATGATCTCCGGGTCCACCTCGCGGACCTTCCGCCCGGCGAAGACGGGGACGTCGGCGGTGAAGTGGCCGGTGGGATCCACGGTGTGGAAGGCGGGAAGGTCGAGCTTCATGCCGAGGGTGTAGTCGTCGGCCCCGTACATCACCGCGGTGTGAACCACCCCGGTCCCCTCCTCGGTGGTGACGAAGTCCGCGTCGGCCACGTAGTAGGCGCGCTTGCCGGTTTCGGCTTCGAGGTCCAGTCCCTCGAAGAGGGGCCGGTAGCGGAGGCCGACCAGGTCCGCGCCCTTGAACGTTCCTCGACCACCTCGGGGGCTTCCTCGTGGTGGGGCCGTTTCAGGACCTCCAGGCGGTCCTTGGCCAGGACGAGGTACTCGGTCTTCCCGGTGCGGGGGTTCCGCTCCCGCACCTTCACGTAGTCGATGTGCTTCCCGACGGCCAGGGCCACGTTTCCGGGGAGGGTCCAGGGGGTGGTGGTCCAGGCCAGGATGTAGGTATCGGGCTGGTCCACCACCGGAAATCTCACGGTGACCGAGGGATCGACGACGGTCTTGTAGCCCTGGGAGACCTCGTGGTCGCTGAGCGCGGTCTGGCAGCGCGGGCAATAGGGCACCACCTTGAAGCCGGCGTAGAAGAGCCCCGCGTCCCAGAACCGCTTCAGGAGCCACCACACCGTCTCCATGTAGTCGTTTTCGAGGGTCACGTAGGGGTGCTCGAGGTCGAGCCAGAACCCGATCCGCTCGGTGATCCGGTCCCACTCGTCCTTGTACTTGAACACGCTCTTCCGGCAGCGGGCGTTGAACTCGGCCAGCCCGAAGCCCTCGATCTGGTCCTTCCCCTCGATCCCCAGCTCCTTCTCGACCTCGATCTCCACCGGGAGGCCGTGGGTGTCCCAGCCTCCCTTCCGGCGGACCTTGTACCCCTCCATGGTCCAGAAGCGGCAGACCAGGTCCTTCACCGTGCGGGAGAGGACGTGGTGAACGCCGGGGCGGCCGTTGGTGGTGGGCGGGCCTTCGAAGAAGACGAAGGGCTTCTCCTCGGGGCGGTCCTCCATGGACTTCCGGAAGATGTCCCGGTCCCGCCAGAACGCGAGGACCCGCTCCTCCTCGGCGGTGGCGGAAAGCCCGGTGTCGAACGCCGGGAACGGGGGCGCAGGCTGGTCGGGCGCGTTGGGCGTGGCGGGACGGTCGGTCATCTAGAGACGCTCCAGCATCTTGGTGATGAGCCGCTTCAGGGCGGGTTCGGCCGAGGCCGCGGTGGCCAGGATGCGGGTGATGTCCACCGGCTCCAGGGCGTCGGGAAAACAGGCGTCGGTGATGACCGAGAGCCCGAGCACCTTCATGCCGCCGTGCACCGCCACCAGGGTCTCGGGGACCAGGCTCATGCCGACCACGTCGGCGCCGATGCCCCGGAGGAAACGGTACTCGGCCCGGGTCTCCAGGTTGGGCCCCGACACCGCCACGAACACGCCCTTCCGGAGGGGGATCCGCTCCTCGAGGGCGATCTCCTCGACCAGCTCCACGAGCTTCCGGGAGTAGGGCTCGCTCATGTCGGGAAAGCGCGGACCCAGCTCGTCGGCGTTGGGCCCGATCAGGGGGTTGTCCCCCATCAGGTTGATGTGATCGGTCACCGCCATGATGTCGCCGGGGCTCATGAGCGGGTTCATGCCGCCGACCGCGTTGGAGATGATGAGGGCTTCCGCGCCCAGCGCCCGCATCACCCGGACCGGGAAGGTGACCTCCAGCATGGAGTACCCCTCGTAGTAGTGGACGCGGCCCTCCATGGCGACCACCGGGGTGTTCTTGATCCTGCCCAGGACGAGGTTCCCGGCGTGGCTCTCCGCGGTGGAGCGGACGAAGCCGGGGATCTCCCCGAAGGGGATCCGGTCGGGCTTGTCCACCGCGCCGGAGAGGTCTCCCAGGCCGGTGCCCAGGATGAGCCCCACCCGGGGGGCGACCTTCGAGCGGCCGCGGATGAAGTCGACCGCGGTCTGGATCCGTTCGAGCAGGGAGGCGGCCGCGTCCGGAGTGGACGCGGGGTGGTCTGAGGCTGCCGGGTTCCGGGGGGTCGGGGTCACGTCGGTCTCCTAGGTCATGAGGCGGTTTGATTGTCTCGGTTACGGGGTCGTCGGCTTCCCCGGGTACGGGGTCGTCGGCTTCCCGGATCGTCCTACCCGGTTGCGGGCGGTCAGGCGCGGGAACCGAAGAGATCGGTACCGACCCGTACCTGGGTCGCCCCCTCCTCGATTCCGATCTCCAGATCTCCGCTCATGCCCATGGAGAGCTCCGGGAACTCCCGGCCGAGGCGCTCCCGGAACCGGTCCCGGATCTCCCGGAGACGCCGGAAGGCGGGCCGGGCCGCCTCGGGGTCGTCGGCCAGGGGGCCGATGGTGAGGAAACCCCGGGGGTCCACCCCGGCCGGCGGCTCGGCCAGACGGCGGGCGAGCGCTTCGAATTCCTCCGGTTCGAACCCCCCCTTGGAAGCCTCCCCCGAGCAGTTGAACTCCAGGAGCACCGGGACGGTGCGACCGGCCCGGACCGCCTCCCCGGCGATCGCGTCCAGAAGCCGAAAGGAATCGACGCTGTCCACGGTGTCGAAGAGCGCCAGGGCCTGTTTCACCTTGTTCCGCTGGAGGTGACCGATCAGCCGCCAGGTGAGCGGCGGGCCGCTCCAGACCCGGTTGACCTCCGGGACCTTGTCGCGGGCCTCCTGCACCCGGTTCTCGCCGAAGACGCCCTGACCGGCCGCGGCCAGCTCCGCCACCCGCGCGGCGGGAACGGTCTTGGACACCGCGACCAGCGTGATCTCCGCCGGGTCCCGGCCCGCCCGCTCCGCCGCCTTTCGGATGCGGTCCCGGACGGTTTCCAGGCGGCCGGCGGGGCCGGCGTCCTCGGTGCGGCCGGAGTCTTCGGGAGGCCCGGCTTCGCCCGGTCTCCCCCGGTTCTGGGCTCGATCCCTCTCCTCGGACATGAGGCGGCAACTATACGGGAAGCGGGAATGCGGGGGAAGAGGCGGGTGGGCCCGGGGGCGGGGGGTATGGGCCGCGGGGAGGATCGAATCGGTGGAGCCGGGCCGCCATCAGAACAGGGTGAGGTCCTCCGCGCCCGGCAGGGGCTCGGATTCGGACGCGAGAATGCGGGCCAACCGCTCCGGCCAGGATCGAGAGACGGAGAGGACCGCCCTCCCCCCGGTGAGTCTCCCCGGCGACCGCAGGTCAAGCTCCTGGAGGCTCCGGCGAAACTCCCGGACGAGGGTGGGATCCCACCATCCCTTGCCCGCTTCCTCGGCGAGGATGTTGAAAGCCCCCTCCACGCTGAACGAGGGGCGATAGGGTCGCGTGCTGGTGAGCGCGTCGAAGACGTCGGCGATGCTGGTGATCCGGACGAGGAGCGGTATGGCCAGGCCGCTCAGCCCCTCGGGATAACCGGATCCGTCCAGTCTTTCGTGATGAGACAGCACGATCGGAAACACCCGGGAGAACGTGCGAAGGTGGCCGACGATCCGGGCCCCCTTGGCCGGGTGAGTCTGCACCTCTCTCCGCTCCTCCGCGGTGAGGGCGCCATCCTTGAGCAACACCGCGTCGCCCACCGCGACCTTCCCGATGTCGTGGAGCAAACCGCCCAGACGGAGCGTTCGTAGATCCCGGGGATCCAGGGCGATCGTCCGGCCGAGGGCTTCGGCGTACAGGGAGACCCGCTCGCTGTGACCCGCGGTGTAGGGGTCGCGGGCGTCGATGGAAGAGGCCAGGGTCAGGATCACCCGCGTCGCGTCCTCGAGGACGTCGGTGAAGGACTTGAGACGAACCAGGGACCGCACCCGGACCAACAGCTCCTCCGGATCGAAGGGCTTCTTGAGAAACTCGGTCGCTCCCTCCCGGATGGCGGTGAGCTTCTCCGTCGCGACCTCGGTTCCGCTGAGCATCATGATCGGAATCAGCCGGGTATCCGGGTCGAATCTCAGCTTCCGGAGAATGTCGTGGCCGTTGGCGTCGGGCAGGTCCAGGTCCAGCAGGATGACGTCCGGGTCGGCGACCCCGAGAACCCGCCAGAATGCCGCCCCGGAATCCGCCTCGAGCACCACGAATCCGGCCCCGGTCAGGAGCGTGCGGAGAAACTCCCGGAAGGGGCGATGGTCGTCCACCACGAGCACGACCCCACCTTGAACGGGATCATCGGCATGAAGAGAATACGGAACCGCGCTCGGTGGTTGGCCTGGGGCGGTCGACATGCTGATTGTCCTCGTTGAATCCGGCGAGCCCAGTCGCTCGTGCGGACGCACGGTAGGGGGTGAACTGAACAGATTACAACTTTGATGCATTTTTTCCAATTTATTTAATTTTCCCAGGTCGTCAACTCCGTACTGCGGCGGGGGTTCGGAGGACGCGGGGACGATCGGACGGACGGGCACGGGGGGATCGAACCGCAACCGGACCCCTTCGGGTGGGGCGAGCGGGGAGGGGCGTGGCCGCTCCCCACCCCGCGCGGCGCGGCCGCTCAGGGCCGCTGGAGCGCGGCTTCGACCTCGTCGCGCCTGAGGCGTCCGGCCAGGACTTCGACCAGGGTGAGGGCGAAGTCCATGGCCGTTCCCGGACCCCGCGAGGTCACCACCGCGCCGTCCACCACCACCGGCTCGCTCCTGAGGGTCACCTTCTCGAGGTTCATCTCCTCGAGCACGCCGGGGTAGCCGGTGGCGTTCTTCCCGGCCAGGACGCCGGCCTTGGCGAGAACCATCGGCGCCGCGCAGATGGCCGCGGTGAACTTCCCCGACTTCGCCATCTCGCGGAGCAGGGAACCGACGCGCTCGTCGCCGGCCAGGCGCTCGGCGCCCGGCCCGCCTCCGGGAAGGGCCACCATGTCGAAGTCCTGGTGGAGGACCTCGTCCAGGAGCACGTCGGGAAGAAGAACCGTCCCCCGGCTGGCCCGGATCGGGCCTTCGGCGAGTCCGGCCGCGACGACCTCGATCCCCGCCCGGCGGAGGAGATCGATCACGGTGACGGCTTCGAGTTCTTCGCATCCTTCGGCGAGGGGTACCAGTACGCGAGGCATGGGAGTTCCTTTCGATAGCGACAACGCACCCTCTACCAGAGTACCACCGCCGCGGCCCGGGTTTGAGCGCCACCCGGCGACGGGCCCGCCCGGGCTCCCGCGCGCCGCCCGCCACGCTCCGGGAATCCCCCGCCGGCGCCCTTGAGTCCCCCCCCCCGCATCTGACACGCTTCCCCCGCCATGCCCGAACTCCCCGACGTCGTCGTCTACCTCGAGGCCCTCCGCCCCCGCATCCTGGGGGAGCGGCTCGAACGGGTCCGGATCGCGAGCCCGTTTCTGCTCCGGAGCGTGGAGCCGCCCGTCGCCCAGGCCGAGGGGCGGGCGGTGACCGGGCTCCGCCGCCTCGGGAAACGGATCGTGATCGCGCTCGAGGGCGACGTCTTCCTGGTTCTCCACCTCATGATCGCCGGCCGCCTGCGGTGGCGCGATCCGGGGGCCGTGGTGCCGCGAAGGCTCGGCCTGGCCGCCTTCGACTTCCCCGCCGGCGCCCTGCTCCTCACCGAGGCGGGAACCCGGAAGCGCGCCTCGCTCCACGTGGTGCGGGGCGCCGGCGCGCTGCGCCGCCTTCGATCGCGGCGGCCTCGAGGTGCCCGAAAGCACCCGCGCGGCCTTCGCCGAGGCCCTCACCCGGGAGAACCACACCCTGAAGCGGGCGCTGACCGACCCGCGGCTCCTGAGCGGCATCGGCAACGCCTACTCCGACGAGATCCTCCACCGGGCGCGGCTCTCCCCCATGAAGCTCACCTCGAAGCTGGACGACGACGAGACGACCCGTCTCTGGGGGGCGGCGCGCGAGGTGCTCCTCGAGTGGACGGATCGCCTCCGCGCCGAGGCCGGGACGCGGTTCCCCGAGAAGGTGACCGCGTTCCGCGAGGGGATGGCCGTCCACGGCCGCTTCCGAAAGCCCTGCCCGGTGTGCGGGACCGCGGTCCAGCGGATCGTCTACGCCCGGAACGAGTGCAACTACTGCCCGCGCTGCCAGACCGGGGGGCGGGTGCTGGCCGACCGGTCGCTCTCCAGGCTCTTGAAGAAGCGACTGGCCGCGGCGGATCGAGGATCTGGAGGAGGGGCGGAAGGCGGCGGAGTGACGCGTTCCCGAGGCGGGGAGCGGGCCCCGGGATTCCGGAGGAGGCGCGGGAGGCGCCGGAGTGACCCGGGCGCGGCGGAATCGCGGGACCGGCGCGGCGACGGCCCGGCTTCTCAACCCCGCCGGGTGTGGACGGACTGCTCGATGTAGAGCTTCTCCGGGTAGGGGTCGGTCGGACCGACCCGCCGGCCCCGGATGAAGACCTCGGGGGGCGCGGCGAACCGGACCGCTTCGACGGCCACGGACGCCACCAGGACGCCTCCGGCCAGAAGCGCGGCCCAGCGCCTCGGGCGCGTGGAGCGCGCGAGCAGCCATCGGTCCACGGCCACCGCGGCCAGGACGAAGAGCGCCGGCGCCATGGTGGCCCCGATCCGCGCGTACCCGAAGAAGAAAACCACGGTGATCGCCTTGGCGGCGAGGAAGAGCACCCAGGGAACGATCGCCGCCGCGCGCCGCCCCGCGACGATCCCCGCCGCCGCCGCGGCCAGGGCCAGGATCCTCCAGACCGCGGCCGTCCCTCCCCCGCGGGGCACGGTGAGGTCCACCGGCTTTCGCGCGCCGTCCATCCCCACCGGGAACCCGTAGCCGGTGAATCCCAGGGACGCTCCGGCCCACGCCTGGTCGAGCTTCCGTCCCACCAGGTCCAGCCACTCTCCGGGGTGGCTCCGGATCCAGCGCCATCCCAAGGCGTAACCCCGGTTGATCGCCTCCAGGTGCGGGGGGTAGGCGAGGGAGAGCCGGTCGACCGGAGGAAACCCCGCGATGAGCCGCTTGGGGTAGCGGTCCGCGCCCCCGGCCAGGGGAGGCGGAGTTTCCATGACCTCCCGGGAGAACCCGCCTCCCCCCTCGGGGCGGTTGGCCAGGTAGAAGTTCAGCGGACCGTAGAGGGTGAGGAACGGCGCCGGATTGAAAGGCCGGGGGCGACAGCCGAAGGCATCGTCGAGGATCCGGAAGTCCTCGGCGCGGATCTCCTTCCCCCCGCGATAGACCACGGTCCCGACCACGAAGGCGCTCCAGTAGTCCCGAGCGAATCCGGGGAGCTTCGCCGCCTCCGCGCGCGCCTCCGGAGTCCAGGGAAGGTCCCTCGTCGCCCCCAGCACCACCTTCGCCACCTCGTCGATCTCCGGGTCCAGCTCCACCGTCCGGGTGTTGAACCGGTGGACGGTCCGGATCACGTGCGCCTCCCAGGGGAGGACGGCGAGCGCGAAGAACGCCGCCGCGAAGGCCCCCCGGGCGGCGATCCTCGCCGCGCCCGGTCCCCGCCCTCGTTCGCTCTCGCCCCCGCGACCGCCTTCGCCCCCGCCTTCGTCCCCACGCTCGCGCTCGCGGCGCGACCAATAGACGGCCAGGAAGACACCGCAGAACAGAACGTAAAGCACGTGCTCCACCCGGAAGAGACAGGTGAGGCCCGAAAGCGCCCCCCACGCCCCCAGGGACACCGGGCCGGGTCGGCGGGCCGCTCTCTCCAGCACGGCGATTCCCAGGGCGGTGAGGACCAGGTACGGGGTCTCGTTGTTGAGGGAGGTGGAGAGCACCAGCATGGCCGCGGCCGGGACCAGGGCCGCACCGGCCAGAATCGCCGTCCGGAACCCGAACCAGCGCCGGGCGGCCAGGAAGAAGAGCGGCGGGACCAGGGCCCCGAGTCCCACCATGGCGAGCTTCGCCCCGGTGAAGCCGGCGTCCCCTCCCGGCCAGACGAGCGCGGTGAGCCAGGCCATCCCCGGAGGGTGCATGGGGAGCCCCCACTCGAAGGGGCGGTGCTCGTGCATGGCCCGGGCGAACTCGACCCACTTCGGTGCGTCCCCCTTGTACCAGGCGGAATAGGCCCACGCGGCGTCGGGGGTCGCCCGCCAGAAGAGGAACCGCACCAGGAACGCGGACGCGAAGAGCAACGCCGCCGCCCCGGCGATCCACCCGCGACCCCCCTCCGCCGCGCCGGATCGACCCTCACGCGCGTCCGGCGCGGGGGATCGCGCGCGGCCCCCGTTCTTCGCCGGGACCGGGGGCCGCCGTCCCCTCATCGATCCCGGTCCCGCCCCCGCGCCCCGTTCCGCCGGTAGGCCTGATAGGCCGACACCACCCGCTCGGCTCCGGCGCCGTCCCCGCAATCCACCCGGAGACCCGCCCCCACTCCCGCGGTTCCCTCGCCCCCGTTCAGATCGAGGGTATCGGTCGGGAAGGTGAAGCTCACCGTGCGACTTCCGGCGGCGGTGAGTCGTACCTCGGCATTTTGGGCCGGCGCGTCGAAGAAAAACGCGCGCACCATGATGCGGACCTCTCCGGGAGCGTCCTCCGGGGTCCAGCTCAGGATGACCTTCACGGTAACGCTTCCCCCCGGGCTCACGTCGGGAGGAAAGGCATGGGAGGGAAGCTCCAGGCGAAGCTCCCCCGCCTTGCATCCGCCCGAGGCCGTGGTGCGGGTGAGGGGCACGCCGGCGGCGATGAAGCGGGCCGCGCGATGGACGGCCCCGGTGTCCGCCGCCGCTCCGGTCCCCGCCGCCTCCTCGTCCCCCGGCGCGGTGACCGTCGGAGCGGGGGGCTCTTCGTCTTCGGAGACCGGCCCGGAGACGGACGCGTAGTCCCCGGAGTCGCCCCACGCCGGGTTCCCCGCGCCGGAGTCGGGCGGAGCCAGGATCCCCGCGGTCTCGGCGGTGGGAGCCAGATCGAGCACCAGGTCCACGCCCCGCCGCTCGGGGCCGAGGACGGTGAGACGGGTCGAGGCGGCGGCGTCCAGCCGGATCGTCCTGACGGTGAGCGCCTCGTTCTGGGCCGCCTGCACGATGAGCCGATAGGCGCCGTCGATCCCCGTGATCGACCGGGCCACGGTGCCGCGAACGGTGCCGGCGGTCACCTCGGCCCCGCGCACCGGGATGCGGGAGCCGCGGTGGTAGACGCGCCCCAACACCACGAACGGTTCGGGAGCCGGGTTGAGCTGGAAACGGCGATCGGCGAGAAGGCGGGTGGGCAGGACCCCGGTCTCGGTCACCGCCTGGTAGCCGGCGAGGCTCACCGTGCCCCGGTAGACCCGTCCCGGAGCCCCGGGGAACGCCACCCCGAAGCGGCCCCGGGCATCGGTCCGGTCCGAGGCGGGTTCCCCCCCGCGGCGAAGGTGACCGAAGCTCCGCTCAGGGGACCCCTGGTGCGGGCGTCCATCACCCATCCCGCCACGTAGGCGTGGTTCTCGTGAAGCGCGGCCAGGCTCTCGGCGCGGGCGGCGAAACCGGGATCGAGCAGGGCGCGGGCGCGGAAGGTTGCGGGGGGAAGGTTCAAGGCCTCGGCCAGGGGGCGCGCGCACCCGAGGGCGGCGAAGAGCGCCCGGTCCCGCGCCCCCCATCGCCGGAGTCGGGCCTGGAGGGTATCGGCCCGGACCGACGCTTCGGGGCCCACCCTCCCGGCGTCCCCGGCGAACGCCGCCGCGTCGCCGGGGGGAGACGGAACGAGGAGCCGGCGGTAGCGCCGGACCGTCTCCGCCCGGTCGCGGGGGACCAGGAATCCCTCGCGAGTGGCGGGATCGAACAGGAACACGTCGGCCGCGGACTCCCAAGCCGGGGCTTCGATCCGTGGGTACGCGGAGGCGAAGAGGAAGTCGCGGCAGTCGGCCAATCCCTCACGCCCGGCGGCGGCCCGAAGAAAGGCGCGGCGGGCGCCGTCCCAGCGGCCGGGGTCGCCGCAGAGGGGCTCGCGGGGAAATCGAGCCGAGGCCTCGACCAAGCGCTCACCGGCGGCGGCGTAGAGCGCGGCCGCCTCGTCCCAGGTCTCGCCCCAGAGCACCAGGGCGGCGGAGCGCGGAAGGGCCTCCCGGACCGGGTCGAGCCGTCGCCGGCCGATGCGGAAGAGCTCCGCCGGGCGCCGGATGACCGCGGGGAGTTCGCCGTCGGGGGCGGCGGGATCAAGGCCGCGGGCCAGGTCCGCCAGGTCGCCCGCGTCGGGGGCGGTCTTCTGGAGCGCCTCCAGCCCGGCAGCCAGCGCGGCCACGGTGTCGGGGAAGCCGTTCGATTCGAGACGGTCGAGGGCGCGGACGAACGCGCCCAGCCGGTCCGCGGCGCCGTCCTCGTCCCATCCGAGGGCCCGCCGCGCGTCGGCCAGCCGGCGGGTGGAGTCGGGGTCGGCGGCGATCGACCGGTAGGTTTCGTACTCGGTCCGGAACACGGTGAGCTTACGGGCGGTCCGGTCAAGGGCCCGGGTCCAGGCCGCCCAGTCGGAGCGGGTCGCATCCATGGCCCGGTGCCAGGCGTCCAGATCGGCGGCGGCGGAGTCGGTGGCGGACCGGGCCGGCGATGCCGCGGGCGTCCCCGCCGGCGAGGCGGAGTCGACGGAGGCGGACGGCCGGGGCGCGGACGGACCCCCCGACGTCGCCTCGGCCGCGCCGGCCAGGGCCGCCCCGATGAGGACCGCGATCATCGTCGCCCGCAACCGGAACCACCTCCTTCGCCCCGCGCTCCGGGAGGGGGCGCGAGGCATGACGTCCACGAGCCCGCCCCTTCGGGGCGGAACCAGGAGACCACGACTCCGCGGGGGGGGGAAAGGGAAAAGAGCCGGGCGGAGGCGAGGGTGCTTTGCGTGTTGCCCCGGCGTTTCCCGCACTGCAGTATGGAGGGCGGCCCCCCCCGCGGACCGCCGGCCCGCGCTCTTATCCCCCAACCGAGGAGGCATCCCCGTTGTCCTATCACATGGATCGTATCTCGAGCCCGTGGGCCGGGTTCCCGGCCCACGCATTTCTGGCCGCCACGTTCCTGGCCGTCTCCCTGGTCTGGCTCCCCGGCGCCGCGCAGGCCGCCGCCGTATCCGCGGAATTCAATCCCTCCTCCGGGAACTCCAGCTACGGGGGTTTCGGGAAGGACGGCTCGATCGACAGCCGGGCGCAGATCTTCCTGGCCACGGTCGGAGGCCGGGTGGACAGCGTGTCGCTCCGGGTGTCCCGCGACGTGGAGAACGCCGGCGACCTGGTGATCGCGATCGCCGAGGCGGACACCGGCGGGCTTCCCACCGGCGATCCTCTCGGGAGCATCACCGTCCCCGAGGCGGAGGTCCAGCTCAACACCTACGCCCTCCAGACCTTCTCCTTCGGGGACACCGGCCCGCTGCTGGTGGCGGGACGGAAATACGCCATCGTGGTCACCCCGGTCACCCTGAACCCCGACACCTCGCCGTTCGGCCTGAACGGGGCGAACCACGAGAGCGTCGACTACCCGGACGGGAACTCGGCCTACCGGCTCGGGGCCGGCGCGGCCTGGAACTACACCGACATCACCAACTACGTCTTCCGGGTCGTCGTGGACGAGACCACCCCGGTGGAGCGGACGAGCTGGGGCGGGGTGAAGCGGCGCTTCGGCGGAACTCCCGGGTCCCCTGCTCCCTGATCCGAGCCCTCGGAGGGGCGGACACCGGGAGCCGGGCGGGCGATGCCACCGACGGTCGGCTGCCGGCCACCGATGCCGATGGGCCCGGACCGGCCCCGGCCCGGGAGCGGCGAGCCCCCGGGCCGGCACGGATCGCGGAAAGACCGCCCCGATCACATGGTCCGGGTGTAGGCGATCTCCATCATCTTGAATTCCTTGCCGTCGGGCCCCTTGTCGTACATCACGAACGTGTGATGGTCCTTGTCGGTCCAGGTGTCCACCACCCGGTAGGTGCGGTTCTTACCGCTGATCGGGTCCGGGCTCTCCGCGGTGAAGGTGTACACCTTCCCCGCCTCGTCGGCGGTGCCCCGCGAGATCATGAACCCGGTGCCCATGTTGTCCCACCACACGTTTTGGTACTGCTGGTTCAGATTGTCGTAGCCGGTGATGCTCATGCCGTTGAAGGGCTGGCCCATGTAATCGCCGTGGGTGCTCTCCGTCAGGTACCGCCCGCCCAGGACCATCTCCCGCTCGGACGTGCCGCTCGATTCCACCGGCGGCGCGCCCGGGGCCATCCACATCGTGTTGGTGAAGGTCCACTTCCCGGCCGACTCGGCCAGCAACTTGTGGGGCGCTCCGGGGGTGGCGAAGGCCATCCACTTCTGCATGGCCTCCTGCTCTTCCGGGGACATCTTCTGCTGCTCCTGGGCCAGGGCGCCGGAGGCGAAAGCCAGGGCCGCGGCCAAGGCGAGCAATCCGATCAGATACCGCCGTGCCTTCATGAGATTCGATCTCCTTTCGGGACGTTGCGCGGGGGGGTTCGGGTGAAGTCTGGCTCGGTCCTCCGGGCGGATCGCGCCGGGGACCGAGGTGCGGGAGAGGCTATCAGATACGAAGAAAAAGGCAAATACCATGAATCCCGGCCCCATCCAGGGCCGGGATCCAACAAAACGGCCGCCCGCCGGCTAGTCCCCGAACTTGATCCCCTGGGCCAGGGGCAGCTCGGTGCTCCAGTTCACGGTGTTGGTCTGGCGGCGCATGTAGGCCTTCCAGGCGTCGGAGCCCGACTCGCGCCCGCCGCCGGTCTCCTTCTCGCCGCCGAAGGCGCCGCCGATCTCCGCCCCGCTGGTCCCGATGTTGACGTTGGCGATCCCGCAGTCGCTCCCGCGATGGGAGAGGAAGTACTCCGCCTCGCGGACGCTGTCGGTGAAGATGGCCGAGGAGAGCCCCTGGGGCACGTCGTTGTGGATGCGGAGGGCGTCGGCGATCTCCTCCACCGCCTTCCGGCCGGTCCGAGTCCTTCTTCCCGTACCCGATGATGTAGAGAATGGGGGCGAAGGTCTCCTCCTGGACGATGGCGTACTCGTTCTTGACCGAGGCGATGCACGGCTTCACGTAGTGGCCGCCGGGGTAGCCGGGGCCGTCGAGCTTCTCGCCGCCGTAGAGGATCTTTCCGCCTTCCTCCTTCACCCGCTGGATCGCCTTCTGGAGATCGTTCACCGCGTCGTGGGTGACCAGCGGCCCCATCAGGGTCCCGGCCTCCCGTGGATCGCCGATCGGGATCCCCTGGTAGGCCTTGACCAGCCGGGTCTCCAGCTCCTCGCGGATCGACTCGTGGACGAGAATTCGCCGGGTGCTGGTGCAGCGCTGGCCCGCGGTGCCCACCGCGCCGAAGAGGATCGCCGGGAGCGCCAGTTCCAGGTTGGCGCTGGGGGTCACGATGATGGCGTTGTTCCCGCCCAGCTCCAGGATGGTCCGCCCCAGACGCTCTCCCACCACCGAACCCACCCGGTAGCCCATCCGACAGCTGCCGGTGGCCGAGATGAGCGGCACCCGCTTGTCGTGGAGCATGCGGTCGCCGACCGTCGATCCCTTACCGATGGTGAGCGAGAAAACCGCGGGATCGACCCCGTTCTCCTTGCACACCTGCTCGGCGATCCGGGTGCAGGCGATGGCGGTGAGCGGCGTCTTCGACGCCGGCTTCCACACCACGCTGTCGCCGCACACCGCGGCCAGGGCGGTGTTCCAGCTCCACACCGCCACCGGGAAGTTGAAGGCGCTGATCACCCCCACCACCCCCAGCGGGTGCCACTGCTCGAACATCCGGTGGTCCGGGCGCTCGGACGGCATGGTGAGGCCGTAGAGCTGCCGGGAGAGGCCGACCGCGAAGTCGCAGATGTCGATCATCTCCTGGACCTCGCCCTTTCCCTCGGGGAGGATCTTTCCCATCTCCAACGTCACCAGCGCGGCCAGATCGTCCTTCATCTCCCGGAGCCGGTTCCCCAGCTGGCGCACCACCTCGCCCCGCTTGGGACCGGGGACCTTCCGCCACTCCAGGAACGCCCGATGGGCGCGTTCCACGATCCGGTCGTACTCCTCCTCGGTCACCTGCTCGACCACGGCGATCCGGGAGCCGTCGATGGGGGTGATCACCTCGAGTTCCGGGCCCGATCCCATCCACTCCCCACAAAACCCGCCCGGGTTCTTCTCGCCGATCCCCAGCTTCTTCAGAAATTCATGCGTCGCGGTCGTCGTCGTTGCCATTGTTCCACCCATGATCGTGCCGGTGCGTTCAGGCGCGCCCCTTGCGCGCCCTGAACGGCCCGGACTCGTGATTGAAAAGCCGGTGTGCGCGGGGTCCAAGGCCTCGCCGCCGGCCCCCGCCGTTCCTGAACCGGAAAGCTTACCACGGGGTCGGAAGGCGGGGCAGGCCGCGGACGGGGACGGGCGCGCCGGCCGCGGAACCCGGGTTGGAGGACGGGCGGCGGGCGGGGACGGGAGCGGCTACTTCAGCGCCAGCCGCATCACCCGCGGGTCGAGGAACTTCGCGTCCTCGGGGAGCGAGCCGTCCTTGGCGAACTTGCTCCACTGGCTGTCGGCCACGTAGATGAACGCGCTCCCCCGCACCTGACCCAGGGTCGGCTCGTCCCAGTCCGGGAGCGCGGCGGCCAGGACCGTCACCGAACGGACCCGGGTCCGGTCGTCGTTCAGGGCCACCTCCACGATCCGGTGGGGGCGGATGCCGTTCTGGACCGCGATCAGCCGTCCCCGGTGGATGTCGAGCCCGTCGACTCCAAGGAGGGTGGCGTTGGGGGGGCAGTCCAGGAGGAGCACGTCCCTGGATCGCATGTCGATCCGGAAGATGCCGTTTCCGTAGTCGGCGGCGAAGAGATAGCGTCCGTCCGCCGACACGCAAAGACCCTGGAGGGAACCGAAGACCGGGTCGCCCTTGAAGATCTCCAGGGTGTCGGCCCCGGCCCGGTGCACGTAGATCTCGCCCCGCACGCTGTCGGTGAGGTAGACCGCGCCCCGGGGGCCGAGACAGAGATCGCCGAACCAGTAGGGCTTCTCGCTCGCCGGGGGAACGAACCGCCCGGTCACCTTTCCCGAGGCCGGATCGAAGGCCACCAGCGCCGCCTTCCCCATCTCCGCCTCGGTCGTCCCTTCCCCGTTCACGCACGCGGTGGTGGTCACCCAGAGAACGTTTCGCGCGGGATCGACGCGCATGCCCATGACCGACCAGAGCCCGTCCTCGCGGTCGGCAAAGGGCTCGGCCTTCCCGTCCCGCACCCGGACGATGGTCCGCCGGTGCACGCTCCCCAGGAAGTACGCGCCCGACGCCGGGTCGTAGGTCACCCCTTCGGGGATGAAGCCGGTCGCGGGGACGGTGAACACGGTCGCGCCGTCGCCGTGGGGCTTCCCGTTCCCCTGGAGCTGCTTGGTCGCCTCCACGAACTGCGGGTCCATGAGGAGGGAGGCGAAGTCGGGGTCGGCCACCGGGTCCACGTAGACCCCCATCTCGATCAGGCGGCCGAGCGCGCCCAGCGAGGCCTCGGCCTGGCCGTTCAGCGCGTAGGCCGCGGCGAGGTTGTAGACCAGGGTGGGATGGTTCGGCCTGAGATCCGACGCCTCCTTGAAGAACCGGGCCGAAGCCGGGTAGTCGTGGCGGTCGTGGGCGGCCAGGCCCTGGCGGGCCAGGTCCCGGGACTGCTGGACGGGGTCCTTCTCCCGGGTCACGGTCTGGGCCGGGGCCCGAGAAACCGCCAGGACTCCCGCGGCCAGGATAGGCACGAGACAGGCGACGATTCGTTTCATGGCCCCCCCTTCCGAATGTGACGACGGGCTCGGGAAACTCCGGGGATCACGGGGATGATAGCAGCCCGGGCGGCGCGTCGCCGGGGGCGGGCGGGCGCTTCCTACCGGTGGACTACCCCCGTGCGCTCACCGCCCGACCGAAGCCACCGACGCCGCCCCCGCCGGGCGGGCAAAGGTGAGGGGTCCGTAGACCGCGGATGCCTCGGAGCGGGTGTTGTCGCTGTCCGTGTAGACCCCCACCGCCTTGACCGGGTCGGCCTCGCCGCCGAACACCCGCCGGTAGTCGGCGGCCAGATCGCGATCCTCGACTCTCCATCCCGCGGCCTCCCCGGATCGAACCACCAGGATCCGGATCTCCCCGGAGAAGGTGCTCTTCATGATCGTCTCGGCGGGAACGTCGCGGCTCCAGACGTACATGATCGCCCGGAGCTTCCAGGGAAGGATGGATTTCCGGTAGAGCACCACCACCGCGGCGGCGCGGTCGTCGGCTTCCTTCCGGCGGAGGTCGGCGCCCCGGGGAAACGTGTTCACCTGCCAGGACCAGGTGAGGTGAAGGGCGTCGGTGGGAATCGGGGCGATCTCGCGATAGAGGATCGAGCCGTCGGCGCGGGAGTCGGCGGCCAGGCAGGCCTTCCGTCCCATCTCGACCACCCGGTAGCGGGTGTGGCCGTGAATGACGTGTTCCTTCCAGCCCGCGTCCGGTTCGCGACCGCGAGCCGAAGCGAGGGAGACCGGAGCGCGACTCCACTCGAGAACCCGGAGCGGGGTCAGGCGCCGCGCACAGGGGAGAGGCCCGGCGCCCACGCCGGCCGGCGCCGGGCCGGGTGAACGGGGGGAAGCGCAATCGGCCGTCCGGTAGCCCGCCCCGGCGGGCGGATCGCCCGGTGGCCGGGTCTGGGCCCGGGAGGAGGAGGCGCCGGGGGTGAGGAGCAGGGCGGCGAGGACAGCGGAGAAGGCGAGGGAGTCGGATTTCATGCGGCGTCTCCAGCCCAGGTGAGTGCCTGCGCACGACCCGGGACGGGACGCGCGGCGCGACCGACGTATCGCCGGGCCGGCACCGCGCCGCGGTCCGACTGAGGGGTTCGGAGATGAACGCCGATGGGGCTTATACCCGACCGCTACGGTCGGAGTTCCCGGAACCGCCCGGTGGGTCACCCGGACGAGGCTCCGGGCCGTCCGGCGCCCCTCCCCCGGACACCGGCCACGGAGGCGTGGAGGCCGGCGCGACCGGGTCACGAACCCGCTGCGGCGGCGGACATCCGACCGTCGAGTCGGGCTAGTCCCGGCCGGGAAGACCCAGCAGCGTTTTGCCGTCCGCGAGTCGAAGCGGATGCTGGAATGAATCCAGGAGGAAGCGCCGCGCGCCGGAGCAGGCGGCCACGACCGCGTCACCGTGGGCGACCCGGGTGGCGACGGCCGCGGAGAGGATGCAGCCGCTTCCGTGGCTGGACACCTCGCGCATCCGCTCGGCCGGCCAGCAATGGAGATCCCCCCCGGTCCAGAGAAAGTCCACCGGGTCCCCGGGAAGATGACCGCCCTTCAGGAAGATCGAGGTGGAGAACATCCGCCCGAGCTCTTCCGCGGCCTCGGCCATGGCCTTCTCGGAGTCCACCTTCCGGCCGAGGAGCACCCCCGCTTCGTCCAGGTTCGGGGTGATCATGTCGGCAAGGGGAAGGAGCCTCTCCAGGTAGGCGATCTCGGCCTCGTCCTCCAGGAGCCTCGCCCCGTTCGCCGCCACCATGACCGGATCCACCACGAGGAACGGGCAATCGGCCGAGTCCGTGACCTCGGCGACCGTCTCGATGATTTCCCGCGAGAAGAGCATGCCCGTCTTGATCGCGGCCACCGGAAACCCGTCGAGAACCGCGGCGAGCTGCGCGCGTACCGCCGACGCGGGGATCGGGGTCACCGAGGACACCGCCTCGAGGTTCTGGGCGGTGACGCAGGTCACGACCGAGGTCCCGAAGCCGCCCAGAGCGGTGATGGTGCGAAGATCGGCCTGAAGACCGGCCCCGCCTCCGGAGTCCGAACCGGCGATGGTGAGAACCGTGGGTCGCAACATGGCGGATGTCCTCCCGAAGAAATTTCTCTCCCCCAACCCGTGAGGAGCATTGTGCCATGTCCGGCGCACCGGCGTGCCGGCATATTCCGGCGATTCGGAATATTTGCGCGCGTGAGGACCGGCGTCGAGGAGGATTGGATCCGCGTGGAGCTCGAATCGAAAAACCGCTCCACCGACCCGAATTGAAACAGGTCGGAGCGCGAAACACCTCAGATAGGACTCAATGGATGCGGGCCCGAGGAGGACCGTGCGGTCACCCCGCGGCCGGCGTCTCGGTGATCCCGGCCAGCTTGCGGGCCATGTCGCGCTTGGGGACCAGGTCCCCCTTCCGGGTGGCGATCCCGATGCCGTCGCGAAACACCCGGGCCGCATCGTCGTTTCGACCGAGCTTCATGAGGCAGGTTCCGAGGTGGTTCATGGCCATGCTGTAATCGGGCTGGCCCTCGACCGCCTTCCGGAAACACGGGACCGCCTCTTCGTATCGCTCCAGATCGAGGAGGATCTTCCCCAGTCCGAAGTTGGCGATCACGTCCTCGGGGTCCATCTCCAGTACCCGGCGGAAGAGTCCGATGCGCTCCTCGAGTTCGGCCCGGCGCCGTTCGGTGTCCGCCTGCGCCCGGCGCTCGGCTTCCTTCTCCCCCATCTCGCGTTTCCAGATGAGGTAGGTCACCCGGCCCTTGATTTCCTCCGCCTCCTCGATCAGGCCGCACTGGGCGCAGTACCGGCTCAGGTTCGTCCACGCCATGACGTGGCCGGGGTCCATCTCGGTGAGGGCGCGCATGGTTTCGATCGCGTCGTCCAACCGTCCGAGCCGTTCCTGACTCACCCCCATCGATTCGAAGGCGTCGGCGTGGCGCGGGTTCATGAGGATCGCGCGCTCGAAGAGGCCGAGGGCCTCCTCGAACCGGTCGGAGCGAAAGGCCTCCATCCCGCGGCGATAGAGGACCTCGGCCTGCTCGGCCGGTCCCGGCGGCCGGTAGAGCGGAAGCTCCTGCACCACCGCGGGCACCATGGCGCCGTCGAGGTTGAGATGGACCACCGTGCCCGGCTCGATCGCTTCGCGCCTCACCATGGCCAGGGCGATCGGTCTTCCCAGGTTGGGGGAGAGGCAGGCGCTCCGGCTCTCCCCCACCGGGGCCTCGTCCACGAGGAGCAGGGCGCCGGCGGGAGGCGGCGTCCCGCCCTCGATCACGATCCCGGCCAGAAACCGGTTCACGTGACCGCGGGAGTGGACCCGGGCCACGGTCTCCTGGCCGAGGTAACAGCCCTTGTCGTGGGAAACCATCCCGCCGCGGCCCAGCTCCAGGATCAGGGTGCGCCCGTCCATGTCGACCCCGAAGGCCGGGCGCCCGCCTTCGATGCGGAGGATCTCCAGGGCCTCGGCCCCGACCTCGACGAGCCCATGTTCCCGACCCGCGGCGGTGAGCGCGTCGCGGACCGGCGCCAGGTCCGACCGGGAAACGAGGAGCCGCCCCCCCACGTCTCCGGTCCAGGGGTCGGCCACGAACCGGACCGGACGGCTTCCCAGCCGGATCTCCCGGTGAAGGTAGGGATCGAGATCGACACGGTTCCCCGAGGCGGCCAGGAGAAGCGCCGGGGTCTCGGGGCCGTGAAGCTCCAGCGCCGCCCATTCGCGGCTCAGGTCGGTGAAGCTTGCCCGCTCGCGAAACCGATGCTCCTCGAAGCGGGCCAGGAGCCCGGCCAGGAGATCGGGCCGGGCGAGAAGAAGCATCGTTTCGCCGAGGTTCAAGAGATGGAGATCGGCGGAGATCCGTCCCTTGCGATCGAGGTAGGCGGTGTAGGCCCCGCTCCCGGGTTCCATGGCCGCCACGTCCACGGGAAGCTGGGCCTGGAGAAAGCTCACGCGATCGGGTCCGGCGACCTCCGCCACCGCCACCAGTTCGGTCCGGCCGAGCGCCACCCGGGCGCGCGCGGCCCGGGCCTCGGCGGCGGGATCGGAAGCGCGCGCGGGCGGAGAAGGCGCGGGGGGATCCGGCGAACCGGCGGGCGTCGAGGGACGGGCGGGATCCGGGAAGACGGGAGAACCGGCGCGGTCCGGGGTCACACCGAGAAGGACTCCCCGCAGCCGCAGGAATTCTCGGCGTTGGGATTCGAGAAGACGAACCCCTTGCCGGAGAGCCCGCTCTGGTGATCCACGGTGATCCCCTTCAGGTAGAGGAGGCTCTTGGGATCGATGAACACCCGGGTTCCGCCATCGAGGTCCATCACCGCGTCGCCGGGCTCCTGGAGGGTGAACTCCAGCTTGTAGGAGAGACCGGAGCACCCGCCGCCGGCCACCCCCAGGCGGAGGCCCACGCCCTCCCGCCGGTCCTCGGCCAGGAGCCGGGCCACTTCCCGGCGGGCGGAGTCGGTCAGATGGGCGATCGCGGTCTGGGTTTCAGCCATGTCGTAAGTGCTCCTCGGGTTGATCGGGTCGCCCCGGCGGAGGCCCGCCGGGAATCACGACAAAGATTATACACATTCCGGGCGAAGGCCGATCCATGCAGCCACAAGCCATTACCCCACAATTGATTGCGGCCTACGGGGTCTGGAGGAACGGGGCGAAGATTATTTGTAGCGGTAGGTGATCCGGCCTCGGGTGAGATCGTACGGGGAGAGCTCGACCGTCACTTTGTCCCCATTCAGGATGCGGATGAAGTGTTTCCGCATCTTCCCGGAGATGTGGGCCAGGATTTCGTGACCGTTCTCCATGCGGACCTTGAACCGGGCGTTGGGAAGGCTGTCCACCACGATCCCCTCGACCACCACCGCGTCCGGCTTTTGCGCCGGACCCGTGGGCGTGGCGGTCTGATCGGCCGTCTTCTTCTTCTTCCGGCTGAGCTGGCGCTTCTTCCCCCGGCTTATCCTTCGTTTCCTTGCGATGGCAACCTCCTTGGGGTGGGGAACCTCCGAGGCTCCCTCGACCCATTCATTCTTCCGCGGGGCTTCGACGAGCCGCGCGAACACGCAGTCGAGCAATAACCGATTCAGTGTAGCGCATCCGGGGAATTTGCGGCAGTGGCGCCGCCCCCGGCACTTGCGGCATAGTGGAGGCGGTGGCCCGAGCGGACCCGGGCCCCCTCCGAGGCCCCCTGCCTCCCCATGAGACGTCAAACTTACGGTTTTTCAAGTAGTTACATCCCATCGACTCCGGAGGAGTACCGCCATGAACCTGCCCTCCTCAAGACTCCGGCGCACCGGATCCGTCCATGCCCTCCTGGCCGGGCTGGCCGCGGCCGCGCTCGCCGCCCTCACGGCCCCGGCCGGGGCCGCCGTGGTCCTGCCCACCGACTTCGCCGACCAGCTCGTCATATCCGGCCTCGACCAGCCCACGAGCTTCGTCTTTCTCCCCGACGGGCGGGTGGTGATCACCGAACAGAACACCGCCGACGTGGAACTCCTGGTGAACGGGAGCCTGGCCCCCTCCCCCATCCTCCACATCCCCGACGTCAACACCTCGGGCGGTGAGCGGGGGCTTCTGGGGGTCGCGATGGATCCGGGATGGCCCGCCCGCCCTTACCTCTATTTCTACTTCGACCGCACGCCGGGGAACGTCAACTACGTGGCCCGCTGGACGGCGACCGGCGACCTGAGCGACGGCTCCAGCGCGAACCTGACCCTCGGCGATCGCTACGACATCCTCACCGACATTCCGGACAACGCATCGAATCACAACGGGGGGACGCTCCGCTTCGGGCCGGACGGATTCCTCTACGCGAGCGTGGGCGACGACGCCGACCAGTGCCAAGCCCAGGACCCGACCACGCTGCAGGGAGCGATCCTCCGGCTCGACGTGTCGGGCCTCCCCGCCGGCGCGGGCGGTCCGCCGGCCAAATTCGCCATCACCCCCGGGACCAACCCCTTCGCCGGGGGAAACGCCAACGCCGGCCTCATCTATTGCTACGGTCTCAGAAATCCGTTCCGCTTTCACGTGGACCGCTGGCCGGGACGCATCTATATCGGCGACGTGGGGCTCAGCACCTACGAGGAGATGGACGAGGCCCGCCCCGGCGACAACCTCGGCTGGCCCTGGCGCGAGGGGCCGCTGGTGCGCGCGATATCCGCCTGCCCCGAGCCCGGCGGCTCCGGGACCCAGACGTTCACCGATCCCATCGCCTACTACCTCCGGAGCTCCGGTTCGTGGGCGGTCATCGGCGGCCCGATCTACCGGCCGGTCTCCGGAGGCGCCTACACCTTCCCCACCCTCTACGACGGGGTCGTGTTCTACGCCGAGTACTACCACGGGTTCATTCGCGCGCTGAAGCGGGTGAACGGAACCTGGGGGCCGTTGGCCCCGGTCTCCGGCCAGCCCAACGCCACCGACTGGGCCACCGGAATCAACAACATCGGCGACTTCGGCCTGGGGCCGGACGGGGCGATCTACTACGCTCAGCAGTTCCCGGGATCGCTTCGGCGAATCGTCTACACCGGCACGGTGACCGGGGTCCCGGATCGGCCGACCGGGCCCACCCCGTCGATCCGCGTGGGACCGAACCCGTTCTTCGCCGGAGGGGCGCCGGCCCGGGTGGAGTTCGCGGGGACGGGCGAGGGCGAGGTCCGGATCGGGGTATGGGACGTGACCGGGCGCCGGGTGAGGTCGCTGTACACCGGGGATCCGGGGGAAGCGGGGGGCGCGACGGCCTGGGACGGCCGCGACGACCGCGGGAGCGCGGTCCCGCCGGGGATCTACTACCTCCGCGTGGAGGGGCCGGGGGGGGCCGCCTCGACCCGGGTGGCGCTTCTGCCCTGAACGGGGCAGGGCAGGCTCTCCCCGCCGGCGGACCCGGGAGGTCGCGGGGCTCCCGCGGCGGGGTGCGCGAGGCGGGGCGGCGATTGCGCGATACCGGGGGCGGGCCGATCCGGCGGCGGGAGGCGGGGTGCGCGAGGCGGGCCGACGGGGTATAATACCGCTCCCTCGTTCCGGCCTCATCAACCACCGGATCCGCTCAGGTATCCGCGTTCTGGAGCTAGCATGAAACCACAGTCCTCCTTCATCTACCGCATCGCGCGCCGAGGCCTCTCCGTGGGCGCACTCGGCGCCGCTCTCGTCTTGGGGGCTTCCATGATCAATGCGTTCCAACCCTCCCCCGTCGCCGCCCAGGACACCGCCGGGGGGGCCGCCCAGGCGCTGACCGACGAGATCCAGGGGCACCTGGACCGGGCCCAGACGCTTCTCGACAAGCTGGTCGCGGTGCAGGGTCCCCGCACGGTGGAGAACACCCTCACGGTGATGAACGACATCGGGATCGAGCTCGACGCCGCTTCCAGCAAGTCGTCGCTCATGGAGAACGTCCATCCCGATCCCGCGGTCCGCGCGGCGGCGGAAACGGCTAGCCAGGACGTGCAGGCCTTCGCCACCAAGCTCTCGCTCAACCGCGACGTCTACGACGCCGTCGTGGCGGTGGACACCACCGGGGCCACCCCGGTCACCGAGCGGCTGGTGGAGCACACGCTCCGCGACTACCGGCGGTCGGGGGTGGACAAGGACGAAGCCACCCGGGCCCGTATCCAGAAGCTCCAGGAAGAGCTGGTCAAGATCGGTCAGGACTTCGACCGCAACATCCGCGAGGGGACCCGGTCCATCTACGTGGACGGACCGAAGGACCTGGAGGGACTTCCCGAGGACTACATCGCCGCCCATCAGCCGGACTCCACCGGGAAGATCAAGATCACCACCGACTATCCCGACTACCTCCCGTTCATGTCCTACGCCAGGAACGGCGAGGCGCGAAAGCGGCTCTACGAGGAGTTCACCAACCGTGCCTATCCCAAGAACCGCGAGGTCCTGAAGCAGCTCCTGGAGAAGCGCTACGAGCTGGCACAGCTTCTGGGCTACGAGAACTGGGCGGCCTACGTCACCGAGGACAAGATGGTGAAGTCGCCCGAGAACGCCGAGGCGTTCATCGAAAAGCTGGACGAGGCGGCCAAGCCCCGCGCGGCCGAGGACTACGCCATGCTCCTGGCCCGGAAGCAGAAGGACTACCCGAACGCGACATCGGTTGAGGAGTGGGAGAAGAGCTACTACTCCGAGCTGGTGAAGGCGGAGCAGTTCGACTACGACTCCCAGGAGATCCGCCAGTACTTCAGCTTCCCCAAGGTGGAGCAGGGAGTGCTCGACGTGACCTCCAAGCTGTTCGGGGTGACCTACAAGCGGGTGACCGACACGCCGGTCTGGGACCCCAGCGTCGAGTGCTACGACATGTTCGAGGGAGATCAGCGGATCGGCCGGTTCTATTTCGATCTCCACCCGCGGGCGGGCAAGTTCAGCCACGCCGCCCAGTTCACCATGCAGACCGGGGTCGAGGGACGCCAGATCCCCATCGGGGTCCTGGTCTGCAACTTCCCCGGCGGGAAGGAGGGCGATCCCGGCCTGATGGAGCACGACGACGTGGAGACCTTCTTCCACGAGTTCGGCCACCTGCTCCACCACGAATTCGGCGGCCACCAGAAGTGGATCAACTTCTCGGGGGTGGCCACGGAGTGGGACTTCGTCGAGGCGCCGTCCCAGATGCTGGAGGAGTGGACCTACGACACCCCCACCCTCCAGACCTTCGCGGTGAACTACAAGACCGGGAAGCCGATCCCGAACGAGCTGGTGGCCAAGCTCCGCGCCGCCCGCGGATTCGGAAACGGCACCTACGTCACCCAGCAGAACTTCTACACCGCCATCTCCCTCGACATCTACGACCGGCCGCCGGACCAGGTGGACCTGAACGCGGTGGTGCCCGCGCTGCAGGCCAAGTACGGGATGTTCGCCTACGTGCCCGGCTCGCACATGTACGCCTCCTTCGGGCACCTGGACGGGTACTCGGCCATGTACTACACCTACATGTGGTCGCTGGTGATCGCCAAGGACCTGTTCAGCCACTTCAACCACGCGAACCTGCTCGATCCCACGATCGCCACCGAGTACCGGCGGGACGTGCTGGAGCCCGGCGGAACCCAGGACGCGGCCAAGCTGGTGGAGCACTTCCTCGGCCGGCCCTACAGCTTCGACGCGTTCCGGGAGTGGTTGAACAAGGGAGCCAGCTGAATCAGGGAGGCTCCCCGGAGTGAGGCGGTTGGCAGGAACGGAAGCGCCCACGGCGGCGTCGAAGCGGATTCGGCGGCCCTCGGAGGCGCGATCGGGCCCATGAACACGGGGCGGGCGCCGGCAACGGCGTCCGCCCTTTCTCATTGGTCCGTGCTGCCCCGAATTCGTTCCGGCACGCCGCTCGAATCTCACTCGGTTGCAAATTCAGTAAATTGTGGTTAAATTCAGAGGTTCCCGCGTCCGGGCCCCCGGGAACGGCTTCGCACCGCCACTCAGGCCGCCATCGCCGGCCAGGGCCCCACCGGGAGCGCGCGGCTCTACGCACTCCGGGCCCGCGTTCCTCTCCATCATCCAACAGGGAGAAACCCAATGCATCCCAACGGCTACGCAAGGCTATTCCGGGTTCCCACCCTCCGACGTCCGCTCCCCGTCCTCGTCGCGGCGCTCCTCCTGGGAGCGGCCCTGACACCGGAGGTCCCGACCGCCTCCGCCGGCACCATCGTCCTCCACAGCGGGAACGGTTCGGTCGGCGACATGGATTCGCAAATCACCTACCTGCAGGAACCCTCCCTCCCCTGCTGCAGCGAATTCCTCCCCTTCACCTCCGCCGACTTCCTCGCCGCCCAGACCGGACCGCCGGCGTACGTGCGAGGCCCGTACGCGGGGTGGATCACGGGTCTGGCCTGCGACCCGACCGCGCGGTGGATCGCCGAGGATACGAACAACGACACGCACACCACGCTCTACGCCTACCCCTTCGACGTGGACACCTGCTGTGTCGCCGGCGCGAACCTCACGTTCTGCTGGGCGGTGGACGACTATCTGGGCGGCGCCTCGAACAACCCCGCCGGTGTGTACCTCAACGGGGACCCCCTGACCTCGATCTCCGGTGGGGGCATCGGCACGGAGTCGAGCGTCGGACCCGTGGACGTGACCTCGATGATCCAGTGCGGCCGGAACTGGCTGTACGTCTACGATCGCGACACCTCTTCGATCGTCAGCGGCGTCATGTTCAGCGCCACGCTGGACATCACCCCCTGCATCGTACCCACCCGGCCTACGACCTGGTCCACGATCAAGACGATGTATCACTGAGACCGGAGCCGCGGGTGCCCGGTCCCGGAGGCGAGCGCCATTCGGGTCCGGGCGTCCGCGGGGCCCGCGTGATTTCACCCGCATGAATCGCCGACGAGCCGGCGGCGGCCAACCTCGGGACGCCCTCGCGCCGAAGAGGGGGTTGCGCTCCCAAGATCCCGGGCCTTCTGCTAGTCTCCCGGCGCATGAACGCCCCCGCATCCGTTCCCGCGGAGCGCCCCCACCACCTGCGCCGGGTCCTCGGAAGCGGAGACGCCGCGGCGCTGATCGTGGGCGTGATGATCGGGTCCGGCATTTTCGCCACCCCGCCCCTGGTGGCCGGCCATCTCCCCTCCGCCGGAGCCATGCTGGCGATCTGGGCGTTGGGCGGGGTGCTCGCCCTCTGCGGCGCGCTCTGCTACGCCGAGCTATCGGGGATGTTCCCCGAGACCGGCGGGGCCTACGTCTTCCTCCGGGAGGGATACGGGCGGCTCCCGTCCTTCGTGTTCGGGTGGAGCGAGCTCCTGGTCACCTACCCCGCCTCGATCGCCGCGGTCTCGGTGGTCTTCATCGCCTACCTGTCCCGGCTCGTCCCCATCCCCGAACCCGCCCGGCCCGCCGCCGCCGCGGCTTTGTGCCTGGTCCTGGCCGGGCTCAACGTGCTGGGGGTGCGGCTGGGGGCGTGGTCGCTCCGGATCTTCACCGGATCCAAGGTGCTGGCCCTGGCCGCGATCGTCGGGTTCGCGTTCCTGGCCCGGCGGGGCTCGGCGGCGAACCTGGCCCCGCTCTGGGTCACGCCGGAAGGAGGCTGGTCGGCGGGCGCGGTGGCCCTCTCCCTGGTGGCGGTGATCTGGACCTACGAGGGCTGGGCCGACGGGCCGACCCTGGCCGGCGAGGTGCGGGACGAGAAGCGCGACGTGGCGCGCGCGCTCCTCTTCGGCACCCTGGGGGTGGCGGCCATCTATCTGCTGGTGAACCTGGCCTACGTCTTCGTGCTCGGGGTGGATGGGGTGAGCCGCTCGGATGCGGTGGCGGTGGACACCGCTCTCCGCGTGTTCGGCCCGGCCGGCGGGCTGTTCGTGACGTTGCTCGTCCTGGTCTCGACCCTGGGGAGCGTCCTGGCCATGATCATCGCCGCCTCCCGGGTGTTCTTCGCGGTGGGGCGCGACGGGCTCTTCTTCGAGCGGGTGGGCCGGGTGCATCCGCGCTTCAAGACCCCCGCCTACGCGCTGGCCGCGGTGGGGGGCGTGTCGGCGGCCTACACCCTGCTCGGCACCTTCGAGGAGATCATCCGCTACTTCGTGTTCGTGGCGACGCTGTGGTTCGTCTTCATCATCGGCTCGGTCATCCTCCACCGGCTCCGCCGCCCGCATCACCCGAGGCCGTTTCGCGTCCCGCTCTATCCCCTTCCGCCGCTCGTGTACCTGGTGGTGGCGATCGGGTTGCTGGTCCAGCTCGCGCGCGAGGCGCCGCGGGACGCGGTGGTGGGGGTCGCGGTGCTCGCGGCGTCGGTGCCGGTCTATTTCCTGTGGGAGCGGAGCCGGAGCGCGCGGGGGTGAGTCCGTGGCGGGTGGTCTATCCACACCGGCCCGGGTACACTCTCCGGGCTCCGGGCCCCGTGGCCGGGGCATCGCCATTCCGTCGGCCGTGGCCGCGGCCCCGCCAACCGGGGCCCGATCGCCCGTCAGGCCGGCTCGCACGTTACCCATGAAGACGCAGGGAGTCCATGGCCGCGAAAAAGAACGACAAGAAGCCGAAGCGGAAGAAGTTCATCAAGACGCTCAACGCCCGAAATGCGGACCGCCACATCCTCTACGAGGCGTCGGTGCAGTGTGTGGAGGCGGACCTCGACTTCTTCGAGCGCGTATTCAAGAAGAAGCGCAAGCGCCCCCTCCGCTTCATCCGTGAGGACTTCTGCGGCACCGGCGCATTGGCCTGCGAGTTCCTGCGCCGGCACCCGGACAACACCGCCATCGGAGTGGACCTGGACCAGCCGACCCTGGACTGGGGAATGCGCCATCACGTCTCCCGACTGGGTGACGCGGCCGGACGCCTGGCGTTGTTCAACGAGAACGTCCTCACCGTCAACACCCCGCCGGTGGATCTGGTGGCCGCGCTCAACTTCTCCTACTCGGTGTTCAAGACCCGCGAGGAGCTTCGCGTCTACTTTTCCCGCGTGCGCGAGGGGCTGAACGAGGAAGGCATCTTCATCCTCGACGCGTTCGGCGGAACCGACGCCATGGACGAATTGGAGGAGGAGAGAAAGATCACCTCGGGCACCACGCCTGACGGCACGCCGCTCCCGCCGTTCGTCTACATCTGGGACCAGGCCAGCTTCAACGTGGTGAACCACCACATCCTCTGCCATATCCACTTCCGGTTCCCCGACAAGAGCAAGATGAAGCGGGCCTTCACCTACGACTGGCGACTGTGGACCCTTCCCGAACTCCAGGAGATCATGTTGGAGGCGGGGTTCTCCCGGGCCGACGTCTACCTGGAAGGCTGGGACGACGAAGAGGACGAAGCGGACGGAATCTTCCGCCGCCGCAAGCACTTCGAGAACATGGCGGGTTGGGTCGGCTACGTGGTGGGAAGCGTCTGATCGAAGGCGGGCCGCGTGCCGCCGCCCCGGGAAGCCCTGACCGGCGCGCCGTGACGCGCCGCCGCTCCGGGAACCCTCCGACCGGACCACGCCGCCAGGCCCCACACGCCGCGCCGTCCGCCGGGCGAGATGGACAGGGTCGCCCGGTTTCCGGGAAATGCGCCGGTCGAGACGGCGGACCCCCCGACGCCGGGGACGGGGCCGCCAGTGCCCGGCCACCCCCACCGCGGCTGGAACCAAGCGAAGCTCTTGGGGTCACATAAGTTAAGGTTCCATCTCCCCCTCCCCGGACGCGGCCGCGACACCGTCGAGGGGGGGCCCCGGACCGGCACGCTTTCCTTCCCTGGATTTGGGAGAAGCGGATGACGTGCCCCCCCCTGAAACGGCAAAACTCCATTATTTGTAAACGTCTAATCACCGAAGTGCGGTCGAATCCTGACCCTTATAGTGGCATTCAGAGCTTGTGCCAGGGATCGGAACACGCGAGGTCGGCGTGGCCCCGCTACGCCCTCCGCCGGTCGATCGGGTACCCCTGACGGTCGGCTCAAGAGCCGACGGTCCTCCCGGACCGTTCTCGGGGTCGCCCACCCGGCCGCCGAGGAGACCGTCAATGCCCCAGAACGAGCACAAATCGATCGCGGCGCCGGAGCGGAGGGTTCCGGCCGGGAACGATGAGGGCGCCCCCCGAAACCGGGCGCGCATCACCCCGCCGGCCGTGACCTCCGGAGCCGAGACGGCGCTCCCCCGCTCTCACCGAATCCCGGCAATGCGGCTCGTCGGCCGAACCAGGCGCCGGCCGCGTGGCGCGATCATCCCCGGGATCGCGAGAGTGCCCGAATTGGAGCGGTTTTGAAGGACGGACCTCACACCCGGGTCAAGGGGCCGACCGCGGTGAGAGGCCGGCGGATACTGGACGTGTTGAGCGGAGATCTGCTTCCCCGGGATCGGTTGACCGGGGGGGCGGGCCGAATGAGAAAGCGGGGTGACCCATGATGGAGATCGTCATCTTCGGACGCGGCGGACAGGGGGGGGTGACCCTGGCCAAGCTGATCGCCACCTCCTACTTCCTCCAGGGGAAGTTCGCCCAGGCCTTCGGGGTGTACGCGGCAGAACGCTCGGGAGCGCCCCTGAACGCGTTCGTTCGGGTGGACGACGAGGAGATCACCAACCGGAACCAGATCTACCGACCCGATCACGTGATCGTGCTCGACCGGAGCTTGATCGGGGAAAGGATCGTGACCGGGCTCAAGCCCGGCGGGTGGATTCTCCTCAACAGCACCGAGTCGCCGGCCGCGTTCGCCGATCGGTTCCCCGGTTTTCACATCGCCACCGTGGACGCCACCGGCATTGCGGTCGAGAACCGGCTCGGCACCCGCGCCACGCCCATCGTGAACACCACGCTGCTCGGAGCGGTGGCTCGCATGTTCGGGGTCTCCATGGAATCGGCCCGGGCCGCGATCGAGAACCTGGGCTTCGGCGGGGCCAACCTCACCGCCGCCCAGTCCGCCTTCGACCGGGTGGCCACCGGCGGCCGACCCGATGCCGCGCCGGCCAAGGCGCCGGCCGCGACGAAGGCCGCCCGCGCCACCAGCATCCTGGACCCCGCGGTGGGGGCGCCCCCCGCGGTCAAGACCGGCTCCTGGGCCACCCAGCGTCCGCGGCGCCGGGAGTGGACCCCGCCCTGCAACGACGGGTGCCTGGCCGGAAACGACATCCGTGGCTTCGTGGCCGCGGTCGGGGACGAGGACTACGACCGGGCCCTGGCCGTGCTCCACGAGGTCTCCCCCTTCCCCGGGGTGTGCGGGCGGGTTTGCCCGGCCCCCTGCATGGAGGCCTGTCATCGCCACGATCTCGACGAGTCGGTGAACATCCGCGAGCTGGAGCGGTTCGTGGGGGACCATGGAAAATCGACGGTGGTCCGGGAGCCCGAGCGCCTGGAGTCGGTGGCGGTGGTGGGCTCGGGACCGGGCGGCCTGACCGCGGCCTATACCCTGGGACGCCTCGGCTACCGGGTCACGGTGTACGAGGCCCTGGCCGACCTCGGCGGGGTGATGCGAACCGGCATCCCCGCCTACCGGCTCCCTCCGGAGATCCTGGATCGCGAGATCGACTTCATCCTCGAGCACGGGGTCAAGACGCGCACGAACCAGCACGTGGACCGGAACCGGCTCCTGGAGCTCACCTACGAGCATGACGCGGTGTTCGTGGCCACCGGCCTCCAGGAATCCCGCGCGTTGAACCTGGGGGTCGAGGACCCCGACCGGATCATGCAGGGGATCACCTTCCTGGACGAGGCGCGACTGGGAAAGGTCCGGATGGACGGCGACATCGTGGTGGTGTTCGGCGGCGGAAACACCGCCATGGACGCCGCCCGCACCGCCCTCCGGTTGGGTGCGCGGCAGGTTCGGATCCTCTACCGGAGGACCCGGGCGGAGATGCCGGCCATCGCGGAGGAGATCGACGAGGCCCTCGAGGAGGGAATCGATCTCCAGGAGCTCACCGCTCCGATCCGGATGAAGAAGACCCACGAGGGTCTCTCGGTGACCTGCCAGCGCATGGTGCTGGGGGAGCCCGACGAGAGCGGCCGTCGCCGTCCGGTTCCCGCCACCGGCCCGGGCTCGGAGTTCAACGTGGACTGCACCCGGGCGATCCTGGCCCTCGGCCAGAGCGGCGATCTCACGATCTTCCCCGAGGGCTCGGAGATCAAGAAGGAGAAGGTGCTCCTGGGCTTGGTCGGGGCGCCGGTCTTCGCCGGCGGCGACCTCTCCACCAACGAGGGGACGGTGGCCGCGGCCATCGCCAGCGGACGGACGGCCGCCTTCCACATCCACCGGACCCTGAGCGGGGAGGACCTCTTCCCCGCGGCGGATCGCGAGGTGATCCCCGCCGATGAGATGCGGTTCAACCGCTTCGAGCGGGCCCCGCGCCGGCAGGTGACCACCGTCCCGGTGGCGGAACGGCTCCAGCAGGGGTTCATCGAGGTGCGCCGCGGATTCGGCGACTCCACCGCCGAGGCCCTGGCCGAGGCCGGCCGCTGCCTGAGCTGCGGATCCTGCAACGAGTGCGACGTCTGCCGCGAGTATTGTCCCGAGGGGGTGCTGGTGCGGGAGAAGGATTTCTACGCCTTCGACTACGACTACTGCAAGGGATGCGGGCTCTGCGCCTACGAATGTCCCCGCGGCGTGGTCTACATGGAGCAGATGTAGCCGGGCCGTTCATGGCGCCCATGAATTGTCCGGACCAAGGGAGGTCGGCATGACGAAGAAACTGTCCACCGGGAACCACGTGGCGGGCACGGTCCTGGCCATGGCCGGCGAGGCCAATCGAAACGCCCGGGGGTGCGCGGCGGGGGCCTACCCCATCACCCCCCAGACCGAGGTGGTGGAGGTCCTCAGGGCGTTCAAATTCACCAAGGGGGCCGTGGTCCCGGTGGAGTCCGAGCACAGCGCCATGGGGGTGTGCATCGGGGCCTCGGTGGCCGGAGCGCGAAGCTTCACCGCCAGCTCCTCGAACGGGCTCGCCTACATGAACGAAAACGTGTTCAACGCGGGCTATTACCGCCTGCCCATCGTGCTGATCGCGGTGAACCGGACCATGGGCCCGCCCTGGAACATCTGGGCCGACCAGGGGGACAGCCTGGCCCTTCGGGACGTCGCCATGCTCCAGTTCTACTGCGAGGGACACCAGGACGTGGCCGACACCGTACTCCTGGCCTTCCGGGTGGCCGAGGATCCGCGGGTGCTCCTGCCGGCCATCGTGGCCTACGACGGCTTCATCATCTCCCATACCGCGGCGCCGGTGGACGTCCCGTCCCAGGAGGACGTGGACCGCTACCTTCCCGAGCTGGACCTCCCCCACCGGTTGAGCCACGCCCATCCCGCCACCATCGGCGGGCTCGCCTGGCCGGACCAGACCCTGGGTCACCGCCACGAACTCCAGGCGGCCATGGAGCGGGTCCCCGAGGTTCTGGAGGAGGCGCGCCAGGAGTTCAAGAAGGTGTTCGGCCGCCTTCCCGACGCGGCGGTCGAGCGGTTCCACACCGAGGACGCGGAGACGGTGCTGGTGGCCAGCAACACCATCGCCTCCACGGTGCGGAACGTGGTCACGGCCCGGCGGGCCAAGGGCGAGAAGATCGGCATGTTGAAGATCAAGCTCTTCCGGCCCTTCCCCCGGCAGGAGGTCGCCTGGTCGCTTCGGAACGCCCGGAAGGTGGCGGTTCTGGATCGGGACCACTCCCCCGGATCGGGGGGGATTTTCTGGCAGGAAACCGCGACCAGTTTGCGGGCGCGGGGAGAAAACCTCATCCTCCAGAATTACCTGGTGGGGCTGGGGGGCGGCGACGTCACCGCCCCCATGATCGAGGACATCATGCAGGACCTGGCCCGCCGCGACACTGAGAGCGAGCCGATCTGGAAGGGGGTGGCGGTATGAAGACCACCGAACGCGAGTCGGCGGTCGACTTCGACGCCATGAAGGAGTTGATGCTCCGGCCCGGAAACACCAACTGCGCGGGCTGCGGGATGTCGGTCTCCCACCAGTGGCTTCAGAAGGCCATGGGGGACACCCCGATCACCCTGGCCATTCCCGCCTGCTGCGGGATCGTGACCGCGGGGGCCTTTCCCACCTCGGCCTACGGGGTGCCGGTGGTGGCCACCACCTTCGGTTCCGCGGCGTCGGTGGCCACGGGGATCCGGCAGGTCCAGCTCATGAACGGGGACGAAGGGGAGACGATCTGCTGGGCGGGAGACGGCGGCACCTACGACATCGGCATGGCCACCATCTCGGCGGCGGCGGAGCGGAACGAGGACCTGATCTATATCTGCTACGACAACGAGATCTACGGGAATACCGGCGGCCAGCGCTCGAGCGCCACTCCCGAGGGGGCGGTGACCAGCACCACTCCCTACGGAAAGGTCGAGGCCAAGAAGGACATCATGGCGATCCTGGCCGCCCACCGCATCCCCTACGCGGCCACTCTCTCCCTGGCCCACAGGGAGGACTTCCTGCGGAAGCTCAAAATGGCCAAGGAGATCCGCGGCTTCCGCTTCTTCCTCATCCACTCCCCCTGCCCCACCGGCTGGAAGTCCGAGCCGGCGATGAGCGTGGAGCTGGTGCGGCTGGCGGTGGCCAGCGGCCTCTTCCCGCTCTACGAGATCTTCGACGGACGCCGCTACCGGATCAACGCCCAGCCCGACGGCACGCCCCTGGAGGAGTACTTCAACCTCCAGGGCCGGTTCAAGAAGGGCACGGTGGACCTGGAGCGGGTGCGGACGGCCGTCCACCGGAACTGGGACACGCTCTCGCGGATGGAGGCGGCGTTTCCGGTGGAGTAGACGCTCCCGCGGATCCTATAGCTCCGGCACCGGCAGGGGTGCTGCCCCCGCCGGGGTCGGAAAGCTTCATTGTGAGCGGTCGAGTAATCTGACATAATTGGTCTGTTCTTTTCCTTCCTCTAGGTCAGACGCTGCCCGGGCCGGGTACCTCTCCGCCGGCCTGTGAATCCGGAGGACCCCATGCGCTTCGCCCCCCCCCGCCCCGCAAGGCTGCTCTTCACCCTCCTCATGGCCGGCGCCCTGCTGGGATGGTCCCAGGCCCGTGCCCAGGAAGAAGGGAAGGCCGACCAGCCGCCCCTCAGCGTGGCGACGCCGGGCACGGTCGCCGAAGCGACTCCGATCACCGCCGAGGCCTCGGCGGTGGTGAACTTCGGCGAGCTGGCCAGGCAGGCGGCCCGGAGCCCGGCCCAGAACCGGCCGGTCCGCACCTGGATGCCGCGGGAATTCGAGGCGCCCCCCGAGCCCTACTTTCCTCCCGCCCCGGAGAGCCGGCTCCTCTCCATGCCGGGGATTCCCCTGGCCCCGTCCCCGCTTCCCACCACCAGCTTCAAAGGCCTGGACGACGTCCCCATGGCCGACTCGAGCTACATCGTGATCCCTCCCGACGTCGGCGGCGCGGTGGGGCCGGACCGGGTCATGTGCGGCTTCAACAACAACTACCGGATCTTCAACAAGTCGACGGGGGCGATCGTCAGCACGCTGGGAACGGCGACTTTCTGGGCCGCGGTGGTGGCGCCCTCCGAGCGGCTGTCCCTCACCGACCCGCGCACCATCTACGACCCCTACAACGACCGATGGATCGCGGTGATGCAGACGGTGACATCCGGCGCCGGGAAGATCCTGGTCGGGGTGTCCCAGACCAGCGATCCCGCCGGCTCCTGGTACCTCTACTCGTTCAATAGCGGGGCCACCATCGATTTCCCGAACCTCGGGTTCAACAAGAACTGGATCTCGGTGGCGATCAACCGCTACAGCTTCATCGGCACGTTCCAGCGGGGCATCAATCTCGTCGTGGACTATCCCTCCGCCCGCGCCGGCACCGGTTCGGGGACCCTGGTCACGATGAGCGCGAACTCGCACTTCTGCAGCGGGCCCTGCGCCACCTATTCGGCGACGGAGGAGACGCTGTACGTGGTGACCCACCTGAGCAGCTCTGGCGCGACCTACGAGCTGGACACGATCACCGGCACCCCGGGTTCACCGACTTACACCAACGGGGGCTCCCACACCCGCACCGGCGGAGGCTGGGCCCAGGCGAGCGGAAACGCGCTTCCCCAGTCGGCCCCCAACTCCGGCTCCAGCGCCTGCGGCTCCACCCCCTGCCGGATCGAGGCCCAGGACGCCTACATCCGCGCCTGCCCCACCTACCGGGACGGTTCCATCTACTACGCCCAGACCGTGGGTCTCCCCTCCTCGGGCTACACGCACACCGCCGCCCAGTGGACGAAGATCGCCGCTCCGAGCGGCGCCTACGTGGACGGCGGACGGGTCGAGGACCCCACCGCCAACGCCACCAACGGCGGAAAGTGGTACTCCCATACCCAGATCGCGGTGAACGCCACCGGCAGCTTCATGCTGGCCTACACCCAGTTCTCCTCGACCCAGCACCCCTCGGCGGGTTACTCCATGCACGTGGCCGGCGACGCGGCGGGAACTCTCCGTGATCCCCAGGTCTACCACGCGGGCGAGGACTACTATCACAAGACCTTTTCCACCGCCAACGGCCGGAACCGCTGGGGAGACTTCAGCACCGCGCAGGTCGATCCGTCCGACGATCTGACCCTGTGGGCGCTTCAGGAGTACGGCGGGACGCGCCCCGGCACCGACGACGGCAACACCGGCGCGAACTCCAGCCGGTGGAGCAGCTGGTGGGCGGGGGTGGGCACGTCCTTCACCATCACCGCCTCGGCGGGGGCGGGCGGCTCCATCAGCCCGAACGGGGCGGTGACCGTCGCCGACGGGGCGGATCAGGCGTTCACGATCACCCCCGACACCTGCTACACCGTGCTGGACGTGCTGGTGGACGGGGGCTCGGTCGGGCCGGTCACCGATTACACCTTCCCCGCCGTGAGCGCCGAGCCACACCATCAGCGCGTCGTTCGCGCCGACAAGCTATGCCATCGTGGCCTCCGCCGGCCCCGGGGGCTCCATCAGCCCCGTCGACACCGTCGCCGTGGCCTGCGGCGCCGACCAGGCCTTCACCATCACTCCCGACACCTGCTACGCCGTGCTGGACGTGCTGGTGGACGGGGTGTCGGTGGGTCCGACGACGAGCTACACCTTCACCGCGGTGGATACGAGCCACACCATCAGCGCGTCGTTCGCGCCGACAAGCTATGCCATCGTGGCCTCCGCCGGCCCCGGGGGCTCCATCAGCCCCGTCGACACCGTCGCCGTGGCCTGCGGCGCCGACCAGGCCTTCACCATCACTCCCGACACCTGCTACGCCGTGCTGGACGTGCTGGTGGACGGGGTGTCGGTGGGTCCGACGACGAGCTACACCTTCACCGCGGTGGATACGAGCCACACCATCAGCGCGTCGTTCGCGCCGACAAGCTATGCCATCGTGGCCTCCGCCGGCCCCGGGGGCTCCATCAGCCCCGTCGACACCGTGGCCGTGGCCTGCGGCGCCGACCAGGCCTTCACCATCACTCCCGACACCTGCTACGCCGTGCTGGACGTGCTGGTGGACGGGGTGTCGGTGGGTCCGACGACGAGCTACACCTTCACCGCGGTGGATACGAGCCACACCATCAGCGCGTCGTTCGCGCCGACAAGCTATGCCATCGTGGCCTCCGCCGGCCCCGGGGGCTCCATCAGCCCCGTCGACACCGTCGCCGTGGCCTGCGGCGCCGACCAGGCGTTCACCATCACCCCCGATCCGGGCTTCGGGGTTCTCGACGTGGCGGTGGACGGCGGCTCCGTCGGCGCGGACACGACCTACACCTTCGCCGACGTCACCGCCGACCACACCATCGACGCCGCCTTCGCCGACGTCGAGTGTCCGTCGGTGACCGTCCTCGCCCCGAACGGCGGGGAGATCCTGGTGACCGGAACCAACGCCGGCTTGAGCTGGAACGCGAGCGACAACATGGGGGTCACCTGCGTGGACGTGTTGCTCTCGCGGACCGGGGCCGCGGGGAGCTACGAGACCCTGGCCAGCTGCGTCCCGGACAGCGGCAGCTATACGTGGGCGGTCACCGGTCCGGCCACCACGGACGCGGTGCTCAGGGTCGCGGCCCACGATGCGGCCGGAAACCAGTGCGAGGACGTCAGCGACACCACCTTCACGATCGAGGACGCCACCGGGGTGCCCGGAGAGCTTCCGGTCACCGCGCTGGCGCTGGAGGCGGTGGATCCCAACCCCACCCACGGCCAGGCGCGGATCCGGTTCAGCGTGCCGGTCGAGGCGCACGTTCGGGTACGGGTGTTCGATACCCTGGGTCGCACGGTGGCCACCCTCACCGATCGCGCGTACCCGCCGGGCCGCTACGAGGTGGCCTGGAACGGCGAGGGGGACGCGGGCCGGCCGGCATCCGGGATCTACTTCGTCCACCTCGAAACGCCGGGGGCAAAGCTGGTGCGGCGGGTGACCTTGATCCGGTAACCGCGGTCGCGGAATCTGCCGGGGCCCGGGCGTCGGGAATGGGGAGCTGCTTCCCGCCCGGCCCGCGTGGCGGCCGCCGAGCCGTCACCCCGGCGGGGATTTCGGAGCAAACCCGGCGGGAACGAGCAACCCCTCGGCCAGTCCCTGGCGGACGAAGTCCAGCGCCGCCTCGCGATCCCCCCCGGCGCCGGAAGCGGGATCGGCGCGGTGGCGCTCGAGGGCCTCGGCCACCGATCCGGCCCCGCCCAGAAGCTCGAGGAGGCGCAGGGTGGCGGGATTGAGCTCCCCCTCCACCCCGATCGCCCCGGGGGCGAAGCGGACGGTGAGGGCGGGGTCCACCGCCCCGGGCGCGGAACGGACCTCCACGAAGCGGGCCCCCGGCGACGGCCGGACCGCCGCTCGCAGAAGCGCCCCGGAATCGGCGGTGGCCAGGTCCAGGGATGCAAAGAGCACTTCGATCGCCGCCGGTCCGATCCCGGCCAGCGTGCGAACCGGAAGCTGAATACCGAACCGGCCCCCCGGATTTCCGTCCCGGCCGGCACGGAGGAGCGCCAGGGCCTGGTGGAACTCGGTGATGCCCCAGAGATCTATGTGCTCGCGGTAGCGACGCGCGGATTCGGCGTAGGCGGCGCCCAGGGTCGGGTCCTCGAGGGCCGCATACCCCAGGGCGATCGCGTCCGGGGAGGGCGCGCGCGTGGTCAAGAGCGCCAGGTCCAGGGGAGCCCCGTCCAGCCAGCCTCGGACCCGGTCGTGGATCTGCTCGTCGGGTCCCACCGCCGCGTCGAAGCGGACCGCGGCCCATCCCCCGGGGGCCAGGGCCTCGGAGAGGACGGACACCAGCCGCCCCACGATCGCGTCCCCCCGGGGACCTCCGTGGACGTAGGTCACCGCCTCCTGGCTCTCGGGCTGGATGACGAAGGGGGGCTGGGCGATCACCACGTCGAAGCGCCGTCCCCGCACCGGCTCCAGGAGGTCCCCGGTGTCGAACTCGGCCGGCAACCGGTTGAGCGCGGCGTTGACCCGGCCCATGGCCGTGGCCCGCGGGTTCAGGTCCGTGCCCATCGCGTCCGCCCCCCGGCGGGCGGCGAAGAGGGCCAGCGCTCCCGCCCCGCACCCCAGGTCCAGGAACCGCCCCTCAATTCGCTCGGGGAGGAGGCGGGCCAGGGCCATCGTCGCCGGGCCGGCGCCCATGACCGCGTCCCGGCCGGCGGCCGGGTCGTCGCTGAACACCCACACGTCCCCGAACGGGAGGAGTCGGAAGCGCGCGCGAAGAGCATCGCCCTCCGCGACCAGGACCCCGGCGTCGAGGAGGGCGGACACCGTCTCCGGGCCCAGCGCATCGTGAACCGAGGCGGCCGGAGGCATCCCGTCGTAGACGAAGAGAAGCGCGAGGCGGGCGGCGGGCGTCCCGTTTCGCTCCAGGGCGCGGTGAACCAGGGGGAGCCGGAGCCGGTCGACGAGATTGGGGGCCACCCGCTCCCCCTCCCCCAGGATGTGGTCGTCGTAGCCGGCGGTGCGCAGGGCATCCCCGAAGGCGGCCAGCGCCTCCGGCGCGAGCCCGGTCAGGCACGAGATGGGGGCGGGCCCCCGTCGTTCTTCCATGAGCATGGTTCCTTGGGTTTCGCGGGCATCCGGAACGGGCCGGGAGCCGGCCGCTCCTTGCCGCCTAGCTCGGGGGTTCCGTTTCGGCAACCAGGGCCCGGTATCGGGGATGATCATGGAGCAACACGAGGTCCGGGTCGTTCCGCATCCACTCCCGCCAGAGTTCCCCGTGAGCCACCGTCTTGGTCAGGCAATCGAGCGCCTTGTCGAACAGCCCCTGAAGCGTGTAGACGCAGGCCACGTTGTAGAGAACCTGAGGCTCATCGGGATCGATGGCCAGCGCGCGGTCGGCCCATTCCAGGGCCAGGTCCCGACGCTCCCCGATCTGGCAATAGGCGATGGCGCTGAAGTACAGGGCGCGGGTGTCCCCGGGATTCACTTCCAGGTGCTTCTGGGCCAGATCCACCGCCGACCGGTAGGCCGCGTCGGACTCCGCCTTCAGACCCAGGCCCCGAAGTGCGCTCCCCAGGAGAGTCGGCGCCTGGTAGTCCTCGGGCCGGGCCTCGCTGGCCCGCCGAAACCAGTACACCGCCCGATCCGTCCTTCCCTGTGCGTAGTACCCCCGGGCGAAGAAGTAGTAGGCCTCGAACAGCGAAGGGTTCAACCGGATGGCGGCCCGGAACTCCAGCTCGGCGGCCGCGTGATCGCGCCGGAGCGAGATCGCCACCCCCCGGGCCACGTGGGCTTCGGCCAGCTCCGCGTCGAGCTCCACCGCCTTCCGGCTGGCCCGGTCGGCCTCGGCTATCACCTCTTCGCTGGAAGCCCAGAACATGCACAGATAGGAGCAGCAATCGGCCAACCCGGCGTAGGCCCCCGCATACCCGGGATCGATCTCGATCGCCCGCTCGAACTCCGCCCGGGCGACCTCGATGCTCTTCCGCCGGAACTGCCGGAAGTGCTGGCGTCCGCGCAGATAGTAATCGTAGGCATCGACCTTGGTGGTGGGGACCTTGCGGATCGCCCGCTTCTCCTCGTCGCTGATCATGACGCTGAGCGTGCGGGAGATGGTCTCGGCGATCTCCTTCTGGATCGAGAACACGTCCTTGATCTCGCGATCGAAGCGTTCCGCCCAGAGGGTGAGACCGGTCCGGGTCTCCACCAGCTCCACGGACAGCCGCAGGTGGTTCTTGGCCCGGCGGAGGCTTCCGTCCAGGACGGAGGCCACATTCAACCTGCGGCCGATCTCGACCGCGGGAACGGAGCGGTCCTTGAACGGTCGAACCGCGGAGGAGGAGGCCACCGAGAACCCGCTGATCCGCGACAACTCGATGATGATGTCCTCGGTCACACCGTCCCGGAAGTACTCGTCCTTCTTCGACCCGCTCAGATCATTGAAATACAGAATCGCCAGCGATTTCCCGGGCCTCGCCGGCCCGGGTTCCGCCGACCAGGGCGTCTCCATCGCTCCTCTCCTTGCCCCCCGATCCGCCGCCACCGGCGTCCGGGGAGATCGCGGACCGAACGGGATGCGTCGGCCGGAGCCTCCGGGGGTCGGATACCGGTTCGATCTTAGCACCCGGCCCCGGCCCGCGCCTCCGGGCCGGCCCGTCACCGCGCTCCTCCGAGCGGCGGGCCCGGCAGACGGAGTCATCCCCCGGCCGTGCCGGCCGACCGCCCCACGGCGGCCTCTGCCGGCTCCTGCCGCTCCCCCCCTTCCCCGGCGTCCACGTTCTTCATGCGCACGGAGAGCGACACCACCGCCACGGTCACTCCGAACAGGCACACGATGGTGGCCCCCATCGGCCAGTCCCGGGTATAGGACAGCACCGAGCCGAGGATCGAGACCACGAAGGCGATTCCCCAGGCCCAGAAGAGCCGCGACCTGCCGTGCCGGCCCAGGAGCGTCGCGACCACCAGGGGAACGATCAGGTACGAGAACACGGCCAGGACTCCGGACACCTTCACCGCGCTGGTCACCGCCAGCCCGAAGGCGACGTAGAACAGGAAGTCCCACTTCTTGACCGACAACCCCCGGCGCCGTGCCTCCTTCGGATCCTCGGAACACAGGGCCAGCTTCCACCGGCTGAAGTACAGGAAGGCCCCGACGACGGCGTACAGGGCGGCCGTGATCACGATGTCTTTCCAGGCCACCCACCCCAGCGCCTCCCCGCTCAGCGATCCCTGCACGTGCTCCGCCCCGTGGGGGGCGTTGGAGAGCAGGATCAACGTGGCGGCGGTGGCCAGGGCGAATGAGATCCCGATGAACGCCTCCTGCAGCACGGAGTGGTTCCGGTCCCACAGGAAGCTGAACAGGGCCGCCCCCAGGATGGTGAACCCGAAGGACCAGAGGTACATGCTTGGGTCGTGCGGCTCCGCTCCGAGGAGAAACGCGACGCTCGCCCCCAGGGCCGCGATCTGGGCCAGGGCCAGGTCGACGAAGATGACCCCCCGGGCCAGCACGTGCCGGCCCAGGGTGGGAAGCATCAAGGCGAGAAGCAGGCATGCCAGGAGCGGCATGGCCATCACGGCGATGAATTCCATGGGTCTTACCTCACTCGCCCGACAGGGCCTTGGCGATCGACGACACCAGGACGTCGAACTTGGAGAACACGTCGTCGGTTCCGGGCAGACCGCCGACCTCGGTGGCGATCTCCACCGCGACGCCGTCCGCCCGCTTGGCCAGCTCCTTGCTGACGTCGGCCTTGTAGTAGGACTGGTAGAGAACGAGCTTCACCCCGGCCTGCTCCATGGCGTCGGCCAGCTCGGCGATGTGGCGGGGGGAAGGGGGGATTCCCGGCTTCCCCTCCACGGTTCCGAAGAGCTTCAGCCCGAACCGGTCGGCGAAGTAGACGAAGTTCTTGTGGTAGGTCACGACGGATGTCCCCTTGTAGGGGGCGAGCTCCGCCTCCCACCGCACCAGGGACGAGTCGATCCGGGCGTCGAACGTCTTGGCGTTGGCGCTGTAGTCGGCCGCGTTGGCGGGATCGAGCTGGGAGAAGACCCGGGCCAGGTGGTCCGCCACCACCTTCAGGTTCTCCGGATCGCAGTAGTAATGCGGGTTTCCGAGGGGGTGGATGTCGCCCTCCGCCCGGCTCACCGTGCCCGTCGGCTTCTCCAGAACCTTGACGCCGTCGGAGGCGTCCACGAAACCGGGCTGGCCGGGCTGGATCTTCGGGTTCCGGCTTCCCGGCAGGACCAGGGGCAACCAGCCGTCGTCCAGCTCCAGGCCGACCGACACGAACACGTCGGCGTGCTGGATCGCCTTCATGAGGCTCGGCTTGGCGGGAACGTAGTGCGGGTCTTCATACCCCTTGCACAGGGACTTGGCGTCGACGTGGTTCCCGCCCACGAACCGGGCCACCGAGGCCAGGTCGCTGAGCGACGTGGCGACCTTGAGCTTGGCGAAGGCGGGGGTGGCCAGGGTCAGAGCCAGGGCCGTGAAGGCCAGGTACCGAAAAAGTGCTTTCATGGAGTCCTCCTGAACTTGCGGGTCGAATCCGTGGTTGTCTCCCGTCCGTCGTTCATCCCCGCCTCAATACGCATGGGCGGGGTGGTAGCCGATGGTGTAGCTCATCTGCACCATCAACCGCTGGTCGTGGGGCTTGTACCCCCCGCCGTCGGCCTGGGCGTAGCTGTACTCGAGCCGAACGTAGGAGAACTCCGAAGGCGTCCAGGCCACGTTGGCCGACGCCCGGCTGATCTTGCCGGCGACCGGGTCCCCGGCGTCGTCCACCAGCACGTCGAAGAAGCTGTCCTTCGCCTGCTCGACCCGGATCCCGGTCCACCAGACCTGGGCCCACCGGTACTGGAAGGACGCATAGCCGCCGTGCTGTTCCCGGTGGTACTTGCCCGCGACGTAGGTCCCTTTCTCGAGGTACTCGGCCTGGGCGATCCAGCCCCTCCGGTTGGAGTTCCGAAGCGGAACGTTGCGGAAGGTGAGATCCGCCCCGTAGGCGGCGTGAGGATGACCGTCCTCGCCCTGCCCCCTCAGGAGCGAGGCCCCCACTTCCATCGTGGTCTCGTCGCTGACGTCGAACACGTTCTTAAGACGGCCCAGGTACGGAACGTTCCCGTGGGCGCTGGATCCGAGGTCGAGAGGGTTCTCGTCGTCAAGGGGCCCGGCCTGGAAGGCGCCGGCGATCACCTCCGAGTACCACGGGAGCGGGGTGAGCCAGGACGCTTCCACCCCGGCGTCCTTGAAGCCCTCCTCCCCGATGGTGTTGGCCATGATGACCGGGGCCTGGACGAAGGGAAACGCGTGGGTATGGAGCTGGCCGTGCTTCCCGAACGCGGCGCGGATCTTCCCCAGCTTGAGCTGGATGCCGGGGATGCTGGAGGTCCGGGCCCAGACCTCCTCCGGGGTCACCTCGTCGGGCCCGAACACCAGGTTGGCCTCGAGCAGCCAATAGGGGTCCACCACCGAGATGACGGACATCTCGGACTCCTGAAACCGGGGCCCGTAGGGCTCGTCGATGTTGGGGGCGAACTGGTCGAGAAACAGCGCATTGAACCCGATCGACGGGTTGGCGAGATTGGAATAGATCGAACGCGTCTGGGCGTGACCCGACGATGGAACGCCGGCCAGGGCCAGACAAAGACAGAGAAGCACGCATCGTCTCATGCGGACTTGACCTCCTGATTCGGATCGAATGATGGACGGAGAAAGACCGCCCGGGCGACGAAGTCCGGGTGCTTTCCCTACACGGGTCCCACGCCGGTGGAGAACGGCCGCAGCACAGGTATCCCCATGGCGGGGCGGCCGGAGCGAGCGTGGGAGCGGTTCGGGATCAGGCGGTGGGAGGAGCGCGGAGACGGATGTTGACGAGATGGGGGGCGGGAGCCAAGGGCTCGTCGACCCGGGGGAGTTCGCCGGGAGCCTCGGGAAGGCCCTGGACGACGGGGGCCGCGGTCTGGGGAACCGAATCCGTCCGGCCCGCCACCACCCGGCAGATCGCGCAGTTGGGATGCGATCCCGCCGTTTCGTGGTGATGGATACCGGTGGCCTCGACCCCCGAGGCGAAGACCATGGCGAAGAGGAAGGCCAGGGTGACGCCGAAACGCGCCACCCCCGCTCCGCGCCGCGCCGGACGCGCGTCTTCTGAGGGCCTGCCGAAGAACATGGCGTTCAGCTTAGACCGTTGACCGAAGACGACCAAGGGGAAAATCGCCCCCCGGAACCCGGCTTGCCGCGGACCCCGCCACCAGCTACGCTCTCGAATACCCCCGTGTTCGCCCCGCCGGGCGAGGGAGGCTCTCATGGACGTTGAATTCAAGACCATCGTCGCCCCAACCGACTTCTCCCCCTTCTCCGAGGAAGCGCTCCAGTATGCGCGTTCCCTGGCCGGGAAGTTCAACGCGGTGATCCACCTGGTTCACGCCCTGGAGCGCCCCCAGGACGTTCCCTGGTGGGTGGCCGAGCGGGAGTACTCCGTCAGCCAGGCCAACGTCGCCGAGCGGGCCAAGGAGCGCCTGACCGAGATCATGGGCCGGCTTCTCCCCGGCGTCACCGTGGAGCCCCACGTCCGGGTGGGCTCCCCCTCCGAGGAGATCGTGAAGACGGCCCACGACAGCCATGCCGACCTCATCGTGATCGCCACCCACGGCCGGGGCGGGCTCTCCCGGGTTCTCTTCGGAAGCGTGACCGAGCGGGTGGTTCGTCACGCTCCGTGCCCCGTGCTCACCGTCCGGCCGGAGAAATCCAAAGTGCAGCAATGACCTCCGCCCAGCTGGAAAGGAACCGCACATGCATCCCGTGAAATCCGCCGGACTCGCCCTCCTCGGGGCGGCGCTCCTCCTCGCCCCGTCCCCGGCCCGGGCCGGAAAGGACCCCAAGGCGGTGGAGCTGGCCGAGGCGAGCATGAAGGCCATGGGCGGCCGGGAGAACTTCGACGCCGCCCGGATGCTCACCTTCCGCTTCACCGTGGTCCGCGAGGGGAAGACCCTGGTGGACCGCCTGCACCGTTGGGATCGCTGGACCGGCCGCTATCGCCTCGACACCGTGACCAGGGAGGGCGATCCCCTCCAGGTGCTCATGAACGTCAACGACAAGAAGGGCCGGGTGTGGATCGCGGGGAACGAGGTCGCCGGCGACGAGGCCGCGTCCTACGTCGATCACGCCTACGCCCAGTACATCAACGACATGTACTGGCTGCTCATGCCCTGGAAATGGCTGGACGACGGGGTGAACCTCTCCTACGACGGCGCCGCGGTCCGCGACAGCACGACCTACGACGTGGTGGGCCTCACCTTCGGAAGCGGGGTGGGACTCACCTCCAACGATCACTACTGGGCGTTCGTCAATCCCCGGACCCATCTCATGGAACGCTGGGAGTTCATCCTCCAGAAGGAGGACGGGAGCCCCGGGGACGGCCCGCCGTCGGTCTTCGCCTGGAGGGACTGGAAGAACGTGGGCGCGGGCATCACCCTGGCCACCCGGAAAGTCCAGCTCGAGACCGGCGACAAGCCGGCGACCTCGATCGTCTTCCCCCAGGTCGCCTTCTCCCGCACGGTGGACGAGGCGGCGTTCGAGGCACCCCCCGTGGCTCGCTGAGAGAGGCCCCGGAAAAGGCGATGCGGAAGCCCGCAATTCCCGGCGCGCCGGTTCGCGACCGCCGGAGCCGGACCCCCGTTTGCGTTGACCCCCGAAATGAATTGAATTAGATTCTACCCTTGCTCGCAGGCGGGAAACCTCCTCCCGCCCGGCCGTCGGCCCCTGGGAACCGCACCGCGGAGGCACCGCTCATGACGCGACCCCGGCCCCGAGACCTCCTCGATCGGATCTCCCGCCTCCTCACGATCGTCGGGGCGGCGCTCCCGGGCGGAGTCCTGCTGATCGGCCTCTTCCCCACCGCCACCATCGCCCAGGGTCCGGAACCCCCTCCCGAGCACCACGCGCTCCTGGATACGGGCCACGTTCCGGAGACCTACGCGGGGATCCTTCTTCCCGGGCGGACCGCGCTCATGAAATCCAAGCACAGCGACCAGGTGATCGAGGTCACCGCCCGGGTGGGAGCCGCGGTGAAGAAGGACCAGCTTCTTCTTCGCCTCACCGACCGGGAGGAGTCGGTGGCCAGGGACCGGGCCGAGGCGCTTCTCACCAAGGCCAAGGCGGACTACGGACGGGTGAAGAAGCTCCACCAAGAGGGCGGAACCAGCGACGACGGCCTGGAAACCGCCGAGACCAACCTCCGGCTCGCCCAGGCGGATTTCGATCTGGCGGCGATCCGCCTCGCCGACCGGTCGATCCGCTCCCCGTTCGACGGCATCCTGGCCGAGCGCTACGTCGATCCCGGGACCTCGGTGGAGGAAGGGGATCCGCTCCTTCGCGTGTCCTCGGTGAGCCCGCTCCGGATGGAGGCGATCCTTCCCGAGTCGGCGCTCCCCGGCCTCTCCGGTCCCACCGAGGTGGAGATCACCCCGAGCTACCCGGACACCGTGATCCGGGTCTCGGTGACGCTCGGCTCCATCGTGGTGGACCCGGCCAGCGGGACCTTCCCCCTCCAGGTCGAGGTGGACAACGCCCGCCGGCTCCTGGTACCGGGGGTGAGCTGCAAGGTCGTGATCCCCGCCCGCTCCGGCGCCTCCCCGTGAACCCCGGCCGCACGTACAAGCTCCGCGACGATCTGGTCATCCGCCGGCGGGTCTTCTCCGGCGACGTGAAGTACGTGGTCAAGGACCCCCTCCGCCTCGACTACTACACCGTGGACGAGCTGAGCTACACCCTCCTCTCCCTCTGCGACGGGAAGCGGGGTCTGGCCGAGCTCAGCGCGGCGGCGGACCGGTTCTTTCCGGGGATGGGGCTGAACGCCCTGACCCTGCTCAACTTCTACGAGACCTACCGGTCCTTCCACTTCTTCGAGGACGCCTGGGAGCGGAACGTGCTCCTGATCGAACGCCGCCGGACCAACCGGGCCAAGACCCTGAAGCGCGCCTTCGCCAACCCCCTGGAGATCCACCTCCCGGCCTGGAACCCCGACCGGTTCTTCGGAAGGATCGTGAAGCCCCTCCGAGCGCTCTTCACCGTGAGGGCCCTCCTGGTCTACGCGGCGGTGTTCCTGGGGGCGCTCTGGATCATGCTCACCAACGCCGACCGCTTCGCCCTGGGCTTCGGGGAGCTCTGGGTCATCCAGGGAAAGGCGTTTCTGGGCATCGTCACTCTGTGGTGCATCCTCCTCTTCACCGTGGTGCTCCACGAGATGGGCCACGGCCTGACCTGCAAGCACTTCGGGGGCGGCGTGTTCAAGATCGGGTTCCTGTTCCTCTACTTCAACCCCTGCATGTATTGCGACGTGACCGAAAGCTATTTCTTCGAGAACAGGAACCACAAGCACGCGGTGACCCTGGCCGGCGGGATCGTGGATCTCATGACCGCCTCCATCGCCACCTTCATCTGGTACCTCACCCCCTCCGACCTCTTCGTGAACCAGGTGGCGCACCGGGTGGCGCTGTTCAACGGGGTTACCGGGATCCTGGTCAACTACAACCCGCTCATGAAATACGACGGGTACTTCCTGGTGGCCGACCAGCTCGGGATCCCCAACCTCCGCGGCGAGTCCTTCCGGTTCCTGGGGATACGCATGCGTCGTCTCTTCGGCCTCCCCCACGAGGACGAGCTGGTGACCCCGCGGGAGCGGCGCATCTTCTGGATCTTCGGGATCGCCGCCGTGCTCTACAGCGCCTTCGTGCTCTGGTTCGTGGTGCACATGGTGGGGGGGTTCCTGATCGCGCACCTCCGGGCCGCGGGCTACCTCATCACCGCGGCCCTGGTGCTCCTCATGACCCAGCGATACATCCGGGGACTGGGAGGCTTCATGCGCTTCTTCGCCGCCGACAAGGCCGGACACTTCCGCCGCTGGCGACTGCCCTACGGAGCGGGGGCGGCGGTGCTCCTGGCGTTCCTCTTCCTGGTCCCCCTCCCCCGTCACGTGCGGGGCGGGTTCACCTTCCGCCCCGGAACCGAGATGGTGCTCCGGGCCCGGGAAGCGGGGGTGGTGGCGCGGGTCGACGCCGGCGAGGGGGAGACGGTGGCCGCGGGGGCGGCGCCGGTGATCGTCCGCTCCGAGGCGGTCACGCTCCGGGCCGGGCGCGCCCGCGCCGCCCTGGCCGAGGCCTCGGTGGGACGCACCGCGGCCCAGGCCGCCCACGATCCCGCCGAAGCGGCCATCCGCGAAGCGGACGCGGCGTCCGGACGCTTCCTCGCCGACCAGATGGCCCGCCGGGAGGACCGGCTGAGCCCCACCGCTCCCTTCGCGGGGATGGTCCTCACCCCACGCCTCGACGAGAGGGTCGGTTTGGCGGTGGCGCCGGGCGACACCCTGTGCGTGCTCGGGAACCTGGGTACCCTTCGGGCCGCGGTCCTGGTGGACGAGCAGGACCTGGGGATCCTCGATGCCGGCGCCCCGGTGGAGCTTCGCGCCGAAGCCGATCCCGGCCGTCTCCTTCGGGGACGGGTGGAGGGGATCGCTCCCGAACCCTCGGGAGGCGCGGTGCGGCGGCTCTACAAGGTCACGGTGGAGGTCGAGAACCCGGACGGCCGCCTCCGCCCCGGCATGACCGGGACCGCGCGGTTCGGCGCGGGGAAGGCCACCCCCTTCCGCCACCTCACCGGGGAGATGACCCGGCTCATCCGCATCCAGTTCTGGATCTGAGTCCCCGGCCGCGGGGCCGGGTGGAGTGGACGATCGAGGGGAAACCATGAACGTGGACGAAACCGGGGCGACGAAGGCGGCCCGCGACCGCGAGCTGGAAGCGCTCTATGCCCAGCTCACCACCAGCGCGGCCCGTCTCATGGTGGTGCACGAAGCCGGGAACATCCTGAGCTCCACCCACGATGCCGAGGAGGTGGCCCGGGGGCTCCTGGACGTGATCGCCGAGGCGGCCTTCGCGGGGATCGGCTGCGTGGCGTCGATGGAGCGGGACGAGCTGAAGATCCTGGCCGCCCGCGGCCTCGAGGATCACGAGGTGGACGAGCTCTCCGCCGACCCCAACGAGGCCGCGATCTGGTTCGCGGTGGCCGACGGCGAGGGGCTCCGGCGGGCCGCCGATCTCGCCGCCGAGCTGGGTCTCGGAGGAGAGGCGGACGCGGGGGACGGCGCCGCCCCGAAAGACCGCGCCGCCCCGGAAGACGGTGCCGACGGGGAGGCGGACGCGGACACCGAGGCCTCGGAGGACGATGCGGACGACTGGGGGGATGACGGGACGACGGAGGTTACGGAAGACGGCGGCGACGCCGAGACGGGGGATGACGGCGCGGACGGCGACGCCTTGGAGGAAACCGCGGACGGCGGGGAAGACGACGACGCGGAGGCCCCCTCATCCGCCCCCCACTTCGACATCTACCTCCCCCTCCGGGTCGAGGATCGGAACCTGGGGGTGCTGGCCCTGGGGGCGCGGGTGGACCATGCCGCCTTCGGCGGCGACGACGAGGCCCTGGCCCGCTCGCTCTCCTCCCACCTGGCCCTGGCCCTGAACCACGCCTACCTCTTCGCCGAGCGCACCCGGCGGATCGAGCAGTTGAACGCGCTCCTCAGGATCAGCCGGGAGCTCACCAGCACCCTGGACCTGGAGCGCGTGCTCTCGACGATTTCCCAGATGGTGGGCATGGTGGTCCCGAACCGTCGGACGGTGGTGGCGCTGGTCCCCGGAGGCAAGGTCGCCCTCCGCGGCAGCTCCGACCCGGACTTCAAGGTCAAGGAGGCCGGCCGGGATCCGTTCCTCCCCGTGCTCCGCTGGGTCCAGGGTTCGCGGCAAAGCCTCAACACCTGCCGCCAGCTCCTGGAAGACGACCCGGAAGCCGCGGGGCGGGACGTGCTGCTCCCGTGGCTCTCCGGCGCGGACGGCCCGCGCGGGCTCGCCGTCCTGCCGCTGGAAGACGACCAGGGCCCCCTGGGGCTTCTGGCCATGGAGACCGACGAGGACCGCCCGCCCCTGGATGACGACGACGAGGAGCTGGTGACCATCCTGGCCAACCAGACCACGGTGGCCATCCGAAACGCCGAGCTATACCAGCAGGTCCCGATGATCGGCGTCCTGGAGCCGATGCTGGCCAAGGCGCGGCAGGTCAGCCGGGGGAACCACCGGAAGCTGGTGACCCGGGCCGCCGTCGCGGCGGTGCTTCTGGGGATCGGCTTCCTGGTGCCGCTTCCGAGCTGGGTGGCCGGCGACGCCGTGGTGCGCCCGGCCCGCCCGGTGGCGCTCCGGGCGGGGACCGAGGGCACGGTGGACGAGGTGCTGGTGCACGAGGGGGAGACGGTGCCGGCGGGAATGGTGGTGGCCCGGCTCCGCCGGGACGACCTGGAGGTCCGGCTCGCCGATACCCGGGCCGGCATCCGCCGGGCTGCGGCCGAAGGAGCGAGGGCCCGCGCCGAGGGGGATTTCGCCACCTACCGGGCCCGCCAGGCCGCCCTGACCGAGCTCCAGGCCACCGAGAGCTTCCTCACCGGACAGCTCGCGGCCACCGATCTCACCGCGACGGCGGCGGGGGTGATCCTCACCCCGGACGTGGAGCGCCTGCGGGGCATCCACCTGGAGCGCGGCGAGACCTTTCTCGACATGGCCGATCTCTCCACCATGGACGTGGAGGTCGGGGTTCCGGAGCAGGATCTCGGCTGGGTGGAGCCCGGGCGCGCCGCCCGGCTCAAGGTCCACGCCTTCCCCGGACGCACCTTCCGGGGAACGGTGGTCCGGATCGCCCCCAAGGCCGGTCCGGGAGGCGAGTTCCGGGTCACGGTCCGGGTCCCCAACCCGGAGGGGGCGCTTCGGCCGGGGATGACCGGACGCGCCCACCTGGCCGCGCCCGCGGAGCCGGTTCTCCGGAAGTGGCTCCGCCCCCTGGCCCGGCGGCTCCGGCTCAAGTTCTGGGTCTGAGATCGCCGGTTCCGAGGCGCCGCGACGGATCGCAGGGGGAGGACGACCCGGGATCGCGCTGACAACCGAGCTGGCGGTCAGATGCCCACCGCAGCAGTGGGGTCATGAATAACCCGGGCTAGTGTCATGCGTCGGAAGTACGTTTACAGAATCTAGCAATTGAGGCAAGGATCTCATCTGCAGATTTTGTCCACACGAGGGGCTTGGGGCTCTGGTTGGTAACCTCGATGTAGAGCTTGATAGCCTGATTGAGCCGTTTGACGCTCCGATGAGTGGCTCGACGTAGCGCCTTGTCGGTCAGTGCGGCAAACCACCGCTCGACGAGGTTCATCCAGGAGGAGTAGGTCGGCGTGAAGTGGAGGTGGAAGCGCGGGTTTCGAACGAGCCACCGCTTCACCGCGGGCACCTTGTGGGTCTGGTAGTTGTCGAGGATGAGGTGAACGTCGAGGTCATCGGGGACCTCGGCGTCGATCGTTTTCAGGAAGCCGAGAAACTCTTTCGCTCGATGGTGTTTGTGAAGACTTCCAATGACTCGCCCGGACTTCACGTCCAGCGCAGCGAACAGGGTCGTGGTGCCGTGGCGAACGTAGTCGTGCGTGTGCCGTTCGCACTGCCCTGGTCGTAACGGCAGGAGAGGCTGTGTGCGGTCGAGAGCTTGGATCTGGGACTTCTCGTCCACGCACAGCACGAGCGCCCGCTCCGGTGGATCCATGTACAGCCCCACGACATCGCGTACCTTGTCGATGAACAGGGGATCATTGGAAAGCTTGAAGGTATCGGCCCGGTGAGGCTGGAGCGCAAAGGTGTGCCAGATGCGTCGCACGGTGGTGGCGCTCATTCCCGAGACCTCCGCCATGGAGCGGGTACTCCAGTGGGTGGCTCCCCTGGGTGTCGAGTCGAGGGTTTTTGCGATGACGCGTTCAACCTCTGCATCGGAGACCTTGCGAGGAGCTCCGGGGCGAGGCTCATCGGTGAGCCCGTCGAGTCGGCGCTCAAGAAAGTTCGAGCGCCACTTGCCGACCGTGACCCGGGTGATGTGAAGGTGCTCGGCCACCGCGGAATTGGTCCACCCCTCGTCCGCGAGAAGCACGATGCGGGCACGGGTGGCAAGTCCTTGCGCCGTCTTGGGGCGGCGTGCCCAACCCTGGAGTACCTGACGTTCTTCGGTAGAAAGCCTGAGCGACTCGAGCGTGCGTCCACGTGACATGGCAACCCTCCTTTTGGAGGAGCATGCCGCATGGGACTCCGGATGTATAGTTATTTCTGGCGCAAGACACTAGGAGCCCGTCCGAGTAACGATCAAGAGCGGGCTCCCTCTGGTCATGCGCCGCACGGGATTTGTTAGCACCCGGGTGTTTTCGGGTTCGCCCGTTGATCGGGCCGCCTTGGATCGCGAGGGGAGCCGCCCCTCGGAGGCGGTTCCGCCCCCTTTTAGGCCGATCCGACCGCCTTGGCCCACTTCAGGAGGTTGTGGGCCGTGCAGATCAGGTCCCACTCCCCCCGAACCTTCGCGAAGCCCCGCAGCAGGAACTGGCGGAACCCCCGGGCTTGCTTCATCTGTCCGAACACCGGCTCCACCGTTTGTTTCCTCAACCGGTACCGGCTCCGGTGTCCCCCCTTGCGTAGCCGCGTCCGCATCGCCGCGGTCCGGGGCCCCGGGTTCTTCTCCTTCCCGTCGGTCGGCGACGCGCTCCCGTGCTTCTGTCGTCCCGTCGCCACGTACCCCCGGATGTGCCGCCGATCCAGTTCCTTCAGGTTCTCCTCCGAGCAGTACCCCGCGTCCGCCGACACCTCCTGCGCCTGCCGACCCGTATTCTCCTCGACTTGCGTCACCAGCGGAACCAGCTCGCCGGCATCCGACGCCGACTGCGTCACCCCCCGCGCCACGATCACCTGGCTCCCCGCATCCACCGCCGCCTGCGCGTTGTACCCCTGGATGAACCCGTCCTTCGTCTTCAGGATCCGGCTCTCCGGATCCGTGAAGTTCCGCTGCGCCCGCGCCGGAGGTTCCCCCTTCGGCGTCTTCTGAGGGCGTCCCCGGCCCCGCTTCTCCGGCTTCTCGGCCGCCTCCACCCCCGCCTGCTCCCGCGCCTCCGCCTCCAACGCCGCCTTCGCCTCCCGGATCTTCGCCAGCCGCTTCTGCTTGTTGGCGACCCACTCCGGCAGCTCGTCACCCCGCCGGTCCGGCCCGTACTCCTCATCCTCCTCCGCGTCCACCCGCCCCGCCTCCTTCAGCCACCGCTCGATCTCCCCCCGCAGCCGCCCCTCCTCCCCCTTCATCCGACCGTAGCTCATCGCCTTGTGCTTCGACGCGTTCGCCTTCACCTTCGTCCCGTCCAGCGACACGTGCCCCAGCTGCACCAACCCCGCTTCCCGGCACAACCGCAACACCTGCACGAACAGACCTCCCAGCCCCTCCAAATGCCGCTTCCGGAAGTCGCTGATCGTCCGAAAGTCCGGCTTCTGCAGCGCCGTCACCGCCATGAAGTCCACCCGCTCCTCGCACGCCCGCGCCAACCGCCGCGAGGAGTACACCCCCTGGCAGTACCCGTACAGCAGCAGCGCCGTCATCATCACCGGGTGGTACGGCGGATACCCCCGCGCCTCGGTGTACTCCTCCAGGATCGCGGACAGATCCAGGGTCTCCCGGACCGTATCCCGCACCAGATGCGCCAGATGGCCCGGCGGCACCAGTTCATGAACCGAGGGAGGCAGCAACCACACTTGATCGACGTCCCAGGGACGGAAGGTCTTGCTCATGACCTCCAAAAACCACACCCCCACCGCCCTGTCTAGATCAAATCCGGGGGATTACTCGGACGGGCTCCTAGGAGGCTCCCAGTTCCTGGAGCCGCCGGCGGGCCGAGGCCTCGTCCGGGCGCTGATTCAGAATCGCCTCGACGTTCACCACCTGGAGAACGGCGCAGACCCGCTGGGAACAGCCGTAGATGGCCAGCCCTCCCTTCTCCTGCTGCACCCGGGTCAGGAGGCGGATCAGGATCCCCACCCCCGCGCTGCTCAGAAACTCCACCTTGGACATGTCCAGGAGCATGGAGGTGGCCTTCTCCCCCAGCCTCTCCGAGATGAAATCCCAGAACTGGGTCGCCCCCAGGGCGTCGAGCCGGCCCACGGGGTGACAGTGAAGAACGGTGCTCAGATCCTTGTCCGTCTCGCACGTGATGCGCATGATTCCCCCTGTTGATCGTTTACCCGACCGATGCAGAAGCCCCGAGCCGAAGCGCCATCGGGAGCTTCCTCAGATTCTGTGGAAATCCACAACGGAGAGTCTTCCGGGATTTCCCCGCCGCTTCGCTAATCGTTTGTACCCAAGGTAGTAATAAGATCATCCCAGAGTTGGAACGGACCGTGCAAAGGTGAGGGGCCATGACGGGGCCCGGTGCGGAGCGAACCTTCTCCGGCCGGAGACGGAGGCGCAAAGACCACAATCCGAGGAGGTTCTTATCATGGCTACCCGCTCGTTCAAGCGACCGCAGGCCCGACCGACCACCGCCACCACCGTGAAGATAGATGTCGCCGGCGACTTCATCGACGACATTAGCGGGTTGGCGCCCGCGGAGATCGCCAAGCTGAGTCCGAAGCAGATCGTGGCGCTCGCTCCGAAGCAGATCGCCGCCCTCGCCCCCAAGCAGGTGATGGCGCTCGCTCCGAAGCAGATCGCCGCCCTGGCGCCCAAGCAGGTGGTGGCGCTGGCCCCCAAGCAGATCGTGGCCCTGGCCCCGAAGCAGATCGCCGCCCTCGCCCCCAAGCAGGTGATGGCGCTGGCCCCGAAGCAGATCGTGGCCCTGGCTCCGAAGCAGATCGCCGCCCTCGCCCCCAAGCAGGTGCTGGCGCTGGCCCCGAAGCAGATCGTGGCCCTGGCTCCGAAGCAGATCGCCGCCCTCGCCCCCAAGCAGGTGCTGGCGCTGGCCCCGAAGCAGATCGTGGCCATGGCCCCGAAGCAGATCGCCGCCCTGGCTCCGAAGCAGATCGCCGCCCTCGCCCCCAAGCAGGTGATGGCGCTCGCTCCGAAGCAGATCGCGGCCCTGGCGCCCAAGCAGATCGCCGCCCTCGCCCCGGTCGGCTAGAGCGCCCAAAGCCCACGAAAGAGAGGGACCCCCTTCGGGAGGTCCCTCTCTTCGTTTCGGGTTCATCCGTCTCAGTTCCATCGACCCCGTTCGAATGCTTCGGCCAGCCGGAGGAGATCCTCCTGGTAGGCTTGGGGCATCTTGGCGAACGCTTTCCGGAGAGCCAGGAACCGCTGGCCGGGGGTGCGGCCGCCCCCTCGCATGGCCCCGGTCGCCGCGGCCAGAAAACGCTCCAGCTTGGCCCGCACCCGAGGCTCCAACGCCCGCTCCCCCGCGACCTTCACCGCGGCGGCCTCCACGTTCCAGCGTTCCTGGGCCAGGGTACGGAACCCCTCCCCCTGGAAGTAATAGGTGAGCCCGCTCCGGGAGCAGACCGGGATCTGGCGCGGATCGTTCACCTCGCGCTGGCGGATCGTCAGCATGCGCTCGGCGAGGGCGATGTTGAAGTGGTAGCGGCGGAGCTGGGCCAGAACCCACCCCCCCACCTCGGCCGCCGGGGCCTCGGGGTCGCCGGCGGGGCTCTCCGGAGTCGGAGCGCCCGATCCGAGCATGGGTTCGGCGAGACGGTGCCGGGAGAAAACCGCCACCACGTGGCGATCCCGGATCTCCTCGCCCCCCCGGGCCTCGATGAGGAGCGCGCTCACGATGTTCTGAAGCTCCCGGACGTTGCCGGGAAAGGAATAGACCATGAGCCGCCGGAGCGCGTCGGCACGGACGACGGGCCGGGGACGTTTCCACTCCTGGGCGTGGCGATCGAGGAAGTGGTCGATCAGGGGCGGAATGTCCTCGCGGTGCTCCCGAAGCGGGGGCAGGCGGATCGGAAAGACGTTCAGACGGTAGTAGAGGTCTTCGCGGAAGCGGCTCTGGCGCACTTCGCCCCGGAGGTCCCGGTTGGTGGCGGCCACCACCCGCGCTCCACTCCGGCGGGTTCCCTCGCCGCCCACCGGGGTGAAGGTGCCTTCCTGGAGGACGCGGAGCAGCTTCACCTGGGCGGAGAGCGTCATCTCGGCGATCTCGTCCAGGAACACCGTCCCTTCGCGGGCGCGCTCGAAGACCCCGGCGTGGGCGCGGGAGGCGCCGGTGAAGGCGCCCGGCACGTGGCCGAAGAGTTCGCTCTCCAGGAGGGTCTCGGGGATGGCCCCGCAGTTCACCGCCTCGAACGGCGCGCGCCCGTCGCTTCCGTGCTCGTGGATGAGCCGGGCCACCAGTTCCTTGCCGGTTCCCGACTCCCCCTCGAGGAGGACCGGGGCCCGGGTCGTGGACACGCTCTCCAGATCGTCCAGCACGGCCATCATGGCCGCGCTCCGGCCCACGATGCGAACCCCTTTTCCCTTCCCGGCCCTTCGCCCGCCGCTCATCGGGTCCGCATCGGCGTGTTCGTATCCTCCCTCGGTGTGCATAGTCGCACTGTAGCACCACTGGAATGAGATTTGAATTACCTTTCAAATCACCCCGACGGACCTGCCCAACCGGAGGGCGCAACGAAGCATCCCCCCCGCCGCTCTCGACTTACCCCGTAACCTCAGCCAGAATATGGGCCGCGGCGGCGGGGGGAAACGGGCTCCGCCGGCGGACCGGACGCGGTGCGGATCCCAGGACGGACCGGGGGTCGAACCCCGGCAATCAAAATGGAGGGGTGCGGTGCGGAAACCAGTGGTTCTCATCACCGGGGCGAACGGAGAGGTCGGGCACGGGCTCATCCAGGAGCTGGCCCACGACGGCCACGAGGACATCCTGGCCATGGACCTGGACCCGGTGGAGGAGTCGCTGGCCGGACTCTGCCGGGCCACCTTCGTGGGGAACATCCTCGACCGTCACCTGATGGAACGCATCGTGAGCGAGTACGAGGTGCGGGAGATCTACCATCTCGCCGCCCTCCTCTCCACCCGCGCGGAGTACACCCCCGAGACCGCCCACCAGGTGAACGTGGAGGGGACGATGGGGCTCCTCCAGCTCGCCATGGAGCAGTCGAGCTGGCGCGGCGAACCGGTGAAGTTCCTCTACCCCAGCTCCATCGCGGTCTACGGCCTCCCCGATCTCGCCACCAAGGAACGGGCGGGGAAGGTCAAGGAATACGAGTGGACCAACCCCACCACCATGTACGGCTGCAACAAGCTCTACACCGAGAACCTGGGCCGCTACTTCGCCCAGCACTACCGGCAGCTCGCGGCGGAGCTGGACAGCCGCCGGGTGGACTTCCGCTGCCTCCGGTATCCGGGGATCATCAGCGCGGTCACCATGCCCACCGGGGGCACCAGCGACTTCGCCCCGGAGATGATCCACGCCGGGGCCAAGGGCGAGCCCTACGCCTGCTTCGTGCGCGAGGATTCCATCATCCCCTTCATGGCCATGCCGGACGCGATCAAGGCCATCCTGAGGCTGGCCGGGGCGGAGGTGGGACACCTGAAGCGCCGGATCTACAACGTCACCAGCTTCAGCCTGGCCGCCGGGGAGATCCGGGACCGGGTGGTGAAGGCCTTCCCCTCCGCCGACATCACCTTCGAACCGGATCTCAAGCGCCAGGCCATCGTGGACACCTGGCCCCTGGACGTGGACGACGGCCCCGCCCGCCGGGAGTGGGGCTGGCAGCCGGAGTACGACGCCGACCGCGCCTTCGACGAGTACCTGGTGCCGGAGATCCGGAAGCAGTATCACGCGGCGAAGGGCTGAGAGCCGGAGTCCGGACCGAGAACCGGATTCCCGACCCGAACGGTTGGGTTTTTCGTAATCCACCGGTTTTTCCGTATTCCAGGTAAGAAATTCCGCCGGTGGCCGGTCTCCTTTGGCGGATGCGCCGATTCTCGGTTAGATTGGTCATATACTGGGTGTAGCCTCCGCACCCTTCTCCCGAGCCTACGAGGAGACCCGGCCGTGACCAGAAAGTCCTTGCCCCTGCTCGTCCTGCCTGCCTGTTTGGCCCTCTGGTCGGCCCGGACCTTCGCCGCGCCCCCACGCCTCCCCCCGGTCAAGGATCTCTCGACCACCGTGGCATCGCCGCCCGCCGTCCGACTGCCCGCGGGGGTGTTCTCCACCGCGGCGGTGGAGACGACCTGGTTCGGCGGCACGGTCTGGGACGCCGATTCCTCGCGCTGGGAGGCGATTCCCGGGGGAACCTGGACGTTCGACAGCGGGGTGGGTTCGAGTTACGAGCACCCTGCCGGCTCCTGCAAGGACCCTTCGCTCCACAGTCGCATGGAGGGGTGGACGAGCGAGGACTGGAGCATCGGGGGGCCTGAAGCCCGCTTCCGTCGGCTCACCGTTGCGGACTTCGCACCCGGTATTGCCTGCGTCGGCTCGGACGCCGGTTTGGGGGGTAACGCCTCCGCCTGGGCCGGGCTCCTCCAGCCCGAGGCCGGCTCCCTCTGCTGGGTCTCCGGCCAGGGATACGGCAATTACTGGTACGTGTGCTTCGAGAAGACGTTCACCACCGATGGGAGCGGCAATGTCGCTCTGGTCTACGACTACACCAACGATACCGAACCCAACTACGACTTCAGCCGGGTCCTGGTCGATACCACGGGGGCCGGGTCGGCTCCCGATGTAGAACTCACGACCTATACGGGGGCGGTGTCCGCGACCCACGACTCCCTGACGTTGGTCCCGGGGGCGACGCTTCCGGGTGGCCTGGGGCTCTATACCGTCAAGTTCTGCGCGACTTCCGACGGCGCCTATTCGGACGAGGACGGGTACACTCCTACGACCTGCGGCGCCTTCGCGGTGGACAACATCGCGGTCACCGGCGGCGGCGTCTCGGACGTCTCCGATTTCGAGACCGGGGACGACGGCTGGGTGGAAGTCCATCCCTGCCGGGGGCGTGGTGATTTCGCGGACATCCGGGACCTGTCCGACCTGCCGGTCATCCCGGGGTCGACCGGGTCCTGCGACCTCAGCGACTCGGTCCTGGTCTTCTTCGACCCCGCCACGGGGAGGCACCCCCTCATGCAGGACAACGTGGCGATCTCCCCCTGGATCGACCTCGCGGCGGCCGGTGTGGCCGGACAGGCCGGAAAGGTGGTCCAGACCGACTTCTACGCCGACCTTCCCCTGCAGGACTACGTCTTCGTCGAGGTTCTGGTGCAGTGGTACCCCGACACCTGCGGCGTCACCGGCCTTCCGGAAGTCAGCCCGTTCGTCTCCGCCGGATCGGTGTACTACTTCGGGAACACGCCCCGCTGCAGTGGACCGGGAGCCGGGCCCTTCCGGCTGGATTTCGCGCCGTTCGTCAACCCGCAGGCCATCCGGATGCGGATCGCGCTGGGAGTCTGGGAGTCCTCCTGCAACTTCATCGAATGCCGCTCCGGGGGGAACGCATCCCCCTGGTTCGACAACGTGCGGGTGGGGGTGTACGCGCCCCCGCCCGACATCCAGGACCTGATCGACGCCGCCGCTCCCGGGGACACCCTCCGGGTGCCGGCCTGGACCTACACCGGGCCGCGGAACCGCGACCTGGATTTCCGCGGCAAGAACCTGGTGCTCTTGGGCGCGGGCAAAGACGGCACGATCATCGACTGCGAGGGGCTGGGCCGGGGATTTCTGTTCCAGACCGGCGAGGACTCCACCGCGGTTGTCCAGGGGTTCACGATCCGGAACGCCTGGGCCGGCCTGGATTCGACGGGAGCGGAGCGGAACGGGGGGGGCGCCGGGCTGTCCGGGGCATCTCCGACCTTCCGGGATTGCACGTTCGAGTCCTGCAACGCCTTCAACGGGGGCGGTATCTACGCAACGGGGGGCTCTTCCCTCAGGCTGGAATCCTGCCGTTTCGACACCCAGACCGCTTCCGAGAGAGGCGGAGGACTCTATCTCTCCGGCGCCGCCGCAACGCTACAGGAATGCTCCTTCGATTCCTGTCACGCGCAGGAAGGGGGAGGGCTCTACGGCGATATCGGTTCCTCGATCGACCTGAAGGAGTGCACCTTCAGCTCCAACACCGCCGTGCAAGATGGCGGCGGGCTCACCGCCGGCGGCGATACGCTCCATGTCGGTGGTTGCCTGTTCCTGAACAACGTATCCGACCACGGAAGCGGTGGGGGCGGGTTTCTCTACTGCCCTTCAACCGTCGACAGCTGCACCTTCTCGGGGAATGCGGGTATCGCTCTCTATTCCGGGTACTCCTACCAGTTGTGGAGCCCCCAGCCCGGATCCTCAATCCGGCTTCAAGGCCTTGCAGGCTCCTCGACGCTGTCCGGGGCGTACTATCCGATCGAGATAACCAGATGTGATTTCCAGGATAACTCGGGAAGCGCCGTAGCCGGGGGTGGAATCTCCATCGAGGGGTGCACCTTCGTGGGAAACACCGGTACGAACGGGGGAGCCGTAAACGCGAACTTCGTCTCGGTGATCGGATGCCTCTTCACCGACAACACGGCCGAGAACCGGGGGGGAGCCCTCTTCGGTTTCGTGGTCGATTACGAGGACTGCACGATTAGCGGCAATCAGGCCGGTGAAGGGGGGGGGCTGTTCATCGGGAACGGGCTCGTCTCCTGGAGTCATGTGAGCGGGTGCGGCATCACCGGAAACCGGGCGACCCGGGGCGGCGGTGCGGCCTTCTGGCCGGGGGACGATCTCGTCCTATTCGATCACTGCACGATAGCCGGCAACTCCGCCCATCTGGGCGGCGGCATCTTCGTCAACGAGGCCGCGCAGCCTACGATTCAGCACTCCATCCTGGCGGTCAATTGCGCCGACAGCCTTGGACCCACGCTCTTCACAGAATCCGAGATATCCTCGGCTGACTTTGTCTGCTCCGCGGTGGATTCCGCAGGCATCGCGGGCTCGGGCGCGGTCACCTACACCGGCCCCCAGGTGTTCACCAACCCCGTCTTCTGCGGTCCCGTGTCCTGTGAGAGCGCCCCCACCACCGACGGCGATTACCGCCTCGCCGCCAACTCGCCGTGCCTGCCGGGGGCCAGCCCCTGTGACTCCCTGATCGGGGCGCTCGGCGAGGGCTGCGCCATCGTCGGCGTGCCCGGCGGGAAACCACCGGTCGTCACCCGGCCGCTCCTGGCGGCGTTCCCCAATCCTTTCACGGGGTCGCTCCGGATCCAGTACGCGGTGCCGGGGATGGCGCCGCCGCGCCTCAGCATCTACACCATCGCGGGACGGCTGGTGCGGGAGCTTCGACCGGCGGCGACGTCAGGGATCGTCACCTGGGACGGTCGTGATGCAGACGGCGCGGAACTCCCCGCGGGGGTCTACTTCGTGAAGATGGCGGGGCCGGCTGGCGGCAGCGTCCAGCGGGTGGTGCTCCTGCGATAAGGTCGTACAAGCCCACAGCTTGTATGTTTTTCCCCGGGTATCTCGATGTAGGATAATAACTTAAGTCCTGGCAAGCAATTGCCGGTCAACCTGGTCGATGGTTCCCGCGCGCCTGACCTCGGAGACCACGCCCCCCCGCCAGGGTTCACTCGGTTTCCCCGGGTACACCCGGCTCCGCCCCCGGCTTCGCCGCCTCCCCCAGCCAATCCCGGGGGGTCAGGAACTCCTCCAGGAGCCGGGCCTCGGGCGAGCCCGGCTCGGGCTCCCAGTCGTAGCGCCAGCGCACCACCGGGGGCATCGAGGACAGCACCGACTCGATCCGCCGACCCGACTGGAGCCCGTAGCGGGTGCCGCGGTCGTAGAGCAGGTTGAACTCCACGTAGCGGCCGCGGCGCATGAGCTGGAAGTCGCGCTCGCGCTCGCCGTAATCCATGCCCTTCCGCCGGGTCAGGATCGGGAGGTATCCGGGGAGGAACGCGTCGCCGACGCTGCGCAGGAACTCGAAGGTGCGCTCGAACCCCCACGTGTCGAGATCGTCGAAGAAGAGCCCCCCCACGCCGCGCGCCTCCTCGCGATGGGGGAGGAAGAAGTACCGGTCGCACTCGGCCTTGAACCGGGGGTACACCTCGGCCCCGAAGGGCTCGCAGGCGGCCAGCGCGTTCCGGTGCCAGTGCACCGCGTCCTCGACGAAGCCGTAGCAGGGGGTGAGGTCGAAGCCCCCCCCGAACCACCACACGGGCTCCCGGCGCGCCATCTCGGCCACGAAGCAGCGCAGGTTCATGTGGGTGATGGGGGCGTAGGGATTTCTCGGATGGATGATCATCGAGAGCGAGACGGCCTGGAAGCCCCGCCCGGCCAGCTCGGGCCGGCGGGCGGTGGCCGCCTCGGGGAGCGCGTCGCCGACCGAGTGGGAGAAGTTGACCGCCGCCTTCTCGATCGCCCCCCCTTCGCTCAGGACCCGGGGACGGGCCAAGCCGCCGCCTGGATCCTCGTAGCGGTCCTCCCGGAAGCGTCCCCCGCCGTCCGCCCGCTCCAGCGCTCCGCAGATCGCGTCCTGGAGGGCGAGCAGGTAGTGGCGAACCCGTTCGGCGGGAGCGCTCATCGTCCCCCCCGCCTCGCCAACCGGCAATCGGACGCGTGCCGGCCCGCCTGTCGCGGATGCGACACGCCATGGTTCGCGTCCCTCGGGGCGGGCGCGCGACACTCCACCCTGATCCCGGACGCGTTCATCCTCCGCCCCACGTTTCCTGCTCGAGGGCGACCGCCGCGGGCTCACCGCCGGTGACCCCGGCCAGGATGCGATGAACGGCGCGGACGCCGTCGGTAAGCGCCCCCGGTCCCGGCTGGAGGATGGCCGAGGCATCGATCTCGTACACCCGCCCCTCCTTCATGAAGGGGGCTTCGGGCCAGCCGGCGCGCTTCTCCAGATAATCGCGACGGAACTTCCGCCCGCACCAGGAGGCCATGTACACGTCGGGGTTTCGGCGCAGCACGAACTCGGGACCGTCCAGGGTCCGGTCCCGGGCCAGCCGGGCGTCCTTGAACTCGGGGAAGATGTCCACCCCGCCGGCGATCTCCACCAGCTCCATGACCCATCGGATCCCGGAGATGAGCGGGTCGTGCCATTCCTCGAAGTAGACCCGCGGGTGCCAGGGGAACCGTTCCGCCGCCGCGGCGATGGCCGCAAGCTCTTCGCGGAGGGTCTCGGCGAGGGCCGCCCCGCGCTCGGGCGCACCGATCAAGGCGCCCAGGTTCCGGATCATGCCGAGGATCTCGGCCACCGAGCGCTGGTTGAAGCAGTGGACCTCGAGGCCGTGCCGGATCAGCTCGGCGCAGATGTCGGCCTGGAGATCGGAGAACCCCAGCACCAGGTCCGGCCGGAGGTCCAGGATCTTCCCGGTCTCGGCCTTCAAGAACTGGGAAACCACCGGCTTCTCGCGCTTGGCCCGCGGCGGACGCACCGTGAAGGCCGAGATGCCGACGATCCGGTCCTCCGCCCCCAGCCGGTAGAGGACCTCGGTGGTTTCCTCGGTGAGGCAGACGATCCGGCTCGGCTCGTGGCTCCGGCGCCAGTCGCTCGAGGCTCCGCCGCCCGCGTCCCCCCCCGGACCGCCGCCGGCCGCAACTTTCGGGCCGCCGCTTCTGGATGAATCGGATTTCACTTTGCTATCGTGCTCCCCGGCTATTGCGTTCCCGCCGGCGGGAACCCGCCGTGCCCGGCGCGGGCGGGAAGGAAAGGGGCGGCGACGACCGCCCGGCGAAGCAGGCATCCTTTTCGGATGTCTCTATCCACAAGGGTACGAAGATCACATCCATGCGTCGAGTCCCTCTCGCCGTCGCCGGCCTGGTCCTGACCCTGGCCGCCCTCTGGGGCGCGGCCGGACGGGCGCCCCTCGCCCTCTCCCCCCTGGTGTGGTTCGCCGCCCTCTGGCTCCCCGGGGCCCCCTTCGCCCTCACCGGACGCGGCCCCGCCCGCTTCGACTCCCTCTGGCTCCCCCTCGCCCTCGGCCCGGTGGTGTTCGGAGCCGGGGTGTGCGCGGGACGCTTCGCCGGGCTTCCCCTCCCGGCGGCCGCCTTCCTCACCGTGGCCGCGAGCTACCTCGCGTGGCTCGCCGTGCTCGTGAGCCCGCGGAGCGAAGCCCCCGCCGCACCGGGATCCCCCGCCCCGGGAGGCCCATGGCTGGGGCCGCTCCTGGCCGGGGCGGCGATCTTCACCCTGGGGATCCTCCCACCGCTCCTCCACCCCCCGCTTCGGGTGCGGGACGACGCGCTCCTCCACCTTCCCATCATCCAGCGCATCCTCGCCGGATCGTTTCCCCCGGAGAACCCGTTTCTGGCCGGAACGCCCCTCCCCTACTTCTGGTTCTACCACGCGGTGATGGCCGGGGTGGACCGTCTCTCCGGGATCCCGCTCCCCTTGAGCCTCACCCTTCTCAACGTCCAGGCGCTCGCGGTGCTGCTCCTGGCCCTGGACCGGCTGGCGCGCCGCCTCGGGCTCGGGCCCACCGCCCGCGCCGCCACCCTCCTCCTCTTCGGCCTGGGGCTCTCCCCCTGGGGATGGGGCCGGCTCCTGGTGATCCGCGCCACCCACCCCGAACTCAACTGGGCGCTGGTGAAGACCTACGGCATCGCCGGGCTCCTCCCGCTCCTGAACCGGATCGATCCCCGGCTGGCGGGATCCCTCACCAAGATCGCGGTCTCCAACGCCTTCCCCATGAGCCTGGCCCTCTTCGCCCTGGCCGCCACCCCGCCGGCCCGGACCGGCTCCCCGGTCTGGATCCGCCGGGGGATCCTCGTCGCCGGCTGCGCCCTCTTCCACCTGGTGACCGGGTTCCTCCTCATCGCGGGGCTGGGGCTGGCATGGCTGGTCTCCCGCCTTGCGCCGGACGACGAGTCCGGCCCCTCGGCCCGCTTCGCCGCGCTCCTCGCCCTGGCCGCGGCCCTGATCGTCACCGTGCCCTACGCGATCGAGGTGATCGGGGCCCGCACCGGGGAGAGCGCCACCACCCTGGTCTACCAGCCCGACCGGGCCCTGAAACTCCACCTGGCCCTCATCGGAATCTGGCTCCTGGCCCTTCCCGCGCTCGTGACGTGGGCACGCCGGGGCCTCGGACGGGCCTGGCTGGCGGTCGGGGCCCCCGCCCTGGTCCTCCCCTTCGCCGTCCACCTGATCGACGGTAACGAGTACAAGTCGATCTTCCTCCTGCTGGTCCTCCTCGCCCCCGCGGCGGGAGAGGGGCTTCGCCGGATCACCGGAGGCCGTCGGTGGGTCATGGGGCTGGTCGTGGCGGCGTTCGTCCCCACCGCCTGGCTCGCCGCCCAGGGGTACGTGTCCGATACCCCGCCGGGGGTTCTCTCTCCCGCGGAACGGGGGCGGCTCGAGGCCGCGGCGGCCGCTCTCCCTTCCGACGCGGTGCTCTGGCGGATCGATCCCGGCCGGGACTATTCCGCCTTCACCTTTCCCCTGGGCCACCCCATGTTCGTGAGCGACCCCTACGCGCTCCGGATCCTGGGGGTCTGGAACAGCGAGGAGGCGCGCTGGCGCCGGGGGGACCTGAAGGCCGCCGAGGAGGGAAAGCTCCCGGAGGCCCTGGCCGCGGCCCGGGACCGGCTGGACGGGCGCCCGCTGGCCGTCCTGGTGAGCGACGACGACGCCCGCCGCTACCCCTGGCTCCCGGCCGGGGTCCGGCGACTGGGGCTCCGCGAGGCGGCCCGGGCCCCCGGTCTCACCCTCTTCGTCCCCCCCGCGCGGGGCCGGGGGCGGGGCCTGCCCGGCTCCCCCGGCCGGACCGGCGCCGGATCGGGAGATCCTCCGGGAAGCGCGCCAAATCGCTAAATAATTGAAACACAAAACCTTACACGGACTTTTTCGAGCTTCTTGCAATCCGACCGTCGATCCCCTATACAATCCACCCCTGCCTTTGGGTCGTGCACCGTGGAGAGCCTGTCATGCCGAAGCGCCTTGTCATCGTGGAGTCCCCGGCCAAAGCCCGCACCATATCGCGGTACCTGGGGAAGGACTTCATCGTCGATTCCAGCATCGGCCACATCCGGGACCTCCCGGGCAACGCGGCGCAGATCCCCGCCGGCCTCAAGAAGGAGCCCTGGGCCCGGCTCGGGGTCAACGTGGAGAACGACTTCGAGCCCCTCTACGTGGTCCCCTCCGAGAAGAAGAAGAAGGTGAGCGAGCTCAAGGCCGCGCTCAAGGGCGCCGACGAGCTGCTCCTGGCCACCGACGAGGACCGCGAGGGGGAGGCGATTTCCTGGCACCTGGTGGAGCTCTTGAAGCCCAAGGTGCCCTACCGGCGGCTCGTCTTCCACGAGATCACCCGCGAGGCCATCCAGGGCGCCCTCGACCACACCCGCCCCATCGACCAGCGGCTGGTCTCGGCCCAGGAAACCCGGCGAATCCTGGACCGGCTCTTCGGCTACGAGGTCTCGCCGCTCTTGTGGAAGAAGATCGGGCCGAGGCTCTCGGCCGGCCGGGTCCAGAGCGTGGCCATCCGGATGATCGTGATCCGGGAGCGCGCGCGGATGCGGTTCCGGGAGAGCGTGTACTGGGATCTCGATGGGACCTTCCGCACTGCCGCAGGGAAGGATTTCGGGGCGCGCCTGGTGTCCCTGGGCGGGAGCCGGGTGGCCACCGGGAAGGACTTCGACCCGGAAACCGGCCGGCTGGCCAACGCCGACGCGGTCCTGGTGGACGAGGCGCGGGCCCGCAGCCTGGCGAAATCGCTCACCGAGGCCTCGTGGCGGGTTACCGAGACCGAGACCAAGGGATTCGTGCAGACCCCCCCCGCCCCCTTCACCACCAGCACCCTCCAGCAGGAGGGGGCGCGGAAGCTCCGCTACTCGGCCCGTCGCACCATGCAGGTGGCCCAGCGCCTCTACGAGAACGGCTACATCACCTACATGCGGACCGACTCCACCACCCTTTCGGAGCAGGCCATCGGCGCGGCCCGCCGGGCGGTCACCGCGCTCTACGACGAGAGCTACCTGTCCAAGTCCCCCCGCCAATTCAAGACCAAGGTCAAGAATGCCCAGGAGGCCCACGAGGCCATCCGCCCGGCCGGCGACCAGTTCCGGACCCCCGTCTCGATCAAGGGGGAGCTCACCGCCGAGGAGTTCAAGCTCTACGAGCTCATCTGGATGCGCACCCTGGCCGGCCAGATGGCCGAGGCCCGGGGGCGGCGGATGACCGTGCGCCTGGCCGCCGACGACGCGGTGTTCCAGGCCTCGGGGAAGGTCATCGACTTTCCCGGGTTCCTCCGGGTCTACGTCGAGGGCTCGGACGATCCCCAGGCGGACCTGGCCGAGCAGGAGTCGATCCTCCCCGACATGAAGGAAGGGGATCCCCTGACCTGTCGCGGGCTCGAACCGAAGGAGCACCGGACCCAGCCTCCGGCCCGCTTCACCGAGGCTTCGCTGGTGAAGGAGCTGGAGGCCAACGGGATCGGACGCCCCAGCACCTACGCCAGCATCATCGACACCATCCAGCGCCGCGAGTACACCTTCAAGAAGGGCTCGGCCCTGGTCCCCACCTGGCTCGCCTTCGCGGTGGTGAACCTCCTGGAGAACCACTTCCCCGAGCTGGTGGACGCGGGGTTCACCGCGCGGATGGAGGACGACCTCGACGCCATCTCCCGGGGGGAGGCGGAGTCGCTCCCCTACCTGAAGAATTTTTATTTCGGAAACGGCCAAAAGGGATTGAAGCCCCAGCTCGAGCTGAAGGTGGAGAAGATCGACCCGCGCACGATCTGCACCATCGTCCTGGGGAAGGACGAGGAGGGCCGCGAGGTGGCGGTCCGGGTCGGCCGCTACGGCCCGTTCCTCCAGCGGGACGAGGACACCTCGCCGATCCCGGACGGGACGCCTCCGGACGAGCTGACCCTGGAGCGGGCGAAGGAGTTGCTCGCCACCGCCCAGCAGGGACCGCGGGTTCTGGGAAGCGATCCCGAGACCGGGGCCGAGGTCACGGTGCGGGACGGGCGCTTCGGGCCCTACGTCCAGCTTGGCGAGGCCGAGGGGAAGAAAAAGCCCAAGACCCAGTCCCTCCTCAAGACCATGACCACGGAATCGGTGGATCTGGCGACCGCGCTCAATCTCCTGAGCCTCCCCCGGGTAGTGGGGCAGGACGAGAACGGCGAGGACGTGATGGTGGCCTACGGTCGGTTCGGACCGTATCTGAAGCGGGGGAAGGACACCCGGAGCCTGGAACGGGAAGAGCAGGTCTTCACCGTGACCCTTGAGGAGGCGCTCCACATCCTGGCCCAGCCCAAGAAGGGCCGGAGGCGGGGATCGGAACCGCTCAAGGTGCTGGGGGCCGCGCCCGACCTGGACGGGGCGGAGGTGAAGCTCATGGAGGGCCGGTTCGGGCCCTACGTCACCGACGGCGCCACCAATGCCTCGATCCCGAGGGGAACCGACCCGGAGAGCGTGAACCTGGAACAGGCGGTCCACCTGATCCAGGAACGGAGGGCCCGCGGGCCGGCCCGGAAGAAGACGACGCGAAAGAAGACGGGGGGCACGGGCAAGACCGGCGGCCGGAAGAAGACCGCGGCCAAGAAAACCTCGCGGAAGAAGACGGCTCGCAAGAAGAGCGCGACCAAGAAAGCGAGCAAGAAGGCTTCGAAATGACGAACCGGCCGGCGCGGCCGGGACCGGTCCTTCGACCGGCGGGCGGTCCCTGGCCGGCTATCCTCCTCCTTCTCCTCCCGGCCTTCCTGGCCTCCGGCCTCGCCTGCGCCACCGCCCCCAAACCGGTCACCGCCTACGTCGCCGCGTCCCTGGTGGACGTGATGGAGCGGGCGGCGCGGGAGTACGCCAAGACGGGAGGGGGGCCGGTGGACGTCCGCCCGGGCGGCTCCGGCGCCCTGGCCGTGCAGATAGAAAACGGCGCCCCCGCGGACCTCTACGCATCCGCCGATCCCCGCTGGATGGACGAGCTGGAGGAGAAGGGCCTGATCGGGAAGGGAACCGCCCGGACCCTGGCCTGGAATTCCCTGGTCCTGGTGGTGCCCAAGGACTCCCGGGTGATGGACAGGGGGTTCTCGACGGTGACCGATTTCCGGAAGATCGCCATCGGCGACCCCGCATCCGTCCCCGCGGGACGCTACGCCGAGCAGGCCCTCAAGAATCTCTACCTGTGGAAGGACGCCCAGGACCGCCTGGTCGAGACCCCCGACGTCCGCGCCGCCCTGGCCCTGGTGGAGCGCGGCGAGGTGGACGCGGGGATCGTCTACGGGACCGACGCCCTGTTGAGCGAGAAGATCCGGATCCTGGCCCGGCTCGGCGCGGACACCCACGATCCGATCGTGTACATGGCCGCGGTGCTGAAGGATTCCCGGCATTCGTCGGAGGCGACGGACTTCCTGGATTTTCTGACCGGCCCGAAGGGAAAAGAGATCTTCACCGGGTACGGGTTCCAGGGGGGCGAGTGATCCCCGCCGGCCGGTCCCGGCGCGGAACCGAGCGATCGTGACGTGATCCTCACCCCCGCCGAATGGTCGGCGCTTCGCATGTCGCTGCTCGTGGCCGGGGCGTCCCTGGTGGTGGCGCTCCCCGCGGGGGTGGCCCTGGGCTGGATCTTCGCCCGGCGCCGGTTCTTCGGCAAAGCCGTGCTCGAGGCGGTGGTCTTCCTCCCCCTGGTGCTTCCGCCGGTGGTGACCGGGTACCTGTTGTTGATGGTCTTCGGCCGGAACGGCTGGGTGGGACGGCTGCTCTGGGACGTTCTCGGTCTCCAGGTGGTGTTCACCTGGGTGGGGATGGCCCTGGCCGCGGCGGTGGTGGGGCTCCCGCTCCTGGTTCGCGCGGTCCGCCTCACCTTCGAGGGGGTGGATCCCGGGCTGGAGTCCGCCGCCCGTACCCTGGGGGCGGGACCCTGGCGGACCTTCTGGCGGGTGACGTTGCCGCTGGCGCGGCCGGGGATCGTGGCCGGAGGGCCTCCTGGCTTTCGCCCGCGGGCTGGGCGAGTTCGGGGCCACGGTCATGGTGGCGCCCAACGTGGCCGGCACCCGGACCCTGGCCCTGGAGATCTATCGCCAGGCCGCGATCCCCGGGGGGGAGGCCGCGGTCGGCCGGCTGGCGCTCATCTCCATCGCCCTCTCACTGGCCGCGCTCCTCGGGACCGAGTGGTTCGGCCGGCGCGGGCGGAGGCGTGAGCGATGATCCGGGCGGCGCGCACCCCCATGATCCTTGACCTGGGTGGGTCCTCCACCGCCGATCGTTCCGAAAGGCGGGCGCGATGAGGCGGGCGGCGCGCACCCCCATGATCCTGGGTCCGGGCAGGTCCTCGACCGCCGAACGCTCCGAAAGGCGGGCGCGGTGAGGCGGGCGGCGCGCACCCCCATGATCCTTGGTCCTGGGCGGGTCCTCGACCGCCGAACGCTCCGAAAGGCGGGCGCGGTGATCCGCATCGATCTGGATCTACGTCGCGGATCCTTCCCGGTGACGATGGCCTTCGAGTCCGGGGCCCGGGTGAGCGGGCTGTTCGGCCCCTCGGGGAGCGGCAAGACCACCGTGCTCATGGCCCTGGCCGGGCTCCTGACCCCGCTCCGCGGCCACGTCGAGATCGGCGGGACCGTCCTCTTCGATTCGGCCCGGAACGTGAACCTGCCTCCGGAGAAACGCCGGGTGGGGATGGTCTTCCAGGAGGGCCGGCTCTTCCCCCACATGAGCGTGCGCGAGAACCTCGAGTTCGCCCGCCCCCTTCGCACCGTGACCGGGCCGGGGTTCGACGAGGTGGTGCACCTGTTCGATCTCGAGCCGCTCCTCCCGCGCGCGGTGGACGCGATCTCGGGAGGGCAGGCCCGGCTGGTGGCGGTGGCCCGGGCGCTCCTGGTGAAACCCCGGCTCTTGCTCCTGGACGAGCCCATGACCGGCCTCGACCCCGATCTCCGCCGCCGGGTGCTGGCGTATCTCCTGCGGCTCCGCGAGACCATGGACGTCCGGGTGCTCCTGGTGAGCCATGTCTTCTCGGATTTTCTGGCCCTGGTCGAGGAAATGGCCCTGGTGAGGGGCGGGGCCCTGGCCGCGTTCGGCCCGCCGGAAGAGCTCATGGGGTCGGCCCTGGACGGGGCCGAGGCCGGATCGGTGGAGACCACCCTCTCGGGAAAGGTCGTCGAGACGGTGGAGGGGCGGGCGGTGGTCGCGTGCGGGGGGGCGCGGCTGGAGCTGTCGTTGCCTTCGGCGCGCGTGGGGTCCGAGGCCTACGTGACCGTGGGCGCCGAGGACGTGCTGGTCGCGGTGGGCGGCGCCCCGGTCACCAGCGCCCGGAACGCGATCCCCGGCCGGGTGCTCGAGCTTCGACCGGCGGGGGCCAATGTCCTGGTGGCGGTGAACGCGGGCCCGGTGATCTGGGCCGAGATCACCCGGCGCTCGATCGAGGACCTGGGGATTGCTACGGGGCGCGAGGTGCATCTGTTGGTCAAGTCGAGCGCGCTTCGGGGGGTGGTGATCTGAGGAGCGCCCGGGAGCGCGTCTCACCCAGCTCATGCAGGACGCCGCAATGACATCGCGCGTTTGCATTGCATGAGTTCGGCTGGGTTGGGAAGACGCCGTGGTGCCGGACCGCGCCCATCGCCACTCGGGCTCATCCGGAGTTCAGGAGCGCCCGGGAGCGCGTCTCACCCAGCTCATGCAGGACGCCGTGGCACCCGGAGCAGAGGGTTACGAGATTCTCCGCCCGGTTCGAGCCGCCCGCGGCCCGCGGGCGCACGTGGTGCACCTCCAGAAAGCGGCTCCGTCCGCAGCCGGGCATTCGGCAGCGATGGGCGTCCCGGACCAGAACCTCCCGCCGCACCTTGGGGGGAATCGCGGCACGGTTCTTCTCCCCCGGTTGCCGGATTCGGGCATCGCAGAGGACGGCTTCCAGCTGGTGACGGCTCACCGCCCGCTCGCCGCGGCCGGTACCAACGAACCCGCGGCCGCAGTCCTCGCACCGGCGGACGAAGACCTGGTAGGGCGGGTGGGCCGGCGCCGTCTGCCGGGCTATCCCGGACCCTTCCGCTTTCCCCGGGTATCTACTTGTGGCGCTTGTGATTGACTGAGGTTCAACCGGAGCCGCCGGCTGGGAACCACCGGCCGTTCCTGGCAACTGGGAATCACCGGCCGGGCCGGCTGGGTGGGAATCGCCGGCCGGGCCGGCTGGGTGGGAATCGCCGGCCATTGCGACCGAGTGGGAACCACGGGCCGGGGCGGGCGGTTGGGAACCACCGGCCCTCCCGGCCCGCGGTGCGCTTTCAATCCCCCGCCGCTCACTCAGGAGCGCCTCGAGCGCGGCGAGGAGGATCTCGTTCCGGCTGCCCTTCTCGCCGGTCTTCCTGAGGGCTTCGATCAGGGCCTCGTAGCGGGCGTACTCCAGGGGGCTCAACCGATAGCCCAGGTCCACCGGGACCTCCACGGCGGGAAAATCCACATCGGCGTCGTCCACGGGGAAAGTCTCCAGGGCTTGGGTATGCGCCGCGAGGGTTCCCGCCGGGTGGGCCTCCGTGGCCGGGGAGTCGGTTTCCGAGACCGGATCGCCAGGGATCGCCACCGGCGCACCGTTAGACCGCACGTCGCTTGACGCCAGGGCATCCACCCGCACGCCATTCGACCGCACGTCGCTTGACGCCAGGGCATCCACCCGGACGCCATTCGACCGCACGTCGCTTGACGCCAGGGCATCCACCCGCACGCCATTCGACCGCACGTCGCTTGACGCCAGGGCATCCACCCGGACGCCGTTCGACCGCACGTCGCTTGATGCCAGGGCATCCACCCGCACGCCGTTTGAGGGTACGCCGCTCGACCTGGCGCCGTTCGACCGCACGCCATCCGCCCCCTGAACCAACGCGAGCCCGCCCTGGGCCGGATTCCGCCGGCGGGCGGCCCGGGCCCGCGACCGGGTGGCGCGGATCTTCCGCTCCAGGGCGCGCCGACTCGAACCCCTGGCCTCCCGGAGCCAGGCCGCCTCGGTCTCGGGGGTGGCCACCCGGGCCACTTCGCGGGCCGTGGTCCAGGGGACGTCCCCCGACGCGACCGACTTCCTCAACCCCGGGAGGTGCTCCAGCGCCTCGGCAAGCTTCAGGAACTGGGCGGTCTTCCCGGATGAAAATCCCAACCGCTCCCCGGCGTACTGATGGACGGACGAGTATCCGAGTTCCCGGTAGAGCTTCCGGCGGACCATCTCTCCGAACCATAGGACGGAGCGCTCTTCGGCGGCCCGGTACTCCTGCAACGCGCCGCGGAGATGCGCATCCACCTCTTCTGCTGAGAGACCGGGGCGATATTCGGCCATGGGAACCTCCAGGAGCTTGTTTCTACGATTGCTATTCATTTGACTAGTATCGCGTGTGCGAGCACGAGGGTCAACTCTTTATTCTAGATTCGCTCATGAAATCGAAGCACTTGGCCGGCCCTGACCGCCGCGCCCATCACGAACCCCTTATTGCGAACATTGCTTCCCCGGGGAAGCACGGCCGGCGCGGCCGAGGGGACGGTGCCCCTTCGGATGAGGCGCGCCTCTGGAGGCGCGATGGGAGCGAAGCGGGACCCGTCGCGCCGAGAGAGCGAGCGCGGGAACGTCCAAGCGAACGTTCCGAGCGAGCACGGCGTGCCGAGCCGATGGGGCCCGGCCCGGACCGCCGCGTCGGAGGAGCGCGTGAAGGAACGTCCGGCGAACGTTCCGAGCGAGCGCGGCGTGCCGAGCCGATGGGACCCGGCCCGGACCGCCGCGCCAGAGTTCAGGGCCCGGGGCCCGGTCCGGTGGGCCGCGCCGGAGCCCAGCGCCCCTCCTGCGCATCCCTTGCCCGTGCGCTACAATCTCCCCTCGGAACGTGGAATCGCTCTCGGCCCGGGTGTTCCGTCCGCCGCCGCCACGAGTACCGCCGGTGCGGCGACAGATCATCCGGATCAGGCCCCAAAGGAGAACCGCCCGTGCCCATCAACAAGGAGTTGCTCGACATCCTGGTCTGCCCCGTATCCCACGCGCCCCTGGTCGTGGACGGCGAGACCCTGGTCTCGACCGACAAGGAGACCCGCCGCCGCTACAAGATCGATGACGGGATCCCCAACATGCTGATCGAGGAGTCCGAGGAACTGGACGAGGCGACCTGGTCCGCGATCATGAAGCAGCACGGGAAGGCATGATCCGCGGCCGCTCCCCCGCGAGGCCGCAGGTGGGGCCCGGCGTTACACCGCCCGTCCGCCGCCGCTCCCCCGCGGGGAGGCCGGCGGAGCCTCGCGCCCCTTTCCCCCGGCCATGATCCGCGACGGGGCCCGCCACTTCCTGGACTTCGACGGCGAGACCTACCTGAACTGCGCCAACCAGGGGCCGTTGCCTCGGGTGACGATCGCCGAGATCGAGGCGGCGATACCGGTCAAGGCGTACCCGAACCGCGTCGACGACGACATCTACTTCCGGATCCCCAACCGCGTCCGCGCCGCCGTCGCTCCCCTGATCGGAGTCCGCCCCGAGGAGATCACCATCGGCACCGGGTCGTCCCACGGGATGAACGTGGCCGCCCTGGGGTTCCCCTGGCGCGAGGGCGACGAGGTGGTGATCGGATCCAACGAGTTCCCGAGCAACATCTACGTCTGGGCCAACGCGGCCCGCCGGGCCGGCGCGAAGCCGGTCTTCGTGGACTCCCCCACCCGCACGCTGCCCACGGCAAGGCTCATGGAAGCCATCACCGCCCGCACCCGCGCCGTGGTGGTGAGCCTGGTGGACTTCGGGAGCGGCGAGGTCCAGGACCTGGACCGCCTGGGGGCGGCCTGCGCCGAAGGCGGGATCTTCCTGGCCGTGGACGCCACCCAGGCCTGCGGGGTGGTGCCCCTCGATGCCCCCGCCCAGCACGTGAACCTCCTCACCGCGGCCGGCTACAAGTGGATGCTCGGCCCCTACGGGTGCGGGTTCGCCTGGCTGGATCCGGGGTGGTGGGACCGCATCGCCCCGACCTACGTCACCTGGACCGCGGCCGAGGGCGCGGAGAACTTCAACACCCTCCCCCGCGCGGACTGGCAATGGGTGGGGACCGCCCGCCGCTACGATGCCCCCGAGGCGGCGTCGTTCCTGAACCTCTCGGGGTTGGCCCGGAGCGCGGAGTGGATCGGGGAGATCGGCCTCGGCGCGATTCACGCGCACGTCACCGGACTGCTGGCGCACCTCGAACGGGATCTGCCGGCGCCGTTTCGCCGCCGGGCCACGCCGTCGGTGGTGGCCGGGCCGATCCTGGCCATCGAGGCCGACGATCCCGCCCCGGTTCACGCCGCGTATCAGCGCCTCCGCGATGCCCGGATCCGGGTGAGCCTTCGCGAGGACGCCATCCGGGTCTCGCCCCACGTCTATAACACCGAAGCGGACGTCGAGAGGCTATTGGCGCTTCTGGCCGGGTAGGGAGCCTCGAGACCGCGAATACCGAACCTAGGAGGCCCGCACCGCCATGCCGGATTCCGCCGCCGCCGATCGACGCGAGCAACTCTTCCGCCGCGGACTGCGCCTTGAATATTTCAGCGTCGCCTGGGATCTGATCGAGGGCGGCGTGGCCTTGGCCGCGGGCATCGTCTCCGGAAGCACCGCACTCATCGCGTTCGGCGCGGACAGCGCGATCGAGGTGATCTCGGCCCTCGCCCTGGTCCGGCGATTCCGCGAAGCGGGCCCCGAGGCCACCGAGGAAGAGCACGACGCGGCCGAACGCCGGGCGCTGGGTATCGTGGGGGTGACGTTCTTCCTGCTCGCGGCCTACGTCGCCTTCGAGAGCGTTCGCGGGCTCGTCCATCACGAGGCCCCGGAGCGCTCCCCGGTGGGGCTGGCGCTGGCGCTGGTCTCGCTCGTGGTCATGCCGCTGCTGGCCCGCGCCAAGCAGACCACCGGACGGGCGCTGAGGAGCAAGGCGCTCCAGGCCGACGGCGCCGAGACCTGGGTCTGCGCGTATCTCTCGCTGGCCCTGGTCCTGGGAACCGGGCTCCACATGCTGTTCGGCTGGTGGTGGGCCGACGACGCGGCGGCGCTGGCCATGCTACCGGTGTTGCTATGGCAGGGATGGGAGACGCTGGAGGAGGCGCGGGAGGGGGAGGATTGACCGGGGCGGGTGTCGAGGGCGACCGAGCTGAGGTGCACCGCCGGCTGGGGCTCGAAGCTGTGCTATAGTACCGGAGAACCCCCGGGCTTTGGGGAGAAACCCGTGAGCCGCCTCCATCTCGTCCTGGCCGCCGTTCTCCTAGGCATCGCCGTTTCCGCGTCCAGCCCACCGTCCACCTCCGCCTGCACCTGCCGCCCGACGGATCTCCTGAGCGCGCTCCTGGACTCCGACGTCATCTTCAGCGGCACCGCGGTCTGGTCGGCCGACCCCCGCGCGGGAGAGTCGACCATCAGCAGCGCGGATCCGATCCACTACCACTTCGCGGTGGACCGGGTCTACAAGGGCGAAGCTGCGGATAGCCTCCTCGTGATCTCGGCCCGCTTCGGCGCGTCCTGCGGCTACTCGTTCAAGCCCGGCAAGCGCTACCTGGTGTATGCGTGGGCACACAACGACACCCTTACCACCGGCCTTTGCACCCGGAACGCGCCCCTCGAGCGGGCCGGGGAGGATCTCGCGTTCCTGGAGACCGTCCCCAACGGCACCGCGGCGGAGGTGGACGCGGCCCTCACCGCCTCGGCCCGGGACAGTCTGGACGATCCCCGCCCCGAAGTCCGGAGCCGCGCCTTGAGCGTCTACGCGGCAACCGCGGACCCGGCGGCGGTCCGCCACGCGCTGCTCAAAGCGCTCCAAGACCCCGCGATCCGGGTCCGCGCGACGGCGCTCAATAGCTGGCAACTCCGGATCGGCCGCGACAACGCGCCCCTGGCCCCCGTCCTGCCCCTCCTCCAGGACCCCGAGCCCTACCTCCGCCAGCTAGCCGTCGGAGCGCTGGCCGGCGCCCGGCAGAATGCCGACTCCGCGGCGGCCGCGCTGATCCCGCTGACCCGCGACCCCGACCTCGAGGTGCGGCGGGCGGTGGCCAACACCTTGAAGAACCTGGACGACGCCGCGCCCGCCGCCCGGGAACTGCTGCTCGAGATGTGGCGGACCGATCCCTCGAGCCGGGTCCGGGTGGCGGCGCTTTGCGGCCTACCCGTGGAACGGCCGCCCTCGGAGGAAACCGTGGCGCGGTTGCAGGCGGCGGCACGGGACACGTCTCCCGAGGTGCGCGCCGCCGCCACCGTGATGCTGGGGTATTCCAGCCTCGCCGAGGACCCCTGGTCCGCGGTGCTCCGGGTCGGCCTCCTCGCCGATCCCGACCCGCGGGTGCGCAATTCGGCGGGGACCTCCGTTCGCGCCCGGGGAACCGACGTCTGGCGCCGCGTCCCGCCCGGGGCCATCCTGCCGGTGCTCGCCGAGGCGGCAAAGGACACCGCGTACGGCGTGTACAGCAGCGCCCTCGCCGTTCTGGGCATGACCGGACGGCGGGAGGCGGCGCCGATCCTGGTGAGCGCCCTCGACGATCCCCGGGACGCGGTGCGGAACCTGGCGCTCTACGCCCTCGGCGACCTGGGACCCGCCGCAGTCACCGCGGTTCCCCGCCTCCGGCAGCTCGAGGCACAGTCCTACGGGCGCACCAAGGCACTGGTGGGCAACACCCTGCGGAGGATCGAGGCCTCGGGCGGCGGGCGGTAGACTCCCGGGTCACGCGGCAAGCCCGAGAGGCCCGGCGTGGAGCCCCGGCCCACCCCCGTGCTACCCTCCGCCCGCAATCAACCGACCCATAGGAGCACCCCGCCCATGCGCATCACCACCTGGAACGTGAACTCGGTCCGGGCGCGGCTCGACCGGGTGATCGCCTGGCTCGAAGCCAACCGGCCCGACCTCCTCTGCATGCAGGAGATCAAGACCCTCGAGGAGACCTTTCCCCGCGAGGCGTTCGAAGCCATCGGCTACCGGCTGGCCATCCACGGACAGAAGACCTACAACGGGGTGGCGTTCGCCTCGCGCACCGAGCCGGCGGAGATCACCCGCGGCATGCCCGGCGACCCCGAGGACGCCGAGGCCCGGATCATCGCCGCCACCGTGGACGGGGTGCGGGTGGTGAACGTCTACGTCGTCAACGGGAAGGCGGTCGGCGACCCCAAGTACGACCACAAGCTCGGCTGGCTGGACCGCTTCCGGGACTACCTTCGGACCGAGCTGGAACGGCGCCCCGCGCTCCTCGTCTGCGGCGACTTCAACATCGCCCCCGAGGACCGGGACGTCCACGACCCGGACCTCTGGCGCGGCAAGGTGCTTTTCAGCGATCCGGAGAAGGAAAAGTTCCGCGCGCTCCTGGATCTCGGGCTCGCCGACGCTCTCCGCCTGCACAATTCCGACGACGGTGTTTATACTTGGTGGGACTATCGCATGGGGGGCTTCCGCCGGAACCTCGGGGTGCGGTTGGATCACTTCCTGGCCAGCGACGCCGCCGCGGCGCGCATCCGGGAGGTGACCGTCGACCGCGAGGAACGAGGCGGCGAGAAACCCTCCGACCATGCCCCGGTCACCGCGATCCTCGACTGACCGGAGCGGGTGGTCCCGAACCGGGAAACGTGACGCTGCTCATGATCGAACATCCCGAATCCGAAGAACCCGTCGCCCCGACGGTGGACGAGCCGGCCCTTCGCCGGGTCCATTACAACGCCGTCATCCTCGGGGAGCGGATGCTTCACGGCGCGGTGATGGTGATCCGGGTCAAGCCCGACGGCCCCCTCCCTCCGGCGCTCCCCGGACAGTGGATGGAGCTGGGCCTGGGGATCTGGGAACCGGTCATGCCGGGGGCCGAGGCCGGGAGCGCCCGGCGCTCCGCTTCGGACTCGGTGGTGCGGCGCGCCTACTCCATCAGCTCCCCGATCCTCACCCCCGATCACTCGAAATTGATCGACCCCGGGGACGAGGAAGCCTTCGAGTTCTTCCTGAGCCTGGTGTTCCCTCCCGCCCAGCGCGCGGCCCGGGTGCCGAACCTGACCGGCCGGCTCTTCTGCCTCCAGGAGGGGGACCGGCTCTTCATGTCTTCCCAACCGATGGGAAGCTACACCCTGGACGGGTTGACGCCGGGACAGGACGTTCTCTTCCTGGCCACCGGAACCGGTGAGGCCCCTCACAACCGGATGATCTGGGAACTCCTGCGTAGCGGACACCCGGGGCGGATCGCCTCCGTGGTCTCGGTTCGCCACTGGGACGATCTCGCCTACAACGAGGTCCACCGCCGGCTGACCGTGATGTACCCCCACTATCGCTACGCCGCCTTCGCCACCCGGGAGCCGGAGAGCCGGGGACGGCATCTCCAGGATCTGCTCCTCGACGGCACCCTGGAGCGGATGGCCGGATTCCCCATCGATCCGGAGAGCACGCAGATCTTCCTGTGCGGAAACCCCGCGATGATCGGGCCGCCGAGGCTCCTGAGCGGGAAGCGTTCCTACCCGGACACCACCGGGATGGTGGAGCTTCTGGAGCGGGAGTACGGGATGACCGCCGATCTCCGAGGGGCCCCGGCCAACCTCCACTTCGAGCGGTACTGGTAGCTCAGCCCACCTCGAGCATCCGGTCGAGCGCGATCCGCGCCCGCACCCGGATCTCCTCCGGCACCTCGATCACGTACTGCTCCCGCCGGAGCGATTCCAGGGTGTCCTCGAGGGTGATCTCGTTCATGTGGGGGCAGCGCACGCTGCAGAGGCGGATCATCTCGCGCTGGGGATTCTTGGCCGCGATGTTGTCCCCCATGCTGCACTCGGTGAGGAGCAGGTAACGCCCGCTCTGCATGTTCTCCACGTAGCGGATCATGGCGGTGGTGCTGCCGGAGAAATCCGAGGCCGCCACCACCGCCGGGCTGCATTCGGGATGGGCCAGGACCACCGCGTCGGGGAACTGCTTGCGGACGTTCTCGATGTCCTCGACGGTGAACTTGTCGTGGACCTCGCAGCGGCCGCCCCAGCCGATGATGGCGTTCTGGAGCCTGGCCGCGTCGGCGGCGCCGTCTCCGGACCCGCCGTTTCCGTCCGGGCCCGGGACGATGAACTCCATCCCGGTCTCCCGGGCCACGTTCCCCCCCAGGTACTCGTCGGGTAGGAAGATGATCCGGTCGTGCCCTTTCGCCTTCAGCTTCCGCACCATGTCCTCGGCATTCCCCGAGGTGACGCAGTAGTCCGACTCGGCCTTCACGTCCGCGTAGGTGTTGACGTAGGTCACCACCGGCACCCCGGGGTAGCGTGCCTTGAGCCGCCGGACGTCCCCGGCGGTGATGCTGGCGGCCAGGGAGCACCCCCCCTTGGCGCTGGGGAGGAGCACCTTCCGTCCCGGGTTCAGGATCTTGGCCGTCTCGGCCATGAAGCGCACGCCGCAAAAGATCACGATATCCGCCGCGGCCTCGGCGGCCACCCGGCTCAGGTAGAGGGAGTCCCCGGTGTAGTCGGGCACGGAGTGGTAGAGCACGGGCTCCATGTAGTTGTGCCCGAGGATGATCGCGTTCTTCTCGCGCTTGAGGCGGTTCACCTCGACGGCGAGCTCGGCCTTGGCCTGGAGCTCGAAGTCCGGGACGACATCGGCCAGCCGCTCGCGGAGGCGATCCAGCATGGAGGGAACGGTGTCGGGATAGATGATGGTGCTCATGGCCGATCCATTCTACTCTCCGCCCTCACGGTGAGCCAGGGTCCAGTTCGCGTCCGGATCAGGCCGCCGGCTCCCGATCCGCCGCCGGGGCGCCGGACCGCCCCCGCCGGAAGAGCCCGACGCGATTGAGAAGCCGGTCCAGGGAGAAGAGCCCGCCCCCGTGGGCCATGAAGAAGAGCGCGATGACCGCATAGGTGAGCGCCAGCTCCTTTCTTCCCCACGGATCGCCGCCGTGAACCACCAGCGCCGCTCCCAGCATGGTTCCGAAGATGAAGAGCGCGGCCACCCGGGTGGCGAGGCCCAGGGCGAGAAGTATCCCGCCCAGGAACTCCGAGAGCAGGGCGATCGTCCCCATGACGAGCGGGGCGGGGAACTTCTGGAGGGAGTCCCCGGCCAGGAACGTTTCGTGGTTCACGAGCTTGCGGATGCCGTGGGCGAAGACGAAGTTGAGGCCGATCCAGACCCGGAGGGCGAAGATCCCGAACTCGGTGATTCTCGACTGCATGCACGCTCCTTGTGGATTCGGGAAAGGCGACGACGCGCCGGGGACGGGTGCGGTGTCGGTGCTACCCCGGCGAACCGCCGGTATTCCTCGAATCAGATAGGATAACTCATCGGTACGACTTGCCCGGATTCGAGCATGCGCCATGGATCGCCGCGACCCCGCACCCCCCCTTCCGAGGAAGATCCCCTTGTACCGTCAACTTCTTGGCGCGCTTCTCCTTGTCGGCTTGGCGGGCCTCGCCGCCCCCATCGAACTCGCCGTCTCCGCCGCCCGATTTGCCCCCCCGGCGCCGAACGCGTAAGCTCCGCCTTCGAGACGCGGGAAGGGGATCCGAGGGAGGAACGGCATGAGCGATGATCTGGTGATGGTGAGGCGGTTCGACAACGAGGTGGAGGCGGAGATCGCGCGCGGCGAGCTCGAGGCCTCGGGAATTCCCGCCGTGGTCCTGAAGGACGATGCCGGAGGGATGTACCCCTTCCTTCAGGGAGCGAGCGGGGTCCGGCTCATGGTCGCACCGGACGACGCCGAGCGGGCCGCGGACATCCTGGAGTTGGGCTCGGACTGACCGGGCGGCGATGATCGCCCACCGAGGCCACGACTTGCGCGCACCCGACTCCCCATGACCCGAACCCTTCCGGACGGTCCCGCCCCCGGCGGCCGCGCCGCCGAAGTCTTGATCGCCTTCGCGCTTCTCTCGCTGGGAGGGGCGTTCGCCTGGGCGGTCGCGGCGCCGTCGCTCCTCCACGGTTCCTTCTACCTCCCTCACGTCTTGGCGTTGACCCACGCCATGACCCTGGGTTGGGTGACCTCGGCGGCCATCGGCGTCTTCCTCCGCCTCTCCCCCCCCATCCTCGGAACCCGGCCCAAGGGGCCTCGGGAAAGCGCGGTTCTCTTCGTCCTCTGGTTCCTGGGCGCGACGGGAACCGCCTTCCACATGGGCGAGGGGGACTGGTTCGGAGTGTGGACGGGGGGAGCGCTGTTGACCGCCGCGGTGGTCCTCTTCGCGGCGCTCCATCACGACGTCTTTCGCCGGGCGTTCCGCGGAGACTGGATGGCCGCCTATGCCGCGGGCGCCATGGTGAACCTGCTCCTGGCCGCGGCGGCGGGCACCGCCCTCGGCTGGGCGCGCGGCCTCGGGTGGTTTCCCCCGACGCCATGGGCCGGGGTGGGGGCTCACTTTCTCCTGGCCGAGGCCGGGTGGGTCACGGTGCTGATCCTGGGGTTCGGGCGCAAGCTCCTCCCCACCCTGGCTCCGGCGAGGGAACGGGACCGGTGGGAGTCCCCGCTCCGCTTCGGGACGCTCATGATCGGAACCTGGGGCTCGGCGGCGTGCGTGCTGCTCGCGCCCCGCTGGCTTCCGATCCCCGCGCTCGTCCTGGCCGGCTCGATCTTCCTCCACCTTGCGCGCCCCCTGGCCAAGTGGCTGGGCGGGCGGGTGCGGGACCGGGCGAGTTCCTGGGGGACGGCGGCCCTGGCCTGCCTCGCGCTGGCCACGCTTCTGGGGCTTGCCCTCGCCCTCGGACTCTTCCCGGCCACCGCCCGTCCCCGGGCGCTCTTCGCCTACGGATTCCTGGCCCTGATCGGGTGGAACACGCTGGCCATCGCATCGTTCGCGCTCAAGCTCTTTCCGATGTGGGTGTGGCAGGTACGGTTCCAGAAGGACCTGGGGAAACGACCGGTCCCGGCCATGATGGACCTCTACAGCCACCGGCTCCAGCACGCCACCGGGGCCGCGCTCTTCGCCGGCTCGCTCGCCGGAGCCGCGGGGCTGTTGCTGGGCGTCGCGCCGCTCACCGACTGGGGGGTGCGCCTGGCCGCCGCCGGCGTGCTCTGCTTCCTGGTCAACTTCGCCCTGATCCTTCGCTGGCGGATCCCGTCGGTGGCCTACCGCCCCGACGAGGAGGACCGGCGGAAGTTCGAGGAGACGTGGGGGGGACACGCGGCGGATTGACGCGGCCTCCGCGCCCGGGAACGCGATGGCATCCCCGGGGTTCCGCGTTCCCCCGGTGAGCCCCGCGCCACCGGCCCGGCCCGGCTACGACGCGGCGTGGGCGGCGGGCATGACGTAGAGCGCGATGGCCATGAAGTGGCAGACGCTTCCCGTCACCACGCACAGGTGCCACATGGTGTGGCTGAACGGCAGGCGGCGGCTGTGGTAGAAGTAGGTGCCGCCGATGTAGGCCGCCCCGCCGGCCAGGAGCCACACGAACGCCCCCAGCGGGAGCGAATGGAGGAGCGGCCGGATCGCGACCACCCCCAGACAACCCATCGCCACGTAGATCACCGTGGAGAGAAGCGGGAAGCGTCCGGTGAAGAACGCCTTGTACACGATCCCCGCGGCGGCGATCCCCCACACCAGGCCGAACAGGGTCCATCCCCACCCGCCGCGCAGGGCGACCAGGGCGATCGGCGTGTAGGTGCCGGCGATGAGCAGGTAGATCGCGGCGTGGTCGAGCACCTCGAAGACGTGTTTCAGCCGGGGCCGGCGGAAACCGTGGTACAGCATGCTGGTGGTGTAGAGGGTGATGAGGCTCAGGCCGTACACCGAGGCGGCGACAATTCCCCGGGCGTCCCCGTGGATCGCGGTGTGGACGATCAGGATCGGCACCCCCACCAGGCAGGCCGCCAGGCCCAGGCCGTGGGTGATGCTGTTGGCGATCTCTTCCCGAGCCCCCGGAACGGGAGTTTGGGTCCGTGGCTTCATCTCGATTCAGGATAGCACGCGCGATGGGGCGGTCGACCCGGACCGTGCCGGGATTCGGTGGAACGCGGACGTCGGCGCGCGGCGCCGGCCGGCCCGGGTTTTCCGGGCGCGCCGGCGGGACCCACAGACGTTGCGGCTTGGGGTCAGAGACCGACCGCCGCCGGTTCGGGCGTCCCCGGGACCTTGGTGCGCGCCGGCCGAGGCCCCGGCGTGAGCGACGCCGGCCCCAGGCAGCTCAGTACCCGGGAGGGCGTCCCCAGGTCGGTCCACCCACAGGCCGGGACGGGAAGGAGGCGCAGGGCCGCCTCCGACCCCTGGAGAAGATCTCCCGAGAAATCGCGGGCGGGCAGGCGATCGTAGAGCGCCGAGACCTCGGACCAGCGGCGAACCCCGGAACTCCGGTTCGCGAACGCGCCGGTCAACCCCCGCACCAACCCGGGAAGCCGCCGCTCGTAGAGACGGAGGAGGGTGCGGCCCCGGGTCACGAAGATGAAGCTGTTCCACACCCCGCCCCGGCGGCGGAGCCGGCTCGCGACTACCTCTTCCGGTTTCTCCACGAAAGACGCGACCTCGAAGAGCCCTTCCCCCGCGATCGGACCCGGGGAGATCCAGCCGTATTCGGTGTCGCCGGTGTCGGGGGCGATCCCCAGGAGCACCACCTTTTCCGGATGCCGGTCGATCTCCGCGAACGCCCGGTGGGCCGACTCGGCCAGCACGTCCTCCTCGTCCACGTAGTGGTCGGAGGGAAGGACCAGGAGCCGGGCCTCGGGGTCCCGGCGAAGGACTTCGAGGAGCGGGAGCAGGATCCCCACCGCCGTTCCCCGGTTTCGCGGCTGCACGACAAGATTCTCGGCGGCCAGGGCGCCGAGTTCGTGCCGCCACCACCGACGATGATGAGCGGCCACCACCGCCAGCGTACGCTCGCGGGGAACCACGCGTTCGGCCCGGTGGAGGGCGGTCTGAAGGAGCGAGGCCTTGCCGTGAACGTGGCAGTATTGCTTGGGCACCGCCACGCCGTCGGCCCCGGTGGTGAGGGAGCGAAGCCGGGTCCCTTCTCCCGCGGCAAGGACGAGGGCCCAATCATGTCGATCGGAACTCATTGAAACGCACCATCCCCTGATTGAATTGCCGGTCCCCTGGAATCGAACTTCCCCCCGGTTGTCGGCGGAAACGGGCACGGGGATAGAAAAAAAGAGGGAGAGGCTAAATAGGCCGGATGAAATCGGACCACCGATTGAAGGGATCATTCAGACCCGGCGGAAAAGCGATTCAATCCGTCGGGAACCGGGATCACTCGATGGCCACGACCTCGCGGATCTCGGGGATCGCGTCCTTGAGGAGGGTCTCCACGCCCATCTTGAGGGTGGCCCGGGAGGACGGGCAGCCGGTGCAGCTCCCCAGCATGTAGAGCTGGACCACCCCGTCGTCGTAGCCGGCGAAGGCGATGTCCCCGCCGTCCCGCTGGACCGCCGGACGCACCACGTCTTCCAGGATCTCCACGATCCGGCGCTCCACGTCGCCCAGCTCGGCGGGGTCGCGCGGGGAGGGCTCCATCGCGGTCCCGCCGTGGGCGAAATAGGCCTGGAGGCGCTTTCCAATTTCGGCCTGAAGGTCGGGCCAGTCCGCGCCCGGCATCCGGGTCACCGTACAGAAGCGCTGGATGAAGAAGAGCCCCTTCACCTCGGGGATCTCCAGGAGGAACCGCACCAGGGTGGGATCGGTGTCGCGGACCGGACGTGCGTGGGTGGCGCTTCCCTCGGTCATGAGGTTCCGGTTCAAGCTGAACTTCCGGGATTCGGGGTTCGGGGTCTCGGCCACCTGGACCGAGACATTGGTGAAGGTGACGAACTTCCCCGCCCGGACGTCGATGGTGTAGCCGCGGAGCCGCTCGTAGTCCTCGTCGGTGACCTGGAAGGGGACGGGGAACTCGGGGCGAAGGGGCCGGTCGGAGGTCTTGGGCTCGAAGCCCACTCCCACGCTGAAGCCGATCTGGGTGGGCTGGGTGAGTATGAAGAAGGCCAGGCCCTCTCCCCCCTCGTAGCCGGCCAGACGGGTCCGGACCTCTTCGGCCGCCGCCTCGGTGAGGGTCAGGGGGGGCTCGTGGGAAGGGTCGTAACGATCCCGCTCCGAATTGACGATATTGCGAATGCCCATGAGGACCCTCGAGGTTGGACCGGCCGGGAGAGATCCCACCGGATCCCGGGAAACCGATCGAATTGGTCGGAATCAAGTGTACCGGATCGGGACCCGCCCGTGGCAAGCCTGTCGGGACGGCCGCCGGAGCCCGGTCGAGGCAGGCGCCCAGGCGCCCGCCGGGCGAATCCCCGGGACCTCTGCTAAGGTGCTTGCAGGACTCGGGGAGGAGGTTCCGACCGTCCACGGGGTTAACGGGCCGGGACCGGCGATACGTGGGAGGCGGCTATGTGGCTCATCGTCCTGATCGTGATGGCGGCGACGGGGTCCTTCTTTCTCTACCGAGGCCGGGCGTTTCCCGCCTGGGCGGTTCCGGTGGGAATCTGGCTCGTGGTCTGGCGGGTGAGCGGCCACCTCCCCTTCCTCTTCTGGCTGACGGCGATGGTGTTCGTGGCCGCGGCGGTCCTCTTCGGCATCCCCAGCTTGCGTCAGCGCCTCGTGACCCCGCCCCTGATGCGTTTCATGGCCGGCTACCTTCCCCGGATCAGCGACACCGAAAAGCTCGCCCTGGAGGCGGGCACGGTGTGGTGGGACGGCGATCTCTTCTCGGGACGCCCTAGCTGGTCCAAGCTCCTCGACTTCGAGCCGCGCGCCCTCAACCGGGAGGAGCGGGCCTTTCTCGACGGGCCGGTGGTTGAACTCTGCCGGATGATCGACGACTGGGAGGCCCATCGGAGAGGCGACCTCCCTCCCGCGGTCTGGGACTTCATGAAGTCCCACGGCTTCTTCGGCATGATCGTTCCCAAGGAATTCGGCGGGCTCGGATTTTCGGCCGCGGCCCACAGCGCGGTGATCACCCGGATCGCGAGCCGGAGCGTGGCCGGGGCGGTGACGGTCATGGTTCCCAACTCCCTCGGCCCGGCTGAACTCCTGCTTCACTACGGCACCGACGCCCAGAAACGCCGATTTCTCCCCCGGCTGGCCCGAGGGGAGGAGATCCCCTGCTTCGCCCTCACCGAACCGGAAGCGGGGAGCGACGCCGCCTCGGGGAAGAGCCGCGGCACGATTTGCCGCGGGGTTTTCGACGGCGAGGACGTGTTGGGAATGCGCCTGGATTGGGAGAAGCGCTACGCCACCCTCTCCCCGGTGGCCACGATGATCGGCCTCGCCTTCACCCTCCACGACCCCGAGCATCTCCTCGGCGAGAAGGAAGACCTGGGGATCACCTGCGCCCTCATTCCCAGCCACCTCCCCGGGGTGGAGATCGGCCGACGGCACGATCCCCTCGGGGTGCCGTTCCTGAACGGCCCCACCACCGGCGTCGGCGTCTTCGTACCCCTGGAGTTCATCATCGGCGGCCCCCGGATGGCCGGGCAGGGCTGGCGGATGCTCATGGAGAGCCTGGCCGCCGGCCGCTCCATCTCCCTTCCCGCCCTCGCCGCCGGCGCAGCCGAGGTCACGGCGCGGGTGACCGGGGCCTACGCGTCGGTGCGCGAGCAGTTCGGGGTTCCCATCTCCGCTTTCGAGGGGATCGAGGAGCGACTGGCCCGGATCGGCGGGCTGGCCTACCTGATGAACGCGACCCGGGGGCTTACCGCGGCCGCGGTGGACGCCGGAGAGAAACCCTCGGTGCTCTCCGCGCTGGTGAAGGCCTACATGACCGAGTTCATGCGAATTTCCGTGAACGACGGCATGGACGTTCTGGGAGGAGCGGGGATCAGCCGTGGTCCCAGGAACATGCTGGCCGCGTCCTACATGGCGCTTCCCATCGGCATCACGGTGGAGGGGGCCAACATCCTCTCCCGCTCCCTGATCATCTTCGGGCAGGGCGCGATCCGCTGTCATCCCTACGTCCTTGAGGAGATCCACGCGGTGGAGACCCGGGACCTCGGCCGGTTCGACCGCGCCTTCTTCGGCCACATGGGGTTCGTCCTGTCCAACTGCTTCCGGGCCTGGGTGCTGGGCCTCACCGGCGGCCGGCCGGCCCGCCCCGGTCGCGGGGGCCCGATGGAAACCTACGTCGGCGAGCTATCCCGCATGAGCGCCGCATTCACCTTCATGGCCGACATGACCATGGCGCTCCTGGGCGGAACCCTGAAACGGAAGGAGATGCTCTCCGCCCGAATGGCCGATGCCCTGGCCTGGATGTACTTCGGCTCCGCGATCCTCAAGCGGTTCGAGGACGAGGGACGGCCGGGGGTCGATCTCCCCTTCGCGCGGTGGGGGCTCGAAAAGGCGCTTTTCGAGATCCAGTCCGCTCTCTCCGACTTCCTGCGCAACTTCCCCTCGCCGTGGGCGCGCCGCGCGATGCGGATGTCGGTCTTTCCCCTCGGGGCCCGCCGGCGCCCCCCCGACGACCGGATCCTCGTCGAGGTGGCCGCCTCCCTGGTGTTCGGGGCGGAGGGCCGCCTGCGCCTCACCCCCGACATGTACATCCCGCCCCCCGAGGAGCCGGGACTGGGATTCCTGGAAGCGGCTCTGGCCAAGGCGGTTCGGGCGAGGCCGGTGGAACGAAAGCTCCACGAGCAGGTCCGGCGCGGGAAGCTCGTCCGAGCCGACCGCCTGGAGCTGGTGAAGGCCGGCCTGGCCGCCGGGGTCATCACCGAGGACGAAGCGCGCCTGGTGCTCGAAGCGGAAGTCGCGCGGAACGAGGTGATCCAGGTGGACGATTTCGGCCCCGAACACTTCGACACCGCCCCGCCGGAGGGACGGAAAGCCCCGGCGGAGGCCTGACGCCGTAAATCGGGCGATCCCCGACGGTCGGGGCTTTCGCCGCCGCCCTTCCGCCGGTACGCTTGTGTCATGACCATCACCACCCTGCCCGATTTGGCCGCCCTCGCCCGCCGTCTCCACGATCACGGGGCCTTCGCCCTGGACATGGAGTTCGAACGGGAGCGGAGCTACTGGCCCAAGCTCCAGCTCATCCAGGTGGCGATCCCCGGCGAGGCGGCCGCGGTGGATCCCCTGACGGTTCCGGATCTCTCGCCGCTCCTCGACCTCATCGCCGATCCCTCGGTGGAGAAGGTCACCCACGCCGGCCGCCAGGACGCCGAGATCTTCTACCTGAAGTCCGGGAAGGCGCCGCGAAACCTGTACGACACCCAGATCGCCGCCGCGCTCCTCGGCCTGGGCGAGCAGATCGGCTACGCCGCTCTCGTCCACCGGATGCTCGGGGTGAAGCTCGAGAAGAAGGAGCGCATCACCGATTGGGGGCGGCGCCCGCTCAGCCCCGCACAGCTGGAGTACGCCCTCGACGACGTGCGCTATCTCCTCCCCATCCGCGACAAGCTGAACGAGGATCTGGAGCAACTGGGCCGTCTCGAGTGGCTCCGTCAGGAGCTCACGTTCTACGAGGATCCGGGGCTCTACGAACCGGACCCCGACCGGCTCTACATGAAGGTCTCGCGATGGCGGAGCCTCAACCGGCGGGGGCTCGGGGTTCTCCGTGAGCTGGTGGCGTGGCGCGAGTCCGAGGCGGGAACGCGGGACGTGCCGCGCCAGCGGGTGGTGCCGGACGACGTGATGGTGGACCTGTCGCTCCGAAAACCCCAGCGCGTGGCCGACCTCCGCCCGCTCCGGCGACTTCACCCGCGGGAGATCGAGCGGAGTGGCGAGGCGATCGTGGCCGCCGTTCGCCGCGGGATGGACCTCGGCGACGCCGATCTCCCCAACCCGCCCCTGGTCCCGCGGGAGGATCCGGAGGCGACGCACGCCGTAGACCTCCTGGGAGTGCTTCTGAAACTCCGGGCCCGGGAAGTCCGGATCGCCCCGTCGTACCTGGGCACGAGCAAGGACCTGGCTATCCTCGTGAGCTGGCTTTCCGGCCCCCGGACCGGCAAGGCCCCGGCGCTTCTCCACGGCTGGCGCCGGGACGCGGTGGGCGAGGATCTGGCCGCGCTCTACGACGGGAAGATGATTCTCCGGATGGACCCCGAGAGCCGCGCGGTGGTGATCGAACCCACCCGGGACGCGACCGGAGATCAGGGACCGGCGCAATCGAGCTGATTCAGGGCCTGACGAGTTCCAGGCTCTCGAACGCCGCGGCCAGCGTCTCGATTTCCCCGGGGCCGAGTTCCAGCCGGGCGGCCGCCGCGTTTTCGTCGACCTGGGCCACGTCCCGCGCTCCCACGATGGCCGCGGTCACCCCCGGCCGGTGGAAGGTCCAGGCGGCGGCGACCTGGGCCGCCGTCGCCTCGTGTCGCTCCGCGATCGGCGCCACCGTATCCCGGATGACCGCGTTCACCCGGCGCCGGTTCTCGGGACTCAGGGTCCAGCGCTTCGCCCGCTCGTCCCCCTTCGGGAAGGTACGATCCGCGGTCATCTTCCCGGTGAGCAGGCCCTGGTCGAGGGGCGAGTACACGATGATCCCGATGTCGTGCTCCCGGGCGTAGGGGAGCACCTCCCGCTCGATGGCCCGGTCACGAAGGTTGTAGCGAGGCTGATCGCTGGCCAGAGGAAGGTCGCCGAGGGCGAAGCGAACCTCCTCCATCTGCTCCGGGCTGAAGTTGGAGACCCCCACCGCCCGGATCTTTCCCTCCCGGTGGAGCTTCACCATCTCCCCCATGGTCTCGGCGATCGGGGTGGTCGGGTCGGGCCAGTGGCACTGGTACAGGTCGATGACGTCGGTGCGGAGACGCTTCAGGCTCCGCTCGCACTCCAGGCGCACGGAATCCGGACGGAGGTTCCGGTAGAGCGCGTGTTTGTCCCCGTTCGGCATCACCATGTTGAAGTCGAATTCACCCCGATCGTCGTCCCAGCGGAGACCGCACTTGGTCATGATGATCGCGCGCTCGCGGCGGTCGGCCAAGGCCGCCCCCACCACCTCCTCGGAGTGCCCCATGCCGTAGGCGGGAGCGGTGTCGATGGCGGTCATTCCCACGTCCAGAGCCCGGTGAATCGCCGCCAGCGACTTTTCATCATCGGCCCCGCCCCAGTACCACCCCCCCATGGCCCAGGCCCCTAGAACGACCACCGGGGTCTCGATACCGCTCGCGCCGAGTTTTCGGGTTCTCATGGTGCGCTCCTTCCGACGGTGTCGGGGTAGGCCGGTACGCGAACAATGCACGACAAGGGGCCGGGCGGGACCATTCGAACGGCTCCGCCCGTTTCCATGTTGCCCGATGCCCGCGTCCGGCGCAAGCGCCTCGCTGCCTCTCGCGCCCCGTCGCCGTCCCGCGCGTGGACCGCCGACGGCATTTCGGTATACTCAACTCCTGACGCTCACGCTCCATCAAGGACGGCAATCACGACATGACGAAATCGCTCCAGACCCTGTTGCGGGAAATCGTGGACTACGCTGGGCTCTTCCCTCCCGCCGGCCTCGCCTTGGAGCCGGCGGCGAAGAACTACGCAGGCTACCGGACCGACGCGCGGAGCTGGATGCTGGGCCGGTTCATCTGTCCCGCGGCGCGTCTGGAGGAATTGGGGCCGCTGATCGGGCCGCGCACCCGGGAGGATCCCGCCCCCTGGAGGCTTTCCGTCCTCGGATCGCCTCCGGAGGACGCCGGGGACTTCCTGCCGAGCCTCCGGAAAGACCTGGCGCATGTCGCGGCGTTCACCCATCGGTCTCCGGGGTATGCCATCCCCGAGGTCTTCGAGGTGCGCCTCCCCCCCTCGGTGGTGAGCGAGGGCCGGCCGGAGACCGTGCGCCGGGTGCTGGAGGGCGCGGCGGAAGCCTTGTCCGCGGCCCCGGTGCCTCCCCGCGCCGTCTATTACGAGGCGGGGTTCCCCGCCGCCTGGGAACGGGCCCTCGACGTGGTGGCCGGGGAGATCGGAGCGCTGAACCGGGGAGGCGCGCCGATCGCCGCCGGCCTCAAGATCCGTACGGGGGGGGTCGTCGCCTCGGCCTTTCCCCCCCCGGAGCAGGTGGCCCGGTTCCTCGTCGCCGCCCGCGAGGCCGGCGTACGCGTGAAGGCCACCGCCGGGCTCCACCATCCCCTCCGGCGTTTCTCCCCCGACGTGGACGCCGTCATGCACGGCTTCCTGAACGTGTTCGTGGGGGCGGTCCTGGCCCGGACCGCCGGCCTGGACGCGACCGCCCTCGAGGCGATCCTGGCCGACGAGGACCCGGTCTCGTTCCGATTCGACGAGGAAGGCCTGGGTTGGCGGGAACACGGCGCCTCACTCGCCCGGATCGCCGCGGCGCGACGGGAGTTCGCGGTGTCCTTCGGGAGCTGCAGCTTCACCGAGCCGGTAGAGGATCTGGAGGATTTGGGGCTTCTCTGACCCCGGTCGCCCCGCCGGGCGAGCAGGAGATGCTCCCGGAGCGACAAACCGCCGCCGTCCCGACCGCGGGATGGGAATCACGGACGACACCACCGACACCAGCCGCGGCCCCGATCGCGGAGAAGGAATCATGGACGATACCCTCGACACGAACCGCCGCTCCTGGGTCCCGGTCCCCGAAGGCTCGGACTTCCCCATCCAGAACCTCCCCTACGGGGTGTTCCGCCCCCGCAGCGGGGATCCGCGGGTGGGGGTGGCCATCGGAGAGCACGTGCTGGACCTCGCCATGCTCCAGGAAACCGGGCACCTGGCCGGAACGGACGTCCCGGACGGGGTCTTCGCCCGGGACGCTCTGAACGACTTCATGACCCTGGGGAGACCGGCCTGGACCGCCGTGCGCCGGCGGATCACCGGACTCCTGGACGCCAGGAGCGGCGAGCTTCGGGACGACGCCTCGCTCCGGGAGCGGGCGCTCCATTCCCTTGCCGAAGTCGACATGCTCCTCCCCGCCCGGATCGGGGACTACACCGACTTCTATAGCTCCATCGAGCACGCCACCAACATGGGCCGGATGTTCCGCGATCCGGAGAAGGCCCTCCTTCCCAACTGGCGCCACATCCCGGTGGGCTACAACGGACGGGCCGGGTCGGTGGTGGTGTCGGGCACCGGGGTCCGCCGCCCCCGGGGGCAGACCATGCCCGAAGGAGCCGAGAGCCCGGTCTTCGGCCCGTCCAAGGTGCTGGATTTCGAGCTGGAGATGGGATTCTTCACCGGGCCGGGGACTCCGCTGGGGGAACCCGTCCCCATCGAGCGGGCCCGCGAGCAGATCTTCGGCATGGTGCTGGTCAACGACTGGAGCGCCCGGGACATCCAGCGGTGGGAATACGTGCCCCTGGGGCCGTTCCTCTCCAAGTCCTTCGGGACCAGCGTCTCTCCCTGGGTGGTGACCCTGGACGCGCTCGAACCCTTCCGAGGGCCGGGGCCGAAGCAGGAGCCCGCGGTCCTCCCCTATCTCCGGCCGGCGGAGGACGGGGCGTACGACATCCGCCTCGAGACCTGGCTCGTGCCCGCGGGAGGGAGCGAGGCGGTCCGCCTCACCGCCACCGGCTTCCGCGGCATGTACTGGAGCATCTTCCAGCAGCTCGCCCACCAGACCGTGAACGGCACCAACATCCGACCGGGGGACCTCTACGCCTCGGGGACGGTCTCCGGCTCCGACCCCGGTTCCTACGGGAGCCTGCTCGAGCTGACCTGGCGGGGAACGAGACCCATTTCCCTCCCCGGCGGCAAGGAGCGGAAGTTCCTCGCCGACGGCGACACGGTGGTGATGAAGGGGTGGTGCGAACGGGAGGGGGTTCGGATCGGGTTCGGCGAGGTGCGCGGCGAGATCCTTCCGGCGCGCGGCTGACCGGCCTCAGCGCCCCTGCGGCGGGGGGGGAATGAATGGCGGTGGACGCGCCGCGGGATGGAGCCGCCCTTCCAAATCCGGAACGGCGGCCCGGGTTGGAGGAGGTGGGGGAACACCCCCCCGCAACCCCGATCGGCGCGAGCCTGGACGCATCCACCGCACGTGGATCATGCTACACTTGGCATTGAAATTCGTCCACTTATTTCAATGCGGTCCGAGCCCATTCGCGGCGGCGCGGCCCGGCATTTCGCGGAGCAGAGGAACCCGGATGGCCCGGAAACGCGGTCCCCATATCGAGATCGTGCAGCGTCTGGATCAGATCCAGACCCTTGCCTCGGGGGTACGCCAGGAGATCATGGACGCGCTCCAGGCCTCCGGCCCCCTCACCGTGCGCCAGCTCGCCCGCCTGCTCGACCGTCCGGCCGATTCCCTCTATTACCACCTCAGGAGGCTCATCGCCGTGGACCTCGTGAGGGAGGAAAAGTCACGAGGCTCGAAGGACGGGGGCGAGGCTCGCTTCGAACTCCCCTTCAGTCTCTGGCAATTACGCTATGATGTAAGAGATCCGGAATCAATGAGCGCGATGGCCCGGGTCGTCTCGACCCTCCTCCGGGTCACGGATCGCGATTACCGCCGCGCCCTGGCCTTCGAGGAGATCGTGCCCCACGGTCCCAATCGGAACGTGTGGGGGGGCCGGAGCATCGGCTGGGTGACCGAGGACGACCTGGTGGCCATCAACGGCAAGATCATGGAGATCCTGGAGATCCTCAAGCAGAACAGGCAACCCAAGGACGGCCGGCTGATCGGCTTCACCCACGCCATCACGCTTCTCCACCCCGGCCCGGACGGCGGCCGCGAAACCGACTAGCCTCAGCCGCGCTCTGGACCCAAGCGGTCGCCCGGACCCGCCTCCTACTTCATCACCGACAGCAGGAAGCCCGCCACCACCGCGGTTCCGATCACCCCGGCCACATTGGGTCCCATGGCGTGCATGAGCAGGTGGTTCTGGGGATCCTCCTCGAGGCCCACCTTCTGAACCACCCGCGAAGACATGGGGACCGCGGAAACTCCCGCCGCGCCGATGAGGGGATTGATGCGGCCTCGGGAGAGCAGGCAGAAGAGACGGCCGAGGAGTACGCCCCCCGCGGTCGCCACCGCGAAGGCGACCGCCCCCATGACCAGGATCTCGATCGAGCTCCAGCGAAGGAAGCTGTCCGCGGTCATGGTCACCCCCACCGAGGAGCCGAGAAGGATGGTGACGATGTTGATGAGCTCGTTCTGGGCGGTCGCGGCCAGGCGGGAGGTCACCCCACTTTCCCGGAGCAGGTTCCCGAACATGAGCATGCCGAGGAGGGGAGCCGCGGGAGGCACGATGAGGGTGCCCACCACCAGAACCGCGATCGGGAAGATGATCTTCTCCCGGCGGGAGACGATGCGCATGGTCCCCATGTTGATCCGCCGTTCGCGACGGGGAACCAGGAGCCGCATGATCGGGGGCTGGATCACCGGCACCAGCGCCATGTAGGAATAGCTGGCCACCGCGATGGGGCCCAGGAGCTGGGGCGCGAGCTTGGTGGCCAGGAAGATCGAGGTCGGGCCGTCGGCCCCGCCGATGATTCCGATCGACGCCGCCTCGCCCGGGGTGAACCCGAGGGCCATGGCGCCGAGAAGTGCGGTGAAAACCCCGATCTGGGCGGCGGCTCCCAGGAGGAAGGTGGTGGGCCGGGCCAGCAGAGGGCCGAAGTCGGTCATCGCACCCACCCCGAGGAAGATCAGCGGCGGGAAGATCTCGAGGTGAATGCCCTGTCCGAGGTAGTGATAGAGGCCGCCGATGGAGTCGGAGGTCGGCGGGGCCAGGATGCCGCCCAGGGGGAGGTTGGTCAGGATGGCCCCGAAACCGATGGGGACCAGGAGCAGGGGTTCGAAGTCCTTGGCCACCGCCAGGTAGATCAGGAGAGCCCCCACCGCGATCATCAGCACCGCTCCCGGGGTGAGCCCCTGGAAGCCGGTTTCCAACGCGAATCGGGAGAGTATCTGGAATAGGTCCACCGCCCCGCTCTTCCCTCCGATGGCTAATCGAAAGTGACCAGCACCTGACCCTGCTGGACCGTGGCTCCCACCTCGATCCGCACCGAACGGACTCTCCCTCCGGAGGGGGAGGCGATGTCGCTGTTCATCTTCATCGCCTCCAGCACCAGAAGGACGTCGTTGGCCTTCACCGTGTCCCCGGGTTTGACGTTCACTTTCTTGACCGTCCCCGCCATCGGACTCACCACCGTCTTCCGATCCACCCGCTCCCCCGGTCCGGGGGCCGGGGGGGGAGTCCGGGGGAGGACGCTCTGGGCGGAGCTGACCAGTTCCCGCCGTTCCAGGCGATTGGCCGGAGACGGGTTGGCCTCGTCATCCTCCAGAAGCTCCACCTCCACCTCGTAGCCCACTCCATTCACCGTCACCCTGAACCGCTTCATGGTTCCCTCCGCACCACCGCGTGTGACGCCATGACCTGGAGCCTCCCCATTCGGCTCCAGGATCCCTCCCGGCCCCGCAGGTACCGCACGGTGCGGACCCGGGCCGGGGAGCCCGCGGCGACTTCCACCGCCGCGGCGATCACCGCCACGGTCTCCGGGGAGATTCCGTCGGGCTCGTCCCCCGCGCGGCGGTCGGCCTCGGCCTGGAATCGTCGCTGGGTGAGGGTCCGCCGCCATCGCTCGGCCCGCCCGATGGCCCCCATGACCAGGGCGAGGAGGCTCAGGGAGGCGAAGGTCACCACCAACCCGAGCAGCGCGATGAGAAGTCCCTGTCTCAATCATTCCCCCTCAGGGTTCAGAGCGGCATGGTCCCGTGCTTCTTCGGCGGCCGGAGTTCCCGCTTGTTGCGGAGCGTCTCCAGAGCGAAGGACACGTACTCCCGAGTATCCCGTGGCTCGATCACGTTGTCTATGTGCATCCGGGCCGCGGCAAGGTAGGGCGACGCAAAGCGCTCCCGGTATTCCTCGATCCGGTCCGCCTTCAGAGCGGCGGGGTCCGCGGAGGCCGCGATCTCCCGTCCGTAGATGATCTGCACCGCGCCTTCGGCTCCCATCACCCCGATCTCCGCGGTCGGCCAGGCGAAGACGCGGTCCGCCCCCATGCTCTTCGCGCACATGGCCAGGAACGACCCGCCGTAGGCCTTCCGGGTCACCAGGGTGATCTTGGGGACGGTGGCCGCGGCATAGGCGAAGAGCATCTTGGCCCCGTGCCGGATGATGCCGCCGTACTCCTGCTTCACGCCGGGCATGAAACCGGGCACGTCCACGAAATTCAGAAGCGGAATGTTGAAGGCGTTGCAGAAGCGGATGAACCGGGCCGCCTTGACGCTGGCGTTGATGTCGAGGGCCCCGCTCATGATCATGGGTTGGTTGGCCACCACCCCCACCGTCCTTCCCTGAATCCGGGCGAAACCCACCACGATGTTGGGGGCGAAGTGTTCGTGCACTTCCAGGAAGTCCCCGTCATCCACCACGCGTAGAATGATCGAGCGCACGTCGTAGGGCTGGCGCGGGTCATCGGGGATGAGGGAGTCCAGGGCGGGATCGCTCTCGTACACCAGCGTCCCTTCCGGCGGACCGGGGGGATCGAGGGTGTTGTTTCCGGGAAGGAAGGAGAGGAGCCGGCGCACCAGCCGGACCGCGTCCTCCTCGTCCTCGGCCAGGAAGTGGGCCACCCCGCTGAGCGAGGTCTGCACTTCGGCCCCTCCCAGGTCCTCGGCGGTCACCTCCTCGCCCGTCACCTCCTTGATCACATCGGGGCCGGTGATGAAGAGTCGGGAGATCCCCTTGACCATGATGATGAAGTCGGTGATGGCCGGAGAGTATGCCGCTCCCCCGGCGCAGGGTCCCACGATCACCGAGATCTGGGGGACCACGCCCGAGAGCAGGGTATTCCGGTAGAAGATCCCCCCGTAGCCGGCGAGGGCATCCACCCCCTCCTGGATCCGCGCCCCTCCCGAATCGTTGAACAGCACCACCGGCGCCCCACAGAGAAGCGCCTGGTCCAGGACACGGCAGATCTTCTCGGCGTGGATCTCGCCGGCGGTGCCGCCGGCCACGGTGAAGTCCTGGCTGGATACGAAGATCAGCTGGCCGTCCACCGCACCCGCGCCGCCGACCACCCCGTCGGCGGGCATTTCCCTGCCGGCCATGCCGAGATCGACCGCCCGATGGCGGGCGAAGGCGTAGAGTTCCTGGAAGGTGTCGCGATCGAGGAGAGCCCGGATCCGCTCCCGGGCGGTCCATTTCCCCGCCTGACGTTGCTTGGCCACGCGGTCGGGGCCGCCCATGGCCTCGACCCGGGCACGCTCATGACCGAGTCTTTCGATCTTCTCCCGTGTCTTCATCCGTCGCCCTCCTCGGGGCCGGGATAAATCCGCGCCCCAGTTCCAGCCCACCATCTTAGGCCGGGGATGGTAGCGGGGGGAACACCCAGGAATCCTGACCATTTTTGTATTCTATGATTTCCGGTGAGGCCGCGGGATTCTTATTGCGATTGATTTCGTCCGCTTGTTGTCGACCCATCGCTTCGGTATAGTGCCGGTTGCGAGTTTGCGAACTCTTTCTCTCCGGAGAACCATGGAAGATCGATCCGTCTCGCTCCCCCCATCGGGTCGCCGCCGTTTCCTGGGATGGCTCCTGGGCACGTCCGGCGCGGCGTTGCTCTTCTCCGCGCTCTATCCCGTCCTCCGGTTCATCAGTCCTCCCCGCGTTCCCGAAGCGAGCACCAACCAGGTGGAGGCGGGTCCGGTCAACGACCCCGAGCTCATCCAGAAGGGGTACAAGATCATCCACTTCGGGAACGACCCGGTCATCCTCATACGCGCCGCCGAGAATCACTTCGTGGCCCTCTCGGCCACCTGCACGCACCTGGATTGCATCGTGGAGTTTCAGAAGAACCGGGACCGGATCTACTGCAATTGCCACGGCGGGGTCTACGATCTCTCGGGACGCAACGTGGCCGGCCCTCCCCCCCGACCTCTCACTCCGTTCAAGGTCGATGTCGTGGCCGCCCAGAGCGGCCAGCCCGCGACCATCATCGTTTCCCGGGCATAAAACATGGCGCGCGAATCCCTCTTCCGATGGCTTGACCGCCGCCTCCACGTCTCCTTCCTCGTCGACGCGGGCTCCCACAAGACCGTCCCCCTCCATCGCTACACCGTCTTCTACTACCTGGGTGGCATGACGCTGTTCTTCTTCATCGTCCAGGCGGTGACCGGCGTGCTCCTCATGCTCTACTATCGCCCTTCGGCCGGGGAGGCGTTCGAGTCGGTCGAGTTCATCATGACCACCGTTCCCTTCGGCTGGCTCCTGCGGTCCATCCATTCCTGGTCGGCCAATCTTCTCGTCTTCTTCGCCTTCCTGCACATGGCCACCGTCTTCATCATGAAGGGCTACCGCCCGCCGCGGGAACTCACCTGGATCACCGGTTGCGTGGTCTTCTTCCTGGTCATGGCCTTCGGGTTCTCCGGCTATCTCCTTCCCTGGAACCAACTTGCATTCTTCGCGACCAAGGTGGGCACCGACATCGCGGGATCGGTTCCGGTGGTCGGGGAGTGGCTGCTGCGGTTCCTCCGCGGCGGCGATCGCGTGACCGGAGGAACCCTCTCGCGGTTCTACGGCTGGCACGTGGCCATCCTGCCGTCGATCACCCTGCTCCTCCTGGGGCTCCATCTTCTCCTCGTCCAGATCCACGGCATGAGCGAGCCCGAGGCGGTCCGGCGGCGCGAGGTGAAGTCTCCCGGCATGAAGTTCTTTCCCCATTTCGCCCTCCGCGATCTCTTCGGGTGGACGGTGGCCCTGGGCGTGCTGGCCGCCCTGGCCGCGTTGTTCCCGTGGGAGCTCGGCGAGAAGGCCAACCCCTTCGCCCCGGCCTACCCGAACATCCGGCCCGAGTGGTACTTCATGTTCATGTTCCAGACCCTGAAGCTCGTCCCGGGGGGCGAGATCGCGGGGATCGAGTACGAGGCGTTTCCCATTCTCCTGTTCGGGCTGGGGGGGGTGGTCCTGCTCCTTCTCCCCCTCTTCGACACCGGCGCCAAGCGGGTACGAACCCTCTTCACGAACGCTCTCGGCGGAGCGGCCCTGGCCTACGCGGTGGGGATGACGGTGTGGGGCTATCGATCCGCGGTGCCTCTGCTCCTGGTGGCCGCGGTCGCGGCGCTCCTCGTTTTGACGGCGTGGCTCACGCGCGGCACGCGGAGGTCACCATCGTGATCGGGCTCTTGAACCTCATGCTCCCGCTTCTTCTCGCCGCGGATCCGGCGGCGATCGCGCCTTCGCAATCGCCACAGGCTCCGCAGACCCCGCAGACCTCCTGCACCACGTGCCACATGAGCCCCGACCTGTTCGACGCCGAGAGCCTGAAGGAGTGGGAGGGGATCGACCGGGACGTGCACCATCAGGCCGGGCTCTCCTGCCAGGACTGCCACGGCGGCAACCCGGATCCCGCGTTGAGCGAGGATGCCGAAGCGGCCATGGACCCGAACTTCACCGCCAACCCCTTCCGGGGGGCCCCGCTCCGGACGGCGATCCCCGCGTTTTGCGGCCGGTGCCATTCCGATCCCGTCTACATGAAGCGTTTCCGTCCCGACCCGCGGATCGACCAGGAGCAGGAGTACTGGACGAGCCGCCACGGCAAGGCCTTGCGCACCGGGGATATCAACGTGGCCACCTGCATCGACTGCCACGGCACCCACCGGATCCTCCCCCCGGACAACCCCGAGGCCCCGGTGTACCCGACCCACGTGGCCGAAACCTGCGGCCGGTGCCACTCGGATCCCGAGCACATGAAGGGGTATCGGCTGGACGACGGGCGGCCCCTCCCGGTGGACCAGTACGCCCGTTGGTCACGGAGCGTTCACGCCAACGCCCTCCTGGTGAAGGGGGATCTCACCGCCCCCACCTGCAACGACTGCCACGGCAACCACGGCGCGACTCCTCCGGGGGTCAAGGAGGTAGCGTTGGTCTGCGGCCAGTGCCACGGCCGCGAAGCGAACCTCTTCCGGGCGAGCCCCAAGCAGGTGGGATTCCAGAACCACAACGATTTCCTGGCCGAGGCCGGGGACGAGGGTTGCGCCTCGTGTCACGACGCCGACCAACCGCCGGGCACGATGACGGGGATTCAGCGCTTCTACGGGTGCGTGGTTTGCCACGAGAACCACGGCGTCGTCCGCCCGACCATCGCCCTCCTGAGCCCGCTCCCCGACACTCCCTGCGCGCTCTGCCACGAGGGTCCCGAGCCGGCGGGCACTACGGGGGAGCCGGAGAAGGTCAAGCAGCACTTCCGCGAGGTGCGGGATGCCCTGCTGGCCAAGACGGTGGGGATGGCCCCCGAAGACCGGTTCGATTGGCTGGTCGACCAGGCGCTGGTCCTCGATACCCACACGCTCCCCGGCGGGGAAGGCGAGGCTCCCGCCCTCCGGCCCGAGTTTGCGCGCCTCTTCGAGCGGTTCCGTATCGGCAAGACCCACTACACCTTCGTGGATCCGGAAACCGGGACCGAGGTCAAAGCCCGCGTTCGCCGGTGCGGCGATTGCCATGCCGCGCCCCCGGATTCGGAGCCTCCGGAAGGCGGCTTCGCCGTCTCCCAGGAGTATCTGGACGACATGCATGCGCTTACCTTGCAGATCGCCCGGGCCGAGCGGAGCTTCCTCGCCGCCCAGCGCGGCGGCGTCGAGGTCCGGGAGGCGCTTACCTCGCTCGATAGCGCGGTGGACAGCCAAATCCAGCTCGAGGTGCTCGTCCACGGATTCTCCACCAGCCAGGATGGAGCCTTCGTCGCCAAGCAGAAGGAGGGCATGGCCCACGCCCAGGCGGCCGCGGTCACCGCTCAGCGCGCGCTCGAGGAGCTGACGAACCGCCGTCGCGGTCTCAGCATCTCCCTCATCTTCATCCTCATCTTCCTCACCGCCCTCGGCCTCAAGATCCGAGATCTCTCCCGACCCTGATCCAACCGGCGGGCGGGAGGATCGTCGGAGACGGACGGCGGCCATCATGGGCACCGACCGTCCGCCAGGGACCCACCCCTGCGCTTTCCTATCCCCGCTTCGACCTGCGGGGGGGTGGACTTCCATCTCCAGGTCCCCGCCCATACCGGGCGCGACGCGGTCCGGCGGGACACGGGACGGGATTCCCGGGAAGGGACACGAGCCCGGCCCGTTCCTGAAGTCGTGTCGTGAGGGGAGCCGATGACCGTCGGACCGGGCACCGGAGCGTCCGACGACGCAGGCGTACCCGGTGCGGTACGTCGAGGAGGCGGACCGCGAGGACGCCCGAGCCGCCGATCAGATGCCCGCCGGACCAGCCGGTTGGTGAATGGGCCGGACCGGAAGTGAACCCCGGGAGATTCCTGCGCCTACCCGGGCACCGCCGGTGGATCCGGATTGCCGGCTTCACCTTGAGACACCCCACTGTGCCGACAACGATGGACTCAGGTGGAAGCTTCAGACCCATGTGGACACGGGTCGGCGAGGCGCGCCCCTTCAAGTCTCGCCGCCGGAGACGGCAGTCTCTCGATGGAATAAACGGGCGGGCGCCCATCCGGACGCCCGCCCGACTTCCAGAGACCTATCGTCGCAATGGAACCCTACCGGCTCGGCTCGGTCCGGTCGACCGTGGACCGAGCCTCCCTCCCTCCGGCGACCGCCGGGCCCCGTTCAGGAACGGCCGCCCGGGCCCCGAGGGGAGGTTGGGAGCCTAGTGCACCGCGGCGGCGCTTGCCCCCATCCTCGAGAGACCCTCCTCGAGCAACGCCTTCGCGTAGTCGGGGTTGTGAACGCCCATGCTCTTGTCCTCGTGCATGACGTAGAGCCAGTTGTAGAGCGCAATCCCCTGATCCTCGGGGGCCTCCGAGACGGTCGGATGCCCGTCCTCCGAGTTCTCGTTGATGAGGCCGGCGTTCACCAGCAACGCTCCGAGCTGGCTCCCCAGGTCCTCGATCTCGGTCTGCACGCCCTTGTAGTCGAAGCTCGTGGCCTCGGGGTGACAGCGCTGGCAGGTGGCCAGGGCGGGCTCGAAGTGGTGGTCATTGGTATCACCCATGTGACAATCGACGCAGGTGTTCGTCACCGCTCCGTAGTGCGGGCTCACGGTCCCCGTTACACCGGCGCCGGCGACGCCGAGCAGCATGGCGCTCTGCGGACCGTGGTGCGGGCCCCAGTGGGAGCTGATACCGGTGATCACGCCGTTTTCCGCCACCGGGAAATCGCGACGCGGCTGGTGACAGTTGGCGCACAGGTTCCCCTCCCCGCCGTCGAAGGTCGCACCTTCGATGGAGGCGAGGTGAACCGGTTGCGCGGTTCTCAGCGAGAAGTCCGCCATCGAGTAGGTCTCGTGGATCATGTGACAGGCGCGGCAGTCCTGGCGCGTCGGGTCCGGCTGGCCCATCTCCACCTCGGTCGGGTTCTCCCCCGCCGCCACCATCTCCTGGAAGCCGTTCCCGGAGTGGCACCCGGCGCAACTTGCGCTGCTCGACCGCACGTAGGCCGTTCCGGTGCCGTGCACGGACTCCGCCCACTCGGTTTGCTTCCCGGTGATGATGCTGCTGGCGTTGTGGCAATCCGCGCAGGACAGCGGCTTGGTCGACTCGACGCGGGTGATGGTGCGATCACACGACTGGGCGCCGATCAGCACCGCGACTGCCCCGAGTGCTAGGATGGTTTTTGCGACGGACATCTAGGCCTCCTTCTTTTCCTTTTCTGCTTGCGCTTACTTCCCGTGCAGGTCGTAAGCGACGTTGAACCAGACCACATTGGCGGTGTAGTAGCGATCCAGGAGAATGTAATCGTCGTAGTTGTACACGTTGTACTTGGCCTCGAGGTGAATGTCGTCCTTGACGGCGTATGCCCCCTCGAAGAAGAGAATCGACTTCTCGATATCCAGGTCGCCGCCCACGTTCAGGAAGGTGAGACCGCTGGAAAGACGCAGATCCTTGATCCTCTCCAGGTCCACCCGGCCGGTGACGCTGTTGTTCCAGGCCCGGAACCTCCCGGTGCGATCCTGGAACTCGTCGTTGGAATACTCGTAAGTCCCCGACAACCCGCCCCATCCGGCATAGGCGTACCGGGCGTATGCGGAGGCGACCTGTCCCGTGGCGCTGACGTCGATATCGGGATAGTCCCGGTCACGAATACGGAATCCCGAACCGATCGAAAGACCCTTGACCGGGTTCACCTCCAGGTCGCCACGGAAATGGGCGGTCTCGATGTCCTTGAGAAGGGTCAGCTCCTCCTGGTCCTTCTTCAGCCTGCCCGCGTACCGGAACCTGGCGGTGAGGAGCTTGTTGTACCGGAAGGTCGTCGCCGCCCGCCAGCTGCTGTAGTACGTGAGGGAGACCTCGTCGTCGTTGGTCTCGTATCCGTAGCCGAGGGAGACGTCGCCGTACCGGTAGAAAACGGTGGCGTCGATGTCGTTGGTGAAGCGATCCGTCTTGAGATCGGTGGTCTGGTCGTCGATCCGCTGGGCTTCGAATCGGTACTCGAGGCGCAGGGGATCGACCGGATCGATCAGGCCGGTGTACTGGAAATTGGCCAGGGTGTAGTCCAGGTCCCCGGTGGAGAGGTTGCTGACCCCGTAGGCCGCCCGCAAGAGGTGTGTCCACCTGTCGTAGAACATGCAGGGAGTCGCGATCCGGGCCGAGACGACCTGGCCGGTGCGGTCGGCGTCCGAGTTCCGCTGGTCGCTGAAGTCGGAGACGCGATAGTCGACGGCCAGAACCCTTCGGTTCTTCCGGGCCTCCGCCGACACACGGCCGGAGAGGAGGCCGCTGTCGTACCGGAGCCCCAGGGCGTCGGCGGTTCCGGGTGGATAGGATAGACGGTTCCCGGTCTGGGTGATGTAGCCCAGGGATCCCTCGAGTTTGATCCAGCGCTCCGGAGTGAATCGCGCGTTCAGGTTCCAGTTCCGCCGGTCGGACGTCGTGTTGCGGCCGGGGTCGAACACCTGGCGGTTTTGGGTGAGCGAAGCCGACAGCTTGAATCTGCCCGGTCGCCGGTAGAGCAACTTCCCTTGACGACTGTCGAAGTTGATCTCCTTGAGGTCGATCATCAGGTAGTTGTCGGGATTCGGCGTTCCGGTCAGGCGGAGCTGGGTGATGGAGAACCCGTCGTGGATGTTGTAGGTCTCCTGGACCGCGGACCGGTCCCCCACCTCATCGAGGATGACCCCGCCCAGTTTCACGGTCCCGGTCCACGCCCCCGCCCGAAGCGGAGCCGCCCCCAGGACGAAGATGAGCATGGCCATGAGTGTCGCTCGGGTCTTCATTCGCATTCGCACCATCCTACTACTGGTGACAGCCTGATTTGAGACAGCCTTGGTCCCTGAGCGACTCGCTCAGGAAGTTCCGGCTGGTGTAGGAACCGTGAATGTCCACGTGGCAGTCGTTGCACGGAATGTCGGCCCATCTGGTTCCGTGATGGGAGTTCATCTGGTGTAGCGGGACGGTGTGGCACTGCTTGCACAGCTGGAAGTTCGGAGCCTCGTAGGGCTGCTTGAGCATCCGCGGCAGGTAGGACCCGTGGGGGTCGTGACAGTTCATGCAGCCCCCCTCCTCCGTGGAGTAATCCACCGTCGCCTGGTGCTCGTAGGGGAACGGTCCCTGGAACTCGCCGTGGCAGCTCGTGCACATCTCGCTGCCGTTCCTGGACATGTCCCGGGAGCCGGCGTCCAGGGTCTTGTGACAATCGGCGCAGTTCATGACTCCGTCATCGACCGGATGCCGGAAGGGCTTGGCGAACTGATTTCCCACCGCGGTGTGGCACCCCAGGCACAGATCGGGCTGCGCTTTCCTGAGGAGCGGAGGCTGGGTGGAAGCGTGGACGCTGTGACAGCCGCTGCAGTTCACGTCGCTCCGGGCGTGGACGTTCTTTTCCATCATGTTTTGCTGGTGGCTGTTCAGGTGGCAGGTGGAGCAGATCTTGCCTTCGACCGCCGCGCTCAGGGCGGCGGGAACCGGCATCGGATACTGCTCCGGGTCCTCCTCGTAGTGACGAGAGTCCCCGCGGTGGCAATCGGTGCAGGCTACCCGGACATCGGCTCCCTGATCGGATTCCCGGGCCACCCGATGGGGGGTCAGTGCGAGTGAATCGGCCATTCCCTCATGGCACGTCAGGCATGTTTCGGTTTCACGGGGGTAGTCCCCGGCGGAGGGATCCGGCTGCGATCCGGCGAGAAGAACGATGACAAAAGGAACAAGGAATAACACCGGCACGTAGCGACGCAGTTCCTTGGCTTGCTCTTTCAATGGGCCCCCTCCGAAGAAAGACCGCCTATGTAGCTCTTTCAGGGCGAAACGTACCAACACCTTAACGGAGCCGTCAAAGTGCTTTTTCCGATTTGACTTATTCTTTTATCGTGTTCCGGAGGGAGATCTCCCCATTCAAACCTGGAATATGAGGTATCAAGAGAAAACAGATAATTCTTGTCATAAAATCTTTCCTCCGGAACCCGCCCGGGCGCGTTCCCCCGGGGGAAGGCCGCCCTGGAAAGCGGCCTCCCCCCGAGCCGTCGTACGCCTACGGCCCCGAGGGGGAACGCACCTGCATGTTCTCCCCCAGGTGGCACTGCATGCACAGGTCCCGGGTCTTGTCGTGGGTCAGGAGCGCCTCGAAGGGACTCGAGTGCGGGTCATGACAGGACGTGCAGGTGATGGCCAACCCGGTCCGGGGGTCCTTGGTCGGACCCTGGTAGGGGTGGAAGTGGCTCTTGGTCACATCGTCATGGCACTGGAGGCAGAGCTTTTCCTGAGGCTCGTTCAGGATGCCCCGGGTCGCGCTCCCGTGAGGGTCGTGGCAGGTGTCGCAGCCGCCCACGTCCGGGTGCTTGTACTCTCCGGCGAACATGGCCCGGTCATGGCAGGTGAAGCAGGTCGAGGCCTCGTCCTCACGCCTGAGAAGCGACGCCGTCCGCCCGGCATGGGGGGAGTGGCAGTTGAGGCAGGCCAGCTTCTCGGTCACCGCGGGGTGGACCACCGGCTTCTCGGCGTCCTTGGCATGGCCGCCGTGACAGGTGACGCAGAGCGCCGCTCCCTCCGCCTTCAGCCCGTTCTGCCCGGCGTGGCACGCCATGCAGTCCTTCTGGGCGTAGGGGGCGTGGTTGAAGGCCAGGACGAGGCCCGGCTCGGTCGAGCCGTGGGGATCGTGGCAGCTCGTGCAGTCCCCCTTCCCCGCCTCGAACCCACGGTGCCTGGCTTTGAAGGCGGAGGCGGTCTCGTCGTGGCACTGCCCGCACAGGGCCTTGGCCGGCTCGGCCAGGAGCCCCTTCACCGTCCCCACGTGGGGGTCGTGACAGGTCTGGCAATCCCCTTCCTTGGCCGGGGGATGGGCGTTGGCCAGCCGGCTCCGCTCGGCGACCGCCGGGTGGCAGTCGGCGCAGAGGCCCGGAGCCGCCTCCTTGAGGAGTCCGGGCATGACCCCCTCGTGCCCGCCGTGGCAGACCCGGCAGTTCCCATCCCGGACCGGGCTGTGGACCAGGTCGGGGTCGGCCTTCTTGATCCGCCCGCCCGGGTCGTCATGGCACCGGGCGCAGAGTCCGGGCCCCGAGTCCACGAGCAGGGTCGAGTCGGCGGCGGCATGGGGATTGTGGCAGCTCGCGCACTCCCCCGCCTCCACCGGGGCGTGAAGTCCCTTGGGGGGCGCCGGGGCCTCGATCGCCCCGTGGCAGGACCCGCAGAGCTCGACCTGGGAGTCCACCAGCTCCACCTTCCCCCCCGGGGACTGGGGCTTGTGGCAGGTGGAGCAGGACCCCGGGCCGAAGGGCTCGTGGCGGACCGCTCGCAGGAGCCCCTTTTCCCGGCTCCGATGCGGATCGTGGCAGGATAGGCAGCTTCCCCCCTCCGGGGCGAAGTTGTCGTGGAGCTTCCTGAAATCCCGGTCCCCCACGTCGTGGCAGGAGCTGCAGGGGTTCTTCAGCGCCACCAGCCCGTCGGCGCCCTTGGTCTGGTGGGGATCGTGGCAGACCTCGCAGTTCCCCTCCTTCACCGGGGGATGGACGGTCCCGCTGTCCAGGGAGTCCTTCATCGCGGTGTGGCAGGTGAAGCAGATCTCGCCCTTGGCCGCCCTCAGGAAGGGCGGTCCGTCGGCGGTCCCGTGGGGATTGTGGCAGTCGGCGCACTTTCCCTCCGCCGCCGGCTCGTGGAGGGTCGCGGGGGGAAGATCGGCGGTCACCTCGCTGTGGCAGCCCCCGCAGAGCTCGGCGGCCGGGCTCACCAGGAGTCCGCGATTGGTCCCGCCGTGCGGCCGGTGACAGTCGGTGCACTCACCCTCGGCGAAGGGCGGGTGGGGGCTCGCCACCCTGAGCTCGTCGACCTGCCTCGCGTGGCAGGGCAGACAGACCAGGGGCTGCTTCTGGACCAGGATGGCCGGGTTGTCGCTCCCGTGAGCCTGGTGGCAGTCGGCGCACCCGTTCCCGGCGAAGGGGAAGTGCACCACCGGGAGCTTCCGCTCCCCGGCGGTGTCCTCATGGCAGGAAAGACAGGTCACGTCCTCGGCCTGGGTCAGGAGATGCGGCTGGGTGCTGACGTGCGCGGTGTGGCAGGCGCGGCAATCGTCCTGGAGCGGGGCGTGGGGCACCTTGACCGAATCGGCGGCGGCGATCACGTCCTGGTGGCAGGACGCGCAGAGGTCCGGCGAGGCCTTTCGCAGCATGGCCTTCCCGCCGCCCCCGTGGGGGGCGTGACAGGCGTCACAGGCCAGGGCCTCGAACGGGGCGTGCCGCGACACCAGGTCCTTCTGGTCGCGCGGGTCCTCATGGCAGACGAAGCAGAGATCCTCGGCGTTTCCCTTGAGCAGGAACCTACGGTCCGCGCTGTGGGGATCGTGGCAGAACAGGCAGTCGCCTTCCGCCGCGGGAGGATGGCCGCCCGGCCCCGCGGCGGTTTCCCCCACGTCGGAGTGGCAGGTCACGCAGAGATCTTCCTTCGACGCGGTGAGCTCCCCGGGCTTGTCCGGCAGGCCGGCGTGGCAGGCCTGGCAGTCCGCCTCGGCGTAGGGAGCGTGCACGTATCCCCGGTTCTGGTCCGTGCTGGTTGAACCGTGGGGATCGTGGCACGATGAACAGGACGCGCCCGCTACCTCCGGTCGAGCATGGAGTTCCGGCAGCTCCGATACGGGACCGTGGCAGCGGGCGCAAAGCTCTTTCTCGGGCGCGACCAGAAGGTTCGCGTTGGCCGAGTTGTGGGGAAGGTGGCACTCGGAGCACTTCCCCTCCTCGAAGGGTTTGTGTTTCCGGGTGGAGGCGATGGCCGCCTTGAGCTTGGGATGGCAGGAGGCGCAGGTCTCGGCTTCGGGACCGCGGAGCAGCCCCTTCTGGTCCGAGGCATGGGGATCATGGCAGCCGTCACAGGTGACCCCTTCCACCGCCAGATGATCCGAGCCCGAATCCGGGGCCACCTTCACGTCCTGGTGGCAATCCGTGCAGAGCTGGGGGAAGTCCTTCTGAAGGATCAGCGACTGGGCGAAGCCGTGCCGCTTGTGACAGGACTCGCAGTCCTCCTGCGCCGTCGGGATGTGAACGACCTTCTTCCCCTTGAACTCGTCCCGGGCCTTCTGGTGGCAGTCGTAGCAGGGGCGTCGCTGGAGCGCCTCGCTTCGGCCGGCGAATTCCGGCAGGAAGAGCCCGGCCGCCACGGCCAGGACCACGAACCCGAGGCCGACGACGGCGGTGCGAACGCGGGGAACCATGTTACTTCTCCTCGGCGCTGGGAGGTTCGTAGCCATGAACTTCCTTGAGCTGGAACGTGAAGAACGATTTCGGCGAGAAGTGAGGCGGGAAGTTCAGGAACGCCCACGAGCTGTCGACCGCCGCCCCCTCCTTGAACACCAGCACGTGGACGGCCGGGTTCTTCATTTCCATGGAGAAGTTCACCGGCTTGCCGCCGGCGATCTTGAAGTCGGGCATGAAGCCGCTCACCCGGGCGGTGTAGGGAGTGTCCCCCAGGTACATCGTCTCGCCGAGCTTCACGGTGTGGGACTCGCTCCAGCTCGGGTACATCCGGTTTCCCACCTCGAGGCCGAAGCTCAAGGTGGTGTCGGCCGCGATGGCCGCGGTGTCGGCTCCGGTTTCGGGCCCCGTGGTCCTGGGAAGCGAGCGAAGGATGGCGGCGGCGCCCGAGTCCGGCGACGCCTCCTCGGGGTGGACGGCCGCCGAATCCGCCGGCGCGTCCTGGGATCGGGCCCCGTCCGCCCAGGCCCAGACCAGGAGTCCCAACCCCACCGCGATCAAGATCCGTCTCATCCGATCCCTCCCTTTCCCGGCGCCACACCCACGTCCGTCCGGTCCGACTCTCCCGTGTCCTTCGGGGGCGGCGAGCTCGACGCTCCGGCGCCGCCCCGGACCGGAGGCAGGGTGGAGAGAATCCCCTCCACGGTTTCCGAAGCCAATCGCTCCAGGCTGGACACCCGCCCGATACCGAACACGCTTTCCTTGTCCCCGCCGTCCCGGCTGTACACCGCACTCCAGAGCACCTTCCCCCCGGGCACCTCCAGGAGCCGGAGAGACACCGAAACCTGGGGCACCTGGCTTCCGTCCGCATCCCGATAGCCGTAGGCGAGGACCGACCCCACCAGGAGCGCGTTGGCCCCCATCTCCACCCCCAGTGAATCCACCAGGTCCGGGGGCAGGCGGTCGGTCATGATCCACGGCTGCTTGGAGAGCGCAGCCTCCATACGTCCCACATCCACCACCGCGATCCCGCGGTGCTCGGCCAGGGCCACCGCGAGCATCGGGGCAAGCCGGTCGGGAGCGTCCCGGGTCGGCGTGTAGTTGGCCAGGGGAAGGATCCCCACCCGCCAGCTTCCGCTCAAGGGCTCCGCAACGTACGCCCGAGGCCCCGGCGCGCAGCCGGCCAGGACCAGGATGATGGCCGCGAGAACCGTCTTCCGGGTCATCAGCGCCTCGCTCGCGGAAGTGAGGACAGAAGTCCCCGGCAGACGTCGGCGGTGAGGGTTTCCATCAGCCGCACCCCTCCCCAGCCGAGGATGGGGAAACCGGCCCCGCCCTTCCGGGTCTCGCTCGCGCTCCAGACCAGGCGGCCGGTGGCCGCGTCCACCAGGCGCACCTCGATGGAAAACAGTGGATAGGAATCGCGCCCGGAGCTCACCATCTCGTACTGCCGCACCGTGCCCATGAAGATCCCCTGCACGCCCGCCTTTTCTCCCAGTTGGGCCAGTTGTTCGGTCGACCAGGGAGTCTCGGCGGGGATCCCCCCGCGGATCTGGGTCATGTCCGCGGCGAACTGTCCGGGTTCCACCACCTCGGCGAACCCCCGTTCCAGGAGCTCGGTGAAGAACACGTTGGTGACCCGGTATCCCGCGGCCCGATCCTGGGCGAGGCTGGTGAAGGGGATGATGCCCACCCTCTCGTAGAAAGGCAGGTCGGCCTCGGGGTTCAGGAACCGGGTCGGACCCCCGCAACCGGAGACGGCGATGAGCGTCGTCGCCACCAGGAGCGCTCGGAGCCTCGAAACGTTGTTCATGAAGTTCTCGCTTCCCGTCTAGAAATTCCGGTCCACCGAGAGACCGTAGGTGTCCAACGTGGCCCGCCCCCGGACCGCGACCTGTCGCCAGGAAAGCTGAACCCGGGTGCGACGGGCAGGCCAGAAAGTGAAGTCGGTTCCCTTGATGATCTCGGAGGAGCGCGAGGTGAGGACCAGGGCCTCCCGCCGGGACCAGTCGAGGGAGAGGGAGGTGCGCTGGCCGAGCCGCAGGTTCCCGGTCAGGCTCCCGTAGCGTTCTTCGCGGTCGATCCGGCCCCGTCCGTTCTGGCGCCGGTAGGTCGCCACCAGGTCCGCCCCCGTGGCCGGCTGGTACCCGACCTGGTACTCCCACTGGCGATCGGTCTGGGCCCTCCCGTCGATTTCGGGGAGGGTGTCCCTCCGCCAGGTGACCTCGAACCGGGTATCCCGGCTGGGAAGGGTGCGGAGCTGGATCAGGCGATGCCACTGGGTTCCGGTGGAGACCGAGCCCCCCGCGCGCGACGCCCGGAGCTCGGCGCGGGCGTTGATTCCCTTGCGGAGGAGGCCGTCCACCAGGGTGAAGACGGTGTTCTGGGGGATCGAGCCGTCTTCGGAGCGGATGTTGAAGGAGCGGAGGTAGCCGGACTGGAAGGTCATCCCCCGAACGATCTCCCGCCGGAAAATGGCCTGGAGACGAGCGTAGTCCGCTTCGATGTCTCCGTCCACGGCCTGGCGCCGTCGATACTCCCGGAGCCCTTCGAGGCTCAGCCCCTTCACCGGCTGGTAGGCCAGGCGCCCGCTCAGGTAGCGTTCGTTGATGGTCTGATCGGCGGTCAGGGCATTGTCCTGACTCCGCCCCCAGTACACCAGCGCCGAGGTACCGACGGTGAACCGCCGGGAAGGCGCCCAGCTCGAGTTCAGGTTCATTCGCTGGGTGTAGAAGGTCCGGTCCCGGTCCCGGGAACCGAAGGTGGAGTAAAGGGCGTCGTAGGTGGCCTGGGCGTTGGCCCGGCCGAGATTGACCCCGGTCCGGAGCCCCCCCGCCACTCCTCGGTCCGGGTGTCGGGGTTCAGCCCTCCCATGGGGCGGGCGTCCAGTCTCCGCCAGGAAAGGTTGCTTCCGAAAACCCCGCCGGCGGCGTAGGAAACCTCGGCCCGGCGATCGTCGGTGGTGGAGCGGCCCTGAAGGGTCTCCCGATCCTGGCGTTCGTACTTCAGCGCCATCCTCGGGGCGCCGCGCGGGCTCACGTCGAGACCGAAAAGCAGGTTCCGGTCCCGGGACGTGCTAACGCCCACCGACGTCTGCTGCCAGGGGGTGAACTGGGTGGTGAGACGCCAGGCAGGCTTTCTGAGGTCGGCGAAGAAACGGGAGCTCAGGAGGTCCGAGTTCTCTTGTCCCGGGTTCGCCCGGTAGGAGAGGGACATGCGGAGCCTGAGGTCGGCGCTTCCGGGGAGCACGGCGCGCGTGCTCAGGTCGTAGTAGTGGCGCATGACGTCCGCGTCCGCTATTCCCGAGGTGTGGTGGTACGAACCCACGTAGCGACCCTCGTAGGCCCCGGCCCCCGCCGGAACGGCCAGAGTCGCCCCGGCCAGGATGAGCGCCGCCCACCGGTGCATCAGGGTCCTCCCCGTCCCCACGGGCTCGGGCTTCCCGGTGCGCCGTTACCGGGCTCGCCCGGATTGTGAACGTTGTGGGAGGTGGGACCGGAGTAGTCGCGGCCGTGGCAGTCGTAGCAACTCTGGAAGCCGGTGGAGCGATGGGGGCCCCGGTCGGAGAGGGTGTTCATGACGATTCCCTCCACCGTCTGCGCCCCGGGAATCCCGTCCGAGGCGATGTGGCAGCCGAGGCAGAACCGGCGGCACTGGGTCGCGTCGTTCACGGTGTCGGTGAGCCCGCTCCAGTCAACCCGCTCGTCGCTGATCAGGTATCCGTTCGGCTGCACCCGGTTGTGCCCCTCGGAACCGTGGGGATTGTGGCAGTCGTAGCAGGGGAGCATGTCCCCGACCTGGATGTGCGCGGGCCAGGAGAGGGCGACCCGGGATTCCTTCCGGATCTGGTGGCCGGCGTGCTCGCCGTTCAACCCCGCGTCGTAGTAGTCCGCGATGTTCCGGTTCGCGGGGTCCATGCCTCCCGGCGCGTCCTGGTCGTGGCAGGAGAAGCAAAGCGCGTATTCCTCGGGAGATCCCACCGCGGCGTGGCCGCCGATCCCCCCGTAGGGCTTCAGCAGGAGGTCGCGACGATTCGGGGTGCCGTGAGGATCGTGGCAGTTCTCGCAACGCCCCTCTCCCGAGGCGTCTCGCCGGGGCATGTCGGGGTCCTGGGCGTGAGGCGAAAAGAAGTGACCCCCGGGCGTGATTCCCGGATCGGTGTAGGCGGTCTCCCCCGGCCAGCGGCCGCGATAGTTCACGCCGACCAGGCGCTCCCCGCCGGTGTTGGCCTCGAAGTAACCGGCGTCGGGTTCGGACTCGGGCATGCGGTCGGATTCGCCGAGGGGGTAATTGCCGGGACGGCGGCGGTGGCACGGTTCTGCCCCCTGGTCCCAGAAGGCGAGCTGGTTGGTGTTCTCGGTGAAGAGGAGGAGCGGATAGGGGGAGGGCTCCCACGCGTCGCCGTGGGGAGGATGGCACTGCTGGCACTGCCCCCGGGCCTGATCGGCGTCACGGAGCACCCCGGTCTGCGGGTCCCCATGGGGATCGAAGGGCGTGTCCGCGGATATGTTCCAAGCAGCCAGAAGCAGGGCCGCCGTGAGAACCATGCCGGAAACGGGTCTCACACCAAGCTCCCCCGGCCGCAATGTCGAAACGGGAAGGCAATGATGGACCGGATTCGGGCACCGGCAGTGGCCGGATTGTCGGTGCCCGAATCCCGTCGAAACGGGGAGGCCGGGCGCGCTAGCGCTTCGGCCGCCCTAATCCACCACCAGGCTTTACTGGGCCTGGGTGTGGCACTGACCGCAGAGGGCGCGGGCCGAAGTCCCGTCGTCGCCCTGCTCGGTCACCGTGCCGGTGCCGATCATGTAGATCAGGCCGAACGCGTTCTGGTTGCCGTGGCCCTTGTGGCACGACATGCAGGACTGCGTGAGGCCGGTGTCGGTCCCGTCGTATGCGCCGGCCTTCTGGCCGGTGGGCGACATGACCTGGACCTGGTTGGTCTTCCCGGTCAGGAAGGCCAGACCGGAGTGACCGCCGCCCAGGGCGCCGATGTCGACACCCGCCGCCGGGTGACGCACGAAGTCCGCGGGAGGAGCTCCCGTGCCGCCGATCTCCGCCCCGCCGATGTCACCGTGGAAGTTGGTGTGGCAGGCCTTGCAGAAGGAGGCATAGGCGGACGCGGTCGTCACCGGCTCGTTGAAGGTGATCGCCCCGACCCCGTAGTGGTTGGCGCTGGTGCCGCTGGAGGCATTCTCGTACACCCACTTGGTGAGATCGTTGGCACCCTCGACGTCGCCGCGGGAGTAGGTCAGGAGGGTCGAGATCCCGCTCAGCGGAGGACCATAACCGCCCAGGTTCCGATAGGTATTGACGTGAGCCGAGTTGCCGCCGTGGGGCGAATGGCAGTCGGTGCACTTCAGACCATCGGGATCGCTGAACGTGCCGCCCGGAGCCACGGCCAGCGAGTTCAGGGTGTGCCCGGTGGTCGGCGGATAGAGACCGTTGCCGCCCAACTCGTTCAGGGCACCCGCCTGACGGACATAGCCGTTGGTGTGGGTTTCGAACACGTCCGGCGCGAGCGCCTGCCCATCGTGGCAGGCCAGGCACAGGTTGTTGATATCGTCACGGAGCAGGAACTCGAACGGGCCGCCCGGTCCGAGCGGCGTGTAGAAGCCCGATCCGTTGGGGTTGTATCCATGGCTCTGGCTGTAGTGCATGACGTGGCAGTCGGAGCAGATCAAGGCCGAGCCGGTGTGATAATCACCGGCGAATCCGACGGACACGAGCACGGTCAGAGCGAGGAGAATCCCCGGACCAAGGAGGAGTTTCTTCCTCATAGCCACCATTACCTCCCTTGCACGGTTGCGAGACCGATTCCGGAGACTCCGGAACCGCTTTGCTCCACATGATCGCGGGCCCCCGTCACGGGAGGCACGGCCACCTGGAGCACCTGGCAGCGGGCGCCCGCCCGCTCCAAGACTGCGAGCCGGTCCGCGGCCAGAAAGGCGCACGCGACCGGATAGTTGAACTGGCCGGGGCCGTGGCCGAAGCCACCGATGCGGCCCAGGTAACCGCCCCGGCGATCGAAGACGCTGATCGAGTGACGGATGGTGTCCACCACCCAGAGGTTCCCGTTGGGGCCCCAGGTCGCTCCCACGGCCATCGAGAAGGTGCCCTCACCCTCGCCGTGCTCGCCGAACGCGAAAAGCGGGGTGCCGTCGGTGGCGTTGACCAGGACCGACTTCTCACCCATGGGGTCCACCACCGCCATCATGGTCTCTTCTGCGTTCACCGCCAGAGCCACCGGCGAGGTGAACGGGCCCTTCTCCACCGGTCCGAAGCCCAGGCTTACCAGCGGCTCACCCACCGGATTCAGCACCACCAGGCCGGGGCGGTTGCCGGAACAGAGCACGTAAATGCGCCCGCTGCGTCCGATCACCACGTCCTGGAGATGGACCTTGGTGGTGAGCTCGGCGGGAAAGATGGGACGGAACGAGGTGATGTGCGATCCCTGGGAGGTCATGACCTCGATGTAGTCGCTGAGCTGGTCGGCCACGAACATGCGGCCGTGATCGTCCAGCGCCACCGAGGCCGGCTCCGCGCTCGACCCCGCCGATCTGCGGATCTCGTAGTCCAGGGTACCCCGGGAGCGCCAGTTGGAGTCGAAGATGACCAGGCGGTGGTTCCCGGTGTCGGCGATCACCACCACCCCCCGGGTGCTGTCGGCCACCATGCCCCGAGGGCGGCGGAAGGCGTCGAGCGGGGCGGGACCGGTGACGATGTCGAGGACGTTGAGGATGGAGGGGGCGGGATCTTCGGGGATGGGCTCCGCGGGGTAGGCCGGAACCGCGGCCACGGCCGAAGCCGAGGCGGCAAGAACCAGGCACAGTACCGCTCCGCGGAACGCAGACATTTGGGCTCCCCCAGAAGCATCCCTGCCGGTGTCATGAACCGACGGGGGAGAACGTGATCCAGCCGATGCGACGAATCATAGCGTTACGGCGGTCTCCACAAATCCTTCATAAAAGTGATAGCCCAAATCGACCACTCTACCGGGGCATCCGACCCACCTCCCGCCCTTGCCCCGACTGCATTTCCGATAACATGATAAAGTTTGTCGTAATATAGCGCGAAGGGAACGGGGCAACCGGCGCGCAACAAAGCGTTTCGATTTCCGGCCAGGAATTCAACAATCTCGGCGCGAGCCCGTCCCCGCGAAGCAGGTCCGTTGAGCACACCGTCACCGGCCGGAACTCCACCGCCGGGAACCTACCGAACCCTCCCGGGCGCGGGATCCCGCCCCCGCAGCCCCGGACTCCCCCAAATAAAACCGGCCCTCCGGAACGGGTCCGGAGGGCCGGCGAACGAACTTTCCCCGCGGTGTCGCGGGTGGGGGGGGAACTTTCCCCTACTTCCCCTCGGCCTTGGGAATCGGGTGCACGATCTTCTTCAGGTACTCGTCGTACTTGAACTCCTTGTGGAAGGGGTTCCCCTCGGCCACGTGACACTTGAGACAGGTCTTCTCGTCGACGACGTTGAGCCCGACGGACTCGGGCTTGATCGTGCCGGCGTAGAGCTCTTTCATGACCTTCAGGCCCTTGTACCCGCTCCCGGGACCGTGACAGCTCTCACAGGAGATCCCCTCCTCGAGGGTGATCTTCTGGTTCTCCAGGTCCCCCATCACCGGGAAAGCGGTGACGTGGCACTTCAAACAGGCGTCGGCCTTCTGGGGATCGTCGATTCCCAGCTTCTTCGCGGCCGCCTTGGATTCGTCGCTGGCCAGGGCCTCGTAGGCCTTGGCGTGCGCGGTTCCCGCCCACACCTTGTGCTGGTCACCGGTCGCCGCCTTGCTGTGGCACATCTTGCAGGTCTTGACGCCTACGTAGGTGTACTCGGCCTTCTTGGCCTCGTCCTTCTTCGCATCCTGGGCCGCAGCCACCAGCCACGTTCCGGCCAACGCCAGACCCACGGAAAGGACGATCAGGGTTCTCTTGCCTCTCATAGTTTACCTCCCTGTCCGACCGGGCACCCGGCTCGGACGCTCACCTTCACCAGAACTCGTCGCGCAACCATACAGGACGACTCCAACCTAGTAAATGGAATCGTCACCGGAATGACAGTCGTAACAGTGCATCTCCTTCCAGGCCCCATCGATATCCACCGGGTGCTTGAACTCCAACCCCTGGGTGGTCACCGTGTCCCCCAGATCCTCGGCCAGACCCTGGGCGATGATCGTGTGGCAGAGGTTGCAGTTCGAGCTGATCTGCTCTCCGTCGGCGTTCCGGAGTTCCGAGCCGTGGCACCGGAAACAACCGGGAAACAAAAAGTGACCGCGATTATCCGGATACCTGTCCCAACGCACTTTCATGGCCGGGAACATGTTCTGGTTGTAGATACCCTGGACCGCGGGAATTGCTTCCACGGGGAGGTCGACCCCCTTGCCGGCGTAGAAGTCCTTCAACGAGGCGGCGATGGAGTCCATGGCCCCCGCCTCGGTCTCGTAGTTCCGCGACAGGACGGCCACCGCCTCCTGCTTGATCCACGGGATGCCCGGGCTCAGAACCCCCGCCGCCATGGCGGTGTTCACCGCCTGCATGGGAGAGAGGTAGTTGTGGGAGGGGCGGTTGTGGCAATCGATGCAGTCGAGCTGCCGTACCAGCCCCTTGGCGCTCCGCGTGGTCATGACCGAGTCGGGGAGCGGCTCCCCGGTCCGCGAGAACACGACCTCTTTCCCATCCTTCATCCAGGTCACCTGGTCGAAGGCCTGCCGGGAGGAATCGGTCGAGACGTAGGTCATGTGGTTTTCCTTGTCGATGTGCCAGTGGATGCCCGATGCGTGGCCCTGGCTCGACGCCGAGGTTCCCCCCACCTTGAACAGCATCTCGATCTTCCAGTGGGTGTTCTCCTTGTCCCCGAGGTAGTGGTCGTGGGTCACCTCGTTGGCCGGATAGAACTTGGCCGGCCAGTGGCACTGCTCACAGGTCTCCTGGGCGGGCCGGAGATTCTGGACCGGGGTCTCGATGGGGGTGGGATAGGTGTGCAGGATGGTCTTGAAAACCTGCCGGGCCCCGGAGAGCTTGCTCCGGACGTACCATCCGGCCCCGGGCCCGATGTGGCAGCTGACGCACTCCACCCGGGCGTGGGCCGACCTGAGGTACGCGGTGTGCTCCGGCTGCATGACGGTGTGGCAGGTCGTCCCGCAGAACTCCACCGACTCGGTGTACTGGTACCCCTGGTAGAGCCCGATGGTGGTGACGAGGAGGAAGACGCAGGTGCCGGCCACGAAGGTGATCAGGGCGTTTCGATGATGGGGGTTCCCGAGGTCCACCACCACCGGCCGCAACTGCCCCCGCTCCCGGCGCTTCTTCTCCCGCCACATCCCAAGGGGGATGAGGAGGAGACCCAGGACCAGCACCCCCGGGAACACCATGTAGATGAAGATCCCGATGTAGGGGTTGGTCCCCCCCGAAAAGACGTTGAGGAGGTAGAGAATGACCACCGCGGCAAGGCCGAAGAGCGCGGCGGCCGCCCCGAGCAGGGTGATGACGTTGTAGGCCAACCCCGGATAAAGTTGCTTCTTCTTTTCGTTCTTCGCGTTCACGCTATCCCCGTTTTCAAGATCGTTTCGGCTCGTTGAAACAGATCGTTTCGGTTTTGCTTTCGTTCCGCGTATCCTGCCACGACCCCTTGGCGACGCGACATCTTAATGAGCAAATCCAGAATTTGTACAGCGGACCTTCCCGGTCGGGGATGAGCGCCGATCGGGGCCTCGGACGGAGGGTCCGGTCGAGGGCTGCGACCGCCGTTCCGGGGCCACGATCCCGCCCGAAGACGATTGGACAATCTCCCCCCCGAACGGAGATCATCAAGGACTGCACGGGAACGGAAGCCCCGTCAAGGAGGAGGATCAATGGAGTACGTGAAGCTCGGCGACACCGGGCTCGAGGTCTCGCGAATCTGCCTGGGATGCATGTCCTACGGGGACTCCGGCTGGCGGTCCTGGGTGCTGGACGAGGATGAGACTGCGTCTCACTTCCGGACCGCAGTGGAGGCCGGGATCAACTTCTTCGACACCGCGGACATGTACTCCCGGGGACGGAGCGAGGAGGTGACGGGGCGCTACCTGCGCGAGCTGACCCGGCGCGACGAGACGGTGGTGGCGACCAAGGTCTTCTTCCCCGTGCACCGCGGTCCCAACGGCGGGGGGCTGAGCCGGAAGCACATTCTCGACGCCTGCGACGCCTCGCTCCGGCGCCTGGGGCTGGATCACATCGATCTCTACCAGATCCACCGCTTCGATCACGGGACACCGATCGAGGAGACGGTGGACGCGCTGGACTCCCTGGTGCGGGCGGGCAAGGTGCGGTACCTGGGGGCCAGCAGCATGGCCGCCTGGCAGTTCGCCAGGTTCCTGTTCGCCGCCGACCGGAGCGGCGCCCACCGGTTCGTCTCCATGCAGAACCACTACAACCTGGTCTACCGGGAGGAAGAACGGGAGATGATCCCCCTCTGCCGGGATCAAGGGGTGGGGATCGTGCCCTGGAGCCCGCTGGCCCGGGGACTCCTGGCCGGGAACCGGTCCCGCGAGGGGGCGGAGCCGACCGAGCGCGCCCGGACCGACGGCTACGCCAAGGATCTCTACGGTCCCGACGACTTCGACGTGGTGGACGCGACGGTGGAGGTGGCCAGGGCGAGGGGGGTGAAACCGGCCCAGATCGCGCTGGCCTGGCTCCTCCAGGCGCCGGGGGTGACCGCCCCCATCGTGGGGGCCACCCAGGTCCACTACATCACCGAGGCGGTGGAGGCATTGGCCATCCGGCTGGATCCCGAGGAGGTGGAGCGGCTCGAGGCCCCCTACCGGCCGCACCCGGTCCTGGGGCACCGGCCGCCGCGAGGGGTGGGGCGCTGACGGAGACGGGTCGTTGGGGGCGGACGGCGCCCTGTCAGGCGTCCACCGCCTCAGGTGCGCGGGAAGGGTTCGACCGGCTCCGCTTCGAAGAGTTCAGGTCGTTTCTCGGCCAGCCCGGAGAGATAGTGCTCGGCGTCGAGCGAGGCCGCGCACCCCGCTCCCGCCGCGGTGACCGCCTGGCGGTAGCGCTTGTCGTGAACGTCTCCGGCGGCGAACACTCCCGGGACGCTCGTTTCCTGGTGGCGCTTGAGCACGATGTATCCGTCGTCGTCGGTCACCACCTGGTCTCCGAGAAACGCGGTGTTGGGAACGTGGCCGATGGCGTAGAAAAGCCCCCCGACCTCCAGCGTCCGCCGCGAGCCGTCCTCGGTGGAGACGAGGGAGATCCGCTCCAGCTGCTTCTCCCCCTGGAGCTCCTCCAGCTCGTGGCTCCAGATCACCTCGATCTTGGGGTTGGCCAGCACCCGTTCCTGCATGAGCTTGCACGCCCGGAACTCGTTCCGGCGATGGATGATGTAGACCTTCGAGGCGTACTTGGTGAGAAAGCTGGCCTCCTCCATCGCGGTGTCCCCCCCGCCGATCACCGCCAGGGGCTTGTTCCGGAACATGGGAAGCGCGCCGTCGCACACCGCACAGGCGCTCACCCCGTTCTGCCAGAACTGCTTGCTCCCCTTGGGATCGAGCTTCTTGGCCCGAGCGCCGGTGGCCACGACGATCGACAGCGCGGCGATCTCCTTCCCCTCGGAAGTATGGAGGCGGAAGGGTACCTGGTCGAGATCGGCCCGCACCACGTCCACCTGCTCGGTCCGGGCCCCGAAATGCACGGCCTGGGCCCGAAAGTGGTCCATCAGGTCGGCCCCGCCGATCCCCTCGGGAAAGCCCGGGAAGTTCTCGATGTCGGTCGTGGTCATGAGCTGGCCGCCGGGGATCTCCCCGCGTTCGTTGGCGATCGACCCCTCCAGGACCAGGGGAGCCAACTCGGCCCGGGCGGCGTAGATGGCCGCGGTGAAGGCCGCAGGTCCCGATCCGATGATGACCATGGTTTCCGGTTTGTCTGCCACGCCCTAGCCTCCGGTGATTGATTCCAGGCCCCCCGCCCCCTTCGAGCGGATCGCGGGGAAAACCGATGTGTTGCCGGCTCCCTCAAACAGGACGCAATCGCCCCGCCGGGGTCACCAGGAACCCCCATTCATAGTACACATGGGTATTCCGGGGGTCAGGGGAAAACGGGGCGTCCGGGGAGGATGGCCCGGTTCTATCCGGCGACTTCGGCTCCGACCCGCTCCTTGATGAGGAGGACGGGGACATCGAGGGCCCGCGCCACCTTCTCGGTCTTGCTCCGGAGCAGGGTCTTCCCCTCGTGGATGGGGAGCAGGACCAGGGTGGCCTTGCAGTCCCGGGCCGCCTTGGCGATCCCCTCCACCACGTCCTCCCCCATCAGGGTCTCGTAGTGCAGGCAGGGGGTGCCCAGGCAGATGCTCTCTCCGAACATCCGAAGCTGGTTCCGGGTCTCGTCCTTCACGTCCCCTTCGGACCAGGGAGCGCCGAGCCCGCGGATGAAGTCGTCGTTCTCCCCGAACTTGCTGAGGCGGAAGACGTGCAGCTCGGAGCCGTACTTCCGGCGCATCTCACAGGCGGCGATGATTGCCTGCCGGGAGGCGGGGGTGAAATCGATGGGCACCAGAATGACCTTGAAGAGCCCGGTTGGATCGAATTCTGCAGGATTTCCGGGACAGTCGTTGATTTCCATGGCCGTGAGCCTCCTCCGGGCCTCGCCGGCGTCCTTGCCGGGGGCTTTCTTGCGAGTCTACCCGATCTATCACTCAGGAGATCATCTTTATTCCCTAACTGGCTATTCCTCCTCGCCGGAGATCGAGGCCCGTTCTCCCCGCGCCGGCCGGCGCCGACCCGTTACCGGCAAGTGATACGACAATTCAAGATTCGGCCCTCGACGGACCGGGGGAGACTCCGTAGAATCCCCGTCGTTTGGCTTCCGCCGGAAACGGCCCGGCGGGGCCCGGATACGGGACAATTTCAATAAGCGAGGATCAGGATGGCGACGCTCTTTATCCCAAGGGAGACCGTTCCCGGTGAGACGCGTGTGGCCACGAATCCGGACACGGTGAAGCGGCTGGTCAAGGAGGGGCACACCGTGACCGTCGAGGCGGGTGCGGGGGAGGGAGCCTCCATTCCCGACCAGGCCCTGACCGAGGCCGGGGCCACGGTAAGTTCGGATGTGGCAGCCCTGTACGGCGGTGCGGACGTGGTATTGAAGCTCCACCCCCCCCGCATGAACGACACGTCCGGGAAGCACGAGGCGGAGATGGTGCGGGAAGGCGCCATCCTGGTGTCCTTCCTGTGGCCCCTGGAAAACCTGGACGCGGTGAAGATCCTGGCCCGGCGCAAGGTCACCGCGTTCGCAATGGACCAGATGCCGCGGATCACCCGGGCCCAGAGCATGGACGCCCTGTCCTCCCAGGCCAACCTCGCCGGGTACAAGGCGGTGATCATGGCCGCGGAGAAGCTCCCCAAGATCTTCCCGCTCATGATGACCCCCTCCGGGACCATCGCCCCGTCCAAGGTGGTGATCATGGGGGCGGGGGTGGCCGGCCTGCAGGCCATCGCCACCGCCAAGCGGCTCGGAGCGGTGGTCGAGGTCTCGGACGTCCGCCCCGCGGTCAAGGAGCAGGTGCTGAGCCTCGGGGGCCGGTTCATCGAGGTCCCCACCGACGAGGCCATGGAGACCGAGGGCGGCTACGCCAAGGAGGCCTCCGAGGAGTTCCTCCGGAAGCAGCGCGAGGTCGTCCGCAAGCACGTGGTGGAGGCCGACGTGGTGATCACCACCGCGCTCGTCCCCGGAAAGCCCGCCCCGAAGCTCATCTCCCCGGACATGGTCAAGGAGATGCGCACGGGATCGGTCATCGTGGACCTGGCCGCCGAGCGCGGCGGAAACTGCGAGCTCACCGAACCCGGGAAGACGGTGGTGAAGGAAGGGGTCACCATCATGGGGACCCTCAATATTCCCGGGACCGTGCCCTTCCACGCCAGCGACATGTACGCCAAGAACCTGCACTACGTGATGCAGCATCTCTATCCGAAGGGCGAACTCAACCTCGACCTCGAGGACGAGATCAACGCCGCCTGCATGGTCACCCACGGCGGCGAGGTCAGGCTGCCCGCGGTCGCGGAGCGGCTGAAAGGAGGGGAGTAACGATGTTGCCCCTGGACGTTCTCGCCGGTAACGGCGTCCTCATGATCGGCGTGATGACGGAAACCTACAAGCTTCCGTACCACCCGCTCCTGGTGGCGCTCTACGTGGCGATCCTCGCCACCTACGTGGGTTTCTACGTGATCTCGAAGGTGCCGCCGACCCTGCACACCCCCCTCATGTCGGGATCCAACGCGATCTCCGGCATCACGATCGTGGGGGCCCTGTTCCAGGCCAGCCAGCAGAACTTCGAGGTCGGCACGCTGCTCGGGATGTTGGCGGTGTTCTTCGCGATCACCAACGTGGTGGGCGGTTACGCAGTGACCGACCGGATGCTTCAGATGTTCCAGCGGAAGAACTAGGAGAGGCCGGCCATGAGAGATCTTATCCAAGTCACATACATGATCGCCGCCGTCCTCTTCATCATTGGACTGCAGCGATTGTCCCGGGTCCGATCCGCCAGGGGCGGAAACCGGACCTCGCTGGTGGGCATGGCGATCGCCATCCTGGCCACCGCCGCCGATCTTCTGACCGGGGGGCAGTTTCACATCCTCTACATCATCATCCCCATCATCATGGGTTCGGCGCTGGGGCTCTTCTGGGCCTACACCGTGCCCATGACCTCGATGCCTCAGATGGTGGGGGTGTTCAACGGGTTCGGGGGGTTGGCTTCGATGTTCGTGGCCTACTCCTACTTCTACGAGCACTCGATCAAGCTCGGGGGCGGCGTGCTGTCCAAGATCGGAGCGCCCTTCGGGGGGCCCGACGTGGCCATCACCGTCATGCTCTCGGTGCTGGTGGGAGCGGTGACCTTCTCCGGCTCCATCATCGCCGCGGGCAAGCTCCAGGGCTGGGTGAACGAGCAGCCGGTGCTCTTTCCCGGCCGCCACATCGTCAACATCGTGTTCCTGGTGGCCGCGGTCGCCCTCGGGGTGTGGGCCGGGTTCATGGGCGGCACCGAGACCGCGATGATCGTGGGCGTGGTGGTGCTGGGCATCGCCGCCCTCTTCCTCGGGGTCGGGCTCACCATCCCCATCGGCGGAGCCGACATGCCGGTGGTGATCTGCCTCCTGAACGCCTACTCCGGGATCGCCGGCGCCCTCACCGGCTTCGTGATCAAGAACAACCTCCTGATCATCGCCGGGTCCCTGGTCGGCTCCTCGGGCATCATCCTCACCGACATCATGTGCAAGGCGATGAACCGATCCCTGGCCAACGTCCTCTTCGGCGGCTTCGGGGCCACCGCGGCCACCGGCGACGCCGGCAAGGGCGGCTACACCAACGTCAAGTCGGTGGGGGCCGAGGAAGTGGCGATGCTCCTGGAGACCGCGAGCAGCGTGGTCTTCGTCCCCGGCTACGGTCTGGCCGTGGCCCAGGCCCAGCACGCCGCCGCCGAACTGGGGAGCCTGCTCGAGAAGAACGGGATCAAGGTCTCCTACGCCATCCACCCGGTGGCCGGCCGCATGCCGGGACACATGAACGTGCTCCTGGCCGAGGCCAACGTTCCCTACGAGAAGCTCTTCGAAATGGACGCCATCAACGACGACTTCAAGAACACCGACGTGGCCATCGTTCTGGGGGCCAACGACGTGGTGAACCCGGTGGCGCTCCACGACAAGACGAGCCCCATCTACGGCATGCCCATCCTCAAGGTTCACGAGGCCCAGACGGTGATCATCGTCAAGCGGAGCCTTGGGGCCGGATTCGCGGGCATCAAGAACGAGCTGTTCGAGTACCCGAACGCCATGATGTTCTTCAGCGACGCCAAGGCGGCGCTGCAGAAGATGAAAGAGGAGTTCATCGCCCTCAAGAAGTAGGGCGGGAACATCGGAGTTTCGGAGTTCGAACCCGGCCGGATCCTCCCGGCCGGGTTCTCTCATTCTGGAGCGCCCGCCCGGGATCCGGGTTAAGATAGGCCCATGCTCAAGAAGCGCCTCATGGTGGTCGGCGACCACGTCATGGTCCGGCCGGAAATCCCGGGGAAGACCCGTTCCGGCCTCTACCTCCCTCCCTCGGTCGCGGAAACCGAGACGGTGCTGGGGGGATGGGTGATCCAGGTGGGACCGGGTCTCGCCGTGCCCGATCCCTTCGACGCCGATGAGGAGCCTTGGAAGCGCCGCGAACGCCGCGCCCGCTACATTCCTCCCCAGGCCCAGGATGGGGACTACGCGATCTTCCTGCGCAAGGCGTCGGTGGAGATCACCTTCGAGGAGCAGAAGTACCTGATCGTCCCCAATGCCGCGGTGCTGGCCCTGGTGCGCGAGGATCTGGCTCCGATCGAGTGATGGGTCCGCGCCCCCGCGGGCCGGTCAGCGAACCACCAGGATGCCCACCGTGCCGTTGAACTCGTCCCGGACCGCGGTCAGGCCGGGAGGCGCAGACCAGGCCGCCCCGTTCGCCCGGACGCACACCCGGTAGGTTCCGGGAGCCAGGGGGAACGCGGCCCCCCACCGGCCCTCGACGTCCCGGGAGAGGTTCACCGGAAGCCAGTCGGTGAAGTCCCCCATCAGCTCCACCCGGGAAGCCTCGGGGAGCCGGACCCGGATGAGAACCCAGCCCTCCTCCACCGTTCGCGCGGAGAACGCGCCGTCCCCGGGCGGCGAAGCCGCGCGGTCCTCGGGCGCCGGGGCCGGCGCGAATCCGAAGCTCAGCCCCAGGGCGGCCACGTTTCCGGCGGGGATGCCCTCTTCGGGGACCGAGGGTTCGCGCCCGGCGCGCAGCGCCACGCTCAGGTTCCGGGTGAGCCGGTAGCCGCCGGTCACCATCGCCCAGACCCGGGTGTCGAGGGCATAGTCGCCGAACCGGAGACCCACCCGGGCTTCGGAGGACCAGCGACCACGTTCCCATCCCAGATGGAGGCCGGCGTCGGTGTAGGCCGGTGCCCAGGCGCCGCTCATCGGTGACGCGCACCCGGTGCAGGGTGCTATCCGGGAAGAGAATCAGGCTATCGCGGGAGGATATGACGACCCGGTGGCCGAGGGCGGTCCGCTCGTCCAGGCCGATCTCGAACCGGCCGAGGCGCAGGACGCCACCCGCGGTGAGGAGGCGCGAGGTGGACCAGCGATCGCCGCTCCGGGCGCGAAGCGCGCCGCCTCCGACGAACCCGCTCACCGGACCGCGGGCGGCGCGAAGCCGGGCCACGGACTGGTAGCGCTCGCTCGCCGGGCGGCCGGGATATCTCCGGGTTCCTCCCTCGGCGTCGAGGTCCAGGGCCAGGCCCCCGAACAGGGAGCGGCGGTACCCCGCTTCGGCCCGGCCCTCCCCGTCCCATCCCCCGCTCCCGGAGGCGCGGAGAAGGCCCGACCCGCGAAGAAAGGCGGTCTCGTCGCCCACCACGACATCGGGGGTGAAGAGGATCGAGCGGTCGATGGCGAGCCCGGCGGGTTCGAGGCTCCTCGCCCCCACGCCGAGGTCCCCCCGGATCGCCCCTCCCGCTGAACCCGCGGCGAAGATCAGCCATCCGGCGGCGAGGAGCGCGACGGCGCGGCTCACGGCCCCGCTCCTTCACCGGGCTTCGGCGCCCGGGATCCGGAGACGGGGGCGGTCGGAGCCGCCGGAGCCAGGACACGAACCCGGGAGGCCATCGCCGCCTCGGGCGGAGATCCCGAGAGAATGGCCGCTTCCACCCCCCGCCGGAGATCCAGGTAGACGTCGTCGCCGGTCCCGCTCCGGCCCCAGTCGAGGATCACCGCCGATGCGTGCCTCCGGGAAACCCCGCGGCCGATGAGATCGGCGAGCACCACCAGCCGCACGGTCAGATCCCGGTCCGGGGCGTCGGTCCGGATCCGCTCCACCGTCGCGGAGTCCACGCCGGCCTGGAGCGCGCCCGCTGCCGCCACCAGCTCGGCCGGGCTGCTCGCCTCCCCGATGAGTTCCCGCGAGATGCGAAGGCGCCGAAGCAGCGCGTTCACCGCGGCCACGATCTTCGGACCGGGAGCCCCCTTGGTGGCTCCCTCCAGGGCCCGCTGCACCAGGGGCTCGACGGGAAGGGAATCGGCCCGGGCGCGGGCCACCAGATCCTCCACCCCCTTGGCCGAGGCCTCGTCGAGCCGGGCGGCGAGGCGCGGATCGGGCGACATGGGCCCGGCCCCGGCAAGGGGCGCCGCCGCGGTCACGAACAGGAGGCCCCAGAAGAACGGAAGCGAACGCGCGCGAATCATGACGCACCCTCCACCAGTACCACCGAGCTTCCCCCGCCGAACTCGTCCGCCGGGGCGCGGGGGGCGTCCACGTCCCCCGCTCGGATCCGGCCGTCCACCAGGTAGGAGTACTGATAGAGACCGGGCTCGAGCGCCAGGGACGCGGTCCAGACCCCACCCGGCTCGGAGCGGACGAGGGGAGTGGCGCGCGGATCCCAGTCGTTGAAGTCCCCGACCACGAACACGTTCGCCGCCTCGGGAGCCACGAGCACGAAGTTCACCGGGCGCAAGCCGGCCGCGGCGGAGACCGTCGGCGTCGCGCGCCCGTCCATCGGCGCCGAAGCCCCGCGGGGACCGACGGCCAGGTGGGAGCCCAGCGCCACCGCCACCGCCACCACCGCCGCCCCGACCAGGCCCGCCAGTGGGGATACCGGCACCGGGCGCGGCCGGTTGAGCCAACACCACGCCTTCCGGAACCACCCGGCGGACGGCGTCCCCTCGGCGCGCACCCGATCGAGCACCGCCCGGCGAGCGCGCGACTCCCCGGGCGCCGGGCGCTTGAGCTCCCGAACCGCCTCGTCCAACCAGCCTTCTCGTTCGTCGCCGGGATCAGTAAACATGGTCGAGCCGCCTCCGCATGGCATCACGGGCACGCATCACCCGCATCTTGAGCGCGGAAACCCCGTCTCCCGTGGCTTCCGCCATTTCCTCGTAGCTCATGTCCTCCACGTACTTGAGGAGGAACGCCTCCCGCTGATCGGGGGGGAGTTCCGCCAGGGCTTCGTGGATGCGGCGCCGCTCCAGGGGGTCTCCGGGTCCGCGGTCGGGGGCCGGGCGCTCGCCCAGCTCCGAGAGCGGAACGAGCGGCGCCCTGACGCGCTTCATGCGGACCGCGCGGGTGCGGCACCGGTTCACCAGGATCCGGAAGAGCCAGGCCCGGAACCGGTCCCGGTGGTCGTACCCCCCAGTCCCCGGTAGGCGCGGACGAACGCGTCCTGCACCGCCTCCTCGGCGTCCTCGGGGCTCCCCAGCATGCGCGCCGCGTAGCGGAGGCATCCGGCATGATAGCGCTCGACGAGAACCTCGAAGGACTCCACGTCCCCCTCGGTCACCCGGCGAACAGCGTCTCCATCGGACATCCACAACTCCAAGAACCCCGGGAAGGCCGGATCGGTCACATCCCGCGGCGCCGACACCGGCAACCCGTTGAAGCTTCATCCTATCCTACCCCGTCCCCAGACCGCGGTTCCGCTCCTGGAGACCACGGGATCCCCCCCGACGGCCTCGCCCTTCGCTCCCCCCGGTGTGACGCTCCGGTCCGGGTCGGGGTTCTTGGAAGCGGACGGGTCGAGGTCGGGGGGCGGACGGTCCCCTCACCACCGCTCCGGGTCGCGGACGGCGACTCCGACCCCTGGCCCTTCCCCGGCGCCGGTTCCGGCGCGCGGCGGCATGCGAGAGGAGAAACCCATGAACACCCCGAAAATCGTCTTCAAACCCCTGCTGGTCCTGGCCGCGGCGGCGGCGGTCCTGGCCCTGGGTCCCGCCGGCTGCGGCGACGATCCCACCGGGCCGGAGCCGGGCCCGCTCTCCACCGGCCTCGTACAGGGCGTGGTGCTCCAGGAAGGCGTCCCGGTTAGCGGTACCACCGCCCTCGGCCTGGGGAACGACCGCGCCATGATCCGCTCCACCGTGACCGACGCCCAGGGGCGGTTTGCCTTCGCCGACGTGGCGACGGGAACCTATCGACTCTGGGTTACTCCGCCGGATCGGTTCAGGGTCGCCCAACCGACACCGGGCGAATTCCGGGTGGAGGTACTCGCGAACCGGACGGCCACGGTGGACATCGAGCTGGCCGCCGAGGATTCGACCGGCGGGGATCCGATCGAGACCGGCACCCTGGCGGTTTCGGCCCGGGCGGGCGAGGATCCGGTGGCCGGCGCCTACCTGAGCCTCTCGCACGCCGGCACCGGTGAGTGGGCGGGCTCCGGAAGAACCGGCGCCGACGGCCGGGCGTGGTTCGATCTCGCCGCCGGCGCCTACGAGGTCGCGTTGCTTCCCCCGACCTGGTACGAAGTGGACGGGGAGGCGGTGGCCGCCGCCTCGGTGGCGGTGGACGAAACCACCGAGGTCGCCTTCTCCCTCACCCGGCGGGCGAGCCTCCCTCCCGGCCAGCTCATGGTTTATGTGGACGCGGACAGCCTGCCGGTCGCCGGGGTGCGGGTGTACGCCCTCGACGAAAACGGCGCCGAGCGCCTGGACAGCGGGGTGACCGACGACCGGGGCCGCGTCGCGTTCACCCTGGACTCCGGACTCTACTCGGCCGAGATCGAGGTGCCTGAAGGCTACGATCTCTACTCCGGCCAGCCGAATCCGATGGGAGCCTTCACGGTCCAGGCGGGCGAGACGACCTGGGCGGGCTTCTACCTCCGACTGATCCCCTGGTTCGAGCCCTGAGGCGGAAGGACCCTCGGAATAGCGGACGGGCCCCGGCTCGGCGCCGGGGCCCGTCGATCCGTTCGCTTCTCCACCGGATCGGCGGGGACGCTCAGCGCGTCGCCGCCTCCGCGTCCCCGGCGGACTCCGGCTTGACCTCATAGGTGATGGTGCGGGTGACGTCGGCCAGCGGCAGCCCGTCCACCTCGACGTAGGCGCCGGCGGGAACATAGTTGAGCGGCGGGCCCTCCATCCCCTCGAGCTTGACGTCGCGACCCTTGGAAAAGGAGATCCGGTCGGCGTCGAGATGGCCGAAGAAGTAGTTCTCCTTCTCCGGATGCTTGTCCGCCTCGGAGATGTCCACCGGGTTCCAGGCCCCGGCCTTGTAGTACCAGGCCCAGCAGTGGTATCCCCCCGCCTGATCGACCTCGCCGTTGGGGGTGGTCGGGTAGCCCATCTCGAAGTAGGTGGGGATGCCCTGGGCGCGGGCCAGGGACATGAAGAGGGAGTGGAAGTCGGTGCAGTTCCCCTTCCCCACGTCGCAGGCCCGCTCGGAGTCCCCGCGCCCCCATCCCGGTACCGACTTGTCGTAGTCCATCTTGGCCAGCACGTAATCGTACATGGCCCGGGGGTCCGGCCCCACGCTGTCGGCGATGGCCCGGATCCGCGGGCTGATGGTCACCAGCGCTTCCGCCCGGGTGTAGAGCCTGTGCTCCGCGTCGGAGAGGGAGGCGGGCTCGGGGGTCTCGACCGGAAAGCGGCGCACCTTGGCCGCGAGGTCCACCGTGAATTCCCGGGGGGGATCGACCACGGTCACCAGGGCCACCTTGTTGTGGAAATCGGGGTCGCTCACGAACTTCCAGTCCCAGTCGCCCTTCACCTGGAGATCGGAGACCCTCTGTTCCTGGCGCTCCTGGGGCACGGCTATCCATACCATGGCGGTGCGGGCGCCGGCGGGAACGCCGTTCACGTGGATGGTCCAGCTCAGATCGTAGTCCTTGGCGTCGGGGTTGCCTTTCAGGGAGCAGCCGCCCACGAGCAGAAGGACCAGGGAGAGGCCCAGAATGCGTTTCATCGAGTATCTCCGGATGCGGCGAACCGGGTCCGCCCGGGTTGCACGGGGAATGGGGCGTGATTCATTGTGAAGGATGAGGCCGCCCCGGGTCCAGGGTCCCCCCTGAGCTATCCCGGCCCGGACGGGGTAATTCCTTCCCGGCCGGGCGGCGGGCGCCCGAGAATTGTCGTGGTCGGCGGGGCGAGGGCGCTATACTCCTTCCCTTCGCCGGCGCGCGTGGGTCTTCGTGGGGGCGCTCCCCCCGGGAGGGTACGGCCATTTCCAAGAAACCCTGGGGCATCAAGAATGCCCTCGAGCTCTACAACGTCGAGGGCTGGGGTACGGGCTACTTCGGGATCAACGAGGACGGGCGGGTGGCCGTCCACCCGGACAAGGACCCCTCCCGGGGCCTCGATCTCTACGATCTCGCCCTGGACCTCCACCAGCAAGGGGTGGGACTCCCCCTTCTCATCCGCTTCTCCGACATCCTGAAATCGCGGATCGAAACCCTGGCCGGCTCCTTCAGCGCGGCCATCCAGGAGACCGGCTACCAGAACGGATACACCGCGGTCTACCCGATCAAGGTCAACCAGCAGCGCCACCTCATCCAGGAGGTGGTGGAGTTCGGGCGGTCGATGGGGGTCGGCCTCGAGGCGGGCTCCAAGCCGGAACTCCAGGCGGTGCTTGCCCTCACCGAGGACACGTCGCACGTCATCGTGTGCAACGGATACAAGGACGAGGAGTACATGCGCCTGGCCCTCATGGGCCAGAAGCTCGGGCACCGGGTGTTCATCGTGCTGGAAATGGTCCAGGAGGTCGACGTCCTGCTCAAGGTGGCCCGGGAGATGGGCATCAAGCCCACCGCGGGGATCCGGATCAAGCTGGCCTCGGCGGGCTCGGGCCGGTGGGCGGGGAGCGCGGGCGAGAAGAGCAAGTTCGGGATGACCCCTCCCCAGCTGGTTCGCGTGCTGGACAAGCTCCGCGCCACGGACAACCTGGACATCCTGAAGCTCATCCACTTCCATCTGGGGTCGCAGATCCCGGACATCCGCACCATCAAGGCCGCCCTGACCGAGGTGGCGCGCTACTATGCCGAGCTTCGCGGGGTGGGGGTCGACATCACCCACGTGGACGTCGGGGGCGGGCTGGGAGTGGATTACGACGGTTCGCGCTCGGGACGGGCCTCGAGCACCAACTACTCGCTCCAGGAATACGCGAACGACATCGTCTACACCCTGAACGAGGTGTGCGAGGAGAACGACCTTCCCGCGCCGCACATCTTCACCGAATCCGGGCGGGCGCTCACCGCCCATCACGCCATGCTCCTCATCAACGTGATCGACGTGGAGAGCCAGCAGGTGGCCCCCGACGTGCCGGTGGACCCGGAAAACGACAACCAGGTGCTGGTCACCCTTCAGGAAAGCCTGAACGATGTCTCGGTGCGGAGCCTGCGCGAGGTCTACCACGACGCGATCTTCGCCAAGGAGCGGGCGCGCGACCTGTTCAATTCCGGGGTCCTGAACCTTCGCGACCTGGCCCGGGCCGAGCAGCTCTATCTCAAGATCCTGGACGCGGTGCTCCGGGTCGCCGACCCCCATGCCCACGAGGACATCGCGGCCGAGGTGCTGGAGACCCTGACCGACCGCTACTTCCTCAACTTCTCGCTCTTCCAGTCGCTTCCGGACAGCTGGGCCATCGACCACCTCTTCCCCATCATGCCGGTGCACCGCCTGGACGAGGAGCCGACCCGGCGCGGCACCCTCCAGGACATCACCTGCGACTCCGACGGGAAGATCGACACCTTCGTGGGCGGGAGGCGGATGAAGCGGACCCTGGAGCTTCACGCCCTGCGTCCGGGGGAGCCGTACATCCTGGGGGTGTTCCTGACCGGGGCCTACCAGGAGATCCTGGGAGACCTGCACAACCTCTTCGGCGACACCAACGCGGTCCACATCCGGCTCCGGAACGGCGGCTACGAGATCACCGACGTGGTTCACGGGAACACGGTGACCGAGGTGCTGGAGTACGTGCAGTTCCATCCCTCGGACCTGGTGGCCACCTTCCGCCGCAAGGTGGCGCGCGCCGCCGGGCTCTCCCGCGAGGAAGCCAACACCTTCATCGCCGATTTCATGGAGGGTCTGGACGGCTACACCTACCTGGAGTCGCCGATCGAGCTGGAGGAAGAGGACGAGTCGGCGATCGAGCCCACCGCGCCGGAGAGCGCGGGCGCGAACTCAGGCATCGCGGGAGCAGCGGCCGGAGGCCGCGAAACCCGGACTTCCGAAGGCTCCTCCGGTGAAGACGCGTCGCGCCGCGGGAACGGAGCCAAGGACGAAGCGGAGAGCCCCAGGCACTGAACCCGCCCGGGGCGTCCGTCCGGGGGGATCCGTCAGATCGCGTCGCCCCGGTGGTCCACCCACGCCCGCTCCAGGGCCTCGAGGTCGAGGCCCACGCCGAGGGGGGCGAGGACCGCGAGCGTCGCCGCGGGATCGGTCCGTAGCTTCCGGGCGGCGGCCCCGAACCCGAGCTTCCACACCCGCGCCAGGTCCCGCGGGGTGAACCGGGCGCGGATGAGCGCGAGCGCTTCCGCGGGCTCGGGCCGGAAGTGCAGGGTCACGAGATCCGGGCGCGCGCGCCGGAGAGCGGCCTCGGCGGGGGCGCACTTCACCTCGGCGCTCACCCGGCTCATCTGGTCCATCACCCCCGAGGTCCCGGTCTCCCGCACCCGGCGCTCCCCCGGCCCCGGACGGTAGGCGACCAGTGGGCTGACCGCGAGGATCGCCTTCACCTCGGGCCGGGCGGCCAGGTCGAGATGAATGGGATGGGCGATCTGGCCGTCGATGACGTCGCGCTCCCCGATCCGTACCGGAATGAAGTAGCCGGGGATGGCGGTGGAGCCCCGGACCGCGGTCGAGACCGGGGGGCCCGGATCGTGACCCGGCCCGAAGACCAGACGCTCGCCGCCGTCGAGATCGGTGGCGGTCACCAGGAGCGGAACCGGGAGGGCGTCGAACCGGTCCTCGATCCCCTGCCGGCGCGCCGCCCGCCGCACCAGCCGCCCCACCCCGGCGTTGGAGAAGAACCCGGCGGGGAGCCGCTCCTGGAAATCGTGGACCAGATCTCCCCAGCGGGGAACGCCGTCCCCGGAGCGGCGCCGGAAGTCGGCGGGGAGCGCGCCCAGCGCCCTCCCCCACCCGCGTAGGTGCTCGCCCCAGGGAACCCCGGAAAGCCGGCGAAGCCGCGGGGCCAACGGGTGCCGCCGGTCGCCGAGGGCGGCCAGGGCCTCGGCGGGGTCGAGCCCCATGGCCAGGACCGCGCCGACCAGGGCCCCGCAGCTCGTCCCCACGATCACCCGGGAACGGACCGGCGACCAGCCGGTGAGGGCCGCGTCGAGGGCGGCCACCGCCCCGAACTCGAAGAACGCCCCGGGAAAGCCGCCCCCGGCCAGGCAGAGGCCGATCGGGGGACGCAGGGGAGCCTCGTCCATCCGCCCCCCTACTCTTCCCGCCCCACCGGGTAGAGCCGCCAGCGGGCGTCGGCGTAGGGGGTCCGGTCGTAGAACCAGCCGAGACGCGCCTCCGGATTCCCGGTGAACTGCGGGTCGGCGGCCAGGGTGTCCTTGAAGGCCCGGGCGAGGGGGGGATCCTCGGCGAGCATGCGCGAGGCCAGGGGCTCCAGCACGTAGCTCTCCGCGTACTCGGTCTTCTGGAGGATCTCCAGGAAGAACCCCCACTGGAAGAAGGAGTCTCCGGACTGCGGCTCCAGGAGCGCCGCGGCCAGGTCCCCCAGGGGCTGGTCGGCGGGCACCCGCACCGATCCCGCCGGGTAGCGTTCGGTGTGATGCTCGGCAACCGGAGTTCCGCTCACCCGTGCGTGGCCTTCGAGGGGCTCGGCGTCGAGCTTCGGATCCCCGATCCGGTACTCGGTGACCTCCACGTCCCGGGGGGCATCCAGCGTCTCCATACGGATCCCGTGGAGCCGGAGCCGCTCGATCACCTCCGCCCAGGCGGCCGGCACCCACCACGCCCTGGGCCGGGCGACCACGGTCACCGGGCGGGTGTAGCGAAGGACGGGAACCTCCAGGGTGTCCGGCTCCCCGGTCCAGACCGTGCGGAGCCCGCCGGAGACCGGCGACAGCTCGCGCTTCATCCGGATCCCCAGGAAGGTCCGGGTGGGCGGCGGACCCTCGGCGACCCGCCACCCCAGGGGGATCTCCTTCCGGTGGAAGGTGCGGTCGGCATCGGTCGCCCGCTCCAGCGTCCGCGCGTTCTCTCCGAGGACCCGGAGCGCGGTCTCCAGGAACACGTAGGTCCCCAGCACCCGGCGGTCGTAGGACTTGAGGGAGTGGGTTTCCACCAGCACGGTGGGGTTGTGGCGGATGTCGCCGTAGCCGTCGGAGAAGCGCGGGGTCGGGGTCCAGTCGATGACCCCCTTCGAGAGGTCCGCGTCGTCCGCGGCGAAGAAGAACGGTCCGGGAACGTGGCCCATGGCGGTGAGGTCGTGGGTCTCGGCCGGGGTGAGGACGGCGTCGAGCCAGGCCGCGGCATTGGGGGAGTAGGCGTGGGGGCCGGGGTAGCCCCAGGTCACGTCGTACTGGCAGTCGATGCCGTCGGTGACGTGCACGTCCACCGCGAGATCCGGGTCCCACGCGTTCAGCATCGCCACCTCCGCGCGAACCTCGGGGGTATCGAGCTTGGCGTAGTCCCGGTTCAGGTTCAGGTTCCGGGCGTTGGTCCGCCAGCCCATCTGCCGGGGACCGCGCTGGTTGATGCGCCCGTAGGGGGAGAACCGTTCGTGTCCGTCCACGTTCAGGATGGGAACGAAGAGGAGGTTGGCGCCCGCCAGAAGCGCGGCCTGGTTCCCCCGCACGGTGAGGTCGCGAAGGAGCATCATCCCCGCGTCCTTCCCGTCGATCTCTCCGGCGTGGATCCCCGCCTGGACGTAAAGGGTGGGCTTTCCCGACTTAGCCAGCGCCTCCGCGGTGAACGCCCGGTCGGCGGAGGCCACCACCATCCAGATCGTTCGTCCCTCCGGGCTCGTTCCCAGCGCGACCATCTCCACCTCGGGGGAGGCGTCGGCCAGCTTCCCGAGCCAGGCCACGGTCTCGTCGTAACGCGGGGTGTCGGTGAGGCCGCTCTTCTCGAAGGGGGTGGCCCAGGGGTCGTCGCCGGGGACCGCCAGCCGCCGGCTCGCCCCGTCCCAGGGCGTCTCCGGAGGGAGGGTCTGCTCGAAGAGCGAGGTCCCGGGATAGAGGGTGGCGCCGGGGGCGGGGGCGTCCTGGCCTCGGGCGGGGAGGGCTAGCGCCGCGGTCAGGCCGGCCGCGGCGATCAGGAATCGCGAAAAACAGCGAAAGGACATGGAATTCCTCCGGGGGATCACTCCTCTTCGGGGGGGGCGGTTCCGGGAAGCGGCGCCGACGGGAGGGAAATCCGGGGTTCCTCGGGGTGGCGGCGATAGAGGAGGATGGTGCGTCCGAGGACCTGCACCACTTCGGAGCCGGAGCGGTCGGCCAGGTCCACCCCCACTTCCTTCCGGTGGATGGGGCAGGTGTCGAGGACCTTGAGCTTGATCAGCTCCGCGGAGCGATGGGCGGATTCCAGGGCGCCCAGCACCTCGTCCGAAACCCCGTCCTTGCCCACGAACACGGTCGGCTTGAGCGCGTTCCCGAGGGCGCGCAGGGCGCGCCGGTCGGCTCCGGTGAGTTGAATATCCATGGCGGGAAGGCTACCACACCCGATCCGTCCCGGCGCGGCGCGTCCGCCGCGCGCAGATCCGTGAGGGTCCGGAAGCGTGCCGGTCGGCGGCGGACCCGCCATCGCGGGGGCGGCTCCGCGGGGTTTCCCGGGGCGTGGACAATCCCCGGTGGCATCCGCCCCGTCCTTGTGATGGAATGAGGGACTCAACCGACCCGTGGAGCGTAACCTTCAGGAAACGGGCCGCCGGTCCCTCGATCGGGCCGGCGCCGGACCCGGGAGTTTCAGACCATGGCCGAAAGTCCCCGTCGCGACCCCATGCCCATGACCTTCAAGCCTCATCCCTGGCACGGCATCCCCATCGGGCCCAAGGCCCCGGAGATCGTCACCGCCTACATCGAGATCGTGCCCACCGACACCGTGAAGTACGAGATCGACAAGGTGACCGGGTATCTCAAGGTGGACCGCCCCCAGAAGTACTCCAACGTCTGTCCCAGCCTCTACGGCCTCATCCCCCGCACGCTCTGCGCGGAGCGGGTGGGCGAGTTCTGCTCGGAGCGGGCGGGCCGGAAGGACGTCCCCGGTGACGGCGACCCCATGGACGTCTGCGTCCTGTCGGAGCGCAACTTCACCCACGGGAACTTCCTCCTCCGCGCGGTTCCCATCGGCGGGCTCCGCATGCTCGACAAGGGACAGGCCGACGACAAGATCATCGCGGTGCTGGACGGCGACGTGGGGTATGGGAGCTGGAAGGACATCGAGGACTGTCCCAAGGGACTGATCGAGAGGCTCCGCCACTACTTCCTCACCTACAAGGAGCCCCCCGGAGCCCACCGGCCGGTCACCGAGATCCTCGACGTCTACGACGCCGCCGAGGCCCGGCTGGTGATCGAGCGCAGCCGGGAGGACTACCGGAACCACTTCCCGGGGATGTTCGGCGCGGAATGAGCGACGCGCCCTGGACGGTCCACAAGTTCGGGGGGACCTCGCTCGCCGACCCGGCCGGTTACCGGAACGCGGCGCAGCTCATGGCCGCGGACGGAAACGGGCGGGCGGCGGCGGTGGTGTCCGCCCCGGCCGGGGTCACCGACGCCCTGATCGACGCGGTGGAGCGGGCGGCCGGCCAGGATCCCGGCTACCCGGCCGGATTGCGGAGCCTCGAATCGCGGGTCCGGGGGATCGGCGAGCGCCTCCTGGGCGGTGCGCGCGCCCAGGAGGTCGCGGTCTCGCTCCAGAAGGACGTGGCCGACCTCCTGGACATCCTCCGCGGGGTGAGCCTCACCCGGGTCTACGCCGAGGAGACCCTGGAGCTGGTGGCGGGCTACGGGGAACTGTGGTCCGCGCGCATCCTCCACGCGCACCTCCTCTCCGAGGGGGCGGACGCGGACCGGCTCGACGCCCGCGAGGTGCTCGTGGTGGCGCCCGGCGAGACCGGCCCCTCGGTGGACTGGGAGGTGACCGTGGACCGGTTCGAGGCCTGGCGGAAGCGTCACCGGTCCCCGCGGCTGGTCATCACCGGCTACGTCGCCTCGAACCCGGCCGGCATCCCCACCACCCTGAAGCGGAACGGAAGCGACTTCTCGGCCTCGATCTTCGGCGCCCTGCTCCATGCCGACGTCATCACCATCTGGACCGACGTGGACGGGGTGCTGAGCGCGGATCCCCGGCGGGTGCCCGACGCCCACGTCCTCCCCCGCCTCTCCTACAACGAGGCCATGGAGCTGGCCTACTTCGGGGCCAAGGTGCTCCATCCCCACACCATGGCTCCGGCCATCCGGGAAGGGATCCCCATCCGCATCCGGAACACCTTCCGCCCCGATCTCCCGGGTACCCTCATCCACCGTCGCGAGACCCCGGCGGGGGCGGTGGCGGTCCGGGCCGCGGTCAAGGGGTTCTCCTCGGTGGAGCCGGTGGCCCTGGTGAACGTGGAGGGAACCGGGATGATCGGGGTGCCGGGGGTGGCTCACCGGCTGTTCGGGGCGCTCCGCGAGGCGGGGATCTCGGTGATCATGATCTCCCAGGCCAGCTCCGAACACTCGATCTGCTTTGCGGTGCCCGAAGACCAGGCCGACCGCGCCCGCCGCGCGGTGGAGGACGGGTTCTTCGCGGAGATCCACCACGGGCAGGTGCAGACGGTGGACGTGGTCCGCCCCTGCAGCATCGTGGCTGCGGTGGGCGACGACATGGTCCGCACCACCGGGGTGGCGGCGCGCTTCTTCGGGGCGCTGGGGAAGGCGGGGGTGAACGTCCGCGCGGTGGCCCAGGGCTCCTCGGAACGGAACATCTCCGTGGTCGTGGACGCCGAGGCCTCCACGCGGGCGATACGGGCCCTCCACGCCGGGTTCTATCTTTCCGACCAGACCCTGTCGGTGGGGCTGGTGGGGCCGGGATCGATCGGATCCGAGCTGCTGCGCCAGATCCAGGCCCAGCGGGAAGCCTTGAAGACCCGGTTCTCCATCGACCTCCGGATTCGCGGCATCATGAACTCCCGGGCCATGGTCCTGGACGAGACGGGACTCGACCCCGCCGAATGGGAGGCGGCGCTCGCCGGGCGCGGCGCCCTTCCGGATCCCGGCGCGTTCGTGGATCACGTTCACGGCGGGCACCTCCCCCACTCGGTCATCGTCGACTGCACGGCCAGCGAAACCATGGCCGCGCGCTACGCCGACTGGCTCTCGCGGGGGGTGCACGTGATCACGCCCAACAAGAAGGCGGGCTCGGCGGACTACGCTTCCTATCGGAAGCTCCGCGAGCTGGGCCGGAAGATGAACACCCACTACCTCTACGAAGCGACGGTGGGGGCCGGCCTCCCCGTCATCACCACCCTCCGCGATCTGCTCCAGACCGGGGACCGGGTGATCTCGATCGAAGGCGTGCTCTCGGGGACGGCGTCGTTCATCTTCAACGAGCTGGGAGCCGGCCGGTCCTTCTCGGAGCTGGTGCGGGAAGCGGCGCGGCGCGGCTACACCGAGCCGGACCCGCGCGACGATCTCTCCGGGATGGACGTGGCCCGGAAGGCGGTGATCCTGGCCCGGGAGATGGGGACGGAGCTGGAGCTGGCCGCGGTGCCGGTGGAATCCCTGGTGCCGGAGGCGCTGGCCACCACGGATTCGGTGGGGGCGTTCCTCGACGGGTTGGCCGCGCGCGACGAGGAGATGGAAGGCCTGCGTTCGGCGGCCGAGGCCTCGGGCGAGGTGCTCCGGTACGTGGCGGCGATCGGGGAAGACGGCCGGGCATCGGTGGGTCTCCGCCGCTATCCCGCCGACCATCCGTTCGCGCGCATCACGGGGACCGACAACATCATCGCCTTCCGGACCGAGCGCTACGACGCCCAGCCCCTCTTCGTTCAGGGACCGGGGGCGGGACCGGAGGTCACCGCGGGGGGCGTGTTCGCCGATCTATTGAGGTTGGCCTCCTACCTGGGAGCGCCGTCATGAGCCCGCGCCGGGAGGCCGGACGGGGCGCCGGGTCCTCGCGGGAGGCGCGCGCCGCGCGCCGGAAGGGGAAGGCGGAGGTCGCCACCGTGGCCACCGCGTTCGCCCCCGCCACCGTGGCCAACGTGGCGGTGGGCTTCGACGTCCTGGGCTTCGCCCTGGAAGGGATCGGAGACGCGGTCACGGTGACGCGAACCCCGTGGGCGGGCGCCGGCCCGGCGGTGCGGGTGGAGTCGGTGGAAGGCGACGCGATCGCGCCCGGCTCGGTGCCGCTCGATCCCGACCGGAACACCTCCGCGGTGGCGCTGGCCGCCATGGTGGATTCGCTGGGCCTTCGCCACGGGTTCTCGGTGGCCATCCGGAAGGGGATTCCCTTGAGCTCGGGGATGGGAGGCTCCGCGGCCTCGGCGGTGGGCGCGGTGGTGGCGGCCAACGCGCTTCTGGACACCGCGCTCTCCCGGGACCGGCTCCTGGCCTTCGCCCTGGCCGGAGAAGCAGCGGCAAGCGGCGCGCCCCACGCCGACAACGTGGTGCCGTGCCTCTACGGCGGGCTGACCGCGGTGGTGCCGGGGGCCGCCGCGCGGTCCGCCGGGCCGGCGGTGGGAAGCGTCTTGCCGTTCACGGGGGCGGCGCCGGGCGCCGGAGAGGAGAGCGCGCTCCGGGTGGTGCCGCTCCCCGTACCGCCCGGAGTATCCGCGGTGGTGGTGCGGCCGCACCTGGAGCTGGATACCCGCCGGGCCCGGGCCGCGCTCGCGAAGACGGTGCCCCTGGAGCGGTTCGTGGAGCAGTCGGCGTTACTGGCCGGGTTCGTGGCCGCGTGTTTCAGCGGGGATCTGGGGCTGGTGGCGTGCACCCTTCGGGACGTGGTGGTGGAGCCACAGCGGGCGGCCCTGGTGCCGGGTTTTCCCGAGACGCGCGACGCGGCCCTGGCCGCGGGGGCGTTGGGGTGTTCGCTCTCCGGATCGGGGCCCTCGGTCTTCGCCTGGGTGGCTTCGGCGGCCGCCGCCGAGGCGGTGAAGAGCGCGGTGCGCTCCGCCTTCGCCGCCCGCGGCATCGAAAGCGATGCGTGGGTCTCGGCGGTGGGGGCGCCGGGGGCGCGGGTGGTGGAGAGCCGGTGACGGGGGGCGCCATGAAAACGCCCATTCGGTTCATCAGCACGCGGGGCGGCTCGCCTCCGGTCGGCTTCACCGAGGCCATGATCCAGGGGCTCGCTCCCGACGGCGGGCTCTACGTCCCCGAGCGGTTCCCCGCGTTCGATCCGGAAGAGTTCGGCGACGCTTCCGCTCTCCCGGAGCTGGCGGCCCGGGTGCTCGCACCGTTCTTCGAGGGGGATCCCCTGGCCGGGTCGCTGGAGGCGATCTCCCGCGAGGCCTTCGATTTTCCGGTGCCGCTGGTGTTTCCCGCGGACCTCGGGGGTTCGACGCCGGAGGAACCGTCCGCCGAGGGGCGGTTCTGGGGGACGGCGCTCCACGGCCCGCTCCGCGACACCGCGATCCTGGAGCTTTTCCACGGTCCCACCGCTGCGTTCAAGGATGTGGGGGCCCGATTCATGGCCGCGTGCCTTTCCCGGGTGGAGGATGTCCATTCCACGGGTCCGAGGACGGTTCTGGTCGCTACCTCGGGGGACACCGGCGGGGCGGTGGCCGCAGCATTCCACGGCCGGCCCGGGATCGAGGTGGGGATCCTCTATCCGAAGGGCGGGGTCTCGGGGCGGCAGGAAAAGCAGCTCACCGCCTGGGGCGGAAACGTCCGCGCCTTCGCGGTGACCGGAACCTTCGACGATTGCCAGCGCGTGCTGAAGGAGGCGTTCGCCAACCCGGGGTGGCGGCGGGTCCGCCGCCTCACCACCGCCAACAGCATCAACCTCGCCCGTCTGCTCCCCCAGGCCGTCTACCACGCCTTCGCGTCGCTGGAGTACCGGCGCGCGCGGGGGGCGGCGCCCGGGCTCATCGTCCCCAGCGGCAACGTCGGAAACGTCACCGCCGCTTTCTGGGCCCGGGAGATGGGGTTTCCGGTGGGGCGGCTGGTCCTGGCCGCCAACGCCAACCGCACGCTGCCGGACTATTTCCGTTCCGGCCGGTGGGAACCCCGGAGTTCGGTGGCCACCCTGGCCAACGCCATGGACGTGGGAGCCCCGAGCAACATGGAGCGGGTGTTCCGGCTCTTCCCGGACGCCGCCCGCCTGCGCGGGGTGGCGGACGCGGTTTCGGTGGACGATCCGACCATCCGGCGCACGATCGCCGAGGGACCCTCCCGGTGGGGCCGGATCTGGGACCCGCACACCGCCACCGCGGTCTTTGCGCGGGAGCAGTTGGCTTCGGGAGATTGGGTGATCGTATCCACCGCCCACCCGGCCAAGTTCGAGACCGTCGTGGAGCCGTTGGCCGGGCGCCCGGTGCCGGTCCCGCCGGATCTGGCCGCGATCCTCGCCCGGCCGTCGCGATGCACGGAGGTGGAGCCGGACCTGTCTGCGTTTGTTCGGGCCTGGGGGTGAGCCCCGGTCGGGCCGCGGCAGGGACGACGAGCGCGACCGTTCACCCGTGGAAACCCGGGACGGCAACCCGGCCGGCGGAGCGGACCGCGGCGCTGCTCACTCCTCCCCCGGCAGGTCCGCCAGCAGACGGTCCAGCTTCTCCCGCGGCCGGGAGAGCGCCCGGGCGTGGCGCATCATCCCCTTCCAGGGATCCTCGCGCTGGCCGAGCCGCCGCAGGACGTTCCCCAAGGTGTACCGCCGAGCGGTCAGACTGGAATCCCCCAGCTCGTCCCAGTCCAGGGGGGCGGCCACCGCGGCCTCGGGGAGGGCACGCACCGCATAGGGGGCGACCGCGGTCTGCGCGTACACATTCCGCGCGGTGTCCAGGAACAGCCGCCCCCTGCGCTTCTCCCTCCGCACTTGGGTAGTGAGGCGATCGGGGTGGCGCGAGGCCAGCACCCGGGCCGCGTCCTGGGCGAAGCCACGCACCGCGTCGAAGTCCGCGCTCCGGTCGAGGGGGGCCAGGACGTGGAGCCCGCGGGAGCCTGTTGTCTTCACGAACACGGCCAGCCCCAGGTCCTCGAGCAGCGCCCGCACGTCCCGCGCCGCGTCCTTCACCGCGGCGAACCCGTCTCCCGGAGGGTCCAGGTCGAAGATGAGCTGGTCGGGATGACGAAGCTTGTCCTTCCGGCTCAACCAGACATGCGGCGTGATGCATCCCTGGTTCGCGACGTATACCAGCGCCGCCGCCTTCTCCACCAGCACGTGGTGAACGGTCCCACCTTCCTTTGTCACCGTCACCCGCTCGATCCAGTCGGGAAAGTAGTCCGGGGCCTCCTTGTGATAGAAGCTCTCGCCGTCGATTCCGTCGGGAAACCGGTGCATGGTGACCGGGCGGCCGGCCAGGTACGGCAACATGACCTCCGCAACGTTCGCGTAGTACGCGAGCAGATCTCCCTTGGTGATCCCTTCACCGGGGAAGTAGACCTTGTCCTCGTGAGAGGTCTCCACCTCCAGGGATCCGAAGGTTCGTTTGCTCATGGTCGTCCTCGGCTCCGGTTCGGCCGGCCCAAGCGCCGCCGCCGGATCCGGTGGCCCCGGAGCCGCGCCGCGATCCGGCCGGGCCGGGGTTTCACTCCGCGGCCTTCTCCCGCACCACGTCGCCGGGCTGCTTGTCCCGGCGCAGCCCCAGAAAGCGCGGGTGCCGGAGCTTCCCCTCCTCCGTCCATTCGGTGAACCCCACCTCCCCCACCAGTTCCGGGGTCACCCAGTGGACCCCCTTCCGGGGGAGGTCCTCCGCGTCGAACGGCGGGGTCTTCCGTTCCAGCCGTTCCAGGCGGGCATGAAGCCGCTCCAGGGTCTCCTCGTCGTAGCCGGTTCCGACCTTGCCCGCGAAGCGGAGCCTCCCGTCCTCGTGGTAGCCGATCAGGAGCGCCCCGAAACCGATCCGCGAGCCCTGGGGCTCGGTGTAGCCGCCGATCACGAACTCCTGCCGGTTCACGCACTTGAACTTGAGCCAGTCCTTGGAGCGTCCCGCGCGATAGGGGCCCGAGGCCCGCTTGACGATGAGGCCCTCCCAGCCATTTTCGCAGGCCTCCTCGTAATAGGCTTCCCCACCGTTTCGCCGGTGGGCGGTGTAGCGGATCCGGTTGTCGAAGTCCAGCGCCCGCTCGAGGAGGCTCTTCCGGTCGGTGAGGGCGAGCCCGGTGAGATCGTGGCCGTCGAGGTAGAGGAGGTCGAAGAGGTAGTAGTAGACGGCGATCCGGCTCGCCTCCGCCTCCTTCCGGTCCTTGATCTGCATCCGGCCCTGGAGTCGCTCGAAGCTCGTACGGGCGCCGTCGAAGGCCACCACCTCGCCGTCGGCCACGAACCGCGCCGGGCGCGCGTCACCGAAGGCCATTTCCAGCTCCGGGTAGGTGTTGTTGAGCGCCTTCCGGCCCCGGGAAAGGAGCCGCACGGAGCCCCTCTCCGGAATACGAGGCACCGCTCGCCGTCGAGCTTCCGTTCATAGAGCCATCCGGGGTCCGAGAACCGGTCGTGGGTCAGGGTGGCCAGCGTCGGCGGGATCCAGGACGGAAACGACGTCTTCTCCAACTCCTCGCGCGCGCCAACCGAGAGAGAATCCAGTAGTCCGCTCATCGTGGCCGCCGGCTTCGCGGCTCATTCCCCTTCCTCCTCCGCCACGTCCTCGATGGTGCGTTTGGTGATCACCGATTCGGGCTCACTGCTGACCGGGTTCGGCGCGCGTCGGCCCCCTCGTCGTCCATCTTCACCAGGAGCCAGCGCGACTCCTTCCCCTGCCCGGTGCGGATGAGGGCGTAGCCCCTTCGAGCTTCTTACCGTGGAGCCGCACCGCGAGGTGGCCATCCCGGTAGGCTGTCTCCATCGGCACCTCGTTCCGTCCTCGTCCTCCTTCAGGTTGTCGTAGGAGCCGGCGTCCCAGACGAGGACCGCACCGCCGCCGTACTGGTCCTCGGGGATCACTCCCTCGAAGTCGGCGTAGTCCAGGGGATGGTCCTCGGTGGGCACGGCCAACCGCTTCACCCGGGGATCGGTGGAGGGGCCCTTGGGGACCGCCCAGGACTTGAGCACGCCGCCGATCTCCACGCGGAAGTCGTAGTGCCGGCTCGAGGCGTCGTGCTTCTGGATGACGAAGATCGGGCGCTTGCCGGGTCTCTTCTTCCCGCCGCGAGGCTCTCCGGTCTTCCGGAAATCCCGCTTGTCCCGGTAGGTGTTGAAGGAACTCGATTTGCTCATGACGACCGCTCCACGGAGAAGACCCCAGCCGATTGCATCCAATCGCGGGCTCCGCCCGCACTCCCAGAGTAGCGCTCCCGGCCGGAACGACAAACGGCGGGCAATTTGGACACTTCGTGGCTTCTCCTTGTCCCCTTCCTCCGTTGTGGAAATTGCGGGGGAATGCTGGTCCTCGGAATGCCAGGACTGCGTACGAGGAGTCGGCAGATCTGATACGACGCGCTGGGGCTGATGCGCAGGCAGGTTTCCAGGGGACATCAGGCTGCCATTGAGGACTGACGTCGACAATCCTCTCGGCGAGTGGATCAGGTGAGCGAAGCCTGTCTCATGAGTTGTTACATACTGGAAATTTACTCGTGGGAAGTCGGTCCCGGTCCGGAGTCGGCCGCAACCACGAGAAAGGGCGGCCACCCTGCGGTGACCGCCCCGATACCGGAACCGAGTCCAGTGCTAACGATATTGCGTCTTGATGCTTCCCCAGGTCGTCTTCTCGACGGGAACCGGACTGAACGCCCGAACCAACCAGGTCCCGAACAGCGATGCTGCCGCGTCGTCTCCGGCGTTACCGCCAAGGCCCGCGAACCCGGAAGGGTTCTCGGGTATGATCTGGAAGGAGTAGAGATCGTGAAACCCCGCGGACTGGGAGGATGCAAACCTGCCATAGTTGTCGTCGCTGCCGGCTCCGCAGTCCGAGGTGCACCCGAGGAGGGACATCAGGATCTGCACCGGGGCGTAGTTGCTGGTCAGGTTTCCGGGAGTCATTCCCCCGTTCGTCGCCAGCGCATCCAGCTCCTGCCCGGTCGCCACCCGGAAGCCCTCGAACTGACCGCCGGTTCCCAGTTCACTGACCACGAAATCGAAGGTGAGCCCGGCGGTCTCGGTGATATCGAGCCACTCGAGTCCGGAGCCCGAATCCTGGGTCAGAAGGCTGTCGCCCACGGCTTGCCAGTCGGCGGACTAATCGCGGCCGTGGCGGGACTGACCGGCAGGCTGGCGAGGGTGAGGAGAAGCAGGGCTAGGTAGAAACGTCTCATGGTGTTGGGGAATCCTTTTGGGTGCAGGTTGAGTCTCCGGGCGAGGTGATTGGGCTGGTGTCGCTGGCGCCCGGACCAAGCGACAGAATTTGTACTTTATCACACCTTGGTCGAGTCTATTAAAGCCAAATCGGGACGGCCGGACACTCCAAGAAGGGGGCCGCACCCGGGTTCTGTTGATCCCGAAAGCCCGTCCGGGCTCCCATGCCCCTCCGGTCGACCGCTTTCCGGCTCATCGGACCCGGGGCAGAGGCGCCCCCAGGCGCGGCGATGTCAGCGATGCTCGCGGTAGAGCCTCTTCAGCTCTCCCCGGGTGATCCGCTTTACCGGTGTGGTCTGGGCATCGTAACCCTCGCTGAACTCGATGGAGAAACATTCCCGGTAGCTGCCCGACGAACCCGGGATCGGATCGTCGACGATCTCGATGACGGGGTCGATCATCCCCGTCGTGCTCCCCGTTCTGGCCTCCCCACTGGCCATCAGGCCCGCAGAGGCGGCGGTGGACATGCTGACGAGGGTGATCGCATCCAACGGAATCTCCGTGGTCTCATCGATCGTGAACGCGTCGGAGGCCGGGTTTTTCCGTGCTGGAATTGTCGTCCACGTCCACTCTGTCGATAATGAGCACCCCCGCACCGATGACATGGAAACGGAACACGGAGTTGGCCACGGGAGAGGTGGCGCCCCGGGCCGAAGCCGAACCCGTCGCCGCTACACGGACGGGAACACCGGTCACGCCGGCGGGCGGGGACGCAGTCTCGACGATCCTGAACTGGAAATCTATAGCGACGGCGGCGGCTGGCTGGACGGAAGGACCGATCTCGGTAATGTCCCAGGCAAGCAGCAGAGTTCCCTCGGGGGGGCCCGGAGGGCCGAAAGCCACGCTCAGGTCCAGGTCGTAGCCGATCCCCGAAAGCGCTTAAGAGTGGGGCTCGGGAGCGTACGGATCGGCGCCGTCCAAGGATACGCTCTCGTTTCCGGCCGGGAGCGAGATGGTCTCGTCCCAGAGGGCTTTGGAAAGGGAGAACTGCGCGACCGCCGAGACGGGAAGCAGGACGGAGCCTGCGGCGAGAATGAGAAGGTACGCGGCCATGCGCCGGACTTGTGCCATGAAATCCCTCCGGAAAGCGGGCACGACATCGACGGCCACTGTGCCCGCCTGCCCCGAGCGCCCTGTACAGTGCAACTCGAATTTCATAGGATCTACTCGGCTCTCTCAACCCGGCCGTTCCAGCCGGCGCCACGGAGGGCCCAGGAACCCCGGATCCTGGTCCGCCAGGGGCCAGGCCCGGGCGAACCCGCCCTCCGGAGGGAGAGGAGGCGGGTGAAGGCGGGGCCGGGGGCGAGGCCTCACCGGGGGGGGCGCCGGACCAGACCTCGCGGCCCGCTCGGGAGCCGGGGCGCCGACACATCCGGTCCGGGAATCGCGGTGAACGCGCCGGGTCCGTGCTCTACCTTCCCCCTTCGATAACCCCGTCGAGAAAGGAGTGCACGCACTTCCCGAGTGCCTCGACATTGTATCCGCCTTCCTGGCAGATCAGCGTCGGAATGCCGAGCGACATGATACGCCGGCCCACTTCGCGGTAGTCGTCCAGATCAAGCTTGAATCCACCGATTGGGTCGTTCCGGTAGGTGTCGAAGCCCGCGGCGATTATCAGGTAGGCCGGACCGAACGCCGCGGCCGCTTCCAGGAACCGGTCGAGCGCGGAAAGGTAGGCTTCGCCACCGCTGCCCAACGGCAGAGGGAGGTTGAGATTGGTCCCCTCTCCCTGGCCGCGGCCCGTCTCCTCCGCATACCCCCAGAAGTACGGATACTCGACTTCCGGGTCGCCGTGAATCGAGGCGGTGAAGACCGACTTCTGCTCCTGGAAGAACTCCTGCGTCCCGTTCCCGTGGTGGTAGTCGATGTCGAGGATCGCGACCGTTCCGCGGGGGACGAGGTACTCGGCAGCGGTCGCGACGTTGTTGAAGTAGCAGTAGCCGCCGAAGACACGCGGCCCGGCATGGTGCCCTGACGGGCGACACAGCGAATAGACGACCCGCTCGGACCCGTCCGTGATGAGCCTTGCCCCCGTCAACGCGGTCTCTGCCGAGGCCCGGGCTACCTCGTAGGTCCTCTTCATGATGGGGGTAACCGCATCGGTGCACCAGATGCCGCCCCAGAGCGGTGAGTCGATCCGTTTTGGCAGCCGGGCCCCCTCTCCGGGGAAGAGATCCGGGTAGATCTCCTCCGTGTCGCTCTCGAGGCTCTCGGAGATCGTTCGGATGAAATCATGGTACGGGTGGATGTTCGCGATCAGGCGTTCGGGAAACCTCTCGGCCGTGATGGTCTCAAAGCGATCGTCCTTGCCGAGGACGTCCTTGATGGCCGCCACTCGCATCGGTGTGTCCTTGACCTCGTACGACTCCCTGCCCAACTGAAATTTCCAATATGGGTTGTGAAGGCTGTCGTTGTATTTTTCAATGACTTTCATGGATCTCCTTTCCCGTTCTCAGGATCTCGATCACCCGGTCATGGGGAATCGCCGGCGCAAACCGATCGCTTCTCCCCGACATGCCGCTCGAGCAGAAGATGGCATTCAGCGCCGCTTCCTCCGTCGCTTCGATCACAGCCTCGTAGATTGCGTCGATGTGGGAGTCCGAGATGCATTTCAAGTCGATGAATCTCGAAGCCTTGCTCACGCGAGGGCTACGAATGCCCGTGCTGAGCGCAAGGATGAACTCTCCGCTTGTCGATGCGGCATATGATCCGGCGCGACCGAGCCCAAGCGCGGCCCGTTTGGAAACACGGTTGAGCTGGCTCGCAAGCATCGGCACATCCGTAGCCACGATCACGATAGCCGATCCCTCGGCATTGACGCGCCGCCCCTTGCGATCGAAGACCATGTCGAGTTCCCGGCCGATGACCTTGCCGTCGATGGTCAGATTCCTCATCTTCCCGAGGTTGGAGAGAATCAGGACCCCGAGTGTGAATTGCCCTTCCGGAAGCTCCAGCGCGCGTGACGACGTGCCGATACCACCGGCGAAGTCGAAGGACATCATGCCGGCCCCGCTCCCACCGAGCCCTGCTCAATGGGGCCCGATGTCGCGGTCTGAATGGCGCGAACGGCGTCCTGTACCGTGGACGTACCGACTCGCACATCGTTGAGGAACGAGTCGTCCGCCTCTCCAACCACTGGAATTGCCACGTCCGTCTCGGTTCCAAGAGTCGGATACTTCCCGGCCAGATAGGCGATCACGCCGGAGTGAACCCGGCCCACGGAATGCGAGTTCGTGAGCAGGATCGGCGTCTCCAGCCATCCACACTCCTTCACCTGGTTCAGCCCGGCCATCTCACCGACACCGTTGAGAACGAACCCCCCGGCGACCACCCGCTTGGTGAAGGTCCGGCCCGCGGACAGGATCGCGGTCACCCCGGTCCGCACCCGCGTCTTTTCAGACAACCCCGGTATCTGGACATCGTCCTCGATTCGGGTGACATGTCCTACGCGGACCCCCGGAATGTCGGTAATCGAATTGTTCAATCCCGCGCGCATTCGTCCCACCCGGATTCCGAGTTCCCGTAGCGTGGCCCGCTGGGGAGCGTGCTCCACATCCTCGGTCACCGCCTTCCGGACCGGCCGTATCGCCAAGCCATAGCGCCGGGCGGCCGAGCGGATGATCAAGCGCATGACCGCCTTGTAGTCGAGGCCCTTCTGTTTCGCCGCCACCATCAACGACGCGTTGGGGTGAAGGCTTGGAAGGGGGTTCAACTCGATGAAGAAGGGTTCCCCGCTCTCGTTGAGCCTTATGTCGACACGACCCACATCGGGACAGCTCATCGCTTCAAAGACGCGGCGCGCCATCTCGATGACTCTTGCCCCCTCCGCCTTCGTCGTCGACGCGGGACAGAGAACATGAACCGCTTCCGCGGCTTCTCCGCCTTGCTTCATCTCGTAGTCGTAGACGTTGAACTTCCCACCGCTTCGTTCCAGATCGAATGTGTGCTCGACGATGTCGAGAACCTGGCCCTGAAAGCTCTCGAGAATGGGGACGCTGAGCTCCTTCCCGTGAATGAACTCCTCGACGACGAGTCCGGCGGGGTACCGGTCGAGCAGAATGCCGATTCTCAGTTGCGCGGTGCCCGGGTCCTCGACCACCGACTCCTGCGTGATCCCCTTGCTCGAACCTTCCTTGTTGGGCTTGATCATCAAGGGGTATTGAAGGGTGTCGGGCAAGGGCTGGTCCTTGCGCGTCACCAGGATCCCCTGCGGCACCCGAATTCCACGTGACGCAAGCACCGTCTTCGCGAGGTTCTTGTCGAGATTCAGGTGCAACAGTGATGCGTTCCCGCCCGTGAACGGAATACCGAGCTGCTCGTAGAGTCCCGGATAGAACGCTTCCCGTGAACTGCCGATCGTTCCCTCGGCGACATTGAAGATCAGGTCCGGCTCGCTCTGCAGAAGCCGGTCGACCACCTCGTTGGGCTTTCCGGACACTTCGACCGGCGTGACGGTGTGTCCCAGGGCGGAAATTGCCCCCGAAATCCGCTCGATATCCTCCGCGGTGAGATGCTCGGCCGTTTCCTCCGACATCACGATCCGCAGATTGTACGCAACAGTGATTCTCATTCCCGCCCTTTCGCATCGCCGGGTCAGGTCCCGAACGAAACCCACGTGCAATTCGAATGTTGCGTCGAGTATACATGAAACGTAGGCGCGCCCCGCCGAAGCGAGGACCTTCACCACCATGGTGACCGGCTTGGACAACACCCAGGTAACGTGGACCGTCGGCGCGGGCGACGTCGCCGGCGATATCCATGCCGCGGTCGATCCGCCGGGGAAGGAATCTCACTGCCGATCCTGACCGTCTTCACCCTCGACGCCACCCAAATGAAGGAGTACCTGGTCGGACAGCCGGCCCGGATCGAGCGGGCCAACCCGCCAACCTGGAGCGTGATCATGGTCAACATCGGCTTCCGGGCGGAGAACGCCGTCATGGGTTCTCCGTGGCCCGGCGCCCCTTGAGTTCGGACCCGGTACCCGCACCGGGGTCGTGATGCCACCCCGGCCGGCGGGAAGTCCCGGTCGCGGGTGGGGTCAGATCTGGTCCTTGATGTGCCGGTACAATTTCTTCAGAAAGCCGAGGCCCTCCACCTCGGGGTATACCGCGTCGAATTCCGCTTCGTCCGAAGGCCAAGTCGCGCTGCCCAGAACAAACATGAAGTCGGGGAGCGTGATCAAACCGTCCCGACCGGACACCGCCACCAGGGCCTCCCCGTCCAGGAGCATCCCACGGCGGTCCTGGTTCTGGGACCCGACGAACAACCGGGCGATGGGCCGTCCGTCCTTCCCCGGAGGCGAGGACGCGAACGTGGAATCCAGGATCGCCCCCATGGCGCTCGCGGCTCCCCCGCCGGACGGCGCGTCGAGGATGTCGGGGACGATCCCCTCGGTATCGCGGCCGTAGACCTGTCGGGACCGGATCTCGAGGTACCTCTCCAGCACGGCGGCCCATTCCGGCCGGGTCAGGCTCTGGAGCACCCCCCGGGTGAAGAACAGGTGCGTCTTGGAGTGGAGGAACGGCCGGTGCTCGGCGGGGAGTGGGATGATCCCGCCCGCCTCCTGATCCCCGGTGGTGGGAGCGGGGGGGAGGGATGTCTCTTCCTTCCGCAGCACATCCAGCACGCTCGCGTCGAAGGGGAACTCCGACTCGAGAAACGGGGTGGCCGCCCTGCGTTCCAGGACCTCCCGGATCCGCCCGGGAACGTCGTACACCGGCGTCTTCAGGTCATAGAAGCCCACGTGGAGAACACCGCCCGCGGACGAGAGCTCGCTCTTGAAATACCGGGATGCGTCGAAGAGCCGGCGCATGTTCTCGCGCATGAGGACCAGGGTCGGAACGGCACTGCTGGGCGCGTTCTCCGGAACCGGGCTCACCACGTAGACGCGAGCCCCCCGAAGCGCGGCCCCGACGACCATTCCCGCCCAGTAGTCGCTGATCCAGAGCGAATCGAAGGTCAGAATGCAGCTCTCCCTGGGGGCCAGGTTGTAGCACATGGCCTTGAGGGCGGTGGCCGGCTTCGCTCCGTAGCCGGTGCGGTTGAACAGAAGCGTCACGGGCGTGGTCCAGCCGCGTTCCCGGAGGGCGCGGCAGCGGGATTCGTAGTCCGGCGGGACGGGGAGTTCCCGCAGGTATTCGGGGACCTCGTCGGGACGGAATCCCTGACTCAGACAGAGCTCGCGTGTGGAGGTCTTGAGCTTGACCAGGGCGGGTCCGCGGACGCGAAGACTCCGATCCTCCCAGGTGGCGCCGTTGTAGTGCTCCCCCACCCCCTTGCCGGTGAAGATAGCCTCGCCCGACCCGGGATCCGTCTCGAAGACGTCCCGAAAACACAACTTCCGGTGGTCCCGGTAGGGGGAATCGGCGGCGAAGGCCCGGTCGAAGGGGTTGGTCACGTTGACCTGGACCCGGATGAGCTCCTCCCGGCGTTCTTGACTCACTCCCCGGAACGCCGCCGACGCGTCCACGGTCTCGCGCAGGCGGCGTTGGGCGGAATCCAGCCGTCGCCGGAGGTCGTCGGGCCGGAGGTGGGGCTCGTCGGGCTGGTAGAGGTGCTCCAGATGGGTGATGATCTGTCGCGAGCGGTTGTCCTGGTAGTAGTTCTCGTCGAGAAAGAGCAGGAATTGGGGGAGCCGCTCCCTCTCTCCCGCGTCAAGCGCCACCACCGCTTCGCGGAAGGCCTCGATGTAGCCGTCGATCACCAGGTCCCAGCCGAAGAGGTCGGTCTTCCCGCTCTTCCAACGTCCGCGCAGGTCGTGAATGTGCAGGACGTGGTAGGTCTCGGTGTCCCGGATCATCCGCTTGAGCTCGAGGTGGAACTGCTCGTTGGGGAGGTATTCGATCGTGTTGGCGTCGGTGGAGACTCCCCCGGTCAGCGCCGTCGCCAGGGAGTCCCACTCCTCGGGGGTGTCGTACTGGGAGGGGCGGAGCCCGTAGTTGAGGGGCAGCCAGACCAGGCGGGACTGCTGCAGCCAGAAGATGATCGATTGCTTCCAACGCTTCCTGGACGCTTCCGCCACCCCGTTGATCCGGGCCACCGTACGCCGGAATGCCTCCCGGCACCACATCCGCCCCAGTCGGTTTCGCTCCGGATCCGGCCCGTTCAGGGCGGGGTAGGCGGCCAGGTACGCGTCGAAGTCCATCCGCGCCGCAAGCGCCAGCCCCCACACGTTGTGGGGCTTCTTGTTCTGACCGAACAACCGGTTGAAGGGGATAAGGATCCGCTTAAGGATCACCGACTCCGCCTCGCGAGCAATCGCCTCACCGGACGCGCCGTCCCCACCCACCGCAATCCGGAAGGCATGGGCCAGCTCCCGATGGTAGGCGGCGTCCTCCTCCGCAAAGGTGTGGCCCGGGCGGCGGATGTGATCCCGGTAGGCGCGGGCGTCCCCCTCGAATTCGTCCCCGCCCCCGAACCTGGGCGTGAGCAGCTCGTCCATCCACTTGACCGCGGTTTCCACCCGCTGCATGGAGGCATCGAAGCCCGCCGGCATCTCCGTAGCTACCAGAGCCCGGTCGGGCTTCGGCCGCTCCCCTTCGGGCAGCGACGCGTGGATCTCCCGCGGGCGGGTCATCCGGTAGGAGCGAAACGGACTGTTGAAGGTGAACCCCACCAGCACCTGCCGGTCCCAAGGGCGATAGTCCAGGCGGAGTTCATCTCCGTTCCGGAAGAGCCCTCCCCGCTTCAGGGCGATCTCGGCGCAGATGTCCGGGATGTACTCGTGATCGGCAAAGCTATACTCGATCCCCGCCTTCACCCACGGAATCTTGAGGTAGGCGCCGATACCCAGGTCGAGAGAGCTCCCTACGGTGCCCACCACCCCTTCCATGGTCAGGTTGGCCAACCCCACCTGCGGAACGCTCGGAGTGGCGTTCGCAGCGATGAAGAGCCTGGACCTCTGGCGCTCGGCGTCGAAATCGTAGCCGCCCAGCGGACCCCAGGTGAGGGTCACACGCCGGGGTTGACCCATGGTGCGGGGGGTGTCGGGAAACGGGGCAGGGGGAGCCGCGGTCGCCGGGACGGCGGCGAACAGACTGAGCAGAGCCAGACCGAGGGGCCGAAGGCGCGTCCGTATCACGGAACCCTCCTGGTCAAGGGATTCGCCCGATCCGGACCAACATCAATTATATCCGATCGTATTTCAAGGACAATCTTCGGACTCTCAGACGGCCGGCTACCGTTGTCCGCTTCGCTCGGGAGGCGTGGCGCAACCACCGCCCCCGGTGGGGACTCAGGGGTTCCTCCCGGGGGGTTGATCCCGCGTTTCCGGCTCAGCCAGGGTTCGCAAGTAGGCTAGGTCCACGATCTGCTCACCGGAGAGAGTGTTTCCATAGGCGGGCATGAGAATCGACTTGTTCATTCCGCGCCCGCCCTGGGACACCACCTCCTTCAGGGTTTCGTCCGAAATGGCGTCCTGGTACTTCAGGTCGGTGAGATCTCGAGGTTTCGGGTCGAGGTTGTACGCGTTGAAGCCGTCTCCCCGGCCCCCTTCCCCATGGCACGCCGAGCAGTAGTGGTGAAACAGGCGCATTCCCCGTCGCTCGGCGTAGCTGAAGAGGAAGAGGGTGTCCGGGAGCGCTTGCCCCTCGGCGACGGCCGTCCCCCCCCGGCGGCGGCGGTGGATTCGGCGACCACGCCCGGGCTGTCCCCCGCCCCGGCCGCCCCGTGGTCCCCATTCGTCTCCGGGCTCGTCTTCACGCATCCGTCCCTGCCGGCCACGACCGGTCCGAGTGCAACATTCATTGCCGGCCAAGCCCGTCGCATCATCCTCCCCGTATCGTCATGAGGTAGGCGGCGATACTCTTCGCCTCGTGCTCGCTCATTCCCGCCTCAGGCTCCATGGTTCCAGGGCGATATCGGGCCGGATCCTCCAACCATCGGACGATCCAGCCTGGCTGTAACCGGTCTTCGGCTCCGTCCAGCGGAGGCCCCACGGATCCTCCCCGGGAACCGAGGTGACCTCGTGGGAGTAGGCCTTCGCCGAGACCGGATCCGCCGGGGGGGACGGGTTGCGCTCGCCGGAGAGTCGGCTCACCACCAGCCGGTGCGCGCAGAAGTCGAGAGACATCGAGAACTGGCTCCGGTCGTAGGGTATCGCCGAGGTCGTGAATCCCTCGGGTCACGTACAGCGGTGCGCGCCACCAGTGGTTGAGCCGGCGCGCGTGAGCCAGGCGCACCTTGCCCACGATCTGGGTCCAGCGATGCAGGGTCAGATAGGTCGGCTCCCACTCACCGAGCGGCAACGCGGGCCATGCCGGGGGTTCCATTCGCTCCCCCCAATCGCCGTCAGGCGTCCACGAAATCCACGAACCCCGCCACGTAGCGGGCCAACCGCTCCCGAACCGCGTCGTCGACCAGCTTGCCGGAATCGTCGAACGCCTGGCCGGCGGCGGGGACGTAGATCTGGCGGCCGGACCAGAGCTGGACGCCGAGGACCCGGAGCACCGGCAACCAGGCGGCCTGGGCCATCCGGGTTCCGCCCGAACCGGTGGAAGCGCCGATCAGCCCGACCGGCTTGCCGCCGAATACGCGCGGGATGTCCCTTGCCGGCCGGGAAAGCCAGTCGACCGCGTTCTTGAACACGCCGGGGATGGAATTGTTGTACTCCGGGGTCGCCAGCAGCAGGCCGTCGGCCGCGACGATCCGCTCCTTCAGCGCGCTCACCGGCTCCGGAGACCCGTTCGCGACATCCCGGTCGGCGTCGTAGAGCGGGATGCCGGCGATCGACGCGGTCTCCAACGTCACTCCGGCCGGTGCGAGCTCCGCCGCCGCCCGCAGCAGGGCGGAGTTGTACGATCCCGCGCGCAGGCTGCCGGCGATTCCGATGATGGTGCTCATGTATCTCCTCCGATGCCCGGAATCGGACGCGCGCCGCGTCCTCGGGCTGTACTGCTTTCGGTCAATATCGATCCCGCCAGGTCATCCATGCCCCGTGGATGTCGCAGTCGGCGAGGGACCGGGCATCCCGCTCGCCGCCCCGATACTCCACCAGCTCCAGCCGCGGCCCCGGGTCGTCCCCCAGCCACTCGAGCGAGACCTCCATCAGATCCCGGTCCCGGCTCAACTCCGCCAGTCGCGCCGGGAAGGCCGCGCGCCAGTCTTCGCTCATCTGGTAGACGGCGTTGCTGTGGAAGACGCAGACCGGCATCCGGGGAGGCGCGTCGGCCATCAGCCCTCCCACCGTCTCCAGGGCGTCTCCCCGGACCAGCCGCGGCGGATCCTCCCGGGCCAGGCCGGCCGCGGCGCGAAGGAGTTCCAGCCGATGCACCTGATCCGGCCAGATGAGGGCTTCCATCCACCGTACGGCGTCGGGATCGGTCACATCCACCGGCGCGAGGTCGATGCCCACCCGCGCGCCGATCCCGGGGAGCGTCGAGGGAACCGGGCACGGGGCGGGGCCTCGGAGTTCGGTGCGTATCACCGCAGGAGAGGCGGGGCCGCACTCGCGACCGCCCGAGTACGCGTACCGGTAACGATCGAAGAAGAGGTTCAGGCCGGCGCTGGCCCCCACCTCGATCAGGTAGAGCGGAGAACGGCCTCCGCTCTCCCAGGCCAGGGAGAGAGCAGGGAGGAGGAGCCCCGATCGTCCGACTTCGTTGGTCTGCACCCGGCGCGTCCGGACCAGCTCGCGGATCGCGCCCTCGTGCCGCCGGCAGAAGTCGACGAAGACCGGATAGGCCCCGTCCGGGTCCTCACCACCGCCCACCGAGGGGTAAAGACGGCGGAGGGGGTGCTCCGCGCCGCTCAGGAGAAGATAGTGGACCGCACCGAAGAGGAGGTTCACCGGCGGATGCCCCTGCCGCCCGCCCCGGGCGAGGGAGAGGATGGAGTCGTCCGCCGAGACGCCTTCCGCGAGCGCCTCGTAGAGCGGGGCCCGACCGGCGCACATGCCGGCGAAGAACCGGAACTCCCGCGCGATCTCTTCGAGTTCCATGGGATGCTCCAATCCACGTGGAAGGGGTTGCGGCCCGCCGGCCGATCGGGACGGATCGGGGTCATGCCGACCGGATGACAATGCCACAACCTCTTCAGGCATCACAATCTCCCCGGTCCCGCCACCCTTCGACCGCGGGCCCTCCGGTTTCGTTTGCGCGGTGGATGCCCTACAATCCTTCGATCCCTAAACGCCACCGTCCTCCATCACCGAGACCGTTCATGAGCACTTCCCTCCAGGCTTCCGTCCGCAACTGTTTCGGCTCGGCAACCCGTTCCCGGGGCGACGCCTACTACGCCTCCGGCCGGGTGGCCCCGCTCCGGAACGCCGGGCCGGACCGGGTCGGCGCGGTGGTCCGCGGATCGAGAGCGTACCAGGTCGATCTTCGCCGCTCCGGCACGACCATTCAGGCCTCGTGCACCTGCCCGTTTCTCCAGCGGGAGCTGGAGCCGTGCAAGCACGTCTGGGCGGCGCTTCGGACGGCGCTGGAGGCGGGGCATCTGGCCGGAGCCGACGGCGAGCCCCCGACCTACGTGAGCGTGGACACCGACGAGCTTCTGGATCACTTTCTCGATGAAGGTGATGAGGACGAAGAGGATGCCTCCGGGTCCCCCGCCCCGCGGGAGAGCGACCGGGTAGGGCTCCGGTCGCGGAGCCTCGGCGGCGGGCGGACCCGAGGCCGCCGAAAGCCGCCGCCCCGCCCCAAGCCCGTGAACTGGAAAGAGGCGATCTCCTCGGTGCAAGGCGCTCAGGAGTCCGTTCCGTCCGGAATCGAGCCGGCCGACGATCCGGACGCCCGGCGGATCATCTACGTCATCGACGTCGAGGAATCGGCCCGATCGGAAGCCCTCTGTGTTTCGGTGGAGACCCAGGAGCGAAAGGTGAACGGAGACTGGGGAAAGCCGAAGACCGTTCGCCGTCTTTCCAGTGAGAGCAAGCTCGCGAGTCCCGACGACCGCGGGATTGCCAGCCTGCTGTTCGGCGATTCGTTCGCCGCGCCTAGGTGGACGAGCTACGGGTACTCGGATTTCGGAAACGGCGATCGATTCAGATACCTCTCGACCTGGGTCGCCGAGACCGCACTTCCCCTCCTCTGCCGCACCGGCCGGTGCTTCCTGAAAGAGGAGCGAGAGGCGGCCATCGGCCCCGAGCCCCTCCGATGGGACGCGGAGGGGGATCCCTGGCGGTTCGGGCTGGAACTGGTCCCCACGGAGGGGAAGCCGGGGTACGACCTCCGGGGGATCCTCCGCCGGGACGGCGAGACGCTCCCCCTTTCCGACCCGCAACTCGTGTTCGCGGGAGGGGCGATCCTGTTCGAGGACCGTGCCGCCCCTCTCGATGTCCGCGGAGGCTCGGCCTGGATCGCGCTCCTGGGGAAGGCGGGCGCAGTGCATGTCCCCGGCCGGGAAATCGACCGCTTTCTGGCCCGGTTCTACGACACCCACCCTCGTCCCCCCCTGACCCTTCCGGACGAGTTCAAGCTGGAGAGCGTTCGGAGCGCGCCCCGGTTCCACCTCGAGGTAGCCACCGGTGGACGGGGGAGGCGGCTCAAGACCTCCCGGCTTCCCTGCCGCCTGCTCTTCCGCTACGGGGATCTGACCATTCCCTGGGCCGGGGCCCACGGCGATCCGGTCGACCTCGCGGCCCGGCGCGTCTTCCTTCGGGACCCCGATGCGGAGCGCGGCGCAGCCCGGCGCCTTCACGAGCTGGGTCTCCTCCGCCGTCGGGACCGATGGGATGGGCAGGGTTCTTTCGAGATCCCCTCCCGGAGCCTTCCCGAAGTGGTGCGGGCCCTCATCGAAGAGGGGTGGACGGTGGAAGCGGAAGGAAAGCTCGTCCGCGGCTCGGGGCGGTTCGACGTCCAGCTCGTTTCGGGTGTGGACTGGTTCGATCTTCAGGGAGGAGCCACCTTCGGCGGCGGAACCGCCCGGCTTCCGGAGCTCCTTCGCGCCCTCAAGCACGGCGAACACTGGGTGAAGCTGGACGACGGCTCCTTCGGCATCCTCGCCGAGGAGTGGCTCCAGGGATTCGGGGATCTGGCCCGGTTGGGCGAGGTGGACGGAGACGCCCTTCGTTTCCGGCGCTCGCAGATCGGTCTTCTCGACGTCCTCCTGGCCCAGGAACCCAACGTGGACGTGGACGCCGGGTTCCGGCGAGCCCGGGAGGAGCTCCGCAGCTTCGAAGGCATCACCCCCGAGGACCCTCCCCCCTCCTTTCAGGGGACCCTTCGGGACTACCAGCGCGAGGGCCTCGGTTGGTTCCGCTTCCTCGACCGGTTCGGCTTCGGCGGCTGCCTGGCCGACGACATGGGGCTGGGAAAGACCGTCCAGGTGCTGGCCCTGCTCGCCTCGTTCCCCAGGACCACCGGCAAGCGAAAGCCCTCCCTCGTCGTGGCCCCGCGATCCCTGGTTTTCAATTGGCTGGAGGAGGCCGCTCGATTCACCCCCCGGCTCCGCTGGCGGGACCACACCGGCATCGGCCGGCGCCGGGACGCCCGCGCGTTTTCCCGGTGCGACGTGGTGATCACCACCTACGGGACCCTTCGCCGGGACGTCGCTCTCTTCCGCGAGACGGAGTTCGAGTGCATCGTGCTGGACGAGGCCCAGGCGATCAAGAATGCGCGGACCCAGGCGTCGCGGGCGGTGCGCCTCCTCCGCGGCCGCCGGCGCCTCGCGCTTTCCGGAACCCCGATAGAGAACCACCTGGGGGAACTCTGGAGCCTGTTCGAGTTCCTGAACCCCGGCGTGCTCGGCCGCGCCGCCGCGTTCCGATCCATCGCCAAGCAGGCCGCCGAGGTGGACTCCCGATCCCGGGATCTCCTGGCCCGCGCCGCCCGTCCCTTCATCCTCCGCCGCACCAAGGCGCAGGTCGCCCGGGAGCTTCCCGCGCGAACCGAACAGACCCTCTACTGCGAGATGAACAAGGAGCAACGGCGTCTCTACGACGAGCTCCTCGCCCACTACCGTTCCGCGCTCATGTCGCGGGTCGAGGAAAAGGGGATCGAGCGCTCGCGGATACAGGTTCTCGAGGCTCTTCTGCGATTGCGCCAGGCCGCCTGCCACCCCGGTCTGATCGACCGCGGCCGCCGGGAGGAACCGAGCGCCAAGCTCGACGCCCTCTTCCCGCAGATTGAGGAGATCCTGACCGAAGACCACAAGGCCCTGGTCTTCTCCCAGTTCACCAGCTTCCTCTCCATCGTGCGGGACCGCCTGGACGCGGCGGGAACGCCCTACGCCTACCTGGACGGCCGCACCCGCAAGCGGGCCGGGGTGGTGCGCAGGTTCCAGGAGGATCCGGACTGCCCCCTCTTCCTCATCAGCCTGAAGGCGGGAGGGCTCGGCCTCAACCTGACCGCGGCCGAGTACGTGTATCTCCTGGATCCGTGGTGGAACCCCGCGGTGGAGGCCCAGGCCATCGACCGGACCCATCGGATCGGGCAGACCCGTCCCGTCTTCGCCTACCGGATGGTCGTCCGGAACACGGTCGAGGAGCGGATCCTCGAGCTGCAGTCCGCCAAGAAGGAGCTTGCCGACTCCATCATCCGCGCCGACGACCGGACCGGGTTCCGCCTCACCCGGGAGGACCTGGAGCTCCTGCTCTCGTAGGTCGACCCATTCAGGAGGCCGTGTCGCGAGGGGGAGCGGATGCCCGCCGCCGCAGCGGGTTCGTGAATGGGTCGGGCCGGCTTGGGTATACTTCCCCCGATGTCCGCTTCCCCGGCCCCCCACCCCATCGAGTCCCATCTCGTCCACTGGCCCCGGCTCCCGTGGCCGGCGGACTGGGACGCGGTCTTCGGGCGCGCGGCTCCCCTCGCCCTCGAGCTGGGGTTCGGGAACGGCGAGTTCCTGGAAGGGCTGGTGCGCGAGCGGCCCGACGTGAACTGGGTCGGCGCCGAGCTCTCCTGGGCCTCGGCCCGCCGGCTCCTCGGCCGCCTGGAGCGTCTGGCGGCGCCGAACGCGCGGGTGCTGGTAGGCGACGGGGTGTTTCTCCTCGAACATCTCTTCCCCCGCGGCTCCCTGGACGAGATCTACGTCAACCACCCCGACCCCTGGCCGAAGAAACGCCATCACGGGAGGCGGGTCGTCCAGCCGGGGTTTCTGGATCTGGCGGCCCGGCGGCTCCGGCCGGGAGGGAGGCTGACCGTGGTCACCGACCACGCGGACTACGCGGACTGGATCGCCGGGGTCCTGGAGGGGCAGGCCGCGCTCGAGCCGGCTCACGGCGCCACCCGCGTCCCGGAGCTTCCGGGCCGCGCCGCCACCAAGTACGAGCGGAAGGGCCGCGAGGCCGGCTCGCGCATCCACTATTTCGTCTGGCGGAAAACGACGGCGGGAGGGCCCGAGCCCCCCCACGTGGAGACCCTGAACACCATGCCCAACGTCATGCTGGAAGGCACCGTCTCCGGAACCGATCTGCTTCCGGGGTTCGAACCCCGCACCTGGGCCGAGGAACGGGCGGGCGGCCGCGTCCTCGTCCAACTCCTGGGCGTGTTCGCCCGCGCCGACGGGGGCGAATGGATGGTGGAAGCCCGCATCCAGGAAGGCGGCTTCACCCAGCACGTGGGCATCTCGGTCATCCCGAAAACCGACGAGCGCATCCTGATCAAACCGGCCTCCTACGGCTTTCCCCGCCCGACCTTCGGGCTCAAGCGGGCGGTGCGACGGGTGGCCGGACTCGTTCTCGCCGCGCACCCGGAACTCAGGATCCACGCTTCGTCGGTGGGCGCGCCGGACCCCGGACCCTCCCCCACCGGGGCCTCGGACTGACCGCAGCACCCCCCGACACTATCCCGGAATCCCCAACCCAAACCGCGCCACCGGCTTGCGGCGGGTCGCGAAGTTAGATAAGATGCTATAGATTAGGGACGTGACAGTAATCGGGGAGGCCACATGCCGAGGGAGCAGGATCATCTGAAGGACACGTCCGCGACCCCGGCCGACCTGGAGTCCACCGCCGTCCTCCTGGCCCAGGTGCGTGAGGGGGACGAGGCGGCCCGGAACCGGCTCGTTCGCCGATATCTCCCCATCCTGGAGCGCTGGGCCCGGGGACGACTCCCCGCCCGGGCCCGCGGTCTGGCCGACACCGACGATCTTGTGCAGGTAACCCTGCTCCGGGCGTTGGATAGGGTGAAGGACTTCGAACCCCGCCGGGAGGGCGCGTTCCTCGCCTACCTCCGGCGGATCCTTCGGAACCAGATCCTGGACCATCTCCGACGGGCGGACCGGCGACCGAGCAACGAGTTGCTCGACGAACGCCTTCCCGCCGGGGACCCCTCCCCGCTGGAATCGATGGTGGGGGTGGAAACCCTGGCCGCCTACGAGGGCGCCCTGGACCGGCTATCCGATGAACAGCGGGAGGCGGTGGTCCTCAGGATCGAGTTCGGCTTCACCTACGAGCAGATCGCCGAGGCCATCGGGAGCCCGTCCTGGAACGCGGCCCGCATGACGGTATCCCGGGCCCTGGTGCGGCTGGCGGAGTGCATGCATGCAGGATGAACACGATACCCTGACCCGGCTCGCCCGCTCGGTCTCGGACGGAGACGCCGTCGACTGGGAGAAGGAGCTTCTCGAGAACTCGGGGCTCCGGACGGTGGTCGAACGTCTCCGCACGGTCCAGAGAATCGGCGAGCTGTCGCAATCGCCCCCCGAGGTTCCGACCCCCGGTGGCCTCTCGCCGGAGGGCGTGATGGGAACCATCCGGTTCCACGACCTTCCCACCTGGGGCCCCCTGACCCTGATCGAGCGGATCGGCCAGGGATCCTTCGGAGAGGTCTACCTGGCCCACGATCCCACCCTGGACCGCGACGTCGCCCTGAAGCTGCGCAATCCGGGCGTGGTCAAGGACGACTCCACCTTTCTTCGCGAGGCCCGGCGTCTGGCCCGGATCCGCCATCCCAACGTCCTCACCGTGTACGGGGCCGACCGCCACGAAGGCCGCGCCGGGCTGTGGTGCGATCTCATCCAGGGGAAGACGCTCGAGGCATCCCTGGCCGATCAGGGGTCCTTCAGCTCCCGCGAGACCGCCCTGATCGGGGTCGAACTCTGCCGGGCGCTGGCCGCGGTCCATTCCGCGGGCCTGGTGCACGGAGACGTGAAGACCCAGAACGTCATGCGGGAAGAGGGCGGGAAGATCGTCCTCATGGACTTCAGCTCGGCCATCGACCGGGATCCCGACCGGATCCCGGAAGAGGAGAAGGGCACCTCGGGAACCCCGCTCTTCATGGCCCCGGAGCTCTTCCACGGGGAAGCCATGACCCCGTCCTCCGACATCTATTCCCTGGGAGTCGTCCTCTACCGCCTGGTGAGCGGCCGCTACCCGGTGGAAGCCGAGAGCTTCGCGGAGCTTCGGGAAAAGCACGATCGGATGGAGACCACTCCCCTCCTCGACGTACGCCCCGACCTGTCCTCCGGTTTCGTCCAGGTCGTGGCCCGGGCCATCGCCCGCGATCCCAAGGACCGGTACCGGAGCGCGGGGGAGATGGAACGCGCGCTTTGCCTGGCCCTCCACGGGGAGTCGGAGAACCGGCCCGAGTCGCGGTTTCCGCGGCTCCAGGTTTGGATCCTGGCCGCCGCCGCCACCGCTCTGGTAATCGCCGCCGCGGTCTTCGGCCCGCGCATGCTGGCCACGCCTTTCGAGGCCCGGGCGTCCCTGTTCAGAGTGGGTCCGAACGCCGACGAACGGCTGGTGGAAGGCGCAGCGATCGCTCCCGGCGACCAGCTCTTCCTCGAGATCGAGGGCTCGAAGCCCTGCAACGTCTACGTGGTGAACGAGGACGACGCCCGCCACGGCTACCTGCTCTTTCCCCTGGATGGCCTGGACGTGGTCAACCCACTCCCCGCCGGGACGGCGGTCCGCCTCCCGGGTACGGTGGACGGCACGCCGTTCTACTGGGACGTGACCAGTTCCGGCGGGAGCGAGGTGCTCCTGGTGGTGGCTTCCCGGAAGCCGCTCCCCGATCTGGAGCGGGAGCTGGCCGGTCTGACCCCCGCGCAACCGGGGGGACCGGTCGAGATCGGGAAGCCGGAGGTAATCGACCGGCTCCGCGGCATCGGCGGGTTCTCCGCCCGCCGCTCCGAGGCCCCGGAGGGAGCGCCCCGCGTCGCCGACATCAACCGCCGGGTCTCGCTCAAGACCTCTCGCCATAGCGGCGTCTGGTCGTGGGAGATCCGTCTAGCGAACTCCGGGGCATAGAAGGCCCGGTGATGCACGGATCCGGTCAACGAACGACGGGGGCGCCCCCAACGCGGCGCCCCCGGGGTTCGCGTCTCAGCCGCGTCGTGGTAGGCCTCGGGCTCCTGGCCTGGCTTCCAGCGCCGCTCGTCGCGGCGGCCGCTCCGCCGGCTTCCGGTCGGTCCGCGGGGATCCCGCGCTCCCCCGCATTCGAAGCCGTGTACGCCCTTCTCGACGCGAACCGCTACGAGGCGGCGGACAGCCTGGCCCGGTCGGCGCTCTCCCGCGCGGAGCGGGAGCACGGGCCGGAGTCCCTCGAGGCGGCGCGGGCGCTGGACCTGGTGGTGGACGTCATGGGGCGCCGCGGCGGGGACGCTTCCAAGGAGGCGGAGGACGCCCTGGGACGCGCCCTGGCGATCCGGAAACGGCTCCTCGATCCCGAGAATCCCGAGCTCGCCGCGTCCATGAGCGGGCTCGGTGACTTCTACGCGCGGGCCGAGAAGTACGACAAGGCCCGGCCGCTCCTGGAGGAGGCCCTGGCGATCCAGGAGAAGACGTTGCCGCCGGACTCCCCCCGGCTCGCGGCGAGCCTGGGACGCATGGGCCTCTTCCTCATCGAGATCGCGGACTATCCGGCGGCCGTCGACGCCCTGGAGCGCCAGCAGGCCGCGCTCGAACTGGCCCCCGAGGTCGACGCCCGGGCCCTCGCCCAGAACGCCTACAGCCTGGCCCGGGTGGAGCGGATGCTGGGACGCTACTCCGGCGCGGAGGAGGATTACCGCCGGAGCGTCCGGCTCACCCGGGAGAGCTACGGTCCCGAGAGCGCCGTCGTTGCGTGGCCGCTGAACGGCTTGGCCACCCTTCACGAGAACGTCGGCGAGTACGTCGAGGCGCGACGCCTCTACGAGCGCGCCCTGGCCATCGCCGACAGCACCCTCGAGCCGAAGAACCCCTTCATCGCCTCGTGCCTCAACAACCTGGCCTACGTCCTCGTCAAGCTGGGCGACTACGACGAGGCCCGGAGCACTCTGGTCCGGGCCCTCGCCCTGGCCAGGGCCGCGCAGGAACCCGACCGGGCCCGGATCGCCGCCATTCTCAGCGTCCTCGCCGGGGTCCAGTCGAGACAGGGCAACATCTCCGAGGCGCTCTCGCTTCACGACGAAGCACTGGCTCTCCGGGAGAGCTTTCTCGGGCCCGACCATCCCTTCCTGGCCACCAACCTCCAGGGTCGCGGATTCTGTCTCCTGTGTGAGGGAAAGCCGGGAGAGGCCGAGGCGGATTTCCGCCGGGCGTTGCACATCCTGGAGGCACCCGTGACCGGGAGCTCGTTCGACGACCTCGCGGTGGCCGCCAAGGGCCTCGGCGACGCGCTCTCCGCCCAAGGGCACCTCGATGAGGCGGCGGAGGCCTATGCGAAGGCGCTGGATACCGCCCAATCGAAGCTCGGTGGGAACCATCCCCGCGTGGCCGAGGTCTGCTCGGCGATCTCGGCCCTCGACCGCACCCGTGGGAACCGGGAAGAAGCCCTGGCCATGGCCCTTCGAGCTGAAACCGTCTCCCGGGAGCACCTTCGCCTGACCGCGGCCTCCCTTCCCGAAACGGAAGCCCTGGCCTACGCCCGGGTGGCCCGCACCGGCCTGGACCAGGCGTTGGCGCTCGCGACGCAGGGCCTTGCCCCCGGGGCGCGAAGATCCGTGTGGGACGCGCTCGTCCGGGACCGCCTCACCGTTCTCGACGTCATGGCGGCGAGGCATCGGGCCCTGAGGGCGTCCCGTGACCCGGCGACCGCCGACAAGGCCCGCGAGCTGATGGACGCCAGCCGCGCCCTGGCCCATCTCCTGGTCAGCGGTCCGGAAGCGGGAGAAGGCGGGCGATACGGCGCGAAGCTGGAGGAGGCCACGAAGCGGCGCGAGGAGGCGGAGCGCGCGCTGGTGGAAACGAGTTCAGGGTACGGGCTGGATCCAGGCGGCGAGCCGGCCGGGTTCGCCGACGTCGCCGGCCGGGTTCCCGCGGGCGGCGCCCTTCTCGCCTATGCCCGGTACCGCGAGGCGGGCCCGCCGGCCGGGGAGTGCGTCCCCGGCGAGGGCGGCGCCTCCAGGTACCTGGCCTTCGTCCTCATCCCGGGTACCCGCAAGGTCGAGGTCATCCCGCTGGGCGCCGCGGCGGGTATCGACAGCCTGGTTGGCGAGTGGGCGGGGCAGGCGGGACGCCCGCCCGACGGGGAGCACGAGGACGCGCTTCGCGAGATCGGATCCCGGCTCCGGGCGACGGTCTGGGACCCGGTGGCCCCGTATCTCCGGGGAGCGGACCGCATCTATATCGTCCCCGACGGCGCTCTCGCCCTGGTCAACCTGGACGCGCTTCCCTCCGAAGCCTCGAGCTACCTGGCGGAAACCGCTCCCCTCTTCCAGTACCTCTCGGCCGAACGGGATCTGATCCCGGCGTCCCGGGGCACCCGGGCCAACACGGAGCTTCTGGCCATGGGCGCCCCGGACTTCGATGCCGGGAGCACGGGCCCGGTGAGCGGGTCCCTGTCCGCCACGGCCCCGGACTCGACCGGGCCGGGCCGGCTTCGCGGACACGGGCGGACGCTGCCGACCCTCAAGGGGGTCAGGTTTCGTCCCCTGCCCGCCACCGCCACCGAGGTGCGGACGATCGCCGGGGTCTGGCGGGATGTCGCGCGCCGCGGTTCGGCCGGCGCGGGGGGCGGCAAGCCGGTGGGGCCAGTGCGGCTCCTGACCGGTTCCGCGGCCACCGAGGCCGCCTTCAAGCTCGAGGCCCCCCGGGCCCGGGTGATTCACCTTGCCACCCACGGGTTCTTCCTCGACGGAAGCGGTACCCCCGGCGGAACGGGCACGCGAGGAATCGCCGGCCTCAGCCCCCGCCGGCCGGCTCCGGCACGGGCCGACAACCCCTTCCTGCTGGCCGGCCTGGCCATGGCCGGAGCGAACCACCGGGACGCAGACAAGCCGGGATCCGAGGACGGCATTCTCACCGCCCAGGAGATCGCCGTCTTGGACCTCACCGGGGCGGACTGGGTGGTTCTCTCCGCATGCGAGACGGGGGTGGGACGCATCAGGACGGGCGAAGGGGTCATGGGGCTCCGCCGCGCCTTCCAGATCGCCGGCGCGCACGCCCTCGTCATGAGCCTCTGGGCGGTGGACGACGAGGCCGCCTCTGACTGGATGGAGTCCTTCTACCGCGCGCGGATCACCGGAGAAAAAGATGCCGCCGCCGCCGCCCGGGCGGCCACTCTCAACGCGCTGGCGCACACCAGGACGAAGACTGGAGGCGACAACCCGTTCTACTGGGGCGGGTTCATCGCGGTCGGCGCGGGAGCGAAGTGAACCGTCAGGACCGAGTAACGGAAAGGAGACCCAACCGATGAAGCGCACAGGTTCGGAACGACACGGCAAGGCCGGGCGTCTCGCGGGAACGCTCTCGATGTGTCTGATCCTCTCCCTGCTGCTGACCCTGGGCAGCTGCAGCTGCAGCGACACTCCGGAGCACCTCGTCATCCAGGACGGCTCCCTCGCGACGTGGATGCCGACCGCCAACTCCTTCTCCAACGGAACCGCAGCGGATCCCAAGGGAACCGGCGACGACGGGAGACCCAACCGGCTCTTCCGTACCGGCGTGCTCATCCAGGTCGGCGACCACAGTGGTTCGGACATGTACTACGCGGGGTTGGAGTTCCGAAAGGACGGGGAGGCCATCTCGGCCCCCTCCTTCATGACCGGCAAGACCCTGGGTGCCTCCCGGTTCACGTGGATCAATATCGTCTCGGAGAATCCCCACGACCCCTGTGGGGACGCGAGCCGGGACACGATCCCCATGGATCCCGCGGACGTGGTCTCCCTCTACCCCTCCACCGTCGAGAGCAGTTGCGAGCTCGACCTGAGCGACCCGTGTCTGCGGAATCGCATGCTTCATGCGTACATCCCACCCAAGGCCCTCATCACGTACTGGCAGGGAGAGGCAGGCTACGCGGTCTCGGTGAAACAGGGCGCAGGAAAAACCGGGTACCACGATGCGCAGGCCTTCACGTTCAACGACCCGTTCCGGGTGGAAGTGTATCGGGCGAACGACACCACCGGCGACCTGGAGCTCGTGCACACCTTCCGGCCCGGGGAGGTGGACCAGATCGTGGTCGTGGCGGATCCCAGCGGACCGGGCGGCGGCGACCAGCACGAACCAGCATGGCCGCCGATCCAGGGTTGAGACGGAGGCCAAACCCCCCGACACTGGGAGGATGCACTCATGCCACCTCACGGCGGACCGCACCACCCGGCCCGTTTCCACCAGTTCATCCTGAAGCTGAGGGAGCCGGATCCAAGCGGAGGGCAGCTCTCCGCGCAGGACTACGAGATGACTCCGGGAACCTCATCCCGTATCCATCACATCCTCTCCGGAACGCGCTATACTCTCGGGAAGAGCTTTCCCAGGTACGGGGATCTCCTCCTGGCCAGGGGATACACGACCGCTCTGACTCCGGCAGGTCCTCCCGCCACTCTGGCCACCTTCTACCGGCTCTTTCTCGCCCCGACCTCCTCCCAGGACCTGCAGGCCATCCGCACGGCCCTGGAGGGTGTGGATCAGGTGGCTTACGTGATTCCGGCCCGGCCGTTCGGCCCCCCTCCCTCTCCCCCCCCCAGCTCCGGCGACGATCTGGAGCCTTCCCAGGGCTATCTGGATCCGGCCACCGACGGCGGGATCGATGCTCGGTCGGCCTGGGAAGTGGTCGGGGGCAAGGGAGCGGGAGTGGCACTGGGCGTGGTGGACGGCGCCTACGATCCCGATCACCGGGACCTTCCGCCTGCGGAAACGCTCGAGTCCCTCTATGAGGACACCGGTCTCTCGATGGAGCATGGGACCGAGGTGCTGGGCATGCTCTGCGGGAGCCGGGATGGAGTGGGGGTGACCGGCATCGCGTACGACATCGGCCATATCTACTTCGCCAACTACGTGGACATCCCTCCCGGTTCGGCTCACTGCTTCGATGCTACCGGAGCCGCCGTTCCCTGCGCCTTCGAGTCGGCCGTGGGGGACGAGTACGACCGGCTCCTCCGCGAGGCCCGGATCATGACGGCCCTGGACGACCTGGCCTTGAAGCTACGGGATTGGCCCGATGGTCCGGTCGTCATGCTCCTCGAAGTCACGGCGTACGAGGATCCCGACTCGTACACGTTGGAACGCCCGGTAGAGTTGAATCCGGACATCCGGACGTATCTGAGGGCGCTGGCCGAGACGGACGGGATCACCGTGATCGAGCCGGCGGGCAACGACTCGAAGCGCCTCGACGACGTCGACGTGCCGAAGAGCGACGACGGCTCCTCCGCGAAGCTCTGGGGAGCGGATATGGACGACGCCTCCGACTCCCTCGCCGTCATGGTCGGGGCGGGAAAAGTCCCGCCCGAAGACCTTTCCGCGCCTGGGACCTGGAGGACCCACGAGGCCATCACCAGCTACGGGACGCGCGTGAACTGCCAGGGTTGGGGCAACAAGGTGGTGACCGCGAGCACCGACCTGACCGGGACCATCATCGACGGCAGCGCCTACACGGACGGCTTCAGCGGCACCTCCTCGGCCAGCGCCATGGTGGCCGGGGTCGCGGTGTGCCTCCAGGGGGCGCGGCTGGGAGCGGGCATGGATCCGCTCTCCCCGGTCGAGCTGCGTGCCCTGCTCGCCGACCCCGACTACGGGAGCCCCCAGCCGGAACTGGACGCCAGCTCCTACCCCATCGGCCCCCTACCCGATCTCGGGAAGCTTCTCACCCTGTGCTCCGACATCTTCCTCCGGGATCACGTCGGAGACACCGGGGAGGAGCCGTCATCGGGAACCGGGGTGTGCTGGAGCCCTGACATCATCCTGCGGACGGTGCGCGAGTTCGATCCGGAGGCGGCGTTCGGCGCCGGGGCCTGGGAGGACGGGTATCTCTGCCAGGATGCGGCCGCCGGCAGCGACAACTACGTCTACATCCGGCTGAGCAATCGCGGGACCTACCCGGACGACGCCCGGATCACCGTGTACTGGGCCGACCCCTCGACGTTCCTCTACCCCGACGACTGGCACGAGATCGGGGTGCTGGAGGCGGAGGCGATTCTCCAGGACGAGCAGCGGGTCATCCCCGATCCCCTGGTCTGGGAGGCCGGGGATCTACCCGCGGCCGGGCACTACTGCCTGATCGCGCTGGCCGAGACCGATTCGGACAAGGTGGACGTGGCCGGCGCACTGTCCGCGGGCGAGAAGTTCGTCATGCTCGTCCGGGAGCAGAACAACCTGTGCTTCCGGAACATCAAGGTGGTGGAGGCGGCTCCGGGCTCCGAAACGTCCTCGGCCACGTTCTTCCTGCGGGGGTTGCCGGGGAGATACTTCCCGGATCCCGACAACCGCCACCGCCTGGTGATCCGATCGAGGCTCCCCCGGGGCGCCGTCGTCCACGTGGACCACACGAGGCTCGAAGTCCTTGGACCCCACCTCGCGGCGGACGGCATCGGAGCACCGCCCCAGCGCGGGGACCGGCCCCGTGAGCCCCTGATGCTGCAGGGCCTCCTCCCCCACCTCATCGATGGGATCGTTCTCGAGCCGGACCAGAAGGTCCCGGTCACCGTGCGCGTGGCCCTCCCCCCCCGGACCCCACCCGGACGTTACCTTGTGGCCGCCGAGCAGTACTGGCGGGGGAAGCTCCTGGGCCGGGTGAATTTCGAGGTTCGCGTCCGCCCGACGGCGTGAGGCCCCGGCGTCCCCCGCGTGAGCCTTGGGACCGGGACCACGCCCGGGGTTCCCGGCGGAGCCTCGGGTCTGCGATCATGAGCCCCCATGCTGACCACGATCCTCTGGGTCATCCTCGGCCTCTACGGCCTCGTCATGTTCCTGGTGTCCCCCACCGCGCGCCGGTTCGGGGAGTTCTATGCCGGACGCCGGGCCGACGACCGCGAGGTCGGCCAGGGGCTCCTGATCGGTTCGGTGGTGATCTCCTGGATCTTCGCCAAGTCCATCACCAACGCGGCCAACCTGGGCCGGGAGTTCGGCCTGGTGGGGGCGGTGGCTTACGCGGGGTGGTATCTCTCCATCCCGGTGGCCGGGTTCGTGATCTACCGGATCCGAAAGCGCACGCGGGTGGGGAGCCTCACCGAGTTCCTCACCGCCAAGTACGGCCGCGCCGCCGCGGCGGCGTTCATGCTGGTGGTGATGATCCGGCTGGTGAACGAGGTCTGGTCCAACACCGCGGTGGTGGGGACGTACTTCGGGCCCGCCGGCACCCTCCCCTACTTCGCCGCCGCCATGGCCTTCGCGCTCCTCACCCTGGCCTACACCCTGCGGGGCGGGCTCCGAAGCTCCATCCTCACCGACGGCATCCAGTTCGTCCTGGGGCTGGCCCTTCTCGCCGCCGTCCTGGCCTGGGTGGTCCCGGCAGACGGACCGCGCCGCCTGGTCCACTCCGGCACCTGGACCCTGGCCGGGGGCGTGGACCTCCTCCTGGTGGCGCTCCTGCAGTCGTTCAGCTACCCCTTCCACGATCCGGTGCTCACCGATCGCGCCTTCATCACCGACGCCCGCCGGATGCTCAAGGGCTACCTCTGGTCCGGGGTCATTGCCGCCGCCTTCATCGCGCTCTTCGGCCTGGTGGGGGTGCACGCCCGAAACGCGGGGCTCGACCCCGGCCAGGACACCCCGTTCCGGGTGGCCCGTTCCTTCGGGCTGGTCGCGCTGGTGGTGACCACGGTGCTGATGATGGCCTCCGCCGGCTCCACCCTCGACTCCACCCTGAGCTCCTTCAGCAAGGCGGTGGTGCTGGACCTGGGCGGCGGGCGTGAATCCGGCCGCACCGCCGGCCTCAGCGACGGCTTCAGCCGGCTCCTGGCCCGCGCGAACAGCATCCGGGTGGGCCGCTGGATGATGGTGCTGGCGGTGGCCATCGGATCGGTACCCCTGTTCACCGGGGCGGCCATCCTCAAGGCGACCACGGTCAGCGGCACCATGGTGCTCGGCCTCGCGCCCGCGTTTCTCCTGTTCGACTGGCCGAGGCCCCGCGCCGCCGCCTTCCACCTCGCCCTCTGGCCCGGCATCCTCCTCGGCGTGCTCTACGCCGCGGGGCGCGTGCCGTCGGCGTGGGCCCTGGGGAACGGACCCAACGCCGCGCTCCTGGGGGTGAACGTGTACGGGACGCTGATCGTGTTCGGCGGCTTCCTGATCGGGGCGGTCCTGGATTCGACCGTCCGCCGGATCCGCTGAGACACGCGCTTCCCGCCCCGAACCGGTCCCCGGAGGTTTACGCCTTCACACCCCCCCGCCCGCCGGGTAGAGTTCTCGCGCCCGACCGGCCGCGCCGGCCCGGACCCGGCCCGACCGGCCCCCACACGACAGGACGAAAACAGCCCTTTACCCCCCGGACGGCGCCGCCGTCCCCCGGAGGAGACCGGCATGCGCGACGCGGTAAAGCAACTCTGGCCGGAGCTGGACTGGATCCGGGACGCGGACCTTCGCGAGAAGACCCTGGCCACCTGGGTCCGGGCCTTCGAGCGAAGCCCCCTGACCCCCGAGGATCTGAAAACGATCCCCTTCACCCTCCTCGTTCCCGACTGCCCGGTGACCTTCATGGAGCACAAGCGGGCGGTGGTCCACATCTGCCGCCGGTCCGCCGAGGCGATGCGGGAGCACATGGGGGACGCGCTCCCCATCGACATGGACGTGCTGATCGCCGGGGCCATCCTGATCGACGTGGGGAAGCTCCTGGAGTACGAGAAGGTGGGCGGGAACGTCCGCCAGAGCGCGCGGGGGAAGGCGCTTCGCCATCCCTTCACCGGGGTGGCGGTGGCCATGGAGTGCGGGGTGCCGGATACGGTGTGCCACCTGATCGCCGCCCACTCCGAAGAGGGAAACCTGGTCAAGCGCTCCACCGAGGCGATCATCGTCCACCACGCGGACTTCATGAGCTACCTGCCGTTCAAGGCCCTGGCCGGTTGAGCGGAACGCGGGAAGGAGACTCGAACATGACCGACGGGCAGAACGGCACGGTGTCCGCGCGCATGGCGCGATGGGCCGCGGACCTTCGCTACGAACAGCTCTCGAAGGACGCGGTCTACCAGGCCAAACGGTTCCTGCTGGACTCCCTGGGCTGCGCCCTCGGGGGCTGGTCCCAGCACGATGTCCGGATCGCCATGGAGGTGCTGGAGGAGATCGCGGGGGACGGCCCGGCCACGGTGATCGGGAGCCCCCGGAAGCTGGACCCGGTCTCGGCTTCCCTGGCCAACGCCCTCATGATCCGGGTCATGGACTACAACGACATCTACTGGAAGCAGGACCCCTCCCACCCCTCGGACCTCATCCCCGCCGCCATGGCCTCGGCGGAACGGGCGGGAGGCGACGGGCGGGAGCTGATCGTGGGGACCGTCCTCGGCCATGAATTCGAAATGCGCCTTTGCGAGGCGGCCATCCCCGGGATCCGGGAGCGGGGCTGGCACCACGCCACCCTCACCGCCTTCGTGTCGCCGATCGTGGCCGGGCGGATGCTCCATCTCGACGCGGAGCAGATCCAGCACGCGATCGGGATCTCGGCCAGCCGCCACGCCACCCTGGGGGCGGTGACCGCGGGCAAGCTCACCATGATGAAGAACACCGTGGACCCCATGGCCACCCAGAGCGGGGTCCTGGCCGCGCTCCTGGCCGAAAAGGGCTACACCGGCCCCGAGCACGTGGTGGAGGGGAAGGAAGGGATCGTTCATTGCCTGGGGCCGGAGTGGAACCTCGGCGTGCTCACCGACGGCCTCGGGGACGCCTGGCGGATCACGAGCTGCGGAATGAAGTTCTTCCCCACCGAGGCCCTCACCCACGCCCCCATCTCCGCGGTGCTCGACCTGGTCGAGGAGCACGATCTGAAGCCCGACGACGTGGAGACGGTTCAGATCCGCTCCCTGGCCCGGGCGGCGGACATCCTGGCCGATCCCTCGAAGTACGACCCCAGGTCCAAGGAAACCGCCGACCACTCCCTTCCCTACGTGGTCGCCGCGGCGCTGGTGGATCGCCAGGTCACCCCGGCCCAGTTCAAGCCGGAGAAGATCGCCGACCCGGTGATCCGGGCCCAGCTCCCCAAGGTCAAGGTCGTCGCCGACCCGGAGATCGAGAAGGTGTTCCCCGCGCTCCAGCGGGTGGCGGTGGCCATCCGCACCGTGGACGGGCGCGAGCTCACCCGGGAGCTGGACTACCCCAAGGGGGACCCCAGAAACCCGCTCACCGACCGGGAGATCGAGGCGAAGTTCGACGCCCTCGCCGCCGGGGTTCTGGACGGGCCGGGGCGGAAGCGGATCAAGGACGCGGTGTGGAACCTGGAGGAGCACGCATCGGTCACCGAGGTCCTGGCGCTCACCACCCGGCTCTCGGGGTAGGGCCGGAGGCCGCTCCCAAAGCCGCTCTTCCGGGCCGCCCCGGATGGACGCTCAGCCGCCGGCCGGGTCCAGGAAGTCGGCCACGCGCGTCAGGAACTCGCGCACCTCGGAGGGGTCGGCCAGGGCGTAGCGGGCGATGGTCTTCCGGCCGCCCGGGGCCACCACGATCCCGATCCCGATGGAACGGATCTCGCGGAACGCGTCCTCATCGGTGAGGTCGTCCCCGAGATAGATCGGAACGACGTCCTCGTGGTCCAGGCCCAGCTCGCGAAGAATCCAGAGCACCGCGGCGCCCTTGTCCCAGGCCGCGGCCGGCCGGAGCTCCAGAACCTTCTTGCCGGCGGTCCGGACCAGCGTCGGCTCGCTTTCCGCCACGCGATCCACCGTGCGCTCCAGCTCGCCCACCGAGGCCTCGCCCTCGACCTCGCGAAAGTGCACCGCCGCCGCGAACCGCTTCCGTTCGAGCCTCGCCCCCGCGATCCCCTCCACCGCGGTCCGAAGGACGTGCTCCGCCCGGTCGAGCGCGGGGAGGGCGGCCGTTCCCGCCTCGTGCTGGTGGCGAGCGCCGTCCGGGGCCATAATGTCGAACCCGTGGCTCCCGGCGTAGGTGATGCCTTCGAGGTCCACGTGCCGTCGCACGTCGGCCAGGTCGCGGCCGCTCACCACCGCCACCGGGCAGAGTCCGGCCAGCCGCCGGACCGCGTCCCGGGCTTCGGGGGCCAGGTTCGCGGCGTCGGGATCGTTCACGATGGGGGTCAGGGTGCCGTCGTAGTCCAGAAACACCGCGGGACGGCATCCCGCGAGCCGGCCCGCCCACTCCGGTTGCCGCTCCAGCGCCGAGGGCAGGCGTTCCCCGGACTCCGCCGCCGGCCCGCCCGGAGCGGGGGGACGTTCCTCTCCGGCCGGTTTGGGTCCCCGTTCACCGCTCACGTGGTCCGCTCCTTCCTCCCGGGAAATCCGATCCCGGCTTCCATCCTCCCAGGTTTTCCGGCCGCGTTCCAGACGCGACGACGGTAGAGCCGCCGAATGCCGGACGGCCCATCACCGGTTAACATACTCGAATTAAGCATGTTAGGCGGTCCGAAGCCCTCTCCGCCCCGGCCCGCTCCTCCCTACGCCGCCCCCGCGGCACCCTGGGAGAACCCCCGCCGAGGGCCTATAATCTCGCCCTGGTTTACGGGATAGGAGGTTCGCCGTGGGTCAGACCGTGGTCGAGAAAATCACCGAGCGCCACCTGGCCGACGGCCCGCCTCCGCGGCCCGTCCGGGCCGGGGATTTCGTCTCCATAAGGCCGCGCCACGTCATGACCCACGACAACAGCTCGGCGGTGATGGCGAAGTTCAAGGGTCTCGGCATCACGCGCGTCCACGAGCCCCGGCAGATCGTCTTCACGCTGGACCACGACATCCAGAACCGCTCCGAGGCGAACCTCAACAAGTACCGGGCCATAGAGGCCTTCGCCGGCGAGCACGGGATCGAGTTCCATCCAGCGGGAAGCGGCATCGGCCACCAGATCATGGTGGAGGAGGGCTACGCGGTTCCGGGGTCGTTCGTGGTGGCCTCGGATTCGCACTCCAACATGTACGGGGGCCTGGGCGCGGTGGGCACTCCGGTGGTGCGTACCGACGCCGCCGCCATCTGGGCCACCGGCGTCTTCTGGTGGCAGGTCCCCCCCACCGTGCAGGTGGTGCTGAGCGGCGCCCTCCGACCCGGGGTGACCGGGAAGGACGTGATCGTGGCGCTGTGCGGGCTCTACAACCGGGGCGAGGTGCTGAACGCGGCGGTGGAGTTCACCGGCCCCGGGACGGCCTCGCTCTCCATGGACGCCCGCCTCACCATCTCCAACATGACCACCGAGTGGGGGGCCCTGGTGGGCTGGTTCCCGGTGGACGAGCGGACCGTCTCCTATATGAAATCGGTTTTCAACCGGTCGGCGGAGAAAGGCATCCAGCGGTTCGGGGAAGACGACCTCCGTGCCTGGGCGGAGGCGCCCCCCGCGCCGGACCCCGACGCTTCCTACGCCGGGCGCATCCGCCTGGACCTCTCCAAGCTCACCCCCCACGTCTCCGGCCCCGACTCCGTCCAGGTCATGACCTCGCTGGCGGAGATGGCGGGCCGGAAGGTGGCGATCGACAAGGCGTACCTCGTCTCCTGCGTGAACTCCCGGCTCGAGGACCTCGAGGCCGCGGCGAAGGTCCTGGACGGCAAGCGCGTGGCCGAGGGGGTCGAGTTCTACGTGGCCGCGGCGAGCAAGCGGGTGCAGGAGGAGGCGGAGCGGCGCGGGGTGTGGAAGACGATCGTGGACGCGGGAGCCCGGCCGCTCCCTCCGGGGTGCGGGCCGTGCATCGGGCTCGGGGTGGGGCTCCTCACCCCCGGCGAGGTGGGGATCTCCGCCACCAACCGGAACTTCAAGGGGCGGATGGGATCGCGCGAGGCGCAGTGCTACCTGGCCAGCCCCGAGGTGGTGGCCGCCTCCGCGGTGGCCGGGATGCATCACCGGCCCCGGCGACTGGGCCGATCTCGCCCCGGAGCGGAGCTTCGAACCCCTGGAGCCCGCGGCGGAGAGCGCCCCGGAGACGGTGGACATCCTCGAAGGATTTCCCGAGCGGGTCACCGGGCGGCTGATCTTCCTCCCCCAGGACAACCTCAACACCGACGGCATCTACGGGAAGGACTACACCTACCGCGAGGACATGACCCGCGAGGACATGGCCCGGGTGGTGATGGAGAACTACGATCCGGTTTTCGCGGCCAGGGTGAACGCCGGCGACATCGTGGTGGGCGGGTTCAACTTCGGCACCGGCTCCAGCCGCGAGCAGGCGGTGACCGCGCTCCAGGCCAAGGGGATTCCCCTGGTGGTGGCGGCGAGCTTCTCCCAGACCTACCTCCGGAACGCCTTCAACAACGGGTTCATCTGCGTGGAGTCTCCCAAGCTGGTCGAGCGGCTCCGGAGCGACCTCGCCGAGGCCTCGGAGGCCGGACAGAAGACCGTCGTGCCGGGCGGGGGGGTGGAGGTGGACTTCACCACCGGGACCATCCGGTGGCGGGGAGGCGCCTACCGGTTCCCGCCCTTGAGCCGGGTGCCCCAGGAACTGGTGACCGCGGGAGGGGTGGAGAACCTGGTGCGACGCCAGGCCGCCGCCCCCTGACCGCCCCGGTCGTCCGGGCGCGTGCGGACGCACGGCCCCATGAGTTTTCGAGCCTTGGAACGAACATCGAGCGGCCGCGGCCGGCTCGACAACCTGGAAGGAGCAACACACGATGGCGCGCTTCACGGTGGTGGCGATGCCGGGGGACGGAATCGGCAAGACCGTCCTCCCGGAGGCGGTGCGGGTCCTGGACGCGGTGGGCTTCGACGCGGAGTACGTGCACGGGGACATCGGGTGGGACTTCTGGGTCAACGAGGGGAACGCGCTTCCCGAGCGGACGGTGGAACTGTTGGCCGAGCACAAGCTGGGGCTCTTCGGCGCCATCACCTCCAAGCCCAAGGCGGAGGCGGCCCGCGAGCTCAGCCCCGGCCTCCGCGACAAGGGGTTCAGCTACTTCAGCCCCATCGTGAGCCTCCGCCAGCGGTTCAACCTGGACAAGTGCGTTCGCCCCTGCCGCTCCTTTCCCGGGAATCCCCTGAACTTCATCCGCCGGACCCGCGACGGCAGGTTCGAGGAGCCCCTGGTGGACGCGGTCATCTTCCGGCAGAACACCGAGGGGATGTACGCGGGGGTGGAGTGGACCGACCCTCCCCCGCCGGTGCGCGAGGCCCTGGCCACCCACCCCAAGTTCAAGGCCTTCGCCGGGGTTCCCGGGCCGGACCTGGCCGTCTCCACCCGCATCGTCACCCGGACCGGCACCACCCGGATCGTCCGCTCCGCGTTCGAGTACGCGAAGAAGCACGGCTACCGATCGGTGACGGTGTGCGAGAAGCCGAACGTGCTCCGGGAGACGTCGGGCATGTTCGAGGAAGTCGCCAAGGCGGTGCAGAAGGACTTCCCCGAGGTCCAGCTCCGGTCCACCAACATCGACGCCCAGATGATGTGGCTCACCAAGAACCCCGAGGACTACGGGGTGCTGGTGGCGGAGAACCTCTTCGGGGACATCGCCTCCGACGCCTTCGCCGGGTTGGTGGGCGGCCTCGGGTTCGCCTGTTCCGGCAACATCGGGGACGAGGTGGCGGTGTTCGAGCCCACCCACGGGTCCGCCCCCAAGTACCAGGAGCTGGACCCGCCCATCGTGAACCCCATCGCCATGATCCTCTCCGCGGCGATGATGCTGGACCACGTGGGCGAGACGGCGGCCGCGGAGCGGGTGCGGAACGCGGTGGCCGCGGTGGTGAAGGAAGGGAAGGTCCGGACCTACGACATGATGCGGCTTCCCGGCGGGGCCAAGGCGATCGGGATGGGGGCGGCCGCCACCTCCCGGATGACCGATGCGATCGTGGCCAACCTGAAGTAGGCGGAGGCGGCCCGGGCGCGGATGCGCCGGGGTGCGATCGGACCGGGGTCGCGGGACGGCCGGGCGGCGTGGATGCGAGCCGGGGTGGTCCTGGCGCGGGCCGCGGGACGAAGGAGGACGGAGATGGCGACGGAAACCGGGGGACGCGGGGAAGCGGGCCGGAGGGGCGCCGACGTTCGCTCCGACCTTTTCGCGGCGGTGGAGCCTCGAAAGGGCGGCGGCATCGACCTGGACCTCCGCTCCAAGGTGGAGCTCTATTACGGCGAAGCCACCCGGGATCTGGTGCTCGCCACCCTGAAGGAACTCGGCGTGGCCAACGCCCGGGTGGAGATCGAGGATCAGGGCGCCCTCCCCTTCGCGATCATGGCCCGGGTGGAGGCGGCGGCCAAGCGGGCCGGCCTCGGAGGGACGCACAAGGCGCGCCCGGAGCGGCAGGGCGCTCCGGTGGTGGCGATGCGTGACCGGCTCCGCCGCTCCCGCCTCTACCTTCCCGGCTCCGAACCCAAGTACTTCGTCAGCGCCGGGCTCCACCGTCCCGATGCGGTGATCCTCGACCTGGAGGACTCGGTCCACCCCGACGAGAAGGACGCCGCCCGGATCCTGGTGCGAAATGCCCTTCGGGCGGTGGACTTCGGCGGGTGCGAGCGGATGGTGCGCATCAACCAGCTCCCCCTGGGGCTCAAGGACCTGGAGGAGATCGTCCCCGAAACCCCCGACCTGATCCTGATCCCCAAGGTGGAGACCGCCGACCAGGTCCGCGAGGCGGACGAGAAGATCCGGGGCATCCTCGAGCACGGCGGCCAGGCGCATTCGATCTGGCTCATGCCGATCCTGGAATCGGCGCTGGGGGTGGAGAACGGGTTCGCCATCGCCGGCGCGTCGCCGCGGATCGTGGCCATGACGGTGGGACTCGAGGATCTGACCGCGGACCTGGGGGTGGTGAAAACCCCCGAGGGCGCCGAGACCCTCTACGCCCGGAGCCGGCTGGTGAACCTGGCCAGGGCGGCGCGGGTCCAGGCCATCGACTCGGTCTACGGCGACGTGGAAGATCTGGAGGGGCTCCTGGCCTACGGCCGGCGCTCGCGGGCCATGGGGTTCGAGGGGATGGGGTGCGTCCACCCGAGGCAGATCGAGGTGGTGCACGAGGCCTTCGCCCCCTCCGCGGCGGAGATCGAACGGGCGGTGCGGATCGTGGCCGCCTTCGACGAGGCCTCCGCCCGGGGGCTCGGGGTGGTGAGCCTGGGCTCCAAGATGATCGACCCGCCGGTGGTGAGCCGGGCGCAGAAGCTCGTGAAGCAGGCGCGGGACATGGGGCTCCTGCCGAAGGACTAGCGGGGGCCCGGACGCCTCGACCGGGCAGGGCACGGTTTCCACCCGGGGAACCGCGTGGTCACGGCGCCGTACGATTTGACCGGGCGGGGGCGCGGCTCCCGCTCAAGGAGTAGCCGACGTGGATCTGGTGAAGAACGACGCGGGGCGGACGGTCCCCACCGAGGTGAACGGAAAGCCGCAGACCCCCTACCGGGGGGTGAACGCCCACCGGCCGGAGGGCGCGAAGCACGGCCCCCCCATCCGCTCCGCCGCGGACTACCCGGCGAGCGGGAGCAAGCTGGCGCCGGACCTCGAAACCGCATTGAAGGAGTGCGGCCTCCGGGATGGAATGACGATCTCCAACCACCATCATCTTCGTAACGGAGACCGGGTGGCCCTGGCCGCCCTCCAGGCCGCGGGACGGCTGGGGGCGAAGGACCTGATGTGGTTCCCCAGCGCGTCCTTCCCCTGCCAATCCCCGGTGGTGGACCTGATGGAATCGGGGGTGGTGCACCACATCGAGGGGAGCATGAACGGCCCCCTGGGCGAGTACTGCTCCCGGGGGAAGATGCGCGGGATGGGGGTGCTCCGCTCCCACGGCGGACGGTGGCAGGCGATCCAGGACGGCGAGGTCGGGATCGACATCGCGGTCATCGCCGCCCCCACCGCCGACGCCTTCGGAAACGCCGACGGCTCCCACGGACCCTCGGCCTGCGGGTCCCTGGGCTTCGCCCTCGCCGACTCCCTCTACGCCGACAAGGTCATCGTGGTGACCGACAACCTGGTGGACTTCCCCTGCATCCCCTGGCAGATCCAGGGGAACAACGTGGACTACGTGGTGAAGGTGGACTCCATCGGCGATCCGGCCCAGATCGTCTCCGGCACCACCCAGATCACCAAGAGCCCGGACCGGCTCCTGATCGCCCGGAACATCGCGAGGTTCCTGGCCGCGGCGGGGATCATGAAGGACGGGTTCTCCTTCCAGGCCGGGGCGGGGGGGATCGCGCTGGCCTTCGTCGCCTATCTCCGCGACATGATGCGCGCGGCCGGGGTCCGCGCGCGCTTCATCCGGGGCGGCTCCACCCGGGTGCTGGTGGAGATGCTCCAGGAGGGGCTCACCGACTACATCCTCGACGGCCAGACCTTCGATCTCGACGCGGTGCGTTCCATCGGAAGCGATCCCCGCCACGTGGCCACCTCCCCCTTCACATCCTACAACTTCCACGGGAAGGGCAACTTCGCCTCGATGGTCGACGCGGTGGTGCTGGGGGCCACCGAGGTGGACGTGAACTTCAACGCCAACGTGAACACCCACTCCGACGGCCTGCTGCTGCACGGGATCGGCGGGTGGCAGAACTGCCTGTTCTCGGGCTGCACGATCCTCGCCGTCCCCGCCTTCCGGGACCGCATCCCGGTGATCGTCGACCGGGTGACCACCCTGACCGGCCCCGGCGAGCTCATCGACGTGGTGGCCACCGAGCGGGGCATCGCCATCAACCCGCGCCGGAAGGATCTCCTGGACGCGGTGCGCGGGTCGGACCTCCCCCTCCGCCCCATCGAGGAGCTCCAGCGCGAGGTGGAGGGGATCTGCGGCGGGAAACCCGCGTTCCCGAAGCTGGGCGACGAGCCGGTGGCGGTGATCAAGTGGGTGGATGGGACGGTGATCGACTCGGTGTGGAAGGTGGTGTAGGAGGCCACCCCGCCGGAGCGGACCCTCACATCACGGTCGAACCCGCTCCACCCCGATCACGTTCGGGACCGGCCACGCGACGTGGTTGTCTTCGTTCTCGTTGAAGCCGGTCTCGTAGCTCCCCACGTACTCCTCCTCCACGTCGCCGGCGTGGACGTAGAGCTGGGCTTCCGGCCCTCCCTCCACGTACATCGCCCGCGTGAGCCCGAGCGGGAGAGCCATGAGCCCGTCGATGAGATCGTGGACCGGGTACGGGGAACGCACGTGGATGAGGAGCACGCGCCCGGTGGAATCCTGGCCCACGCAGGCGGTGCTCCAGCGTCGATCCTGGCGGGACCAGGCGTTTCCGCCCCGGCAGGTGACCATGCGGATGTCCTGGATGAACGTGCCGTAGAGATCCCGCCAGTCCGCGTAGTCCTCGCACTGGAGATCGAGGAGCTTCACCGGCGGCACGTCCCGGAGACCCGAAGGATCGAACGCCAGCACGGCGTTGTCGTCGCTCAAGGCGCCGTTGTTGACGTACTCCCCCGTCCGCATGTGGGCCACGCTGGTGCGCCCGTCCCCCTGGAACATGCTGGCGTTGATCGCCGCCGCCAGCCCGTACTCACTGCACCAATCCCGGGCGGTGTGGGCGCTGCCGTCGCCGAGATTCCCCGCGCACAGGAGTCTCAGGTGCCACAGCTTCGGGTCGATCCGGAGGACGCGTAGCCGGGAGTCGCCGACGTCGGAGGTCTCCGGCAAATCGAACTCCCCCAGTTCCAGCCCCGGCTCCAGCGTCCGCCACCCCGAGGTCTCGGCGGGCGGTGCGGGAGCCGCGACCGGGGCGGGCGCTTCCACGGTGGGCGCTCGGGCAGCAGCCTGGTGGGCGGAAGCCGGACCCGGACCCACCAAGAGGACGGACATCACCGGAATCGAGAGCAACGACACTGGCTTCACGACGTACCTCCCGGATTGCATCTACGGAAACCCGGCTCCCGGTTCAACCGAACCCGTGCGCCGGTATCTCGACATATGGTGGCCATCATAGCGCCGGATCGGCAAATGGCGACGTTCACCCGCTGACCGAAGAATCCCCGAATTCGCTTCGGAGAGGCGCGTCACCCCCCCCCCCGGCGGCGCGCCCCGGCTGTCCAGGGGACCCGGTCTATGGATATGATCCCCGTGGCCGGCCGACCGGAGAACCGCGCCGTACCGCCGGGGCGGGAGGAAAGGAATCACCATGCACCGAGAACGTGTTCAGACCGGCGCTCCCTGGGAGAGCCGGGTCGGCTATTGCCGGGCGATCCGCGCCGGAGAAGCGATCTACGTCTCCGGCACCGCGCCGGTGGACCCCGGGGGCGGAGTCCACGCACCCGGGGACGGGTACGCCCAGGCCCGGCGCTGCCTGGAGATCATCGAGCAGGCGCTCGCCGGTCTTGGGGCCGGTCCCGCCGACGTGGTCCGCACCCGGATGTTCACCACCGACATCGCGCGGTGGGAAGAGTACGGCCGGGCTCATGCCGAGGCGTTCGGCGATCATCCCCCCGCCACCTCGATGGTGGAGGTGCGGGCGCTCATCCATCCCGACATGCTGATCGAGATCGAGGCGGATGCCGTCCGCGGCAATGCGGACTCCGTCCGCGGCAATGCGGACTCCGTCCGCGGCAATTCCGATTGAGGAGGAAACCATCATGGCCGAGTTCGCATCGCTCCTGGAAGAAACGCTCGAGGCCTGGCGGGACGTACGCGAAGGACTGATCGAGGAGGTGGAGAACATTCCCGCCCAGAAGTTCGACTTCCGGCCCGCCGAGGGGGTGCGAAGCGTGAAGGAACTGGTCCAGCACATCCTGGAGGTGGCGATGATGATGACCGGGGAGCTCTCGCGCCCCGACACCAACCTCCGTCGCGCTCCCTTCCCGAAGCTCGTCCGGACCTACGCCCGGCCGGCCTACGACGCCCAGACCAAGCGCCAGCTCGTCTCGCTCCTCAAGCACCAGATGAAGGACGCGGAAAAGCAGTTCCGGGCGGCGGGCGAGCTCTCGCTGCTCCAGTTCCTCACCCGCTTCGACGGCCGGAAGGGCACCAAGATGGCCTGGCTCCAGCACGGGATCGCCCAGGAGATGTACCACCGCGGGCAGATCACCCTCTACGCGCGGCTCCTGGGACTCACCCCGGCCCTGACCAGGCACATCCAGGGCTCCGCCGGCTCGTAGGCGACGCCGGCTACTGGTTCCCGAGGAGCCCGCCCAATAGTCCGCTTCCCCGTCCGCCCCCCGACGAGTTGTTCCGGGGAAGCCGGGGGATGAGCCAGTTCAGGAAGGATTGGGTGCTCCGGGTCTGGAGATAGAGCGTGCCGCTCCCCCGGAACTCGCACACCAGTCCCTCCCCGGAGAGGATCGTTGACTTCCAGCCGCCCACCCGCTTCACGTTGAAGTCGAGGCCACCGGTGAAGCCCACCACGTGTCCGGTGTCCACCACGTAGGGGGTACCGGAGAGCTGGACCATGTGGATGGCCCCGTAGCTGGAGAAGATCACCGGGCCGCTCCCGGTGGCCTTGAGAAGGAACAGCCCCTCGCTTCCGAAGAACGTCTTGGCCCCGCCCCAGCTCGCGTCCACGTTGATCTGCGGCGGCGCGGCCAGGTACGAGCCGGACTGGAGGAAGAACGGCTCCCCGGCCAGTTCCAGGGTCGAGATGTCCCCGGGAAGGGCCGGGGCGAGGCTGATCTCCCCCGGCCCCCCGCGGGAGACGAAGGTGTTGAAGAACAGCGACTCCCCTCCAAGCACCGTCCGCTTGAGCGCCCCCATGATCCCGCCCTTCATCCCGGTCTGGATCTCCAGGTTCGCCGACATGCTCACCATCGCACCCCCTTCGGCCTGGACCGCTTCTTCGGGGTCGAGAGAGACCAGGGCCAGGGAGTAGGACGGCTGGTAGCGGATGTCGATCTTCATGCAAGGTCCTCCTTCGTCCGGACCGGCGCGCCCGCCCGCCCAAGACCTCGTAGCCGGGCAATCGCCGGCTCCACCACGCCGGGGCGCCTCGCCGCGGCGATCATTCTACTCCGCCCCACGCCGCCCACCGCCCCCCGGTTGCCCCCGAAAGGGCGGGGCCGCCGCGAACAGCGCGCGACGGCCCCCGGGGCTCCTCCGGCCGAAGCCGGTGCGGATGCTGCCGACGGGCTACTTCTTGAGCCCGTCCAGTTCCGGCGCGAAGGCCGCGCGCGTGCGCTGGCGGACCGGCCCGAACTGGGGTTCGATGGGCGGGCGCTCCTGGTGGAGCTTCATGACCTCCTGGATGGCCCGGTCGAGCTGGGGATCCTTCCCCTCCGCCACGTCCTCGGGCATGTTCTGGACCTCGATGTCCGGGTCCACTCCGTGGTTCTCGATGGTCCAGCCCGCGCCGGGCTCCCACCAGGCGAACTCGGGCTGGGTCACCAGCCCGCCGTCCACGGTCTGCTTGTCGCCGCGGATCCCCACCACGCCGCCCCAGGACCGCATCCCGATCACCGGGGCCAGCTTCTCGAGCTGGATGGCCGCGGGGAAGATGTCCCCGTCCGATCCGGCGAACTCGTTGGTCAGGACCACGAAGGGGCCGTTCAGCACGCGGTCGGGATAGGTGGAGACCTGGCCCCAGCGCGCCCGATCGAAGCTCAGGACGTGCCGCCGGAACCGCTCCACGATCATCTGGGAGACCGCGCCGCCGCCGTTCCAGCGGTTATCGACCACCATCCCCTCCTTGTCGAGCTGGGGATAGAACCAGGTGTTGAACTCGATCAGCCCATCCTTCCACATGTCGGGAATGTGGATGTATCCGATCTTCCCGCCGGTCTTCTGGGCCACGTACTCCCGGTTCCGCCGCACCCAGTCCGAGTAGCGAAGGTCGTGCTCGCTCCCCAGGGTCTTGACCACCACGTCCCGGGAGCCGTCCATGACCGGCCGCGAGTTCACGGTCAGCAGCACGCTCTTTCCGGCCAGGTCCGCAAAGGCCGCATAGAAGGGCTCCCCGGAAGTGAACGGCCGGTGGTTGACCGCGACGATGTAGTCCCCTTCCTTCACGTCCACTCCGGGCATGCGGAGCGGAGACTCCACCTCGTCGGCGGGCGCGCCGTAGTAGATGCGGGTCACCTTGTAGGCGTTCCCTTCCCGCGCGACGTCGGCGCCCAGGAGCCCGGTGGAGACGCGCGTGACGTGGACCCCGGGATCACCGCCGAAGATGTAGGTGTGCGAGTTGTTGAGCTCGCCGATCACCTCCCCGACCAGATCCTGGAGGTCGCTCCGGCTGGCCAGGCGCGGCAGCAGCGTGGCGTACCGGTCCCGGATGGCCTTCCAGTTGAGGCCCCCCATCTTGGGATCCCAGAAGAAGTCCCGCTCGTTCCGCCAGGCCTCGTAGTAGATCTGCTCCCACTCCTCGTGGGGATCCAGATCGATGACCGCGTCGGCGAGGGAGACCTTGGCGTCGGAGAGATCGCCGGGCGGGCTCCCCGCGTCCACCACGTAGATCTCCCCCTTCCCCTTCATCACCGCGACCTTCCCCGACCTGGCGGCCAGGGAGTAGCCGGAGATTCCTTCCATGAACGGCGTCGGCTTCTTCTTTTCCAGGTCGAAGCTCATCAGGGTGGCGTCGGGGCCTTCTTCCTGGAAGAGGCCCGCCTGTTCGGCGAACCCCTTCAGGGGAACCGACACGTAGAAGACCGCCTTCGAGGTGGCGGCGAGCCCGCCGTAGTTCCCCCGGGGGACGGGAAGCTCCAGGACCCGCGTGGCCAGTCCGTCGAAGTCGATGGCCACCGGCTTCACTTCGTCCTTCTTCTCCTCGTCCTTGTCGTCCTTGTCCTTCTTGTCGCCGGCCCCTTTCTCGGCCTCGTCGGCGGGGGGAAGGCCCTCCAGGTCGGCGAATGGGTTCTTGACGTCCTTCCGGAGGAGCACCATGTAGGGACGGGTGTCCTTGGCCTCGACGTTGTCCCAGTCCTGCAGTCCCAGGATCGGGTTGATGGCCCGGTCGCTCATGAAGTAGAGATAGCGGCCGTCGGGATCCCAGGCCGGGGACCCGTCGTTGGTGTCGGGACCGGTCACCTCGTGAATCGAGCCGTCGGTTACGTCGTAGATGTAGATGGAGCCGTACTGGTTCCGGAGCGGCTTGCGATAGGCCAGCCAGCGGCCGTCCGGGCTCCAGGCGTAGGAGCGGATCTCCCCGTCCGCGGCCTGGTCCGCCTTCCTGGGGGCGCCTCCATTCGCGGAGACCACGTAGAGGGTGTAGGTCTGATCGGCGTAGGCGATCCACTTGCCGTCCGGGGACCAGACCGGCGGGAAGTTCCATCCGGTCTCCCCGGAGGGCTTCACCGTCTTGGCGTCGCCGCGTCCCCAGGAGTCGATGGTGCGGATCGATTCCTCGTGGGTGGCGTCGGTCACGTAGACCAGCTTCTTCCCGTCCGGGCTGAACGACGCGTAGCTCTCCCGCGCCCCGCTCCCCCGGGTCACCGGCAGGGTCACCCCGTCCTTGACCGGGACCGAGAACACCTCGCCGCGCGCGGTGACCGCCAGGCGGTCTCCGTCGGGGGCCAGGTCGAAGAAAGTGAGGTACTGCCCGGCGTCGGGGTAGCGAACCCGGGTGAGCACGCGGTCGCTGGGGAGGTCCACCGCTACCTTCCGCACCGAATCGTCCTTGGGGTCGTAGACCTGGATGTCGGCGGCCAAGGTGAAGGCGATCCGCCCGTCCGGGCCCATCGAGGGCCAGCGGGCGTCCCATTTCCCGAAGTCGGTGTGGCGCTTCAGACCGCTCCCGTCCGGCTGGATGGACCAGATGTTGACCGTGCCCCCCTGGTCGCTCAGGTAGTAGATGCTCCCGGCGTGCCACATGGGAAACGCGTCGTTGCCTTCGAAGACGGTGATCTTCCGGTAGTCGGACTTCCCGGGGGCGCCCACCCAGATGTCCGAGGCGGTGCCCCCGCGGTACCGTTTCCAGGTAGCGAACTCGCGCTGCTTCCGGTTGAAGGCGTACATGCCGGTCCCGGGATCGATGGAGAGCCGGGCGGCCCACCCCAGCGGAACCAGCACCGGGTCCCCGCCGGCCGCGGGGACGGTGTAGATCTCGGTGTTCCCGTGGGGGTCCGAGCGATTGCTCCGGAAGATCACGCTCTTCCCGTCCGGAGTCCAGCCCAGAACCATGTCGGCGGAGGGGTGCCAGGTGAGCCGGCGCGGTTCCCCCCCATCGGCGGGGATCACGAACACGTCGGTGTTTCCGTCGTACCCCCCGCTGAAAGCGATCTCCTTGCCGTCGGGCGAGAAGTGGGGGAAGGATTCGTTACCGGGATGGGTGGTGAGCCGGCGGGCGATTCCTCCCTGGTCGGAAGCCACCCACAGGTCGGCCTCGGCCGAAAACACGATCCGATTGCCGTTGATGTCGGGATAACGGAAGTAGGCGTCGTCGGCCCCCGCGCGGCCGGCGGTGAACAGGCCGAGCACGAAACCGAGGGCACAGGCGGCGACGAGGAGACGGGTCTTCATGGCATTCCCTCTCTGTCCGGACTTCTGGGGATTGAGTGAGAGTGAGAGGACTGCGGGGAAGACAGGGTAACCCCGGGGCCGGCCCCAGACAAGGGGCGGATGCGCCGCGCCGGCCGGCAGGAAACATCTCGGGAGCGCGGCGCTCCGGGCTCCCGGCGGACCGCAGAAGCCCCCGGGCCCGGGCCGGTACGGCCCGAGCCCGAGAATGTTCCTTTCCGATCGGATCGATCGGAAATCCCCGGCCCGGACCCTCGCGGATCCGGGCCGGACCCGATTGCTTCCGGGACCGCGTCAGGGCTTGGCGAACACCGATTCGGCCACCCCGGTGTTCAGCTTCACCACGGTCACCGTCGACGTGGCGAAGGGGTCCCCGTCCTGGCGCAGCTCCCGCTTGTGGGGCCACTGAATCCCGCCGACCTTCTTGTAGTCCTGGATGGATTCCTGGGCCATGACCGGCGCCCCGGTCATGGGGTTCCGGGACCGGTACTCCATGCGGACGATCCGGTGGGTTCCCTGGTCCAGGTACACCCGCCACTGCTTGATGTTCGGGCTCCGGATGAAGAGCACGTCGGCGGGCTTGCCGTCCACGTCCACCGGATCGGGCAGGGCCTGGATCTTCATGGTCGGGTACGTGTTCAGGAACACGTAGAGATCCCGTTCGTTCTCGGCCTTCTGCTCGGCCATGGCATCCGGGGCCAGATCCTGCACCCCCTGGGGGCTCTGCACCCACCCCTGGTCTCCGCAAATCGTCTGTACGACGGTACCCATCGGCGTCTTCTGCTCGGTCTTCTCGCAGTCCATCCCCTTCTTGATCGAGGTGGCGGAGAACTGGAGCTGCATCCCCCGGACGAAGATCGTCCCGTCCATCTCCACCGTCATGTCCTTGACCTTCTTGAGCGCGTCGCCGCCCACCGCGGCCGCCGCCTGGTCCATGAGCTTCTGGCCCCGGGCCAGGCTGGCCGGATCGGCGTCAGGAACACTGCCGCCCGGAGGTTCGGGGATGGTGACGTCGATGTCCTTGTAGGGTCCGAGCGCGGCCAGGGCGTCGGCGAACTTGGCCTTGGTGCCGATGATGACCTGGGCTTCCTTGGGATACTTCACCTCGCGCTTGGCCGCGGCCAGGATGTCCTGGGGGGTGAGGGCCTTCACCTCCTCCTGGTACTTCTGGAGGAAATCCTTCGGATAGCCGTAGTACTCGTATTGGGCCATCCGGTTCAGCACCGCCCCCTTGGACGAGAACGAGAACACCAGGGAATTCAGGATGGCGTCCTTACCCTGCTTCACCTGCTTGGCGGTGAACGGCTCCTGGAGATACTTGGCCACGTCCACTTTCAGGTAGCCCAGGGTAGCCACGGTGGAGTCGGACTGGGTCAGGGCGTAGAAGAACATCCCCCCGGGGTGGTGGAGGCCCGCCCCCGGCGAGGAACCGGTGGCGTAGGCCAGACCATGCACGGTGCGGATGTCGTTGAAGAGCACGCTCCCGAAACCGCCGCCCATGATCTCGTGATAGACGGACATGGCGGCGAAGTCCGGGTTGTCCATTCTGAGACCGGTCTGGGCCAGAACCACCGCGCTGTTGGTGGTGTTCTCCTTGTCGATCACGAAGGTCCCGGTCACGTCGGTGGGAACGGCCGGCGGATCCGGGGGAAGGGCCTTCGTCGCCTTGGCCCAGTCCCCGAAGTCCTTCCGGAGAAGCTCCTTCACCTGCCCGCTGTCGAAGTCCCCGTACACCGTCATGATGATGCGGTCGGGATGGAAGTAGGTGTCGTGGAAGGCCACCATGTCGTCCCGGGTGATGGCGTCGATGGTGGCGTACTCGGTGTGGCGTGCGTAGGGGCTGTCCGCCCCGTAGAGGAGCTTGGGGATCTCGCGGGTAAGGATGTCCAGCATCTCGTCGTTCCGGCCCGCGATTTCCGTCTGCTCCTGCTTCTTGGCCAGCTTGATCTTCTCGTCGGGGAAGGCGGGGTGGCGCATGACGTCGTTCAGGAACCCGAACCCCTTGACCAGGTCCTGGCTCAGCACCGACATCGAGACCGTCCCCTGGGTCTGGCCGATCGAAACCTCGACGCTGGCCCCCATCGATTCCAGGAGCACGTCCAGGGAGTCACCGGCAATGGAGGTGGTCCCCCCCGAGCGCATCACCGTGCCGGTGACCGAAGCGAGACCTACCTCGTCCGCCGGCTCGTAGATCGAACCCACCCGGACCAACGCCTGGGCGTCCACCAGCGGGAAGTCGTGGTCCTCCAGGAGATAGACCACCATACCGTTGTCCAGCACGAATCGCTCGGGCTGGGGTACCTGGATCTGGTTCAGGTCGGGGACCTTCATCTGGCGGGGATCCACCCAGGGACCGGCCGCCGAGGCCGCATTGGCCATGAATACGAGGCCCAGGGCCAGTGCCAGGATGGCGGCCCAGCCGCTCATTCGTATCGAACGCATGCTCGGAACCTCCGCGAAACGGAAAACGCCGTATCGGTCGTGGGTGCGGCTCATGACTGGGGCTTCCTGATCACACCGACCACCCGGTTACCCGGCCGGAAGGTCTCCGCCGCCGCCTTCTGGATGTCCTCCGCGGTCACCGCGTCGATCTGGTCCAGGGTCTGGAACAGCCGGTGCCAGTCCCCGAGCTTCCCCTGGGCCTCGGCCAGCTTTCCGGCCAGACCCATGTTGGAGCGAAGGCCGCGAACGAAGGAGGCCCGGTTCATGGTCTTCACCTTTGCGAGTTCGTCGGCGGTCGGGCCGTCCTTGGCCAGCCGGTCCAGTTCCTCGTAGGCGGCCGCCTCGACCTGGTCGGTGGTGGACCCCTTGTTCACCAGGGCCTGCACGATCAACAGCGCCGGGTACTTGTTCCCCAGGAAACCCGCCCCGGCTCCGGCCTGGGCCGCCACCTGGTCTTCCTTCACCAGCCGCTGGTAGAGGCGGCTGGACCGACCGGAGCCCGCGATGTCCCCCAGGAGCTCATAGGTGAACCAGTGCGGGTTCCGCCGGCTGGGAATGTGGTAGCCGACCAGGACCAAAGGCTGGGCGTCCTCTTCCCGGACCACCCGCACCTCGGCTTCGTGCCGCGGCTCCACCGTCCGCAGAAACGGCGGCTTGGGTCCGGAATGCACGCCGGAGAAGTACTTGTCCGCGAACTTCTTCACGTCGGAGAACTTCACGTCCCCCACCACCGCGATCGTGATGTTCGGGGCCACGTAGTACTTGTTGAAGAAGGCCCGGGCATCGTCCCGGGTGATCCGCTTGAGATCCGAGGAGATCCCGATCACCCCGCCGATCCCGTAAGGGTGGGCGAAGTAGCTCGACTGGATCCAGTCCAGGAACAGGCGGCCGGTGGGGCTCGATTCCTGGAAACGGCGCTCCTCGTACACCACGCTGCGCTCGGTGTAGAACTCGCGCAGCACCGGGTTGGTCAGCCGGTCCCCTTCCAGTCGCGCCCAGAGTTCCAGCCGGTTCGAAGGCAGGCTGTAGTAGTACTGGGTCCAGTCGGTGAAGGTGGAGGCGTTGAGCCCGACCACCCCGTTCTCCTCCAGCACCTTCCCGAAGTCGTTGGTCACCACGTACTTCTTGGCCGCGTCCTGCTTGGCCTTGAAGTCGTCCATGAGCTTTCCCAACCGGGTGGAGTCGGTGTCGAACCCCTTGTTCATCTCGTCGGACACCGCGGCCCAGGCCGCGTCCACCGCGTCCATGGCCTTCTTCTCGGCGGCGTAGTCCTTGGTGCCGACGGTCTGGGTGCCCTTGAAGGCCATGTGTTCGAACATGTGGGCGATGCCGGTGATCCCCGGCACCTCGTCCACCCCGCCCGCGTTCACGTAGGTGCGGAAGGAGAAAACGGGCGCGTCATGGCGCTCCAGGACGAGAAAGGTCAGACCGTTGGGTAGGGTGTAGGACTGGACCTGGGATTCCAGATCCTTGAATCCCGCCGCGCCCGCGGATCCGACCCCGGTCAGGGTCGCGATCAGCACACAGGCGCCCAGCGCGCGAAATCTCATGGAAAGCCTCCGGTTCATGGCGTTCTCTGCATCGGACGAAGTTGGACTGGGGGTTGGGCTGAGCATTGTAACGTCCCTCCCCGCGACTAACGAGGGTAAAAAGGGACCGGGAGGGGGACTGGGGAAGTCGTTGGGCCCGGGGGACTTCAGCCCGCTCCCGGCGGGGGCCTCCGCCCGTCGAGGCCTCGGGGGCACTCCCCGGAGCCGGAGGGAAGGTGGGAGCCGCAGGCGCCCGACGGTCCCGTGCCGGCGGGCGCCTCGGCCATGGATTGGGTTGCGCCTAGAAGATCCGGCCGAAGACCTGCTTGATCTTCCCCCAGGTGCTCTTCTCGTTCGGGGTCGGCACGGAGTCGCTGACCTGGATGTTCAAGGCAACGTCGAACACGTGGTACGTGATCCCGTCGATGATGAGGATGTCGCAGGGGCTCACCACCTGGTCGCCGTTCTCGTCGAGCCAGTCATCCACGTGGCCCAGACCGCAGAAGACGGGGGCCACCTGGTGCCACATCTCGCAGATCGGGTTACCCGGGTCGTGAACCGGGTCCTGGTCGGGCTCCCACCAAGTCTGCCCGCCGGTCTGCACCTCCTCCAGAACGTAGGTCGGCCCCACCCAGTCGACGTGCAGGTACATGTTGTCGAGCTGGATGCAGTCGCAGACGGAGAGGACACCGTCTCCGTTGTCTCCGAACGCCACCTGGTGATGGTCCACGCAGAAGTTGGGGTAGAGCTCGTGCCAGGTGGTGCAGGTGCCGGGAATCGCCGGTCCAACGCTGTTCACCCCGAAGACTCCCGGGGCTCCCGGCGCAGCCTGGAGTTCGAGGTACATCTGCGCAATCGGGTTGGTGGTCGCGCGATGGGTCGAGACGACAAGGAACACACCGGCCAGAACCACCACGGGGATCACGATCCAGCCGATTCGGCGAACTAGCCAGAGATTCATGGCTGCCTCCGATCAAAACCCCGGCAGCGCCCGGGGGTGGGAGAGCGCCATCGTCGGGATCGAGGTTCAAGGCCTGCCGCGAAGACCTGAAACCCAGACTAACCCGGGTGAGGGACGATTACAATTATATCTTAATTATTCAAATTAAATACTGCTTTGATCATGAGACCCAGGAACTCATTAAAAATGGATCCAGAATCGCCGGTGACCACCCCTTCCGGGCCGAGCCCGACCCATCCATGAAACCGTGTCGCGAGGGGGAGCGGATGGCCGCCGGGAAGGGCTAGAGCCGCCTGGTTCCCGCCGCGGTGACGTGGCGGAAGACCGCCTCCAGGGTGTTGTCCAGGGTCTCCAGCCGGCGGACCGGCGACCCGGTCCGGACCACCGCCTGGGCCAGCTCGCGGTAGGCGGTCTCGGGCCGGTCGGTCACGAACTCGAACTGCTCCGCCCCCACCATCTTGAGCTCGCGCACGTGAGGCAGGCCCACCAGGGCCGCACCCAGGGTTCGCGGGTCGCCGGTCGTGACCTGCACCCGGTGGGGGTGGCGGTCGCGAAGCTCCACCAGGAGATCCTCGATCCGCCCGAACCCCAGAAGCCGTCCGTGGGCGAGGATCCCCACCCGGTCGGTCAGGGACTCGACCTCGTGGAGGACATGGGAGGAAACGAGCACGGTGCGCCCGCTCTCTCCCAGGAGGTGAACGAGTTCGGTCAGCTGACGCCGGGTGGGAGGGTCCACCCCCAGGAAAGGCTCGTCCAGGAGCACCAGATCGCTTTCGTCGGCGAGGGCCAGCCCGAGCTTGACGCGCTGACGCATTCCCCGGGAGTAGGCTCCCACCTTTCGCCCGCCGTGTTCGGTGAGCCGAACCACCTCCAGGGCGCGGTCGGCAAGCTCGCGGGCCCGGCGTCGGTTCTCGCCCCGGGCCAGGAACGCGACCTCGAGGTTCTTCCGCCCGGAAAGACTCTGGTGGAAGCACTCGGTGGCCGGCACCAGGCGGATGCGCGACCGGACCGAGGCCTGGGTGAAGGGCGTCCCCCCCAGCACCCGGACCGTGCCCTCGACCGGGGCCACCAGACCGGTCAGGACCCGCATGAGCGTGGACTTCCCGCTCCCGTTCGGCCCCACGATGCCGGTGATCCCGGGAGCCAGGCCGAGGGTCACGTTGCTGAGCCCCACCACCTCGCCGTAGAAGACGCTCACCCCGCGAAGCTCCACCGGCGCCTCGGCGGGGGCGGCCCGGTCCGCGAGCGTCCCCCCCCCTCGCGGAGGACGTCCACCCCCCCGGTCACGGGATCATCTCCCGGCGCACCGCGCGCATGGTGACCATGGCGCCCGCCGCCGCGTAGAGGGAGAGCGCCAGGGCGGCCAGCGCCCCCCGCAGAAGCCCCGAGTCCCCGAAGAAGAACCCCAGGAGCGCCTGGGCGGCCTCGGCCGGACCCACCGCGTAGGCGTCGGAGCCCCAGATGGCTCGGAACACGTTGTCGGGAATCACGAAGAAGAACGCGGCGATGAGAAGCGCCCAGCGCGCGCGCTTGGTGCCCGCGCTCGGCCCCACCGAGACCCCGGCGTAGCCCGCGGCCATGAACAGCCCCGCCACCACCACCTTGGCCACCAGGATCATCGACTCCCCGGTGCCCACCTTGTCCGGCATCACCCCCTGGCGGAGGACCGCGATCAGAAAGCCCGGCACCACCAGGAGCCCGAAGGTCGGAAGCGCCACCGCCAGCATCTTCCCCAGGGTGTAGTGCCAGGGCATGACCGGGCGGACGGCGTAGAGGTAGAGAACATCCTCGGAACGATCCCGGGCCACCAGCGGAGTGCCGAGGCCCAGGGCCAGGAGCGCCACCGGCATGGCCTGGATGAAGAGGAAGCGCAGGACGGGGTCCCAGCCGAGGTCGGTTCCGGTGGCCGATTCCGCCATGACCCGCACCACCAGGATCACCCCCATCACCAGGGGGGGAAGGGCGCTGAACAGGAAGAGCAGGCGCACGAGCTTCCGCCGCGAAGCGATGCCCAGCTCCCGTCGCGCGATGGAGCGGATCACGTGCCAGTGCGAGGGGGCGCGGCGTTCAACGGCCACCGGTCTTCTCCATCACGCCCACCACGGCGTCCTCCAGGGTGGGGATCTCGCGGCCCAGGTGGCGCACCTCGGCCCCGCTCTCGTCCACCACCCGCCAGAAGGTCAGGAGTTCGGCGTCGGTCGCGGGCCTCACCACCAGCCGTCCGTCTCCGCGCGTTTCGGTCCGCACCCCCGAGGCCGTGAGCCGCTCGACCAGGGCCGCATCGAATCCCGAGCCCTCGGCCACCAGCACCTCGGACTCCGGCCCCAGGATCCCGGTCACCGAGCCGTAGTAGGCCACCGCCCCCCCCTCCAGCAGCAGGAGCTCGTCGCAAAGGTACTCGGCGTCGTGGAGGATGTGGGTGCTGACCAGGATCTGGCGGCCCTCGTCGCGGAGGTCGCGGATGAGGCTCAGGAGCTGGGCCCGGCCGGGGGGATCGAGCCCCACCGTCGGCTCGTCCAGGATCAGGACTTCGGGGTCGTGGACCAGGCTCATGGCCAGCTTCGTCCGCTGGCGCATGCCGGTGGAGTAGCCCCGCGTGGCGCGGTAGCGTTCCTCTCCCACGTCGAGGGCGTCGAGAGCTCGATGGGCGCGCCGAAGCGCCTCACGCCGCGAGAGCCCGGAGAGCATGCCCGCGAATACCACCGCATCCACCCCCGATCCCCCGGGGAAGATTCCCGCCTGTTCGGCCATGACCCCGGCCCGCGCGCGGACTTCCATGGCGCTCTGGGGAAGGTCGAGTCCCAGGACCCGGACCCGCCCGCTCCGGGGGCGAAGAACCCCCAGGAGCGCGCCGATCAAGGTCGACTTGCCGGCGCCGTTCGCCCCCACCAGCCCCACCGCCCGGCCGGCCATGGAGGCGGTGATCCCCTGGAGCACCGGCCGACCGCCCCGGTAGAGGTTCACGTTCTCCAGCTCGATCCAGGGACGGCTCATCGCCGGCCCCCTCGGGTCCGCCGCCTCAACACAGCTCCCCCAGACTCTTCCGATTGAAGACCAGGACGGTGGCGGCCAGGAAGATCGCGCCGATTCCCAGGAGCACCGCGGCCGCGACCGCGTTCGAGGTCTGGGAGAGCGGGACCGAGAGCGGAAGGCGCATGTCGATGACGCGATCGGCCAGGACGGACAGGTGATAGGAGGGAGACAGCCGCCGGAGGGCGAAGGGGAGCTGGGCCAGGGGTTGATCCAGGAGGAAGTAGAAGACCAGCCCGACGATGAGGCCGCGCCGAAACGCCAGGTGGAAGAACCCGAAAAGGGCGGTGTAGGCCAGCGATCCCATGAGAACGGCCAGGTATTCCCGGGGGAGGGGTCCCATCGGCATGCCGTCCAGGAGCCGGATCACCGTGACCACGATCAACCCGCCCGCGGTGAGGAGGAGGGCGGTGGTCAACGTTCGCACCACGGCCAGGGTGGAACGGGACACCGGGCTCAGGAGCGCGTAGAGGAGCGTCCGCTGCCGGATCCCGTCCCCGAGCGACATCTCGCTCACCAGGATCGCGGTCAGGGGGACCCCGGGAACGATCGCCACGAGCTGGAGGGAGCGGAGGAGGTTTCCGAACATGCTCGGGAGAAGACGCTCCAGGAGAAAGGCGACGCCGATCAGGCCGAAGGCGAGAAAGCCGACCCCGAGCCCAAGCCGGAGTCCCCGGAAGGACGGCATCGGGGCGAGGTACGCGCGGAGCGCCACCAGCGTCGGTTGGGACATCTCACTCCTCGTTCACGGACCCGCCCCCTCGGCGGCTCCGAACCGGGCTCCGCCGCCCGGCGATCCCCTCCGGCCGTGGCCGGAACGCATGGGCCGGCGCGTCTCCTGGGGAGAACTACGCGATCGGGATCCCCGGGTTGCGTTAATCCTCCGGGACCGCCCCGGGGTCGGGGAACCGGGTGAGAACCTCACCCAGCCAATTGCCGACATCCTGGATCTCCTCGGCGTCGACCTGGTGCTCCATGGGGTAGCTCCTCCAGACGGCATCGTACCCCAGCTCCACCAATCGCTGGTGGGCGGCCTTCCCCCGTTCCATCGGCACCATCGGGTCGAAGGTGCCGTGGCCCTGGAACACCGGCGTGGCGCGGTTCGCCTCCGAGGCCTCGGCGCCGAGGGTATCCTCCCCCACCAGGTAGGTGGAGAGGGCCAGGATCCCGGCCAGGGTCTTGGGGTAGCGGAGCCCCAGGTAGAGCGCGATCGCTCCGCCCTGGGAGAACCCGGCCAGTACGATCCGCTCCGGCGGCACGCCGCGCGCCTCTTCCCGCTCGAGGAGCAGGCGGACCGCGGCGACCGAACGCTCCACCCCGGCCTGATCGGGCTCGCGGCGGAGATCCGGAGTCCGGATGTCGTACCAGGCCGGCATGACCATGCCCATGTTGAGCGTCACCGGGATCCGCGGGGCGTGGGGAAAGACGAACCGGACGCCCAGCGCCGGGTCGAGCCCGAGATAGGGCACAATCGGCTCGAAGTCGTGGCCGTCGGCCCCGAGGCCGTGAAGCCAGATCACGCTCCGCGCCGCCGGGGCCTCCGGCTCGATCTCGACACAGGCAAGCGTGTCCCGTTCCATGATCCTCCCTCGAAGAATTCCCGTCGCCCGCGACCCGATCGCGACCCGCGGGAAGCGCGGCCGCCTGAATCGCCCGAGCCGGGGACGGAGACGATACAGGAACGAGCCGTAAAGCCGCCACTTCGGGCTCCGCGGAAGGAACGGACCCGCCCCGCGGGCCGCGAATAGCCGGGCCCCGGTCGATCCCACCGGATCGGCGCTTCGACGACCTGCCATGGCCCGGAATCCGATATGCTTCCCGGATGCTCGCGGGGAACATGCCCCCGGAACGCTGGACGCTCCAGGGGATCGTCGATCATATGGCCGATGCCTTGCGAGGCCCCCTGCCGGGGCCCCGGGCCCAGATGCTCATGGCCCCCAACCCGCGCCCCGCGCTCTCCCCTCCCGCGACTCCCACCCGGGGCCGCCCCGCCGCCGCCCTCCTCCTCCTCTACCCGGTAACCCAGGCGGTGCACGTGCTCCTCACCGTCCGGAGCCGCGACCTCCCCAACCATCGCGGCCAGATCTCCCTCCCGGGAGGGCTGGTGGAGGAGAACGAGAGCCTCCGAACCGCCGCGCTCCGCGAAGCCCGGGAAGAGGTCGGTCTCACCCCGGAGCTGGTGAATATCCTGGGATCGCTGTCCGCGGTGTTCATCCCGGTCAGCGGCTTCATCCTCCATCCCTTCGTGGGCACCGTGCGCGAACTGCCGAAGCTCCGTCCCAACCCCGGGGAGGTGGAGCGGGTGCTCGAGGTTCCCCTCACCGACCTCGCCGATCCCGCGCGGCTCCACGTCGAGCAGCGGGCGCTGGCCGGGCGCGAGGCCCGGATCCCCTACTTCGATGTCGAGGGCGAGAAGCTCTGGGGGGCGACCGCCATGATCCTGGCCGAGCTCTTGTGGATCCTCGGCGCCCCCCCGCGCCCCCCGGGTAGCCCCTACGACCCGGGAACTCCTTGACGATTCGAGCCCCCCTGCGGAGCCCCGCCCCACCCGAAGGGTGAAAGAGAGTTGCCTTCACCGGCTGGATTCAAGTTCAAAGCGACCGATTCGTGGTGAGGTCCCATGGCAGCCGCGGGGATGAAGCGTCCAATAGACGGACAAGTTCAGTCGTTGTTGGGGGGCCGGCCGGTCGGATTGGCTCCAAGGGGGGGTATCGGGCTTCCGGATGGCCCGGAATTGTGAAAGGGTGTTACCCCATCCGGGAGGACTCGCGCTCAAACCTCAATGACTCGTGAGAGACTCATTCGATCCGGGTCACGGCCGCATCCCGTCTGACCGGCCCAAAGAAGGCAAGCCGGAAGCCCACCCACCCGAGAGCAAGCCCGGCTCCAAATAAGACCCAGGGAAAGTCCCCGTGCATGCCGGTGGTGCGGGCCGGGCCCTGGTTGGCGAGGAAGGATCCGAGAAGGAGCGCCAGCGACGCCAGGGCGACCAGCCAGACCCACCGGTTGGTCCGTGGCGCGCGCCCCCGGCTCACCCGGACGATCATCCACGCCCCCGCCACGACCAGGGACGCGGCAACGAGGGCCGCTGAAAGAACCGGCCCGGTCCACGGCGCCGGAAGCAGGAATAGGATGTCCCAGGTGAGGAGCGACGGCGGCCAGCCCACGGCGAGCCGGAGCACGATGTAGAAGACAAGGTCCCAGACCCCGAAGAGGAACGCGAAGGCCCCGAAGCGGGCCCAGGGCTTGCGTTCGGCGAGGACCGCGACCGCGAGGAGCATGACCAGGGTCGCCGCCTCGCGAACCAGCTCGAGATCGAGAAGCGGGACGGCGGGGAGAGCGAGCGGAAAGCCGAACCCTTCGGGGTAGTAGTTCCGGCGGAGGTAAACCACCACCGCACCCTCGACGATGCCGAACGCGGCGCCGAAGAGGGTCAGCCAGACGAGCCGCTTCCCGGTTTTGAGGGATTCGGACATGAGTTCCTCTCCCGAACTTCCCCCTCGCCGGCCCGACGCGACCCGGCCCCCGGCCGGGTTACCGCACCCGCACCAGTCGCCGTGACGCGGTGAGATCGCCGGCCTGGAGCCGGTAGAAGTAGATGCCGCCGGGAAGGTCCCCGCCCACGAAACGGACCGTGTGCGGCCCGGTTTCCATCCGGCCGTCGGCCAGGGTCGCCACCTCGCGCCCCTGGAGGTCGTACACCTTGAGGGTCACCCGTTCCCGACGGGGGAGATCGAAGGAGATCACCGTCGACGCCCCGAAGGGGTTGGGCGCGGCGCGCAGGGCCCGCTCCTGCGGGCCGGCCCCCGGCTCCACCGCGGTCGTGGCGGCGAGCGGGCAGAGCACGTACTCGCTCGCGTCCAGGTTTGCGTCCCCGTTGCCGGCCGGGACCTGGCCGGCCAGGGCTCCCGCGTCGCCGGTTCCGTACCGGGCCGCGGCCACGTAGACCCCGGCCGGGACGGTACCGAACTCCCCGGCAAGGTTCAACGTCCCCTCGAGCCAGGCTCCCGCGCTCTGGGCGCCGGCCCCGGTTTGATCGAACCATCCCGACCAGTTGCTCGCGCTCTCGTTCCCCAGGTACGCCGACCAGGCCGCCACCTGGCCGCTCTTGGCCCAGGGCGCCGCCCCCATGGCCCCCGGCGCTCCGGCCACGAACAGGAACACGTCGTCGGCGGTTCCCCCCGCGGCCTGGGTGGCCACGTAGAGTTCGCTTCCGTTCCACCCCAGGTAGAGATCGCGGCCGCCGTCCGACGCCGCCAGGTCCGCTCCGGCGTCCAGCGCCCCGTCCACGATCCACGGCGCACCTCCGCCTCCTCCCCCGCTCATCGTCACCACGTAATCCGATCCGCCGTGGTTGTCCCAGGTGTCGTCGTCGTAGTGGATCACGAACTCCACGGTCTGAACGGCCTGCGCCGGATCGTTGAACGGTCCCAGGGTGAGGACGAGATCCCCGTTCGAGGCGGTCGTCGGGGTCTCCACCGCCGGTCCCGTCCCCTGCCAGAGCACGGTTCCGGCCGGGCGATAGGCGGGGATCGGAAGCGCCCACCCGTTCACCCCCCAGTGGAGGCTCGCCCCGAGGCTCGACCCGGCCACGGTGACGGTGATGAAGTCGTCGGGGGTGGGGTCGGTGGGGGTCCAGCTCACCCCCGTCCCGCCGCCGCCCCCGGTTCCCGAGGCCCCGACCCACACGTGGCGGATCGGGGAACGGCTCACGTTTCCATTCCCGTCCACCGCCTCGACGTAGTAGTCGAGGAGGGTGTCCGCGGCCCCGGCCACCGTGGCCGCGTATCGCTCGGCCCGGAAGAGCGGCAGGGGATCGCTCCGCGAGGCCATGTCGCTCGCGGTCATGGGGAGCGACGACCAGGCCGTCACCCCCGGGCCGCCGGCGTAGGTGTCGTTGTCGGCGCCGGCGGGCGGGATCGCGCCGTCCCTGTCCCCACGGAGTTTCAGGGTCACCGAGGCGAGACCGCTCACGTCGAAGGCGTAGGTCCACACCTCGAAGTCCGACGGCTGGGCGATCCCCCACTCGGTCCCCCCGGGGTTGTAGGGCTCGCGCTGGGGCAGAAAAATGGTCGGCCCGGTGAGATCCGCGCCCCCCGCGATCACCGCCTGGGCGTAGGGAACGGCCTGGTTCGCCGCCCGGGTGGGATGGGAGTCCCAGATCCCGTTCTGGGAACCGTCCCAGTACCAGTAGTCGCTGGCCTCGGCGTTCAGGAGATATTTCCAGGCATTGGCGGTGTTGGCCGAGGCGGGGTCGATCCGGTCCGCGGTCCGGACCAGGTTCCCGGCCGCGGTCACCACCGCCCAGGAGTTCCGGTCCGGGCTGTAGCCGTCGGCGGCGGGATCCCCCAGCCACTTCTTGAACTCGGGATCGCCGTTGTCGGCCCCGCTCCAGCTCCCGTCCTCCACGTGAATGACGTCGTTCGGGTCGGGGGGAAACTGATCGAGGTAGTCCTGCACCGTGGTGCAGACGAACCGGGTGGGGTTGGCCTGGAGCCAGTCCACGAAGGCCTGGAAATTGGACCCGTAGTAGCTGTCGGTGCCGCCCCCGTAGTTGTCGCCGTCGTGGTGGAGCACCACCAGGAGCGGGTGGGCGGGGTCGTGTTATGGGTTCGAGCTGGCTCATCACCGCGTCGTACTGGAGGGCGCCGAACCCGCCCCGGGCGTCCTCGTTCCCCATGTAGCGGTCGGCGGGGACGGCGACGATGCTCGAGACCGCCCCGGTGGCCGGATCGGTGTACTCCACGACGTGCGGCCGGTGCCCCCATCCTCCCGAGACCTTGGTGGGGGCCCAGAGGCCGTTCAGCTGAACCCAGTCCCCGGGATCGGGGTTCCGGGCGTCGGCGCGGTTGGGTTCCACGATGTTGCCGCCGGTGTTGTAGGGATAGTCGGCGGCGGCCCGGTCGAAGTGGATGTTGTCCACCAGCGCCCACTCGATCCCCTCGGCGGCCAGGGCGGGCGCCATGCGCGGGGAAAACGCGTTCTCGGGCGGGAAGATCCCCCGGGAGTAGCTTCCCCCGAAGTTGGCCAGGGTGGCGGCGCGGTGGGCCTCGATCTGCTTCTCGATGTCGAAGGTGTCGAGGAGCCCCATCAGAGGGTGGTGGTAGCCGAAGCCCACCATGTCGACCCGCGGGTTCCCGAGGCTCGTGGTCTGGCCCTTGATCCAGCTCCAGTTCCCCTTCCAGCCGGAGAAGTTGCCGTCACCGTTCGCTTCGAGCGCGTTCAGGTTCTCCATCAGGGATCCGGAGAAGCTCACCTGGGCCCCGAAGTGGGGCATGCCCGCGGCCATGCCCTTCACCACCGCGTCCTTGGGCCAGGTGGTGTAGGGACCGGTCCGCTGATCGTGGATGCCGGTGACCGAGTAGTCGTAACGGTGGTTGGCGTCGGTCTCGACCACCGACTCGTAGGGCCAGTAGATGGGCTGGTGCATGTGCCAGAGAAAGGCGATGTAGATCGGGGGATCGACGGTCTCCCCCGCCCGCGCGGGAGCGATGACGGCGAGGATCGAGATGCAGAGCGCGGCGGCCAGACGGCGCGAGGTGGTCATGGTGTCCTCGGTGGCGAACGCCCCCCGGAGCGCCCCCGGGGAGCCTCGGTGGACCGGTCCAAGCCCAAGGGGCGCAAGGCCCCGGACCGCCCGATTATACCGCGTCCGGGTGACCGGCGTTCCCGCCGCTTTCCGGCGGCGACGAAGCGAACCGGAACGGCTCCGCTTCGGGGGAAGGCGCCCGGCCGGGCGCGGCGGCTCCCCCTTCCCTCTTGGCCACATCCCCGGCGTCCCTTAGGATGCCCCGCGTGCATCCGGCCGCCCGGCGAGGGCGCGCTCGGGCCGATCCCGCCACCTGAAGGAGGGCGCGTCGTGTTCACCCGGCTCACCGAGACCCTCTCCGCCGCCTCCAGCTTCATCTGGGGACCCTGGCTCCTCATCCCCCTGCTACTCCTCACCGGGCTCTACCTGACCCTCCGGCTTCGCGGCATCCAGTTCACCAGGCTCTGGCACGCCCTCTACCTGGGGCTCATCGTGCGGAAGGAGAAGGGGGCGGAGGGGGACATCTCCCACTTCCAGGCCCTCATGACCGCCCTGGCCGCCACGGTGGGGACCGGGAACATCGTGGGGGTGGCCACCGCCATCGCGGCGGGAGGCCCGGGCGCGCTCTTCTGGATGTGGATGACCGGCCTGGTGGGGATGGCCACCAAGTACTCCGAGGCGTTCCTGTCCGTCCGCTTCCGCACCGTGGACCGCCGGGGCGAGCAGGCCGGCGGACCGATGTACTACCTGACCGAGGGGATCCGCTGGCGCTGGCTGGGCCGGCCCCTCGGGTTCCTCTTCGCGCTGTTCGCCGCCTTCGCCGCGTTCGGGATCGGGAACATGGTGCAGTCGAACTCGGTGGCCTCCGCCCTGCAGCACTCCTTCGGCATCCCGATGTGGATCACCGGGGTGGCGCTGGCGGTGGGGGTCGGGGCGGTGATCCTGGGCGGGATCAAGTCCATCGGCCGGTTCACCGGGATCTTCGTCCCGGTGATGATCGTGCTCTACATGGCCGGCTCGGGGGTGGCGCTGATCCTCCACGCCGCGGCCATCCCCCACGCCTTCGCGGTCATCTTCCACGACGCGTTCTCCCCCACCGCGGCGGCGGGCGGGTTCCTGGGCGCCACCGTGGCCCAGGGGATCCGCTTCGGGGTGGCCCGGGGCATCTTCTCCAACGAGTCCGGCCTCGGCTCGGCGGGGATCGCCGCCGCCGCCGCCCAGACCCGGAACCCCACCACCCAGGCCCTGGTCTCCATGACCCAGACCTTCATCGACACCATCGTGGTGTGCACCTTCACCGGCCTCACCATCGTGGCCACCGGTGCGTGGACGCAAGGGCTGGACGGGGCCAACCTCACCCAGGCCGCCTTTCGCGAGGGGCTCCCCGGCAACTGGGGCGGCTGGCTGGTGGCGGTCGGGCTCGCCACCTTCGCCTACTCCACCATCCTCGGCTGGAGCTACTACGGCGAGAAGAGCATCGAGTACCTCCTGGGGACCTGGACGATCATGCCCTACCGGGTGCTCTTCGTGATCGCGGCCTTCGTGGGCACGGTGCGGAGCCTCGAGTTCGTGTGGACCCTCTCCGACGTCATGAACGGACTCATGGCGCTCCCGAACCTGATCGGATTGCTCCTCTTGAGCGGCCTGGTGGCGCGGGAGACGTGGGCGCACCTCCGAAACTCCGAGGGTTGATCCCGATCCCGGAAGCGACGTGAACAAAACGCCGCCTCGCGCGTTCCTGATGTAGACGGGCGGCGGAAACCCCGCCGGCCCGCCCGGGTGCGTCAACCCGCCGGCGGACCCCCGCCCATCCCGGTCGCGGAGAGCACCGAGCCCAGGAACTCGCGAAGCCGGGGACTCTTCGGCCGGTCCAGAACCTCTTCGGGGGTCCCCGATTCCACCATCCTCCCCCCGTCCAGGAAGCAGATCCGGTGGGCGACCCGGCGGGCGAAATAGAGATCGTGGGTCACCACCACCATGGTCATGCCCCCCTCGGCGAGTCCGGTGAGGAGATCGTTGATCCCCGCGATCATCTCCACATCCAGGGCGCTGGTCACCTCGTCCAGGAGCAACACCTCGGGCTCCATGGCCAGGGCGCGGGCGATGGCCACCCGCTGTTTCTGGCCGCCGGAGAGCCGGGAGGGCCAGGCGTCGGCTTTCTCGGTCAGGCCCACCTGCTCCAGGAGCGCGCGCCCGCGTTCGATCGCCGCGCTCCGCTTTTCCCCCCGCACCTGCACCGGACCCTCGATCACGTTCTCCAGGGCGTTCCGGTGGGGAAAGAGGTGGAAGTGCTGGAACACCATCCCCATCCGGGTCCGATGGCGCGAGAGCGCGGCGGGATTCATCCGGCGGTAGTCCACCGGCTCCCCCTTCCAGCGGATGGCGCCCGCGTCGGGAAGCTCGAGGAGGTTCAGGCACCGGAGCAGCGTGCTCTTCCCCGAGCCCGACGCACCGATCAGCGCCACCACCTCGTGGCCGCGGACCTCGAAATCGACCCCGGAGAGGACCTGGAGCGTCCCGAACCGTTTCTCGAGGCCTCGGACCTCGATCTCCACCGTCCGGTCCGGTGGCGCGCCGGCCGGGGCGGCGGCGGGAGGCCCCCCGGGGACGCGCGCTTTCCGGCTCACAGGCTCTTCCCCACCGATTGCCGGGACCGTCCCAGGCGCCGTTCCCAGGTGTTCACCCCCAGGGTGAGGGCGGAGATGATGGCCAGGTAGAACCCCGCGGCCAGAAGAAACGGCAGGAACGCCTGCCCGGTCTGAAAGACCACGTTCCGCGCGGCGTAGGTGAGCTCGATCAGGGTGATGGCCCCCACCAGCGACGTGTCCTTGATGAGCACCACGAGATTGTTGCCCAGGGACGGGAGGGCGTCCCGGAAGGCCTGAGGGAGCACCACCCGGCGGAGGATCTTCCCCCGCGGCATCCCCAGGGACGCGGCGGCGTCCCACTGGCCGCGGTCCACCGCGTTGATTCCGCCCCGGAGGGTCTCCGCGTTGTAGGCCGCGGTGTTCACCACCAGAGCGATCAGCGCCGCCCCGAAGGCGCCGATCACCTCGGCTCCGGCCAACCGGTTCACCGCGGTGGCCAGGACGAAGTACGACATGAAGAGCTGAACCAGGAGCGGCGTCCCCCGCACCACCCAGACGTAGGCGTTCGCCGCCGCGGCCACCCACCCGCGGGCGGAAACGGTGCCGACCCCGACGAAGGAGCCCAGGATGAGGGCCAGCACCGCGGTGAGGAGCGAGAGCTCCAGGGTGAGAACCGCCCCGCGGGCCAGAAGCGGCAGGATACCCGAGACCCGCTCCGCGAACTCGGGTTTCTTCCCGACGGCGGCGGTCTCCCCCGGTTCCGCGGCGGGGATCTTCGCCGCAAACTCCCCCCACGAATCCAGGAGCACGGCGAGGTCGGGCGGGGCGCCCACCCACTTCTCGTAGATCCGGTCGTAGGTCCCGTCCTGGATCATGGCGAAGAGCGCCCGGTTCACCGCGCGAACCAGCGCTCCCTCGTCCTTCCGGGCGGCGATGCCGCAGGCCTCGTGGTAGAGGAGCGGACCGAACGGCACGATGTCCCCGGCGCTCCCCTGCTTGATGTAGAACCCGCCCACGATGCGGTCGGAGACCAACGCGTCCACCTTGTCCGCGTTCATGGCGGCCACGATCTCCGCCTCGCTCCCGTAGTGGAGCACATCGGCGCCGGGAAACTGCTCCGGATGCTCGTTGATCCAGCGCTCGTAGGTGGAGTCCTCGGTGACCCCGATCTTCGCCCCCCGGAGCGAGGTCACGTCGCGCCGCGCGAACACCTGCGCCCCGCTCACGTAGTACGGGAGCGTGAAATACATGGACTCGAGCCGCTGGGGGGTGATGGCCATGGAGCCGCAGATGAGCTCGTACTTTCCGCTCTGGAGACCGGCCTGGATCCCCGCCCAGTCGGTCTGGACCAGGACGGGCTCCCGACCCAGGCGCCGCGCCACCTCCCGGGCCACGTCGGCGTCGAATCCCACCAGCCGCCCCCCGGCGTCGGTGGTGGAGAAGGGACGGAAGGAGCCGGACATGGCCAGCCGGAGCGGCGTTCCGGGATCGGGGACGTGGGCGGGTCCGGCCGCGTCCGCGCTCGGCCCGCCGGCCGCCGGTTCCGCCGGAGCCTCGGCGGTCGCCCCCCCGAGACCCCAGAGGACGGCCGCGGCCAGTAGCATCGCCCGGAGCCGGCCGGTCACGCCTCGTCCGCCGTCTTTGCCGTCCGGCACCAGACGTTCATCGACTCCCAACCGTTGGGCATCCGGCAGTTGTTAACCAGCCGCCCGGTGTAGTCGTAGCCGAGCTTGGCGAAGGCGCAGTTCATCCCGACCTCGTCCGCCCGGGCCAGGGTGTAGAGGTCGATGATCCCCTCCTCGCGGGCCAGATCCTGTTCCAGGGCGCGGAGGATCCACACCATGAGCCCGCGACCCCGCTCCGATGGCCGCGTCGCGCAATCGGTCATCTCCGCGTTTAGCCGGGCGCGATCGATCTCCGCCGAAGCCACCGCAGCCATCCGTCCCGACCCGTCCCGCACCCACCGGAACCGGTTGGAGCCGCTCTCGATCAGCCGGGCCAGGTGATCCGGCGCGAGGGAGGTGGGGTAGTCCGGAAAGACCGATCCCATGAGGGCGGCGATCTCGGCGGCGTCTCCGGGACGCGCCGGCTCGGAGCGATAGCCTTCGGGGAGACGGGGCGTCGCCGGTTCCTTGGAGCGGGCCACGTCCACCGCGCGCCGGTGCTCGTCCGCCCGAGGCTCCTCCGCCCGCGCCGGGTCGGTGTAGCGGGCCCAGAGAACCGCGTCCGCGCCGTCGGGAAAGTAGCCCCGGATGGTCCCCTCCTCGCGCCAGCCGGCTTGGATCCACAGGTCGCCGCTCCCCGGGCGGGCGTAGGCGGTGACCTTGGTGAAACGCGTGGGATCCTCTCCCGCGCCGGCGATCAGCGCCTTCGGATCCAGCGCGTTCGCGTCCTCGGGGGCGAGACCGTACAGCTTGAGGCGCCGGTTACGGGGATCGAAAACCGCCTCGCGATGTCCCGAGGGGGCGTCGAAGCCCGCCTTCCACGGGGCCCCCGTCGAGGCCTCGGAGGCCGCCGCCCGACGGCCGGAGCCTGCCGCGGCAGCCTTTTCCCCGTTCCCGCTCACCGAACCGCGGGCTCCAGCTCTCCGAGACCGGCGGCATCGATCGCCTCACCCACGATCCGCCGGTGCTCGGCGGGATCCCCCCACCGGCGCCGTCCCTCCTCGGGGAGGAGATGGATGGGATCGAAGTAGAGGTAGACCTTCTCCGGATCCACGCTCGGGCTGCGGTAGACGCTCACCCCGGTGGTCCCGTCGTAGTGATCGTAGCTGTGCGCGTCGCGCTTCCCACCCCCGCCGGGCACGTCGGTCACGAAGGTGGGGGTGTTGAACCCGGCGGTGGACCCCCGGACGTGGCGCTCCACTTCGAGAGTGTCGGCCAGCCGGGTCCGCAGATCCTCCACTCCCTTCACCATGTCGTGCTGGTAGACGTAGTAGGGCTGGACGTTGATATGGGAAAGCCGCTTCACCAGCAGGGTCATGGAAACCGGATCGTCGTTCACCCCGCGGATGCAGACGCTCTGGTTCCGCACCTTCACCCCGCGCTTGAACAGCACGGTCATGGCCTCACGGGTGATGTCGGTGATCTCGCGGTGGCTGTTGAAGTGGGTGTGGAGCGCCACCTCCTTGGCCCGTTCCCGTCCGTAGCGGACCACGTCCACCAGGGCGTCGGTCCACGCCTTGTGGGTGAGAATCTTCATCGGCATCACCGCCGGGCCCTTGGTGGCGAAGCGGAGCCGCCGGATGTGGGGAATCGAGAGCAGGGTGCGGCCGATGTGCTTGAGCCGGGCCGGGGGAAGGTGATAGGCGTCGCCGCCGGAGATCACCACGTCCTCCACCTCCGGGCGCGAGGCCAGGTAGGCGAACGCCTTCTCCCACTGCTCCACCACCGGCTTGTAGTTCACCTTCTCCACCGTCCCGGTGTCGCCCCCGATGGCGTAGCTCCGGGTGCAGAAGCGGCAGTAGACCGGGCAGACGTCGAGGGGCAGGAAGAGCGTCTTGTCCGGATAGCGATGCACCAGGCCCGGGGTCGGCGAATCGGCCTGCTCGTGAAGCGAGTCCAGGCTGAGCCGGGGGTGGTCCGGGCGCCGGGTCGAGGCCACCGGGATGAACTGGATCCGGAGCGGATCGGTGTAGGGGTTCTCCCAGTCGATCCGGCTGAGGACGTAGGGGGAGAGCCGCATGTTCATGGGGGCGAGCCGCATTCCCCGCTGCACGTCCTCCAGGAAGTCCTCGCTCACCAGGTCCTTCAACAACCCGGTGAGGGTCTGCACGTCGGTGACGCTCTGGCGGTTCTGGAACTTGTGGTCCAGGAACTCGCTTCGCGACACCTTCTCGAAGGCGGGGATACGCTTCCAGAAGTCGCCGGCGTCGAGGCGGCGGTGTTCGAGGTCGTCCTCGACCACCGGGGTCTTCTGGGCTTCGGGCACCTCGACCCCGGCCAGGGCCTCGAGTTCGGGAATTTGATGAATCTGGTCGAAGAGTTCGCCCACGGTGGTCGAGGGTTCCTCGACGGGCGCGCTCGCGGTCCCCGGGTTCGGTGTCTGCATCGTCGGTCTCCTCTGTGGTCCAGAATCCCCTTCCCCGGAGGGTCGCCGATCGGGGCTCGAAGGGATTGGGTTGGGTAGGTCTTCCTCCCAATGGGTTCAGCTTGCGGCCGGTGGATCCTCGTCGATGGGCCGCGATTCCAGAATGGGAGCCACGGCCAGGTGGCCCGCCTCCATGAGATCCACCACGCGCTCCAGGGAGCGGGCGATCGCCGTCCGCTCGGATTCCGGCAGGGCGCGCAGGGCCTCCGCGAATCTGTCTTGCAGGGGGGAGGGGGCGCGGTCGGCCAGCCGGCGCCCTTCCTCGGTGAGGGAAACGTGGACGAGACGGCGGTCGCGGACGCCGCGCTCCCGCCGCACCCAGCCCTTTTCCTCGAGGCGGTCGAGGATTCCCACCACCGTGCTCGGGCTCAGGACGAGGCGCCGGGCGATGGCGGTCGGGGTGAGCGGACCTTCGTCCCGGATTGCGAGAAGGCAGATGAGCTGGGGCGTGGTGATCCGGTAGGTCGCGGAGAGCTTCCGGGAGTGGATCTCCACCGAGTGGAGGATCCGCCGGAGAGCCCTGAGAATCCGGACATCCTGTCCCGAGGCTTCCTGCGCCTCGCGCGTGGGGCTTGAATTCTCCATGTCACTTTCCCTCAACGGCTTCCCCGTTTCGACCCACCCGTTCCGAACCGGTGGTTTGGTCCCAGCGGTCCCGGGAGCGCGGGCCCTCGCCGCGCCCCACCCCTTCAGAAGTGCCTTGGAGCCAAGTTGTTCGAGCTGAAATATTTGTACCACGAATGAATGCTCCCGTCAAGCCCCCGGTCCGCATATCCTCGCACCACCGAAGGTGTTAGGCTCACGGTCCCGGCCTCTGGGGCCGGAGCCGATGGGGATGGGTCCCACCGGAGCGCTCCTCGTAGGTGCGGTAGAGCATGAATCCCGCCGGCCATGTCTGGACCATCGCCCCCGATCTCCGCCACCGCGTCCTTCCCCTGCGGCCGCCGCCCTCCCGGGCGTGGTCGACGGTGCTCGAGGATCCGGACATCGGCCCCGTCCGCCTGACCGGGCGCCTGCGGGACTTCCCCGGAGCGGACACCCTGCTCGTGGTGGTTCACGGCCTGGGTGGCACCCCCCGACGCCACTACTGCATCCGCGCGGCGCGGGCGGCCGAGCGGGCGGGGTGGTCGAGCCTCCGGCTCGCCCTGCGCGGGGCGGACCGGCGCGGGGAGGACTTCTACCACGCCGGGCTCACCGCCGATCTCGAGGCGGCCGTCGCCTCCCCGGAGATCGTCCTCTATTCCCGCGTGTTGCTCCTGGGCTATTCCATGGGCGGCCACCTCGTGCTGCGTTACGCAGCCGGGCGGGTGGATCCGCGGGTCCTTGCCGCCGCCGCGGTTTCCGCCCCCCTCGATCTCGACCGTTCGGCCCGCTGGTTGGATGAGCGGGTGAGCGGGCTCTACCGGCGCCACGTGCTCCGCGCCCTGTTCGAGATGATCGAGGCGGTGGGCCGGAGACGGCCTCTCCCCGTCCCCTTCGACGAGGTCCGCCTCGTCCGCCGCATCCGGGAGTTCGACCGGCGGACGGTGGTCCCGCGCTTCGGATTCGCCGACCCCGAGGACTACTACGTCTCGCAGAGCGCAGCCCGCGGTCTGGCGGATCTGCGGGTGCCGTCGCTCTACGTGGGAAGCCGAGCCGACCCCATGGTCCCGCCCGAATCGGTGACCCCGGCGCTCACCGATCCGCCGGAGGCGCTGGAAGTGCGCTGGCTCTCCGCCGGGGGGCACATGGGATTTCCCGGGGGGACGGACCTGGGGCTCAATGCCCCGCGGGGTCTGGAGTCCCAGGTCCTGGCCTGGCTCGCTCGCGCGTCGGGGTGAGGGGGGCCGGGGTCCCGGGAGCCGATCGGCCGTCGAAGCGGGGCCCCCGTGAACGGTCCGGTGCTAGGATGGGGGAAGAACGGTCCGATCACGCGACCGGCGTCGCGGCGGTCCGGCGACCGCACGCCGATCGCGTTCGGGGAGGAATACCATGGCCCTGAACATTCGTCGTGTGGAGTACTTCTATACCAGCGTTCACGATCGCCTCGGCGAGGCCTACCGGCTGCTCTCCAAGCTCGCCAGCGAGGAGGTGAACCTCCTCGTCTTCAGCGCCGTACCCATGGGGACCGCCAACACCCAGCTCGTGCTCTTCCCGGAGAACGTCGAGCGCATGATCCGGGCGGCGGACAAGGCGGGCCTGACCCTGATCGGCCCCCAGCACGCCCTGCTCGTTCAGGGCGACGACGAGCTGGGCGCCCTGGCCGACGTCCACGGCCGCCTCTACGACGCGAAGACCAACGTCTACGCGTCTCACGGGGTCACCGACGGCAAGGGATGCTTCGGCTACGTCCTCTACGTCGCCGAGGAGGACTTCGAGCGGGCGGCCACCGCGCTGGGGGTCTGAGCCGGCGGGTTCGGGACTCCGGTTCGGCCGCGCCGGGGCCGGTCGTGCTACGCGTCCGCTCGCTCTCCCGCGGGACCGGCCCGGCGGGTTCGGGACTCCGGCCGGCCCGCGGGCGTCGGTCCGCTGTCCCGGGCATCCGGTATCCGCCGTGACCGCTTGAACACCCCGTGCGGATCGAGCTCGAAGTGATAGAGCTTGGCCACTTCGAACTCCAGCTTGCGGAGCGGGGTGGCGCGCTGGATGGCCACGGCCAGGAGCGCCCCCACCAGGGGACCCGCCGCGTATACCCACGCGTCCCGCCAGACACCGGACACCACCGCCGGCCCGAGGCTTCGCGCCGGGTTCGTGCTGGTGCCGGAAATCGGGGCCTCGAGGTAGACGAGCACCGCGTAGAGGATGGGAAAGAGCAGCGGGGTGTAGGCGCGAACCCGGCGGTGTCCCAGAAACACGAAAAGAAGGGCCACCAGAGCAAAGGTGGCTCCGGCTTCTCCGGCCAGGGCGGTGACGGAGCCGATGCCGGGACCAGGGAGGGTGGCGGCGAAATCGACGCCCTGTCCGATCCGCCCCCAGAGGAGGAGCGGCGCCGCCCCGGCGAGCCCACCCGCGAGCTGGGCCAGGATATAGCCCAGGGCGTGGCCGCCGCCCATCTTGCCGCGGAGCCGGAACGCCAGGGTGACCGCGGGATTGATGTGGGCCCCGCTCTCCTTCCCCACCCAGGATACGGCGATCAGCGCGCCGGTGGTGCCGAACAGGAATCCGGTCACGAGCCGGCGGAGGCCGGGGTCGGGGATCCAGTTCGGGACCGGGCTTCCGGCGCCGAAGTCCGCGATCACCACCGAACAGCCGATCGCCACCAGGAGTGCGGTGCCGACGAACTCCGAGATGAAGAGGACAGGCGGCAGTTTCACGGGGCCGGGTCCAACCCTCCGGTGGCTTCCGATCCCGCTGTAGGGACGAGGCTCCGGCGACCGGACGGTCATTCGGCCGCCGAACTCACTCGCTCCTACCGCGATTCACCACACCACCGACCAGGAAAACGACTGAGAAGACGATGCTCAGCACACCCTCCACGATTCTGGAACCGGTGATCTGGTAAACCGCGATCGCGAGAGAAGCCACGCTGCATGTGAGCAGCGCGATCGACAGCGTCCTCTTGTTCATGATCCCCCTCCCAGGGACTGCCGGGATCCCCTCCTGTCATGCCGAACCCAGGCTTCCGACATCCGAGGGAACACCACACCCGGCCGCCGGCACGATGCCCGAAGTGTACTCCGGATCGGAGCCATCACGGAAGGTTTGCATTGGCGAATCCGAGCTGAACGCGACGCGAACCGGCCTCGACGGACGTTTCGCCATCGGGCGGCGGACCGGCCCGGTTCATGCCCACCTGCTGGCGGAATTGCATCCGGGTGTAACTCGTTCGCAAGAAAACTTCGCCCGCGTTCCCCCGGGGAAGCACGGTTGGCAACGAAGAACTCCCGGGACGGTACACGTCCCCGGGCGGCCTCCGGATCGTTCACGGGCGGGCCCCCCCCGCGGGTACACCCAGGTGAACGGCCTGCCCGGCGAACGTGCGCGCCTCTCACCGGATCCGCCCGGGCTCCGGGGTCGGCTGCCCCCCATTTCCCCGGCCCCGAGCGCCCGCCCCGCGCTACACTCGTGATCCTGGCCCGTAACCTGGAACCCGGGGGACTCGTCATGAAAACAATTCGGGTGGCGGCGCTCATGCTGTGCTCCGTGCTCCTCACGTCCTGCTCCGAGGCCTCGGCGCCGCGAACGCAACCGGTGCTGGTGGAGCTCTTCACCTCCCAGGGCTGCTCGAGCTGTCCCCCCGCCGACAGCCTCCTGGAGCGGTTGGCCGCGAGCCCGGAGTACCGCGACCGGATCATCCCCCTCGCCCTTCACGTGGATTACTGGGACCGGCTCGGCTGGACCGACCCTCTGGGTCGGGCGGACTTCGCCGACCGCCAGCGCGCGTACGCGAAGCGCCTCTCCCCCACCAAGCTCTATACCCCCGAGCTGGTGGTGAACGGAGCCGGGGAGTGCATCGGGGACGATGAGTCGGCGGCGCGCGAACTCATCGACGGGGCGCTGGCCGTCGAGTCCCCGGGCCGGGTAACGCTGACCCGGCTCCCCGCGAAGCACGATTCGCTCCGGGTGCGGGTCGAGGCGGAGACGCACGCTGCGCCGGGAGACACCCTGGACGTCCTGGTGGCGATCTACGAGTCCGGGCTCGTGACCGCGATCACCGAAGGGGAGAACGCGGGGAAGACGCTTTCCGACGCGTTCGCGGTCCGGACGCTGGTGCCGGCGTTCACGCTCCCGGCGGCGGCGCCCCGGCGGGGCTCGGCCGTGCTCGCGGTGCCGCTGGGCCCCGCCTGGAATCCGGCGCGTCTCGGGGCGGCGGCGTTCATCCAGGACCGGAAGACCCTGGCGATCACCGGGGCCGCGCTCTCGCCCGCCGCCGACTGACCCGGTCCGCCCGCGCTCCCGCCGAGCAACGGCGCCGGGACCCCAACGGACCGGGTTCCCCCCGAACAGGCCTTTTCCCCTTCTGCCCCCGACGGCGAGACTCTATAGTGGTTCCCCGGCCGTCGGTACCGGTCGCCGGGGCGGTTCTCCACCGGTACCGGTCGCCGGCCGCGCGCCGTGCCGTCCCGGCGCGAAAACCCTAGGAAACCAAGCGCATGAAGTCCCAGGACCCCGCCAATTCCCCCGGCCTGCTCCCCCCACCGGACGTGAACCCGCGGCGGGACCCGCCCCTGGACTTTCCCGACCGGGACCTGGGGAAGATGACCGCCGACGACTACCGCTCGCTGGGGTTCATGTCCGGCCTGGAGGTGCACCAGCAGCTCCGGACCCGGACCAAGCTCTTCTGCCGTTGTCCCTCCGGCCGCTACGTGGACCACTACGACGCCGAAGTGCTCCGCCACATGCGCCCCACCCTGAGCGAGCTGGGCGAGTACGACGGCACCGCGCTCATGGAGTTCAAGACCCGCAAGGAAATCGTCTACCAGCTCGAGCGCAGCACGGTCTGCACCTATGAGATCGACGATACCCCCCCCTTCGTGATCGACGAGGAATCGATCCGGGTGGCGCTGGAGATTTCCCTCCTCTTCAACCTGAACCTGGTGAGCGAGATCCACGTCATGCGGAAGCAATACCTGGACGGGTCCATCCCCACCGGGTTCCAGCGGACGGCGATGATGGGCCTGGCCGGAACCGTCCCCTTCCGGGTCCCCGAGCTCGGGGTGGACCGGGAGCTCCGCATCCGGCAGCTCTCGTTGGAGGAGGACGCCTGCCGCGAGATCTCGGATGTCGGACACCGCGTCACCTTCCGCACCGATCGGTTGGGGATGCCGCTCACCGAGGTGGTCACCGAGCCGGAGATGCTCACCCCCTGGGAGCTCCAGGCGGGGGCGCGGCTCATCGCCCGGACCACCCGGGTGTCGGGAAAGGTCCGGCGGGGTCCCGGCGCCGCCCGCCAGGACGTGAACGTCTCGGTGGCCGGAGGTCGCCGGATCGAGATCAAGGGGGTGGACAGCCATCGCCGGCTCCCCCTCCTGGTCCACGTCGAGGCGTTCCGGCAGCTGAACCTGCTCCGGGTCCGGGCCGAGCTGCTCCGGCGCGGGGTGGACGGGACCGGCCTCGCCGTCCCCGACGGCGGCCGGGCGTGGGAAACCTCTCCCCTGGCGCTCGGCGCCGGTTCGATCCTGAAGCGCTCCGACTACGCGCCCCTCCGCGACGCCCTGGACCGCGGCGAGACCGCGGGGGCCATCCGCCTTCCCGGCTTCGCCGGGCTGCTCCTTCATCGCACCCAGCCCGGGGTGACCTTCGCCAACGAGCTGGCCGACCGTGTGCGGGTGGTCGCGTGCCTCACCTCGCGGCCCTTCATGATCCACTCCGACCTCGAAGGGTACGGGATCTCCCACGCGGAGTGGCGCCAGATCAGGACCGCCCTCAAGGCCGGCCCCGAAGACTCCATGGTGGTGGTGTGGGGACCGGAACGCGACGTGGACACCGCGCTCCGCGAGGTGGCGATCCGGGCCCGCGAGGCCGTGGACGGCATCCCTGCCGAGACCCGGCAGTCCTACCCCGACGGCACCACCGGCTTCGAGCGGATCCTCCCCGGGGCCGACCGGATGTACCCCGACACCGACACCCCGCCCGTCCCCATCCCCGATCCCTGGGTGGAGGCGATCCGGCTCGCCGAGCGCCCCTGGGAACGGGAGGCCCGGTACCGGGCCCTGGGGCTCGCCGACGCGGCCGCGCGCCGGCTGGCCGGCGCGTCCTGGGCGGATCTCTTCGACGCCCTGGCCCCGTCGGAAGGGGCGATGGCGAGGCGGCTGGCGTCGGCGCTGGAGACGCGCCTTCCTCATCTCCGCCGCCGCGGTGCGCGCCTCCCCGACGCCGCGCGCCTGGCTCCCTTGATCGAAGCCCTCGCCGCCGGCACGGTCCGGATGGAAGCGGCGGAACGCGCGCTCGACCGGCTGGTCACCGAACCCGAGGTTCCCTCCGGGAGCGTGCTCGCCGCCTTCACCCCCGGGCCCGGGGACGCCGCGGAACTCGACGGCCTGGTGCGGCGGGCGGTGGAACGGTCCGCTCCGCTCCGCGGCAAGCCGCACGACGTCGTGCTTCGATGGGCGATGGGCGAGGTCATGCCGTCGGTGATCGGCCGCGCCGACCCGGCCGCGGTGCGCGCCCGCCTCGAGGCCGCCCTGGCCCCGGTCATGGAGGATGCGAATCGTGGATGACGACCGCTACAAGGGCTACCGCGAACCCACCCGGGGGGTCATGAAGCGACACGACGTGACGGTGTGGTCGATCGTGACCGCCCATACCACCCGCGGAGACTTCCGCGGGCTCGTGCTGCCCCGCTCCGAGACCTCGGACGCCGATCACCTGGTCCTCAAGTTGAACACCGGCTACAACGTGGGTCTCCGTCACGACACCATCACCGGATTCGAGATCGAGGGGTTCAAGGAAGCCCACTACAAGATCCCCGAGCAGGAGTTCCCGGTGAGCCCGGACAAGCCGTCGGTGAAGCTGTTCGGGACCGGGGGCACCATCGCCTCCCGGCTCGACTACCGGACCGGCGCGGTCATCCCCGCCTTCAGCCCCGGCGAACTCTACGGCTCGGTGCCGGAGCTGGCCGACATCTGCAACCTGGAGACCGAGAAGCTGTTCGGGGTGTTCTCGGAGAACATGGGACCCGAGCAGTACCTGGTCCTGGCCGAGCGGGTCGGCGAGGCGATCCGCGAGGGCTTCGCGGGGGTGGTGGTCGGCCACGGCACCGACACCATGCACCACACCGCCGCCGCCCTGAGCTTCATGGTCCAGAACCCGCCGGTTCCGGTGGTCATGGTGGGAAGCCAGCGGTCCTCGGACCGGCCCTCGTCCGACGCGGCCCAGAACCTCATCAACGCCACCTGGGCCGCGGCCCGGGGAACGATCGCCGAGGTCATGGTCTGCATGTTCGGCCCCACCTCCGACCGCTACAACCTGCTCCACCGCGGCACCCGGGTCCGGAAGATGCACAGCTCCTACCGGAGCACCTTCCGCACCGTCGGAGACATCCCGCTGGCCATGGTGGAGGAAGGCCGGATCACCCCTCTCAAGACCGACTACGCACTCCGCCGCGACGACCGCGAGGCCCGGGTGCAGGCGGTGTTCGAGGAGCGGGTGACCCTCCTCTACTACTACCCCAACATGCAGCCCGACGTGATCGACGCCCTCATCGACAAGGGGTACAAGGGGATCATCATCGCGGGCACCGGCCTCGGCCACGTGAACCGCAAGGTCTACCCGGCGCTGGAACGGGCGCGGGCGGCCGGAGTCCTGGTGTTCATGACCCTTCAGACCCTGTGGGGTTTCGTGCAGATGCACGTCTACGAGACCGGGCGGGAGATCCTGGGGTTGGGGGTGGTGCCCCTGGCCAACATGCTCCCCGAGACCGCCTACATCAAGCTGGGCTGGGCCCTGGGGATGCACCCGGACGATCCCGAGGCGGCGGCGCGGCTCATGACCACCCCCATCGCCTCGGACATGACCGAGCGCGAGCCCCACGACGGGTATCTCATCTTCCAGGGCGGGGTGCCGGAGATCCAGGAGTTCCTGGGAAAGATCTGGAAGTAGGAACCGCGGCGGGAGCGGATCATGCGCATTCTCCTGATCGAAGACGACGAGCCCACCCGATCGCTGATCCGGCGTTCCCTCACCGCCCGCGGGCACTCGGTCCAGGAGGCGGATCGCGCGGCGACCGGCGACGACCTGGCCCGAAGCGAGGAGTTCGACGTTCTCATCATCGACATCCAGCTTCCGGACGGAGACGGCCTGGACATCTGCCGCCGGCTTCGCCGTGACGGGGTGAGCGTTCCCATCCTGTTCCTGACCGCCCGGGGGGAAGTGGGCGACCGGGTGGCCGGGCTGGACGCCGGGGCGGACGATTACCTCAGGAAGCCCTTCGCGCTCGCCGAACTCGACGCGCGGGTGCGCGCCCTGGGGCGCCGGCGGGGAGCCGCCCCCCCCGCGCGCATGGAAGCGGCCGGGCTGGAGATCGACTTCACCGCTCGCGTCCTCCGCCGGGACGGCTCGGAAATCCCGATGACCGCCCGGGAGTGGCGGGTCCTGGAGATCCTCGCGTCCCGATCCGGGCGCGTGGTGCGCCGCGACGACCTGTTGTCCCTGGCCTGGGGGGACGCCGGTCCCTCGGCCTCGGAGAGCCTGGACGTGATCATGAGCCGGATCCGCCGGAAGCTGGGCCGGAAGGGCGCCGCGAGCCTCATTCGAACGGTCCGCGGCGAAGGGTACGTCCTGGAGGCCCGGGAATGAGAGGACGTTCCCTGCGCGGCCGGCTGACCTTCCTGCACGGATCGGCGATCGGGCTCTCGATGCTCATCTTTGCCGCGTCCGCGGTGTGGGTGACCGGCCACGTGCTGGAGCTGGAGGAGACGCGCGAGCTGGAGCAGACCTCCCGGAGGATCGGCGCCGACGTCGAGGAGGATCTTTCCCGAGGCGGCGAGCTTCCGGAAGTGGTCCGCGACGCATTGCAGGAGGAGCCCGTCACCGAAATCCGGATCGACGTCCACGATTCCCGTGGGATCCTCCTCGGTACGACGGGTTCCATGCGCCCGCGCCCGACCCCCTCGGCGAATTCCCCGGAAACCGGCGCTTCCACGACCACCGCGACCCGCGGGACCGAGGAAAGCCCCCGGCACCACGAACGTTTCGTCTCGACCCGGGGTTTCACGGTGGACGCTTCGATTCCCGTCGCCAGTCGCCGGCGGAGCATGACCGCGTTGATCCGTGCCCTGGCGCTCACCGGCGTCCCGCTCCTCGTCCTGGTGATTCTGGCCGAGCGGGTCATCACCACCCGGGCCCTGCGGCCGCTGGAGGACGTGACCCGGCGCGCGGACTCGGCGTCGGCGGAAGCCGGAGTGCGCTCGCTCGGTGAGCCGGTCGGAATCGACGAGGTGGACCGCCTCACCGCGGCGTTCAACCGGCTCCTGACCGGTCTGGATGACGCCCGCATGCTGGAGCGCCGCTTCGCCGCGGACGCTTCCCACGAGCTGCGCACCCCCCTGACCGTCCTCCTGGGAGAGTTGGAGCTGGCGGGCTCCGCCGTCCCTCCGGGGACCGCGGCGGCGGAGAGCATCGCCTCCGCGGGCGCACAGGCCCGGCGCATGAACAACCTGGTGGATGCCCTGCTTCTCCTGCGGCGCCTGAACGAGGAGGGGACCCGGCCCGCCGGAGAGTTCGAGACCGTGAACCTGGCCGACGTGGCCCGCGACGTGTGCCGCGCGGAGCTCGCCGCGCGACCGGATCGCGCCGGCGATCTGCGGCTCTCCGCGCCGGACGAGATCCACGTCCTCGGACACCCGAGCCTTCTCGCCTCCGCCATGACCAACCTGGTGGACAACGCCCTCAAGTTCACCCAAGGCGGCGATGCGGTCGACGTGACCCTGGAAGCCGTGGACGGCGAGGTCAGGGCGGTGGTGACCGACCATGGGCGCGGCGTGCCGCCCGCGGAGGTGGGCCGGCTCTTCGATCCGTTCTTCCGGGGCTCCGAGGCCCGGGCCAAGACCCAGGGCTTCGGACTGGGCCTTCCCCTCCTCCGCCAGGTGGCGCGAGCCCACGGCGGCGACGTGACCTACCGGCCCGCCCCCTCCGGCGGCGCCCGCTTCATCCTCCGGCTTCCATCGTGGGCGAACCCGCCGCGGACGGCTCCCCTACCCGAAGTCCGCCGGTAAGCTCAATTCCTCCCGTTAAGCTGCGGTTCGGACTGGGTTGCTAGGCTGCCCTCATGTGGACCAACGGCGCCGACCGCTCGGAACAAGTCCTCTTCGTTCCGCGTGCTCGAATCGCAGGACCCTCACTCATCGTGTATTGAGCTTCCCATCATGATCCATTTTCACCGGATGCATTCATCGGGCGCGGCGGCCGCCGCCGCGCTCCTTCTCGTCGGGCTAGCCGCTCCTCCCGGAGCTTCGGCCCAGACCCGCCTCACCCTGGACGAGGCCCTCCAGGAGGCGCGCCGCGCCAACGCCCGGCTCCCGATGGCGGCCATCGATACCCTCATCGCCGGGGCTTCGGTGGAGGAAGCCCGCGGGGCCCTGGGGCCCGGCCTGGGACTCGACGGCGATCTCCACGGCGGGGCGCCCTCGAAATACGCCTCCGGCGACGCCCGGCTCCAGGCCGTGGTCGACCTCCCGATCTATGACGGAGGCCGCCTGCGCGCCGATCTCCACACCGCCCGCGCCGGGCTCGGCCTGAGCACGGCCCGGTACCGGACGGCGGTGGCCGATCTGGACCTGGAGGTGCGCCTCCGGTTCGCCGGGATCCTGGGGCTCGATCGGGAGGCGGAGCTGACGCGGCGGGGCCTGGACCGGCTCGAGCGCTACGTGGACATGATCACCGCGCGCAAGAGCTCGGGAGAGCCGGTGGCCGCGGACCTCCTCAAGGCCCGGGTCCGTCTCGACTCCGAGACGGCGGATCTCCACGACGTCGAGCGCCGGCGAGCCGACGCGCGCCTGGAGCTGAACGATCTCCTGGGGCGCGACCCCGCCGACAGCCTGGCTCTGGTCCCGCTCCCCCCGCCGGCGCCGCCGGGACCCACGGGACAGGACCCCTGGGAGGCCGCGCCCGACCTCGCCGCCTCGAATCTCGCCCACCAGATGGAGCTCACCCGGATCGACGCGGTGCGCGCGGAGCGACGGCCCCACCTGGACCTTTCCGCCAACGCCGGGGCCGAGCCCATCCTGGGGTCGAGCGACCTGGCGCCTCTCAACACCGGGCGGGGGATCGGCGCCGAGGTCACCCTCAACTTCTCCTGGCCGCTCTGGGACCGGGGCGCCTACCGGGGGCGGCTCCGGCAGGCGAAGCTGGGAGCGCGTCAAGCCGAGATGGAGACCGAGGCGACCCGTCGCGCGGTGCGTCTGGGCTGGAACGAGGCCCGGACCGACATGGACCATCTCTACCGCCAGATCCAGACCTGGGAGCATGCGGTTCCCCTTGCCGAGGAGGCGTACTTGCAAGCCGAGAGTTCCTACCGCGGGGGCGGGGCCTCCGCCCTGGACGTCCTGGACGCATTCGATCAGTGGATCCAGGCCGGGCGAAGCGCCGCCCGGGCCGCCGCCGACTACCGGGAAGCCGAGGCACGCGCCCTTCGCTGGGGGAGGCCATGACCGGAGCGCCGCTCCGCCGGGACGCGCGCTCTCGCGCCGGGGGGGCGGGGAACGGAACCGCGCGGGCGCGGGGAATCCTGGCCCTGGCGGCGATGGTGACCCTGGTCGGCTGCTCGGGGGGCGCCGGGCGGGCGGACTCCGAGACCTCCGGCGCGTCGAGCGGCCCGGCCGCCGCCACCCCGGTCCGGGTGGGTGCGATCCGGCGCGACACCCTCCGGGTCACGGTGACCGCCCCCGGCCGGACCGTGGTCCTCCGGGAGGAGACGGTGCGGGCTCCCTTCGCCGGCACCCTCACCCGGCTCGCGGTGACCGACGGGGATCGGGTCTCCGCGGGTGAGGAGCTGGGGCGGCTGGTCTCCCGGAGTTCCGAGGCGGCCCTCGAGGGCGCCCGGGCCATGCTGGCCTCGGCGCGGACCGCCCAGGACTCCGCCGATGCCCGCGACGCCCTGGACCTGGCCCGGCGGGATTGGGTGGAGCGGACCCTCGAGGCTCCCGAAGCGGGGGTCGTCCTCTCCCACGCCGCGAGCCTTGGGGACCGGCTGGGCGAGGGGGACGAGATACTGCGGATCGCCGCCGACGGCTCGGCGGTGTTCCGGGCCGACGTGTCCCAGAACGATCTGGCCCTGATCGCGCCCGACCAACCCGCCCGGGTGCGCCTGGCCGCCCGCTCCGACACCCTCGGCGGGACCGTCCACGGCGTCCTCCCCGCCGCGAGCAGCTCCACCTTCAGCGCGCCGGTGCGGATCGACTTCCGCCGGGGACTGCCCGTTCCCGCGGAAGGGCTTTTCGGCACCGCGACCATCGTGGTCGGGGAGCGCGCCGGGGTTCTCTCCGTCCCGGTGGACGCGGTCCTGACCGACGACGTCACCGGCGTGTCCCGGATCGCCGTGGTGGACGGCGGAACCGCGCACTGGATTCCCGTCCGAACCGGGGTCCGGGATCGCGGCCGGGTCGAGATCACCGGCCGGGGCATCTCCGACGGCGCCCGGGTGATCGTGTCCGGACAGGTGGGTCTTCCCGACAGCTCCGCGGTCCGGATCGCCTCATGACCGCTCTCCAGTCGATCCGGCGACGGTGGGTCGCCATCTTCGCCCTGGTGATCGTCCTGGCCGGCGCGGGGGCCTACGTGATCCGCGGGCTCCCCTCGGCGATCTTTCCCTCGGTCACCTTCCCCATCGTCAAGGTGATCGTCGACGTGGGCGAGGAGCCGGCGGCCCGCATGATGCCCACGGTGACCCGCCCCCTGGAGGAGGCGGTCCACCGCGTGCCGGGCATCCAGGTGGTGCGCTCCACCACCTCCCGGGGCTCCTCGGAGCTCAGCACCCAGTTCGCCTGGGGCACCGACATGAAGGTGGCGCTCCAGCGCGTGCAGTCGGAGACCCAGCGCATCCTCCCCGACCTCCCCCCCGACACCCGGATCGACGTGGAGTGGATGAACCCGGCCTCGTTCCCCATCCAGGGGTACGCGCTGACCTCGAAGACCCGGAGCCAGGCCGAACTCCTCCGCCTGGCCGAGTTCACCCTGAAGCCGGAGCTGATCCGCATTCCCGGGGTGTCCCGGGTCGAGATCCAGGGGGGGCGGAAACGCGAGTTCCAGGTGCGTCTCGATCCGGCCGCGGTGGAGGGGCGCGGTCTCTCGGTGGGGGACGTGGTGTCGGCGATCCAGGAGAACAACGACGTTCTCTCGGCCGGGTTGACCGAGGAGAACCACGAACTCTACCTGACCCTGGTGGACGGCCGTTCCCACGGACTGGACGACCTCTCCCGGCTCGCGGTGCCGGTTCCCGGCGCCTCTCCGGCCACCCTGGCCGAGCTGGGTACCCTGGAGGTGGCGGACGAGGTTTCCTACATCCGGACCACCGCCGACGGCGACTCGGCGGTGCTGGTCAACCTCATCCGCCAGCCCTCGGCCAACACCGTGGCCATCGCCGACGGGGTGCGCCGGCTGTTCCGGGAGAGCCCGGATCTCCTCCCCCACGATGTCCGCTGGACCACCTTCTACGACCAGGCCCGGTTCGTGGCGGCCTCGGTGAACGGAACCCGTGACGCCATCCTGATCGGGGTGGTCCTGGCCGCGCTGGTGCTCCTGGCGTTCCTCGGCAAGGTGCGGCTCACCCTGATCGCCGTCCTCACCATCCCCTTCACCGCGGCCATCGTGGGCCTGGCCCTGGGCGCCCTGGACCAGACCGTGAACCTCATGACCCTGGCCGGGGTGGCGGCGGCGATCGGGCTGATCGCCGACGACGCGATCGTGGTGGTGGAGATGATCGAGCACGAGGCCTCGGAGAACCCCCACGGGGACCCGGCCGAGCGGGGCCTGGACAAGATCCTCCCCGCCCTCATCGGCTCCAGCCTTTCCACCACCCTGATCCTCCTCCCCTTCGCGCTCCTGACCGGGGTGGTCGGCGCGTTCTTCCGGCCGCTGGCCCTGACCATGGCGGTGGCCCTCACGGTGTCGTTCTTCCTGGCCTGGCTCTGGGTTCCGGCGGCGGTGGGCCGCTTCGGCATCCGGCGGCGGCACCCGTCCGAGGCCCCGCCGGACGAACCGGCCGGCGGCGAGTCGGCGCCGGAGGCGCGGAAGCAGGCGCCGGAGGCCGGGTCCTTGCGCGCCCGGTGGCGGGCGATCACCGCGACCCTGTCCCGAGGCTACGACGGGGTGGCGGCCTTCCTGGTGGACTATCCGCTGGTGGCCGCGCTGGTGATCCTGGGGCTGATCGCGGGCACCGCGTACACCTACCGCCACATCGGCACGGACTTTCTGCCGAGCATGGACGAGGGGTCGATCATTCTCGACTACTGGACCCCGCCCGGGACCTCCCTCACCGAGACCGACCGCATGCTCCGCGAAGCGGAAAAAGTCATCCAGGAGGTCCCCGACGTCCAGAGTTACTCGCGTCGCACCGGGACCCAGCTCGGCTTCTTCATCACCGAGCCCAACTCGGGCGACTACGTGATCAACCTGAAGCCGCGGGGAACCCGCCGCCCGGTGGACGAGGTGATCGACGATCTCCGGACCCGGATCGCCGCGGTGGAACCGGCCATCAGCACCGACTTCGGACAGCTCCTGGAGGACAACATCGGGGACCTCACCGGGGGCACCCCCCAGCCGATCGACGTGAAGATCTTCGGGAGCGATCTCCAGGTGCTCGAGGACAAGGCCCGCCGGGCCGCGGACATCATTTCCGGGGTACCGGGGGTCGAGGACGTGTTCGACGGCATCACCATCGCCGGTCCCGCCCTGAACATCCGGGTCGACACCCAGGCCGCTGGCGCGCTACGGGCTCACCACCCAGGACGTCTTCCGGGCCCTGGAGCCGGCGGTCAACGGAACGGTGGTGGACCGGGTCCGGGTGGGCGACCGGGTCTACGATCTTCGCGTCCTGGCGCGGGGGGACCACCCCCTTTCCGATCTCCGCATCCGGGCCAACGACCCGCCGTCGACCCTGGTGCCGCTCTCCGAGCTGGCCAAGATCACCACCGGGCCGCCCGAGGCCGAGATCGACCGGGAGAACCTCCGCACCTACTTCGGCGTGACCGCCCGCCTCTCCGGCCGGAGCCTGGGGGCGGGGATCGCGGACATCCGGCGCGAGCTGGCCCGAAAGCTCCAGCTCCCCGCCGGCATGTCCATCCAGTTCGGGGGTCTCTACCAGCAGCAGCAGGAGTCGTTCCGACTCCTGCTCTACGTGCTCCTGGCCGGGCTGGCCCTGGTGGCGGTGGTGCTGCTCTTCGAGTTCGGGGACTGGCGGGCGCCGCTGGTGACCGCGTTCTGCGCGGCGGCGGTCCTGGCCGGGGTGCTGGTGGCGCTCCTGGTGACCGGCACCACCCTCAACATCTCGAGCTACGTGGGGGCGATCATGATGGTGGGGATCGTGGGTGAGAACGCGATCTTCGTGATCCACGAGGCGCGGTTGCAGCTGGAATCGGGGCGGACGGTCCGCGAGGCCTGGCTCAACGCGTCCCATCGCCGGCTCCGCCCGGTGGCCATGACGGTGCTGGCCACCTCGCTGGCCCTCGCGCCGCTGGCGGTGGCCCTCGGCCAGGGCTCCCAGCTCATGCAGCCCCTGGCCATCGCGGTGATCGGCGGGTTCGTGCTCTCGGGGCCGATCGTGCTCCTCCTCCTCCCCGCGCTCTACCGCTGGCTGGACCCCACCGGGAAGCTCGGGTCGGCGTAGGCGCCGGACCGGGGATCGAAGGAGCGCCGGAATCGCGCCGGCGGGGTCAGCCGATTCCCAGCCCGCAGTCGGGGCACTCCCGGGGGCCGGTGGCGAAGGTGGTTCCGCAGGCCGGACAGGTGATCTCGGGAGCGTCGAGGTCGATCACGCACTCCGCCGCCGCGCGCTCGTCCTCGCCGGCGCTCCGGTACCAGTCCGCGCGCAGGGCGGCCAGGGCGTTCTCCGCGTCTTGGCTTGCGACCGCAAGCTGCACCTTGGGGCTTCAGGTGTTCCGCATCGCCGCCGGGCGGATGATGTGGGCCTCGATCCCGGCCTCGGTCAGGACGCTCCGATACTCCCTGATCTGGCGGATGCCCGCCTCGGCCAGGATGCTCAGTCCGGGCGCTTCGTTCACGTCTTTCTCCATTCGCCCTGGCCCGGCCCGTCCACGAGCCGGCTGCATTGGGGCCTGCCTGAAGTCTAGCAGAGGCCGCGGACGCGGCCTCGGGGGATAGGACGCAGAAGCCCGGCCGGAGGTCACGATCCGGCCGGCGTTCGCCGACCGCGGTCCCCCCGGCACCCCGGGTGGGGTATGCTGGAGACCCCATGGCGTTCTGGTCCTTCGAGGTCCCGGTCCCGGATTCGGATCGGGGCTCGGCGGATCGCCGGTTGAGCGAGGCGGCGGACCATGCCCACCAACGTACCTCCCCAGTACCGCGAAGCCGAGGCCCGCTACCGCGCGGCCCGCACCCCCGAGGACAAGCTGGCCGCCCTGGAGGAGATGCTTCGCATCATGCCGAAGCACAAGGGCACGGACAAGCTCCAGGCCGACGTCAAGGCGCGGATCGCCAAGCTCCACCAGCAGCAGGAGGGCTCGAGGCGGGGGGGCGGCGGCCGGAGTCACGTGATCGCCCGGGAGGGGGCGGGCCAGGTGGCCCTGGCGGGCCCCCCCAACGGCGGGAAGTCGTCCCTGGTGGCCGCGCTCACCGGGGCCGAGCCCAAGGTGGCCGACTACCCCTACACCACCCTCGAGCCGGTACCGGGGATGATGCCCCACGAGGACGTCTTCCTGCAGCTCATCGACCTCCCGGCCATCTCCACCGAACACGTCGAGCCCTGGGTCTACGACCTGGTCCGCCACGCGGACCTGCTCTGGATCGTGGTGGAGAGCGGCGGCGCGCTGGACGGGCTGGAAGCCACCCTCTCGCTCCTCGCGGCCAAGCACATCGAGACGTACCCGCTGGGGACGCCGGCCGGGGAGGGGGATCCCACCTGGGTCCGCAAGGCGGGCATCCTGGTGGTGACCGGCATGGACAAGCCAGGCTCCGCCGACAACCTGGAGATCCTTCGCGCGCTCATCGAGGCCCCATGGCCGATCCTCGCGGTGTCCCCGGTGAACGGTCACGGTCTGGAGGAACTCGGCCGGCGCACCTACGAGGCCCTCGACGTGATCCGGATCTACACCAAGGAGCCGGGGAAGCCTCCGGACCGGGTCCGCCCCTTCACCCTTCCCCGGGGCGCCACCGTGGCCGATCTCGCCGAGACCATCCATCGCGAGCTGGCCCAGGGGTTCAAGTTCGCCCGCCTCTGGGGGGAGGGGGTGTTCGACGGGCAGCAGGTCCAGCGGGACCACGTCCTCCAGGAGGGGAACGTGGTGGAGCTTCACCTGATGTAGGGCACCGCCTTCGCACCCGGAACCGCGAGGTAGAAGCGTCTCGTCTTCCGGTCGATGAGCGCGGAACGATCCCCCCCCACCATGATCCCCCAGATCTCCCCGGCGCGGATCTTGTGGAAGGCGTGGCCGGCCCGGGTGACCTCGTACCCGCCGAGTTGCAGGCTGTCCCGGGCCGCCTGGCCAAGAAGGAGCACCGGCCGTCCCCGTATCGCTTCGGGATCGCCGTTTCGGTTCACCGGCCAGACGCGGCCTCCGGTGAGGACCCGGATCTGGCTCAGGACCTGGTCGTTCAGTCCCACCGACGCCACGTCTTCGCCCGGGGGTACCGAACGCAGACCGAGGGCGAGGGCGGGCGCGGGGGAAACCGCGAACACCGGCCGGATGAGGACGTCGTACCCCCCGTAGAGAACGAGCATGTAGAGACCGATGGCCCCCAGACGAACGGGGTCCGAACGCTTCGAGACCAGGGCGTAGAAGACCAGGGCGGCGGCGATCCAGACCAGGCCGGCAACCAGGATCCGGGGGTCGAGGAAGAGCCCGATCGCCGAGGCGAGCAGTCCCGCGGCCACCCCGGCGGCCGGAAACCACGCCTTGAGCCGTCCCAGGAAACGGCGCACCGGGATCTCGGCCAGCGACTCGACCAGGAACGCGCCCAGAACCGCGGCCACCAGCGGATACGCGGGGAGGAAATACCGCGGCCGGAAAAGGTTGGCCGACGCGAAGATCACGAAGAGGACCAGGTACCAGGTGAAGGTGAACAGGATCGGCCCGCGATGGTCGCTCCAGAACCGCCCGAAGCTCCGCCGGGAAGCGAGGAGCACCGGAAGGACGAGGAGCGACCAGGGGAGGAAGTCCTTCACCAGGACCACGATGTACATCCAGGCGTTCACCAGGATCCGCACCGCCGAGGCGCCGAGCCGCACCCCGACCTGATCCCCCAGGAACACCCTGAGCGCCTCGGAACCGTGGAGCGCGACCATGGCCGCGAACCACGAAGCCCCCAGGATCGCCCCCGCCACCAGGCTCTTCGCGTCGAGGAGCCTTTGCAGATCGCCGGGCCGGCGACGGCGGAAGTAGGTGAAGGCCCAGACGAAGAGCACGAACACCACCGGGAGGAGTCCCTTGGTTGCCACCGCCAGCCCGGCCCCGACGTAGGCCATCCACGGATCGCGGGTCCGGCGCTCCCCCCCGAAGAGGAGGTGCACGAAGCCCAGGGTGCTCACGGCGAGGAAGAGAGTGAGGAGGACGTCGGGGTTGGCCCGGAGCGCGGCCCCGTAAAGCTCGTTGTTGGAGAAGGCGACCACCGCCGCGGCAAAGGCCGCGGCCTCGGAGCGGAAGAGAGCGCGCGCGATCAACCAGGTGAGCCAGATGACCGCCCCGCCGGCCAGGAGGAAGAGGATTCGCGAGGCGAAGAAGCTCACCCCGAAGAGCTTGAACCCGGCCAGAACCGTCCAGTGGGTGAGGGCGGGCTTCTCGTAGAACGGGGTTCCGTCCGGGTAGGTGGGGGTGAGGACGTCCCCCGAGCGCATCATGTGGAGAGCGGCGTCGGTGTAGTACTGCTCGTCCGCGTGATAGCGGCTGGTCATGGGAAGAACCGGGAGGTGGAGGCCCACGAAGACGAGGATGAGAAGGAGAACGGCCGCTCCGGGGCGGCGCGGCCCGGACGCAGGCCGGGCGGCCTTGCGGCGGGCCGGGTTCGAACCGATGTCCAACACGTTCCTCCGTGGGGTTCGCCGTCCCCGCGCTGCGGCTTCCTGGCGCCCGGCGCGCACTTTCCCGCCGCAAATCGTACCGAATCGATCAGGTTATGTCCGCAGTTTCGACGGCCGGGGAGGGAGATCTTGTTGATCCGCCCCCCCGGCCTGCCTATTCTCTGCCGAATGCCTTGCCAATGGTAGAGCGGGGTGCGGGAAGGAGCGAGGGAGATGATGATGCGGACGCGGCGGGTGACCGGGTGGATGCTCGGGGTCGCCTCACTAATTCTCGTGGGCGCGGGTTGTGTGGGGAGCGACAGCGGCACCGTCAACAACCCCGTGACCCCGGTCACCGGCGACTTCGTGGTGGTGGCCTGGAACGATCTCGGCATGCACTGCCTGAACCCCACCTACGACCAGGCGGTGATCCTTCCCCCCTACAACACGGTCTGGGCCCAGGTGATCCGGCGCGGAAGTCCGCCCCGGGTCGCCGTCGAGGGGCTGACCGTCGAGTACCGGATCCTCGACAACACCACCTCGTCGGGGAAGACCGACGCCTACGGGGGCGCGTTCGCGCAGTTCTGGGCCAACGCCAGGAAGCTCTTCGGGGTGGATCTCCCGGTGAACCAGGGGCTGAACCTCGAGACCCCGGGCCTTCACAACGGCCTCTCCGGGACCATGGTGGCCGCCTCGGACCACTTCATGGTGAACGGCATCCCCCTCACGCCGGTGAACGACGCCGGGGTCTGGAGTCCCTACCAGGTGGCCGAGATCACGGTGAAGAACTCGACCGGTGACGTGCTGGCCCGGACCCGGACCACCGTCCCCACCTCGGACGAGATCAACTGCGCCAAGTGCCACGCCCAGGGGGGAACCGGAACGGTTTCGATCGGGGGTGGGACCGCCGACCCGTTCAAGAACATCCTGGCCTCCCATGACGCCCTTCACGGAACCGCGCTCGCCGCCTCGGCGCCCGTGCTCTGCGCGAGCTGCCACGCCAGCCCCGTCCTGGGCACGCCGCCCCCGGCCACGACCTCCATGTACCTGTCCGCCGCGGTGCACGGCGCCCACGTCGGCCGGAACGCCGCCTGCTACGACTGCCATCCCGGCGGGGCGACCCGGTGCAACCGGAGCATCGCCCACACCGCCACCGACGGGAACTGCACCACCTGCCACGGCGACCTGGCCCAGGTGTCCCAGTCGATCCGCACCGGCGGGCGGGTGCCCTGGAACTCGGAGCCCACGTGCGCGACCTGCCACACCGCCACCGCCGGCGTGGACACCGGGACCGATCTCTACCGGAACGCCCGGGGCCACGGCGGGGTCTACTGCGCCGGGTGCCACGGGAGCCCCCACGCCATGGTGCCCAGCAACCAGGACTCGGACAACTACCAGGCGAACCAGTACCAGGGGCGGGCGGTCACCCTGGGGAGCTGCGCCGCCTGTCATCGGAGCTCCCACGGGGGCGGGGCGGGCGAGTTCGCCGAAGAGCACGGGCCGGGCCGCCGGGCCTCGGCCTGCAACGTCTGCCACACCGCGGTATCCGGGAACACCTCGAACTGGCCCCACGCGTTCACCTGGAAGAACCACTGAGCCGGGCCGGCGGGGGGGCCGGTCGGCTGAGCGATCGACCGCGAGGATTCCCCGCGGAAACTCCCGCACGGCGACGCGCGGCCCGCGCAGGTTCACCACCGGTTGCCCGATCGGTCCCGGACGTGCATCATGCCGACGATCCCGCGGCATTGGGCATGACCCGGAGGACGCGACATGACCGAGCGCGATCCGAACCTGGATAGCCAGGAGCAACCGATCCGGAAGAAGCTGGGCCTCTTCGGTGGGGCGATGCTCTTCGGGCTGTTGCTCTTCCTGCCGCCTGCCGGCGGGCTTTCGATTCCGGGATGGCGAACCGCGGCCATCGCGCTTCTCATGGCCGTATGGTGGATGACCGAGGCCATCCCGATCCCGGCCACCGCGCTCCTCCCCCTGGTTCTCTTCCCGGCGCTGGGCATCCTGAAGATGCCCGACGCCGCCTCGCCCTATGCCAACCACCTGATCTTCCTCTTCATGGGCGGTTTCTTCATCGCCATGGCCATGCAACGGTGGAACCTCCACCGGCGGATCGCCCTCTCCATCATCGCCCGGGTGGGAACCGGTCCCCGGCGGCTCGTCCTGGGGTTCATGCTGGCCACCGCGTTCCTCTCCATGTGGATCTCCAACACCGCCACCGCGGCCATGATGCTCCCGATCGCGCTGGCGGTGGGCGAGATGTTCCGCCCTCCGGGGATCGGATCCGGACGCTATCACTTCGGCATCGCCCTGATGCTGGGCATCGCCTACGGGTCCTCGATCGGCGGGGTGGCCACCCTGATCGGCACCCCGCCCAACGCGGTCTTCGCCGCCGCCGCCGGCGAACTCCTGGGCCGCCCGGTGGGGTTCCTGGAGTGGATGGCGGTCGGCCTCCCGGTGGCCGCGGTCTTCCTCCCGGTGGCCTGGCTCCTGTTGGTCGGGGTGCTCCACCGGCCGGGGGTGCTGTCCGGTGAAGCCGGCGCGGTCATCGCCGGGGAGCGCGCCCGCCTGGGCCCCATGAGCCGGGGCGAGCGCGGGGTGGCCACGGTGTTCGTCCTGACCGCGGCGGCCTGGATCCTCCGCGAGCCGAAGACCTTCGGCGGGATCACGATCCCCGGTATCCAGTCCCTGGCTCCGGGGGTCGAGGACTCGACCATCGCCATCGCCGCCTCGGTCGCGCTCTTCCTCCTCCCGGTCGACTGGCGGCGCGGGGTGTTCGCCCTGGACTGGCCCACCGCCCGGAAGATCCCCTGGGGGGTGCTGGTGCTGTTCGGCGGCGGCCTCTCCCTGGCCCGGGCCATGGACAAGAGCGGGCTGGCGGCGTGGATCGGGAGCCGGGTGGCGGGGATGAGCGGCCTCCCGGTGGTGCTGATCGTGGCCGCGGTGGCCGTGCTGTTCGTCTTCCTGACCGAGATCACCTCGAACACCGCCACCGCCACCATGGCCATGCCGGTCATGGCGGGGGCCGCGGCCGGCCTGGGGCTGGCCCCCATCACCCTCATGGCCACCGCCGCCCTGGCCTCCTCCATGGCCTTCATGCTCCCGGTGGCCACCCCGCCCAACGCCATCGTCTTCGCCTCCGAGTACCTGACCATCCCCGAGATGTCCCGGGCCGGCTTCTGGATGAACATGGTGGCCGTGGCGCTCACCGCCCTGGCGGGGGCGTTCCTCGTCCCCTACTTCCTGGTCCGCTGATCCGAGACCCCGAAGGGGCGCTCACCGGTCGGAGGGGCCGCCGGGAGGGCGGTCGGCCCCGCCGGGGCCGATGTATCGCGCCGGGGCCGATCCCGCCGGAGCCGGTCTCGAAACACGATTTCTCTTATAGCTTTTCTCTTGGTCCCCCCCGGGGGTGGTTCATCTATAGTCGGCCGCGGTTGAGCGCAACCAACCAATGACCTTCACCGGCACGGAGAACCCCCATGAACACCAAGCACGCACGGATCCTGGTTACCGCGGCCGCGCTCCTCGCGGCGGTCGGATGTCAGAACACAACATCCCAGAACGCCAACGGGGAGATGAACGCCTCCGCGGATTCCTCGGAAGCCCCGGGGGCCATGAGCTCGGCCAAGGCCGGCAAGGTCCTGGAGACCATGAGCACCGCGGGCTATACCTACGTGCAGGTTGACACGGGCCGTGAAACCTTCTGGGCCGCCGCCCCCGAGTTCGACGTCGAAGTCGGCGACAAGGTGTCGGTTCCGGCGGGCATGGCGATGGAGAACTACCATAGTCAGACCCTGAACCGGGATTTCAACGTGGTCTACTTCGCTCCGGCCATCACGGTGGCCGGAAAAGAAGGGGTGGCCCAGGCGCTACCCGAGGGACACCCCTCCATGGGAGCGAAGACCCGGCCCGCAGACCTGGACCTTTCCGGGATCCAGAAGGCCGAGGGTGGGGACACCGTGGCCGGCTGGTTCGGCAAGAAGGCCGGGTTGGCCGGGAAGGAAGTCCGGGTGCAGGGGAAGGTGGTGAAGGTCAACAACGGCATCATGGGACGCAACTGGATTCACGTCCAGGACGGTTCCGGCGAGGCCGGGTCCAACGATCTCACCGTGACCACCGACGCGGTGGTGAAGGTGGGAGACGTCGTGCTGGTCAAGGGCACGGCGGCGATCGACAAGGACTTCGGGGCCGGGTACAAGTACGACCTCATCGTGGAGAACGCCGAGGTCACCGTCCAGTAGCTTTGCATCTGCCATTTCACGCCCGGGGGCCATCCGGGCCGCGAAGTCGCCCTCCGGCCGCGAGGCCGGGGGGCGTACCTCTATACGAGCACCAGCTTCCGGTCCTTCCAGAGATCCCGCCACGCGCCCGGCGGCCCGAAGAACTCCTCCATGAAGCCATCGATCTCTCCCCGGGTTTGTTTCGAGAGCAGGGCGGCCAGCTCCTCCATGGCCGTTCCACCGATGCCGAAGGGGAGCCCGGTGAAGAGCATGTCCCCCCCGTCGCACTGGGCGCAGACCTGGAACTCGGTCTCCCGGTCGAGCGGCGTGCCCTTCACCACGCAGGCGGAAAACCAGGGCTCCGGCTCCATCCCCGACTCGATCATCAACCGGTCTCGGCGCGCTTCCAGGTCCACGTTCCGCCCGAAGTAGGCGTTGATCCGCGCGGCGGACTCCTCCGAGAAGCTGGCCTGGACCTCCCCCATGCAGGGGACGCACATCGCGTACTCGAAGATCGTGGTGCGAAGGCCCGAGGCGGGATGGTTCCGGAACGCCTTTTCGATCACGTACTGCTCGCCGTCGATGAGCAGGTACCCTCCGCACTTGAGGCAGCGGTCGAAGGGGGCGTCCGTCTCCTCGGAATGGAGGAGCTTCGGGACCGGGATGTACTCGTAGACGGGGCGGACTTCGCGTTCGTTCATGGTCGGGATTCCCTCAGGAACCGATCATAACATCCGGCCACGGCCGACGTTTCGAGCCCGCGCGTGGCCCGCCCCGCCAGGGCTCCCGGCTAGCGCATCCCCGAGAGCGCGGCAAGCATGGTCCCGCCGCTCACGATCAAGGCGATCACCATGAAGGCCAGGCTCAACAGGACCAACACTCCCTGGACGGTGAAGAAGGTCTTGAGCCGGTTGAGGGAACCGACGAGCTGGGCCTTGTCCCCGCCGAGCTGGGCCGCCTCGGCGCCGTCGGCGGCCTTGAACAGGAGCACCCCCATCCAGATGGGGAGCCAGCACACGACAAGGCCGACCAGGGTGATGGCGTACAGCACGCCGGTCACGATGAGGAGCACCCCCAGGAGCTTCATCCACCCCTTGGCCTGGAAGAGCGGGATGCTGATCTCCTTCACGGTCTGGGTGGGATCGGGCGAGGCGACGGCACGCGATTCGTAGTCGGTCATGGATCGGACCTCCCGACGGTTCGATGGTGATCGGCCATTTTCAGCACTCGTGCCGGAAACTACACCGGGGCCGCGGAACTGCCAAGGGGGCGAGGAGAGCGGGATTATCGCCGGGCGAGCCCAGCCGTCCAGTTCACCACGATCGAGGTCGGGGACACCAGGCCATGCCGGCTGTTGTCGATCGCCAGGAAACGGTCTCCGTTCCCGTGCACGGCGTAATGATTGCGGTATCCGTCGGCCCCGGAGGCGAAGGGAGCGGTGAAGAGGGGCTTGGGAAGCCCCGGCCGGAAACCATCCCGGGTGTCCACCTCCACCACGGTCACGACGTTGGGGAGCGTCACGTAGAAGAGCTCGGTGCCGTCCGCGCTCCACTGGGGCTCGTTGGCGCCCTGGGTGGAAATCTGCCACTTGCCGGTCCCCTGGGGGAACGGCCGGACGTAGACCTGGCGAGTGCCGCTCTCGGTACTCACATAGGCGATCCACCGTCCGTCCGGAGAGACCGTGCCGTGTCCCTGGTCGAACTTCTCCCGGATCACCGGGAACGGCTTGGCGTCTCCGGTGAGCGGCACCGCCCACACGTCCCGCCCGGTCTCCCGGGAGTTGCGCCTCACGATCAGGTACTTTCCATCCCGGGTCACGCCGGTGAGGGATTTTCCTACGCTGTCCTCCCAGACCGGGCTCGTATCTCCGGTTCCCGAAGCCTCACGGGAATAGATGTTGCCGACCCCGGCGCGCTCGGAGACGAAATATACCCGCGCCCCGTCCGCGGACCATATCGGCTCGTAGTCCCACTTGGGATCGAAGGTGAGGCGCGACTCGGTCCCCCGCTGGGTGTCGTAGACCCACACGTCGCCCGCGCCGCCCTCGTTCGATCGGTCCGCGGCCACCCGGGTGCCGTCCGGAGAGAGCGCCGGATCCCCCCAATCCGACTCCGTCGCCATGGTCTTCAGCGTGCGCCCCTCCCGGTCTACCCATGCCAGACGCGACACCCGCCCCCCCTGCTCGCGATAGGCGAGGATGCCGGCGTCGGACAGGGAGAAGTCCGCGAGGCCCTGGCCGTTCCCACCCACCTGTTCGGTGACCGGGAAGGACTCCCCGGTGAAGCGAAGCTCGTCCGGGTCGAACTGCCGGCCCAGAAGCGTGCCTTCCTGGGCCCAGAGGAGATAGCCCGAGGGCGTGTATTCCATACGAGTTCCCGCCGGACCCAGGGTCCGGGTCTCGAAGGAGCCGACCTCGGCCAGCTTGAGGCTGTCGGCGGTCCCACCCCCGTGCAAGGCCAGGTAGAGGAAGTGCTTGCCGTCGGGAAGGAAGTGCGGCCACGCGCTCCCGGTCTCCCCCGCCGCGTGGTCGATCCGGGTCATCGGCTTGGGCATGCCGCCCGAGGCGGGCACCGCCCGGATCGAGTCGGTGCTGCTCCCATCGAAGATGATGAGGCCGCCCTCACCCCAGCTGTCGTCTGAACCCTGGACGCCGTCCAGGAGGGTCTGGGTCGCCCCTCCGCCCACGTCGATGCGCTTGAGCCGCGTCCCGGTGAAGAAGGCCAGCGACTTGGAATCCGGCGACCAGCAGGGGCGGGTCGCGCCCTCGGTGCCGGCCAGCGGGTGCGCGTCGAAGCTGTCCAGGGGCTGGATCCAGATTCGCGCGGTGCCGGTGGAGTCGGTGGCGTTGTAGGCCAGGTACTTCCCGTCCGGTGAGAGCTTGGGGGAGTCGATCGACACGACGCCGTGGGGGGCGGGGATCTGGTAGCGAAGCACCCGTGGCGCCGGGGGTTTGGGGCGCATGAGGTCGCGCGCTCCCAGGGCGATCACCCCCAGCCCGAGAACCGCGGCGGCGATCCAGGCGACCCGTTCCCGGCTCCGCCGCCGGTGGGCCACCGGCTTCGGCACCCCCGCCGCCGATCCACCCTCGGCGATCCACTGAAGCTGCAACGCGACGTCGTGCGCGGTCTGCCACCGCTTCTCCGGGTCCTTGTCCAGGCACACCCGCACCACCCGGTCGAGCGCCGGCGGCGCCATGGCCTGGAAGGTGGAGATCGGGGCCGGCTGATCCTTGAGAATCGAGGCGATCAGGGACGCCTGGCTGTTCCCCTGAAACGCCGGCTTCCCCGTGGCCATCTCGTAGAGCACGGCTCCCAGGGCGAAGATGTCGGTCCGGTTGTCCGCCTCCTTCCCCTCCAGCTGCTCCGGGGCCATGTACTGGAAGGTCCCCAGGATCGTCCCCTCCGCGGTGAGCGGCGTCCTCGGATTCCGCGACTCCGCCTTCATGGTCAGGGACGACGTGGGGGTTGCCGCCTCCACCCCCATCTTGGCCAGCCCGAAGTCCAGGAGCTTGGCCCCGCTCCGGGTAAGCATGATGTTCCCCGGCTTCAGGTCCCGGTGCACCACCCCGCTCCGGTGGGCGGCGGACAGGGCCTCGGCGATCTGGACCCCGAGCCGGAGAACCTCGTCGGACGAGAGGGGCTCCCCACCGAGCCGGTCCGCCAGGCTCTGCCCCTCCAGGAACTCCATCACCAGGAAGTCCACCCCGTCCTGGTGCCCCACGTCGTAGAGGGAGCAGATATGGGGGTGCGAGAGCGAGGAGATCGCCCGGGCCTCGCGCTCGAAGCGCTCCCGGAGCTCCGGGTTGGCCGAGAGGTGGCCGGGCAGCACCTTGATCGCCACCAGGCGGTCGAGACGCGTGTCCTTGGCGCGATACACCTCGCCCATGCCGCCGGCGCCGAGGGGTTCCAGGATCTCGTAGGGGCCCAATCGCAGGCCGGGGTTCAAGGGCATCGGGGTCTCCTGTCGGATCGGGTCACCGCCGGGCGATCTCGGCCGCCCAGTTCACGATCAGCGTGGTGGGCTCGAGCGTCTCGGCGGAGTTGGGCGAGAGGAGAAGGAACCGGCTGCCGTCACCGAACACGGCGTAGCGATTCCTTCCGTTCGTGGATTGGGTCACGTTGGCGGGAAAGAGGCGCCGGGGTGTCCCGGCCTGGAATCCCGCTTCGGTCCGGACGGCCACGGCCATGAGGTTCCGGTTGGGATCCATGTAGTAGATCGTCTCTCCGTCGTTGCTCCACTGGGGTTCGTCCCCGCCGTCGGTCGAGACCTGCCACTTGCCCCCAGGTCCCGGGAAGGGCTGCACGTAGACCTGGTTGATCTGGCTCTCCCCGCTGACGTAGGCGACCCACTTCCCGTCCGGGGAGAACATCCCCCGGCCTTCGTAGAGGGGGGTCTGGACGAACGGGTACGGTTTCGCATCCCCCTCGACCGGAACCACCCAGAGGTCGTTGCCGGACTTCGGGTCCGAACGCTGAGCCAGGATGAACTTGCCGTCCGGCGACCACGAACTGGGATACTTGGACATGTCGTCATGCCAGAGCGAGACGGCATCGCCGGTTCCGCTCGCATCCTTCACGAAGAGGTCCCTCGGGCCGTCACGGTCCGAGGTGAAGACGATCCGTCGGCCGTCCGGCGACCACACCGGGAAGAAATCCTGCTTGGGGCTGAAGGTGAGCCGGGACGCCGTACCCCGGGTGGTCTCCAGGACCCAGGTATCGAAGGACGCGAGTTTGTCGTCCAGGATCGAGACCGCGATCCGGGTGCCGGTAGGATCGATCACCGGGGCCATGTAGGCGGCGGGCTTTCCCACGCTCCCCTGGGGTTTGCCCGCCGGATCCACCCAGACCAGGCGCTGGTTCTGCACCTCCCCTCGCCGGTAGGCCAGGATGCCGTTCCGGGAGAGCGAGAAGTCCGCCAGCCCGTAGGAGGTCGTGGTCACCGCCTCGGTCACCGGAAAGGGATCGCCCTTGAACGTCGCGGCCCCCGGGTCGAACCGGCGCGCCAGCAGCGTTCCGTCCTGGACGTAGAGCAGGTACCCCGGATCCGCAAACTCGATCCGGGAGTTTCCCGGCCCGATCACCTTGGTCTCGAAATTTCCCAACTCACCGACCTTGAGCGATCCCACCTTGGCGTCGGCGTAGTCCACCTGGAACACGAAGTGCTTGCCGTCGGGGAGGAAGTACGGCCAGCCGTCGGTTACCTCCTTCTGCGAGCGGTCGAGCCGGGTGGCGGGAGCGGGCACGCCACCGCCGGCGGGAACGCGCCGCAGGGAGTCGCCGGCCTGGGCGTCGAACAGGATCACCCCTTCCGAGCTCCAGGAACCGTCCGATCCGTTCACGACGTCGGTCAGGGTCTGCACCGGCCCGCCGCCCACATCCACCCGTTTCAGGCGCCCCTCGGCGAAGAAGGCCAGGGATCGGGAATCCGGCGACCAGAAGGGCCGGCGGGCGCCGTCGGTGCCGTCCAGGGGATGGGCGGTGAAGGCGTCCAGGGGTTGGACCCAGATCCGCGTCGTTCCGGTGGAGTCGGTACCGTTGTAGGCCAGGTAGCGCCCGTTCGGCGAGAGCTTGGGCGAGTCCATGAAGGTGAGCTCGGGAGGCGTGCCGAGCTTGTATCGCAGGGTCTGGACGTCGGGGCGGCTTCGATGAGTGACCATGTACCCCAGCGCCCCCGACGCCACCACCGCGAACACCGCGGCCGCGATCCAGGCCGTCCGCTCCCGGCTCCGTCGCCGCTGCGCCACCGGCTTCGGCACCCCCGCCGCCGATCCCCCCTCCGCGATCCACTCCAGCTGCAGCGCCACGTCGTGCGCGGTCTGCCACCGCTCCTCCGGATCCTTCTTCAGGCACGTCCGACCACCCGGTCCAGCGCCGGCGGCGCCAGCGGCATCACCTGCGAGATCGGCGCCGGGCTCGCCGACATGATCGACGCGATCAGCGACGCCTGGCTCTTCCCCTCGAACGCCCGCCTCCCCGTCACCATCTCGTACAGCACCGCCCCCAGCGCGAAGATGTCCGTCCGCGCGTCCGCCTCCACCCCCTCCAGCTGCTCCGGCGCCATGTACTGGAACGTCCCCAGGATCGTCCCCTCCGCGGTCAGCGGCGTCCGCGGGTCCTGCGTCGGCGCCTTCATGGTCAAGGACGACGACGACGGCGCCTCCGCCTCCACCCCCATCCGCGCCAGACCGAAGTCCAAGAGCTTCACCCCGCTCCGGGTCAGCATCACGTTCCCCGGCTTCAAGTCCCGGTGCACCACCCCGCTCCGGTGCGCCGCGGCCAGCGCCTCCGCCATCTGACGGCCGATCCGGAGCACGTCCTCCAGCGGCATGGGACCCCCGGCCACCTTGTCGGCCAGGGTCTGCCCCTCCAGGTACTCCATCACCAGGAAGTCCGTGCCGTCCTCGTGACCCACGTCGTAGAGCGCGCAGATGTGGGGGTGGGTCAGGGACGAGATCGCCCGCGCCTCCCGGTCGAACCGCTGCCGGAGCTCCGGGTTGGCGGAAAGATGGGTGGGCAGGATCTTGATCGCCACCGAGCGGTCCAGACGCGTGTCCTTGGCCCGGTAGACCTCACCCATCCCTCCCGCGCCGAGGGGTTCGAGGATCTCGTACGGGCCCAGGCGATGGCCGGGGTTCAACGGCATGGCGGTTCCCTTCGGAGGACGGTCACTGACTCTCCACCTCGGCGGTCCAGTTGAGGACGACGGTGATGGGCGGCAGCTGGGTCATCCGGGTGGAGATCAAGAGGAATCGCTGCCCGTCCTCCGAAGCGCAGAAGCGGTTCCGGGTGATGAAGTTGCCGGGAACGTCGGCGTGGAAGAGCACCTGGGGAGTGCCGGTGTGAAACCCCGAGGTCGCATCGACCGGAACCGCCATCACGGCTCTGTCCGTGGACAGGTAGTAGAGCTCCTTACCGTCTCCCCGCCACTGGGGCTCGCTTCCGCCGGCGTTCGAGACCTGCCACTTCCCCCCCGGTCCCGGGAACGGCTGGACATAGATCTGGACTTGGCCGCTCTCGTTGCTGGTGTACGCGATCCAGCGTCCGTCCGGGGAGAGCCGGCCCTGGACCTCGGCGAACTCGCCGGCCAGGACGGGGAACGGCTTCGTGTCTTCACCCACCGGGAGCGCCCACGTGTCCCACTGTGAACTTCCCCCCAGCCGCTGCACCAGGATCGTGCGGCCGTCCCGCGACCAGTCGGTGGGCATCTTTCGGGTGCTGTCCTGCCAGACCGCCGTCGCCCCTCCCATGCCCCGGGAGTCCTTCACGTAGATGTCCCACTGTCCCCCGCGGCCGGAGGTGAACGCGATCCGGTCTCCCTGCGGAGACCACAGGCCGGCGAAGTCCTCCTTGGGGTCGTAGGTGAAGCGGGAGCTGACTCCACGCGCGTCGTCCACGATCCAGAGATCCTGGTTGGAGCTCGTTCCGTCCGTCACTTCCACGACCACCCGGTGTCCGGCCGGATCGAGCGCGGGCTCCCCGTAGGCGCCGAGCGGCCCAACGTTTCCCATCAGCTTTCCGGAGCGGTCCACCCAGGTGAGGCGGCGCAGGCCGGAGTCGCCGGCCCGGCAGACCAGGACTCCGTTCCGGGACACCGAGAAGTTGGCCAGACCGTTGGAGCTGCTCGAGATCTGGGTGGTCACCGGGAAGGGCTCTCCCCGGAACGACATGGAGCCGACGTCGAACCGGCGGGCCCGGAGTGCCCCATCCTGGACCCAGAGGATGTACCCCGGCTCGGAATAGTCCATGAGCGAGCTGGCCGGGCCCAGGGTCCTGGTCTCGTACGAGCCCAGCTCGCCCACCATGAGGCTGTCGCCCGCACTTCCGCCGTACTGAGCCTGGAACAGGAAGTGCTTCCCGTCGGGAAGGAAGTGCGGCCAGGCACATTCGCTCTGGCCTCGCGCCCGGTCGATCCGGGTGGCGGGGCTGGCCACGCCGCCGGTGGCGGGGACGCTCCGGATGGAATCTCCAGAGGACCCGTCGAAGAGGATGACGCCCTCGGGGCTCCAGCTGCAGTCCGAGCCCCGCACCCCGTCGAGCAGCACCCGGACCGCCCCTCCCGCCGCATCCACCCGCTTGAGCTGGGTGCCCGAGAAGAACGCCAACGTCCTGGAGTCGGGCGACCAGGTGGGGCGGGTGGTCCCCTCGGTGCCGTCCAGGGGATGCGCGGAGAGGGCGTCGAGCGGCTGGACCCAGATCCGGGAGGTCCCGGTGGAATCGGAGGCGTCGAAGGCGATGATCCGTCCGTCCGGCGAGACCTTGGGCATCCCCACCGAGGTGAGCCCCGCCGGCGCGGCGATCTGGAAGCGTATGGTCCGAGGCGTCGGCGGGGGTTCGCGAAGGAGTTCGCGGGCCCCAAGGCCGGCAGCCACGAGCGCGAAGACTGCGGCGGCGACCCAGGCCGCCCGCTCCCGGCTCCGCCGCCGGTGGGTGACCGGCCGCGGCACCCCCGCCGCCGACCCTCCCTCGGCGATCCACTGCAACTGGAGACCCACGTCATGGGCGGTCTGCCACCGCGCGTCGGGGTCCTTCTCCAGGCACACCCGCACCACGCGATCCAGGGACGGCGGCGTCATGGCCTGAACCGAGGAGATCGGGGTCGGCTGGTCCTTGAGGATCGACGCGATCAACGACGCCTGGCTCTTCCCCTGGAAGGCGCGGGTCCCGGTGGCCATCTCGTAGAGGATCGCGCCCAGGGCGAAGATGTCGGTCCGCGCGTCCGCCTCCTTGCCCTCCAGCTGCTCCGGCGCCATGTACTGGAACGTCCCCAGGATCGTCCCTTCCGCGGTCAGCGGCGTCCTCGGGTCCTGGGTCGGCGCCTTCATGGTGAGCGACGAGTCCGAAACCACCGCCTCCACCCCCGTCCGGGCCAAACCGAAGTCCAGGAGCTTCACCCCGCTCCGGGTCAGCATCACGTTCCCCGGCTTCAAGTCCCGGTGCACCACCCCGCTCCGGTGCGCCGCGGCCAGCGCCTCCGCCATCTGCCGACCGATCCGGAGCACGTCCTCCAGCGGCAACGGTCCCCCGGCCACCTTGTCGGCCAGGGTCATCCCCTCCAGGTACTCCATCACCAGGAAGTCCGTGCCGTCCTCGTGACCCACGTCGTACAGCGCGCAGATGTGCGGGTGGGTCAGGGACGAGATCGCCCGCGCCTCCCGGTCGAACCGCTGGCGGAGCTCCGGGTTGGCGGAAAGATGGGTGGGCAGGATCTTGATCGCCACCGAGCGGTCCAGACGCGTGTCCGTGGCTCGGTAAACCTCCCCCATCCCTCCCGCGCCGATGGGTTCGATGATCTCGTACGGGCCGAGGCGATGGCCGGGGTTCAACGGCATGCTCGCGTGTCCTCCAGTCGACTCAACGGCGGATCAGATCGCTGACCCAGTCCACCATGATGGTGGTGGGTGGGAGCGTGGCGGCGCCCCGGGGGGAGACGGCCAGGAAGCGATCCCCGGCGGCGTCGGGGCACCAGCGGTTCCGGGTTGCATTGCCGGCGCTCACCGGAAGCCGGAAACGGCGCAGAGGCGTCCCGGTCCGGATGCCGCCACCGTCCCCCAGGGTCACATCCACCGTCATCAGGTCCCGGTCGGGGTTCGAGTAGCAGATTTCGTGACCGTTCCGGCTCCAGAACGGTTCGATGCCCCCGTCGATCGAGACCTGCCACTTTCCCGAAGGTTCGGGGAAGGCCTGAACGTAGACTTCGTTCCGCCCCGTCTCGCCGGTTTGATAGGTCACCCAGTGCCCGTCCGGGGATATCGCGGGCTTGCCCTCGGCGAAAGGCCCGGTGGCGACCGCGATCGAATCGCCGCCGGCGACGGGAACCGCCAGATTGTCCCATCTCGAGTTCGGGCTCAGGGTGTGGATGAGGATGTACGCCCCGTCCGGAGACCAGGAGTACGGTTCCTTGTAGCTGCCGCTCCGGTAGACCGCGGTAGCGCTTCCGGTCCCGTCCGCCGCCTTCACGAAGATGTCGTACTGCCCGTTCCGGTCGGAAGCGAACGCCACGCGCCGCCCGTCGGGAGACCAGGTGCCGCAAATGTCGTCCGCGGGGTCCAGGGTGAGCCGCGTCCGGGTGCCCCGGTCGAGATCCAGGACCCAGAGGTCATCCGTGCCGCTGACGGCGTCGGTGATCTCCACCACCACCCGGCGTCCATCGGGGGAGATCGCGGGGTTTCCGTATCGGGCCTCGCCGAACGGAAGCTCCGAGGCCCGGCCATCCCGGTCCAGGAGGACCAGCTTGTTGGTGGGTTGACCCTGTTCCCGGTAGGCCAGGATCCCGTCGTCCGAGGTCGAGAACTGGGCGAGGCCCAGGCCGCTCGCTCCGATCGACTCGAGGACCGGAAACGGCTCGCCGGTGAACTTCAGGGATCCGGCGTCGAACTTCCGGGCGAGGAGGGTGCGGTCCTGGACCCAGAGGATGTAGCCGGGAGGAACGTATTCCATGCGGCTGTCGGTCTTCTCCAGCGTCCGTGTCTTGAACGATCCCAGCTCACCCACCCGGATCACGCTGGGACGGTTGTCGGAGTACTGCACCTGGAAGAGGAAGTGCTTGCCGTCGGGGAGGAAGTACGGCCAGGCGTGAACCTGCTCGAGATCGGCGTGGTTCAGGACCGAGGCCGGCCCGGGGATCCCCCCGGTGTCCGGAACCTGCCGAAGCGAATCGCTCGAGTTACCGTCGAAGACGATGAACCCCTCCGGGCTCCAGGAACCGTCCGCCCCGGTCGGGGCCTCGCACAGGATCTGCGCGGGGCCGCCGGCAATGTCCACCCGCCGGAGTTTCCCCTTGGTGAAGAACGCCACCGACCGGCTGTCGGGCGACCAGATGGCCCGCCGGGCACCCTCGGTTCCGGGCAAGGGGTGCGCCTCGAGAGCGTTGAGGGGCTGAATCCAGAGCATCGCGGTCCCGGTGGTGTCGGTGGCGTTGAACGCCATGTAGCGCCCATCCGGGGAGAGCTTGGGGGAGTCCATGACCGAGACCCCGGCCGGAGCCGGCACCTGATAGCGAAGCGTGTGGTGAACCGCCTCCGCGGGCCGGTTGAGGGCGTACCAGCCCACCGCGGCGATCAGGGCCGCGCCGAGAACCCCGGCCAGGCCCCACGCCATCCGCTCCCGGCTCCGCCGCCGGTGGGCCACCGGCTTCGGCACCCCCGCCGCCGATCCCCCCTCCGCGATCCACTCCAGCTGCAGCGCCACGTCGTGCGCGGTCTGCCACCGCTCCTCCGGATCCTTCTTCAGGCACGTCCTGACCACCCGGTCCAGCGCCGGCGGCGCCAAGCGGCATCACCTGCGAGATCGGCGCCGGGCTCGCCGACATGATCGACGCGATCAGCGACGCCTGGCTCTTCCCCTCGAACGCCCGCCGCCCCGTCACCATCTCGTACAGCACCGCCCCCAGCGCGAAGATGTCCGTCCGCGCGTCCGCCTCCACCCCCTCCAGCTGCTCCGGCGCCATGTACTGGAACGTCCCCAGGATCGTCCCCTCCGCGGTCAGCGGCGTCCGCGGATCCTGCGTCGGCGCCTTCATCGTCAACGACGACGACGGCGCCTCCGCCTCCACCCCCATCCGCGCCAGGCCGAAGTCCAAGAGCTTCACCCCGCTCCGGGTCAGCATCACGTTCCCCGGCTTCAGGTCCCGGTGCACCACCCCGCTCCGGTGCGCCGCGGCCAGCGCCTCCGCCATCTGACGACCGATCCGCAGCACGTCCTCCAGCGGCAACGGTCCCCCGGCCACCTTGTCGGCCAGGGTCTGCCCCTCCAGGTACTCCATCACCAGGAAGTCCGTGCCGTCCTCGTGACCCACGTCGTAGAGCGCGCAGATGTGGGGATGGGTCAGGGACGAGATCGCCCGCGCCTCCCGGTCGAACCGCTGCCGGAGCTCCGGGTTGGCCGAGAGGTGCGTCGGCAGGATCTTGATCGCCACCGAGCGGTCCAGACGCGTGTCCTTGGCCCGGTAGACCTCACCCATCCCTCCCGCGCCGAGGGGTTCGAGGATCTCGTACGGGCCCAGGCGATGGCCGGGGTCGAGGGGCATGAGGGGGTGCCTTTCCGGGATGGTCTGCGGTCGTGGGGGTCGGCAACGAATACTATACTGGCAGTTGAAGGAACTCCAGAACCGATTCAGTCACCTTTCAGCCTGGAGCCAGGGACAGCTTGCCAAACCATCATGACCTGCACACGCCGGAGACGGTCGTCGACCGCCCGACCCTCGACACCGAGCGCACCACCGCGGCCACCGATGCGCTTCTGGCCGTGGTGGCCGGTCTCGGCGCCGTCGCGGTGGCGGCGACCCAGGTGGACCCCTGGCGGGCGGGGCTCTGGTCCTGGGCGATGGCGCTCCTCGCCGGGGCCGCCGCCGCGGGGGCGATCATCCACGGTTTTCGGCCTCCCCGCTTCTGGTCGAGCGTCCTCTGGGGAACGGTCTTCGCGGCCATCGGGCTCGACATCCCGGTCATCCTGCTGGCCGCCCTCTACGATCTCCTCGGCCGGGAGCCGATCATCTGGATCGCCGCGATCGGCGGACCGCTCTTCCTGGTGTTCTACGCGGTCGCCCTTCGCCGCCGCCCCCGGTTCTCGGAGATCGTCCCCTTCGAGGCCGCCTCCGCCACCGCCGCCCTGGTCATCTACATCGTGCTGGCCGCACGCGGCGGTCTCCCCGGCGCGGTATGGATCGCCGCCGGGCTCGGCGCGAGCATCGTCGCCGGCGGGGTGCAGGCCCTCTACCGGGGCCGGGTCCGCCTCCTCTGGACCTTCGACCACAACGGGCTCTTCCACCTGATCCAGATCGCGGGAGTCGTCCTGATGGTGCTCGGCCTCATTCGGGCTTGAGGCTCCGAGGAAGCGCCGCCCCGAGGCGCACGCGGGGCGCCCGCCGGACCCCGGTCAACGTTCCAGGAACTCGAGCACGGTCCGGTTCACGAGATCCGGCTTCTCCTGGATCACGCTGTGGGAGGCCCCCGGCACGATCCAGAGCTCGGCCCCGGGAATCGCGCCGGCCAGCTTTCGGGTGTGCTCCTCCCGCACCACGTCGTGCTCCCCCGCCGCGATCAGGGTCTTGGCCCGGATCCGGCCCAGTTCCTCGACGGTGTAGTTCGGCTGATCCCGCCAGAGCGCGATGACCTTGTTCATGGCCGCCTCGTAATGGGAGGTGTCCGGAGCCACCGAATCGTAGAACCGCTTCATGTCCGGCCCGAAATCCGCCGCGGTGGCGGTGTCGCTCCAGGCCGCGTCGTCCGGGTTCATCCCGTCCGGCCGGAAGTTGGCCCCGAAGGCCACCAGGTGGTCGATCCGATCGGGGTGGTTCATGGCCAGGTCGAGGCCCACGATCCCCCCATCGCTCCACCCCATCACGTCGGCGCGCCGGACCCCCAGCGAATCCATGAGCGCGATCACGTCCTCGGCCATGGCGTGGTAGGAGAGCGGGCCGTCGCGGTCGGTGGTCCGGCCCTGGCCGCAGGCGTCGGGCACGATCACCCGGTAACGCGCGGCGAAAAACGGGACCTGGGCGGCGAACTGCGCGCCGCTTCCCGCGCCGCCGTGGAGCAGCAGCAAGGCGGGCCCGGCCCCGGTCTCCTCGTAGTACATCCGGATGCCGTTCAGGCGCACGATGCGGCCCGCGGGCGGTGCCGGCGCCGAGGCCTCGGAAACGAACGAACCGATGAGCGCGAGCGCCAGCACCAGGGTCCAGGCCGAACCGCCGACCGTTCGTCATCCGCAACTCCTTTCCGGCCGGCGGCCCGGGGATCCCGGGTTTCCGGCTCGGCCGATCGCGAGACCGCCTTTCCACGGCGCCTCAGTTCGCCGCCGTCTTCCGCCGCCCTTCGGGATCCAGCTCGTCCTCGCGGCGGTAGCGGACCAGGGACGGGGTCTTGGCCGCCACCCATCCGGTCATGAGGAGGCAGGCCAGCCCCCCGCTCACCACCGAGAACGGAGCGCCGAGGAAGTTGGCCACCGTCCCCGCCTCCATCTCCCCGAGCTGGGGGCCGCCCATGAAGAAGATCATGTTGACGCTGGTCATCCGCCCGCGGAGGCGGTCGGGGGTGGCGAGCTGGCGGATGATGTTCCGGAGCACGGTGGAAACCGTGTCCGCGCCGCCCACCACGGCCAGGCAGGCGAAGGTGAGCCAGAAGCTCCGGGAAAACCCGAAGGCCACGGTGGCCAGGCCGAAAGCCGCGATCGACCAGAGAAGGACCTTGCCCCGGCGGTCGATGCGATCGACCACGGACACCATGATGAGGCTCATGACCACCGCTCCCACCGCCGGCGCCGCGTAGAGGAGTCCGTAGCCATGGGCGCCGACCTTGAGGATGTCCTGGGCGAAGATGGGGAGGAGCGCGGTGGCCGAAGCGAAGAACGTGGCCAGAAAGTCGAGGAGCATGCTGGAGCGGATGACCGGGGCCGAGAACACGAACCGGAGTCCTTCGAGCGCGGCCTTGTAGTTGATGCGACTTGCCTCCTCGAGCTTCCGCCGCGGAATGTCCCGCATGAGGAGAAGTCCCACGATCACCGCCAGGAACGACACCGCGTTCAGGGCGTAGGCCCACCCCACCCCCAGACCGGCGATCACCGCCCCCGCGACCGCCGGGCCGAGGACCGAGGCGGTCTGGAACATGATGGTGTTGAGGCTGATCGCGTTGGGGAAGTCCTTCACCGGCACCAGGTTCGGGATCAGGGACTGGCGGGCGGGGCTGTCGAAGGGGGCGGCGGCGGCGCTGATCCCGGCCAGGAGATAGATCGGCCAGAGGACGGTGAGCCCCCGGAAAGTGAGGACGGCCAGCACCACGGCCACCCCCATCATGAAGCTCTGGGTGACCAGGAGAAGCTTCCGGCGGTCCAGGGCGTCGGCCACCACGCCGCCGACCAGGGAGAAGACGATGATCGGCACCACCTTGACCAGGCCCACCAGTCCCAGGGCCAGGCCCTTGTGGGACGGGGAGACCAGGAGCGAGACGTGCCAGAGGATGGCCACGTTTTGCATGAGGGTGCCCGAGGCGGAAACGAGCTGGCCCCCCCACAGGAGCCGGAAGTTCCGGTGCCGGAGGGCGATGAAGGGCGAGGTGAGGCGGTTCAAGGATCTCCCTGTTGGCGGGTCCCGCGGTTCGGCCCGCCGGCCCGGACCCGTCTTCTGTTCCGGCGGCCGATGCAAACCGGGGATTCTAGCCTACTTCTCGCCGGGGGAACGCGCCGCCGAGCCCGAGGGCGGAAGTTCACCCGGGGGAACGCGCCCCCTCGTCCGTCGGCGCGGGCACGAAAGTGCACCCGGGTACTCGACCCTCGCCATGAGTGCTTCCCCGGGGAAGCACGGTTCGCAAGAAAGGGTTCGCATCAAAGCTGGCTCACCCTGGAGAGTGCGCCACCTCGCGCGATGGCCGAGATTCACCCGGGGGAACGCGCCGCCGAGCCCGAGGGCGGAAGTTCACCCGGGGGAACACCCCGCCGAGCCCGAGGGCGGAAGTTCACCCGGGGGAACGCGCCCCCTCGTCCGTCGGCGCGGGCACGAAAGTGCACCCGGGTACTCGACCCTCGCCATGAGTGCTTCCCCGGGGAAGCACGGTTCGCAATATTGGAACCGCGCCAACGCGCCCCAAGCGTCCGAAGCGCCCCAGCGCGCCCAAATCGCTTCCCCGCTCCCCACCTCACCCACCCCAACGCCCCTTCCCGCCCCACCCGGCCTACCTCCCCGCCCCCCTCCCACGCCCTCAAGAAAACTGCTTGCATATTAATGCGCATACTAAGATGATATTGCGCATCTTTTTTGTCGGGGGGACTGGCAGCCGCGAGGGCGCCCCTCCGGACACACCCCGAGGAGGTTGGACGTGCCCGAACACCGGGAAAACTGGGAAGAGCGCTGGAAGGCGATCAACGAGATCCTCGAAACCGAAGTCGTCCGGAACCAGTCCCAGCTCGTCAAGCTGTTGAAACAGAAAAACTTCCGGGTGACGCAGTCCAGCGTCTCCCGGGACCTGGCCGAGATGGGGGTGGCCAAGGCCGAGGGCCGCTATCTCTCCCCCCAGACCCTGGCCGCCGGGGACATCACTCCCCCGGGGCTGGCCGATCTGGGCGGGTTCGTGGTCCAGACCGCCGCCGCGGGCCCCCACCTGCTGGTGGTGAAGACCACCCCGGGGGTGGCCTCATCGGTGGCCCTGGCCCTCGACCGGTCCGGCTGGCCGGAGGTGGTGGGCACCATCGCCGGCGACGACGCGATCTTCGTGGCCGTGGCCGGGCGTGCCGGCCAGCTCCGGGTCGAAGCCCGGCTGAACGTCCTCGTGGAGGAGTCCCAACGTGTCTGAAACGAAACTCGCCCTCACGCCGACCACCGGCCCCACCACCCGGCGCCGGATCGTCCTCGCGTTCAGCGGCGGGCTCGACACCTCGTTCCTGGTTCCCTGGCTGGCGGAGCGTCACCAGGCCGAGATCGTCACCATCACCGTGGACACCGGCGGGCTGGACCAGGACGCGCGCGACGACCTCGGGCGGCGCGCCGAAGCACTGGGGGCGACCGAGCACGTCCTGATCGAAGCGCGCGACGTCTTCTTCCACGAAACCCTGCGGTTCCTGATCATGGGCAACGTGCTCCGCGGCCATCTCTACCCCCTCTGCGTGGGCGCGGAGCGGGGGCTCCAGGCGCGCATGATCGCCGAGACCACCCGCGGCCTGGGGGCGACCACGGTGGCCCACGGCTCCACCGCGGCCGGAAATGACCAGGTCCGTTTCGAGGTGGCGCTCCGGACCCTGGCCCCCGACCTGGAGATCCTCGCCCCGGTCCGCGACGAGGGGTTCTCCCGCGCCGCCGAGGCCGAGTTCCTGGCCCGGCAAGGCATCGACTGGCCGGCCGAGCGCGCGGCCTACTCCGTGAACAGCGGTCTCTGGGGGACCACGATCGGCGGGCGGGAAACCCACGGCACCGCCGAGTCGCTCCCGGAAAGCGCGTGGGTCCTCACCCGGGGCGCCTTCGACCGGCCCCGTGTCCCCGAGCGCCACCGCATCGCCTTCGAGCGCGGTATCCCCGCCGCGCTGGACGGCGAGCCCCTGACCCCGGTCGCCCTCATCGAGCGGCTGAACGCCGAAGCCGGTGCCTTCGGGATCGGCCGGGGGATCCACCTCGGGGACACGATCTTCGGGCTCAAGGGCCGGGTGGCCTTCGAGGCCCCCGCCGCACAGGTCCTCATCGCCGCGCACCGGGAGCTGGAGAAGCTCACCCTCACCGCCCGCCAGCAGCGGGTGAAGGACCAGCTCGCCGCGGTCTACGGCGATCTCGTTCACGAGGGGCAGTCCCTGGAGCCGGCCTGCCGGGACATCGAAGCGCACTTCCTCCGCTCCCAGGAGCGGGTGACCGGCGAGGTGAACCTCCTGTTCCGGCCGGGAAGCCTCTTCGTGGAGGGAGTCTCCTCCCCGTTCTCGCTCAAGGAGGCGTCCCGCGGGGTCTACGGTGAGGCGGCGGGCGAGTGGAGCGCGGCCGACGCCCGCGGGTTCTCCCGGCTGGCCGCGCTTCCGGCCATGCTCCACGCCCGGGCCTCCGAGGCCCCAACGCCGGTCCCGGCGGACGGGGACGCGGCGTGAAGCGCGTGCTGCTGGACAAGATCGGTTCGGTCACCCTCAACTGCCGGCTCTCCCGCGAGGTGCGCCTGGGGAGCGACATCCCCGCGGTGGAAGGGGGGGTGATCGCGGTGCGGGTGCTCACCTCGAAGAGCACCTACGACCAGATCGAGCTTCCTTCCGGGCGCTTCTCCAAGCTGAAGCCCGGCGACGTGGTGGCGGGCGCGCTCGGCCATCGGAAGGCCCTCTTCGGGTACTCCGGGCACCTCCCGGAGTCGGTGAGCCCGGGCGACCGCGTGCACATCCTGAACATGGGCGGGGTGATCGGGATCTGTGACGGGGTGAACCCCGATCTCGGCCGCCCCTTCGAGGCCGAAGTGCTGGGACAGGTCCTGGCCTTCCCCTACCTCGGTGAGCGGGTGGGCCTCCCCGCCCACATCACCCAGGGCGCGCTCCCGGTGGACGGCGCGCTCGACACCGGAAACGTCCCCATCGTGGCCGTGGTGGGCACCTGCATGAACGCGGGAAAGACCCAGGCCGCGTGCGCGCTGATCCAGGCCTTCGCCCATCGCGAGCTGACCGTGGCCGCGGGCAAGGCCACCGGGGTCTCGCTCCGCCGGGACATCCTGGCCATGGAGGACGCGGGGGCGCGGCGGACCCTGGTGTTCACCGACATGGGGGTGGTGACCACCACCTCGGACAACGCCCCCGGAGTGGCCCGGGCCATCCTCACCCACCTCGCGGCGGGAACCCCCGACGTGATCGTGCTGGAGCTGGGCGACGGCCTCCTGGGTCTCTACGGGGTGGACGCGATCCTGAACGACCCCGCGATCCGCGAGTCGCTCCACGCGGTGGTCCTGGCCGCCAACGACCCGGTGGCGGCCTGGGGCGGGGTGAGGCTGCTGCGCGAACGGCACGCACTCGACGCCCATGTGGTGACCGGTCCCGCCACCGACAACGCGGCGGGAACCAGGCTGGTGGAGCGCGAGACCGCGGTCCCCGGGGTAAACGCCCGAACCGATCCCGCCCGGCTGGCCGAAACCGTGCTCGCGCGGCTCCCGCTTCCCGCCGCCACCGGGGAGGCGACCGGTGTCTGAAACCACCACCCCGGCCCGGGCCGCGCACCACCCGTCCCCCCCCGCCTCGCGCACCGTCCCCGCGGTGATTCTGGGGGGAACCGGGTACGTTTCGGGGGAGCTGCTCCGCATCCTCTCCGGCCACCCGGTGCTCCGTCCCCAGGCCGTGATATCCACCAGCCGGGCCGGGGAACCGGTGGTGGAGGCATTCCCGCATCTGGCGGGAACCGGGATCGAGGCGCTCTCCTTCCGGTCGATCGGGTCGGTCCGGTTCCGGCGCGACGAGCCGGCGGCGATCTTCGCCGCCACCCCCCACGGGGGAACCGCCGCCGTGCTGGACGCCCTCCTCGCGCGGGCGGAGGCCCTGGGGGCGCCGGTTCACGCCGTGGACCTCTCCGCCGATTTCCGCTTCGGCGACCCCGCGGGGTTCGAGACGGTCTACGGAACGCCCCATGGCGCCCCGGGACGGATTCGCGACTTCGTATGCGCGGTGCCCGAGCACGCCCCGGCCATACCGGTGCGGCATGCCGCCCAGCCCGGATGCTTCACCACCGCCGCGGTCCTCGCCGCCTACCCGTTCTTCGCGCTCGATCTTGTCGAGGGCCCGGTGTTCGTCTCGGCGGTGACCGGAAGCTCGGGGAGCGGGAGGACACCGGGGGCGGGGACCCACCACCCCGAGCGGCGGAGCGCGCTCTACGCCTACGCCCCTCTCGCCCACCGGCACGAAGCGGAGATGCGGGCGCTCCTCGGCGCGGCGCGCGGGGGCTTCGAACCGGAGGTCGAGTTCGTTCCCCACTCCGGACCGTTCGTCCGGGGAATCCACGCCACCGTCCGCCTGGGTCTCAAGTCCCCCGCGGAAACCGGGGACCTGGCGGCCGCGGTCGCCGCCTTCTACGCCGCGAGCCCCTTCGTCCGGGTCGAGGCCCGGCCGCCGCGACTGAACGAGGTGGTCGGGACCAACCTCTGCCGCCTGGGCGTCACCGCCCGGGGCCGCACCGTGGTGGTGACCTCGGTGATCGACAACCTGGTGAAGGGGGCGGCGGGCGGGGCCGTGCAGTGGATGAACCGGCTCCTGGATCTCCCGGAAACCGCGGGACTCCAGCTCCCCGGACTGGGGGTATTCTGATCGTGAACCCTATCGCCGCCGGGGCCTCGGCCCTCCTCGACGTCTTCCCTCATATCGACCTGGAGCCGGTCCGGGGGGAGGGCCCCTATCTCTTCACCTCAGACGGGCGCCGCTACCTCGACTTCTACGGCGGCCATGCGGTGGCGCTTTTCGGGTACGGGCATCCGGACCTTCTGGCCGCGCTCGAAACCCAGGCCCGCGACCTGATCTTCCAGAGCAATGCCGTGCCGCTCGCCGTACGGGAACGGGCGGCGGCGGCGCTCCTCGCTTTCGGTCCCGCCGGTCTCGACCGGGTGTTCTTCGTCAACTCCGGGGCCGAGGCCAACGAGAACGCGCTCCGGATCGCCTTCCGCGCCACCGGCCGGAGCCGGGTGGCCGCGGTGGCCGGGGGCTTCCACGGGCGCACCGCGGCGGCGGGGGCGGTCACCGCCGGCCACGAGCGCTGGTTCGGGTTCCCGCGAACCCCCTTCGAGGTGGACACGGTTCCCTTCGACGACGAAGACGCCCTCGAAACTGCCGTCACCGGAGACACCGCCGCGGTGATCCTGGAGCCGGTCCAGGGCATGGCCGGGGCACGGTCCATGTCCCCCGGGTTTCTGGCCCGGGCCCGCCAGCTCACCCACGAACGGGGCGCGGTGCTGGTCTTCGACGAGGTCCAGTGCGGAATGGGCCGGACCGGCCGGCCGTTCGCCGCCCAGGCCTTCGGGGTCGTCCCCGACGTCCTCACCACCGCCAAGGGCCTGGCCGGAGGCTTTCCGGCGGGGGCGGTCCTGGTGTCGGACGCGGTGGCCTCGGGACTCGGCCACGGCGACCTGGGAACGACCTTCGGCGGGGGGCCTTTGGCCGCCGCGCTCATCGAAACGGTGATCCGGATCCTCGAGCGCGAAGCCCTCCTCCCCCGGGTCCGACGACTCTCGGCGCGGCTCACAAGGGAATGCCTCGGGGGTCCGATCACCGCCGTTCAGGGGATGGGCTATCTCCTGGGCCTACGCACCGAGCCCCCGGCGAAGGAGATCCTCGGCGCCCTTCGGTCCCGGGGCATCCTGGCCGGGGGGAGCGCCGACCCGCACGTGGTCCGGCTCCTCCCTCCCCTCATCATCGGGGACGAGCAGGTGAACGAGTTCACCACCGCCCTCGCGGAGATCCGACATGCGTAAGTTTCTCGATCTCTCCGATCTATCCGACGACCGACTGGAGGCGGTCCTCACCCGCGCGCGCGAGCTGGAGTCCCGTCCCAACGGGCACGCTCTTCGCGGGCAGACGGTGGGACTCCTGTTCATGAACCCGTCGCTGCGCACCCTGGCCTCGATGGAGGCGGGGGTGAGCCAGCTCGGGGGGCGAAGCTTCGTCATCACCCCCGGCCAGAGCTCCTGGCAGCTCGAGACCCGGGACGGAACGGTGATGGACGGAGTCGCGGTCGAACACGTACGCGAGGCCATCCCGGTGCTGGCCCAGTACGCCACCGCGCTCGGGGTCCGTTGCTTCGCCAAGGGGCAGGACCTCGGCGAGGATCTGGCCGACGGGGTGATCCGGAAGATGGCCGAGCTGTCGCCGGTCCCCTTCATCAACCTGGAGTCGGCAATCTCCCACCCCTGCCAGGCCCTGGCCGACTGGAAGACCCTGGAGGATCTGAACGTGCCGCGGAGCGGCGGGAAGTTCGTGCTCTCCTGGGCCTATCACCCCAAGCCGCTCCCCTACGCGGTGCCCGCCTCCGCCCTCCAGATGGCGGCCCGCCGGGGAATGGACGTGGCGGTCCTCCGCCCGGAGGGATTCTCCCTCCCCGAGCCGATCATGACGCGGGCGCGCGTGCTCGCCGAGGCCTCGGGGGGGACGATCACCGAAACCGCGAACCGGAAGGAGGCCATGGAGGGGGCGCACGTCCTCTACGCCAAATCCTGGGCGGCGCCGGAGTTCTACGGCCGTCCCGAGGAGGAGAAGCCACTGCGGGAGGAGTACCGGGACTGGTGCGTGGGCGCGGACTGGTTCTCCGGGGCGCGACCCGATGCACGCTTCATGCACTGCCTCCCGGTGCGACGGAACGTGAAGGTGACCGACGAGGTGCTGGACGGGCCGCGAAGCGTGGTGGTGAAGCAGGCCGGGAACCGCCTCCACGCCCAGAAGGCGTTGTTGGTGGAGATGCTCGGCGAGGAGGCGGCGTGACCGGCGCCGGCGATCGCGAGTCGACCCTGGCCGCCCTCAGCCGGGCCATGCCCTACGTGCGGCTCTACAAGGGGCGGGTCTTCGTATTGAAGCTGGGGGGGGCGCTCACCGCCGAGACCCCGGTGCTCCGCCACCTGGCCGAGGAGATGGCGATCCTGGCCGAGTTCGGGATCCGGCTGGTGGTGGTCCACGGCGGCGGCCCCCAGGCCACCCGGCTCGCCGGGCGTCTGGGGGTGCCGACCCGGATGGTCGGCGGGCGCCGGGTGACCGATGCCGCCGCGCTGGAGGCGGTGGTGATGGCCCTGAACGGCACGGTGAACACCGCGGTCCTGGCCGCCTGTCGGGCCGCGTCGTTGGGCGCGGTGGGGATCTCCGGGGTGGACGGCGGGATCGTCCGGGCCCGGGTGCGGGGTCCGGTCCGGGTCGAGGGGGACGCCGAGCCGGTGGACTTCGGCGAGGTGGGCGAGGTGCTCTCGGTGGACGGCGAGGCGCTCCGGCGGCTCCTGGACGCCGGGTTCGTCCCGATTCTCAGCCCGGTGGCCGCCGACGACTCCGGCCGGGTGCTCAACATCAACGCGGACACCGTGGCCGCCGAGACCGCGGCGGCCCTGGGGGCGGAGAAGCTCATCTTCCTCACCGAGACCCCGGGGATCCTGGAGGACAAGTCCGATTCCCGCTCGCTCATCAGCTACCTGGATCTCGATCGGCTGGCGGAGATGGAGGCGAGCGGCGCGGTGGACGGAGGCATGCTCCCCAAGGTGAACGCGACCCGCGCGGCGCTGGCCGCCGGCGTTTCCCGGGTGCACATGGTGGGGGCGCGCGAAAAAGGGAGCCTGTTGGTCGAGGTGTTCACCAACGAGGGGGCGGGGACCATGGTGGTGCGGAACCTGGCCGAGCTGGAGTCGGCGGTCCGGATGAACGGGACCGCCCCGGTGGAGCTCGGAGCCGGAGCATGAGCCACGCGGAGCTTCTGGCGCTTCATCGTTCCCTGGTGGAGATTCCCTCGGTCTCGGGCGGCGAGGGGGCGATCGCCTCGTTCCTGGCCGACGTGCTCGAAGCCCGAGGCGTCGCGGTCGAGCGGGTCGGATCGAGCCTCCTCGCGCTCCTCGGCCGGGGCCCGGTGGTGTGCCTGAACACCCACCTCGACACCGTCCCCCCGTCCGGGGCGTGGACCCGTGACCCGTATCGCGCGTCGGTGGAGGACGGGCGCGTCTACGGCCTGGGCTCGAACGACGCGAAGGCCTCGGTGGCGGCGATGGTGGCCGCGTTCCTCCGCTTCGCGGAGTACGGCGAGGACCTCGGGCTGACCCTGGCCCTCACCCTGGCCGCCGAGGAGGAGACCGCCAACCGTGGGAGCGCGGCCCTGGTGGAGGCGCTCCGGGTCCGGGGGTTCACCCCGGAGGCGGTGGTGGTGGGCGAGCCCACCGGCCTTGACGTGGCGGTGGCCCAGAAGGGGCTCCTGCTCCTGGAACTGGTGGCGCGCGGTGAAACCCACCACGCCGCCCATGCCCGGGCCCTGGGAGCGGTCAACCCGATCGCCGTCCTGGCCGCGGACCTGGTCGCCTTGGAGGGGATGGATCTGGGGGGAGACGATCCCGACCTGGGTCCGGTCACCGCGGTTCCCACCGTGCTCCGCGCCGGCGAGGCGCGGAACATGGTCCCCGCCGAGGCCTCGTGCGTGATCGATGTCCGCACCAACCCGTCGCCGGAGCCGTCCCGTATCGTCGAGAGGCTGCGGGAGGCGCTCCGCTCCGAGGTTCGCGTCCGGAGCGGCCGGCTCCGCCCGGTGGCCCTCGACCCCGGGCATCCCCTGGTCCGGGCCGCCCTGCGCGCCCGCCCGGAGGCGAGCCTCTTCGGCTCCCGGGGGCTCTCGGACCTGGTGTGCTTCCCCGGGGTGCCGGGGATCAAGGCCGGCCCGGGCCGGAGCGAGCGGTCCCATACCCCGGACGAGTTCGTCTTGGAGGAGGAGATCTTGGAGGGCGCCCGGTTCTACGAGGCGCTGGTGCGGGAGTGCCGTTCCTTCCTCGCCGAGGGGGTGCGGTCGTGACCGGGCCGGAGGACGGAGGCATGCCGGTGGACGCGCCCGCCGGGGCCCGGCTCTGGGACCGGGGCGAGCCCCTGGACCTTGCGGTGCTCCTCTACACCGCCGGGGAGGATCACGCCCTCGACGACCGGCTGGTCCCCCACGATGTCCGGGCTTCGATCGCCCACGCGGCCATGCTTCGCGAGGCTGGGTACCTGACCGCGGCGGACTTCAGCGCGATCGAGACGGGACTCACGTCGCTGGCCGACACTCATGCTCGCTGGGAGTGGCGCGTGGCCCTGGAGGAGGAGGACGTTCACACCGCCCTCGAGAACCGGCTGGTGGGGATGATCGGCGAGGCGGGGCGGCGCGTCCACCTGGGGCGGTCCCGGAACGACCAGGTGGTGGCCGCGGTGCGTCTCTGGCTTCGCGACGCCCTGGAATCGCTCGCCTCGGACGCCGAGGCCTCGGCCGACGCGCTCGACGCTTTGGGAGGGCGCCAGGGCGCCCTCCCCATGCCGGGCTACACCCATCTCCAGCGGGCCATGCCGTCCACCGTGGGGCTCTGGGCCGGGGCGTTTGCCGAAGAACTCCGCGACGACGCCGAGGGGCTCCGCGCCGCCCGCCGGCGCGCGAACCGGAATCCGTTGGGGTCGGCGGCGGGGTACGGGGCGCCGGCGCTCGGTCTGGATCGCGAGCGCACCACCGAGCTTCTGGAGTTCGACCGAACCCAGGAACCGGTGACCGCGGTCCAGCTCTCGCGCGGCAAGGCCGAAGCGTCGGCTCTCTTCGAGGCGTCGCTCCTGGCTCAGGACCTGGGGCGCCTCGCCGCCGATCTTTGTCTGTTCGCCACCCGGGAGTTCGGGTTCGTGGAGCTCCCAGCCGCGTTCACCACCGGGTCCTCGATGATGCCCCAGAAGCGGAACCCGGACCTCTTCGAGCTGGCGCGCGGGCGGAGCGGCGAGGCGGTCGCGGCCCTGGTCGAACTGCTGGGGATCACCGCCAAAATGCCGTCCGGCTATCACCGCGACCTGCAGTTGCTGAAGAAGCCGCTCTTCCGGGGGTTCGATTCGGTGGAGGCCACGGCGCGATTGCTCGCCCACGCGATCGGCGGCGTGCGGTTCCGTGAGGATCGGTTGCGGGCGGCCATGGATCCGTCGCTCCGCGCCGCGGAGGAGGCCTACCGCCTGGTCCGCGAGGAGGGCATCCCCTTCCGCGAGGCCTACCGGCAGGTGGCGACGGGGTTTCGGGCCGAGGCGCCGGTCGAGGAGTAGCGCGGCCTCGTCAGGCGGGTTCGGGGGCGGGCCGCTTACGGCAGCCGCACGATCCGCGCCGAGCGGCTCCCTCCCCCACCGGTCACGCGCACGAAGTAGATTCCGGCGGGGGCGGGACGGTCCTCCGCGTCGCGACCGTTCCAGGTCACGGTGATCGGGGCCTCGGGGAGCGCGGTCACCGCGCCTTCCCAGACCCGGCGGCCCTCCACGTCCACCACCCGGACCCGGGCCGCCCCTCCCGCGGGAAGGGAGAAGCTCACCGCCACCGGGCCGCGGCTGGGATTGGGAAACGGCGCGGCGAGGACGGGGCCGGGAAGGAAACCGGCCGGGACCCCGCTCACCGCGGGGGCGGTGCGCGTGGCCCACATGGTTCCGTTCATGGCCAGAAGGCTGTCGCGTCCCGAGGCCTCGGCCCAGCCGTCGTAGATGCTGCTGTTCCCGGGGGCCGCGCTCCCGTCGTCGATCGGAGAGCTGTCCCCGATGAACACGATCCGGCCGTTTCCGTAGGCGGCATGGGCGGCCATGACCCCGGCATTCCCGTGGGAGAGCCCGTTCATCCATACGTCACCGGTCACGCTCGGGTTGGTCGCGGGGTGGAGGGTCATGGTGGTGCCGTTGTGGAAGGAGAGTATGTCGGCCAGGCCGTTCACCCCGTTCACCACCGGGTTCTGGGGGTCGGTGTCCACGTTGTCGCTGTCCTGGGTGATGTTGTTGTTGGCTTCGCCGGTGCTGTCGAAGTGGGCCCCCCAGAGGTGCTGGCGGTCCAGGCGCCCCCAGATCTTCGGGGAGTCCGCCCCGTCATTGTTCCTGTCCGAGCCCGAGTGATCGCAGACCGCCACCAGTCCGCCCCCGTCCCGCACGTAATCGAAGATCGCGGTGGACTCCGCGGCGGTGAAGACGGTGTTGGGCTCGGGAACGATGAAAACGTCGTAGTTGGAGAGGTCGTAGGGATTCTGCGCGTCTCCGTAGCTGATCCCGTAGGCCGGGGTCAGGGTGGCCACCTCGTACCCCCGCTTCACCAGGTCGATGGCCCAGGAGGACACCGCGCCCAGCCAGTAGGTCCGGGGCGTGGACCAGGTCACCGTGCTCTGATCGGGGCTCGGAAGGGGCTGATCGGTGTCGATCTGCCAGTCGGCGTTCCCCGCGGTCTCGGCGTGGGTGTTGTCGAACAGGGCCCGGGGCGGGTCGGCGGACGCCGGGGCGGTCCGGCCGAGAGAGAACGCGGCGAGGGAGAGGGCGAGAATCGGGAGCAGGCGGTGCGGACGCATGGATGACCTCATCGGGGTTGGGGGAGCAAAGCGGGGATAATTCTAGCAGACGGGAGGGCGATATCGCCCCGGGGCCGGCGGCCGCCGCGCCGCGGCCACGGGGGTGCGGGCCGGGCGGCCCGGAGATGCGCCGGGCCAGCGCCCCGCCCCGGGCGTTGGTTGACTCGGGCCGGCGGAAAAGGCGACGAGATTCCCGGAACGGGACACTAGTCGCGCTTCATCTCGGTCCCGATCCCCACGCCCTTGAACCCCGCGTCACGGATGATGTCCACCAGCCGCACCACGTCCCCGTGCTCCACCTTCGCCTCCGCCTTGATGGTCACCTGGGTCGCGGGATCCTTGGCCAGAAGCGCTTCCAGGCGCCCCTTGAGGTCGGAGAGGTCCACGCTCTTCCCGTCCAGGGAGAGGGAACCGCTCTCCCGGAGGACCAGGTCCGCCTGGTGAGGCGGGGTGGCGCTCTCCGGGGTGGAGGTTGTGGAGGGTGGGAGGCGGAGCTCCAGCTCCCCGACCCGCTTGAAGGTCCCGGTCAGCATGAAGAAGATGAGGAGGAGGAACAGCACGTCGACCAGGGAGGTGACGTTCAGGAGCACCTCCTTCCGGGCCCGGCGCTCGCGGAAGACCATCCGGCTCACTCGGTCCCCCCTTCCAGCGGCTCCCGGCGGAGCCGGGTCACCAGGCGGCTGGCGTGGGCCTCGATGGAGGTGACCAGCCCCTCGGACTTGGCCGAAAGCAGGTTATAGGCGATGAGGGTCGGGATCCCGATTCCCAAGCCGACCGCGGTGGTGATCATGGCCTCGCTGATCCCCTCCGATAGGGCCTGCGGATTTCCAAGACCGGACACGGATATGGCGTTGAAGACCTTCATCATCCCCAGCACCGTGCCCAGGAGCCCCACCAGCGGAGCGGCCTGGGCCACGGTCTGGAGCCACACCAGGTGGCGCTCCAGCACGCTGGTCTCCTCGCGGCCCACGTCCAGGGTGGCGTCGCGCATCACCTCCCATGGCTCCTCGGCGTTCTCGAGCCCCGCCCGCATGATGTTGGCCAGCACGCCGGGGTTCTTGCGCATCACCTCGAGGGCCAGGCTCAGGTCGCGGGAGGGGCGGACCGCCTCCACCACCTCGATGATCTCGCGCGGCAGGATGCGGCCCCGGCGCAGCGCAATCATCCGCTCGATGGTGATGGTGCAGGCCACGAGGCTCAGGAGGCCCAGCGGATAGATGAGCGGGCCGGCCTTGACGAGAAACTCGGTCATTCGGGGTCCTCCGTGCCGGCGGCGGGAAACCGCCCCGGCGAATCGGTTCGTCGCCGGGGCACGGGGCCGCTCCGGCGTATCGGTTCAATGGCGCCGGCGCCCCCGCCGCTCCGGGGGCGGCTCCGCCGGGCGCGGCGCGCGCACGAGCTGGGGATAGACGAGCTTGATCCGGAGTATCAGATCCTTCTCCGGAAAGTCCGGGGGCAGGGGCTCGAAGGGAGCCAGGGCCCGGAAGGTCAGCGTGCTGGTGTCGACCAGAACGCTGTCCCCCTCCACCTGAAGAACGTTCATCCGCGTGAGCGAGCCGTCCCTGGCGATCTGGAGCTCGAGCACCTGCGACCCGTGGATCATGCCGATGTAGTAGGCGTACGGAGCCGTCCACTGACGATAGAGGTCCCGGCCGAAGCGCTCCAGCCAGGGAGCGTACGCCCAGGCCATGGTGTTGAGGCTGATCCCCCCCGCGGCCAGGGCTCCCCCGTCGGGGTTCCGCATGGCCTCCTGGAGATAGTCGAGATTGGCGATGGGACTCAGGAGCTTCAGCCGGTCCGCGACCGCCGGGGACATCGGGGCGGGATCCGAACGCTTGCCGGCATCGGTGGGTTCGAGCGCCGCCTCGAGCGGGGTGTCCCCCCCGGGCTTTCGGATGACCGGCGAGTCCGCGGGCTCCGACCGGGAGACGGGAAGGGGTTTCGAAGCCGGGGGCCCGGCCGCGGGCGCGTCGGGGGAAGCCTTGGGATCCGGCCGATCCGCGGGAGGCGCGGCCGCCCGGCCGGCGGCCGGCTCCATCTGCAGCTGGGGAACCTCGGCGTCCCCCTTGAGGCGCGGGAGATCGCCGTCCGAGGCCCCGGCGCGGACGTCCCGCGCCCGGCTGGTCACGTTGCTGAGGAGTTCCGCATGGTCGGGAGGCTTGTCCGCCCGGTCGGGGGGAAGTTCGGTGAACTGCCGGGGCTGGTCCGGCTCGGGGGTGGGGGCGAAGACGAACTCGATCGGCTCGGGCGCCGCCGGCTCAACGACCCGGGGGGTGCCGGGCTTGGCCGCCCAGAGGCCCACCACGACCCCCGCATGGACCACGAGGGTCAGGAGGACGGCGATGAGCCAGGTTCGGGCCCCGGTCCGGTCTCCACGCTTCCGAGTCGGCAACTGCTTCGCCCTTCGCTCCAAACCCCAGGAAAATAAACGGACCGGCCGGCCATCGCCATCCGGAGCCCCCCAGGCGGCCGGCGGGGGACGGCGTCGACCCAGGGCGCCGGATCCACACCCTTTCTCCTGGGGCCGGGTTCACGCCGAACTCCGGCCCCTCGCTTGGGTCCGCAGCCGGCTGGAGGTGATACCCCGGGACCGGCCATCCCCTTCCGGACGGCGGGCCTTCGGATTCCACCCGTCCACGAGCCCGCCCCGGAGCCCTCAGCCTACCTAACTGGTTGGGAGGGTAGATAGTACCGGCTTCCCTCCCCTCTTACCCCCGGAATATGCCAGAGAGGCGGCACGAGTTGGACAAGTGCGACCGGTAGCAGGCGGCCCCGGGCCGCCGACGGGGGCCGGGGAGGACACATGATAAATTTGATCATTTGTACTCCAACGATGCATCAATTTTTGTCGTATTTCGGGTTCGGTCCTCTGGACGATGGATTCGGCCGCGCCTATAGTCGCAGCAAGACCTTTCGTTGGTCGGCACACAGACGGCTAGCGAGCCACGCCGCAAGAGCCCGCCGCCATCCCGAGCCCCCATCGAGTGATTTGTCTCTCGGGAATCGAGGTAATCATGATGCGCCCCGCTCAGCCCAAGGTGCTCCTTGTATATCCCCGCTTCGCTCCCCATTCGTTCTGGAACTACCAGGCCACCTGCGAGCTGGTGGGGGCCCGCTACTCCGCTACCCCCCTCGGCCTCATCACCGTGGCCGCTCTCCTCCCCCCCGAGTGGCCCGTCCGCCTGCTCAACCGCAACACGGAGCTGCTCACCGACGAGGACATCGCGTGGGCCGACCTCGTCATGACCGGTGGGATGCTCCCGCAGCAAAGGGATACCGAGCGCGTGATCGCGCTCGCCCAGGCCCAGGGCAAGCCCGTGGTCGTCGGCGGCCCCGACGTCACCTCGAGCCCCCACATGTACGCGGAGGCGGAGTTCAAGGTTCTCGGCGAGGCCGAAGACGTGATGGATGAGTTTCTGGCCGCCTGGCGGTCCGGGGCATCGAACGGCGTGTTCACCGCCGACGGCTTTCCCGACATCACCCGATCTCCCGTCCCCCGTTTCGATCTCCTGAAGTTCCAGCACTACATGCACGTCGGCGTCCAGGTCTCACGAGGGTGCCCGTTCAGCTGCGAGTTCTGCAACGTGATCGAGCTGAACGGCCGGGTGCCCCGGGTGAAGGAGCCCGCCCAGGTACTCCGGGAGCTGGACGCCCTCTACGCCCTGGGCTACCGGGGCCACGTCGATTTCGTGGACGACAACCTGATCGGGAACCGGCGGGCGGTGAAGCCCTTCCTCCGCGCCCTGGCGGGCTGGCTCGAGGAACACCGCCATCCCTTCGAGTTCTCGACCGAAACGAGCATCAACGTGTCCGATGACGAGGAGCTGCTCGGCCTCATGAAGCGCGCGAACTTCTTTGCGGTGTTCGTGGGGATCGAGACGCCGGACGCCGATTCGCTCCAGGAGGCGGGGAAACTCCAGAACACGCGCCGGGACATCCCGGCCAGCATCCGGCGGATCTACGGGGCCGGCATGTTCGTGAACGCGGGATTCATCATCGGGTTCGACGCGGAGAAGAAGAGCATGGCCGAGGCCATGATCGCCTGCATCGAGGAAGCCGCCATCCCGGTCTGCATGGTGGGCCTGCTCTACGCCCTGCCCAACACCCGCCTCTCGCGACGGCTGGCCGGCGAGGGCCGGCTTCACGCGCTCTCCGACCGGCACAAGGCGGAGGGGGACGCGGACCAGTGCACATCGGGGCTCAACTTCGACACCGCCCGGCCTCGGGCCGAGATGATCGAGGACTACCGGACGGTGCTCCGCCGCATCTACGAACCCCGGGCTTATTTCGCCCGCGTCGGCCGGCTCGCGCGGGCCCTGGACGTGCGGGGCCACCGCTTGCGGCAGCCGCCGAAGAGGATCCTGCGGGATCTCCGCGCCGTTCGCCGGATCGCGCTCCAGGTCGGGCTGAAGGACCGGGCGGCACGAGGCCCGTTCTGGAGAGCGGTCTTCGACTGCCTGTTTCACAACCCCAGGGCCCTTCGCGCCGTGTTCTCCCACGGCGCCCTCTACGTTCACCTTGGTCCCTACTCGGGGTTCCTCGACGCCCGCATGGCGGAGCGTCTCATTCCGGCCGGCACGTGCGAGGAGCGCCTCGCCGCCCTCACCCCCGAATTGACCGCCGCATCCGGGAGACCGTAGCCGGCCGGTGGAAGGCGGGGACCCGGTGGGCTCACCGGGATGTTCCGAGCTCCCGGCGCTACGGCACCAGATCCCGGGTGAGGTTCTCGCGGCCCTTGCCGGTGACCAGCACGTCGTCTTCCACCCGGATGCCGCCGAGCTTGGTCAGGGTGTCGATCAGCCTCCACGAAAACGCCTTCGCGTGCTTTCCTTCCCGCCACGGCCGGAGCAGCATGGGGATGAAGTAGAGCCCGGGCTCGATGGTGACCACGTGCCCGGTGTCGAGATCCCGCGTGGTGCGAAGGTAGGGGTGCTCGGGCGGGGCCGGGACCTCGCCCCCGGTGACCGCCGCCTGACGGCCTCCCACGTCGTGCACCTGGATGCCGAGGTGGTGACCCAGCCCATGGGGCAGGAACGGGCGAGTCATGCCCGCATCGTAGGCCTCGTCGGCGCTCACCTTGAACACCCCGGCCTCCTCGAGGATCGCCGCCACGCCGCGGTGCGCCGCGGCGTGGAGCTCCACGAAGGGTTTCCCCGGTGCGACCCGGCTCACCAGGTCGAGCTGCATACGGTCCATGCCCTTCAGGATCTCACGGAAGACGGGGTGCGCGTCCTTGGCGGCGTAGGTGCGCGTGATGTCGCTGGCGTAACCCCAGAAGGCACCGCCGGCATCGATCAGTAGAACGTGGCCCGGTTTGGGGTCCCCGGTGCGCTTGCTCTGATAGTGCAACGTGGATGCCGCCGCGTCCCAGGCGATGATGTTGCCGTAGGGAAGCTCATGCTCCAGGAGCCCGCTCGCCGCCAGGTAGCGCGCGTGAAGCTCCCGCTCGCTTTGGCCCTTCTTCATTCCCTTCCGAACCGCGGCGTGGCCGCGCGCGGCGATCTCCGCCGCGGCCCGGATGCAGAACACCTCATAGGGCGTCTTGTAGGCGCGCTCCCAGTCCAGCGGGGCGAGCAGGGCCGGCGGTTCCACGCCCTCCACCGGCACGCCGAGCGCAGCCGCCATCTTCGCCGAGGGTCCGACGTAGGCCATGCGGGCACAGTCACCCGCCGTCTTGACCGCCGCCTCCGTCGAACCGACGGTCACGACGTCCAGGGTCTTCAGGAAGGGATGTTTGGGGTCCGCCGGAGCCTCGTACCAGTAGTCTTCGGGAACGACCCGGATGAGCTTGGGTCGTCGGCCGGGGCGGAAGACCAGCAGATGATCGGGGCCGGGCACCGGAGCCCATCGCGCGAAGTGCGGGGTGGGCTTGAAGGCGATGTCGTGATCGTCGGCATGGTAGTAGGCCGTCTCTCCGGCGTGAAAGACGATTCCGTCGAAGGGGTGTCCCGCTTCGGCGGAGAGCGCGAGGGCATTCGCGGCCGACCCGGAGATCGCGTCGAGGTGTTCGGTGTAGAGCGGCTTCCAGTTCACGGTCCGATACCTCCGGAGCTTGAGGGAACGGCGAGGATACCACGGCGAGGCGAATGAAGGTGTCCCCGCACGCCCCCCGAGCCTTAGACTTCCGGCCTGGATCCGTTTCGACGCAGAGGAGGTGAGGCTTGTCCGACAAGTTTCCGGCGATCGAGCCGTACGAGAGCGGCATGCTCGACGTGGGCGACGGGCATCGCGTCTATTGGGAGTGTTGCGGCAACCCGGCCGGAAGGCCCGCGGTCTACCTCCACGGCGGGCCCGGGGCCGGCTTCACCCCGGGGGCGCGACGGTACTTCGATCCCGCTGCATACCGTGTCGTGCTGTTCGATCAGCGCGGATCCGGGCGAAGCCGTCCCCTGGCCGATGAGCCCGGCGCGGACCTGGCCACCAACACCACTCCCCACCTCATCGCCGACATGGAGGCTCTCCGCCGCAGTCATGGAATCGAGCGGTGGACCGTTCTGGGCGTCTCCTGGGGCACCACCCTGGGCCTGGCCTACGCCCAGAAGCACCCGGAGCGGGTCGAGGCGCTGGTGCTGGCGCTGGTGACCACCACGTCCCGCCGCGAGGTTGAATGGCTGACCCGAGACGTCGGGCGCCTCTTCCCGGAGGAATGGAACCGGTTTGCCGCCGCCGTTCCCGACGGGATGCGCCACCTGCCCCTGGTCGACGCCTACGCGGAGCTGCTGTTCGACGCCGACCCCGCGGTGCGCGACCGGGCGGCGCGGGAGTGGTGCGCCTGGGAGGACGCCCACGTCTCCCTCTCCCCCGGCCACGTCCCCTATCCGCGTTTCGAGGACCCGGAATTCCGCCTGCGGTTCGCGCGCCTGGTGACCCACTACTGGCGGCACGCCGCGTTCCTGGAGGACGACCAGCTGATTCGCGACGCGGCGGTCCTGAACGGCATACCCGGCGTGCTCATCCACGGCCGGTTCGACGTCAGCAGCCCGATCGAGACCCCCTGGCGGCTCTCCCGGCGCTGGACCACCAGCCGGCTCCAGGTCCTGGCCGACACCGGCCACGGCGGCGAGGGGAGCTTCCCGGCCGCCATCGTGGACGCCCTGAACCGGTTCGCGGCAACGTAGCCGTCGGGTCCGGGCAAGCCCCCGCACCGGCCGACGGGGAAACCGGGGCGGTCCGACCCGAAGCGCGGAGGGAGTTCGGCGTCAGGGAGCGCCGTGGGTCGTGGTCTCGAAGTCCCTGGGATCGAACCCCTGCCGGACGAGGATGGCGAAGGCCCGGTTCAGGACCTCGGGATCGGGGGCCGGGTTCCGGGCGAGCACCCACCCGTACTTCCGGTCGGGAGACCCCACCACCGCGAACTCGTAGTTCTCCCCCAGGCCCAGAATCCAGTAGTCGCCCCAGAAGGGCCGGATACCCAGGAAGCTGAAGAAGCTCACCTTCAGACGGGAGCGGGTCTCGGGGTCCACCACCCGGGCGATCCCCCGGGCCTCGTCGATCTCTCCGTTCCCCTTGCCGCAGCGGTTGACCACGTCCAGCCGGCCGTCGTCCCGGAGCGAGTACGTGGCGGTGGTCCCGCCCACGCACTGCTTCTGGAATCGATTGGGGATCTTGGCCAGCTCGTACCAGGTGCCGGTGTACCGATCGAGATCCACCCGGGCCACGGGGACCGGCTCGCCCCGGCCAGACGCAGACGGGCTCGAACCCGCCACCGGGCTCCCGAGCCCGGCCAGGCAGAAGGTCGTCGCCACGATACACGAGACGCGCACATGGAAGGCGGGAACTCTCATATCGTCACCTCGATTGCCGGTTCGCGCGCCGGTCGGAAGGGAAGGCATCGGGGGACCCGGCGTCCCCCGATGTTCCCGGTGAATCCGGTAACCGGAACCGGTTTGCCGGAACGGCATGAAGCGATTACTCCTACGACTCCGGAGTCAGGGACACCACGGTGCTCCCGTCCCCGGGACTGTCCACGGAAACGATGGCGCCCAGGCTCCCGTTCCCCACGAACCCGGTGGCGAAGACCGAGTAGTTGATGCCGCCGTCCAGGCCCACGCCGGGGAAGCTCAGCACCACGGTGTCGGTGCCGGCCAGGCGGACCTGGAGATCATACGACCCCGCGGGGACCTCCAGATACTGGCCGGCCTTGGAGAAGGCAACGTTTCCGAAGAGTACCGTGCCGTCGGCCAGGGTGATGTCCACGGAGGGCGCGTCGGGCGAGGTGTGGACGAAGCGGACCTGGGCCTTCCCGGCCATGGTCGAGAGATCGTCCACGAGGACGACGGGAGCGATGGCGGCGAGCCGGCCGGTCGCCGCCACGGTGTAGGCGGTCCCCGCGGCGAGGGTGACTTCGGCATCGATCACCACCGGCTGGGTGGCGCCGGCCGGGGTCACCTGGACGCGATAATCGCCGGCGGGAAGATCGAGATAGTTGCCGAACAGGCCGTAGGGAACGCCGCTCAGCACCACCGAGCCGTTCACCCAAACGTCCACCGCGGGGGCGTCGGGGGAGAGGTGGGCCACGCGCAGGGAGGCGGTCGCCACCGGGGCCATGACGTTGTCGTCGTCGCTGGAACACCCCGCCGCGCCCAGGGCCACCGCGAGAATCATGCTCAATCTGGTCATCATCAGGAACGTGCGACTCATTGTTTTCTCCTCATCGAGTTGCTTGGGGTAGAGATAAGGGGGCCGGCCCCCCACTCGGATCCGCACGGCTCAGGCCGCGGGGGCCGTCCGCCAGCGCCGCTGAATGAACTTCCAGGTCGAGGCCTGGTACAGGGCGCCGAGGCCGACCAGCACGTAGACCAGCCGGCTCACCGCCGTGGCGTCGCCGAACAGCGTGGTCACGAGGTTGAAGTCGAACAGGCCGACCAGGCCCCAGTTGAGGCCGCCCACGACCAGCAGAACGGCGAAGAGGACATCCATGGACTTCATGACTTGATTTCCTTTCCGGGAAAGATGAACAAGGTTTGTTCGCTTTGTGTTTGGTCATTGTACAGTACAAATCATCCGAGTCAAGCTTTTTGTTCAAGATTTGTTCGGGTACTTGACCAAACATGTGGTAAAGTTCGGTCAGGGGAGCCGATCAACATCGAGGTGAGTCCATAGATGGCTAAAACGAAAGAAGTTAACGGCGACGAGCCCCGCCACCCCATCCAGGTGGTAGCCCGGCGGACCGGCATATCCGCGGACCTCATCCGGATGTGGGAAAAGCGCTACCGGGTGGTCCGGCCCGGCCGGACCTCCGGGGGACGACGCGCCTACACCGATGCGGACGTGGAGAAGCTCCGTCTTCTCCGCGAGGCCACCCTGGGCGGGCGGCGGATCAGCGACGTGGCCGGCCTCTCCACCCCGGAACTCAGAGCAATGATCCTCGAGGACGTGACCACAACCGCCGTCCGTCCTCCGTCCCCCGCCGGGCCCGGTTCCCTGGAGCCGGCGGCGCTCATCCAGGACTGCCTCACCGCGGTTCGCTCCATGGATGCCGAGCGCCTGCAGGTCCTGGTGATGCGCACCTTGAGCTCGTTCTCGCTCGACGCGCTGGTGGAGGATCTCCTCGCCCCTCTCTTTCGCCGCATCGGGGAGGAGTGGGAGGCGGGCAGGCTCGAGGTCTTCCAGGAGCACCTCGCCACCTCGGTCACCCGGACGGTGCTCATGCACATCCTTTCGACGCAACGATCGGGGGGCCACGCCATCGTTCTCTCCACCCCCAGCGGGCAATCCCACGAGATCGGGCTGATGTTCGCGGCCATGGTCGCCGCCAGTGCGGGCTGGCGCGTGGTCTACCTGGGGCCGGACCTCCCGGCGGAGGAGATCGCCAAGGCCGCCCGTCTTGGGAGGGCGCGGGTGGTGGCGATCAGCCTGGTCGCTTCCGACGAATCCCCGGAACTCGAGACCGAGCTTCTCCGCCTGGGAGATCTCCTGCCCGCGGAGTCGATCCTCGTGGTGGGGGGAGCGGGCCGGGAAGCCCAACGGGAGGCGCTGACCAGGATCGGGGCGGTCACCGTGTCCGACGTCCGCGAGTTCCGAGAGGTCCTCGACCGGACGGCGGCCCAGACGAACCGTTCCTGAATCCTCGCGCATCTGCACCACCCCATCGGGGGCCAGAAACGTGGCCGGCGGAGGATCCCGGAGTCAGGCGAATTCGTGGAGAGGACGCGCTATTCCCGCCGGAACCACCGCCCCGGTTTCATCCCGGAGTTCCAGATCGACGTTGTTCTCACGGTCGCCGCGGAGCAGGTAGGACGAATAGGTTCCGGACTCGGGACCCCGGGGGGACGACGCGCTGTGATACGGAGCGAGCCGGGTCCGGCCGTACTCCTAGACCGGAACGCCGTCGACGCAGAGGATCTCCGGACCGGGCCGGAGCCCCTGCACCCCGAGCGCGTCGTCCAGGATGCGCATCACGTAGACCCGGCCATCAATCCGGCGGGTGTCGACCACCGGGCGAGAATACATCCGGCGAAAGACCTCGTTCGGGACGTTGACGATGGTGTGTCCGTCCTCCAGCTTCGCCCACACGTTCATCAGCACCCGGTAGTAGTCCGCGGTTGACCGGGTGGCCCGCACTTCCGGCAGGGCATCGAAGCACACCCGGTCCCAATCCAGACGCGGCACCCGGTCGAAATGGACGAAGCCGTACTTCCCCTCGGCCCAGACCCGCGCGAGCCCCGCGGTCTCCTCGCGGTCCGTCACGGATCAACGTATGACGGTGACCCGTCCCCGGCCGATGCGCTCCGTGGTTCCGATCCGGATGTAGTAGGTGCCCGCCGCCACCGGCCGACCGCTCCCGTCCCGGCCGTCCCACTGCAGGCGGTGCGGCCCCGCGGCCAGGCTCCCCAGGCTCCGGCGAAACACGGTGCGTCCCTGGACGTCAAGGATCCGGAGGTCCACCTTGCCCGGCGCCTCCAGGTCGAACGCGATCGTGCTTGCGGCGCGGAAGGGGTTGGGGAAAGCCCGGACGCGAGCGGGGGAGGGTGGGATTCCGGAACCGGGCCCCACCGCGGTCTGGCTCATGGCCCAGCTCGAGAGGCCCTCGGCCGCGGCCCCGCCGGCGTGATGGAAGTCGCCGCCCGCAAAGAGCGATCCGCCGTGGGTCCCCAGCGCCCAGCCGTCATCGTCGAGCCCGCTCCCCATCGGTTGCCAGCTCGTTCCGTCCCACCGGGCGATGTGTTCGAGCGGCCCGGACCCACCGGCGGTGAACTCGCCGGTGATGAAGAGCTCGCCGTTGTAGGCCGCCATGGCGAACACGCGCGCGTTGACCCCGTCGCCGACCGCCGCCCAGCTCGATCCGTCCCAGACGGCCACCCGATTGGCCGGGCTTCCGGCCACCGAGGTGAAGGTTCCCGCGATGTAGAGCTTGCCGTTCAGGACGACCAGGCCGTACACGGTGCCGTTCAGCGCGCTTCCGCCGATCTCGCTCCACGCGGAGCCGTCCCACGCCGCCAGGCCGGTTACCGACGTCCCGCCGATCGAGACGAAGTTCCCGCCGACCACCACCTTGCCGTCGTACCCGGCCAGGGCGGTGAGGAAGCTGTTGGAGTTGCCGCCGACCTTCTGCCAGGCAGAGCCGTCCCACCGCGCCACCGCGTACCCGGCGTCGTAGATGCCGGCGTAGAGGCCTCCGCCGATCACCGCCATCGTGTGCACGATGCCCCCGGAGGGGAGGGCCATGGCGCTCCAGGCCGACCCGTCCCACCGCGCCACCTGGTAGGCCGGTGATCCCCCGGCGGCGGTGAAGTTGCCGCCGACGATCAGGTCGCCCTGGTAGTCCGCCATCGCCTCCACCGATCCGATGTAGCTCCCGGTGATCCCGGAGCCGAGCGCGTTCCACTGGGTTCCGTCCCAGGAGGCGAGGAGGCTCCCCGACACGTCTCCGAACCGGGTGCGCGTGCCTCCCACCACGAGTTGGCCGTCGTACTCCTGGAAGGCCCGGATCCCGGCGCTGGCGCCGTCTCCCTCGGCCAGGGGGGTCCAGGTCGAGCCGTCGTAGCCGATGAGGTTGGCGGCGTTCACGTAGTTCATGGAGTTGAAGATGCCGCCGACGACCAGGTTCCCGCCCCAGGTGCAGTAGGTGAACGCGGCGCCTCCCCAGATGGTCCCCGCCCAGTACGACCCGTTCCAGACTTGGGTGATGTAGGAGCCGTCGGAGACCAGCAGCTCGCCGGCGTAGTCCCCGATCGCGTACGCGCCGCCCGAGAAGTCCGCGCCGGTTCCAATCGTGCCCCAGGAGCCGTCGTAGGCGGCGAAGTTGACCAGTGTTTGGCCTCCGGCCTGGGCGAACTCTCCGGTGACGATGAGCTTGTTGTCGTACACGTGAAGATGTTCGCCGTATGCGTTGAAGGCGTCGCCGGTCTCGTCGGTCAGGCCGCCGATGCTGCTCCAGGCGGTGCCGTTCCAGCGGGCAATGTTCGAGGCGCCGATGTAACCGGCCACGTCGAACTCCCCGGTGACGTAGAGGTCCCCGCCGTAGGACGCCACGGCCGAGCCGTATCCGCTGTCGATCCCGCCCTGAAAGGTGTCCCAGGAGGACCCGTCCCAACCGGCCACGCTCCCGGCCGGGGTTCCTCCGCCGACCTCGCTGAAGTACCCCACCACGACCAGCTCACCGTCGTAGACCGCCATGTCGTTCACGCCGTAGTCGGCGCCGCCCCCCACTGCCACCCAGTCCGACCCCGTCCAGCGGGCGAGCCCGGCCAGCGGGGTCCCGTCGGGATGGTCGAAGTAACCGCCGGCGTAGAGCTCGCCGTTGTAGATGCACAACGTGTAAACCTCGCCGTCGAGGCCCTCGCCCAGGGGGGTCCAGGCGCTCCCGTCGTAGACGGCCACGCCGGCGGCGGCCACGCTGCCCACGAACCGGAACTCCCCGCCGATCACGAGCTGGCCGTTGTAGACCACCGAGGCGTCGACCGCGCCGTCGGTCCCCGGAACGCTCCAATGCGACTCCCAGAACTCATCGCCTGGCGCCGCCGACGCGGGGGCGGCGAGGCAGGCGAGCAGGACGAGCAGGATGAGCCCCCACCACCCCCGGGTCCGGGGCGGCATACGATAGGGGGGGCAGGCGGGTGATGACTTGGGATGCATGGTATTCTCCTCTCACGCCGTATGCTCCGCGGAAGGCGCGGCCTTCCACCTCATAGACCGCAATCCCGAGCCGAAAGGGCTCACGCTCATGAGCAACGACGACTCCGCTCGCGTCACCCACCTCCTGGCCGAGGTGGCATCAGGCCGGCCAGAGGCCATGGACGACCTCCTCCCCCTGATCTACACCGAGCTCCGTAACATCGCGCGGCGGCAGCGCTTTCGGCATCGACCCTACGAGACGCTTCACACCACCGCGCTGGTCAACGAGGCATTCCTGCGCCTGGCCGGGAAGTCCGGAGCGACCTGGGAGGACCGGACGCATTTCCTGAGCGCGGCCGCGCTGGCCATGCGAAGCGTCCTCGTGGACTACGCCCGGCGGCAGCGGGCGGCCAAGCGAGGCGGCGGCGCCGTCCACCACCCCATCGAGGAGTTCCGCGATCTCCCGGAGATCAACGACGACGAGGTCCTGGAGGTCCACACCGCCCTCGATCGGCTGGCGGCCCAGGACCCGCGCCAGGCCCAGGTGGTCGAGCTCCGGTACTTCGTGGGCTTAAGCGTCCGGGAGACCGCCGAAGCGCTGGAGATCTCCCCGGCCTCCGTCAAGCGGGAGTGGGCCATGGCCCGCGCATGGCTGAAACGCGACCTCGAGGCGGGATCGTGAGCCCCGGGGAGGGGGTTTTCCGGTTTCTGAGACGACGGGGGACGACCGGGAACGGCACGGAGCGACCATGACCCTACTCGACGTGGACACCTGGAACCGGGTCAAGCGGATCTTCTCCGGGGCGGCGGAGCGTTCCGCCGCGGACCGCACGGCCTACCTGGACCGGGCCTGCGCGGACGACCCGCGGCTCCGCGCCGAGGTCGAGTCCCTGCTCACGGCCCACGACCGGGCGGTCCTGGACGGCGACCTGGACTCCCCGTTCCTGGAGCCGGGGCCGGATCCGAACCTGGGACGCCGCCTCGGTCCCTGGCGGCTCACGCGCCACCTGGGAAGCGGGGGCATGGGGACCGTATACCTCGGCATCCGCGACGAGGGTGACTTCGAACAGCGGGTCGCGGTCAAGTTCGTTCGCGGGGTAGACCCGGGGGCCATCCGCCGGTTCCGTACCGAACGACGGATCCTGGCCCGCCTGGCCCATCCCCACATCGCCCGCCTGCTCGACGGGGGGCGCACCGAGGATGGTCTCCCCTACCTGGTCATGGAGTACGTGTCGGGGGAGCCCATCACTACCTACTGCCGCGAGCGCAATCTATCGCTGGAGGAGCGACTCCGCCTCTTCGCACCGGTGTGCGAGGCGGTCGAGTTCGCCCACCACCACCTGGTGGTCCACCGTGACATCAAGCCGTCCAACATTCTGGTCACCGGGGACGGCGTGGTGAAGCTGCTCGACTTCGGGATCGCCAAGCTGATGGAATCCGAGGAGGAAACCCGGGACGGACTCACCCACACCCTGAACCGGGCGATGACCCCCGACTACGCCAGTCCCGAACAGATCCTGGGCGAACCGGTGACCACCCTGTCCGACGTCTACGCCCTCGGGGTCCTGCTATTCGAGCTGCTCGCGGACCGGGCCCCCTACCGGACCGCCGAACTCACCCCTCGCGAGCTGGAGCGGCTGGTCTGCGACACCCCGCCTCCGCGCGTCTCGGAAGCGGCGCCGCCGGGGAGGAAACGGCGGCTCAAGGGGGATCTCGACACGATCGTGGCCTCGGCCATGCATCGCGATCCGGCCCGGCGGCCCGCGTCGGCCCGGGAATTCCTGGCCGACCTTGGCCGGTACCGCTCGGGCCGGCCGATCAGCGCCCGGGCGGACAGCGCGACCTATAGCCTGCGGAAATTCGTGTCCCGGAACCGGGCGGGGGTCGGGATCGCGTTCGCGCTCCTGGTCGTCCTCGCCGGCGGGCTGGCCGCCACTGCGCGCCAGGCCCGGATCGCGGAGCGGCGACTGGAAGGAGGACGCGCGCTCGCCAACCGCCTGCTGCTCGACGTGCACGACGGGCTCCGGGACTTGAACGGCTCCACCCGGATCCGCCGCGAGCTGGTCGCCAACACGCTCGCCTACCTGGATCTTCTGGCCGAGGACAGCGGGAACGACCCCGGCCTGCTCGACGACATGGCCTCGGCGTACGAAAAGGTGGCTGCCCTCCAGGGAAACCCCGACGAGGACAACCTGGGCGACCTGGCCGGCGCCGTGGCCAACTACCGGAAGGCGGTTTCCATTCGGGAAGTCCTGCTCCGGGATCATCCCGGCCAGCCCCGGAAGGCTCGGGACCTGGCCCGGGCGCAGGGGCGGCTGGCGGTGCCGCTCTCCTACGCGGGCCGGGACTCGGAGGCCATGGCCCTGGAGGCTTCCGCGCTGGCCGTGCTCACCCCCATGACGCGCGCGAACCCCGCCGACGCGGCGCTCGCGAGAACCGAGGCGCGGATCCGGGCCGAGCACGGATGGCTTCAGGCATGGGAGGGGGATCCGGTCGGCCCGCGGGCGGACCTGCTCGTAGCCGAGCACCGGCTGGCCGCCCTCGCCGCGGGCGCCCCGGATGACCTGGACCTGGCCGTCGATCTCTGGCGGGCGCGGTACTATCTGGGCGACGCCTACTTCATGGGCGGCGACCTCGACCGGAGCCTCGGGTGGTTCCGGACCGGCGGAAACGCCCTCGACTCCCTCGCCGCCCGGTGCCCCGGAAACCCCCGGGTCCTCCGCGGTCAGATGGGGTGCGCCAAGCGGCTGGGGGACGTCCTGGCCCGGAAGGAGGACAGCGCGGAGGCGCTCCGGGCGTACCGCCGCGCGCTCGAGATCTCCGAGCGCCTGGCCACGAACAACCCGGAGAACCGGACCGCGCACCGGGGGGTGGGCTTCGGCTACAACGCGCTCGGGGCCTACCTCGTCCAACTCGGCCGGAGCGACGAAGGCATCGCGGCCATCCGCCGGGCGGTGGACATCCGCACCGCGCTCCACGAGGCCGATTCCACCAACGTCTCGGACACCAACGATCTCTCGATCTCGCTCCTCCGGCTGGCCGACGCTTACCTCTCCCAGGAGCGGTACGACGAGGCCATCGAGAGCTGCCGCACCGCGCGCCGTGTGCACATGGAGCTTCCCGCCGTCGAACGGGAGAACCCGCAGACTCGGGGGAACCTGGCCGCGATCGAGGCTACCGCGGGCATGGTCCTGCGCCGCTCGGCGGACGCGACACGGGAACCGGCGGTCCAGGGAGCGCGGCGGCGGGAGTCCCTGATCCACTATCGAGCCGCGCTCGACCTCTTCCGGCGGATCGCCTCCGGGGGAGCCTCCACCGACCTTTGGACCGACGACATCCGGGTGATCCGGGGGGAAGTGGACACGCTGGAAGCCGCGCTGTCCGCCGGCGATCCCTAGCCGGGACGCGCCGGTCCGGCGGGCGTCCGCGCCCCACCCCGGACTACCGCGGGGAGCGGCGGTTCCTCGGGCTGCGGCCCCAGGACTCCCGGGACGACGACGGCGCTCCCGCGCGATCGGCGCCGGCCCGCGACCCCCGCCTCGCCTTACCCGACGAGCCGGACTTGCCCGCCGACCCGGAGCCGGCGGCGCTCTTCGCGGCCGGACGGGCCTCCCGCCGCGGGTCCGTCTTCGCTCCCGGGCGCGGGGCCGGGGTTCCGGACTGCGAACGGCTTCCCGGGCGGGCCTTGCCGCGGGGGCTCGACCCCGGACGCCCGTCCCGAGCCCTTCCGTCACCTTGGGACGCGCCCCGCGGGCTCGCGCTCTCGGCGCTCCGGCCCTGGGGCTTCCGGCTCCTGGAACTCGCGGGCTTGGCTCTCCCGCCCTTGGGCTTTCCGGTCCTGGGCCTCCCGCCTCCGCCCGAGGACCGGCCCATCACGATCGGCTCGGGCCGGATCGAGGGATCGGGCTCGTAGCCCTCGAGAACGGCCCGGGGAAGGTCGCAGCTCAGCAGCCGCTCGATGTCGCCGAGGAGGGCGTGCTCGTCGCTGCACACCAGGGAGACCGCGGAGCCCTCCCGGCCCGCGCGCCCGGTCCGGCCGATCCGGTGCACGTAGTCCTGGGGGACGTGGGGAAGCTCGTAGTTGACCACGTGGGGAAGCTGATCGATGTCGAGCCCCCGCGCGGCGAGGTCGGTGGCCACCAGCACCCGGACCGATCCGCGCTTGAAGTCGTAGAGCGCCTTGGTCCGCGCGCCCTGGCTCTTGTTGCCGTGGATGGCCGAGGCGGTGATGCCGTCGTGGTCGAGTTGCTCGGCGAGGCGATTGGCCCCGCGCTTGGTCCGGGTGAAGACCAGGACCTGGCGCCAGTCGCCGGTCCCGATCAGGTGGGCCAGGAGCTCGCGCTTCCGATGGCGGTCCACCGGATGGACGACGTGGGTCACCAGCGCCGCGGTCTCGTTCCGCCGGGCCACGTGGATGCGCTCCGGCGAGTCCAGGAACTCCTCGGCCAGCTTCATGATCTCGTCCGGGAAGGTGGCCGAGAAGAGGAGGCTCTGGCGCTTGCGCGGGAGCACGCCGAGGATCCGGCGGATGTCCCGGATGAACCCCATGTCGAGCATGCGGTCGGCCTCGTCCAGCACCAGGACCTCGACCCGGGAGAGATCCACGTTCCCCTGCCCGATGTGGTCCAGCAGCCGGCCCGGGGTGGCGACCAGGATGTCGACGCCGCGGCGGAGGGTCTGGATCTGGGGTCGCGCGCTGACCCCGCCGAAAATGGCCGTCGACGACAGGCTCAGATACCGGCCGTAGGTCTTCACGCTCTCCGAGACCTGGGCGGCCAGTTCCCGGGTGGGGGTCAGGATGAGCGCCCGAACCGGCCGCGGCTCCGACCGGCCGCGCCGTGGGGGCGCCCGGCGCTCGGAGGGGCGGGCGGCGGTTCCGCTCAGGGAATGAAGAAGGGGAAGGGTGAAGGCGGCGGTCTTGCCGGTTCCGGTCTGGGCGCCGGCCATGAGGTCGCCGCCCCGAAGGACGACGGGGATGGCCTGGCTCTGGACGGGGGTCGGCACGTCGTAACCCTGGTCGGAGACGGCGCGGAGAAGCTCGGCCCGAAGGCCGAAAGCATCAAAAGACATGAATGAAGCTCCTGGGTATCAGCCTACCCAGAGCGATGAGCCGTGGGACGGTCTAGGCGGGATAAATTCGAGGTCATGGAGGCGGCCGCGGAGTTGCGACCCCTCTCTGGCGCAGACCGAACTGCGCGAACCGACCGATCCTATCAGGTATCGGCCGGGTCGAGGGAAATCTTTTGGCCGGGGTGGGAACGAGGTCGGGGAGCGGCTCCGGGAGGGCCGCTCGGATCGAAGCGAAGAGGGAACTCAGGGCCTCGACCGGGCGCTCGCGGAGGCTCAGTTCTCCCCGGGGGTACGGCAGCTCAGGGCGATCATGAGCACCGCCGCGGCCAGCAGAGCCCCCCCGACCGGCACCAGGAAGATGCCGATGCCGGGGTCGCCCTGGTAGGGGATCAACCCGCCGAGAAAGAACCCCCCGGGGAGAATCACGGTGGCGCTCAGAAGGAAGACCGACGCAAACCAACGGGTGCGGGGCGATCCCGAGGGAAGGCGATGCATCGTGCCGCCGAAGACCAGGTTGATCACGGCGAGGAGCGTGCCGTGCGCGTGGGCCAGGGTCCACGAGAAGCGCCGCGGGGTGTTGGCGATTTCCAGGTACCAGCCGACCTTGAACCCGTGCAGGCCCTCGAGGACCAGGCCCAGCAGCAGGAACACCAGAAGCGACCACCAGCCGAACCGGAGATGACGCATGGGCAGGGCGTCGTCCCGGCGGGTTGCCGGACCGGCCTTGGCTCCGCCGCTCGGGGTCTTTCGCTTCATGGTCGGACCGCCGTCGGTTGAAGGGTCACGCCCCGGCGCCGGAGCACCGTCGGCTCCAGGAGGCAGGTCGCGCCGAGGGAATCGCCCCGGGATTCGATTCCTGACAAGCATGATACAATACGTGTGATTTCGATAATCGTCATTCTACGCTTCGGGAGGCTCACATCAACGACAAGTTGATAGCCGTCGCGGCCATGGTGACCCTGGGCCTGTCCAGCTTCGTCCTGAGCGCGCATCTCCCGCGGACGAGCCCCCGGGTCGACCCCGGCTCCCTCATCGATCCCCGCGTGGAGCACGAGGGCGGATACGTCGGATCGGACGTCTGCCTTTCCTGCCACCCCTATCAGCACGCAACCTGGCACGCTTCCTATCACCGATCGATGACCCAGGTGGCCACTCCGCAAACCGTCCGGGCCCCCTTCGATGGGACGGAGCTCAGCCTGGAAGGCGTGACCTGGCACGTGGAGCGACGGGGGGACCAGTTCTGGGTCAGGGGGAAGGAGCCGGGGCCGAACGGGAGTTTCGTCTCCGAGTTCGAGCGGCAGATCGTCATGACGACCGGGTCGCACAACTACCAGCTGTACTGGATGCAGTCGGTCGGAGGAAACGGCATGCAGCCGTTCCCGCTCGTCTATCTCCTGTACGACCGGGTGTGGATTCCGCGAAAGTCGAGGTTCCTGAGCCCGCCCGTCCGGAGGACTCCCGCCGAGACCGGGCGCTGGAGCGTGCACTGCATCAAGTGCCATGCGACCCGGGGCCGGCCACGCGCCCCGGACGGAGAAACGCACGTCGCGGAGCTGGGGATCAGTTGCGAAGCCTGTCATGGTCCGGGGGCCAAGCACGCCCGGCTGAATCGAAACCCTCTCCGCCGCTTCCGCCTCTATCTTACCGGCGCCCCGGACCCCGCCATCGTCAACCCCGCCCGCCTGCCGCACGACCGTTCAACCCAGGTCTGCGCCCAGTGCCACGGCATTCAGATCTTCCTCACGCCGGAAGAGGGCGAATCCTGGAGACGCGAAGGATCGTATTTCAGACCGGGCGACGACCTCTCCAGGTTCCAAACCACCGTGGCCGGACGGTACGAGAACAACCCCCTCGAAGTGCGCCGCTACATCGACGACCATACCGCCTTCGAGCTCCGGAACCTCTTCTGGCCGGACGGCATGCTCCGGGTGACCGGCCGGGAATACCACGGCATGCTGGAGACGCCCTGCTACCAGCGGGGAGAGATGAGCTGCCTCTCCTGCCATACCCTGCATCGCCCGAAGGACGATCCCCGCCCGCTCACGGCGTGGGCCGACGATGAGCTCGGCACGGGGATGCGGGGCGACGGCGCGTGCCTCCAGTGCCACTCGCGCTACCGGGACCCGGACGCTCTGTCCGCCCATTCGCACCACCCCGTGGATTCGACGGGGAGCCGTTGCTACAACTGCCACATGCCGTACACGAGCTGGGGGCTCTTGCGGGCCATCCGAAGCCACACCGTCGACTCCCCGAAGGTGGCGACGAGCCTGTCCACGGGCCGGCCGAATGCGTGCAACCAGTGCCACCTGGACCGCACGTTGCTGTGGACGGCCGGAAAGCTCAAGGCCTGGTACGATATCGAGCCTCCAGAGCTGTCCGAGGACCAGCGGACGGTGGCGGCATCGGTCCTCTGGGCACTTTCCGGCGACCCGGCGCAGCGTGCGATCATGGCCTGGAGCATGGGTTGGGAGCCTGCCCGCCGGGCGTCCGGCACCCAGTGGATGGTGCCCTATCTCTGCCTGCTCCTCCTGGATCGCTACGACGCCGTGCGCTACACCGCTCAACGTTCGCTCCGTCTCTACCCCGAGTACCGCGCGGCCGCCACCGATTCCGTGGCCGGCGCGACGATGGAGCAGCAGAACGAGATGGAGAATCTCATCCTAGACGAATGGTACCGCCGGTTCCCCACTTCCGGGGGAAAGAGCGGATCCCGCTTCCTGATCTCCGCCGACGGCACGATCGACCAGGCGCGTTTCGGGCGCCTGGTGACGCTACGCGGGAATTATCACCTCGTTCTGTTCGAGTAGCGAGGCATCCCGGGCCGTGGTCGCCCGAGACGCTCTCGACGCCGCCGGCAAGGCGAAGCAAAGGGGCGGGCTTGCCGCGGTGTGGCATCGGATTGGACGACGGGGACAACGGCGGGAACCCTCGGGACTAAAGGCGGAGGATCTCCCCCATCCTGTCCATCGCCTCCGAGAACTCCGCGGTCACCTGCTCCCGCATCTCTTCCGAGATGTTGAGGGCCTTCCACGCGCTCTCCGCCGGCGGTTCCGGGATCAAGTGATCGGAGAAGAAGGGAAAGCACATGGACGCCATCGAGTCCGCGAGGTGCGCGACCAGCACCTGCCGGTGGTGTTGGCTTGCTTTCTCCGGGTGGTGGTGAAGCAAGGTCGTGTACTGAAGCAATCCCGGCAGATCCCACTTCTTGATGAGCCATGCCCCCGCGTCGGCGTGGCTGAACCCCAACGTATCGATCTCGATGCCCTCGGGCCAGACCCCTTCCTTCTCCGCCGCGTCGAGCACGCGCCGGGTGGCTTCCGGCAGAGCAAGCTCGATCGCCACCCATCCGATGTCGTGAATCAGTCCGCCCACATAGGCGGTACCGGGGTCGAGGCCGCAGTGCCTGGACAGGAGCTTTGCGAAGACGGCCGTGGCCACGGAGTGATGCCAGAACTTCTTGCGGGAAATGACCACGGCACTTGACCGTTGCTGCATGACCTGGTTCTTCAGCGCCCGGGCGATACACACGTATTTCACCTCGTTGAAGCCCAGGAGGACGATCGCCTCCCGGACCGAGGTGATGGTCTGGCTGAAGTAGAAAGCGGGGGAATTGGCGATTCGAAGGAGGCTCACGGTCAGGGAAGGATCGGTCTCGATCGTCCGCGCGAGGTCGTCGGCGGTGGTGTCCGGATCGTCGATCAGCCTCAGCAGTCGCGCAAGCACATGGGGGATATTGAAGTAGGTCTCGATCGTGCCGAGGGCCCGTTCCACGAGCCGTGCGACGACGAAATCCGGTCCCGCTTTGCTTGCCTCCGGCATGACCGTAAGACCCCCGTGTGGAGTACAGGTATTCTCCGTCCCGACCGCGTCAGCGGGGTCACGAACGCCGGTGGGACCTGGTCACATTCTCGACGCTTGGCATGGAGACATGAGAAAAGACGTATGAAGATTTCCAAATTTTCCCTAGCCCCACGGCCTGTAACAGTCTTATGTCTATGGAAATACAAGAGTTGGTGGAGATCCGGGCCCTGATGGACGACTCAAGGCTGATTCGAGTCGAGCCGATACCTGTCGGGAAGATCTGAAGACTCAGATCGCATTCCATTCATGAGCCATGCGCTCCTGTCATCAATGGGAACCGCGTACCCATGCGAAGACTCTGGAACTGGTTGTTCTCGAGGCCACACCCACCGGCCACCCCGGCTCAGGGGTCGCGTCGTTCTGCGCCGGCGCCGGACCTTGAAACCTCCCCACATCCGATGACCGCGCCCGATCCGAGCCCCGCTTCGGATCCCTTGCGGCCCGACCGGAGTCTGGAGACACGGGATTCGCTGGAACGAAGCCTCCGGTGGCGGAGCCAGGTCCTTTTCAGGATCATCGCGGAGCGAGGCTTCGGCGGAGATTGTTCCGCAGTCGTGGAAAGCCTGAAACTCGGTGCGACCTCGTCCGTCCGCCAGCTCCCCGCCGCAGCCCAGAGGGCCCTGGAGGTCAGCCACGATCCCGACTCGACCATCGAGGATCTTGTGAATCTCTTCGAGAACGACCCCACCCTGACCCAAGCGCTCCTCAAGCGGGCGAACTCCGCCTGGTACCGGCGGCATGGCGAGAGCATCGAGTCCATATTTCCGGCCGTACGCCGGATCGGGGCCAAGGCGGTGGAAACCCTGCTGCTAGAGAAGGTCCTCCGCGGCCTGGTCGGCCGTCCCGGCGGCGCTCTGGGGGCGATGGCGGAAGGCGTCTGGGAGGATATGATCCGGATTTCCGGTGTAACAAGATCGATGGCGCCGGCTTTCGGGGTAGATGCCGAGCGAGCCTATGCGCTCTCCCTTCTCAGTGACGTCGGGAAGCTGGTCGTATTCGATCACATCGCGGACCTCCGGAAGATCATGCGCCGGGATGTTGCGATCCCCGATGACTTTCTCGAGTGTCTCCTGCATCACGTGCACGAACCCTTGAGCGGTCTGGCCGCCCTGCGCTGGGGAATGGGCGAGGAGGCGGCCTTCGTCGTCGCCCACCATCATCGTCACCCGGTTCCCGAGTCGAGTGAACCCTTCACGGAGACTCTCTACGTGGCCGATGCCGCGGCCGCCGCCCTGGATGGGCTCCCGGACTGGGACGCGATCTGGAGCGCGGGCGGCATAACCCGGGAACGCGAACCGGTGGAGCGGATATACGCCGAGATCGCGAGTTCGGAAATCCCGGACGAACCGGGCGAGCCGGAGGAACCCTACTGCGAGGCCGCATAGTCCGGTTCCGAGCGGGGTGCCAGGGGCGCGTCCCGACCGGGCGTCGCCGCCGCCGCCTCAGCGCCGTACCACCTCGATCGAGGCCGGATATCGGGTCGAGCACCGCCCGGGCCGGAGCGAGGGCGCTCATGGCGTGCACGCCCGAGGCGGGCGCGAACCCTCCCATCGCCCGGGTCACCCGGGTACCCAGAAGTCCGAGAGGGAGGATGAGCTCGAGAAGCCCCAGACCCCTATAGCCGATGTTGCCAGGTAGCAGGCGCGCGCCGGAGCGTGACCGCGAGGATCCACAGCGCTCCCAGGAGCAGCGTGGTCTGCCGGAGGTGGACGAGAACGGCCGGACCGGTTCCGATGAGCGCGTTCATTTCCTCCCCCGTTTTCCGGGCGCAGCGGAAGATCGGGAAGCGACCGCTTCATGAACCATCCGGGATCGAAACCCTGCGACATCTGTCGCAGACCGGAATGTTCGACGTTTGTCGCACCATATCAATCGTCGAGTGGATCGCGTCCGAATGAACCGGGGGCTCCGAGTTGCGCGGATGGCTCTTCTGCCCTAGGATGCCCCCATGAAACAGAATCCAGCTTTGGCACTGGGGTTGATCGCCTGGCTGCTGCTCGTGGGCTGCGGGCAACGCGACGCTTCCCGGCGGTCGGAGTCGCCCGCGGATACGAGCCAAGGGATGAATCCCGCCCCCGAGACGACGTCCGCACCGTCGGAGTCCATGCACGCATCCGTACCCTCCTCCACGGTGGGAGAGGCGCCTCCCGAGAACCCGGCTCCGGCCGCCGAATCCCCTCCCCCGACGCCCGTTCCCTCCGGGATGGAGCCAAGCCCGGAAGAGACTCCACCTCCCACGAACACCCAACCGGAACCCGCTGCCACCCCACCGTCCGAGCCTCCGAAGACTCCCGAGCCGCCCCCGACTCCCAGCGTCGTGGATCCGGGCGGGATGGTCGAGGTCCAGGCGACGAAAGCGGGCCTCACCCGTGTCGGCCCCGAGAAATGCAAGATGTGCCACAAGGTGCAGTTCGAGTCCTGGTCGGCGACCGCCCACGCCAAGCGCACCCCGCCCCTCGACTGCGAGAGCTGCCACGGAGCAGGGAGCGAGTACAAAACGCTGTCCGTGATGAAGGATCTCCAGAAGGCCAAGGCCGCCGGACTGGTCCTGCCGACTCGCGAATTCTGCGCCACCTGCCACCGGAGCGGCTGGTCCGACGACATGCTGGCCCACGCCCACGCCCACAAACCGGCGGCCGGCGCACACTAGCCGGTCTCGCTCTCCTCGGCGCCTCCCGCCGGCCGATCGTATGCTCCGTCGTTGCGTGTCGGATCCGCTGTCGCCGACATCCTTCTTGACTACCGAAACATCCAGCGCCGGAGGTTCCCCACCCTTGCCGGCGGCGTGGTCCTGAGGGTCCATCCGGCTGGTGCACCCGATTCATCACCGTCAAGCCCGAGGTCGGCGGAGCTACACCCGGGGAGGGCGTGAGTCAACGCCCCGGGTGGCCGGCCCACGCGAATCCCGGGGGATCTCTCCCCCGGGATTCGCCACGGAATCAGCCGTTGAGGGTGCGAACGATGGGACCTATCTCCACTTCTTGCCCATCTCGTCGAGGCCGGCCTGCTGAAGATCTTCCGGCGTCATCGTGGGAAGGAACTTCACCGTCGCGTTGAAGAGGAGAAAGAACGGTTCCGCGAACCGGGCCATCTCGGAGGTCTTTTCCATGTTGATGATGAAGATACCGCCGCGGGTGCCGTCGTTCGAGGTGAAGTACGCGGCTTCGGGTTTGATCTCCTCCATGACCCGGGACATCTTCTGGCCTATCGTTCCGTCGAGGACGAACTTGTTGAACTGCTCGGGCGGAAAGCTGGCTTGCATGACGAAGCGCATTGCATTGCTCCTCTGGCTGGGGGGTACGAACAGCCCGCTCCGGCGAACCCATCCCCGGAGTTGACGCACGATTGGATTCAGGGATTCCGTCGGGGGAGGAGTCGGTTATGGCTCTGGGTCCGCAGAGCAGGCTCCCTGGCGGGACCGCTCGGTCCGGCGAGGGCTCGAACCAAGGGCCGACAAATCGTACTCCTTTTCGGCCGGGCGGCAATCATCAAACTCCGTCCGGTGGCCGGTGGTGATTCGGATTCGTCGAAGTCCTCCAGAATCAACGGATTATGAGGAATCCCGAGGGCCATGCTCCCGGGATTCCTCGCCGATCCGTGAAGGCGGCTACGGTGCCGTTCGAGGACGGCTAGAGCGCCGGGAGTTCGTCCTCGTCCTCTTCCAGATCGATGTCCGAGCCGGGGGGTAGATTGGCGATGGCCTCCCGCACCAGGCGCACGTGTTCCGTCTCCTCGTCCCGCAGTTCGGTGAAGAGGGCCTGGATCTCGGGATCGGTGATGTGAGCGAGGGCCCGATCGTAGAAATCGTACGCCTTCTGCTCCGACGAGAGCGCCACCTCGAACGCCTTGAGAGGAGACATGTTGGAGCGAGGGGCGCCCATCTCCGGCGCCTCCACGTCGAAAAGGGCGTCCCGGGAGACTCTCATCGGGACCTTGCCGAACATGGCCTTGCGCCGCTCCTCGAGATCCTTGCCGTGCTTGGCCTCGTTCTCGGCCATCGAGGCGAACACGTCGGCCGCGTCCCCCGTGAAACGGTGGCCGAGCTGGGCGGAGAACATCTTGTAGCGCTCGTAGGCCTCCACCTCGATGAGCACCGCCAGGTCGAGAGCGTCCATCAGGTCGAGGGTGGCGAAATCGATACGGGTGGACATGCGGTACTCCTCGTTGGCGTTCGGTGGAATCAAATCTCCGGCGGCGGGGATCGGTGCTGTCAAGGCGCGATGGGTCCGTGTAGCCGACCGCAAACCGGAGTCAGGATAACCCGGCGCGTTCACCCCGGCAAGTTCGGACCTGTCGCTCCGAACGATCCCAACCGAGTCGCGACCGCTGGTCGATCAACGAGAAACATGACCATGTGAGTCATTGGACCCCGGTGTTTGCCTGGGCTAGACTTGTGCGCAAATCAAGCTAGGCGTTGATCCGGGTGCAGCGAAACCCTGGGGATTCGCGGAAAGGGAGGTCGCACATGCGCGCACTCGTCACCGCGGCACTCGGTTGCTTGTTGCTGATCTGCTCGCTGGCCGGCCCCACCCCTGCTTGCACGGATTTCTGTCTCGACACCCCGGACGGCCCGGTCTTCGGCTGCAATCTCGATCTCTTCATCCCCGGAGACGGCTTGGTGTTCATCAACCAGCGCGGAGTCGCGAAGGAAGGATTCCAGAAGAGCACGACCGGGGAGACGGCCCGCTGGGTCTCGAACTTCGGCAGCGTGACCTTCAATCCAGCCGGGCGCGAATTCGTATTCGGCGGCATGAACGAGGCGGGCCTGGTCATCGGGTCGATGGAGCTCCTGAACTCGGAGTTCCCGAAACCCGACGAGCGAGTCCCCTTGACCCTCGGCACCTGGGCCCAGTACGTGCTGGATACCTGCGGGAACGTCCAGGAGGCGATCCGACTCGATTCGAAGGTTCGTATCGAGGACTCCGCTCCCCCCTCGCATTTCCTGATCGCGGACGCGGACGGCAACTGCGCCGCCCTCGAATGGTTGGACGGAAAGTTCGTGTGCCGCACCGGCGACGACCTGCCCGTCAAGGCCATGACGAACATGCGCTACGAACGGGCACTGGCGTCCTACGAGCGGGGTGGCCCCCGCTGGTGGTGGTCCAACCCGGGGCGGTCGGCCGAGCGGTTCGCCGCGGCCCACGATCGATGTGTCGGCTACGATGCGAACGGGGACATCGACCCGGTGACCCATGCCTTCGAGACGCTTACGCGAGTGGTCGCCGCGCCTCACACCAAGTGGAACATCGTGTACGACATCCCGAAGCGGGAAGTCTGGTTCCGGTCCGTGTCCAGTCCGGCGATAAAGCACCTGTCGCTCGAAACCTTCGATCTCTCCTGCGATGCTCCCCTCTTGATGCTGGACGTGAACGCGGCGCTCGAGGGGGACATTTCCAAGTCGTTCGTGCCCTACGACCGCGAGGTCAACATCAACGTGTTCCAGACCTTCTGCGATCGTTACGAGCTTGGGGTCTCGAGCGAGACCGCCGTCGCGCTGATGGATGTCTTCGACGGTTTCGAATGCGCGCGTTGAATGCGCGTCCGTGGGAGAGTCGTCGGCGAGGGCGACGTTCTCCCGGCTCCTCATGAACAGCCGGGCGCCGCCGCGCGGGGTGCCCGGCCCTTCGACGGACCCGCCCCGCGGGGGCGCGTCGGACTGGAGGCTCGGTCCACCCGTACCCCCGCCACGGACCCGGCTACGGATATCGCGCCGGGAAACCGGTTCGCCGGCCTCGAGGCCCGGGGCCCTTTTGTCCGGGACCGGCCGAAGATTCAATGAGTCAACCGATTACACGGAAATGAATTATGGAGCCCGGGTTTGGAGCGAGCAATCATGAGTGAATGTGTTATCTTTCGCTCTTCACCTCGTTTCCTCCGGATCGCCGCTGGGCAGCAAACAGGCTGGACATCCTGGCCGGCACTCCATTCCGCGCCGACCGCCGGAACTGGTCTCAAAGGGAGTCGAGACTTGTCGAAGACACCACAGCCCATACGAACCGTTCAACCGCACGAACGCAAGACGATGCCGGGCCCCCCCGGCGCGCCCTTCGTTCGACAGGAGATGTTTGGCGACGGTCATGTCTGGGTGGGCATGGTCACCACCGAACCGGGCACCACCTCACCGTGGCACCATCACGGCGAGCACGAGACCTACGTCTACATCCTGGAGGGCGAGGCCACCGTCGAATTCGGCTCCGGCGGGGCGGCCCGAATGCACGCGACCGCCGACGGATCGCTGCACATCATCCCCGCCGGCCTGGCCCACCGGGAGTTGAACACCGGCTCGGCGCCCAATCGGATGCTCGTCGTGCGGGTCGGTGACGGCCCATCGGTCATTCCACTGGACGGTCCACCGGAGTAGGCGAGGCGCCACCCTCCCCCCTGGTGCGCCCTCGGCCGTAGAGGCCCAGGACCGAGAGTTTCCGGGGGGGGCACCGGGGCCGCCATCGCCCACCGGATCGAAACCGCCGGCCGACATCGACTTCATCGGGGTGCGCACGCCCGGCGCGACGGAGGCGGTGAAGCTGCTTCTCATCGACCGGTCGTCGAGAAATCGGCCCGGAGCGGCTTGGTGACCGGGGATCCCCGGAGTTCGGAGGAACTGTCCGGGGTCCGGTCGCAAATGTGGCCTATCCCACCCCCGGCCCAGGCGGGGCCACACGGCAAATTGACGTGGATGTCTGCGGGCAAACCATGATAAAATTGAAGTTTATACGAATCGCAGGGTCCAGCCGGACCCCCCCTACCCGATGCTGCGACCGGGAGTCTCCAGAGTCTCTCCTCTTCGAAGGACCCGGGCAGCCGACATGCAACGAGACCGGAGGTGACATCACGATGAAAAGGATACTGATTTTATCGGCTTTGCCCGTCCTGGTTGCCGGTTCCGCCCTGGCCCAGCCGGTCATCGACGGGACGATCGCCGGCGACAGCTACGGCCCGGCGGCATCGGTGCAGGCGGTTCAGACGGGATTCGGCGACAACCAAAGCGAGCTCGACGCCGCCTATTGCACGTCGGTGGGCGGCCGTTTCTACCTGGCCCTCACCGGCAACCTCGAGGACAACTTCAACAAGATCGAGATCTTCATCGATTCCAAGGCGGGCGGCGAGAACGTCCTCAGCGGACAGCCCGGCAATGACGGCGCCGGCGCCATGGCGGGATTGACCTTCGATACCGGGTTCGACCCCGACTACCACATCATCGTCCGTCACGGCCTCTCCACCGGTAGCGTGTTCGACCTCGACTTCGCGGAACTCGGCACCACCAACTTCACCTACTACGGAGACGTCTTCGGGGGTACTCAGGAAGGATCGGGAGTCACCGGAACCGGGCTCAACGCCCAGCCCATCGAGGTCGGTTTCGACAACAGCAATGCCGCCGGAGTGGCGGGCGGCACCGCAGCCGCCAATCAGGCGGCCGCGCTTGCCGTCCAAACGGGTCTGGAACTCAGCATCGATCTTTCCGATCTCGGGTTCGTGAGCGGCGACATCAAGGTCTGCGCGTTCGTAAACAACGCCGACCACAATTACGCATCCAACCAGTTCCTCGGCCCGTTACAGCCGCCCCAGGGCAATCTCGGCGGGGACGGGGCCGGCACCTTTACCGGCGTCGTGAATTTCGATCTGGGAGATTTCGCCGGCGACCAGTTCTTCTCCTGTGCCGCTCAGCCGGTCCCGGTCGAGAACGCGTCCTGGTCGAGGATCAAGGCCATGTATCGCTGATCGGGCGTTCACAGGTTCGGGGGGCGGCGGTGACCGCCCCCCGTCCTCAAGCCTCTAGAAAACGAAGTCCAGCCGAGCGGTGAAGGAGGAACTGGCGGCGTCCCCGAAGATCTCCACCGTGGACAGCCCGGTGGTCTTCACGTAGGCGTCGTCGACCAGGCGGTACGAGTACTCGGCGTGGACGGCCACGTTGTCCTCCAGATAGTAGCGGGCGCCCGCCGTATAGCGGTTCACGTCGAACCCGCTGACCTTGGACTGGTTGACCAGGTCGAACCGGGCGAACCCCACCAGCTTCACCGTGGGGAGCACGCTCAACTCGGCGAAACCGCCCGAATAGTCCACCCGCTTGCCCGCCCCCCAGAGCGCCTTGTTGTCCATCGCCCACAGGTATTGCAGCGCGAGGTTGAACATGGATGCGTTCAGGCTGGCGTCGACGCCGAGCCGCGAGAAGCTCTCGCGGTCGCCGCCGCCCAGCGGCCGCGCCTGCCCGAGGTAGCCGGTCACTCCCAGGCGCTGTCCCACCGTCTGTCCTTCGCCGACGCCGAAAACGTAGGCGGCCCGGCCGTAGAAGTCGGCGGGGGTATCCTCGGGAAGGTTGGTGGCCGCCCCGTCGACCCAGCCCGCGGCGTACTGGAACCTCTCGGGGCCGTACCCGCTCAATTCGATGCCGGACTGCGTCTCCGAGAGAGCCGGTCCTCCGGGGAAGCCGACATCGTAGACCTCGTACGGCGCCACGCTGAGTTGGCGTTTCACGCTGAACGCCACGTAGGCGGGCTCGAAGCGGCCCACCCGCGCGTTGAGCCAGGTGCCGGCGAGATCGCTCAGCACCAGGCTGGCCATCTCCAGCGTCCCCTCCTGGCCGGCCACCCCGCGGGCAGCGGTGATCGGCGGCACGTAGACCATGAAGAAGCCGATGCGCGGTCCCAGCAGTCCGGCGGAGAGCACATCCAGTCCGTTCAACCGGAAGTCGCTCTCATCGCCCGCGCCGTAGTAGGCCTCGGCCACATAGTCGCGGTGCTCCATCGAGTAGCCCGCGGTGGTGCGGAACGCCACCGGGGCCGGCGTCTCCAACACGGTCTTCTCCTCGTTCACCAGACCGGGGAGGCGGTAGCCGTTCATCCGGAACCGCTGTCCGAAGTCGTTCAGGCGCGGCACGTCCGAGTGGCACATCGTGCAGTTGAAGCCGTACTTGCGGGCGAAGACCGGCACGGCCGAGACCGACTGGGCCCACAGAGTCGCCGCGACCACCGCCAGGAACGAAAACACGATCGCATAGCGGGTCTTCATCGCAGACCTCCCTTCGGATCGGCGTTGGGCTGGCCTTCGGGGAAGGTCGGGATATCCACCTCGGGCAGGGTGCCGGTCAGCGCCTCCATGAACGCCACCAGGTCCGCCTTCTCGCTCGCGGTGAGGTTCAGGGGCAGCATGAGCGGATCCAGATGCGGGTTGGGCGTGCCGCCCATGTTGTAAACGTCGATCACGTCCATGAGCGTCTCGGCTGAGCCGTCGTGGAGGTAGGGGGGGGTCAGCGCGACGTTTCGCAGCATCGGGGTCTTGAAACGACCGATATCCGCCGGATCGTTGGTCACGGCGAACCGCCCAGAATCGGGCTGCTCCGCCTCCATACCCACCCCGAGGTTGTGGAAGAACTGGTCGGAGAACATCGGCCCGCTGTGGCAGGGCGTGCAATGGCCCTTGCCGTTGAAGAGGTGAAGCCCCCGTACCGCCGCCGGGCTCATCGCCGTCTTGTCGCCCATCACGTACAGGTCGTAAGGCGACGGCCCGGAAACGACGGTGCGCTCGAACGAGGCAATGGCCTTGGCGATGTCGTCGATGTCCGGGTCACGGCCGAACACGGTCTGGAACTGCTCCCGGTAGCCCGGGATCCCGTTCAGCTTCCGCACCACGTTCTCGTGGGTCTCCCCCATTTCGATCGGGTTGTGGATGGGACCGACCGCCTGGCCCTCGAGAGACGGCTCGCGCCCGTCCCAGAACTGGAACCGCATCTGGCCGGCGTTGATCACCGTCCCCGAGTTGCGGGCGCCGACCTGTCCGTCAATGCCGGTATCGGTCGGGTGCGGGTTGGCCCATCCGGTGCGCGGATCGTGGCAGCTCGCGCAGCTGATGGTGTTGTCCGCCGAGAGGCGGGTATCGAAGTACAGCTGTGTGCCGAGTCGAACCTTGGCGTCGGTCTGCGGATTGTCCGCGGGGATCGGCATCGCGGGCATGAGCCCGTTCTCGAACATTCGTCCTTGTGCCCAGGCGGGACATGGCCCGGCGAGGGCGGCCAACACGAGCCCGGCGACGACGACTACTATGCTCCGTCTCACGTCTGCCTCCTGGTTCCATGAGAACCGGTCGGCATGAGGGTCCGCATACGGTACCCCACGGCGGGCCAAACTACCAGCCCATGACGCAACCTGGCCGGTGCGCGCCACGCCCAGCCGGACAGAAGGGGGCCGAAGACGCAACTGTCCGATGGGTTCCTGTGCGCATGCATTGAGGTCGCTCAGGCGGGGCAATTCTCGACCTGGCGTCCCCGGCCCCGCCCGCAGAGCACTTCGGGTCGGCGCGCCGGGACGGTCTGCATTCTTTGCCGCAGGCCGGATACGAAGGAACCCCAAGGGCCCTGAGACCTTCGACTCCGGGCCAAGCCACCGGCTATAGCCCCTCGGGGACCGTCGCAATGACACTCGAGTCAGATTTGACGCGATTGTCAGATCTGATGTAGTTTTGTATTGATTCTCATCCCCTCCGGACTTCCCACGGAAAGGTACTTCATGCTCACTCGTCCTTTTCTGGTAAAGAGCAAGCCCTTCGCTCTGCAGCAGTGCATTCTCGGCGCGGTGGCAATCTCAGGCTTCTTGGCGATCGCCGGACCTGCTCACGGTCAGCCCACGCCCGTCGCCGACCTGCGAAAGACCTGGACCTCGGCCGACCCGCCCCCCGGTAACGACACCGAAGACGCGCCGTTCTTCACTCCTTTCAACAGCAGCGTGTCCTGGGGTGGTTCCGTCCCGTGCGACACGCCGCCGAATGACCCGACGTTCACGAGCGGGGAGGCCACCCAGAACTCCACCGCATCTCCGTTGTCCTACATGGGCACCGGCACGGCGACGGCCAGTGGGGACGGCGGCTCCTGCGGATGCAGCATCACCTCGTATTCCGTCTATAAGGTCCGCTTCACAACGGACGAAAGCTACGACGTCACCGTGAGCGGGACCTTCCAGGATGCCAGCTTCCAACTGAGCGCCGAAGCGGGCTCGACCTTCGTGGGGGGAGTGGGGATCTTCACCGGCACACTGGACGAAATGGTCACCATCCCACCGGGAAGCTATGTCCTAAGCTCCAGCGCGCTTGTCCTGGCCACGTTCACCACAGGGAACTCCGGAACATTGGAGTCCTCGTTCGATTTCTCGGTTCAGCTCTCCGCGACCGGCTCCGTTTCCGTCGGCGAGACGCCGACCCCACGTCCGAGCTTCTTCCTGACCGCCCCACAACCGAATCCGTCACGCTCCATCTCGAACCTCGAACTCGTCACGGACAGCCGAGCACAACTCACCCTGACGGTCTACGACGTGTCCGGCCGCGCCATTCGAAGCCTCATGGACGGGCCTCTTTCCCCTGGAGAACACGGCATTTCCTGGGACGGACGGGACCGACGAGGTTCCCGTGTTCCCTCCGGCGTGTACTTCCTGCGGGCATTCAGCGAGGAGCGAAGCGCCGTTCGCCGCATCATCCGGATCGATTGATAGCACCGGTAAGGGGTGCCGCAGGGGTTCGCCGCCGCCTACACCCAGGAATCGGTCAATCTCACCTGGAATGCGGCTCCCGAGCCCGACTTCCAGTACCTCCGCGTGTACCGGGGCACCGATCCGGGCCTCGTGCCCGGACCGGGGAACCTCGCGCACGAGCCCGCATCGACCTGGGGGCAGGACACGCCGGCCGACCCGGCCTCGGTGCTCTACAAGATCACCGTGCTGGACCACGCCGGGAACGAGAGCGCGCCGGCGGGCTCGGGGGCGGTGACGGCGGGGTATATCTCTACCGCCTCCGCACCGGAGCGTTCGAGTCCACCCGGCGGGTGGTGATGCTCCGATGAGCTGAGCCAGGAGCTTTCTGCGGCAAGGGCGATCACCGGAGGGTGGCCGCCCTTTCGCCTTGGTTGGCGGAACACCTGGCCGGGCATGAGAGCCCCCCCAGGGACTCTCGCTCAGGGGGGTCTCCGTCAGCCGATACGACGCCGGAAGTTCGCGTCCTTGGACTGGCTCCACTGATCTGTGCCCTGTACGATTCGCCGATCGATTCGACACACGTCACCAGCCCGTGGGGCGTCCCCGCCATCCCGGTCGCAAGACCATCCCCTTCTGCGACTATTGCCCCCGTCCCGCGGATCCTGCCTTGGTGGCTTGAAGTGCGAGGACCGGATGCACGTCTGCGGCGAGTGCGCGAAGTTCGTGATCGAACCCGAGGATCTGCCTGAACTGCACCGGGTAGTGGTCGCGCGGCTTGGAGAGGTCGCATTCGTTCTCGACGGCCCTGTGGTCCTTCGCATCGTGGATCGCACCGATTCTGATTTCCCGGAGGAAGCGAGAAGCACGAAGTGAGCGAAGCCGTCTTTCAATTGCTGTTGGATGGGATCGTGCTTGAAAGACGGAGGATAATGGATTAACAAAAATGTATGACACGAGCCGAGCGCGCCGCACAGATGACTCAGGACAACGTGTCGCGCTGCTCGAGTCCCAGGATGAACTTGCCGCCTCGCACGAAGCGTATCACACGAAGACGGACGCGGCCCACCGGAAGCTGCACGTGGAGAACGAAGACCTTCGCAGCCAGCTGGAGTGGCTGAAGCCGCAGGTGTTCGGGTCGAAGTCGGAACGGCGAGTGCCCCTTCCCGAGGAGCAACTTACCCTCGGCCAGATGAACGCCGAAACCCCAGCCTCCATTCCGACGCTCCCCGTGCGCTCCCACCAGCGCCAGCGGGCCCAGACCCCGGTGGCAACCGGAGAGAGCGGGGTCCGGTTCGATCCCTCGGTCCCGGTGAAGGTGATCGAGGTTCCCAACCCCGAGTTGGACGGCCTACCTCCGGAGTCCTATACGACGATCCGGGAAGTGGTGACCGAGCGGTTGGTGCAGAAGCCGTCGAGCTTCGAGGTGAACCACCCGGCTTTTCCGGAGCCCCGGCTACCTGACTCCGACGGGGCATGTTCTGACCCCTCAACTCAGCAGTCCATTCCTTCGCCTTCCATCATGACCTGTCCCCATTGGTTGTACCACCTCCCATGCTGGAGCGACCAGCCTGGAGATCGGCGCGACGGCCTCGGGGGCCACACCGGGCGGTAGAAGCTGGACGGGGGGGCTCCCCAGGTCGAGCACCTGTGGATCACCGAGCCCGCCCTGGTTCGTGAGGTGCAGCACGTAGCCCCCCCAGGCGTCGGAGAAGTAGGCGATCCGCGCGCCGTCCGGCGACCACGCCGGGTCGCGCTCGGCCGCGCCTACGGTGCGGGTGAGGTCGCGATGGGCACGGTCTGGCCGGTGGCGGGGTCGAAGAGGTGGAGCCAGCCGAACTGTTCCTAGACGCTCCGCCCGGTCCGGCCGAGGCCGAGGTGAAGTCGACCCCGTCGTTGGGAGCCGCGGCAGTGACCGCCTTGGTGTCGAGGTCGTAGAGGGCGACCGAGCCGCTCAGGTCGGAGAGGAAGTAGATCGTGTTCCCTACCCATAGGAGGTTCTTGTTGTTGGAGTTGTCGGCTTGCGGGATCTTCACGATCGCCGAGGTGGCCAGGTCGGCGATCCAGATGGTCGTGGTCTGCCCGCCCCGGTAGCCCTTCCACGCCGGCTCCCACTGGAAGCTGGGCTCATGGGCGAGATGGGTCCCGTCGGGGAATAGGACGCCTCCTGAACCCTGGGGAGCGGAACCTCGGTGGGGAGGCCGCCCGCCGCCGGTCACGGACCAAAGGCAAGCGCCCCAACGGGTTTCCCCGGTGGGGCGCTGGCGCATCGGCGTTACGAATCGCGCTCGGTCAACGCATCCGGATCATCGTCTTCGTCTCGACGTGACGGGACGTGGTGAGGCGATAGAAGTAGACCCCGGTGGGAGACTGGCGGCCCTGGGAATCCTCGCCCGACCAGGTTAGCGCGTGGTGTCCCGGCGGGAGGCCGGAGGCGTCCAGGTGCCTGACGACGTTGTCCAGGATCGCCACCGCGGTGATCGCCTCGCCGTCCAGGTCGATGTCGTTACCCAGGAAGCCCGGGGCGGCGACGGCCAGATCCCTGTCCCCGTAGGCACGACAGGTGTCCGGGGTGCCTATTGGAGCACCGCATCCGGTCACGACGGGACTCCCATCGGGTCCCGCGGCCTGGGGATCCGGCCCGAGAGGCCGGTCCCCCGCCTCGGGATAAGGCCGGAGGGCGATGAGGGTCGGAGTTCCGGGGACAACAGTCGCGTCGGACCCGAACGGGAGCGGTTCCCCCCGCTCCCGAGTCACGGACTGGATGAAGAGGGGAAGCAACGGGGCGGGAAGCGAGGATCCCGGCAGGGGGGAATCCTGGTCGCTCCAACCTTCGACGACATCGGAGCTTGCCGACGGGAGCACGACGGTGGCCGTCGGCCGGACGGGGAGTGGAACGGAAGGATCTGCGGCGAATGCCGGGGTCCGGGACCCCATGAACAGGAAGAACGCTAACAGGACCGGTGCGGATTTCATGGTGGCAGCTCCTCGAGAGGTAAATGGGGGTCCTTGAGCCGGCATCATATTCCACTAGAATCCTGTAACACAACGAGTTTCACGCGGAGCAAAGCCCGGGAGAGGGCTCGAGGAGGGGATTCGCACCGGGCCGGCCCATGCTCCAGATCGCGAACGGGATCATGGAGGCAGGCTACAACCAAGCGGGCCAGGTCACCGGTGGCTAACCGTACAGATGTACGGTATCATCGAGTCGATGAAACCTCCCGTCCCACAGCATATTACGCCTGCCCAGCGTAGGATTCTCCTCCATCTCCTCTCCGCCGAGGGGGTGGGACGGGTTCCGAGCTACCGTGAGATTGCGCGGGCTCTGGGCTGGCGTTCGGCGGGAACCGTGGACGGGCATGTCCGCGCGCTTGAAGAGCAGGGTTGGCTCGAGCGCGCAAGGGGACAGGCCCGGGGTCTCCGACTCACCCCCGCCGGAAGGGAAAAGGTCGAGAGAGATCCCGGAGGGAGTCGATCTACACCCCGGATCCCCAACCTGAGTGATTTCGAACGAAGGTCCCTGAAACCGCTTCTTTCCTTCCTGACCCGGCGGCGATTCCGGCCGAGGCAACTTCTCTGGCGGGAGGGAGACCGGGACGGATTCTTGACCATCGTTGAGCAGGGACATCTGCGGGCGTATCGGGAAGACCCCTCCGCGAAGAAGATTCCGCTGTTGCTCTTCGCCCCCGGAGATATCATCGGCTTTCTGCCGCTTCTGGACGGCGGGCCCTATCCCGCCTCCGTCGCCGCGGTTGACGAGGTTGTTGCCTGGGTTCTCCACCGCCCCGCCCTGGTCCGTGCCGTGCGACTTCAACCGGGCATTGCCCTGTCACTCATCGGCCTCCTCGGTAGACGTCTTCGTGGATCGTTCGACCGAATTGAGGAACTGTCCATGCAGGGTGCCCTTCCCAGAGTGGCATCCACGCTTGTCACGCTCCTGCCGCACCCCGCATCTCCGGAGGGGCTCATGGTGATCGAATACCCGGAATCGGGACGGGCTCTGGCCGCGGCCATGGGGATCACCGCTGAAACACTCTCCCGGGCGATCACCCGCCTCGAAGCGGATAGGATCGTGCACCGGATGGGTAGACGGCGGCTCCAGGTTCTCGACGTCGAGGGCCTGAAGCGGGCAGCCCGGCCGATGGGCTGGTGATCACCCACGCCGGATCTCTGGACCGCCTGAGTCGGTTCACCGGCCCGGGGTGGCAACCTCTCCGATAAGTAGCTCCGGTATATTGGCTTCCGGGCGCAGCGCGTCCGCTTCCCTCCCTCGAAGCCGTCCTCCTCCCGGCCCCCTCGGAACCGAATCTCTCCTTCCTTGATCCGTCTCAAGACCCTTCGGCCCGCTTGGAGGGTCTTTATAGACGGACGGGGAAAGGCCCCGGAAACAACCAACCGTCGGAGGATCGATCGCACGTCGGCCGGAAGGTTGGAACCCCTGATGGTAGAGCGCAAGCTTGGAGGTGAAACCATGAATCGTCTGCTCATCAACGGCGGCATCCTGCTGGGTCTCGTGCTCTGCGGCTCTCAGGTGACCGCAGTCGCGCGGGCAGAGGAACCGGCCCAGGTCGTCAACTCCGAGATCGGCCCGTTAACCCTCCGGCTCGAACGGGCCATTGCCATGGCCACGGAAGGGAGTCCGGCCATGAAGGCGGCCGAGTTCAGCGCCCAGGCGGCGTCGTTCAAGGCCGGCGCCGTCGAGCGGAGCCGCTGGGGGCAGGTGGACGCGGTCGCCTCGGCCTGGCGATTCGATGAGGATCGGCTCCTGGTGCCCATGTCGAGCGAGTTGCTTGCCGGTGGTCTCCCGAATGCCCCTTTCGATCGGAACCAGATTCACTACGGACTGACGTTTCAGATCCCTCTCTATCTGGGAGGCAAACTGTCGGCAGGAATCGAGATCGCAAAACTGGAGGCGGCCAAGGCCGAAGCTCTTCGCCACGGGACCTATTGGCAGGTGCGCTTCAATGTCGCCTCCCTCTACTCAGGTCTGCAGACCCTTGATGGGGCGATCGAGGCTTCCGGGGACCTCGTGCAAACGCTGACAGCCGAGCAGGACCGCCTCGAACTGATGGTCCGTGAGGGTAAGGCCCCCGAACTGGATCTGCTCAAGGTCGAGGACGGACTGGCGGAAGCCCGCGCGGAATCAGCCTCCCTGACGGCCCAGCGCACCGGATTGGCGGGAACATTGCTCGCCTTGCTGGGGCAATCGCCGGACCGTGCATTGATCGTCGCTCCGCTCGTGGATCAGACCCCCAAGATTGCCGTCCCGATGGACAGCTTGAAGCCCATGGCCATGGGCTCCTCCGTCGTGCAGCGGGCCCTTCTGGATCGGGAGCAGGCAGGCAGCGGCATCAAGGCGGCGCGAAGCGAGTTCCTCCCCAGCTTGGTGGGCCAGGCCGGCTACCTATGGCATCACGCGAACTCGGAGGACCAGGACCCCACCACCTGGGAACTGTCGGTCGGTGTGAAAGTCCCGCTCTTCACCGCCGGCGCCAGGTTCGCCGACCTGTCCTCGGCCAAAGCCAGGAAGCGCGCCGCCGAAGAGGGTCTGAAGATGGCCCGGCTGCGTCGCGAGGCGGATCTGACCTATGCCCTGGCCCGGCTCCAGGCATCGCAGGTCAGCCAGGAAGCCGCCAGGGCGGGGGTTGCGTCGGCGACGGAAGCGGCGCGCAGCGAGCAAATCCGCTACGACAACGGGGCCTCGACCATCGAGGACCTGTTGCGAGCCAGAACCCGCGAGGAGGCGGCGCATACCGCCCTGGCCCGGGCCAGGGGTGAACTGAAGATTGCTGGCGAACAACTCAACGCGGTCGTCGAAATGGAGGTCATCCAATGAAAAAGAGACTGATGGTCCTCGCGATCGCCCTCGTGCTCGTGGTGGGTCTGGGGGCCGTGCGCCTGAAGCGAATGCGGCAGAAGAACGCCGCCCCTCTGCTCGTGTCCGTCCCCATGGCGGTCCAGACCGCTCCGGCCGACACCGGGACGGTCTCTACGGTCCGTCACCTCCTGGGCGAAGTCATCGGAGGAGATGAAGTGCAGGTCGCTCCTCGCGTCATGGCCAGGGTGCTGAACATCATGGTTCGCCAGGGGAGCGTCGTGACCAAGGGCCAAGTGCTTGCGACCCTGGACGATCGCGAACAGCAGGACGGTTTCGATGCGGCCGAGGCCGCTCTGGGGGCCGCCCGAATCGCCGCTCGCACCCGGGCCGACGCCACCGCCAGGGACAGCATCCTGTTCGAAGCCAAGGCCATTTCCCAGGAACAGTGGGACCGGTCCCGAACCCTGGAAGCCGCCCTCAACGCGAAACTGGTCGCCGCCGAGAAGGACCTGAAACGGGCCGAGACCCGTCTGAGCTACACGCGGGTGTCGGCGCCCGTAGACGGCGTGGTGGCGGATCGCCTGGTGGACCCGGGAGACCTGGCGGTGCCCGGAAAACCGATGATCGATATCGTCAACCAGACCAATGTCCGCGTCCGGGGAAAACTCCCGCAGGAGGATTTGCCGCGCCTCGCCCCCGGCCAGAGTCTGACCCTTGCCGCGGGTGAAACGAACTGCACCGCCCGGGTGACCCGGGTCTTTCCGGCCACGGATGCGAATCACCTGGCGGTGTTCGAGGCCGACCTCGATTCGCCTCCCGCCACCTTCGTGGCCGGTTTGACCGTGGGCATCGACATCTCCCTCGCGTCGTCCACGGGTATTTCGGTTCCGACATCCGCTCTCCTGGAAGGGGATAACGGCACCTGGGTCTTCAGGGTCGAGAAACAGCGGATCGAGCCGGTCCGGGTCGATGTCCTCGCAGCCGGAGGTGGGCGGGTCGTCGTCCGGGGCGATCTCGCCGTCGGGGATCAGGTAGTCATCGCCCGTCCGTCCCGCCTCATGACGCTGACCGTGGGGCAAGAGGTGCGAACGACTCCGCAGGGAGGCCGGCAATGAGACTCGTTGATTCGTATCTACGCAAACCCCATCTGCTCATCTCCGTGGTTCTTCTGGCGGCGACGATCGGGTTCGTCGGTTACCGGAAGATGGCGGTCAACCTGTTTCCGGACTCCGAACGTCCCCAGATCGCCGTGGTCACGGTATACCCGGGGGCGTCCTCCTCGGACGTCGAGAGCGAGGTGTCGCGGACCATCGAGAAGGAGGTCAATACCATCGACCTCGTCCGGCGGGTCACCTCGGTCAGCAAGGACGAGATCTCCGCGGTAACGGTGGAGTTCGAGTACAAGAAGGGACTGGATGTCGCCGCCAGCGATGTGGCCAACGCGTTGCAGAAGGTCAAGGCGAAGCTCCCGGACACGATTCGACCCCCCATGCTGTTCAAGATCTCATCGGCCACCCCGGCGGTGATGACCCTGGCCCTGCGGCCCAAGGCGGGCGCCCCGCTGGACCTGTCGATGGTGCGGCAACTGGCAGACAACCAGATCAAGGACGAACTGCTGCAGCTGCCCGAAGTGGCGAATGTCGAGGTGTTCGGGGCGCACCAGCCCGTGATCCGCGTCGCCCTGGACCCGGACAAGCTGGAACGTTCCCGCCTTACCGCGTTGCAGGTCCGCCAGGCCCTGACGGCGTACAACGCCAATCAACCCATCGGGCTCCTGATCACCAAGGAGAGCCAGTTTCTGGTCAAGCGTACGGGGGAGTTTCAACGCGTCGAGGATGTCGGGGCGATCACCGTCGCTCACCGTCCGGGCGGGGCTGTTCATCTGCGGGATATCGGAACCATCACCCGCGGAGTCATGGAATCGCAGAGTGCCTATCACGGCAACGGGAAGCCGGCGGTGGCCGTGAACATCCAGAGAAGCACCGGCGGGCATGCGCTGGATTCCATCTCCGCGGTGATGGCGGCGCTGCCCGGCCTGGAGAGACAATTCCCCTCCGTCGAGTTCTCCGTTCCCGACACTCAGGGCGAGTTGATCGAGCTCTCGGTGGGCAACATGATTCATGCTCTGCGGGACGCGGTGATCATGACGATCATCGTGATATTTCTCTTCCTGGCCGATCTTCGAGGTACGTTGCTGGCCGCGATCAGCATTCCGTTCACCTACCTGCTGACGTTCGCCGTCATGTGGTTGATCGGATACGAATTCAACATGGTGACTCTGACCGCCGTCATCATCGCGGTGGGCATGTTGCTCGACGACGCCATCGTAGTGCTGGAGAATATCGAGCGGCACTACCGTGAGGTCACCAAGGACGTGCGAGAAGCCGTTGTCGGCGGCACCGAAGAAGTCATGCTGGCGATCTTCTCGGGAACCTATGCGACCGTCATGGTGCTGCTCCCGATCATCTTTATCGGCGGATACGTTCAGACCGTTCTGCGTCCCCTCTCCATCAGCCTGGTCATCGCCTTAGCCGCGTCGTACGTAGTCTCGGTGACGGTGATTCCGCTCCTGGCGCCACTGCTACTCAAGCGCGGGCAGGGCGCCCGACGCAATCGGGTGGAGCGGGTGGTCGGCAGGTTTCAGACTTGGGTGGTCGATCCGGTGCGGAGCTTCTATGTACGGTTGACCACCTATGCCCTGGATCATCGCCTGACGTTCATCCTGCCCGCAATTGTCATGACCGTCGTGGCCGCCCGCCAGATGCCCCTGGTGGGGCGAGACCTCATGCCTCCCATGGATGCCGGGATCGTCAAGGTCGCGTTCGAGACGGACGCAAACACGTCCCTGGACCGGACCGAGGCAACTTTGACAAAGATGGAGGCCATCATTCGCGCCCGCCCCGAGGTCACGGCGGTGTCCTCGGTCATCGGTTCCGAGCCGGCAGTGATCTCCTTCGGGGCGGGTCGGCTTGCTCAACAGGGAATGATCACCATCCATATGGTCGATCGCTTCAGTCGCAAGGCCTCCATCTGGGAGATCGAAAGGGACCTGCGAAACGAATTCCGTAGTCTCCCCGGTCTCAAGGTGGTCGATGTGTTCGACTTCGGCGCCACCGCTCTATCCAGCATTCGCGCTCCCGTGGACGTCATGATCTCGGGCCCGGACACCGAGACCCTCGACCGGCTCGGCACGGAGGTGGAGGAACGCCTCCGTGAGAATCTGCGTGACGTGACGTCCATCTCGCGCAGCTGGTCCATGGACAACCAGGAGATCACCTTCACCGCGGATCCCGAGAAGCTGGCGTTGTACCAGCTCTCGCCCGCGATGCTGGCGTCCCAGCTGTCGTCCACGGTTCGTGGCGTGCCCGGTTCGGTATTTCGCATTCCCAACCAGGACGGACTGACCGTCTGGATCCAGTCTCCCGCCGACCAAAGGGAGTACATGTCCCAGGTCACCGCCTACAGCATCAGCACCCCGAAGGGTGAAGTGCCCTTGGGTCAACTGGGTGTGGTGGGACGGCACAGGATCAGTTCGGTCGTCACGCGCCAGGGATTGCAGCGAACGCTGGACATCCAGGCCTACCGTAACACGCGCCCCATCAGTCACATGCAGGAGGATGTGATGAAGGCCTTGAAAGGTCTTGAACTCCCTCCCGGGTACACGGTCACCCATGAGGGTGATATCAAGCAGATGAGGGAGTCCTTTCATCGGCTTGGGATGGCGCTTGGTTTGGGCATGTTGCTTCTGTATTTCTCGCTGGTTCCAGCATTCAAGTCCTGGGTTCACCCCTTGACCATCATGTCGGTGATCCCCCTCGCGCTCATCGGAGCCGCGTGGGGCATGCTGATCATGAATAAACACGGTTGCATGCCCTCCATGATGGGGATGATCCTGCTCGCGGGAATCGTGGTGAAGAACTCAATCCTGCTGATCGACTTCATCGCCGCCGCGCGGGCGCGAGGGGAGAGCGTTCATGACGCCTTGATCGGCTCCGTAAGGGTTCGTACTCGGCCGATCCTAATGACCGCCGTGGGGACATCGGTGGGGATGATCCCCATCGCCGCCGAGTGGGCGATCGGCCTGGAGCGACTATCTCCTCTGGCCGTGGTGGCCATCGGGGGGTTGATGGTGTCCACGTTCCTGACCATGGTGTACGTGCCGATCATCTATTCCCTCTTCGAGGACCTCGAGAGCAAGGTCCGGGTCCTCGTCAACCGAAGCTGAAAGACCCCGGTCCGGTGGATGTTCATGAACTACGCCTACATCGGGACGAAAGAGGTCAACAAGAAGCGCTGGTGGGAGGACCAGGAGGCGCTACCGGAACGCAATCGGTACCGGTTGGTGGAGGCCCGCTGGCCGGGGATCGTGCCCGAGGAAACGTTCTACGCTGCCCAGAAGCTCCTCGAGGCCAACGATCGGACCAAGCACAGCCAGATCAAGTGCGTCCGCCACTCGTACCTCTTCAACCACGGGCTCCTCTGGTGCGGCACCTGCGGGAAGCAGATGGAGGGACGGTCCGGCACCGGGCAGCAGTGGAAGTGGTACTACTACTACCTCTGCAAGGCCTGCGGGATGGTGAGAGCCGCGTTGGCCGGCTCTCAAAGCGGCTGGCCTCGATGAGCACCACGGATGCCGGAACCCTGGTCACCGAGAAGCTCGACACCCTCGGTCAGCGGCGGCGGGAGCTGGAGGCCGGGATCGGAGCCCTGGACCTCTCCACGGACCAGATCCGGCGGGAAGCGGTGAACGAGGCGCAGGTGCGGGAAGCCCTGGCCCACACCGCCGAGGTGTTCGAGACCCTGCCCCCGTTCCGGAAGAAGGAGCTGATCCGACTGGTTCTGACCCGGGCCGAGGTCACCCGGGAGAGCCTCAAGCTGGCGTTCCGGGGCCGGCCGCCCGACCTGGCCGTCCTCCAGGGCAGAAAAAAAGAGCGCGACGGCGATACATCGCGCTCTGAGACCCCAGACTGGCTCGCCGGGCTGATGTCTCAGAGTCCTCAAATCCTTGACATGGCCACGATCTGATCCCCCTGCTCTACCCCATCTCGACGGCCGGCCGGGTCCCCGCGTTGGACGCCCCACGTGAATGCGGAGATATGAACTTGGGACCAGCCCCCGGCAGGCGGCCGGGGACTTTGCCTATAGGAAGTCCTTCTTCCTCACCTGCACGGCATAGGTGGCCACAATCAACAGGACGATGACGCCGATTTCCCCGGCCAGCAGGCCCACGGCCGCCCTGGGCCAGGCAGTGTCCGGGCCGTTCATGACGGCGGTGATTGCCGGTATGTGAGACACCTTGTACATGAAGAAATTGAGAAAAATGTTGGAGATCACCAGGGCGAAAATGGTCCAACCTTCTGATTCGGTAATGAGGGCCACGGCCAGGATCACCGCATAACCCATGAATAGCTCCATCAGGATCACAACGGCAAATGGAATCAGGCCATTCGGCAGGGCGTCCCGGCCAAGAATGACCAGGATCATCATGGCCGCCAGGGCAATCCAGGCACCCAGGAAAATGGTGACGTTGGCAAGGATCTTGGCCGTGGCGTATTCGGCCGAGGTGATTGGCAGGCTCATGATGAAAGGCAGGGTCTGTTCCTTGCGTTCGTAGATCACGGTGGTGAAGACCAACTGCATGCCGACGGACATCAGGGCCACCAGCAGCAGGATGCTGCCGATGAAGAAACCCGTTTGCCCGCCCCAGGCAACCACCCCCAGTGAGGCAACGCCGCCGGCTACGAACAGGGAAATCGGCCGCCGATTGAAAGACCAGTCTTTCACCATCAAGCGCCTGGTCATGTAAGTTTGGTTCATCGTGTGCCCCCGTTCCGGCTGTGCTGCACTTCGGCGACAAAAATTTCTTCAAGAGTCAGGTTTTCCACCTGTAGGATAGTGGCGCCGGCTTGCTGTACCGTCGCTGCCTGTTCCGGGCCGTAGTTGCCGGTGATCGCCGTCCTCAGGCGCCCGGTTCCTTCAACTCCCAGGAACCCTGGGAGGGATGGCAGCACCACGTCGGGCGGTATGTCCAGACGCAGACGCCGCCACCGGTCGAGAAATTCCTCTTTGTCGCGAGAATCGATGAGGCGCCCCCGGTCGACAAAGGTGATCACGTCCGAGAGTTTTTCGACGTCCTGGGTGTTGTGGGACGAGAAGATCACCGTGCGATCCTCGTCCAGCAGGACCTCCATCATCTCGGCGAGGACTTCCTGGCGGGCGACCGGATCGAGCCCGGTGGTTGGCTCATCGAGGATCAGCAATCGGGGCCGTCGGACCAGGATCAGCAACAGCGCCGCCTTGACCTGCTGCCCATGCGACATGCCCCTGATCTTCTGGGCAGCGACCAGGTCGAAGCGGCGCAGCAGGTCGTCAGCATACTTCTGGTCCCAGCCGGGGTAGATCGAACGGATGAAGTCCATATGCCAGGCCAGGGTCGCCCGCTTGTAGAGGCGCATATCCTCCGAGGCGTATCCCACTTCCCACTTGGCCCCTACCTGCTGGTCTGGCATGTCGTGGCCCAACACACGCACCTGCCCGCGGTCCGCATGCACCAGCCCCATGATGATGCGCAACGTAGTCGACTTGCCGGCTCCGTTGGGGCCGACAAAGCCCATGATCCGGCCGCGGGGCAGGGCTAGGTGCATGTCTTCGAGTGCGAAGTGGGGATAGGCCTTCGCCACACCCTTCAGTTCTACCGCCAATTCAGTCATGTTCGTCCTTTGCCGATTGTACGTGGAAGCCTTGCATGGTCTGCAGGCGGGAAATCAATTCCGCGAGAGTGAGACCCAGGAGTCCGGCAATTTCCAGCGACTCCCTGAGGTGCTGGTCCAACTCCCGCTCAAACCGAAGCGTGTCCAGGGCGCCGGACTCGGCGACGAAGGACCCCAGTCCCTGGCGGGTCACCAGGGCTCCCTGACGCTCCAGTTCGAGATAGGCGCGTTTGACGGTGATCACGCTGACTCTCAATCCAACCGCCAGATCCCGGATCGAGGGGATCTTTTGTCCGGCAGGCCAATCCCCCAACGCAATGCGCAATCGGATCTGATCCATGATCTGCAGGTACATAGGGCGGCCGTCGGCCTGGGAGATGACGATGTCGGTGTTCACTACTGTATATACTGTGTATATAAATAGGTTCTGTCAAGGACTTTCGCTTGGTTCCAGGGACGAACCCATCCGCTCATGAGTCGACTAGGCTCGCGGATCGGTCCGCGGCAACCGGTCCTCAGGCTCTCAAAACGGAGGATCCCGAGCGGCGGCGGCCAACCCCGCAAACCGCTCGCCCCAGGCCGGATATCAGAAAACCCCGAGGGCTCTCCCTCTCGGGGTTCTCCGTTAACCGGAATGCATTGCGAAGCTTACGTCTCTGGACCGACTTGCCAGCTGATGTCCCGGCGTCCTCAGATTCCCACCCTGCCGGGACTTCCACCCCAAAGACTCTGAGACATTCGACTCCTGGCCAGGTCGCCGGGCTGATGTCTCAGAGTCCTCAAATCCTTGACACTTGGTCAACGGCTCTGCCCAGCTTGGGACTGTCATCCCACTCAATTCGGCGCGGCTGCTGTCCCCCTGGGCCGAATGTGGTCGAGTGCGGTCGAGTGTCGTTGTAGCAGCTGAACCAGATCCGGATCTCTCCCGCCACCGACCCCAGCGGCCGCGACGCCGATCTCGAGTCTGGTCGTTTGAGCATAGGAAGTGGTACAACCGATGGGGTCAGGTCAGGAGGACGTCATCCCCGTTCCCGCGTGAATGGGGTGGCCCCCTATCGCGCCAGAATCAGTGGCTCCCTTTCGCGTGGGAACCTTGGCCCCCTATCCGTGGGAATCGTGGTTAGACTCCATGGAGCGGAGTTGCTCCAGCTCCAGAAACCCGGTCACCGTGGGTGTACAGGAATTTCCACCCCCCGAGGCCACGGAAGACAACGACAGGGCAGCAACGAAAACAGGAAATAAGCGCAGGAACATCGAACTCCCTGGTCTAGTGCAGAACAGTAACGACTGCGGCTGTGTTCTCCCCCACCACCCAGTACTTGCCGCTGGACACACCGCCACCCACCTCGGGTTCCCATCTCCCCGTCCACACGCCCTCTCCGGCGAACTCGAGCGGAACTCGGCCCACCAAGCGTCCGGCGACGTCCACGATCTTCAGGGGCTTTGGCCGGCGGGCGCTTTCCGTGCGCAGAGTGATCCGGGCGGGGCCCGACCGCAGCACGCTGGGAGCCACCCGCAGGGCCGGCGTGGACGTTGGTGTGTCTCCCACTCCGGTGACGGGGAAGCAGTCGGTGGCGTCCAACGTCAACAGCTCCGGTTGCTCGTCGATAAAGGCGGCCATCAAATAGAGGGTCGTGCCTCTGGCATGCACCCCTCGGGCGTTCCCGCCCCCCAACGTGGACACGCACACGATGTTGGTCGGATCGGATACGTCATAGACATTCACGATCGAGTTGTAGTAGGGGTCGGTCACGTAAGCACGATCCTCTACCAAGGCGACCTTTGTTCCCAATCGACTCCCACCGGGGATTCCAAGGAAAGCCGGGGCGTCGGGATCGGAGACATCCACGGCCACGATACCTTGGCCGTTATCGGCAAAGAAGAGAACACCGTCCTCGCGCAGTTCCATGTCACCGGGCGATGAACCCACCTGAAGCGTGCTGCGCACCGTAAGGCCGTCGGTGTCGATGATGTGGAGGTAATCCGGAACACCCTTCGTGAGTACGTAGGCCAATGACCCATCGATCACAATATCCCAGATGGACACCCGCCACCGGTAACAGCCATCCCCCGATCCACGGCCAGGAAACCGTAGGCGGAGCCAGCAAACACCTCACCCTTGTCGTCGTAGGCCACCGCGGTAAATCCCGCTTCGGTCACGTGCGTGGTGCTCAATGTAATGGGATTGGCGGGATCGGTAACATCGACCTGGATCACCTGATTGTAGTAGCCGACCTCGCTGGGCTGGTTTGCCCCCAGAAAACGGCCGATGACGGCCACGTAGGCGGTGTCTTCAGCCCCCTCATACAGAGCGATGTCTCGGACGTCTGCACAGTCGACAGGACTCCACGTGCCCAGGACCGTGGGCGGGGTTCCCAGATCCACCGTGGTCAGACAAGCCAAGCTCCCGGCCGGCGCGGTGCGGGCAAGATAGCCCACGTTCAGCCCTGCCTCGAAGTGATCGCCCACCCGAGTCAGGGGGAGGTGACCAAGCTCGGCCAAGGCGCAGTCCGTGCCAGCGGCCAGGGCCGGAGCGGGGACAGAAAAACACAGTAAAGCAAAGAGGATGGGTCGCACTTTCATCACATTCAGTTTAACAATCATGATACATCGGCTCAATCCATCGCTTGGAATTGCTTGAGCGACAGGGATTTTGCGCGCTCGAGGCGTGAGGGTGCTAGCCATCCGAGCGGGGCGTGGGTGGGCGGTGTCGTGGCCTTAGGCTACCTACTCGATCCGGAGAAGGACTTCCCGGGAGACATGACGTGATCTTGAGTCTCTCAGGAAACCCGTCTTCTACCGGTCGTACATGACCTTGATGGATCCCCATGTCCGGAGATCAACAGGCGTGGGCTGCTCGACCAGGCAGAATCCCATCGTTCCGACGGCCCCGGCAACCGGACCAGACGGGCCTTCCGAGATAATCCACTCGGTCGGATTGGGGCATTGGTGACAATGTCCAGATAGAAGCCTCCCGGAGACGAAGCCAGTCCCCCTCCGGCGTCCTGGAAGAAGAGCATCTGAACGTCCCAGGAGATCTCGAATCGGAAAACCCTCAGGAAGTCGGCGCCGGTACCGGACCAGGTCTGGTCCCCAATGGTGAAGCTGTAGCCAAGGATCTCCGACGGTGTAGTCGACACGTGGCCAGGAACGGCGGCGGCTTCGGGGACCAGCACGAAACCACTCACCGAATCAACCAGGTCGAATGGAGTATTGGCTTGAATCAGAGACCCTTGAACATTGAATTGAACCGCGGCGTCTGCGACTTCAACAGGGAAAGCACGCGTACCGATGATTAGACAAAACGAGTGTCACAAGGACACTGCCAAACAGGCGCATTAAGCATCCTCTCGCTAAGATTGTGCGACTCCCCACGGAGGAGTGGGTCAGGGAACATAGCATGCCCACTCCGTCCCCACTCGCGTCTATCCACTGAAGACTCAAGTGTCAACCGACCACATACTTGAAGGCACTTGCCCTGGCATGTTAACGAGTTCAATTCTTGGTTCTCCTGGGTCCAGTCGTGCTCGGTGTGTTTGCCCAGAGAGGGTCGTCACACGGGGAATCCGAGAGTTTCGGAGCCGTCTTCCGGGGTCCGCTCGTACCCCCCACGGTTACGTTCGGGCCCGGTCGCTCTCTCTCGAAACGGAGAATCCCGGCCGACCGCCTTGACCCGCCCAGACCGTTTCCCCCGGGCGGGATAAGCGAAAACCCCGGGCGCTCTCGCTCTCGGGGTTCTCCGTCAACCAAAATGCAGCGGGTAGTTCGCCGCGGAAGACCGGTTGCTCGGATAGAGCCTCTTCGGGATCATCGCAATGGGATTCGTGTCCCACTTGACACACCTACCAGACCTATTGTATTTATAGATCTAGTCTTCATTCTCTTCGGACCTCACACGGAAAGCCCCCCCCATGCTCACTTGTCGTTTTCCGAGAAAGAGTAAGTCTTCCGCCCTGCCGCTGTGCGTCCTCGGCTCAGTGGCGTTCGCATTCCTGCTGGCGATCGCCGGACCTGCCAGCGGTCAGCCCACGCTGGACAACGACCTGCGAACCACCTGGGCCTCGGCCGACCCGCCTCCGGGGCATGATACCGAAGACGCGAGTGCTTCCACTTTCAACAGCAGCGTGTCCTGGGGAGGCACCTCACCATGCGGCACGCCGCCGAACAATCCGACGTTCACGAGCGGGGAGGCCACCCAGAACTCCACCGCGTCCCCGCTGTCGTACCTGGGCACCGGCACGGCGACAGCCAGTGGGGACGGCGGCTCCTGCGGATGCACCATCACCGCGTATTCCATTTATGATATCCGATTCACGACCGACGTAAGCTACGACGCCACCGTGAGCGGAGCCTTCCAGGATGCCAGCTTCAATTTGAGCGCCGAAGCGGGACCGACCTACGTGGGGGGACCGGGGGGCTTCACCGGCACACTGGACGACACGGTCACTATTCCCCCGGGAAGCTACATTCTGAAATCCAGCGCCCTCGCCCTGGTATCCTACCCCGCAGGCGGCTCCGGAACAGTGGAGTCTTCGTTCGACTTCTCGGTGCAGCTCTCTCCGACCGGCTTCGTGTCAGTCGGTGAGACGCCGATCCCTCGCCCGAGCTTCTTGTTGACGGCCCCGCACCCGAATCCGTCACGCACCCCCTCGAACTTCGAATTCATCACGGACGCCCGGACACAACTCACCCTGACGGTCTACGACGTATCCGGCCGCGCCATCCGAAGCCTCATGGACGGGCCTGTTTCACCCGGAGAACACGACATTTCCTGGGACGGACGGGACCAACGAGGCTCCCGCGTCCCCTCCGGCGTGTACTTCCTGCGGGCGTTCAACGAGGAGAGAAACGTCGTCCGCCGCGTCATCCGGGTCGATTGATCGCGCGCACATGTTACCGCACAGCGGCTGATCCGGCTCCGCCGACCCGGGCTATTCGCGCCCGGCCAGGCGTCGAACGGAGTCTGCGCCCGCCCGATCTCATCGTCGGCGACATGGATCTGGCCGTCGAATGCAAGCCGTCGCGTGAGATCCGAGCCCGTGACCCCGGCGGGGAGCGTTTCCCGAGACGACGGCTGGAAGCCGAGCGTTTGGACCAGCGACGCCGCACTGGAGCCGGCAGCAAGTGCGAACCGGGCGGAAGGATCAGTCCTTGCTTTTCTGCATGCCGGCCAACCCGTACCTGAAGATGAGTTCAGGCGGATCGGTGGCGGAAAAGTCGGAGAGCGAGGCCGGAAGCTTCCTGGCCTCGGCACAGTAGATTTCCATAGTCTAGTCAGCGTAGAGCAGGACTCTGTCCACGTCCCTGCTCTCGTACTCGTAGTGAAAGACACCCCAGATGAGATCGCCGCTCGAGCGATCACCCGGGTCGAGGGAGGGTTTGCTCTCGGCACAACCAAGAGTACCGAGACCGACAGACAGGCACGTGAGGGTCAGAAGCAACGCTTTCAATTCCATCAACTCTTGCGTCCAATTGAATGGTGGATACCACATTGCTTCGCCAGGTCCGCGCAAGGTCCGTCCAAGGCCACCGCTGAAGACAGCCGGATCGGCTCCCCGCGACAGATTCCCCACGGTTACGTTCGGACCCCAGTCGCTCTCTCTCGAACCGGAGAATCCCGGCCGACCGCCTTGACCCGCCCAGACCGTTTCCCCCGGGCGGGATATGCGAAAACCCCGGGGGCTCTCGCTCTCGGGGTTCTCCGTTAACCGAAACGACGCCGGAAGTTCGCGTCTTTGGACTGGCTCGCCGGGCTGATGACTCAGAGTCCTCAAATCCTTGACATGGCGAGCATCTGACTCCCCTGTTCTATCCCATTTCGACTCCTTTGCCCGGGTTCGCCAGATTCGCCGACAGCCCCCTGCGGTCCCTGGCCGACCGCGGTCAATGACGGCGTTCGCTGACCGCTCACCGTGCTCTTTGCCCCCGGCCAGATACGAAGAGACCCCGAGGGCTCTCGCTCTCGGGGTCTCTTCGTTCACCGGGACGACGTGGGAGGCCATCACCTGCGGACCGACGGCCCTTTCTCCACATCGACGAAGTCGGTTCAGCCTACCGGTAGAGATCCTTGAGGTGCCCCCAGGTCGTGCTCTCCACCGGGACAGCGGTGCAGCCCGGACCCGTGGAAGGAGCTCCCAGATACGGCAGGAAATCGTACCCGTCGTCCGCCTCATCCCCCAGGCCGCCCGGATTGCTGGCGGCATTCTGAGGGCCGGTTGCGTCCCCCCACCAGTTGTCCTCTGCATCGACGATGTTGGCGGGGAGGTCGTGCAGCGCGCCGTAGGTGTTGTTGACGATGTTATTGCAGGCGATGAGCATGCCGGTCAGATCGACGGTCGTCCTATCACCGATTGCAATGGAGTGTCCCAGGTTGTTCTCGATCTGATTTGCGATAATCTGCACGTTGTAACAGGTGGATCCCAGTCCGATGGCCGCAAGGTACTGCGCACTCGAGCCGGGAATGTAGGTGCCGGCGTCGGGCCTGGCCGTTGACCCGTTGAACGTGTTGTTGAGGATGGTGATGTCGTGGGTCTGATCTACATCGCTGGTGTTGATCTGCAACGCGCTGGTCCAGGCGTCGAGGAACGTGTTGTTCTGGATGATCCAGTTGATCGCGGAGTTCAGGAACATCGAGTAGCTGAGGTTGTTGATGAAGGAGTTGTCTTCTATGACGACATTGGCGATGTTCCCGCCCGCACGCGATTCAACACCCTTGGTCAGGTATCCCCCCCCATCGAACACGTTGTTGCGGATGATGATAGGATCCCCCGAAGACCCGGTCCGAGCCCGGAACATCAGCAGATCGTTGTCACCGCTGAGATCGCCGGTAAAGGTAAACCCCTCAATGACCATCCCCTGACTGAGGGTAATCGGGACATTAGCCCCGAGAAGGATGAGGAAGTCGGCCGCACTGTTACCTGATTGAAGTGTGGTAACTCCGGCGCCGGCTCCGATCAGGTTCACTGCGCGATTTATGACGATATTCTCGGAGTAGGTGCCGGGACGGACATCGATCGTCTCCCCGTCAACGGCGACGGCGGCCAAGGCATCGGTGATGGTGCTGTAGCACGGGCTATTTCCTCCGCAGGTGGCATCATCATCGTCGACGTAGCGATCGGCGCCCGCGGCGGGGCCCGCGAGCATGGCGCCCGCAAGAAGTATGGAACACGAGAGGACAGGGAGTAGCGGTCTCATAGTTGCTAAACCTCCAGAACAGGCAAAGGGCGACCGGTAGTTGGAGGACAGATTCTCCCCCAGCGCAGATCGCCCAGATTAGGAGGCTCACACAATACGTCCACAGCGCGTGCCACGTCAAGCTCTTTAGTAATTTCCTCCAGAATATTTTCAGTTTCTTTCAGGCCGGGGTGCGACTCAAGGGTAGATAGGCACAGGCTCCCCTGGTGGTTACCAGAGCTGCTCCGTGACTCTCCGGTCACCACCAAGGGCCGGACCTCCAAGACTCACGGTACTGATGGTCCCAGGTCGGCCCCCCCGCAGCGGCCTCGCCCGGAGCCACAACCGAAGAAACCCCGAGGGCTCTCGCTCTCGGGGTTCTCCGTTAACCGAAACGACGCGGGAAGTTCGCTCAAAAAGACTGGCTCCCCAAACGTAACCCTCTTCGGAACAATCGCAATCTGCCGCCCATGATCTGGTTCCGCATCGACCATCTGACCTTGGGCGCCCGAACTGCTGACTAGATGGCCACCTACCATGAGCAAGGCGTCGAGACGCCCTCGGCCCAGACAGGACATATGAAATTCACAATGTTGGGGCTACGATTCGTCCGCTGGTCATCGAGGGCAAGGCAGACATGGGTAAGCGGTCAGCCGACACCGTAGTTCCTGCCGAGGCTCCCAGTTGGTAGAACGGACGCGGCCCGAGTTGGGTCGCGTTTCTGTTTCTGCAACGGAAGGAGCCAGGCGATGACCAAGCGCACGAGGTTTCGGCGAAGCCCGCAGGAGTGGCGCCGGCTGGTGGAGCTGCCGAGCGGCGTGAAGCTCCGGCTGCGCGGCTGAGGATGATCACCGGGGCCGCACCCCGGCGGGATCCTGCTCTACGGCACCCCGGTCGACATGCGGAAGTCGTTCGATGGCCTCCTGGCCATCGTGCAGGGGACGCTGGGGGAGGACGCGCTGACCGGCACGCTGTTCGCCTTCGTGAACCGCCGGGGAACTACCTGAAGTCGATCCTTGTTCGCGTACCACCGTTCGTCAGCTACGGCACTACCCCACCCTCAGGGCGTTCTCGCGCCGCCCCACATGCCCCGCCCAGGAGGTCTGTCGGTGGAGGTCGAATCCACGCTGGAGGTTAAGCGGACTGTTCGGAGCCCCTTGGGTCTGCTATAAAGGCGAGCTATGAATAAACCTCCAGATAGGATCGACACCGAAGAGGCCCTGGCAGCGCTCCAGCAGGCACTGGCCGATACTGCCGAAATTTCTCCTACGCACCTCCACCGCCTCGTCAGGTTGACGGAGACGAGCCCACCCAAACTTGCCCCCCGCGTCGAAGGCCTGCTTATTGAGAACGCCAGGCGATACTAAACGAGGCTTACCCCTCTGTACCACGCGGTCCCATGGAGTGACTGGATTGTCGAGCCCGGAGCGTTCCGCGAGGCTTTCAGGACGACCTCTGACCTCACTGGAGGCTTCGCCCCGGCTACGCCGAGCAAGATCGCGGAGGCAATCACTCGATTCCCCCGAAGCCTTATGGTGTTCCGGCTCATCACGGGGTACACATGGAGCGAGCTCTCGGACATCCTTCTCACCAAACTGGACACGAGCGTTCAGCCTCAAAAGCTTCAGCGCATTGAACGAGCTGATGCGCTTGACCAGGTACCCGGACCACCAGGCGACGATGTCATCAGCAAGCTTGGGGAGGCTCTGTTCGGGATCGTGAAGGGGACGCTCATGGCCCTCCCAGAAGACCTCGAATCGGATCGCTTTCGTTCCCGGCAGGATAAGATTGACACCGAGAAGGGCTGGGCATCAGTGCACGACTGCGCAACGCAAGGAGTTTCTTTGGCCGATCTGCTTTACGAGCGCTACACAGGCCGGCCGTTTGCCTATGTCCGGGATGCCCTCTCCTCTCAAAAGGGGGACATCCTCGAGGATGCACTGGAGAAGCTGCTGAAGGAACACCGGTATTCCTTACGAGAGGATTACGGATAACAAGGCGCCCGGGTTTGAACAGGCTCCAGACTACGCGTTACCTAATCGCAGGGAACCGGCCGTTGTCGTCGAGTCGGAAGCTGGCGGAAGACGGCGGGACAGCCCGCGACAAGGCGAGCCGAATCGAGCGGTTGAGACACACCTGTGATAGGCGCAGCATCGCGTTGATGGCCGTCGTGGACGGCAAGGGCTTCCGGCGCTTCAACGACGTGCTTCTGCCAATCATCCGCAACACCAGAGGATACACCTACACCCTGGGAGACGCTCTCCACCATCCTCGACGCAGAACCGATCCGACGCCTCACCCCAACCGGGTAGGGTTCAGTCACTTTGTAAAGAGGGGGAGCTGGACTTCATTGCCGGAAACTGGAACTTCCTTGAGAATCGCCGTCAGGGCCTCCAACCCCCCTAGGGACTGCAGCATGCTGTCAACGCACTGCTGAGCGGCTTCAAGCCGGGCCGCAATGGGTAACTGCTGCTTCCACGCAGGAGCCAACTCCCCGACGGCGCACACGGTGACTAGCCCCAACGCCATGCACCGCACGTCTCCCTCCGTGGGCCTGACACCACCCCGCCGCAATGATGAGATCTGGCGTCCGAGCAGTTCCTTCAAGAGGGCCGGCTCCACCTCAGGGCTTCGGCTACCCGGCAATCCTTTTCGGGCCATCAGAATGGTATCAACGACCGAGGAGCTGGTGCGCGCAATGTGAAGAGATGCGGACATCTCCGCCGGGCAGGGCACACTTGCGGTCGCCACCAACCCGGCGTCGAGTAACGATACGACCACTGGAAGGTACGCCACCACATCGTTGTGGTGATACGTGAACGCGAATAGGCCGCCCGGTCGCAGTGCGGCCGCGGCACGCTGATAGACCCGCGATAGGCCATCGGAAAAGTGGAGCAGGTCACGGCCGGCGGTCCTATTCCCGGTTAGTTCGCCGGGAGCGCGTGTGGTTTCCGGCTGAAAGATAGAGACCTCCTGCCTGAGGAACCTTCTCAGCCAGATGTAGCAAAAGTCCATAAGCTCTGCATATTGCACGTTGTCGAAGTATGGGGGTTAGTGATCACCGCATCAACTGAGGAGGAAGGCAGATCAAGGTCACCCGCAGAGCCGGCAATGATCCACGCATGGCGCACAGCCCCTGCCTCCGGAACGTGATCGACAAACGTCGCGCGAATATGCTCCCCAGCCACCGTCACGCGGCGCTTGCTTCCACCACTGTATTTGGTTTCGAAAGGATGTAGGTTGTACTCCTTTGCCTCTAGGAATTTCTCAAGAAAGTGTCGGAACCCTCCTGTTCCCACCCAAGGAATACCCAAGACGTTGTTCTCACACTGGAGCAACCCCACCGGGAAGCCGTGTACAGAGAAGATGTCCTGGCACTTCAGCGCATATGTATCGTATCGGCCTAACATGTTCTGGTAGCGAAGGAAGTCCGAGAAGACCGTGGCGAGAGCGTGTCGGTGGGCCACGTCTTTGACCTTCTCAATCCTCCTAAGCAGGACGACTAGACTCAACAGTTGACGCTTGTTGAAAAGCTGTGCGAACTGTCGGTAACCCCAGCGGAGCAGCCGCGTCGTTTCATCTCCTTCCGGTATCGAATCGTCCGGGACGAAATCAGAGAACCCGTTCTTCTCATACGCTGCCGCAGCCCCAACGAAGGCTCTGAAGTCACCCCGGTCCGGAGCCTTAAAGAACCTGCCCATGTGGGTTGGTTTGCACTTGGAGCAGTGGTACTCAATAGCAATCAGAGTATGTGTGGGGGGGCCCGACGCGGCAAAGTCGTGTGGGTAACGTCCCTCATGACTACAGTGGGCACATCGGTAGCGGTTCCTGTGGGCAGGCCCTTCATTCTTGAACTGAGACTTGCATTTTCCGCAACGGATCTCCTCCCCACGACCCGGAAGATTCTCCACCTCAAAGAGATCCCGACACAAAGGGCACAAGAAAACGTAGTTCGGGTGGCGCCTATTCTCCGCGATCAAATAGCCTGGGAAGAGTTCCACTGACTTGCTGCAGGAAGGGCAGGGAAACGACTTGACCCAGAGGAAGTACTTGACCTCGGCGGGCTTCCCACAAATCAGGCAACACGTACATGTGTAGTAGGCATCAAGCTCGTCAGCCGCCGACTGTGCCACCTCGTTCCCCAGAGCCCTGAGCTGCCTAACATCCAAGGCAGAGAGCTCCTGGCGAACGATCCAGGCCGCCATGGGATTGATGTCGCACCCAATGACGTTCATTCCCAGGCGGTTAGCCTCAACGACTGGTGTTCCTCCTCCCATAAACGGGTCAAGGATTGTCCGGCCAACCAACGCGTGACCACGGTAGTACGACTGGCTGAGGGGGTCATCGCCCCCAAACTCTGCCAAGAGCAAGGCACGAAAGAGGGAACCGGGACGTCGGGCAAACCATTTGTGAACCTTAATGTAGGGCCGGTAGGTCTGCTGGATCTGCTTTTCTCTTAGAGCCAATGGCGCGACGAACGCAATGTCGAAGCGAGACTCGGCCCGACCAGCCTCAGAATGGCTGTTTGGCTCTTTTCCGTATGCGGCGATCTTGTCACGTAAGAGAAGCACACTATCCGGGGAGTAAATCCGGTAGCCATTGATCGGGTGCCGGGCAGCGACGAACTTCCCCTGGCGGTCCCAATTTCGGAGGGTCGAAATGGAGACGCCCAGAAGATCTGCCGCTTGGCCCACGGTCAGCATCGGGGACGGCGGCGGCGGCGTTCCTTTGCGCTTGGATCTTTGCATGAGCCGTACCCTACTAAGGTCTACCACAGCCTGTCAACTACCAGGATTAAATGAAACTAGCAGACTGTGCCACAATGGATTAGACGAATAGAGGCCCCAGAATCGAGTCTTTCTCTGTCTTCGATCAATCCAATGCCGCCCTAAGGGCTAAGTGACTGGCCAGATTGCTGTTTCGCCCAACAACTGGTCGCCAACGGGGGCTCGCTTCCGCTGATCCGACTCCTGGTGTCAAGAAAGCACAAGCCATCCTGGACGAAAGGCTGCACACGTAATCCACCCTCAGCTTGTCGAGGTGGAACCGACCCACGGAACCCCTGAGAGGAGAGAAGTGAGCCACGGTATAGCCTCAGGGTAGTGGTCAAGGTTCAGGACGAACTCCTGTCCACGCCCTACGGAACTCAGCCGCACTCGGTTGCCCACTCTCAACCACCGGCTCAAGTTCCCATGATGGGATAGTACCGAAGCTCGGCCGTCTGGATGGAACCAAGCCGGAAGATCCCAGCGACTTCTGGAGCAATTCGGTGCAGTGAGACGAAGACTGGGCTCGTAGATTGGGAAATACCCCGCTCCCGGAATACCGATGTTCTTCAGGCCCAACGTCAGCTCCTCCGAAGCCAAGTAGACCGTGTTGGTAGCGGCCCAGCTTCCTGTGACGTGAGGATGGTCTCGGGTCCAAGGTTTCTCACGAGTCAGCCGGGCCATGTCGGTCCAGATTTCCCCGATCTGAAGCCAACCGAAGATCACGTGCTCGTTCGGGGCCGCGCGATCAAGTCGCAGGGCGCCATTCTCTTGCGCACATCGTCGAAACCACCCGAAGTAGATGAAGATATCGCCTAGCCCTACCCCCTGCTTTGCCAGGTGGCCTTGCGCGCTGTTGACCGTGCCGAAGGTGCCCCGCCAGCCGGGGAGGCGCTTGAGGGCGTCCCGCCGCAGGTCCGGATCTAAGTGGCAGTGTCGAGACTCGAAGATCCTTCCCCGCCCAAGGCGCGCAAGAAGCTCGGATAGAGGTCGTCCATCGAATAGAACCTCAGAGAACGTCCGGGGTCCAGGAGCTGGGATTGGCAAGGAAACCAGTCGGCCATCGGGAAGAATGGGCGACGCGAAACCGCCAGCAGACGAATCGAAGCCCTTTCGGCTTAAGATCAGACGCATCACTCGATATTACAACGTCTTCCACCATGGCTGCTTGCTTATGTAGAGCCTGAGCCGTGTCGAAAGGCCTGCCGGCAGATGGTGTACTACCACTTGGTCCTTGCAAAGCCGTCTCGACGATCTCTCGCAAAGCCCTCATGCTGGTATTGAGAGCGTTTTTCAGAAGTGCACCCAAAACTGGAGGGAGGTGATCCTACGGAGATCCTGGGGCTAGCTGTTGCGATCGGGGTCGTGGCAGTGCCGTTGGCAATCCGTGCGATCCGGAACCGATTGCAGCTCTGCGTTCAGCTGGAGGTCCGAGCTTCGGACTACCGTGTTGAAGTAGAGAACACCGGGCGTGTGCCAGTGCTCATCCGGTACATTGGCCTCAGGTCAGCTGAAGCTGATTCCGACGTCTACCGCCTGCTCATCCGGCTTCCGAACGAGCGTCACGACTTTCACCTGCTGGAGCCCGGCCGACGGTATTGGAAGGACTTCGGGTTGCACCAGACACTCAGCCGCATCCATGAGCTTTCCCCAAACGCCAGGGGGCGAGAAACTAAACTATTTGGCTTTGTGGAGTCGCCGCGAAAGAAGCCGTGGCGAAGCCGTCCAATGAGAGTAGCAGTTCCCAAGTAACCCGGTGCCGTCAGCCCTTGGTCATCGAGTCGACGATGCCCGGGCAGGACCTTCTCCGCCGACCGCCCGATGACGTAGCCCGCCGAGGCCGATCTCGACGATGTCCCAGAGCTTCAGGGCCTCGGCCTCGGCCAGGTTCGGGGCCGACCAGCCGAGCCAGCGGGCGACGATGAGGGCCACGAAGACGAGCATCGTGATCGGGCGCCAGGTGCGCTGGAGCCAGCTCTGGCCCTGGGCCTCGGCCTTCACCACCTCGGCGGCGGCCCGCTCGATCTCCGAGGTCCGCTCCAGGACGGCGGCCTGGAGGGCCTGCTGGAGCTCCAGGCGCTTGAGCTCGTGCTCCGGGTCCGGGAACACCCGCTCGGCCACGGTGCCGGCCACCTTCCCCAGGATCCCGAGGATCTCTCCGATCATGGCGTCTCCTCTCAGGCGTAGGCCCGGTTGAGCCAGCCCCGCTCGAACACGGCCTGGCCCGGGTCCCGGGCGATCCGGATCCGGTACTCCCCGGCCGCCTCGGACCGGAGCGCGGCCAGGAGCGCCCCCTCGTCGGCGGCCTGGGCGGCGCCCCAGGTCTCCGGGCCCAGCCGGCCGTCGATCCGGACCCGGGCGCCGATCGCCCAGAGGGCCCGCTGGAGGCAGGTGACCGCGGTCCGCTCCCCCAGGTTCACGGCCAGGTCGAACACCTTGATGGCGATCAGGTCCGGGAGCCGCTCGTAGCCGCGCCCCCGCCAGTAGCGCTCCCAGTAGATCCCGATGGCCTGGATCCGGGTCAGCTCCCGGACGTTCACCCCCGGGTTCCAGCGCTGGGAGAGGCCGTACTTGGTGGGCCCGCCCTTGTCGAGCGGGTTGTCGGTGAACGCCTCCCCCTCGTGCTCGAGGACGACCTCGATCGCCCGTTCGAAGAGTCCGCGATCCGTCATGTCACCCGTTCCTCCGCGCCAGCTCGAGCCGGAGCGCGCTCAGGACGTCGTTCAGCCGGTGGCTCCGCTCCTTCATGTCCGTCTCGATCTCCTTCTGGGTCTCGTTCAGCCGCTCCATCCCCGACCGGATCTGGAGCAGCACCTCGTGGACGTCGTCCAGGGAGTGCCCGTTCGGGCCCAGCGGGCAGATCACCCGGAGGTCGTCGAGCGCGACTCCGGACCGGCCGTTCCCGTTCCGGCGCTTCTGCTGCGACCGCGCGAGGTCGACCGCCTGGACGGCGAGCCGGACCGAGAGCACCGTGGCCAGGAGCCCCAGCCCCCCGAGGCCGAACGTCCGCGCGATCTCCAACGCCTCGTTCATCCGCGTCACTCCTTCGGCCTCAGAGGGCCGTCTCCGTCACCCCGGCGGTGAGCTGGATCGTGCCCTTCTCGATCGTGTAGACCTTCCCGGTCACGAGCCGGATCTGGATGTCGTGGACCCAGCGCTTCGTCCCCAGGCCGGCCGTGTCCTCCTGGGTGAGGTCGAAGCGGAGGTCGCCGTCCACCCCGGGGCCGCCGGGCTCGACGACGTGCCCGGTGCCGACCACCTCCGTGGGGGTGATCCGCTTCTGGAGCCGGGCTTCCCCGTCCGGCTGGGCGGGGTAGTGCTTCACGGTGAGCCAGGCCACGGCGATCGCCGCGGGGAGGCCGGTCACGGTGCGGCGGATCTCGAGGTCGTCCCCGGCCACGAACCCGGTGATCGAGACGGCGAGGTCCGACATCAGATCCCTCCTCCCGCGACGCAGGTCCTGGCGTCCGCCCAGGCCACGGACCGGGTGGCGGCGTGGGCCGCCCGGACGGCGCGGGTCCCCGCGTGGCGGGCGACGGGCTCGGTGTAGGCGGCGGAGAGCCGGCAGGCGGCGGCCCCGTACCCGGTCGCCAGGACCTGCCCCGAGGCGAGCACCCAGGCGACGGCCACGGCCTCCCCGTACCCGGTGGCGAGGCCGGACCCCGGGATCCGGACGCCGGCCACGGCGACGGCCGTTCCGCGCCCTGTGGCCACCCCTGACGCCACGGAGGCCACCCACGCCGAGGCCTCGGCCAGGCCGGCCCCGGTGGCCGTTCCCCCTCCGGCCGCGCGAACCCGGGCGGCACCCCACGCGGTCCCCCGCCCCGTCGCCGTCCCGGAGGGGACCTGGTAGGTGACCCGGAGCTGGCACTTCGCCTTCGGCGTGTTGAGGTTCAGTCCCCAGGAGAGGTCTCCCCCACCCCGAAGGCTGTCGTCCCAGACCTTGAGGTCGGTGTCGCCGGCCCGGTTCACGTAGTTCTCGGCGCCGGTCCCTCCCGCGGCGAGGTCCAGCCACGTGTTGTCGGTCGGCTTGGCGGTCAGGGTCTTCATGAGGGTGCCGGCGTTCCACTCGGCGGAGTTCCCGTCGAGCGTCGCCCCGATGAAGGTCCCGATCGAGAACTTGAGCCGGTAGGTGGCCGGATTCCCGATCGGCTGGTAGATCGGAACCCGGAGCAGGAACGCGACCCCGGTGACCCGGGCGCCGTCCGGGAGGACGGAGGTGTCGAAGTTGAAGTACGCCCGCCAGTTCTGAGTGAGCACCACGTCCTGCCCCGTCATGCACATGGCGGAGCCGAGGGCGGCCTCGTAGGTCGAGGGCGAGGTCAGCGTGATCTTCCCGCTCTTCGGCTCCACGAACGGGAGATCGACGACGCGGATCATGGCTTCGGCCGCTCCCCGGCGCTCACGGGCCCGGTCACTCCATCCGGAGCTTCAGGTCGCCGGCCACGATCTGGAACACGCCGCCGGTCCCGACCACCTGGGCCTCGTCGAGCGCTCCGTGGTGGAGGAGGTTCCCGCCCACGGCCGCGTCCTTCAGGCCCGAAGTGGGTGATGGTGCCCCAGGGGGTCACCGCCGCCGGGAACACGATGTCGTGGGCGTTGGCGACGAGCTTCCCGGCGCCGTCGGTGACGGCCAGGGCGAACTCCGGCGCGCCGCCGCCGCTCGGGTTCACCTGGACCCGCGCGTAGCCGCCCCCCGAGACCTCGGTCCCGGTGTCGGCGTCGGTGGGGTCGCTGGTGTAGAGGGCCACGTAGACCGCCGCCGGCGGGTCGAACGGGACCCCGTTGTAGACGAGGTCCAGGTAGGCGGCCTCGAGGTAGTCCGAGAGTGCGCTCATGGTCTCCTGTCTCCTTCGGCCCGAAGCCGGGCCGTGTGGTCGATCGTCCTCAGCGGCTCAGGACCCGGTCCCGGAGCCGGTTCAGCCCGGCCGTGATCCCCGCCTTGGCCCCGTTCCCGTTGCTCCCGTTCGCGGGCGGCTCGTCCTCCCCGTCCTGCGCCGGCGGGCGCGGGCTTGAGCTCGCCCGAGACCGGGATCCCGTACTCCCGGGCCAGGGCCTCCTCGCGGGCGAGCTCGGCGAACACGTCCTCCAGGTCCTCCCCCTTCTCGGCCAGGAACCCGGTCCGGGTGCCGAGGCCGTTCTGGATCGAGATCACCGCCGCCCGGGCCTCCTTCTCGGGGTCGATCCACTGCCAGCCGCGGGGGCGGTGGCGGACGGCGAGGTACCGGGCGGGGTCGCGGGAGCTGAGCTTGAGCGCCCCGGTGAGGAGCGCCATCCCGAGCCAGGCGGAGTAGAGGGGCCGCCGCCAGAGGTCGATGAAGTCCTGCTGGATGGAGCGCCAGTCGTCGCGCTCCACCAGGGCGAACGAGCGCATGGTGGAGTAGCTCACCCCCTCGGCGTCGTTCGCGAGCACGTTGTAGAACACGCTGAACCCGGAGGCGATCTTCCGGAGCATCTGCTTGATGAAGGCCGGGAACTGCGCGGTGGGGTGCTCGGGCTCCCAGGACTTGAACTCGTAGCCGTCCGGGACGATGTCGAAGGTCCCCGGGTTGGCCTCCATGGTGGCGGGCTTGGGGTCGGCGGCGAGGTCCCCGGCCACCGAGTCGGCCCGCTTCTCGAAGAGCCCCATCTTCGAGGCCCCGATCCGGGCCGCCACCGCCTCGCTCTCCTCGTAGGCGTTCAGCATGTGGGCGGGGACCATGACCGAGTGCACCCAGGTCACCCCGCGGGTCTGGTTCACCCGGTCGGGGTCGTAGAGGTGGAGCATCTCGGAGGCGGGGACGAAGTAGCGCTCGCGCAGGAGGTCGAGCCCCGAGGCGCTCCCCGGGTTCCAGACCCAGTAGCCGACCGGCCGGCCGATGGCGTCGATCTCGACCCCCATCCGGATCTCGTTCTCGCTCCCCCGGCGGGGCCGGTTGAAGGTCTCGTCGATGAGGTCCGCGTCGATGGCCTGGAGGGCGAGGCCGTAGGGGTTCCCCTCGAACCCCCGCCAGAGGCGGACGAAGGCCTCCCCGTCGCAGGCCATGGTCTTGAGGATCAGCTTCTCGAACCGGCGGAGGGTGAGCCTGCCGTCCACCGTGACCGGGGAGCTCGCCCAGTCGTTCCAGGCGGCCTCGATGGCGGCGTTGGTCGCCTGCGTCGGTCTCCCCGGCCGCCTTCACCTGGGCCTGGAGCTTGATCCCCATGGGCCCGATGACGTTGTTCGCGAGGAGCCGGAAGTAGCGCTTGACGTAGCTGTTGTTCCGGCCGAGCTCGCGGGCCCGGGCGCGGAGGAGCCGGAGGTCGCCCCGGATCTCCTCGTCGGCGGAGCGGGTCTGGGCGATCCAGTCCAGGAGCAGCCGGTGGATCCCGGCGCCGTCGAACACGCTCCGCGGAGCCCCGGACCTCGGCCCAGGCCAGCCGGAACGCGCGGGCCGAGGCGCCGGTGGAGCGGGCGCTTCATCGGTCGAACCCCGGCGGGGTGAACGAGACCAGGACCGGCCGGGTGACGGAGTCCGGGGTTCCTGAGCCGGGCCAGGCGGGACTCGAGGGTGCCGAGGAGCGCCACGGCCTCCTTGAGCGGGATCTTGGAGACCGCGCGGCCGGCGATCTGGTAGCTCTCCATCCCGGCCGGGAGCCGCCCCTCGATGTGGGCCTTCAGCGCGGCGATCGCCCGCTCGAGCCACTCCTGCTCGCTCCCCTCGGTGGCCTCGGCCAGGTTCGGGAGCACGGTGACGGTCCCCGAGGCGACCTCGTAGACCTCGCCCGCGGCGTTCGAGACCCGCTCCACCCACTTGTAGAGCCCGGGCTGGAACGCGCCGTCGGTGTCATCGGCCGCGATCGTCACCACGAACGCGTCGCCGTCCGCGGCGGCGGTCATGGCCAGGACGCTCGCGCCGGCGAGGTGGAGCCGGAGCGTCCAGCCGCGGCCGGCCGGGTAGTCGGTGAGGCGCCTGCCGGTAGCGGACGGTCGTCCCCGCGGGGAACGACTCGGGGAGGGCGGAGAGGTCCGGGTGCCATGCGCGCCACGCTGCCATCACCGGCAGCGCGCGACCAATCTAAATGAGATTTAGATTGGTGGTCGTTATGGACCTCGACGGGCTTGAAAGCAAATTCCCCTGGCGGACCCGAGTCGACGTGGCTATGCTCCGTTTGACGCAGCCGATGCCGTCCAGTTCCGGGAACTGAGAAGTCGTGCACGCGCAGCATTTTCCGAGGTGTAGACAGGATGAGCGCAAGAGCCGTTCTGGAGGATTGTCGCCTCAGCTACTTGACTGAGGTCGGCGATACTCCGAGCGACTGAACGGCGTCCGTATTGGCTGGAGCGGCCCTTGTCCCTCTTGCAGTGCCGTGGGAGCACGTCTAGACAAGGTCGACGCCGATCGGATCCAGCAGCTACGCCAGCCGAAGATGCTTCCGATGGGTCCGAGTGGAAGCTGCGACCAGCCCAACCAGAATCTTCTGGGAGTCTTATCGAAACCGGAAGAGACCTCCGTTCTGACAGACATGACAATATCCAGGTCCCGATGCGGGGGACGTGCCGGTCGTAGTCCGGCAATTCGCGAAGCGGAAGTCAGGTAGGCAGTTTCTCTGGAGGAATGTCTGCGTTTACGCCGCTCCTCGATGGGCCCTAGTGCTGCTAGGTGCTGGAAGATGGTCATGACTATCGAACGTCGACTGCCATATAGCTGGTTGGGAGATCAGAGCTGTCATCGCGTCGCAACCGCCACGAGCTGCAGCTGGACGCATATCGCGAGCGTGGCATCATCTGCATCGCGTTACTGCACATGCAGCATTCGCAGGTTACCGAAGCATCTCTGCGATGGAGGCGGAGGATCCGACAGGCAGAGATCCATCTTCAGCGATACATTCGTTAAGCGCTCCGCCGCACGACTGACCGCTGTCACGCACCTCCAGTAATCGCACACCTTAGATTGGTCGCCCACCTCCGATCTATCCGCCGACTAGCCTCCTCCGCGTTCCGTCACAACTGGCAGCGGCATGAGCACCCCACCCGGACCCGCACCATCACGGTGCCCCGGGTCCAGTACCGGAACTTCGAGGTCGAGGTCGAGCCCCGCGCTGACGGCGCGGAGGGCGAGATCCGCCTCTACCCCCTCACCTTCTCGAGCGAGGTCCCCGTCCGGCGCTTCTCCTGGGACACCTGGGAGGAGTACGACGAGGTCCTCTCCCACGCCCCCGGCGACGTCGACTTCTCCCGGGCCCGGAGCGGCCTCCCCCTCATCAAGTCCCACCAGCGGCTCCTCCACTTCGGCTCGGTGAACGACGTCAGCCTCGACGAGGGCGCAACCGCCTCCGGGGCCTGGCCAGCTTCTCCTCGATCCCCCTGGGGCAGGAGCAGGAGACGATGCTCCGCGAGGGGCACATCAAGTCGGTCTCGGTCGGCTACCAGGTCCTCTCCATGGAGATGGTGGCCAAGGACAACAAGACCGGGATCGCCACCTACCGCTGCCGGTGGATGCCCTACGAGGTCTCCACCGAACCCATTCCCGCCGACTACAAGGTCGGCTTCGGCCGCACGCGGGCGGAAGCCCGCGCCGGAGGACATCGATCTGGTCACGTTCACGATCGAGGAACCCGCGATGGAAGGAGAACGCGCCATGAGTGTCGAAGCAGGAACCCCGCCCGCCGCGGCCACCCCGGCCGCCCAGGGCACCGAGTCCCCGGCCAAGCCGGCGGCGGCTCCGCCGGCACCCGCGCCCGTCGAGACCCGCGACCGCGGGGCCGAGGCCGCCGAGATCATGGAGATGGCCCAGGCCCACGGCGTGGGCGCCAAGGCCGCCGGGTGGATCCGCCAGGGGCTCACCCCCGACCAGGTCTCCCGCGAGATCCTGAAGCGCGGTCCGCACCCAGGGCCCCGGCCAGCCCTCGGCCGAGTCCCTGGCCGCCATGCCCGCCCGGGACCGGAAGCGCTACTCCGTCCACCGGGCGATCCGGCTGCAGGCCGAGATCATGGACGGGAAGCGGGGCCGCTACGACGGCCTCGAGGCCGAGGTCCACGAGGAGCTGGCCAAGCACCGGACCGGCGCCGACCACGGCGGGATCCTGGTCCCCTGGCGGCTCCGGGGCGAGGACGAGCTGGGCGACGCGCAGGCCCGCGCCCTCGGCACCACCCAGCCGACCGGCGGGGCGACGCTGGTCGGCCAGCAGATCATGCCCGACATGATCGACCTGCTCCGGAACCGCGCCCTGGTGCTCGTGGCCGGCGCCCGGCTCTACCCCGGCCTCCAGGGCGTCGTCTACTTCAACAAGAAGACCGGGGCGCCGACGGTGACCTGGATGGAGGAGAACCCGCCCGGCCGACGCCCCGCAGTCCGAGCCCGCCTACGGCTACGTGTCCCTCTCCCCCAAGACGCTGATCGGGCAGGTCCAGATCCCGCGGCAGCTGCTCGTGATGTCCTCCATCGACGTCGAGGCCGACGTCCGGAGCGACCTCGCGATCGGCCACGGCCTGGCCCTCGACCTGGGGGCGCTCCACGGGAAGGGCACCGACAAGCAGCCGGTCGGGATCTACTCCGCGGCCGACGTCCAGTCCCACGCGGTGGGCGGGGTGCCCGACCTCACCGACATCACCACCATGCCCGCGCTGGTGGCGGACAAGAACGCCGACCTCGGGAGCCTCTCCTGGATGACCACCCCGCTCCTGGCCGGGGTGCTGAAGCGCACCCCGCTCGTGGCCGGCTACCCGGTCTTCCTCTGGGTCGGGACCTACCGCGAGGGCGAGCTCGGCGGCTACCCCGCCCGCACCACCAACCAGATCTCCAAGACCCTGGGCGCCGGCGCCGAGCACGGGCTGGTGTTCGGGAACTGGAACGATCTCCTGGTCGGGATGTGGGGGAACGACCTCGAGATCGTGGTCGACGTGGTCACCAAGGCCGCCCGCGGCCAGATCCTCATCACCAGCTACTCCATGGGCGACACCGCGGTCCGCCGGGGCGAGTCGTTCGTGAAGGGCACCGGGGCCACGCTCTCGTAGAAGGGACGACCGATGGCGGACACGCAGACGCTCACGATCGAGATCACGACCGGCCACTGCCTGGGGGGCGAAGGGAACGACGTCTACCCCGGGCAGGTGCTGGTGGCCCCCCGGGACCTGCCTCTGGCCGAGGCGCGGAAGAAGGTCCGGATGGGCTACGCCCGCGTGGTCCCCGACGCCGAGGCCGCCGCCCCGGGGGCCACGGAGGCCCCCGGACCCGCGGTCGTCACCCACGGGGACCCGGCCGCCGAGAGCCGGGATCCCATCACCCAGCCGTCCGAGGGGCGGCGGAGCCGGTCCAAGGCCGGCGGGAGGTAACGGCATGACCCACTTGCTCAACGCCCTGGCCCAGGCCGCGGGGTCGGTCCTCGCGGCCGCCGCCCGGCGCACCGCGACCCTGACCGGGACCGGGATCGACGTCCTCGCCTACGAGGGCGTGGGGCTCTTCGTCCTCAACAGCTCCGCCGGCACCGGGACCGACCCCACCCTGGACGTGAAGCTCCAGCACTCGGACGACGACGTGACCTACGCCGACGTCGACGCGCGGCGCCTTCACCCAGGTGACCGACGTGGCGGGCACGGCCGGGGTCCAGGTGAAGAAGCTGAACGTGGCCGACCTCAAGCGCTACGTCCGGGTCGTGGGGACGGTCGGGGGCGGCACCCCGTCCTTCGACTACGGCGTGGAGTTCCTGGGCATCCGGAAGGCGAGCTGACCGTGGCGTTCCTGGGCGAGGAGGACATCGCGGCCATGCTGGCGGACCTGGCCGAGGCCGGAGGCGGGGTCGAGGTCGCGCTCGGCGAGGCGACCACGACCGGCCTCCGGGACCGGGAGGCCGCCGAGCTCCTGGGCGACGCCATGCCCGGGGTGGTGGCCGCCGACGAGGTGGTCCACGTCCGGACGGGCGCGCTCCCGGGCCTCGCCTCCGGCGCGGCGATCACCGTGGACGGCACGAGCTACGTGGTCCTGAAGGTGCTCCCCTACGGCGACGGGGCCCTGACCCGGATCGCCCTGAGGACGCCGTGAGCACGATCCGGGAGCGGCTCGTGGCCGCCGCCGTCACCGCCCTCGCCTCCGGCGCTCCGGCCGGGATCCCGGCACCGGTCCGGACCCGGCTGGATTCGCCGGGGGCGGACCAGCTCCCGGCGCTCACCGTCTACCAGGCGGCCGAGACGGTGGAGACCATGCGGGACTTCCGCGCGGGGCGCTCGGCCCGCGGACCCATCGTCCGGCGGGCGCTGCTCCTGAACGTGGAGGTCCTGACCCGGGCCACCGCCGGCGACGAGCCCGACAAGGTCGCCGACCCGATCCTCGCCTGGGCGACGAAGGCCCTCGGCGCGGCCGGCACCTTCGACGGCCTCGCCAACCACCCGGCCGACGAGGCCGGCACCCGGTTCGAGTACGAGCAGGGGGAGACCGCGTTCTGCCGGGCCACGATGACGTTCCGGATCCAGTACCAGTCCCGCGCCGACGACGCGGAAGAGGTGGCGTGAGGCCGCCGGGAGGAGACCATGCCCGAAGTCGTGAACGGCAACAACATCCTGCTCGGCCGGGGGAAGATCTACTTCGACCGGTTCGACGCCGCCGGGGCGCGGACCGGCGAGCTCTTCCTGGGGAACTGCCCCACGTTCGAGATCACGCCCACGTCCGAGGACGTCAAGAAGTACTCGAGCGCGGACAAGTCCGCCGACCTGATCGCCTCGGACGTCCTCCGCACCACCCTGGCGCTGCGGATCGTGGGCGACGAGTTCTCGAAGGAGAACCTCGCCATGGCCCTCTTCGGGGACACCGCGACCCTCTCCCAGACCGGCTCCACCGTCACCGGCGAGGCGATCTCGGGCGTCCTCCAGGGCCGCTACTACCCGCTCTCCAAGCGCCAGGTGAGCCTCGTGACCGTGACCGACGGCGGCGCGACCACCTACGTGGAGGGCGACGACTACAAGGTCGACGCGGTGACCGGCCGGATCTACATCGTCGAGGGGGGCGGGATCGCCGACGACTCCGACCTCGAGGTGGACTTCACCTACGCGACCATCGCGCTCCCCACCGTCCGCGGCATGAACCAGACCTCGGTCAAGGGCTACCTCCGGTTCATCGGGGACCCCGCCCGGGGGCCCAAGTACGAGTGCGAGATCTGGCGGGCCTCGGTCCGGGCCGACGGCGCCATCGGGTTCATCTCGGACGAGTACTCGAGCTTCACCCTGACCGGCGACATCGAGTCCGACGCCGTCAACCACCCCGACGAGCCGCACTACCGGCTCATCCGGATCGCGTGATGGCCCCGAAGCACGTCCTGGGGGGCCGGACGTTCCTCCCCATCACCGAGTCCACCGTGGAGCAGGACTTCCGGTTCCTGGCGCTGGTGAAGCAGGCCCGGATCGACGAGGTCGTGCTCCGGCCCGGGGAGAGCCCCGAGGCGTTCGCGCGGCGGCTCCTGGAAGCGGCCGTGGCGAGCGGGGCCATCCTGGAGCTCCTGGGGTGCCTCCTGGTCCCCGAGGAAGCCGCGCCCCGGGACCGGGACCCCGGGGAGGCCTGGACCCGGGAGATGGGCGCCGAGACCGCCCGGTTCCTGGGCCGGCTCCGGGACCCCGCGGACAAGGCGCGCGATCCGGAGCCTCGTGCTGTCCCTGCTCGATCTCTTTTTTCGAGAGCGGGATCGTCTCTTTGTGGACTTCGACGACGTCCTCCGGCGAGGCGGTCCCGACCGAAGGGCAACCCGAGCGCGACGCCGGGCGCTACGGACCCTGGACCGGGCTCGTCCTGGAGCTCGCCGGAGGCGACCACGACGACGCCGAGCGGATCGTCCGCTGGCCCCTCCGGGTGGCACTCCACGCCTACCGCGCGCGGATGAAGATGCTGGCCCTGGAGGACTACCGCCACCGGTTCCTGTGCTGGTGCGTGACCGCGCCCCACGCGGCCAAGGGCTCCCGCCCGCGGCCGCCCGAGATCCCGGAGATCCTGCGAGGACGCCATGGACACCCCTGACGTCCGCGTCCGGCTCTCCGCGGAAGGCGTGGCCGAGGTCGTGGCTGCGCTCAAGAAGGTGCAGGTCGAGTCCGAGAAGGCGGCGGCCAAGCAGTCCCGCGGGTTCCTGGGCCTGAACCGGATCCTGGGCTCGACCGCCGCGCTCCTCGACACCCTGGGGGTGGCGCTCGGCGTCCACAAGTTCCGCCGCTGGATCGACGCCTCGGTCGACGCCGCCGACCAGGTGGAGAAGCTCGGGCAGAAGGTCGGGGCCTCGACCGAGAACCTCTCCGCGCTGCACCTGGTCGCCCGGACCTCCGCCTCGAGCCTCGAGGACATGGGGGCGGCGCTCGCCCGCCAGAACAAGTTCCTCGGCCCAGGCGGCCGAGGGGAGCCCCCGGGCGATCGCCGTGCTGCGCGACCTCGGCCTCACGCTCAAGGACTTCCAGGGGAAGGACGCGGTCCAGGCCTTCGACCTCCTCGCCCAGCGGATCACCGCCCTCCCCTCCCCCGTCCAGCGCACCAAGGCCGCGATGGACATCTTCGGGCGCTCCGGCGCGAACCTCATCCCGACCATGAACGCCCTGGCCGAGGAGGGCCTGGCCCACGTGATCGACCGGGCCCGGGAGCTGGGGGTCCTGATCGACACGCGGCTGGCCGGCCTCGGCCCGGCAGATGAACGAGGACTTCGAGGTGCTGAAGGCCCAGTCCGAGGGCCTCGGCACCCGGCTCGCCGCCGGGCTCGTCCCCCAGGTCTCCCAGGCGCTCCAGATCATGAGCGGGGATCTGAAGCAGACCACCGACGCCTGGGAGTACGTTCGGGAAGGGGATCGGGCTGGTGGTGAAGTTCATCGTGGCCGTGGTGTCCTCCGCCTTCGACCTGGTCGGGACCGGGCTCGGGTTCCTCATGATCCGGATCGACTCCGGGGTGCGGGCCCTGAACGCGCTCCTCCACGGCCGGCTCGAGGACGCCAAGGCGTACCTGAACGCCGCCGGGGAGACGATCGCCGAACGAGCAGGCGGCGCTCATGGCCCGGCTCAAGGCCCGGTTCGAGCTCCTGGTCTCCTCCCCGCCCGAGCCCGCCACGCACCCCGACGCCCCCGCCCGGGGAGCTTCCCGAGGACCCCGCCGCGCTCGCCGCCAAGCGGGCGCAGGTCCTGCAGGCCGCCCTCGACCGCGAGCTGGCCCTGGTGCGGACCACGGCCACCCTCCGGAACAACGCCGAGAAGCGGGCGTTCGAGGAGGGGCTGAACGACGTCCGCGCCTACTACGCGGACCGCCGGCGGATCGCCGACGAGGCCTTCGCCCAGGAGGTCGAGGTCCTGGAGAAGAAGCGGGGGCTGCTCTCGGAGCGAGACCGACCCCAGCGCGACGGCTCGAGGAAGAGGGGAAGATCGAGGACGAGTTGGCCAAGGCGCGCCTCGAGCACGAGGAGGAGATCGCGGCGCTCACCGCCGAGGAGCGGGAAGCGGTCCGGGACCTCGGCCAGGAGCGGCTGGCGCTGGAGAAGAGCCTCCTCGAGGCCCAGGGCCGGCGGCTCGAGGCCGCGCTCGCCGGGATCGACGAGGAGATCCGGAAGACCGATCTGCTGCTCCGGAAGCAGGGAGCCTCGGACGCGGAGCGGGAGGCGACGCTCGCGCGGCTCCGGCGCTCCCTGGAGGCCGGCGCCAGGTTCGATGAAGCCAAGCGCCAGGCCGAGGCCGCCTGGCCGAGCTCGACGCCGCGCGCTCCGCAGATCGAGGCCAAGGTCTCGGCGGGGCTGCTCTCCCAGGTCGAGGGCGAGCAGCAGCTCCTGGCCATCGAGGAGGACCGGCTCGCCGCGCTCCAGGCCCTGGCCGAGGGGCTCGACGCCGCCGCCCGGGCGACCGGCGACCCCGAGAAGATCGCCCAGGCCCGGGCGTTCTCCGACGCCGTCCGCGACCTCGGGTTCACGGTGGAAGGCGCCCGGGCCTCGTTCGCCGCCTTCGGGAAGGCCGCCCTCGACGCCGGCCGGGACGCGCTCACCGAGTTCTTCGACACCGGGATCACCGGGGCCAAGTCGTTCCAGGACGCGTTCCGGGACATGGCGCTGTCCATCATCGCCGACCTCCGCCGGATGGCGGCGCAGCTCCTCGCCACCGCGATCATGCGCCGAAGATCGCCGGCGTGTTCGGCGGGCGGCGGCCTGGTCGGGGGCGAGGGAGACCCGAAGAAGGCCGACGGGCGGGATCCTGGGCGGCCTCGGGACCGGGACCTCCGACTCGAACCTCGCCTGGTTCTCCCGGGGCGAGTACCTGGTCCGGGCCGCGGTGGTCCAGGAGCCGGGCGTGCTCCGGCACCTGGAGGACCTCAACCGCCGGGGCGTCCGGGCCCTGGTCGCCCCGCCCGTCGTGATCACCGTCCCCGCGCCCCGGTTCGCCGAGGGCGGCCTGGTGGACCGGAGCGCGTCGCCGGCCGACGGCGCCTCCCGGGACGGGCGGCTCCTGATCGGCCTCGAAGAGGGCCTCGTGCTCCGCGAGCTCGAGTCCTCCGCCGGCCAGCGGATCCTGGTCCGCGCCATGGCCCGGAACCGCCGCGCCATCCGCTCGGCCCTGGGGACCTGACCATGTGGACGACCGGCATCGCCACCGACTACATCGACCTCCTCGACCGGCTGGACTTCTTCCTGACCGGGCTCCGGGAGCGCGTTCGGGGTCGTCGTACTCCGGCATCGGTGACGGCCGGCTCACCGACTACCGCGGCGGGGGCGCCGCCATCGCCCAGACGTTCACCGTCACCGCCACTCTCGGACACCACGTTCTCGGTGGTCGGCTCGGTGACCGGGAGCCACGCCAACGCCACGGTCGGGGTCGCCTACTCCAACCCCCGGGTCGCGTTCACCATCACCGCCGGCGCCACGCCGTTCCAGGCCGGGGACGCGTTCACGCTCTCCACCGCGCCCGCCTGGACCACCCTCCGGCGCTCCCTGGGCGCCAAGGTGCTGGCCACCCAGGGCAACACCGGGACCTACGCCGCCCAGAACCTCGTCGACGGGAAGACCGACGACGGCACCAACAACACTGGGCGTCGACGCCCCGATCACGATCCCCCAGGACATCGAGATCACCCTCTACCAGGAGGAGACCATCGTCCAGCTACCAGCTCGGCGAGTTCGTCGAATTCTGGTACTCCCGGACGACTGGACGTTCGACTACTGGAACGGCGTCGGCCTGGGTCACCCTCGACAGCCTGGCCGGAGTTCAGCGGCACCACCGGCGTCGTCCGCCACTTCGACATCGCCGCCCCGGTGGCCGCGACCCGCTACCGGCTCCACATCACCAAGCCACAAGTACACGAACGGCCATGATGCTCGGGGTGCATCCGGCTGCTGCGGGCCGACGGCGTGGACGCCGCCGCGGGGCAGGTCGATCTGGAAGGCGCCGGGGAACGACGGGGACAGCGGGATCTACGTGGGCGTGCGGCCGTTCGAGCGCGCCGACGCCGACTACTACGACTGGGAGCTCTGCGGGTTCGACGGGTTCGTGTCCACCTCGCACCTCCGCCTCCAGCCCGGGTTCCACGGGAAGCTCTACCTCCCGCTCTGGCAGGCCACCATCCCCTACTGGTTCGTGGCCGACGGCCGGCGGGCGATCGTGATCGCCAAGATCAACACCAACTACGAGATGGCCTACCTGGGCCTCCTCGACCCCTACTTCTCCCCCGAGCAGTGGCCCTACCCCCTGGCCCTGGGCGGCACCCTCGCCCTGGGCGAGGCGCCAGGTCCAGTACAACGAGCACGCTCTACCGGTGGAGCGAGGCCAGCGACAAGCACCGGATGCCGACCCACTCCGACACCCTGACCAACACGCCGCCGAACCTGCTGCCCGAGGACGCCCAGCTCCGGGCCAGGAACCTGGACGGCGCCTGGCTCCCGTTCGCCGCGTCCCGGAACGGCAACCCGACCTACGCGCCCCAGAGCTACGAGCACATCATCTGGCCCTACCGGGGCGGGATGAGCCTCCTCGACCTCAACCTCGACGGCTCCCGGACCCTCTGGCCGGTGATGCTGAACGCGGCCGAGCCCAACACGATCGGCCAGCTCCGGGGCGTGGCCGCGGTCTCCGGCCAGGGGCTCACCGCCGAGACCCTGATCCGCCTCGGCGCCGTCGACTGGATGGCGTTCCACAACATCACCCGCACCGAGCCGCGAGGACTTCCTCGCCGTGGCCCTGGACTGAACCCATGGCCGCCAGCCTACCAGACCGGGATCAGCTCCTCCCCGACGAACCTGCTCCAGACGCTCGTGAGCTGGCTCACCGACCAGGGCTGGACCCTGGACCTGAGCCAGGCCGACGCCTCGGGGTGGCGGGCGCACCTCCACAAGTCCGGCCTCTACGTGAACCTCCGGGCGGCCATGAACGAGAAGATCTGGACCAAGTCGACCGGGGCCTGGGACCACAGCCTGGGCTACGGGATCGGCCTCTACCTCGGAGACGGCCACGACGGCGGGGCGAGCTGGGTCGAGCAGCCCGGGCGGCCGCTTCGGACCGACACGCCCCCCTCGACCTCCGGGTGCGGCATGAACCTCCCCGCGGGGTCGGTCGCCGGCTATCACTTCTTCGACGACGGCCTGGACAACGTGATCGTCGTGGTCGAGAAGAGCCCCGGGGTCTTCGTCCACATGGGGTGGGGACTGCGGCTGGCCGACATGGGCGCCCCGGAGGACTTCCCCTACTTCTTCGCCAGCACCTCGGCCTACCGGAACACCGAGACCCGATCCCAGCCGGTCCAACTGCCGGCGGGTCAACCAGACCGCCTGGGCGCCCTTCGCCCGGCTGCCCCACGAGCACCGAGACCGACTACGACGCCGACGCCGGCGGGTTCGTGCGGGTGGACGCCGCGACGTTCTCCGGGCCGCTGGGTGGCAGACTGCACCGGCGACGAGGCCGACGACGGCTACACCGGCCGGTTCATGGACGGCCCCCTCAACCCGAACGGCTACGACAACCAGCGCCAGACAGCAGCACCCCGACTACGACTTCTAGGTCGGCCGCGTCGACCCAGACCGCCTTCGCCGGCGCGCTGCTGCTCCCGATCCACCTCTTCGTCCTCACCGACCCCGGCGGCGCGGTGGGCCCCGCTCGGCTACCCCCCGAACGTGTTCTGGTGCGAGGCGGTCGGCGCGGGCTACGCCGCCGCGGGAGATCCTCCAGGTCGGCGGGCTCGACTACATGCTCTTCCCCAACTTCGCCGTGCGGAAGGCGGCGTGAGATGGAAGCCGGCACCCTCGCCCCCGGGCTGGCTCGCGCTGCCGACCGGCCCCGGACGGCTCGGTCTGCTCCTGAGGGACGCCTCGCTCCCGCTGCCCCTGGACGAGGCCTCGGTGGTGGCGCCGCTCTCGTTCGAGGCGCTGTTCGGCGCCCTGGCCGACCCGCGGCCGGACGCGTTCGCGTTCGCGGGCTTCCCCGGGCCCGGCGAGGACCTGGCCATCCTCGACCACGATCCACGTGATCCCCCGCCGGCGCGACCTCGGGGCGGTGGTCTCGGAGCAGGAGATCGAGGTCGAGGTCTGGAACGCGTTCCTCGCCCGGGCGCAAGGTGCTGGACGAGATCACGGTCGAGGGCCCGGCCGGGATCGAGGTCGTCGACCACCTCGGCCAGCCCGCCCACTTCCCCGCCTCCGACTCCCAGGTCTACCGGGTGAAGGTCTACGCCGAGGGCGATCCGCTCATCGACAACCTCATCACCTGGGTGTTCGTGGAGGTGGACCCCGCCGGCACGAACATCCGCATCCTCGGGTTCCGGCTCATCCCGTTCCCGTTCCCGCCGAACTGGGCGGAGCCCGGTGGTGGAGACGTTCGGGTACCTGACCGACGTCCTGACCTCGTTCCGGGGCATGGAGCAGCGCGTGCAGCTGCGCGCGGTCCCGGTCGGGACCATCGCCTACTCGGTGCTCCTGGACGACCTCCGCGACGCCCAGATGGCCGGGGCGATCCTCTTCGGGAACCAGGCCCGCGCGTTCGGGATCGGCCGGTGGCAGTTCCGGGTGCCGCTGGCCCAGGACGCCGTGCCCGACGACCTCGAGGTGCTCTGCGACACCGCCGACATCCCGTTCGAGCCGGGCGGGCTGGTGCTGCTCTGGGCCGATCCCGTACCGGTGGGAGGTCCAGACGATCGAGAGCGTCCTGGCGGACCGCCTGGTGCTCACCCTGGGCCTCCGGAACGCCTGGACCGCCGGGGTGACCGGGGTGCTGCCGCTGGTCGTCGGCCGGCTCTCGCCCGAGGAGGCCGTTCACCTGGGAGTCGCTGGCCATCGCCTCCACCGCGCTCGTGTTCGACATCGACGGGTTCCGGCCATGAGCGTGCTCGCGTACTTCCTGCACAAGCGCGAGTCGTTCTCCGCCCACCTCGCCTGGGGGGCGCTCCTGGGGCTCGTGGCCGCCCACCGGGCCGGGGACGCCCTCGTTGGCCATCCCCCTCGCCGCCTGCCTCGGCGTGGCGTGGGAGCTCGTCTCGGGGCGCCTGAGCCACGCGGCGCCTGGCGGCCCGCGCCCGCTCGACGTCGTGCCCTGGGTCCTGGGCGGGGTCCTGGCCGCGCTCCTGGAGGCGCGTGCTCCTGTGACCTACCTGGGCTACGACGTCCTCGCCCTCAACTACAACCGCCTGGGGCCGTTCCAGGAGCAGCTCCGGCGGAAGTTCGTGCTCCTGGACTCCAGGACCGGGAAGCGCGTGGCCGACGAGCAGGCTCCCGCGCCGGCGCCGTCCCGGCCGTTCACCTGGACCGCCCTCGGCCGGGCCGAGATCGCCGCCATGCGCGCGTTCCTCGACGCCCGGGTCGGCCGCGCGGTGCCGTTCTGGCTCCCGAGCTTCCAGTGGGACCTCTCGCTCGCCGAGGACGTCCTCCAGGACCAGTCCATCGTCACCATCCACTGGGTCCGGTTACCGCCAGCAGATGTGGGGCACGACCGGGGCCCGGCGCCACGTCGCCCTCTGGACCGCTGGGCGACGGCGCCATGGACTTCTACCGGATCGCCGACGCCACCGACCCCGGCGACTACCTGACCGAGACCCTGACCCTGGACCCCGTCGCCGTCCGCGACTACCCCATGGCCCAGACCGTGGTCTCGTTCCTGAAGCTCTGCCGCCTCGAGGACGACCGGGTCGAGATCCGCTACCCCAGCGCCGGCGTGGCCGAGGCCACGATCCGGGTCCGCGAGCTCCCCCTGGAGGCGCCGGTATGACCCTCGACGACCGCGAGCGGAGCCGCTACGCCGGCCAGCCGGTGGAAGGGTTCCGGTTCGCCCAGGGGAGCCGCCTCTGGCTCGTCACCTCCGCCGACCGCGCGATCACCCTCCCCGCCGGCGTGTTCACCCCGGAAGCCATCACCCGGAGCGAGCTCGACTTCAGCCAGGAGGACACCGGGGAGACGATCGAGTTCACGCTCCCGCGGACGAACCCGGTGGCGGCGCTCTTCGTCGGGCGACCTCCCGTCGTCGCCGGTCTGGGTCACGGTCTACCGCGCCCACCGGGGGGACGAGGACCTC